>NZ_JAKNQJ010000021.1 GCF_022662335.1 Sphingomonas sp. CROZ-RG-20F-R02-07 | reverse complement strand
GTAGATCGTTACGCTCTCGATAAGCGTCGACAGAAACTCCGCCGCTTCGCAACGAACAGTCTCATCGTCGAGCGTCCCACTCGGCCTATGGTTGCTTTCCGGAAGTGGACAAGCGGCTGCCGAATGACAGCCATGCTCTACATGGCCGGGGGTCCAGATCGGCGCCGATCGGGACCCCCTCTAACCAATACTTTGCAAAAGATTACAGGTAGTTGCCTCGCTCACAACGGGGTCCCACTTTCGACGCCGATGCACACAATGGCGCGCACTACGCCAGCAATCAGGCGACCGTCTTCCGGTGGCGCGACGCGTTCCAACGTGACTTTGCCGCACGGATGCAATGGACGCTGACCCCGCGCCGCGAGCGCGCAAACCATAACCCCGTGCTGGTCCTCAACGGCATGCCGGGACGTGGTCCGGCCGAGACAACAGCCCACGCCGGTGATGTCGTCCGGCTGGATGCGACCGGCTCCACCGATCCGAATGGCAATGCCTTGACGTACCGCTGGCGGCACTATGCCGAGCTGTCAGGTGGTTTTCGGCCAGTCGATGTTACGATCGAACGCAGCGATACTCCCAAAGCCGGATTCAAAGTGCCCGGCATTACCAATCCGTCGTTTCAAATCATCCTGGAAGTGACGGACAATGGTGAGCCTGCTTTGACCAGCTACCGGCGCATCATCGTCCATGCTGCACGATAGCAGGATGGGGGATACGGTCTAGAACACAAGAGGCCTGTGTCAGATCAACGTGGCAGGCAGAGCAGGGGGCACAACTCGAGAGCACTGCCGCCTGGCCTGTTTCGACGCTTCAACTCGTCGCCTGAGGTGATCCGGCTGGGGGTGCTGATGTCCGTGCGCTTCCCGCTCAGCCTGCGCAATATCGAGGATATGCTGATCGAGCGCGGGATAGGCATCTGCCCTGAGACGGTGCGGATGTGGTGGAACAGGTTCGGGCCGATATTTGCCGGTGACATTCGCCGCTGACGAGCGTTGCGGATGCGAGGCTTTCGGCGCTGGCGGTGGTGCCTCGACGAAATGCACGTGAAGCTCAATGTGAGACGGTCTAGTGGCACGGCCCCCGTCAGGTCGCAGGATCGCCCGACCGGCGTGCGCCGCTGCGGCGGAACCGCGCGGGTGACTGGTCGGCGTGGCGAGTGAAGAAGCGCGTGAAATAGGCTGCGTCGGAAAAGCCGAGCGAATAGCCGATCTCCGCCACTGGCTGGTTGGTGTAGAGCAGCGCCCGCCGCGCCTCCAGCATCGCGCGTTCGTCGAGCATCGCGGCGGGCGAACGACCCGCGATCCGCGTGCAGGCGTTGCGCAGGCTGGTCTCGCTGGTGCCGAGCGCGGCGGCATGGACCGCGACGCTCTCGCGCAACCGGAAGCGCGCGGCGATCCGTTCGCGATAGCGCGCGACCAGCGCGGCGGACTGGCCGGGCGGCGCCGGGGCGTCGGTGGTATCCTGCGACAGACTGCGCAGCGCCGCGACGAGCAGCAGCAGCGCCGCCGCCTCCACCGCGGTATCGTGCCCCCTGACCGACCAGCCGAGCTCGCGTTGCAGCATCGTCGTGCCGATGCGCATCGTGTTCCAGATGTCCCGATCCGGCGTCAGCGCACAGGCGCGGGCGAAGACCGGTGCGATGTCGGGGTGTCGATCGACCAGGTCCTGCAGATAGGATCGCGACAGCGTCAGCACCGCGCCGGACGAATCGCTCGTCCAGTCGAACCCGTGCACGACGCCGGCGGGCAGCAGCAGCAGCACGGGCGCATCGAACCGTATCGTCCGGTCCTCGATCCGCATCGCGCCGCCACCCGAATCGATGACGAACATCTGCACCAGATCCTCGTGCGCATGCGGGCGGATCGTCCATTCGCTCGGTCGCGAACGGTCGTCGAGCTGTTCCAGGTGGATGAACCCCGGTGCGACCGCCCGGTGAGGTTCGCCGTAGAGATAGAAGCGCGGAATCGCATCGTCCGACATGCCGCGATGCTATGGCACCTCGGCGGAATCGTCCAACTATTCGGATGAGACGGTCATGGAGCCGCGGCGCGCCTTCGCCCAGGATGGTGGCGAAGGCGGATCGACCGCCGCGAGAGGATGACGATCGTGCGCACCCAGGTTGCGATCATCGGAGCCGGACCGGCAGGCATGTTCCTGGCCCATCTGCTGCGACGACATGATATCGACGCGGTCGTTATCGAACGCCGCGACCGCGCCTATGTCGAGGGGCGGGTCCGCGCCGGCGTGCTCGAACAGGTGACCGTCGATCTGATGCACCGGCTCGGTCTCGCCGAGCGGCTGGTGCGCGAGGGGCTGGTCCACGGCGGCACCAACCTGGCGCTCGACGGCGAGGTGTTTCGCATCGACATGGCGGCGCTGACCGGCGGCTCGACCGTCACCGTCTACGGCCAGCAGGAGGTGATGCGCGACCTGTTCGACGCGGCGCAGGCGGACGGGCTGGCGATCGTCTGGAACGCGGCGGACGTGACGCTCGCCGGACTCGATGGCGACCGGCCGACGGTGACGTGGCGCGAGCAGGGCGAGGCGCGGACGCTCGACTGCGATTTCGTCGTCGGCTGCGATGGCTTCCACGGCGTCAGCCGCGGTGCGATCCCGGAAGATGTGCGCAAGACGTTCGAACGCGTCTATCCGTTCGGCTGGCTCGGCATCCTCGCCGACGTGCCGCCCGCGGATCACGAATTGATCTACGCCAATCACGAACGCGGCTTCGCGCTGGCGTCGATGCGCTCGCCGACGCGCAGCCGCTATTATATCCAGTGCGGGGTCGATGAGGATGTCGCCGACTGGCCCGACGAGCGCTTCTGGGACGAATTGTGCGTGCGCCTTGGCCCCGCCGCCGCGGCGAAGGTGACGCGCGGCCCGTCGTTCGAGAAGACGATTGCGCCGCTGCGCTCGTTCGTCACCGAACCGATGCGCTGGGGCCGGCTGTTCCTCGCCGGCGACGCCGCGCATATCGTCCCGCCGACCGGCGCGAAGGGGATGAACCTTGCGGTGTCGGACGTGACGATGCTGGGCGAGGCGTTCGTCGATCATTATCGCGATCGGTCCGACGCCGGCATCGACGGCTATTCGGCGCGCGCGCTGGCGCGGGTGTGGAAGGCGGAGCGTTTCTCGTGGTGGTTCACCTCGGTCACCCACCGTTTCCCGACGATGGACGGCTTCGACCGCCGTATCCAGATGGCCGAACTCGACTACATTCGCGGCTCGCAGGCGGCGCAACGGACGCTGGCGGAGAATTATGTCGGCCTCCCCCTGTCACCGGCATGAAGGATCCGGCATTATGAAAAACAAGGTCTACGACAGTCCCGCGGCGGCCCTCGACGGGCTGCTGTTCGACGGCATGACGATCATGTCGGGCGGCTTCGGCCTGTCGGGCAACCCCGAAAGCCTGATCCCTGAGGTCCGCAGCAGCGGGGTGCGCGGGCTGACCGTCATCTCGAACAATGCCGGTGCCGACGGCTTCGGCCTGTGGATGCTGCTGGAAAGCCGGCAGATCGCCAGGATGATTTCGAGCTACGTCGGTGAGAACAAACTGTTCGAGCAGCAATATCTGTCGGGCGAGCTCGAACTCGAACTCAATCCGCAGGGCACGCTCGCCGAACGCATCCGCGCCGGCGGCGCGGGCATCCCGGCTTTCTTCACGAAGACCGGGGTGGGCACGGTCGTCGCCGAGGGCAAGCCGGTCGAGACGTTCGCGGGCGAGGACTATGTCCGCGAGACATGGCTGCGCGCCGATCTGTCGATCGTCAAGGCGTGGCGCGCCGATCCCGCGGGCAATCTGATGTTCCGCAAGACCGCGCGCAACTTCAACCCGAACATGGCGACCGCGGGCAAGGTGACGGTGGTCGAGGTGGAGGAGATCGTGCCGGCGGGATCGTTCGATCCCGACTGCATCCACACCCCCGGCATCTATGTCGATCGGATCGTGCTGAGCACGATCAACGAAAAGCAGATCGAGAAACTGACGATCCGCGAAGAGGAGAGCGTCTGATGGGCTGGACCCGCGAACAGATGGCGGCGCGCGCCGCGCAGGAATTGCAGGACGGCTATTACGTCAACCTCGGCATCGGCATCCCGACGCTGGTCGCCAATTACGTCCCCGAGGGGCTCGACGTGACGCTCCAGTCGGAAAACGGCATGCTCGGCATCGGGCCGTTCCCGACGCGCGACGCGGTCGATCCCGACCTCATCAACGCCGGCAAGCAGACGATCACCGCGCTCCCGACCTCGTCCTTCTTTTCCAGCGCGGACAGCTTCGCGATGATCCGCGGCGGCCATATCGACATGGCCGTACTCGGCGCGATGGAGGTCAGCGAGGCGGGCGATATCGCCAATTGGACGATTCCGGGCAAGATGGTGAAGGGCATGGGCGGCGCGATGGACCTCGTCGCCGGCGTCCGACGCGTCGTCGTGGTGATGGATCACGCCAACAAGGCGGGCGCGTCGAAGATCCTGCCCGCCTGCACGCTGCCGCTGACCGGCAAGGCGTGCGTCGATCTGATCGTCACCGATCTCGCCGTGCTCGCCTGCGACAAGCCGGGCCTGCGGCTGGTCGAACTCGCGCCGGGCGTCACGCTCGACGAGGTGCGCGCGAAGACCGCGGCGCCGTTCGCGGAGGCGCTGGCGGCATGACCGACGTCCTCGCCTATGCGCGCGACGATGCGGGGACGCCGCCGTCGCTGGTGCCCGATTATGGCTCGACGCTGCTGCGCGCGCCGCGCCAGCCGCTGCTGCGCGTGCCGCAGACGCTGACCGAAACGACCGGCCCCGGTCCCGGCGGCGCCTGGGAGCGGCTGATGGGCGCATCGCTCGCCGATCTGACGACGCAGCATGGCGGCGCGCCGATCGGCCAGCGCATCGTCGTCTCGGGGCGCGTGCTCGACGAGGATGGCCGGCCGGTGCCGGACACGGTGATGGAGATCTGGCAGGCCAATGCCGCCGGCCGCTACGTCCATGTCCGCGATCAATGGGACGCGCCGCTCGATCCCAATTTCACCGGCGCGGGCCGTGTCGTCACCGATGCCGAGGGCCGCTATCGCTTCGTCACCGTCCGCCCCGGTGCCTATCCCTGGGGCAACCACAGGAATGCGTGGCGGCCGGCGCATATCCATCTGTCGCTGCTCGGCCCGGCGTTCGCGACGCGGCTGGTGACGCAGCTCTATTTCCCGGACGACCCGCTGATCGAGATCGATCCGATCGCCAATGCGGTGCCGATGCCCTATCGCCAGCGGCTGGTCAGCCGCTTCGACATGGCGACGACCGAGCCGAACCGGGCGCTCGGCTATCTGTTCGACGTGGTGCTCAAGGGGCGGGACCAGACGCCGTTCGAGGACGACCATCATGACTGATCTCGAAAGCCGTCAGCCCGCCGCCCGCCAGGACAATCGCGATCCCGCGCTGTTCGGCCAGACGCCGAGCCAGACGGTCGGGCCGTTCTTCCATTACGGCCTGCCGTGGAAGGGCGGCGCGGATCTGGTCGGCGCGTCGGACATGGGGGCACGGCCCGATCTGTTCGACGAGGCGCATTGGGTGCTCAACCTGTCCGCGCCGACGGGCACGCCGCAGGGCGAGGTGATCGAGATCGCCGGGCGCGTCCTCGACGCCGAGGGCGTGGCCGTTGTCGATGCGATGGTCGAGATCTGGCAGGCGAATGCCGCGGGCCGCTATGCCAGCCGCGACGATGCGCGCGACGACGTGCCGCTCGACCCGCATTTCACCGGCTTCGGTCGCGCCGCGGTCGATGCCGAGGGCGTCTATCACTTCCGCACGATCCTGCCGGGGCGGGTGCCGGGGCCGGGCAACAGCATGCAGGCGCCGCATCTGGCGCTGTCGCTGTTCGGGCGCGGCATCATCAAGCGGCTGGCGACGCGGCTCTATTTCGCCGACGGGGAGGGCAATGACGACGATCCGATCCTCGCCCGCATCCCCGCAGCGCGGCGCGACACCGTGATCGCGCAGCGTCGCGCGGGCGCGTGGTGGCTCGATTTGCGGCTTGGCGGCGACTCCGAAACGGTGTTCTTCGACCTGTGAGCCTGCTGCGCACCCGCCCCGTCGCCACCCCGGCGATGATCGCGACGTTCGACGACGCGGCGACGATCGCCGCCGCGCTCGCCTTCGAGGTGGCACTCGCGCGGGCGCAGGCGAGCGAAGGGGTGATCGCCGTCGATAGCGCAGACGCGATCGCCGCCGCGGCGGGGCATCTTGTGATCGATGCGGCGGACCTTGCCGAGGCGGCGGCGCTCGCCGGAACGCTGGCGATCCCGCTCGTCGCCCGGCTGCGCGCCGCGCTGTCGGGGGATGCGGCGGCGGCGCTGCATCGCGGCGCGACCAGCCAGGATGTCGCCGACACCGTGCTGATGATGCAGGTGGGGCAGGCCACGACGTTGCTGCTTGCCGATGTCACGCGCGTCACCGCGGCGCTGGCGCCGCTCGCCCGCCGCCACGCCGCGACCGCGGCGATCGGGCGCACGCTGTTGCAGGATGCGCAGCCGATCGGCTTCGGGCTGCGCATCGCGCAATGGCATGCCGGGATCGCCGCGGCGGCGTCACGTCTGTCGCGCGAGGTCGCCACCGGCGCCGCGCTGCAATGGGGCGGCGCCGCCGGCACGCGCCCCGGTCAGGACGGCGCGGCGGCGGCGGTCGCGCGCCGGCTCGCGCAGGCGCTCGGCCTCGCCGACGCGCCGCCGTGGCATGCGCGGCGCGATGGCGTCGCCGCCATCGCCGCATCCCTCGCCATCCTGATCGGCGCGCTCGCCAAGATGGCGCGCGATATCGCGCTGCTCGCGCAGAACGGTGTCGGCGAAGCGCACGAGCCTAAGGTGGCGGGGCGCGGCGGATCGTCGGCGATGGCGCACAAACGCAATCCCACCGGCTGCCAGACCGCGCTGTCCGCCGCGGTACGCGCGCCGGGGCTGGTCGCAGCGATCCTGTCGGCGATGCCTGCCGAGGAGGAGCGCGGCATCGGTGGCTGGCAGGCGGAGGGCCCGGCGCTGGTCGATCTGTTCCTGCTCGCCGCCGGCGCCGCCGAGGCGATGGCGACGGTTGCCGAGGGGCTGGAGATCGACACGCCGGCGATCGCGCGCAATCTTGCCGCGGCGGGGCAGGGCGCGGATATCGGCGATAGCGCCGCACTGGTCGAGGCGCTGCTGGCGATGGGAGGGACCGAACCATGCCCTTCGTGACGCGCGACGGCGTGCGCCTGTACTGGAAGCTCGACGGTGACGACGCCGCGCCGCCGCTGGTGCTGCTCAATTCGATCGGCACCGATATGGCGCTGTGGGCGGATTGCCTGCCCGCGCTGGCGCGGCGGTTCCGCGTGCTGCGCCTCGATACGCGCGGCCATGGCGCCTCCGATGCGCCGGCGGGCGATTACGATCTGCCGATGCTGGCGGCGGACGTGATCGCGGTGATGGACGCCGCGGGCATCGCCCGCGCCGCGGTGGCGGGCGTGTCGCTCGGCGGCATGATCGCGATGCAGATGGCGCTCGACCATCCGGATCGCGTCGCCGCGCTGGCGCTGGTCTGCACCTCCGCGACGATGGATGCCGGCGCGTGGCAGCAGCGGATCGCCACCGTGCGCCGCGACGGCACCGCGGCCATCGCCGACTTGGCGATGGGGCGGTTCCTGTCGCCCGGCTTCACCGCCACGCATCCGGAGGTCGCCGCTGCGCTGCGCCGCGGGCTGATCGCGATGGCGGACGACGGCTATGCCGGCGCGGGCGCGGCGATCCGCGACATGGCGCTGATCGACCGGCTGCCGGGGCTCGCGTTGCCGGTGCTGCTGGTCGTCGGCGACCGCGACACCTCGACCCCCTTCGCCGGCCATGGCGAGCATATCGCCGCGGCGATTCCCCATACGCGGGTCGTCCATCTCGACGCCGCGCACCTCGCGCCGGTCGAGGCGCCCGCAGCACTCGCCGCCCAGCTGATCGCCTTCCTCCAGCACGACGACACCACGGTTACCGCCGCCGAAACGCTGTTCGAGGCTGGCCTCGTCCATCGCCGCCGCGTGCTCGGCGACGATTGGGTTGATCGCTCGCTTGCCGCGCGCACGCCCTTCAACGCCGAATTCCAGGCGATGATTACCCGTATCGCGTGGCACGAGATCTGGGGCCGCCCCGGGCTCGACGAGCGCACCCGCCGGCTGCTCGTCGTCGCGATCACCGCGAGCCTGGGCCGATGGGAGGAATTCGCCCTCCATGTCCGCGCCGGCCTGACCCGCGATGGCTTTACCCGCGACGACCTGAAAGAGGTATTGATGCAGACCGCGATCTACGCCGGCGTCCCCGCCGCCAACACCGGCTTCGCCGAGGCGGGGCGGATCATCGCCGAGCTCGACGCCGCAGGAGCGCGATGATGGCCGACGCTTTCCTCTGCGATGCGATCCGCACCCCGATCGGTCGGCTCAACGGTGCGCTATCGACAATCCGCGCCGACGATCTCGCCGCGCTGCCGATCAAGGCGCTGGTCGAGCGCAACGCAGGGGTCGATTGGGGCGCGATCGACGATTGCATCCTCGGCTGCGCCAATCAGGCGGGCGAGGACAATCGCAACGTCGCGCGGATGGCGACGTTGCTCGCCGGCCTGCCGGTCGCGGTGCCGGGCGCGACGGTCAACCGGCTGTGCGGATCGGGGCTCAACGCGGTCGGCATCGCCGCGCAGGCGATCCGCAGCGGCGATGCCGCGCTGATGATCGCCGGCGGCGTCGAACAGATGACGCGCGCGCCCTACGTACTCGGCAAGGCGGCGGGGCCGTTCGACCGCGCACAGAAAATCGAGGACACGACGCTCGGCTGGCGCTTCGTCAATCCGGCGATGCGTCATGCCCATGGCGTCGATTCGATGCCGGAGACCGCCGAGAACGTCGCGGCCGAATGGCAGGTGAGCCGTGAGGACCAGGACGCCTTCGCGCTCGCCAGCCAGCAGAAGGCCGCGGCGGCGCAGGCGAGCGGGCGCTTCGCCGCCGAGATCGTCGCCGTCGCGATCCCGCAGAAGAAGGGCGAGCCGCTGTCCTTCGCCGCCGACGAACATCCGCGTGCCACCAGCCTGGAGGCGCTGGCGAAGCTCAAGCCGGTGGTTCGCGCCGACGGCACGGTGACCGCGGGCAATGCCTCCGGCCTCAACGACGGCGCGGCGGCGATGCTGGTCGCGTCGGAGGCTGCCGCCACGCGCCACGGGCTGACGCCGCGCGCGCGCATCCTCGCCATGGCCTCCGCGGGCGTCGCGCCGCGGGTGATGGGGATCGGCCCGATCGAGGCGGTGCGCAAGGCGCTGGCGCTGGCGCTCGCCGGCATCGGCATCGACCAGCTCGACGTGCTCGAACTCAACGAGGCGTTCGCGGCGCAGGCGATCGCAGTGCTGCGCGGCCTCGGCGTCGATCCCGCCGATCCGCGCGTCAATCCCAACGGCGGCGCGATCGCGCTCGGCCATCCGCTCGGCATGTCGGGCGCGCGTATCGTGATGACCGCGGCGGAGCAGTTGCAGCGTGGCGGCGGACGTTATGCCGTCGCGTGCATGTGCATCGGCGTCGGACAGGGCATCGCGATGGTGATCGAGCGTGTCTGACCCATGGGCTTCCGACACGCACGGCGACCGCGCCGAGCCTCGTGGCGAAATCGCCGTGACGATCCAGGGCGGGCCCGACCGGCGGGTCCGCCACGATGGCCGCGAATAATGGCCACGGCGTCAGATGAGAGCATCGACGCCGAACGGAATGACAGAGGGAGAGGTAGAATGATAGCAAGCACGGATTTGATCGACCCCGTCTCGCAGGATGCGGCGCCCCGCCAGCGCGATGCCTTGCCGTTGGCGATCGCCGCGATGATGGTCCTGGCGCTGCTGGCGACCGCCTCCGTGTCGCTGGATTACCGCCTGGCCTGCTTCTCCTAGAGGCGCGTGCCTGCCGGGGACGCGATTGTGGAGGACGTGCCAGTGTCTGGCCTCGCCAGCGCCCGGAGCGCACGCTGTTTGTTGCCGTATCGTGCACTGTCCAAATCCGGGACCGGTGCGTCACATCTTTGCCCGCGATGAGCGCAGGCGAGTAGGAGTCGGAAATGCGTCGAGCTAGCCTTGCCATCCTTGCTGTGATGGCCATCAGCGGTCCTGCCTTTGCGCAGGATGCTGCTCCACCGGCGCGCATGAGCGACACGCCCTGTCCGCCGCCCGCGCCGGCGACGCCGCGCGAGCGGCTGCAGGCCGTGCTGACACCGGGCAGCCCGCCGCCGCCGATGCAGACCGGTGGCCCGATAACCGATCCGGGGTATCTGGCGTACCTCAAGCGCCGCGATGCCGAGCGGCTGCGCGACTTCGCTGCCATGTGCCGCTACAAGCCGGACAACGCTGCGCAGATGACGCGTGGCCGTCCCGAGGTCGTCATGATGGGCGATTCCATCACGGAGAACTGGGGGAGTGGCGACCCGGCCCTGGTCTCCGGATCGATCGTGGACCGGGGCATCAGCGGGCAGACCTCGCCGCAGATGCTGCTGCGCTTCTATCAGGACGTCGTGGCGCTCAAGCCGCGGATCGTCCATATCATGGCCGGCACCAACGACGTGGCGGGCAACACCGGTCCCAGCAGCCCGGAGGATTTCAGGAACACCGTCCGCGCGATGGTCGATCTGGCCAGGGGGAACGATATCGCCGTCATCCTTGCCAGTATCCCGCCAACGCAACGCTTTTCATGGCGGCCGGACCTGCAGCCGGCGGATACGATACGATCGTTGAACGACTGGCTGCGCACCTTCGCCGCCGAGCGAAAAATCGTGTTCGCCGATTATTACCGAGCGATGGCGGCGCCCGCGGGCGGGATGAGGCCCGACCTGAGCAACGATGGCGTGCATCCCACGACCGCAGGGTACGCCGTCATGCGTCCTGTCTTCGAGGCGGCGGTCAGGCAGGCGTTGCGGGCGAAGCGCCGAGGCTAGCTCTGCAAACGATCTTTGGATCCACTATGCGGAGATGCTGATGTAACGTCAGCATATTGACGTTCATTGGATACAATGACAGGTGTCGGCGGTAGCCATCGCGGAGAACGATGGACCGTATCGACGCCGTTACGCGCGTCAGGTCTAGGTGACCGAGGGCGCAGCGTCTCGGACGCGAGACGGACGAACCGGAGAAGGCATATGGCACGCATCATCGGCGGAATCGGAACGTCGCACGTCCCCACGATCGGCGTCGCCTATGACAAGGGGCGGCAGGAGGACCCGGTCTGGGCACCGCTGTTCGAAGGGTACAAGCCGGTGGCCGGCTGGCTGGCCGAGAAGAAACCCGACGTGCTCGTCTTCTTCTACAACGATCATGCGACGACGCTGTTCTTCGATCTGTACCCGACCTTTGCGCTCGGCATCGGCGAACGCTTCCCGGTGGCGGACGAGGGCGCTGGCTTGCGCGGGCTGCCCGACATTCGCGGCAACGTCGATTTCCAAGCGCATATCGGCGAATCGCTGGTCAACGACGAATTCGACATGGCGTTCTTCCAGAACAAGCCGATCGATCACGGCATCGCCTCGCCGCTGCCGCTGCTCTGGCCGCACGATCCCGACTGGCCGGGCACCGTCGTGCCGATCGCGATCAACGTGCTGCAATATCCGCTGCCGACCGCGAAGCGGTGCTACCGGCTCGGCCAAGCGGTGCGGCGTGCGATCGAAAGCTACCCCGAGGACCTGAGCGTCGTCGTCGTCGGCACCGGCGGCCTGTCGCACCAGATCCATGGCGAGCGCACCGGGTTCAACAACACCGACTGGGACATGGAATTCCTCGAGAGGTTCCGCGACGATCCCGAAGCGCTGACCGAACTGCGCCACGCCGATTACGTCCGCCTGGGCGGCGCGGAGAGCGTCGAGCAGATCATGTGGCTGGCAATGCGCGGCGCGCTGGGCCCCGCGATCGAGGAGGTGCATCGCAACTATTATCTGATGACCACGACCGCGATGACGGTGGTGGCCTATGAAGAGCGCGGCGCGAGCGCCGCACTCCACGCCGCTACCGCGCAGCACGAGGCCGCCTGACGCCATGTTCACGCAGAATCCGCAAACGGTCGGCGTGCCCGAGGGCACCTATGTGTTCGACCTGCGCACGTGTAACCGCACGCTCGCCTTCAACCGCTTCTTCTGGAACATGATCCGCCCCGAATACCGGCAGGCGTTCTGGGAGGACGAGGAGGCGGCGATGACCGCGGCGGGCCTGAAGAACGACGAAAAGGCGCTGGTGCGCGCGCGCGACTGGCTGGGTATCGTCCAGTACGGGGTCAATTTCTTCGTGCTCGAGAAATGGGCGCGCGTCGTCAAGACGACCAACCTCGAAGTCTATGCGATCATGCGCGGCGAGACGTTCGAGGAATTCATGCAGACCCGCGCCGTGCCGCACGCCCGGTAAGGACGCGCGACCGATCTCAGGAGAGATGTTCGTGAAGCAGCCCATATTCCCGATGAACGCCTGGTACGTCGCCGCCTGGGACGCGGAGGTTGGTCGCACCCTGCTGGCGCGCACCATCTGCAACCGCAAGATGGTGCTGTACCGCAAGCAGGACGGCACGCCCGTCGCGCTGGAGGATGCCTGCTGGCACCGGCTGGTGCCGCTGTCGGTCGGCACCTTGCAGGGCGACGACGTGCGCTGCGGCTATCACGGCATGGTGTTCGGCGCGAACGGTCGCTGCACGCACATGCCCTCGCAGGAGACGATCAATCCGTCCGCCTGCGTGCGCGCCTTTCCGGTCGAGCAGCGTCACCGCTTCGTGTGGGTGTGGCCGGGCGACCCTGCGCTGGCCGACCCGGCGCTGATCCCCGACCTGCCCTGGCCCGACCATGCCGAATGGGCGGGCGACGGCAGCATGACCGAGGTGAAGGCCGATTACCGGCTGGTGATCGACAATCTGATGGACCTGACGCACGAAACCTACGTCCATTCCTCCAGCATCGGCAACGAGGCGCTCGCCGAGGCGCCGTTCGACGCCTATCACGGCGAGCGCACCGCGCGCGTCGAACGCTGGGTGCTGAACGAGGAGGCGCCGCCGTTCTGGGCGGGGCAGCTCGGCAAGCCGGGCAAGACCGACCGGTGGCAGATCATCAACTTCCTGGCGCCGGCGGTGATCTATCTCGAAGTCGGCGTCGCCCCGACGGGCACCGGCGCGCCGGAAGGGGATCGTTCGCAGGGCGTCGATATGCGCGTGCTGCACCTGCCGACGCCATCGACCGACAAGACCTGCTATTATTTCTGGGCGCACCTGCGCAACTACAACACCGGCGATCAGGGCCACACCCGCCGCGTGCTCAACGCGGGCATCGGCATCATGGTCGAGGACGAGGCGATCATCGAGGCGCAGCAGCGCGCGATCGACGACCATCCCGATCACGTCTTCTACAACCTCAACATCGATGCCGGGTCGATGTGGGCGCGCCGCGCGATCGACCGGATGATCGCCAAGGAAACCGCGCCGGCGTTGGCGCCGGCGCTGGCGGTGGCGGCGGAATGAGCATGGACTTGCCCGCAACCGCGGACGGCTGGACCGCGGGCCGGGTAGACGCCATCCGCGACGTGACGCCGACGATCCGCGAGATCGCCATCGCGCTCGACCGGGTGCCGACCTGCGCGCCGGGCAGCCACCTGAAGGTGCGTGTCGTCGCGGACGGGCGCGACGACTATCGCTCCTATTCGGTCGTCGGCGCCACGCCCACGGGGCTGCGCATCGCGGTCAAACGTCAGCCCGACAGCCGCGGCGGTTCCGCCTATATGTGGACGCTGTCGCCGGGCGACGGCATCGCGGTGGCCGCGCCGCGTTGCGACTTTCCCTTGTCGCACGGCGCGCCGCATTACCTGTTGCTCGCCGGCGGGGTCGGCATCACGCCGATGCTGGCGATGGCCGAGCAGCTGGCGCGGCGCGGCGCGAACCTGCGCATGGTCTATGCCGCGCGATCGGACGACGAATTCGCCTATCGCGAGGAACTGACGGCGCTGCTCGGCGAGCGGCTGGCGCTGTTCGCGGCGGATCGCGGCGAGATCGTCGACATCGCCGCCGAGATCGACCGGCTGCCCGCGGATGGCGAATTGTACATGTGCGGCCCGCTGGGGCTGATGGAAGCGGTGCGCCATGCCTGGGAGGCCGCAGGCCGGCCACGCGGCAACCTGCGCTACGAGACGTTCGGGTCGAGCGGCAGCCATCCGGTTCGCGCCTTCACCGTCAAGGTGCCGCGGATGAACGCCGAGGTGCTGGTGCGCGAGAACGAATCGATGCTCGACGCGCTGGAGGCTGCGGGGGTCGAGGTCGTCTTCGAATGCCGCCGCGGCGAATGCGGGCTGTGCGCGATCCGGATCGTCGCGGCGGACGGCCCGGTCGATCACCGCGACGTCTTTCTGTCCGCACGCCAGCATGCCGAAAATACGCAGATCTGCGCGTGCGTGTCGCGCGTCGCGGGCGGCAGCATCACGATCGATCCGGCCTATCGGGGCGACGATGCCTTCGCCTTCGCGGGCGCGCGCGCATGAGCGTCCGCCGCGCCGCCGCCGCCTGATCGCGTGGCCCAATATCTCGAACAGCGGCTGAAGATCCGCCATCTGCGGGTGATCGACGCGCTGGAGCAGCACAAGAGCCTGCTCGGGGCATCCAGGGCGCTGGGCGTCAGCCAATCGTCGCTGTCGCGGACGCTGCACGAGGTGGAGGATATCGTCGGCGGCGCGGTGTTCGAGCGGCATGCGCGCGGCGTGCGCGCCAATGCCACCGGCGCGATCCTGACGACCGCCGCGCGTGCGCTGCTGTCGACGATCCGGACCCTGGAAGCCGATCTGGAACGGCTATCGGACGGGCAGAAGCGCACCATTCGCGTCGGTGCCCTGCCGGTCGCGGCGCACGGCCTGCTGCCGGTCGTCCTGGCGCGCACCAACAGCCGGGCCGCGCGCTTGTCGATCGAGGTCATCGAGGGGCAGACCGGCCAGCTGATCCCGGCGCTGCTGTCGGGCGCGATCGACGTCATCGTCGGTCGGCTCTATGCGCCCGCCGAATCCGACGGACTGACGCGCCATGTCCTCTACAACGAACCGATCTCGCTCGTCGTGCGCGGCGATCATCCGTTGCTCGACCGCGCGGCGATCACGGTCGAGGACGTGCAGCGCCATACGCTCGTCCTGCCAGCGGTCACCACGCTGATCGAACGCGACGTCCGCGCGATCCTGCAACGGATCGGCCTGCGCGTCGAAACCGCGATCCAGTCGAGCTCGGTCGGCTTCATGCGCGAACTGCTGCTGTCGGGCGATTTCGTCGGCGCGGTCCCGCGCGTGCTGGTGGCGGGCGATCTGGCGCGCGATGCCTTGCGGATCCTGCCGCTCGCCTTGCCGCCGAGCGATCGCCCGGCGGGCATCATCCATCGCGGCACGCTGGGCCCCGCCGGGCAGCTGCTGCTAATCGAGCTGGAGGCGGAGATCGCCCGGCTCGCCGAAAACGCGATCGTCGAACCCGTCCGGGGCGAATGATCTCCGCGCCTTACCTGGAGCTATCCGCATTGCGCATAGCTCCGGTGCCAAACGGCATAGGACAGCGCGCCTCGCGGCTGGCTAGCGTGGCCACCGACCTCAAGTCCGTCCGGGAGCGATCGGGTTTTGCGCGAGACGCTGTTCCTACTGCCGGGGCTGTTGTGCGATGCGACCATATGGGCGCATCAAACGCGCACGCTGGCGGCGGACCATGACGTCCGCGTGCCCGATTTCCGCATGCTCGACAGCATCGACGCGATGGCGGATGCGGTGCTGGCGCAGGCGCCCGAGCGGTTTTCGGTCGCCGGGCATTCGATGGGCGCCCGCGTCGCGCTGGCGGTGATCGCGCGCGCGCCCCATCGCGTTCGGCGGCTCGCGCTGCTCGATACCGGGGTTCATCCGCCGAGCCCGACCGAAGCCGAACGGCGCAAGGCGCTGACCGATCTCAGCGAGCAGCAGGGCATGCGCGCGCTGGCGGACGTCTGGCTGCCGCCGATGGTGGGTGAGGGGCGGCTGGAGGCGGATCCCGCGTTGCGCGCGGCATTGTACGCGATGGTCGAGCGGATGACCCCGGCGATCCACCGCAACCATATCGCCGCACTGCTCGGACGTCCCGACGCGGCGGCGGGGCTGTCCGCCATCCGCTGCCCCGTGCTGGTCGGCGTCGGGCGCGACGATCGCTGGAGCCCGCCCGCGCAGCACGAACCGATCGTCGCCGCGATTCCGGGCGCGCACTTCGTCGTGTTCGAAGGCAGCGGTCACATGGCGCCGATGGAGGCGCCCGATGCCGTCGCGCAGGCGCTGCGCGACTGGATGGCCATCCCGGTATCCGACGCGGGCGAAGGAGAGACATGGTGAATACCCAAGCAGGGGGCATTTCCGCGCCGACGAAGGCCGCGCTGGAGCATGAGGTCGCCCGCCAGATCCACCGCTTCGCCCAGCTCAACGACGATCACGCGCACGATGCGCTCAGCGACCTGTTCACGATCGACGGCAGCTTCGCCCGCCCGACCGATCCCGACCGCCCCGTCGTCGGCCGCGAACAGATCCGCGCGTTCTTCCACAATCGCCCGGCGCGGCGGACCAAGCATTTCATGACCAACGTCGTCGTCGATCTGCAGGGCGAGACGATGGCGACCGCGCGCAGCTATATCCTGTTGTTCGCCGGCGATGCGGGCGACATCATGCTCGCCGGCGAATTCCACGACGTGCTGGTCCGCGAAGACGACGGCGTGTGGCGCTTTCGCAGCCGCCGCGGCTCGCTCACCTTCGACGCGGCCAAATAAACGACGATGGGCGGGTCATCGGACGAGACGGCGCGCGCGCCCACCATCGTCGTCGCCGGGGGGCGGCATCGGACGATCGACCTGCATTGCCATCTGGGCGTCGCGGCGGCGGACGCGTTCGTGCAGCAGCGGTATCCGGGGCCGCCGCCCGGGATCAACGATTTCACCAATGCCAGCACGGCGGCGGTCAACCGCGCGCAGTTCGACGCTATCCGCTGCCGGCTGTACGGCGTCGATCAGCGGATCGCCGACATGGATCGGCTGGGCATCGACATCCAGGCGATCTCGCCGAGCCCCGGCCAATATCATTACTTCACCGATCCCGACACCGGTCGCGCCGCGGCGCGCCTCTTCAACGACGGAATCGCCGCGGCGGTCGCCGAACATCCCGACCGGCTGGTGGGGATGGGCACCGTTCCGCTGCAGGACCCGCAGATGGCGGTCGAGGAGATGCGCCGCTGCGTCCACGATCTGGACCTGCGCGCGATCGAGATCGGCTCCAACGTCAACGGCGTCGATCTGCACGACGCCCGGTTCCGCCCCTTCCTCGCCGCCGCCGAGGAATTGGGGGTGCCGCTGTTCCTGCATCCGCTCGGCTTCACCCACGCCGACCGGATGACGGACTATTATTTCAACAATCTGATCGGCAATCCGCTCGAATCGACGCTGGCGATCGGCCATCTGATCTTCGGCGGCGTGCTCGACCGGTATCCCGGCCTGCGCATCTGCGTGGCGCATGGCGGCGGCTATATGCCGGGCTATTGGGGCCGGATGGACCATGGCTGGCGGGCGCGTGGCGATTGCCGCGAGCATTGCCGGCATCTGCCGTCCAGTTACCTGCGGCGCCTGTGGCTCGATACGCTCGTCTTCGATCCCGAACAGCTCGCCAGCCTGGTACGGACGCATCCGACCGACCGGCTGTGCATGGGCAGCGATTATCCCTTCGACATGGCGGAGCCCGATCCGGTCGGCTTCCACCAGAACCTGACCGAGCAGCAACAGGCGATGATCCTGGGCGGCAATGCCGCGGCGTTGCTGCGGATCGACGCAGACGAGCGGGAGGTCGTGTCGCCTTCGGCCAGCTGAGGCCAGTTTAAACCAAGAACGGCAAACATGCCGCAAATACCGAAATCACAAGATATATTAGGGGAGAGAAACAATGAAGGCGCGATATCTTCACACCGTGGCCGTCGCAGGCCTGTTCTGGACTGCCGGTGCGCAGGCGCAGTCGCAGGCGAGCGACGTCCAGCCCGCGCAATCCACCGCTCCGGCAGCGGGCGCCGATGCCTCGACGCCCGAACAGGACGGCGCAGGGTTGCAGGATATCGTCGTCACCGCGCAGCGTCGCAGCGAATCGCTGCAGCGCGCGGCGTTCGCCGCGACCGCGGTCACCGGCGACACGCTCATCAACGCCGGTGTCAGCGATCCGACGCAGCTCACCAAGCTGATCCCCGCGCTCAACGTGCAGCCGGTCGGCATCTCGACCAGCTTCTTCATCCGCGGTGTCGGCGCGACGGCGATCAACTCGTTTCAGGAAAACGCGATCGCCTTTTCCGTCGGCGGGATATTCTACGCGCGTCCGACCGCGCCGTCGGGCACCTTCTTCGACCTGGACCGGATCGAGGTGCTGAAAGGGCCTCAGGGCACGCTCTATGGTCGCAACGCCACCGGCGGCGCGATCAACCTCATCCCCAAACGCCCCCAGCTCGGCCAGTATAGCGCCGACCTCAGCGCGGAATACGGCAATTACAACGCCTTCAAGACGCAGGCGGGGGTCAATATTCCGATCGGCGAGATCGCGGCGCTGCGCGTCGCCGGCCAGTTGGTCGATCGCAAGGGCTATCTGTCCGACGGTTACGACGACGAAAAGACGCAGGCGGTTCGCGCCACGCTGCTGGTCGAGCCCAGCGACCGCTTCTCGCTGCTGCTGTCGGGCGATTACGCGCATCAGGGCGGCAAGGGCGTCGGCGCCGTACTGATCCCATCGCCCGCGACCCCCAATGCGCCCGATCCCGGCCAGCGGATCGGCGCGGCGGATCCGCGGATCACGACGATCCTGCAACAGGCGACTTACAACATTTTCCGGTTCGTGCCGCCCTTCTCCAACCTGCCCGAAGCGACGATCCGCAACGTCGTCACCGTGCCGCTGCGCGACGGCTTCCAGGACAGCAGCTTCTGGGGCGTGTCGGCGACCGCCAGCGGCGACATGGGCTTTGCCGACCTGACGACGATCCTCGCCTATCGCAAGAGCAAGCCCGACGTGCTGACCTATGCGCCCGGCTTCCCCGGTCGCTTCACCGAAGACGACGATCAGATGTCCGCCGAGGTGCGGCTGTCGTCGAAGGGGGAGACGCCGCTGCGCTACGTCCTGGGCGCCTTCTATTTCTACGAACAGCAGGACGGGTACAACAATTACAACCAGGGCCTGCTGGCGAATACGGAATATCTGCCGCGGCTCAAGACGACCAGCAAGGCGGTGTTCGGCCAGCTGACCTACTCGCTCGCCGATACCTTCCGGATCGTCGGCGGCGGCCGCTATACGCAGGAGGACAAGAGCCTGGCCGGCGCGACGCGCAACACCAGTTTCTTCCTGCCCAACCCGCCGTTCGTGCCGATCGGCGGCGACCTGAGCTTCGGCAAGTTCACCTGGAAGGCCGGCGTGGAATGGGACGTCGCGAAGCGGTCGCTGCTTTATGCCAACGTCTCGACCGGCTTCAAGGCAGGCGGCTTCTACCCATCGGTGGGCAACAACACCTATCGCCCCGAAACGCTCAAGGCCTATACGCTGGGGTCGAAGAACCGCTTCTTCGGCAATACGTTGCAGGTCAATCTGGAGGCGTTCTACTGGCAGTATCGCGACCAGCAGATCAGCTATGTCGGACCGATCCAGGCGACGCCGGGCAATTTCGCGCAGGCCGGCGTGACGGTGAATGCGGGCCGCGCGCGCATGTTCGGCGGCGAGGCGGAATTCCTGTTCCAGCCGACGCGCAGCGACACGCTGGGCGCCACCGTCCAGTATCTGAACGCCAGATACCAAAGCCTGATCTACAACGCGATCTCGACCAATGGCGCACCGCTGGTGACGACCTGCGCGGTCAGCAACGACACGCGCACCGCGACCCCGCCGATCCGCCTGTTCATCGTCGATTGTTCGGGCAAGCCCAGCGTCAATTCGCCCGAATTCACGATCAACCTCAGCTACGAGCATCGCTTCGAGCTGGGCGGCGGCTATGACCTGACCGCCGGCGCGCGCAGCCGCATCGAGACGCCGAGCTGGCTCAACCTCGACTATCTCGACTATCAGCGGCGCGACAGCTCGATCACGTCCGACGCCTATCTGACGCTGGCCGCGCCGGCGTCGCGCTGGTCGCTGACCGGCTTCGTCAACAATCTGGAAAACAGCACGATCCTGGCGGGTGGGCAGACGCGTCCGATCATCAACGCCACGATCCTGACGCTGCGACCGCCGCGCACCTATGGCGCGCGCGTCGGGTTCCACTTTTGACGATGGCGGACAGCGAGTTCCGCCGCGGCTGGCCGATCGTGCTGGCCGCCGCGGCGGGGGTGGGCCTCGGCGTCGCGGGCCTGCTGACCTATACCGCGGGCATCTTCGCCAAGGATCTGGGCGTCGCGATCGGGTTGAGCCGCACCGCGCTGGGGGCGGCGTTCTTCCTCTCCACCGTCATGCTCGCGATCGCGTTGCCGCTCGTCGGGTGGCTGGTCGATCGCTTCGGCCCACGCTGGCCCGCGGTATCGGGATCGGTCGCGCTGTCGGCGGGGTTCGTCCTGCTCGGTTCGGTGTCGTCGGTGGCGGGCTATATGGCGGTGATGGCCGGGATCGGCTTCTTCGCCGCCTGCTCGACGCCGGTCGCGTATACGCGCGCGGTGAACGCGGTCTTCGATCGGTCGCGCGGGCTGGCGCTGGGGTTCACGCAGCTGGCCATCGGCGTCGCCGCAATGGTCGTTCCGCCAATCCTCGCCGGCGTCGTCGCGACGCAAGGCTGGCGGGTCGGGTATCATGGGCTCGCCGCGATCGCGCTGGCCGGGATCGTGCCCGCGCTGGCGCTGCCGGGCAAGCCCGGCCCGGCGAGGTCGTCGGACATCGGCGCCGGCGCGCAGATGCGGTCGCGCACCTTCGTCCTGCTGCTGCTATCGTTCGGGATGATGGCGCTGGCGTTCGCCGGGCTGTTGCCGCATTTCGTGCCGATGCTGCGCGAAGGCGGGATGAGCCCACAGGCGGCGGGCGCGCTCGCCGGCGTCATCGGCGCCTCGGTGATCGTCAGCCGGGTCGTCGTCGGCTGGCTGGCCGACCGGATCGAGGCGCCACGTATCGCCGCGGCCTGCTGCGCATTATGCGCGATCGGGTGCCTGGCGCTGTCGTGGCAGGGCAAGTCGCTCGCTTGGCTCGGCGCGATCGCGCTCGGCACGGCCATGGGGTCGGAGGCCGACCTGATCGGCTTCCTCACCGCGCGCTATTTCGGCATGGCGCACTATGGGCGACTGTATGCGGTGCAATATGCCAGCTTCATGCTGATGGCGGGGCTGGGCCCGCTATGGGTCGGCGCGCTGGCCGACCGGACCGGTGGCTATCACGTGCCGCTGCTCGTCACCGCGGGCGGGCTGGTGGTGGCGATCCTGTTGTTCCTGCGGTTGCCCAAGGTGCATGCGCGGTGACGCCGGAGTCGGCGAATCGTGCCCGATCTTGGCGGTTGTCGGAACGCGCGTCGCGATCCATGGTCGTGCGATGCAAACCGATGGCGCGGGGACGATGTGGTGAAACGGGCGGAGCCTCAGCCGGCGCCATCGGCGATGGTGCGGCTGCGCGAACTGATCCTGCGCGGCACGTTGAAACCGGGTCAGCGCCTGCTCGAGATCGACCTGGCCGAACGGCTCCAGCTTTCGCGCACGCCGATCCGTCAGGCGCTGCCCGCGCTCGCGCTGGAGGGCCTGCTCGTGCGCGCCGGGCAGCGCGGCTATGCGGTGCGCAGCTTTACCGTCGCCGAAAGCCTGTCCGCGCTACGCCTGCGCGCGGTGCTGGAGGGCCATGCCGCCCGCTCGATCGTGCTCGAGGGGCGGGGCGTGCAGATGGCGGTCGCACTGCAACCGTTGCTGGACGATGGCGACACGCTCCTCGCATCGGGCCTGCCGATGGAGGTGATCGAGGAGCAATACGGCCGGATGAACATCCGTCTCCACGCCCTGGTCGTCGAACGTTCCGCGGACGATCTGCTGCACAATCTGATCGCGCGCTGCAATGTCGTGCCGTTCACCGGGCCCGGCGTGATCGCGTTCGAACACCGTGCCGCGGGCGAGGTGATCGACCTGCTGCGCTACGCCCATCGCCAGCACCATGCGATCGCCGATGCGTTCCGCTGCGGCGACGCGACCCGTGTCGAGATGCTGTTTCGCGAACATGCCACGACGCAGGAAGACAGTCTGCGCGGTGGCGACCTCGCCGCCGGGGCCGCCCCGCCGCCGCGCGAACCGCGTATCGCCCGGTCGGGCAAGCGGTCGCGGCGTCCCGCCGAACCGTCCGCACCATCGGCTGCGGGGCAGCCGACCCGCGCGACGGACGTTCGCTAGCGGGGCAGGCGAGCCCCGGCGCACCGTCCCTCCGCGATACCCCATTTCCCGGTTCGACGACGAACCGCAACCCGGTCGGGGCGCAGCCTCGCCCGACTGCAACGATGCAAAGGTCAAGCCGATGATCGCCACCACCCATGCCGGCAGCCTGCCGCGTTCCGCCGAACTCACGCCCCTCCTGCTGGCGCGCGACGCCGGCGACCCTTACGACGCCGAGGCGTTCGACAAACTGGTGCAGGATGCCGTCACCGCGGCGGTGCGCGAGCAGGTGCAGGCCGGCGTCTCGATCGTCAGCGACGGCGAACTCGGCAAGGTCGGCTATTCCACCTACATCATCGAACGGCTGACGGGCTTCGGCGGCCATACCGATCGCAAGCCCGCGCTCGACCTCGCCCCGCTGCCCGATCTGCGCCGCAAGCTCGCCGCAATCATGGGCGAGCAGGAATTCACCCGCGCCGCCTGCATCGCGCCCGTCACGCTGCGCACGCTGGAGCCGCTGCACGACGATATCCGCCGTTTCCGCGCTGCGCTGGAGGCGGAAGGGCAGGGCGCGCGCGCCTTCCTCAACAGTGCGTCGCCCGGGCTCATCACCGCCTTCCAGGCCAACGTCTTCTATCCCTCGCACGACGCCTATCTCGCCGATCTGGTAAAGGCGATGCGCCCGGAATACGAAGCGATCGCGGACGCCGGCTTCGATCTGCAGCTCGACTGCCCCGACCTCGCGATGTCGCGCCACACCGGCTATCAGGATCAGGACGAAGCGACCTTCCTGCGCACGATCGCCGCCAACGTCGAGGCGCTGAATGCGGCGACCGCCAACATTCCGGCGGATCGGATGCGGATGCACATTTGCTGGGGCAATTACGAAGGGCCGCACGATCACGATATCCCGCTGGAAAAGGTAATCGACATCGTGTTGCGCGCCCGCCCCGCGACGATCCTGTTCGAGGGCGCCAATCCGCGCCACGAACATGAATGGACGGTATGGCGCGACGCCCGTCTGCCCGACGACAAGGTGCTGGCGCCGGGGCTGATCGACACCTGTTCCAACTATGTCGAGCACCCGGAACTGATCGCGCAGCGCCTGGCGCGCTTCATCGCCATCGTCGGCCCCGATCGCGTGATCGCCAGCACCGACTGCGGGTTCGGCACCTTCGCCGGGTACGGCAAGATCGATCCCGCCGTCACCTGGAAGAAGCTGCGCGCCTTGCGGGAGGGTTCGGACATCGCCGAGCGGCGCCTGACCGGCCGCTGATGGAATCGTGCGCGAAAGCCGGCGGTCGATCGAGGCCGCCGGTATCGCGATCGCGCATCGCTCAGCCGAACAGTATGCCGTCGAACAGCTTACGTGCGGTCAGGATCAAGCCGCCGGCGACGACCGCGCCGTCGGCATCGCGGTCGAGCGTGCAGCGCGTGCTGCCCGTCGGGTGCTCGATCGCGACGATGCCGGACGGCTCCGCGGGCGCGGCGACCTCCGCAGCCGGCGACCCGTCGAGCAAGCAGGCGGTGGCGACGGTGACCGCGGCGAACACGCCGATCGTGGCATGGCAGCGGTGCGGGATCAACGATCGCGTCGTCATGGTGCCGCCGTCGCGGGGCGGCGAAACCAGGATCATCTTGGGCACCGGCTGGCGCGCGGTGTCCGCGATCCCCATCATCGGCCCGGCGATCAGGCGGATCGCCTCGATACGGGCCTTGAGCACGGTATCGGCGTCCAGCGTCGCGCGATCCTCATACCCCGTGATGCCGAAGGCATCGGCGCGCATCACGACGCAGGGCATGCCGTTGTCGATCAGCGTCGCCGCGACCCCCTCGATCACGTCGATCGGGCGCCCGGTCGGCAGCAACGCCCCGGTGGTGGAGCCGGCGATATCCATGAACGACAGCGCGATCGGCGCGGCGGTGCCGGGCACGCCGTCGAGGGCGGCGTCGCCCGCATAGACGACGCGGCCATCGGCGGTCTGCACCGTCGCGGTCGCGACCTGCGCGGTATTTTCCATCCAGATCGTGACGCGCGTCTCGCCATCGGACGCCGGCACCAGCCCCCGTTCGATCGCGAACGGCCCGACCGTGGCGAGCATGTTGCCGCAATTCTGGCTGGCCGACACCTCCGCGCGATCGACGAAGACCTGGAGGAACAGATAGTCGATATCGATCCCGGCACGCGTCGAGCGCCGGACCACCGCGACTTTCGACGTCAGCGGATCGGCGCCGCCCATCCCGTCGATCTGGCGCGGATCGGGCGAACCATAAGCGCGCAGCAGGAACGCATCGCGCGCCGCCGCGTCCGCGGGCAGATCGTCGGCGAGGAACACACCGCCCTTCGACGTGCCGCCCCGCATCCACATGCAGCGGGTGCCGTCACTCATAGCGCAGGCCGAGTTCGGCGAGCCGCCCGCGCATGTCGTAGATGTCGAGGCCCAGTTCGCCCGCGGCCAGCCGCCGGCGCTTGCTCTCCTCCGCGGCTTCGCGCGCCGCGACCTTGACCGCGACGTCGGCGGCGTCGGCGCGGCGGACGACGCAGACCCCGTCGTCGTCGGCGACGATCACGTCGCCCGCCTCGATCGCGGCACCTGCGCACACGATCGGCACGTTGACCGATCCCGGCGTCGCCTTGATCGTCCCTTGCGCGAAGATCGCGCGCGACCAGACTGGAAACGCCATCGCGGTGAGGTCGCGGACGTCGCGCACCCCGGCGTCGATGACGAGGCCGCGGCACCCGCGCGCCTGCGCGGACGTCGCCAGCAGATCGCCGAAGTAGCCGTCCTCGCACGGCGACGTCGGCGCCAGGACCAGGATGTCGCCCGGTTGCACTTGTTCGATCGCGACATGGAGCATCCAATTGTCCCCCGGCGGCGCCGAAATCGTCACCGCGGACCCGGCGATCCGCGCGCCGGCATAGATCGGTCGGATACGGCTCGCGAGCAGGCCGGTGCGGCCCTGCGCTTCATGGACGGTCGCGACGCCGACCTGGGCCAGCCGGTCGATGACCACGGGCTCCGCGCGGCGAACGGTGGTGACGACTCGACTGGACATGGACGATTCCCTTGCTGCTGCCGCGATGTCGGGCCGCGCCGCCGCCGGCCAATCAGAACTGGGCACAGGCGATAAGGCGATGCTAAGTCCGGGTCATGGAGCCGTTCGATCTCAACCTGCGTCATCTGCGCGCGCTTTCACCGCTGGTCCGGCTGGGCAGCGTCAAGGCGGCGGCCGACGCGATCGGATTGACCCAGCCGGCGCTGACGTTGGGGCTGGCCAAGCTGGAGCGACAGCTGCATTGCCGGCTGTTCGATCGGCACACCGACGGCGTCGTGCCGACACCCGACGGGCTGGCGATGGCACACCGTGCCGCCGCGGCGTTCGATCGGCTGGAGCAGGGCGTGCGCGCCGCCTCCCGCACGCGTTCGCGCGGCTTCGCCCGGCCCGAACATCTGATGACGGCGGCGCAATTGCGCGCGTTCCTGGCGCTCGCCGATCACGGCAGCTTCGCCGCCGCTGCTGCCGCGTCGGGACTGTCGCAGCCCACCGTCCACCGCGCGGTGCGCGATCTCGAGCAGATCGGCAACGTCGCGCTGGCCGTGCGACGCGGACGCAGCGTCCAGCTGACCGCCGCGGGTCGGCACATGGCGCGCGGCGTCCGCCTCGCCGCGGCAGACATCGCCGCGGGGATCGTAGACCTCGGCACCGGCGGCGAGTCCGTCACCACCCGGATCGCGATCGGCGCGATGCCGCTGCCGCGCGCACGGGTGCTGCCCGCCGCGATCGCCGCATGGCAAGGCGAACCGCTCCGCACCACCATCGCCGTCGTCGAGGGATCGTGGCGCGAGCTGGTCGAACCGTTGCGCGACGGCATCCTCGACATGATGGTCGGCGCGCTTCGCGACGCCGTGCCGCCGGGGCTCGAGCAGCGCCCGCTGTTCGAGGATCGCCTGGTGGTCGTCGGGCGCGCCGGGCATCCCCTTCGTGGGGCCACGCCGACCCTGGACGCTTTGGCGCGATGCGACTGGATCGTCGCGCCGCCCGCCACCCCGCTGCGAACGCAATGGGAGGCGATGTTCGCGGGCAGGCCGACACCGGCGGCGCCAATCGAATGCGGATCGATGCTGGTGATCCGCGCGGTGCTGGCCCGCACCGACCTGTTGACGCTGCTGTCGCCCGACCAGATCGCGCTGGAGGTCGCCGCAGGCACGCTCGCGACGATCGGCGAACCGCTGGCGCACACAATCCGCACGATCGGCCTGACGGTGCGAACCGGCTGGCGGCCCACCGCCGCGCAGGCCCGGTTCGTGGCGTTGCTGGAAGCCGCGGCGGCCGACACCAATCAGCCTCCGTCCGCTCGCAATACCGGACTTCAGCAATTCTGATAAGGTTCGACCACTTCTGATAGCGCCGTGGCAACCCGCCAGCC
>NZ_JAKNQJ010000020.1 GCF_022662335.1 Sphingomonas sp. CROZ-RG-20F-R02-07 | reverse complement strand
CTGAGGCAGCGGTCGCTGCGGAGACGTATCCGCAGCGTAGCGACGCAGCGGCGCCGACCTCTAGCAAAGCTGGGCTAGGGGACCTATACTCAGAACGTAAATGCGGTTAAGTAGCTGATATTTAACATAATAACTCTTATCGGACTAAGGTTCCAATCCCTGACGATTCGGCTTAGCCGAGCCTCGTATCGTCATGACACGCTCGACACGGACAGCTACGCTAGAACCACACATCCCAGGCGGGACCGCAGTTCATCCGGCTTGTCGCGCTCTGACCAGACGTACGCCTTCTCTTTTTAACCAATCAAAACTAACTCGTTCAAATGGAATTAGCTGGGTCGATCCTCGAAAATGTTGAAAACGCCGTCACAAGTGCGCGGCGGCTGCGTGGCCATCCCGTGTACAAGGACACCCTGACCTATTGGACGGAGCTTCTCCACGAGGCACGGCGCGTGCGCAAGGATCTGGAAGGTCCGCAACTACAAGCGCTCGAGGCTGCGATCCTGAAGCTTGAAGGTGAACTCGCCGGCCGCTCCGCGTAATGCGGCTTGGTCCCGCTTATGCGGCGATCGCTGCAGCCGCGTCGATCCGGTGAAGGGTAAAGCCGTCTGAGCCTACCGCATCACGCGCGACGTCGATGAGGTGCGCGTAATGACTGAACACGATCACCTGGCTGTGCGCCGCCGCAGCCGCAAGGACCCGGATTAACGCCGCGGCTCGCTCATCGTCAGCGGTGATAAGCAGGTCGTCGCAGACGATCGGTAGCGATACGGCTCCGGCTCGTCCTTCGATAGAGCCGAGGCGCAGTGCCAGATACAGTTGGTCGCGCGTACCTTCACTCAACGCTTCGACGCCAATTTCACCGCCGTCAGTGTGGATAGGCGTTGAAACGGGACCCCCGTCATCTAGCAGGAAGGCCACTGGGAAACGCTCGATATTTGAAGTTGAGGGGTCCCGATCGGCGCCGATCGGGACCCCCGAGAATCTCTATTCTGTCCTCCGCTACAACGACTTGCCGCATTTTGCCGGCGGTCCCGTTTCAACGCCAATCCACACATGGAGGCGCAGATTAGCGGTAGGCTTGTCGTTGTGGGAGCCTATTATTCGCTTGGCACCGGCGAGGTAGACTTTTTCGACACCGGCGTTGGCCAGCCGGCGTCCACGATCATCTAATCGTACACCCGAGCCATGCTCCGGATTCAATGAAACTTCGTGGGAGCGGGCTGCGGCCTTGGCGTTGCAACCTGCTTGGCTGCATGAAACTCAACACGTCGAAACAGCAGGTCGAGATCTTCCCGGCTTACGTCGAAGGTCTCGCCAAGATCGGCGAGCGCAAGGTCGATGTCTGCGGGATGCGGGGCGCTTAAGCCGGATGCGGCAAGTTCGTGACCCACGATTGGGATCGGGCGGTGTGGATAGCAGTGGCCCGAGACCCTGTGGAAAGCGAGGCCGGTCAGGATCAATATCAACGAATTGATTCCGACCGGCACGAACGGGAACGCGTAACCAGCTCCCAGCACCGCAGGCCCACCGATCACGGCCGTCAACGCAGCCGCCCCGCCCGGGGGATGCAGGCAGCGTAGCAGCGACATCGCGAGGATCGCCCCGCCCACGGCAACGCCGACCGCTAGATACGGGATGGGCACGAACCGGGCCGCTGTTACGCCAACAAGCGCCGATACGACGTTACCGCCAATTACCGACCAGGGTTGTGCCAATGGGCTCGACGGGACGGCAAAGATCAGCACCGCGGAAGCGCCGGTGCCACCAGCAATGGGAGCGGCGCCGATCCGTGCAGTGCCATGGCGCACACCAGGCTCGTTAGTGCAACGCCGATTACCCCCCCGATGCACGCAAAAAGACGGTCGCGAAGGGTCGCGCCAGCAAGGATTGGTACGAAAGAAAACGGCAGTCTCATATTCTCAGATCACCTACTCCGAACGGTCACGCTTCATCCGCGTCGACCAATCGCGGCATAATGTTAGGTTCGATCGACCTCTGCGCGCTTACGGGCGCTCCGGACTTTAAGCAGGTCATGCCGCGAGAGAATGCCGAGGACGCGATCGGTGCCAACCTCGACAATAGGAATACGCCCGATCCCGCTCTCGACCATCAAATCGGCAACTTCGCCGATGGGAGAATGAAGGTAAGCGAACGGCTGCGACGGATCGGATAGCGCCTCGACAAGCGAGGTTTCGGGCAGCTCACCCTCTACCTTCCAGCGCAGCGCGTCGGATCGGGACACCATCGCGAGCAGCCGCCCGCTGTCATTCACCACGGGATACGTCCGGTGCGTTGCGCCGTCCCCGAAGAAGGCGACGGCGTCCTTGATCGACATGGTGCCCGACAGCACCGCGGGATCAGGCGTCATCACCTGCTCCGCTTGAAGGAACTCGTGCGGATCGACCGTGTATTCCTGAAGGATGTGGCGGCCGCGCCGAGCAATCTTTTCAGTCAGTATCGACCGGCGCATGATCAGGACGCTGATCGCATAGGCCCCGGTTGCCGCTGCGATCGTCGCCGGCAAGGCGTCGAAGTGACCGGTCAGCTCGACCGCGAACAGCGCGCCGGTCAGTGGCGCGCGCATGGCACCGCTCATCATACCAGCCATGCCGATCATCGCCCAAAAACCGATCGACCCGGGCAGGAACTGCCCGAGCAGGGCACCGAAAGCGCCACCCATGATCAGCAATGGCGCGAGAACGCCGCCCGAGGTTCCCGATCCCAGCGCGACCAGCCACACGATCGCCTTCACAACTAGCAGCGTCAGGATCACCCGCATGGCCAACGATCCGTCGAGGAGGGCCTGAATGTTCGCGTAGCCCGCGCCAAGGACGCGGGGCTCGATCAGGCCCCCGAGCCCTACGACGATGCCGCCCAGCGCCGGCCACCACATCCAGTGCACGGGAAGTCGGTGGAACGCGTCCTCGACGCGGTAGAGCAGCACCGACAGCAACGCCGCCTCAAGCCCGACCAGGACGCCGATCCCGAGGGCCGACCCTCCAGTCGGCCACCACGCGTGGACGGGGGCCGCAGCAAACGGAAAGAGGGGTCCGGCGCCCAGGAGCATGGGCCGCCAGGCAAATGCCACCAATGTCGCCACGACGACAGGCACGAAGCTGCGCGGCTTCCACTCGAACAGCAGGACCTCGATCGCCAGCAGGATCGCGGCGATCGGCGTCCCGAAAATACCGGTCATCCCCGCTGCAGCGCCGGCGACCAACAGCGTCTTGCGCTCGGCCGCGCTCAGGTGAAAGCATTGGGCGAACAGCGACCCGATCGCCCCGCCGGTCATAATGATCGGACCTTCGGCTCCGAACGGGCCGCCGCTGCCGATCGAGATCGCCGACGACAGCGGCTTAAGGGCCGCAACCTTGAGCGGAAGGCGGCTTTCACCGTAGAGAATGGCCTCGATCGCCTCCGGAATGCCGTGCCCCTTGATCTTCTCCGAGCCAAAGCGCGCCATCAAGCCGATCATCAAACTGCCGACGACCGGTATCGCGACCACCGCGAGGCCGACGTGGGCGTCTGCGATTTCAGCGGGCGCGGCCGACACCCTTCCGAACCAGAACAGGTTGGTGGCGACCGCGATGAGCTTCAGCAGAATCCAGGCTCCAAACGCCGCGCCCGTGCCAACGACGATCGCCGCGCCGGCGAGCATGATCATGCGCCAATCGGCGCTATGATCGGCAAGCCGTCTAGGTTTCGGGATACTAATGGGGGAAGCCGTCATGCACACTCGCCGTCCAGGAACGGCGACTGACTATATCGTGACACGATATAGTTCAACGGCTAGGATGCGAATGATGACAGACGGCCATGAGTTGACCGACGCCGATTATGCCGCGCTTGCGGACTTCCGCTACGCGCTTCGCCAGTTCCAGGCGTTTAGCGAACGCGGCGCCGCAAGTTTCGGGCTGACACCGCAGCAACACCAGGCCCTGCTGGCCATTCGCGGTGCGGCGCACGCAAACGTCAGCGTCGGCTACGTTGCCGACCGTCTCACCTTGAAGCCGCACAGTGCGACCGGGCTGGTCGATCGGCTGGAAACGCTTGGTCTGGTGGTGCGCCGGCCATCCCCCGACGACGGCCGCCAAGCCCTGCTGGATTTGACGGAGAAAGCGCAAACGCTCCTGCGGCAGCTATCGGAGACGCATCGCGAAGAGATCGTGCGGCTTCGGCCCATGCTGGCCGAGTTGCTCGCGCGTGTTGATTGATCCCATACGCTAAGCGCACCAATTGCAATGTATATCGCAGTACGATATAAAACTTGCTGAAGGGAGTCGGCAACATGCAGTTGTTCCTCATCGCGGCCGGAGCGATCGGTCTGGTTGTAGGCAGCCTGGCGGCAGCCGCGTTGCTCTGCTGGTTTCTGTGGTATGCATTTCGTCTCGTGCTGCACCCGGAATGGGCGATATCCGCTGTTCTGATCCTCCTCGTTCTGGCCTTGGCCGGCGACCTGCCGAAAAGCCAGTTTTTAGACATGACGCTGACATTCGCGGTGGTCGCCGCAGTGCCTCTCTGGTTCGCGGGGCGCGCTTGGCGCAAGCAACGCGAGCGGGTCTTGGACAGTCGGCGCAAGCTGTCCGTCCAGCCACGAACGAGCGAACCGTTTACACCGACAGAAACCGCGCTGTGGCCGCGGTTGTACCCGGCGATCACAGCCTGCATTTGCGAAGAGCGCCCACCTACTCGCGAGGAAGTTCACATGGTGGCCGCGCGACTTTGGCGGGAAGGCTTCGCGCAACGCTTCGGCGCGCAGACCGTGCCAGCGAGCTTTGCTGCACGACGACTACTGGTTCGCGCCGCTACCGCGGCATTAAGCGGCAAAGCTGCCGTTTCCTTTCGACCAACACACGATGTAGTAGCGTAACCGGCCGAAGCTGTTTCAAGACCGGCGCAAAATTTCGAGACGGCGGCAAATCACACGATCTTTCGCTATTTTTATCCGGGAGGACAAGGTGCCAACGCTGAGCCCACATGACAGAGCCTATTACGAAGCCCGCGCCGATGCCGAGCTGGACCTTGCACAGCGATCTATCGATCCGTGTGCCGTGAAGATTCACCACGACCTCGCAAGCCGGTATCTCTCCATTCTTCATGATAGGGCGGACGAACCCTCGGCTTTTGCAGCGTTCGGTCATGCGCGCCCGAATGAAGCGCGCGCAAACGTGGGCAAGGCGGAGGTTTCACGATAAGATCGCCGCGCTACGGCTGGCGAGCGGTCCTTAATGGGGGGCTGTTATCGGAGAAGATGCGCCGGTTTCGCCGGAGTTGCCGGTCGTAGCACCGTTACGTCGCGGGCGGACCTGCGACGCGAGTCTTCGGCCTTTGTCGTCCTTGACGGAGTGGCGACTGGCCCTAAGCCTGACGCTGTGAGGGCGAAACGTTCGAATGTAGGTGGCTATCAGCTATGAGTTTTGCAAATTCGTGGGCGCAATGAACCCTTATTCGGATGGCATCTCGATCGCACCCTATTGCGGCTCGCCTCCGACCGTCGAGTCGCTTGCCGGGCGCTGGAACCTCGATCCCGTGCTGCTCGCCGCCCTGGTCGGCATAGCCTTCTTGTACGTCTGGTTAAAGCCCAGTCATTCGCGTCGTGCCGCCTGGGCGTTCGGCATCGGCTGGGCCATCACGTCGCTGGCGCTGATCTCGCCGCTTTGTGCGTTGTCGGTGTCGTTATTCACCGCTCGCGTGGGTCAGCACATGCTGCTCACGTTGGTCGCGGCCCCACTCGTTGGGCTGGGTTTGCCAGCTGCCAGCAGGCGCATGCCAGGTCAGGAACTGTGGGCGACGTCCGCTTTTGCGGCGGCGCTGTGGGTCTGGCATTCGCCAGGACCCTATGATGAAACTTTTCTTAGCCCGCTAATCTACTGGATGATGCACGTCACCACCTTGGGCGCGGCAATTCTCTTCTGGTGGACGGTGCTGAGGGCACCTGCGGACCGGTTGGGCCTATCGATTGCGGTAACGCTTGCGACGGGGCTGCAGATGGCGCTGCTAGGTGCCGTCATCACGTGGGCCCGTGTGCCCCTATACTGGCCACATTCGGTGACACCGTACGAATGGGGGCTTACGCCGCTGCAGGACCAGCAACTGGGGGGGGCGCTAATGTGGGTGCCGGGCGGATTTATATTCCTCTTCGCCATCGTCGCACCGCTTGCGCTAGCCCTTCGACGCGGGGCCGACCGCACTCCAGTTAGCGCCCTGCGCGGCGCATGACGCTCTCGCCCTCTCAAGACGCGATGAGTGCGCGCTGGCCGCTTGAATATCTGACTAGTGCCGGACCGCATGCGGCGCCGGTTGTGCCACTGACCTGGTTTCTGCTTGGAATTTCCGCTGCCGTCATCCTGATTTTTACCGTGGCGGTGGCCTGGGGAATCATTGTCCGGCGACAACGAGTGAGCCGAGAGTCTCTCTCAACCTGCTCTGTCGAAAATAGCTCGCGAGGACTTTCCTGGGTTTACATCGGCATGCCCTTGACGCTGGTAACTCTTATCGTCGCGCTGTTCTGGACAATGCTGGTTACGGGGCAGATTGCCCAACCAGCAAGTCCGCCCACGCTAGCGATCACTGTTACGGGCAGGCAATGGTGGTGGCAGGTGAACTATCCCGCTTTGCCCGGCGGACGCCCGTTCGAAACCGCAAACGAAATCCATATTCCCGTGGGCCAACCGGTGCTCGTCCGTTTGCGCGGCGGAGACGTTATCCATTCCTTCTGGGTCCCGGCGTTGGCCGGTAAGACCGATACGATCCCTGGCCGGCAAAACGTCACCTGGCTCCAGGCCGACCGGCCCGGCGTCTATCGCGGCCAGTGCACCGAATATTGCGGGGCGCAGCACGCCAACATGGGCTTCCTGGTTTTTGCCGATCCTCCCGCAGTCTTCGCTGCTTGGCGCCGCAATCAAGACCGACTGGCTAGCGCTGTCCCCGCGCGGCCCACGACGCCACGGGGGATGAACGCTGCTGCCAATGATGCGACCCGACCGGCACTGGAGGGGGGGAACGGCCAGGCGATCTTTGCCCAGCATTGCGGGGGTTGCCATGCAATCGACGGTACGGATGCCCACGGTTACCAGCCGGATGGCCATGGCGTTCGCGCTCCAAACCTAACCCATTTGATGAGCCGGCGGACGCTCGCGGCTGTCACGCTAACCAACAACACCAACAATCTCGCCGGCTGGATTTCTGATCCTCAGGCCCAGAAGCCAGGCGTGCGCATGCCCATAACCCATTTGAGCGGTCCCGAGCTTCAAGCGGTGGTCGCCTATCTGAAGGCGCAGCAATGAACATTGCCGACCCTAGCAGATGGGAAGACTCCCGCGTGCCCCAAGTCGTGGCCATAGACGGGGATTTCCCAGGTCAGCGGCTGCAGAAAATGTGGGAGACCGAACCGGGCTTCAAGGGTTGGCTGGGCAGCGTCGACCACAAGCAAATCGGCATCCGTTACATCGTCACGGCGTTCGCATTTCTATTGCTGGGCGGGCTCGAGGCGCTGGTGATGCGCGTCCAGCTGGGGGGCCCCGGCCAGACGGTGCTGACGCCTCAGGAATATAATGTGCTGTTTTCCATGCACGGGATCAGCATGATATTCCTTTACGCATCGCCTATTCTCACTGGCTTCAGCAACTACCTTTGGCCACTGATCCTCGGGTCGCGCGACATGGCCTTTCCGCGGTTGAACGCACTTTCCTACTGGATCTATCTGGCAGCGGGTCTGTTTATCTACGCTGGCTTCGTGACCGGGCATGGTCCCAGTGACGGTTGGTTCAACTACGTCCCTTATGCGCTTATGGACTATAGCCCAGGGCTTAACATGGATGTCTATGCGCTAGGCATGATCCTGCTCGGGATTTCTACCACCGTCGGCGCCGCAAACTTCATCGTCACCTTTCTGCGCAACCGCGCGCCGGGCATGTCGTTGAACAGGGTCCCGGTTTTGCTGTGGGGCACGCTGACCGCGTCGGCCGCCAATATCATGGCAGTGCCCAGCGTCAGCCTCGCCTTCTTCATGTTGTGGATGGACCGACAGTTCGGAACGCATTTCTACGATGCCAAGATGGGTCAGCCTCTCCTGTGGCAACATCTGTTCTGGATGTTCGCGCACCCTTGGGTTTACGCAATCGTGCTCCCCGCCATGGGTATGGTGTCAGATGGACTGCCGACCTTTTGCAGACGTCCGCTTGTCGGCTACACGCTCGTCGTCCTCGCCACGGTCAGTACGATGGCGTTTGGCTTCGGGGTATGGGTTCATCACATGTTCGCGACAGGCCTTCCCAACCTGCCGCTCTCGTTTTTCAGCGGCGCGTCTTTCATCATCACGATCCCAAGTGGCGTGGCTGTGATGTGCTGGACCGCGACGATTTGGACCGGGCGGCCTGTCGTCACCACTGCCTTCCTATTCTTCGCAAGCATGATCATTCTGTTCGTCATCGGCGGCGTTTCGGGAGTAGTGACGGCCGCCGTTGCATCCGACTGGCAGCTGACGGACACCTATTTCATCGTCGCCCACCTTCACTACACGTTGATTGGTATCAATCTCTTCCCGGTGATCGGGGCTATCTACTACTGGTTCCCCAAGATGACGGGGCGCTTGCTCAACGAGCGCCTCGGCATGTGGAACTTTTGGGTAATGTTCATCGGCTTTAACGTGGGCTTTCTGCCCATGCACACTCTGGGATTGCTGGGCATGCCCCGGCGCATCTACACTTACCCTGCGGACATGGGATGGTCGGGCCAGAATCTGGTCGTGTCGTTGGGTTCAGCCATGTTCGCGATCGGCGTGTTGCTGTTTCTCATCAACGTCGCTGTATCGCTCAAGCGCGGCAAGGAAGCCGGTCCCAATCCCTGGGGGGCAGGCACGCTCGAATGGGCCACATCGTCCCCGCCGCCTGTCTATAACTTCTCCGTCATCCCGATCGTGGCGACCCGCCATCCACTCTGGGAAGAGGCGATGAACGAATCTGCGGAAAGGAGCAGCATCGATCGAGGATTCCTGCTCGACCGGGGCAAGGAAACGATTGGCACTTCCCCGCTTGATGGCGAACCAAATCTAATCCTGGAAATGCCGGGCGATAGCCTGGCACCGTTCGCTCTCACGGTCGGTATGACGCTCATGTTCAGTGGCGCGCTGTTACGGCAATGGTGGCTCGTCGCAGTTGGCATTGCGACGATCTTCATTTCGCTGGTCGACTGGTTTTGGCCGCGCCGCGTTCATGCGGGACTGGAGAAGGTCGATGGTTGATGGTTGATGCGCTCGTCACCGACGCTCCGCTGCCGGTGGGCTCGGCGGGCCGCAATTCTACCGCCTGGTTCGGCATGCTCTGCCTGATCGCGACCGAAGGATCACTCTTCGCTTACCTTCTCTTCAGTTACGCCTATTTCGGTGCGCAAAATAGTGCCGATTGGCTGCCGACGCTGCACCCGTCATTCAAGTACGGCCTGCCGGGAACGCTCGTTCTTTTTTCCTCAAGTGCTACGATCTGGTGGAGCGAACGAGGGATGAAACGAGGCGCACGCGGTCAGCACCTGATCGGTCTCATCGCAACGATTCTACTCGGGCTCACCTTCATTGTCCTTGAGCTTCTCGACTGGCGGGACAAAGGGTTTTCGCTTTCAAGTCGCGCCTACGGATCGTTCTATTTCACAATCACGGGTTTCCATCTTTTACATGTTATCGTCGGCGTCTCCGTTCTGATGGTCGTGCTTGGTTGGTCGTTAGCAGGCTATTTCACGCAACGTCGCCACATGCACGTAACGATTAGCGGGGTTTATTGGCATTTCGTCGATGTGGTCTGGATCTTCGTCTTTTCGACCTTTTTCCTAGCGCCATACGTTATCGCATTATGAGCAAAGCGCCAGATCAGATTGGGCACCCATCGCCGCACCGCCACAAAGTATCCGTGATATGGCTGTTGGCCGGCCTCGGGATACCGCCAGCTGCTTGGACGATAGAAATGCTTGTCGGGTTTACGATTAGCAGTAACGCATGCTCGGTCGGTTTCGCACCCCCTGTAACACCTGGGTTTGACGGCGAAGCGACCCTGCTGATCGCGGTGCAGCTCGTCTGCCTTGTCGGCGCGATTGCATCGGGATTGATGTCACGGCGACACTGGCAGCTAGTGCGCTGCGAGAACAGCGATAGCGAGCATTCTCATTTGACGATCGGCGAGGGCCGGACGCGTTTCCTTGCGTTGGCAGCGATGATAACTGCCGGCCTTTTCGCGGTGGCGATCTTGTTCAACCTGCTTGAACCGGTCCTGATCCCGGTATGTTGGAGCTGGCGATGACTACAGCGCGATCTCGGTATGCAGTGAGCTTGATGTGGACGATTTTGGCATCGCCCATAGCGGTTCTCGGGGGTTGTGGATCCAGCGCGGCAAAGCCTGAGCAATCGAGCACGGTCAGCGACGCAGCGGCCGGGGCGATCTGGATCAGCCGTTCGGGATGCGGCTCTTGTCATCAAATCCCGGGCATCATGCACGCTAGCGGACTTGTCGGACCGCCGCTGATCCATTTCTCTCAACGGACGATCATCGCCGGCTATCTGCCGAATACGCGTGCAAACCTGGCTCGTTGGATCCAGCACCCACAACAGGTCGCCCCTGGTAATGCAATGCCCGATGCCGGCCTGACCGATAAGCAGGCCCGAGATATCACTACTTATCTTTATGGACTGAAATGATGGCCAGCTCGGGCTGGAAAGCATTGCTGATGAGCCTTTGGAAACGCAACGAGCGGATTGTATGGGCATTCTTCGCCGGTGGTGCGGCAGCGGGCGCCCTCGCCGGCCTGGGCGCGCTCGCGGTCGTCGAGTTTGGACTATATGACATCGCCGCAGCTCAGCAGCACAATAAGATCGTCAGCTGGGCTCTGCATAGGACGTTCAAACAGTCGGTTCGTCTGCGCGCCGGATCGGGGTCGCCACCTGCGTTTACAAGCACGCAGCTCGTAGCCGGGTTCAGACAGTATCAAGCCGATTGCATGATGTGCCACGGCGGTCCCGGCGTCGGCCGCGCGGATTGGGTAAAGGGGCTTGAGCCGACGCCTCCCTTCTTGCTGGAAAGCGGCAGGCAATGGACCCCGGCACAGCTCACTTTTATCCTGGAGAAGGGGATCAAGATGAGCGCCATGCCGTCCTGGGGAGAAACCCGCTCCAGGGCGCAGATCCAGGACATCGTTGCCTTTCTGACCGCGCTGCCGGGAATATCGCCTGCCCAGTTCGCAAAACTGCGGCAGCAGTTTCCACCCGCGGCGCACGCCGGCAATTCATCGGCTGGATCGGATCAGACGCATTAGCGCCCAGAACGTGGCGCGCCACATGCGCATTCGTCCGGCTGAACTTCGACGCAGCAGGCATGGCATCGCACAATTAGTGGTCGCGATCCCCCACAAGTCCCCGCGACAGCCGGAGCAGAGCGGCTGCAAGCGGCTCACGGCGCTGATGAGCTTCGCCATGTTGCACTAGGCCCTGATAACGAACATCGTGCCCGCGCCCTGCGGGGGTCCGCTCAAGTGGCCAGGTTCGCTGAAGAGCAAAGAGTTCGGCAGTGCGTTCCCAATCCTTCGTCGAACGATGTGCAGCGGTCAGGGAAGGACCCGAACAGGCACTCCCTTCGCTGCCGGCGTCTTCGACAGCTTTTCGTGATACCAGAGCGGAATGAGAGGGTTCATCTCAGGATAATAGGCGCCGATGCAGCCATCGGGCAGATCGAACGGTGTTACCGTAAGTCCGTCGACCTGACGATGGACGCCATCATCCGCGTCGCTGACCAGGCTGACGACCTGACCCACCGCCAGTCCCGCCGCGGCAATCTCTTTTGGGCTCATAAGTACCACGTCTCGGGTTCCTTCAATCCCGCGCAGTCGGTCGGACAGGCCATAGATCGTCGTATTGAATTGATCGTTCGACCGCATCGTGATCATGCGATAGCGACCTTCCTTGTCGGGCACGCCGACCCCGGTTAGCGTAGTCGGAGTCGTGAACTCGGCCTTGCCGCTGTCGGTCGACCAGATCCGTTCGCGCGCCTTGTTGCCTTTGAAGAAGCCGCCCGGCGTGAACATCCGCGCGTTAAAGTCCTTGAATTTGTCGGGATAGGTTGCTTCGATCAAGTCGCGCACCTTTCCGTAATCACCGACCCATTCGTCCCACTTGATCGTGGGCTTGGGTGCGAGCGTGGACTTGGCCATGCCCGCGACGATAGCGAGCTCCGAGAGCAAATGCTCGCTCGCAGGCTTGCGCTTGCCGACGGAGCCATGGATCATGGAAAGTGAGTCTTCCATCGTCACGGTCTGCGCGCCGCCCTCCTGCATGTCCTCTTCCGAGCGGCCGAGGCAAGGCAGCAGATAGGCGATCTCACCGTTAATCAGGTGGCTTCTATTGAGCTTAGTCGCGATTTGAACGGTCAGACGCATCTTGGTCCATGCCGCCTCCATCTGCTCGCGCTCGGGGATCGCTCGAACGAAGTTGCCGCCGAGGCTAACGAACGCCTTGATGCTGCCGTCGATAATCCCTTCGCATGCCTCGACCGTGTTGACGCCCTTCTCCGGCGGCGGGTCGAACTCGAAGATCTTCTTGAGATAGTCATACGGCACCAACTCGGGCTTTTCGGATATGCCGACCGTGCGCTGCCCTTGCACATTCGAATGGCCGCGCACCGGTGAAATGCCGGCTCCCTCTCGTCCCAGGTTACCCCGGAGCAGCAGCAAATTCACGAGCATACCGATCGTCTGAGAGCCGTAGACGTGCTGGGTCACGCCCATGCCGTAAATGCCGATTACTTTTTCGGCATCGCAATAGACCTGACCCGCCGCCTCGAGGTCGGTGCGGGTGAGTCCTGACTCCTGCTCGATCTCTTCCCACGTGGTCGATTTCACCTTCCCGACCATCAAGTCGAAGCCGTGGGTATGCTGCTCGATGAAATCGACGTCGAGAAGATGATGTTCCTGCTCCGTCCATTGCCTATCTTCGACTGCAAGGACGTGCTTGATCATGCCCATGATGGCAGCGATGTCGCCGCCCGGCTTTACCTGGTAGTAGAGGCACGAGATCTCGGTCGCGTTCTGTGTCACCATCTGGACGGGGTTCTGCGGGTCGACGAAGCTGATCAGCCCTTTCTCACGCACAGGATTGAAGGTGACGATCCTGCAGCCGCGCTCGACTGCGGACTTCAGCGTATGCAAGAAACGCGGGCTGTTGGACCCAGTATTCTGGCCGAAAAAGAAGATCGCATCGCACAAGTCAAAGTCTTTGAGCTGGCAGGTACCGACCGGCGATCCCGTAACCTTCTTCAAGCCAACCGACGTAGTCTCGTGGCACATGTTCGAGCTATCGGGAAGATTGTTGTGGCCGTACAGCCGAGCGTAGAGCGCGAACAAGTACGACGTCTCTAGGCTTGCGCGGCCAGACGCGTAGAAGACTGCGGATTTCGGATCGAGCGCCTTCAGCTCGGCGCCGATTGCTTGAAATGCTTCGTTCCACTCGACCGACACATATTTGTCGCTTGCGCGGTCATAGCGCATTGGCTGCGTTAGCCGCCCAGCCTGCTCGAGATCGTAATCCTTCCAACCCTGCAGTTCGGTGACGGTGTGTTTGGCGAAAAAGTCGGGTGTGCAGCGCCGCTCGGTTAGTTCCCACAGCGTAGCTTTGGCTCCATTCTCGCAAAACTCAGCTGGGTGGGGATGCTCGGGTTTGGTCCAGGCACAGGACACGCACATAAAGCCGCCGGGCTTGTTTTGCCGGCGCAGCGTCTCAAGCGCCATGGGGGTCGCCCATTCCTTGCCGAAGATCCGAGCCACGCCCTTGAGCGATCCCCAACCGCCGGATGGCCCATCATAATGGACGGTGTCGTCTTTCTCAGCCATCACCACGCTCCAGCTACTGCCAATTCTGTACGAGTCTTAAAACCCGGATGCCCGTTAGGCTAGTTGTTATGGCGCAATTGGTAAGCCTTGTTTTTGCAGCGATCGCTAAACGCCGCTTCGTCGCTTCCGGCATCGCATGCTGGCGACGTTGAGGTTCCAGAGGCGGCGCTCCCGCGCTGCCATCATCTACCGGCCTGAGGCGATCGGGGTCTGCAGCCTTCGCGCGGTACAGCGCCCGGCGCGCGGGGGCACGTTTCCGCACTGTCGCCACGCAAGATGTTCAGCACCCGGCACTGACCTGATCGGACAGGGACGTCCTACCAACCCGCCTGTGTGGCCACGACGAGCGTCGAAGACGTGAAACGCCCAGCCGTCCCCGCGATCCAGCCGGGAAGGGCTGGCTTCATTCGTTGTGGATTCGAGCGCGGGCGACTTCGGTCGTCCCTACTCTTTCGCGTAGCGCCACCTTCATCGCGGCTTCCCGCTAATCCTTGTCTTCGGGTTGGACCATACGATGAGGAGATGCGTTGACACATTGCGATAGCGCAAACGTCCGTCTGACGAGGTCGCCGCAAAGGAGCAATAATGGCAAACGAAGCTGCGTCGATGTTTTCTAACGTACTGATCGGGCGCATCGCGCTGGTGACCGGTGGCGACTCGGGCATCGGTGCGGCCTGCGCCAAAGCGCTTGCGGCGGCCGGCGCTGACGTCGCGGTCACCTACCTCCATGACGAGCAGGGCGCGACCGAGACCGCCGATGCGGTGCGTTCGCACGGCCGGCGCGCTCTGGCGATGCGGAGCGACGCTCGCGACGAACTCGCGGTCGAGGCATGCTTCGATGAAATCGAGCGCGAACTCGGCGTTGTCGACATCCTCGTCACCTCGGCCGGGATCAACACCTATGGGATCGAGGTAGCCAAGCTGACGCTGGAGAAGTGGGAGGACATGCTGCGTACAGACCTGACCGGCACGTTCCTCGCCACGCGCAGCTGCACCCGCAGGATGCAGGAACAAAAGAAGAAGGGCACGGTGATTGCCATCAGCTCGATCCATGCAGAGATCGTGCGCTCGGGCAGCTCGGTGTACGCGGCCGCCAAGGCTGGAGTGAAGCACTTCATCGAGACGCTCGCGATCGAGGTGGCGGGCGATGGCATCACCGTCAACGCGATCGCCCCGGGCATGATCCTGACGCCGATGAACCAGACCGCGGAGGACTGGTGGGTTGTGCGCAAAGTGAAGAGCGAGTTCATCCCGCTCGGGCGGCCTGGGCACCCCGAGGAGGTCGCCAGCGTCGCCGTGTTCCTTGCCTCGCCGGCGGGTGACTACTTCACCGCTTCGACGCTCACCATCGACGGCGGCCTTTCAAAGATGGTGGCCCTGGGGGCGTGAATGAAGAGTTTCTGCTGCCGACCCGCCTCCTTCGGCGGGCTGGTCCGCCCAAGCCGATTGCAGGCTGGCGCGGGGTGCAGATCGACGACAAGCGGCTGGCGGGGGTGCTGGCGCCCGACGCGTCGCTCCTGGTGCTGCACGAGGGTACGGTGCACGGCGAGGGACCGGCCTGGCAGGGCTCTCGCGACCGGCTGGTCTGGTCGGACGTGCCCAACCGCCGCCTGCTCGGCTGGCACGCCGATGGCCATGTCGAGGTGCTGATTGAGGGCACCTGGTTCATGAACGGCAACGCCGTCGAGGCGGACGGCACACTGGTTCACGCCGAGCATGGCCGGCGCTGCATCAGCCACGGGGGCGGCGACACAAGGCAGCCCGAGCCGATCGTCACGCATTACGAAGGCAAGCGGATCAACTCGCCCAATGACGTGGCGGTGGCGCCAGACGGCAGCATCTGGTTCACCGATCCGATCTTCGGCATCGTCATGCCTAACCAGGGGGCGTTGGCCGAGCCCGAGCTCGACCATCGCAGCGTCTACCGCTTCGATCCGGCGATTGGCGCGCTCGCGCGGATGGCAGATTTCGAGCAGCCCAACGGCCTCGGCTTTACCGATGACGGCAGCATACTCTACGTCTCGGACACGTCGCTGTCGCTGGGCGAAGTTCCGGGGCTTGAAGCGGGCACGAAGCACGAGATCATCGCCTTTGACGTCGGTGAGAACGGCAATCTCTCGAATCGGCGCTTCTTCTGCCACACCGACCATGGTTATCCGGACGGCCTCGCCGTCGACAAGCGCGGCTGGGTCTGGACGAGCGCGGCGGACGGGGTCCACATTTGGTCGCCAGACCGCCGCAAGCTGGGGTTCATTCCGACGCCGATGGTCGCTTCCAATCTGACGTTCGGCGGCGCGGACGGACAGCGGCTGTTCATCACCGCAACGAAGTATCTGTTCGCGATCGACCTCAGCGTGTGAGCTGATGAAGGTGGCCGTCGGGGTCGCGTAGCAGTGCGTGCTTCCCCGCCTTCCACACGATGCGCGTGGCCGCCACGTCGCAGGCGGCGAGCAGCGGGTGCGGGCGACCACGCGGGGTGCGGTAGGCGAGCAGCTCGATGTGCGGCGGTGTGCTCTCCGGCCGCATTGGCACGACATCCGCCACCACGTCATCAAGGGCATCGAGCGCGACCTGCGTCGGACCCTCGTTGAGCGTTGCCTTGCCTTCGGTGAGACCTTGGTCGGCGTAGAAGCGGCGGCTCGTGGTGAGATCGGCGACCGAGATTGCGCTGTGATCGACGCCGAGAATGCCGCTGCCCGTCCAGTCAGCGTTCTTGCCCGGCTGGAACTGGAGAAACTCGCACGGGTGGCCGTCGGGGTCGCGGAACTTAACCGCCGTAACACCCCCCGATGAGGCCGGCAGCGTGACGGGGCATTCGCGGCTGATCGGGGTCGCCCCAGCCGCCTTCGCCCGCGCCCAGGCCGCGGCGGCATCGTCGGTGACAAGCGCGAGGTGCTGGAACACGAGGTCCGCCGCGTTCGCCTCGGCGGGGTAAGCGCGGCCGGGCGGGTCGAAGCGGTCGAGGTCGATGAGGGACGGACCGAGCCGCATCGTCAGCCGCTCGCCCGTGCCGGCGAGCCCGAGCAGGCGCAGCTCGTCCGCGGCGATCGGCCGGCGCTCGCCGATCGTGAAGCCCAGCCTCTCGTAGAAGCGCGCTAGCCGGTCGAGGTCGGCGGTGACGAGCCGGAAGCCGGTGATCCGCGAAAGCGTCACTTGACCCCACAGGGCTCGCGTTGCGGATCGCGGTGGAGTTGCACCGTCATCAGACAGCAGGGCTCGTCGCCGATCGTGCCAGACTTGTGCCCCTTCTTTCCGTCCGCTTCCGTGCAGCCCTGATCCTCGCCGAACGAGAACTCGCCCGGACCCTGTTCGATGCGGGTGCCATCCATGCTCTCGATCCACCAGCGGCCCGACAACACGATGATCCATTGCGGTGCCGGGTTCTCGTGCCAATCGCCAACCCAGCCGACAGGCTGAACGGTGAACACCGCCGTCGCCTCGCCGCGCTCCATTTTCAGGTTCCACTGCGGATCCGCTGGACCGACAGCCTTTTCTTCATAGTCGGTCAGGTGGCAATGTTGCTGCCGGCTGACGCCGTCTGCGTCTACATAGAGGTGCGTGTAGGGCACGTGGGGCTTGGAGCCGAGATTGCTCATGGGGTGCTCCTGTAGGGGTAGCTGGAGGCGAAGGGCGCATCGAGGAAAGGCGCGAGCCCGCGTCCGTCGGTGCCGACGACGATCAGCAGGAAGCCCGCGCCGAGCGACAGGTTCTTGAGGAAATCCCAGAACAGCGTGCGGCCCTTGCCGTCCGGATTGGACCAAAAGTCGCCCTGCGCCCAAAACCGCTTGTAGAGGAGAGCCGTCGCCGCGCAGTAGCCAGCGATCACGAGTGCAGAAGCGCGGTCGGCGATGCCGGTGACGACGCCCAGCGTGCAGACCACCTCGATCGCGAGCCCGACCAGTAGCACCGCGGCGGCCAGCGGTCGCGGGCTGAACACCTGCTGCGCTTGGCGCACGCCGTGGCCGAAGCCCAGAACCTTATCGAGCGCGCTGAACGGCAGGAACAGCATCACCAGCCCGTAGCGAACCACCAGTGCGACGATCGTCGCGGCGTTCACAGCCGCTCCTTGATGATGTCGGCGACGCGCAGCGCGTTCGCGATGATCGTCAGGGTCGGGTTCACTGCGCCGATCGACGGGAAGAAGCTTGCGTCAGTCACGTAGAGATTGTCGACCTCATGCGCGCGGCAGTCGAGGTCAAGCACCGAGCTTGCTGGGTCTGTTCCGAACCTGCACGTACCCGCCTGATGCGCGGTGCCCGACAGCGCGATATTCTTGCCCAGATACAGCGATCGCTCGAGCAGCACTGCCGGCCACCCGATATCGGCCAGGACCTGCTTAAGCTTGCGCTTGAGATGGTCCAGCGACTGCGGGTTGGTTTTCTTCAGGTCGAGATGGACCTCACCTTCCTCGTAATAAACCCGGTTGTCGGGGTGTGGCAGATCCTCCGCCTGCAACCAGAAGTCCATCGAGTGACGCGAAATCTCGGCGAATGGCAGGTCAGGAAGCCACTCCAGCCAGCCGGGCAGCGCCTCGCCTTTGACCTGATCGGCGTGGCTGGTGGCGCACATCTGGATCAGGCCGAGCGGATAGTCCCAGTCATCCGCGCCGAAGTAGAAGTCGCTCAGCGCCAGCGTCTTCTGGAAGACGGTCTCGTTCACCTCCCTCATCACCGCCATCAAAATAGACATTTCGTGGCGCATGTAATTGCGTCCAACCTGGTCGGAGCCATTGGCGAGGCCGTTTGGATGCTGGGGGTTGCCCGAACGGAGCAGGAGCAGCGCCGACGACAGCGAGCCGCACGCGACGACCACGGTGCCGGCCGTATAGATCTCCTCCACCCCCTTGCGGGTGACATACACCGCATCCACCCGCCGCCCGCTCGCATCCGTGCCGAGCTTCGATACATAGGCGCCGGTCAGCAGCGTAACGTTGTCGTGTGCGGCCAGCATGGGATCGACGCACATAACCTGCGCGTCGGCCTTGCCGTTCAGTAGGCAGGGGAAGCCATCGAAGAACGAACAGCGCATGCAGGTGCTGGTGGGCGTCGCGAACCCGTCCGCCTTTTGGTCAAGCCGGATGCCCAGCGGCAGGTGGAACGGCTTTAGCCCGATGCTGGTCAGCTTGTCCGAGAGCTCAGCAATCTTAGGCTCGTGCTTAACTGCGACATAGGGATACGGCGTGATCGACGGTGGCTCGGTCGGGTCTTCGCCGCGAACACCGTGAACGTGGAACAGCGCCTCAGCCTCGTCGTAATAGGGCGCAAACGCATCATAACCGAGCGGCCAAGCCGGCGAGACGCCGCCGGCGTGAATGACCTCGCCGAAGTCGCGCTCGCGCAGACGGAACAGCGCGGCACCATAGACCTTGGAGTTGCCGCCGACATAGTAATGTAGCTGCGGCTTGAACGTACCCCCATCGGCGCTCTTCCATGTTTCGTCGGCCTGGTAGCGCCCGTCGACGAACACCGCCTCGGGGCTCCAGTTCGCCTCCTCGCGCGGCAGATAGTCGCCGCGCTCCAGGATGAGGATGCGCTTGCCGGTCGGCGCGAGACGATGCGCGAGGCTGGCACCGCCGGGGCCGCTGCCGATGACGATCAGGTCATAATGGTCGGTCATCGACGCCCAATCCCTTTCATGTCATCGAACGGTGCGCCGGCCCGATGTATCCGCGTGCCCATGGCCGTTACGTCATCTGCGATGGTTGAGCGCGACGACGAGCATGCTGCAGGCCGGGCGCGACATACCCTTGGCTCCCGGCGATCGGACCAGCGGGTTCGACCTCGCCGCCTTTGAGCGCCGCACAAATCCATGGTGAGCGGCAACGCTGCCACCGCTCGCCGGCACGGCATGCTCAGAAAAAGTGGATCTCGGGCGGTCAAGAGGTCTGTCGAATTGTCGCGCGCTTCAGTTCGCGATCGTTGCGCGAGTAATAGAGCCAAATCGTCCCTTCGGTATCGACGACTGATGCGGCGAATGAGATGTCGCGAGGACCGGAGGGGTCCGCAGGCGGCGCGATTAGTGGGGCATCACCGCGCGCAACGACGGTCCGCAGGTCGGGCGACAAGGCAACCCAGCCAATCCCCCAGTCAGCGTCCTTGGTCGCGCCGTTGTAAAACATCACCGGCCGCTCGGGATCGCTGCGCAGCAACGGACCTGTCGAGAGATGCCAGCAGTCCCATTTGCCCTTGCGCGGTCCGAACGGATCGGGCTTCTCTTGCCAGGGACCGGCGGGTCCCTCACCCTCGGTCAGGCTGATCAGCGAATGCCCGGCGTGCGAATATTCGTATAACAGATGCCAAATCTTGCCGCGTCGAAGCAGCGTCGCTTCCTTGCTGTTATGTTCGCTTTTACTGTTCGGCAAGCTGATGCCTCGCTTCTCCAGCGAACGCATGTCATGGCCGGTGGCGTATAGGAGATGTCCTTTTTTGTCCGCATCGACGCCGGTATAGAAAACGGCATAACCCTCGTCGGTCTGGACGACGGTTGGGTCCTCGCAGCCCATCGCGTCATGGCCGTGTTTGCCGGGCGCTAGCAGCGGTGTCTCGTCCATGCGGAAGGTGAGGCCGTCGCTGCCGCTGCGGCCATACCAGATGCGCCCGCTCTCCTCGTCGTCGCCCTTGTCCGGCGGGACGGCGCGGACCAGCACCATCAGCCCCGCGTCGCCCTGAACGCGCCAGGCGAATGGACTCATCAGGTTCTTTGCGAGCAGCTCATCCGGGCCGTCGAGTGCAACATCGTCGATCCGCTCGACCTCAAATCCAAGCGTCATGCGCTGTTACCCCGTTCAAGTGAAGAGCTTCCGCCAACTACCCTTTTAGCTCTACTAGCCCTGTCGGAGATGCTCCGCTGAGGTTTCGCTCCGATCATACCGCCTCTCCTTCAAACCGCATGACCGACTGAAAGAGCACCCGAGCTTTGAAGCGCCAAGTCACTCGGCTGCCGCAAGTGGTCCCGACCCTGCCCAGGCTGCTGCCATTCCGTCACGACAACGCATGACGACCGCTTCCAGATCGTCCTGGTAGAGTGAATCAGCGACATCGTTCGAGAAGATTTCGACGACCCACGGTTTGGCGTAACCGGTCGCCCGCGTCATTGCGATCAAGCCCGAAAGCGGGATCGCACCGTCGCCCGGCACGATCCGGTCGGCGAACGACCGCGGCGTGCGCCAATCGCTTGCCTGAACCGTAAAGATTCGGTCGCCGGCGCGAGACATCGCCGCGTCCAAACCCTCGTTCTGCCAGATATTCCAGTAGTCGAGACAAAGGCCGACCGCGTCGCTGCCCGTCGCCTCGATCACATCCAGCGCTTGGTCGACCGTCCAGATCGCGCTCTCGACGTTGACCGACGTAGGGTTGAGTGGCTCGAGTGCCAGCGTGACGCCGTGATCGACCGCAATCTTCGCCAGCTCCCTGAGTTCCCTGCTTACGATCGTCATCGCCTCAGCCATGTCGCCCTTCGGATGCGCTCCGGTGTTGGTGATGAACGGAACGCCCGGGGCAAATCTGCCCAGGCGCTCGATGGTTTTACGCATGCAAGCGACCCGCTCTTCGAGTGGTTTCGGGTCGGGCATCATCTTGCTACTGAAAAAGGTGCGCACTTGCGGTTGCACCCCGCTAATTCCGAGTCCTGCGGCCGAAATCGACTGCATCTGCTCGGCGAAGCGCTCACCATCGAGTTTCGCCTCAACGACCTCGATCGTGTCAACTCCAAGACGGGCATATCGTTCGACGTCCTGGTCAAACGTCCATGGCATCGTCGTGAACTCGCTGATGCCGAAGGTGAAAGGCAAGCTGGCCAACGCATGTCTCCGAGCCGTTAGTGCACAGGCTCATGCAGCCCGCAAACCGTGGTATACCTGTGTTCATCAGTCTCACCAAACCGGGGGTAGCCGAAGCTGGAACGGCCTTCGCAGCACATTCCGAACAGCAGCAGCGCCCTCCATGCTCCTCAAAAAAAGTCGAACGGATCTGATCGTTCTGGTCACTGTAATCGTTACAACCAATGAAGTATCGCCCGGACACCCGAACGGAGACGGCAGCGTCATCGTTGCGGGCGTGTCGACTTCTCAGACCAAGCCGGCCTCGCCATTATGTCCGTGTCGCTCGGAGAATAGCATGTCACAAAATGTCGCTGAGTTCGTCTGGAGCCGCCTACACGAATGGGGGCTGTCGCGGGTCTACGGCTATCCCGGCGACGGCGTCGGTGGTCTCGACGTAGCGCTGGAGCAGGCGAAGAACTTCATGGACTATGTCCAGGTCCGCCACGAGGAGATGGCCGCGTTCATGGCCTCGGCGCATGCGAAGTTCACCGGCCAAGTCGGGCTGTGCTACGCGACGTCAGGTCCGGGCGCGATCCATCTGCTGACCGGGCTGTACGATGCCAAGGCGGACCATATGCCCGTCGTGGCAGTGGTCGGCCAGCAAGCGCGGAGCGCGCTCGGCGCGAGCTATCAACAGGAGGTCGACCTCCAGACGCTGTTCGGCGACGTCAGCGAGTATGTCATCACCGCGGTCGTGCCCGAGCAGGTGCGTACCTGTATCGACCGTGCGGTGCGGATTGCGCAGGCCAAGCGTGCGGTTTGCACCGTCATCATTCCGAACGACCTTCAGGAACTCGCCTATGAGGACGCGCCGATGGTGCACGGCGCGACACATACCGGCGTCGGCTATCCCGGTGCGTCGACGCTGCCGGGCATCGAGGACATTCGCAAGGCTGCGGACATCCTCAATGCGGGCAAGAAGGTCGCCATCCTGGTGGGTGCCGGGGCGCTGCACGCGACCGACGAGGTCATCGCGGTCGCCAATCGCCTCAATGCCGGGGTGGCGAAGGCACTGCTCGGCAAGGCGGCGCTCCCCGACGACCTGCCGTTCGTGACCGGCTCGCTGGGGCTCCTCGGTACCAAGCCGAGCTGGGACCTGATGAAGGAGTGCGACACTTTCCTGATGATCGGGTCTGCCTTCCCCTACAGTGAGTTCCTACCCAAGCCGGGCGACGCGCGCGGGGTGCAGATCGACATCGACGGTGCCAACGTGTCGCTGCGCTATCCGATGGAATACAGCCTGATCGGCGACAGCGCCCAGATATTGGCCGCGCTGCTACCGCTGCTCGAGCAGAACGACAACACCGTCTGGCGCGAGAAAATCGAGAAGAACGTCGCCGCCTGGTGGGAGACGCTGAAGGACCGGGCGATGGAGCCCGCCAACCCGGTCAATCCGCAGCGCATCTTCCACGAGCTGTCACCGCGCCTGCCCGATCGCGTCATCATGACCGGCGACAGCGGATCGGTCGCCAACTGGTACGCGCGCGACATCAAGATACGGCGCGGCATGATGGGTTCGCTGTCGGGCGGCCTCGCCTCGCTCGGCGCGGCGACGCCCTATGCCGTCGCCGCCAAGATGGCCTATCCCGATCGACCGGTCATCGGCTTTATCGGCGATGGAGCGATGCAGATGAACGGCCTCAACGTGATGATTACGGTGAGCAAATACTGGCGCGACTGGACCGATCCGCGCTTCATCCTGATGGTGCTCAACAACAAGGACCTCAACCAGGTAACATGGGAAGAACGCGTCCAACTTGGCGAGGGGAAGACACCGCTGACCCAGTCGATTCCTGACTTCCCCTACCACAAATACGCCGAGCTGCTGGGGCTCAAGGGAATTTACTGCGATGATCCCGACAAGATCGGCGCCGCTTGGGACGAAGCGCTGGTGAGCGACCGGCCGGTGATCATGAACATGAAAGCTGATCCCAACGTGCCGCCGCTGCCGCCGCACATCACGCTCAAGGACGCCAAGAACTTCATGACGATGATGCGCGACGAACCCGAACTCGCCAGCGTCATCAAGAACAGCGCCAAACAGATGCTGGCAGGCATCCTGCCGGGCAGGGATTGACGCGTGACCGATGTGCTGACGCACCCAACGATTACAGTCCTGCCGGAAGTCAGGACGGAAGCGCCGTTGGTCGAGCGGCTCGTATCGGCCGTGTCGATGGTGGCGGACTCGCCGACACCAGTCGTGGCGGCATCGCGCAGGCTGAACCGCGCCGCCGGCATCATCGCGACCTCGGTGCTGATCGACAGCGCGATGGAGCATTATCGTGGCAACTTCCACAATACCGCGATGTGGACGCCGTTGGTTACTTCATCGCTGTCGATCGCGGTGAGCGTGCACGGCCTTTCGGACGCAAAGCACGGTGCGCAACCGTTGCGCGATCTTGTTTATATCGGCGCTGGGCTAGTCGGCGCGATAGGGACTGGCTTTCACATCTACAACGTTATCAAGAAACCTGGTGGATTTACTTGGCAGAACGTTTTCTATTCCGCTCCGTTGGGAGCGCCCGCGGCGATGTCGCTGGCAGGGCTGATGGGCTTTTTAGCCGAACGTGTCCGCGACAACAGCCCGGCGGGAGAGCCGAGCGTGTTCGGTCTGCCGGCGGGCCGGGTCGTGGCCGCCGCAACCGCTCTTTCGCTGCTGGGCACCACCGCCGAGGCGGGCCTGCTGCACTTCCGCGGTGCCTTTCACAATCCGGCGATGCTACTTCCTGTCACCATGCCGCCGGTCGCCGCCGGCCTGCTCGCCACCGCGACGTTCGGCGCGGCGGCCATTGATCGCCGGGGAACTCGCGGCTGGTTGGCGGCGACCGCGGCGATGGGCGTCGCCGGGGTTGCATTGCACGCCTATGGCGTCTCGCGCGGCATGGGCGGCTGGCGCAACTGGCGGCAGAACCTGTTCGCCGGACCGCCGTTGCCGGCGCCGCCCTCCTTCACTGGGCTATCGCTCGCCGGGATCGCGGCACTGGCCCTGCTCAAGGAGCGATCGCGTGACTGAGAAGTCCCGCTATCCAGGCTATGACGTGCTGGCTAAGCGCGATACGCCTTCCTGGGATGCGAATACGCGTGAGGTCATCGACAAGCGCCTAGCTACCCCGCACGTCCCGCGCTTTCTGACCGCCGCGGAATGGGTGACGGCGGACGCGCTGTGCCGCCGCATCCTCCCCCAGTCCGGCGAGACCGAGGCGGTGTCGCTCGTTGCTCTGCTCGACGCAAAGCTGCTGGCCGATCATGGGGCCGGATTCCGCGACGCCGACCTGCCCTATATGCGCGAGGCGTGGCGGCGTGGCCTCGCCGCCATCGACGCCGAGGCGAAGGCGCGCCACGACGGTCGAGGCTTCGCGCAGCTGTCCAATCAGGATCAGGACCGGCTGCTGACGGCGATGCAGGCCGGCGAGGTGAGCGGCGAGCATTGGGTGGGGTTCTCCGCGCAGATGTTCTTTAAGCGACGTGTTCTGGTCGACGTGCCGCCGCTCTACTACTCGCTTCCTAAGGCGTGGAACGAGCTGGGCTTTGGCGGTCCGGCAAGCCCGCGCGGTTATGTTCGGTTGGACGGCGACCGCCGCGACCCGTGGGAAGCGGCCGAAGCATCGGCAGGATCCGAGAAGAAGGCCGAGCGCGAGAACCGACATGTCGTCTGATCCCCGTTTCGTTCCCCGTGCGCGCGGCGGGCGAGCGCCCGACGTTTTCCGGCCCGGCGCCTGGGTTCCGATGCGCGAGTACCGCCAGAGCGACGAGGTAGACTTCGCCATTGTTGGTACGGGCGCTGGCGGCGGCACGCTCGCCGCATTATTAGCGGAACAAGGCTTCTCTGTAGTCGCCCTCGACGCAGGGCCTTACTTTCGGCCGCTAGAAGATTTTGCGTCAGACGAATCTGAGCAGAACAAGCTCTACTGGACCGATAAGCGCGTCGTCGCCGGCGCCAACCCGATCCAGATGGGCGGCAAGAATTCGGGCAAGGCGGTGGGTGGTTCGACCGTCCATTACGCGATGGTGTCGCTACGCTTCCGCCCCGAGCATTTCAGCGCCCGGACCTCGCTCGGCTATGGCGCAGACTGGCCGATTTCCTGGCAGGAGATGTGGCATTACTACGATCAGGCCGAGCGGCAGATCAATATTTCGGGACCGCTGACCTATCCGTGGGGCCCGCCGCGCCCGCGCTATCCTTATCGTGCGCACGAACTGAATGGAGCCGGCAAGCTGCTCGCCAAGGGCTGTGAGGCGATCGGGATCGACTGGACCGAAACGCCGCTGGCGACGCTCTCCGCACCCCACGCGGGCCCGGAGGGTAAGAGTCCGCCTTGCGCCTATCGCGGCTTCTGCCGCTTCGGCTGTACCACCAATGCCAAGCGCTCGGCCCTCACCGTGTGGATTCCGCGCGCGCTTGCGGCGGGTGCCGAGGTGCGCGACCTGGCAATGGTAGGACGGATTGAAACCGGACCTAATGGTCTTGCGACGGGCGTTCACTACCACCGCGAAGGCCAATGGCATTTCCAGCGCGCCAAAAACGTCGTCGTCGCCGGTTACGCGATCGAGACGCCGCGGCTTCTCCTGAACTCGGCCAGCCAGCGCTACCCCGACGGGCTGGCCAACAGCTCCGGGCTGGTCGGCAAGAACCTGATGACCCAATCCAACCAGGCGGTGTGGGGCCGGATGGACGAGCCCGTCCGCTGGTACAAGGGTCCGCCCAGCCTGGCGATCACCGAGCATTGGAATTACTGCGACGACAAGGACTTCCACGGCGGCTACATCTGGCTGGGCCAAGGGCCGCTGCCGAACGAGTGGGCCGCGATCCAGACGGGTTCGAAGGGCCTTTGGGGCGACGCGCTGCGGGCGGCGATGCTCGACTATAATCATATGATCGGCGTGAAGATGGTCGGCGAGATGCTGCCCGACGAGGCCAACCGGGTCACGCTGTCGGACGATCTCGATCAATACGGTCTGCGGGTGGCCAAGATCACCTATTCCTGGGGCGACAACGACAAGGCGCTGATCGCCCACGCGCTCGAGCAGATGAGCCGCTCAATCGAGGCGATCGGTGCGAAGGACATGTTCCGGCAGGAGGACGACACCAACCATCTTGCCGGCACCGCGCGGATGGGATCGGATCGACGCCACAGTGTCGTCGATGCCGATTGTCGCAGCTGGGACATCCGCAACCTGTGGGTCTGCGACGGGTCGGTGTTCCCGACGACGGGCGGCGTCAACCCCGCTCTCACCATCCAGACGATCGCGGTGCGCACCGCCGACCGGATCAACACACTAGCCGCAGCGGGAGAATTGTGACGTGCCGCAGGGACAGGTCGAACTGGTACTGGATGCACGCGCCATCATCGGGGAATCGCCGACCTGGGTGCCGGCCGAGGGTGCGCTCTACTGGATAGACGTCAAGGCGCCCGCGCTGCATCGCTACGAACCGGCAACCGGCGCGACGCAGGAATGGAAACTGACCAGCGACGTCGGTGCGTTCGCCCTGCTGGAGGATGGCAACGTCCTGGTGGCGCTGCGTCTTGGGCTACACCGACTTGATCTGGCGAGCGGCAATCTCACCCTTCTTGCGCCGCCGCCGTTCGACCCTGCTCTCTTCCGGTTCAACGAAGGCGCCTGCGACGCAAACGGTCGCTTCTGGGTCGGCGTGATGTTCGATCCCCTCGACGGTGACCCGCCCGTCCAGCCCGGCCGACTTCATAGTTTCACGCTGGCGGGCGGCTTGCGACCGGAACCCGACGCAGCCGAACTTCACAACGGCATGGCGTGGAGTGCTGATGGCCGCGTCTTCTATCTCTCGCATAGCAATACGGGGGTAATCTATGCTTTCGACTACGACGTCGCCGACGGGCGGCTCTCGAACAAGCGCGTGTTCGCAACGATCCCGAACAAACTCGGCATTCCCGACGGAGCTGCGATTGATGTCGACGGCGGTTATTGGTGTGCGCTGCACGGCGGCGGCAAGCTTCGTCGCTTCAACGCCGATGGCTCGGTAGATAGGGACATCGATCTTCCTGTCAGCCAGCCGACGATGTGCGCGTTTGCTGGCCCCGATCTCGGCACCATGTTCCTAACCACCGCGTCAGACAAGATGAGTGAAGCCGACAGGAACCGAGAGCGTTACACTGGGGGGCTGTTCCGTCTCTTAACCGGAAAAACGGGCATAGAGCGACCTTTGCGTGTTCGGTAGCATTTTTGCTCGATAGGGGAAGCGATTTCGACGCCGGTGCGGGCGGTTGCATGCTTTAGGCTGACGTGGTTGAACTGGGATTTCAACCGCACGAGGGTGTGCCTGGTCGTCTGTCGAAACGTCGATGCGGCACGTGAGGCGACGTCAAATATCAAAAGCCGTCTCAGCCTTCGAGGTCTGCGCCGTCTTTGCTGGTCCATGTCGACGACTCGCGAAGCATGGACAACGTTGTTCCGGCTTCGGGACGAAGAGCGTTCAACCAATAGGAACCAAGTCGCTGATCCAGCGAATCCGGTGAGAATGGATCGAGGCCGGAGCCGGGGTAAAACGTCATCTCGCCGAACATGGGTCTGTCTAGGATGGCGTACAGATCGACGCGGACGAAGCTGAATCCCTCGCCCAACGTTTCCGCGCCCTTGATCATTTGGGAAAGCGAGGTTGGCCGAGGAGGGTCCGCGTCTTTGGTAGGAGAGGAAACCCGCCTCCAATCTCGGTCGAGCAATATCCACCGGTGCGCGTGTTCGCGGTCCAGATGGACCTGGACGAACGCTACCCTTCCTCCGAATACGTAGAACTTGTAGTCGATCGGAAGTTTTCCTGCGGTGCCGATGAACGGTTCGATGAGCAGACCGGGGGCAAGCTCCCCGTACGCCCATTCGTCGAGCCATCCTGCAACATAGGCCCGTCGTGTCCAACGTCGCGCCTGGCGACGTATCGACGACCAGTCTTCCTTCCCGGAACGTACGAAAGCGCTTTGGTTGCACCCGTGCCGGGATTTCACGACGAACGGCGTTTCCCAACTCGGCTCAGGCGGAAGGTCCGTTCCGTGCCATAATGTCGGGATTACCCAGTCCGCGCCCAATTTCCGCGTCACCCAAGCCTTGACCGTTATTTTGTCGGTCAAGATTGGCAACCGGATGTCCCGATCAAGAAGCTTCCTGTGCTGGACGAGTTCAGTGAATCTCTTGGGCGATCGAAATCCTACGAACCGGTGGTGTCGCCACAGGTAGGTGATCGCGATGCGTAGCTTCGCCAGCGCGGCTGAGATCGAATGGGATGCACGACGCGGGACGGCATTGGTTGATCGCTGTGGGAAATCGTTCGTCGCTGGCGCGGCTGATCGCAAGACTGTATCCAAAGCTCGAATGTCGCATGGGACGGCTACCGTTCAATGGCATCCGCGGACCTCAGATGAGTAGGGCTCGACGGGGCCAGTGTCCCGGCCGGCAGCAACGCGGGCATCGGATATCCTGTCGGGAACGATGGAAACGGTCGTCGGCTTGATCAGATGCGCGACGCGTTGGATTGATCGGGTTCCGTCGCCCTGCTGTCCGACCCGTCTCCGTGTTCGCACCCGTCGATAGACCCACGCTGTATTCGCCTCCGTTCGCCCGTCCCATGAATATAAAACCGGATTGGCGCGCAACAGCGGCAAAAGTAGGGATGCCGATCGAACGGCCCGCCGTTTCTATAAGTCCGTCCATCTTCAATCTCCGTATCATGCGATTGACATGCACCGCGGTCAGACCAAGCGCGTCCGCCATCTCCGCTTGCGTCACCGGAAGGTTCAGCCTGCCGCCGACGACCATCCCCGAGCATTCCCGGTGGGTCCAGAGTTCGCAGAGCAAATGCCCGGTTCGCTCCAGCGCATTCCTTCGTCCCATCCTCGTGAGGGCCGAATTCGACCGACGTCGTTCATCAACGTCCATCCTCCGTAAGGCTCTTGCGACGTTCGGTCTGGTACGAACGAGTTCGAGGAAGCGCTCCGGGTTGACTTATGACGTCGTGCCGAGGGTAAGTGCCGAGATGTTCGCGTCCAGTGGCGTGCGGGTCAAGACGTTGAGATGGATGACATCGCCAGGCAGCAGGAAGTTGAGGATTTGACGGCCACCGCAGCGAAGCACGTCGCTTTCGCATGCCCACCCTGACTCGATGACCATCACCGAGCTTGGGACCGACCCTTCGACCCGGATGTCCCGTCGCAGAGGATGCTTTCGGGTGTGCGTGGTCAGCTCGCGGACTGCCGCTTCATCGTCCCTCGACAGCGGGGCGTACGAAGACAGCTTCCCGATGAACGGTGATGGCATCGACGTTCCCCTTAAGCATAGAGCTTGAGCGGATCGATTGTGTTCCGGAACGACGGCCTTGTCGTTTTACACAGTCCGCCGTCGCTCGACGGTCATGCGTTGGTCTCAAAGTTGGGTGTCAGACCGTACATCGAGGTCGCAGATTTCTTCGGCAGTCCAACACGTTTGTAGGAAACGCATGTAACGAGGGATGCTGATGCATTGCAAAGCTATTGGGTTTCA
>NZ_JAKNQJ010000002.1 GCF_022662335.1 Sphingomonas sp. CROZ-RG-20F-R02-07 | reverse complement strand
CGCGCCGCTGGTCCGCACCTGTCCGTTCAGCGTCAGCGTCGCCGTCCCGCCCGACCCGCCGCCGCCGCCCGCGCCGCCGAAGCCGACACCGATGGCGCCCGCGCCGACGCCGCCGCCCGCCGCGACCGCCGAGACGTTGAAGCCGCCGGCGCCGCCGCCGCCGCCGACGGACTGCGCGATCGCGCCCGCCGACGAACGGCCTGTCGTCGTGACGTTGCCGTCGATCGTCGCCGTCGCGCCGGCCGCACTGCCGCCGCCACCGCCCGATCCGCCCATGCCGAACGCGCCGCTGATCGCGCCTTCGCCGCCGGTCAGCGCTCCCGATATGTTGAAGCCGCCGGCGCCACCGCCACCGCCCACCGACTGGGCCAGGATGGCGTTGGCCGATTCGCCACTGGTCGCCGTCGCCCCCTTGACGGTCAGGAGGACGTCGCCGCTCCTGCCGCCGCCGCCGCCCGATCCGCCGAGGCCGATCGACACGCCAGCCGCGCCGACGCCGCCCGATACGCCGCCGGTCACGTTGAAGCCGCCGCTGCCGCCGCCGCCGCCGACCGATTGTGCGATGATCGCGCCCGCCGCCTGCCCCCGGGTGACGGTGTCGCCGGTCACGCCGAACGTCACCGCATCGCCGGCGCCGCCGCCGCCACCCGACCCGCCGAAGCCAACTCCGACCGCCGCTGCACCGCTGCCGCCGGCCAGATTACCGGTGATGTTGAACCCGCCCGCACCGCCGCCGCCGCCGACCGACTGCGCCAGCAGGCCAAGGCTCTGCGCCCCGATCGTCGTCGTGTTGCCGGTCAGCGCATAATCGACGACGCCGCCGTCGCCACCGCCGCCACCCGATCCGCCGAAGCCGACGCCTGCGGCGACCGCAGCCCCCGTGCTGATCGCTAGGCCACCCTGCACCGTGAAGCCGCCGGCGCCGCCGCCGCCGCCGATCGACTGGATATAGGCGCCGGTCGACCGATCGCCGTGCGTGCTGATGTTGCCGAAGGTCGTGCCTTCGACGCGGCCGCCGCTCTTGCCCGCGCCGCCCGATCCGCCGAAGCCGACATTGACCGCACCGGCACCGACGCCCACCGCTGCGGAGATGCCGGCCGATACGTTGAAGCCGCCAGCGCCGCCGCCGCCACCCACCGATTGCAACACCATGCCGCTGCTATCGTCGCCCGTCGTCATCGTGTTGCCGGTGACAAAACCGCGCACCAGTTGCGCATAGCCGCCATCGCCGCCCGCGCCGCCAAAGCCCACCGATGCGCCAAGCGCACCGCCGCCCGCGGCCGCGGCGGTCAGCGTGCCGGTGACGTTGAACCCGCCAGTGCCGCCACCGCCACCGATCGATTGCCCGACCAGCGCGTTGCTCTGCGCACCCTGGGTGGTCGTATCGCCGACCCGGGTCAGCGTCACCTCGCCGCCATAGCCGCCCTTGCCGCCCGATCCGCCGAAGCCGACGCTGGCGGCCGCCGCGGCCCCGCCGCCGCCGGCGACCGCGCCAGTGACGTTGAAGCCGCCCGCACCGCCGCCGCCGCCCACCGATTGCACCAGCGCGCCGGTCGATCGGTCGCCGGTGGTGACGATCGCACCCGTCAGCGTACCCGTCGTCGTGCCGCCGAAGCCGCCATCGCCGCCCGCGCCGCCGAAGCCGAGGCCCGCCGCACCCGCACCACTGCCACCGGCCGCGAGACCGGCCGAGACGCTGAACCCGCCCGCGCCGCCGCCGCCGCCGACCGACTGCACCACGACGCCGTTCGACAGCTCGCCGTGCGTGGTGATCGTACCGTTGGTGATGCCGGTCGCGCTGTCGCCGTTGCCGCCACCGCCGCCCGCGCCGCCAAATCCTGCCGCCGCGCCAGCGCCGGCGACGCCCGCCACCCCGCCGCCCGCGGCCACGTTGAAGCCACCGGCGCCGCCGCCGCCGCCGACCGACTGGACCACGACCGCGCCCGATCGGGCACCGTTCGTGCTGATCGACCCCAGCGTGCCGGTCACGACACCGCCGTTGCCGCCGCCGCCGCCCGTGCCGCCGAAGCCGATCCCCGCAGCGCCACCCGCCGCCAGCGCGCCGCTCAGCGCCACGGCGACGTTGAATCCACCCGCGCCGCCGCCGCCGACCGATTGGACGAGCGCGCCGACCGAATCGAGACCGGTGGTCGCGATGGAACCGCCAAAGCCCGCATCGACGATGCCGCCCTGACCGCCCAGACCGCCCGAGCCGCCGAAGCCCGACGCGAGCGAGATCGACCCCACCGCAGCGCTGCCTGCGCCGGTGATCGTGGCACCGCCGTTGCCGCCACCGCCGCCGACCGATTGCGCGACGAAGCCGTTGGAGAAGGCGCCTCCCGTCGCGATCGATCCGCCGGCGTTGGCGACGGTCACGTCGCCGCCCTTGCCGCCGTTGCCGCCCGAACCGCCGATGCCGAGTGCGAACGCGCCGGCCGCGATCGGGCCGGCCGCGACCGACACCGACACCGCCAGCGCGCCGTTGCCGCCGCCGCCGCCGACCGATTGCGCGATCATGCCCTGGGCGTTGTCGCCCTTCGTCGTGATGTCGATCAGGCCGTGGACGGTGACGGATCCGCCTTCACCGCCATCGCCGCCCTTGCCGCCCAGCGCGAAACTGCCGTTCGTCAGCAGGCTGGCCCCCACCGCCGCAGCGACGCCGCCGTTGCCGCCGCCGCCACCCACCGATTGCGCCAGCACGCCGCGCGACTGATCCTCGGTCGTCGCGATCGCGGACGTGCGCTGTACCGTGCCGAGCCCGGGCAACGTCACCGTCATCGGGGTGAAGTCCAGCGTGACGTCGCCGCCCTTGCCCCCGCTCGTGCCCTTGCCGCCGACCGCGATGCTCAACAGGCTGCTGAGCGACCCGGCCGCGCCGCCATTGCCACCGCCGCCGCCGATCGACTGCGCGACGATGCCGTCCGCCGCGATCCCGCCGGTCGTGATCGATCCCCCGTGCGACACCTTGACGGTGCCGCCATCGGACGCCGTGCCGCCAGCACCACCGATCGAGAGCAGGCCGCCGGAATAGCCGCCATTGCCGCCGCCGCCACCGATCGATTGCGCCAGCAGGCCCGTCGACCGCTCGCCGACGGTCGCGATCGACCCGGTGTTGACGACCGTGACCAGATTGCCGCTGCTCCCTGCCGCGGCATCGCCGCCGATCGAGAGCAGACCGCCCGCCGCACCGCCATCGCCGCCGCCGCCGCCGACCGACTGCGCGAAGATACCGCGCGCCAGATTGCCGCCGGTGCTGATCGCGCCGTCGTTGACGACCGTGACCGTTCCGCCGGTGCCGCCGATGCCGCCCTTGCCGCCGAGCGAGACCACGCCCGTGCCGTAACCGCCGGTGCCGCCGCCGCCGCCGATCGACTGCGCCAGGATCGCGGTACTGCCGTCGCGCGCCGTAGTGACCGATCCTGCCGCGCTCTGCGAGATGCCGACGTCGCCGCCATCACCGCCGCCACCGGCATTGCCGCCGAACGCGAGCAGGCCGATCGTGCCCTGCGCCGCGCCGCCACCGCCACCGACCGATTGCGCGAACAGGCCACGCGAATCGACGCCCGCGGTGGTGATCGTGCCACCGCTCTCGATCGTCGCCGCGGCCGCCTTGCCCCCCTTGGTGCTCGATCCGCCAAGCGATACCAGGCCGACGCCGACCTTTCCGGAGCCGCCGCCGCCGCCGACCGACTGCGCAACCACGCCGTCGGCTTCGATGCCACGCGTCGCGACCACCGCGCCGTCGAGAACCCGGACGGTGGCGCTCTCGGCATTGCCGCCGCCGCCGCCGCTCGACCCCAGCGACAATAGCGCAACGCTGGCTCCGCCGCTGCCGCCGCCACCGCCGACCGATTGCGCGAACAGACCGGTGGCATAGTCGCCCGACGTGATCGTCGCCGACGTGCCCGTCGCGGTCAGCGTAACGGCCGATCCCGTGCCGCCCGTACCGCCGCCGAGGCCGGTCGCCACGATGACCCCGCCGCTGGTGCCCGCGTTGCCGCCATCGCCACCCACCGACTGGGCCAGCACGCCATAGGCATTGTCACCCGACGTCTGCACCCGCCCGCGCGTCGTCACATCCACCTTGCCGCCGTCGCCCGCGATCGTGCCGCTGCCGCCGCCCGCGACCGAGACGTAGCTGTTGCCACCCGAACCGCCCGAGCCGCCGACCGACTGCCCGACGATCCCCGCCGCGCCCTTGCCCAAAGTCGTCACGTCGGCGCTGCTGTCCAGCGTCACGTCACCGCCCGTGCTGGCGACGCCACCGCTGCCGCCGCTGCCGGTAGTGCCTATGTTACGGCCGCCGGCACCGCCGGTACCGCCAGCGCTCTGTGCGAAAATGCCATAGACGCCGGTGCCCGACGTCTCGATCGTCACGCCCGGCTTGACGGTCAGCGACACCATGCCGCCATTGCCCGCATTGCCGCCCGCCTTGCCGCCGCCGGCAAGGTTCAGGTACGAACCGCCGCCAGTGCCGCCATTGCCACCGATGCTCGCGGCATAGATGCCAGCCGGATTGCCCGTGATCGCCGTGATCTTTGCGGGAGGATTGCCGGCCGGGGGCGACACCACCGCGACGACCGGCGCACCCGAACCGCCCGCACCGCCTTCGCTTGCCGGTACGAACAGGGCGCCTGCGCGACCGCCACTGCCCCCCGCACCCTTCTGCACGATCGACACGGTGTTGGCGCTGCCGGCTGGGGCGACGATGGGGATCAATCCAGCCGGCGCGCCGGCCGGGCCGGTTGCCAACGGTGCGGCGACCTGTTCCGTCTGGGTGGTCGTATCCTTGCTGTTGCTCAATTCGATGGCGACGACGACGGGAGTGTTGCCGATCGTCTTCGTGGTGACGGACTCGACCTTGTACGTGATCGCTTCGGTGCCCTGCCCGACGGTGAACGTGTCGTTGACCGCGGTCTTGGTGATGATGCGGTTGTTCTGATCGGTCTGAACCGCCGAGTCGCTTAATTGAGCCACGACCTTTTCATCAAGGCCGGTCGCCGGATTAAGGATCATGTCTCCGACCTGATAGGTCTGCGCGTAGGCGATCGAGGAGGTCGCCGATACCGCGATCGCGGCCAGCACGCGGGGAGACATCAGGCCGGCGTTCTCGACCAGCAACCGCGCGACAAGACCGCGCTGACCAACATTACGCACCGGCATTCCCCCCCGATAGATGACCGCCCGGCCCCCCGACGCGATCACAATGGCTCTGGCGCTATCACCTTAACCGCTCCGTTGCCACGACACTTTGGCGTGGCCAGCCAACTATCCCGAAACCGGACAATTTGCGTTTGCGTTATGCTGGCCAGCGCAACCATGACCCAGGGTCAGTAGCGATCTCTTTCTTTAAATCTTGTGCGATACGTGTAGCTGAGAGACATAATTTCTTGACGCACCCCTTTGCGTCACCATCACGACGGATCGATAAACGGCAATGGATACGCTCGCGCTACCCGCAGATCGCTTCATCGAGGGTGTGTTGCCACTTTACGGCAACGTCACGCTGGTCACGGCGGAACGTCATGGCGACCTGCAACTCGCGCCGGATGCCGCCTTCGGCTTTGCACGCGATGCGGCGATCGTCCCGTTGACGATGGATGAATTCGAACGGGCGGCGCTCGACTATCCGATCGTCTTCTTCGGGCCGGCGCGTCGGGCGTTTGCGGTGATGGGCCTTACGGCCGATCGGAACCTGTTCGTCGGCGCGAACGACGAGGTGTTCCGACCGGGTGCTTACATACCCGCCTATCTGCGCCGTCACCCCTTCGCGCTGGTGGAGGACAGGGATCAGGGCCGCTGGGTGTTGGGCGTCGATGAAACCTCCGTCCGGCTGGCCTCGGCCGGCGCCACGCCGCTGTTCGCGGACGGTGAGCCGACCGACGCGCTGCGATCGGTCGTTGCATTCTGCGAATCCTACCAGAACGCGCAGATCCGAACCGAAAACTGGGTACGGATCCTCGACGATTTCGACTTGCTCGAAGCCCGCCAAGCCCATCACCGGCCCCTGGATGACGCCGAGCCGGTGTTGCTGCTCGACTATGCCGCCGTCAACCGCGACCGGCTTGAGGCACTGGATGCCGCGGCGATCATGCGATTGCAGGCGCTCGGCGGATGGGGTCCGATCTATGCGCACCTTTTCTCGGCGGCAAACTGGGAACGACTTGCCATCGCGTCGTCTTGATAAAGTCCGCCTTTACCAACGGCTGCTAGGCGAGGCAGCGATACGCTCCAATGGAGACCCGTCTGCATGTCTTCGCCGTTTCCGGCCCGCTCGGTTGCCCTGCTCGCCGCGATCGTGGCTGCAGGGTTGGAACTGTGGCTGACCATCCGTGCCGACCTCGATCCGATGTTCGCGTTACCGCTGGCGATCGCGACGGGCGCCGTGGCGATCTGGTCCTGTCTCGCGCTCGATGCATTGATCCGCAGGCGCGCCAGACCCGACCGGACGGACATCATAGACGTTCGCGACCTCCAGCACAGCAATCGTGTTGCGCTCGACGATCACGGCCGACGGATCGGGCAGATGGAAACCATGCTCGCGTTCCTCGCCACCCAGCCCGCGCTCGACGAGGCTGAAGACAGGCTTGCCGCAGCGGCGACCGCCGTAGAACGCTGGGAATCGCTACAGTTCACATTGCCGATCTGGTATGATGCACGGCGCGCATGGACGGCCTTGGCCGAACGCCTAGCCCCCGGCTGCACCGCCGGCGCCGACATGCCCGATTCTGACGAGCTTCGCATCGCACGCGAACAGCTGCCCATGACGCAGAACTTTTCCAGCGAAGACTTGAAGGCCGCCATTCACTATATCACGCAAGTCCAACATATGGCTGGGTCCCGGAATTTATTGCAAGTGCGCAGAAACGCCGTCTTCGAAGCGGCAAACTTCAGCTCAGCATTCATAGATGCGAGCGTCGCGATCTGATTTGGGCCCCGCGAGAAGACCACAGTTAAGCGATCTTTATCGACTGACGGACGAGCAGATGGCGCGGGCGCGATCCGCCGGGGCACTTACTGCAAAGATGGAGCGGGTGAAGGGAATCGAACCCTCGTCGTAAGCTTGGGAAGCTTCTGCTCTGCCATTGAGCTACACCCGCGATGCCGAGACCTCTAGCTGCCGCTCCCGGCCGGCGCAAGCGGCTCGGCGGGACGCGGCGTTTCGCCCGCGTCCGTCCGCAATCGGGCATCGAGCATCGCGCGCACGTCCACCCGCGCCTTCAGCCGCGCGGCGAGCAGCGCGGTGCCGCTGATCTTGCGCTGGACGAACAGCAGGTCGATCGGCGGCAGGTGCCAGGTCGCCTGATCCGCGGCGATCGCCGCGCCCTCCTCGCGCAGCGAGCCGACAAAGGCGCGGTCGCCGAAATCGAACGGCCCGGCCCGCCCGAGTTCGCCGACGATCACCGCGATCATCCGGTCGATCGCGGGCCCGTGCCGCGCCACCGCTTCCGGCCCCAGAAACCCCGCCGCGAGCGCCGCGTCGCGCACGCCGCCGATGTCGCCCGCGAGGCCCGCCCGGATCAGCCGCCGATACGCCTCGGACGTGCCGGCGCCGACGGCACGCGCCGCGCCGAAATCGAGCAGGACGAGCCGGCCGCTCTCGGGCTGGTAGCGGTAGTTGCCGAAATTGGGATCGGTCTGCATCAGCCCGAAGGCGAACAATTCGCCCAGCACCAGATCGATCAGCGCGTGCATCGCCCGATCGCGCTCGTCCTGAGGTGCCTCCGCCAGCGATTCGATCGGAGCGCCCGCGACATAGCTCATCGCCAACACGCGTTCGGTGGTGAACTCGCGGTCGAGCACGGGCACGACATAGGCCGGGCGGTCGGCCAGCAGCGCGCCGAACCGCGTCATCTGCTCGCCCTCGCGGGCGTAATCCGCTTCCTCCGCCAATTGCCGCTTGGCCTCGGCGAGCAGCGGCGCGATATCGATCCGCCGCGGTAGCAGCCTGGAGACGCGCAGCAGCGTGGCGACATTGTCGACATCCGCATCGATGCTCTCGCGCACGCCCGGATATTGCACCTTGATCGCCAGATCGCGGCCGTCGCGCGTAATCGCGCGGTGCACCTGCCCGATCGACGCGGCGGCCAGCGGCGTCGCGTCGAACCGCGTGAAGCGCCGTCGCCAATCCATCCCCCATTCGCGTGCCAGCACCTGCTGCAACTGCGCGGGCGGCATATGGTGTGCCCGGTCGCGCAGCCGTGCCATGATGTCCGCCAGCTCGGGCGGCAGCATGTCGCCGGCATCCATTGAGATCATCTGCCCGAGCTTCATCGCCGCCCCGCGCAGGTGCGACAGCCGATCCGCAACGCGCCCGACATTGCCGGGAGTGAGCAGCATGTCGCGCACCCGCGGCCGCTCGCCATCGGCGATCCGGCGCGCGCCTTCGGCCAGCATGCCGCCCGCCACGCCGCCTGCCAGACGGCCGAACTGGCCGAAGCGCGACAGTCGGCCGCGCGGCACCGCGCGGTTGCGGCCGGGATCGGGATCGCCGTCGTCGCTCATCGTCTCACCATCCTCGGCTGCCGGGCACGCCCTTGAACGGGCCGGCGAGATCGGGCGTGATCCATCCGCCGTAGAATTCGCCGGGTTGCGGCACGACGACCGCACCATCGACGGTGCAGCGATCGAACGGCGCGGCATAGAAAGCGATATGGTCGCGGAGCGCGGCGAAGGCGCGGCTCGGATCGGGATAGCTCCAGCCGACCCCCGGCAGCACGGTGTCGCCCAGCACGAGATCCCAATAGACCGCGTTTCCCTTCCACTCGCAGAACGACGTGCCGCCGGCCCGGCGCAGCAAACCGGGCACGATCGCTTCGGGCGGGAGGTAATAGCTGGGCGGATGGCTCGTCTCGATCGTCCGGATGCTCGCCCGCGTGTCCGCCACGATCGTGCCGCGATGGGCGATGACGATATGGGCGGCGCTCGGCTCAGCGCGTGCCGGCCTGGGATAGGACCACACGCTCTCCTGCCCCGGCCCCGCCGGATCAGGCCGCGGCCTCACGACGACACACGCCCGCCGGCGAGCCGCTGGATCCGCGGCCGCACGCGAAGGAACAGCGTGTAGAGGCGTTCGAGCAGCGCCAGCACCCAGCGGCGCCGCGCCGCAAGTCCCAGCGGCCGGAGCAGCGGGATCGCCCGCCACATCGCCGCGAACGCCGCCGCGCCTTGCAGCATCCGCCCATCCTCGCATGCGTGAAACCGCGCGAGCAACGCCGCCCGATCGCGCGGGCACGCCCGTGCTGTGGTCGCATCCACGAAGCGGATCGCGCCCCGCCGATCCAGCCGCCGCATCAACGCGATCTCGCGGCGACAGAGCGGGCAGCCGCCATCATGCCAGACGGTCAGATTGGTCATGAACGGCATATGGGGTGCCGCGCGGGCGAACGCATGGGGTAAGAGCCTGATTCCGTGCGGATGGCCTTCGCCGTCCGGATCGGCGCGCTTCAGATCCCGCCCTGCGCCACCACGCGACCTTCCGCCTCCAGCGCTTCGGTCAGGTCGGCGAGACAGGCATCCACCGCCGCCGCATCGGGGCTGCGCACCACGAAATTCGCGCCCGTCCGGCCGTCGCGGAAGAAAGGGTAGCTTCCGATCGCCACGCCGCCTTCCGTCGCGCGATCATGGCGCTTCTCGGTTTCGCGAAGCAGATCGGCGACCTCGCTTTCCGCGACCCAGCAGCCGATCGATTTCGAAACGACCGGACGCCCGCCCTCAAGCGTGCCGGTCAGCGCGTCGAGCATGCCCGCGGTAATATGCGGCACGCCCGCCATCACGAAGATGTTGCCGATGCGGATGCCGGGCGCGCCCGAGACGCGATTGTCGATCAAGGTGGCGCCTTCCGGCACACGCGCCATCCGCGCCCGCGCCTCCGTCAGGCCGCCGCGGCTTTCGTAATAGCGCTCCAGCACCGCCATCGCCTGCGGGTGGTGGACGACGCCGGTGCCCAGCGCCTCGGCGATCGCATCGACGGTGATATCGTCGTGAGTCGGGCCGATGCCGCCCGTCGTGAACAGATAATCGTTGCGCGCGCGCAGCGTGTTCACCGCCTCGACGATCGCGGCGGTGCGGTCCGCCACGACGCGCACCTCGGCCAGCCGGATGCCCTGCACGCCCAGCCATGCGGCGATCTGCGCGACGTTGCGATCCTGCGTGCGGCCCGACAGGATCTCGTCGCCGATCACCACCAGCGCGGCGGTCCAGATGCGTTCATGTGCCATGGCGCAGACCCTAGCCCTCTCCTCTCGCAAAGCCCAGCCGGGCGGGCTATATCGTTCGCATGACCGATTACATGACCGTTTCCGCCGACGCGCCCGAGGGCCGCACCGGCGCGATCAAGCTTCACGGCCGCGCCGCGTTCGACGGCATGCACCGCGCCGGGCGGCTTGCCGCCGAGACGCTCGACATGATCGCGGCCCACATGGTGCCGGGCGTGACGACCGCCGAGATCGACCGGATCGTCTATGATTTCATCCTCGCGCGCGGTGGCGTGCCGGCGACGCTCGGCTATCGGGGCTATACGCATTCGAGCTGCATCTCGATCAACCATGTCGTCTGCCACGGCATCCCGAGCGAGAAGACGCTGAAATCGGGCGATATCGTCAATCTCGACGTCACCCCGATCGTGGACGGGTGGCACGGCGACTCGAGCCGGATGTACCTGATCGGCGACGTCCCGCTCAAGGCCCGGCGGCTGGTCGAAGTCACCTATGAATGCCTGATGCTCGGCATCGAGCAGGCAAAGCCCGGCAACCGGATGGGCGACGTCGCGAATGCGATCCAGCGCCATGCCGAAAAACACCGTTACGGCGTGGTCCGCGATTTCTGCGGCCATGGCGTCGGGCGCCTGTTCCACGATGCGCCCGAGGTGGTGCATGTCGGCAAGCCCGGCACCGGGCCCGAACTGAAGCCCGGCATGATCTTCACTATCGAGCCGATGATCAACACCGGCCGGCCCGACGTGAAGCTGCTCGACGACGGCTGGACCGCAGTGACACGCGACCGCTCGCTCAGCGCGCAGTTCGAACATTCGATCGGCATCACCGAGGAGGGCTGCGAGATCTTCACGCTCAGTCCGGCCGGATACACCCAACCGCCCTACGTCTAGGTATCACCGCCGGCAGCGGCGCGCGCTCTGCAACCCGCGAAGGAAGCCGCGCCGGGCGATACCGGCATCGATCGCCGCGGTCTTGCGCCGCTCCGCCGCGCTCGCACCGCTCACTTCGCGAACGATGCCGCGGAAGGGGATCAGCGAGTTGACGATCGCGCTGCTGCCGATCTCCGCCATGTTCTGCCTGTTGGTCGACGGCGAAGTGGAAAAATCGGGGCCGATGACGTGGGTCAGCGCGGCGATCGACTCTGCGATGGCCGCGCAGCTTCCCGTTCCCGCGGTCGAATAGGGCGCCTCGCTCGTCCGCACGAGCAAGGGCGGAATCCGCGTCTTCGCCAATCCCACGTCGCGCGCGGGCTGCGACAGGATATACCCGACCGATTGTGCGCTCAAGGGCGCGACGGACAGCAGGGCGCATGCAATGCCCGCGACGATGCCGCGGGTGTGAAATCGGGCTGCTATCAAGACATCCTCCTCGCGACGACCACGCGGCGGGATGCCGCGTGTCGGATCGGATGTGTAACGATCGACCGGCAAGAGCGATCCGCGCCTTTGAAAACGCATATCCCAAATCATGGCCGGGGTGACGCGGCCGAGCCTCCCCGCTAAAGCCTCGGCATGACCGCCATCACGCCCCAGATCGTCGCCGAACACGGCCTGTCCCCCGACGAATATGCCCGCGTCCTCAACGCGCTCGGCCGCGAGCCGAACCTCGTGGAGCTGGGCATCTTCTCGGTGATGTGGTCCGAGCATTGCAGCTACAAATCTTCGCGCATCCATCTGAAGACGCTGCCGACCGCCGGCCCGCAGGTGATCTGCGGCCCCGGCGAGAATGCCGGCGTCGTCGATATCGGTGACGGCCAGGCGGCGATCTTCAAGATGGAGAGCCACAACCATCCCTCCTATATCGAGCCTTATCAGGGCGCGGCAACGGGCGTGGGCGGGATCCTGCGCGACGTGTTCACGATGGGCGCACGGCCGGTCGCCAACATGAACGCATTGCGCTTTGGGGCGCCCGATCATCCCAAGATGCGCCACCTGATCGCCGGCGTCGTCCATGGCATCGGCGGCTACGGCAATTGCGTCGGCGTGCCGACCGTCGGCGGCGAGGTCAATTTCCACAAGGCGTATGACGGGAACATCCTCGTCAACGCGATGACCGTGGGGATCGCGGATACCGACAAGATCTTCTACTCCGCCGCCAGCGGGATCGGCAATCCAATCGTCTATGTCGGCAGCAAGACCGGCCGCGACGGCATCCACGGCGCGACCATGGCCTCCGCCAGCTTCGACGAGGACAGCGACGAGAAGCGCCCGACGGTTCAGGTGGGCGATCCCTTCACCGAAAAGCTGCTGATCGAGGCGTGCCTCGAGCTGATGGCGACCGACGTGATCGTCGCCATCCAGGACATGGGCGCGGCCGGGCTCACCTCCTCGTCGGTCGAAATGGCGTCGAAGGGCGGCGTCGGCATCGAATTGGTGATGGACGACGTGCCGCAGCGCGAGACGGGCATGACGCCTTACGAGATGATGCTGAGCGAAAGCCAGGAGCGGATGCTCATGGTGCTGAAACCCGGCCGCGAGGCGGAAGCGGAGGCGATCTTCCGCAAATGGGAGCTGGACTTCGCGGTGATCGGCCGCGTGACCGACACCGGCCGCATGGTGCTGACCCACAAGGGCGAGACGGTGTGCGACATCCCGCTCGGCCCGCTTGCCGACGATGCGCCCGCCTATGATCGCCCGCATGTAAAGACCATGCCCCCTGCCCCGCTGGGCGACGTGCCGGCCTGTACCGACCCCGCCGCCGATCTGCTCGCGCTGATGGCCTCGCCCGACATCGCCAGCCGGCGCTGGATCTGGGAGCAATATGACCACATGGTCGGCGCGGACACGGTGCAGCGGCCCGGCGGCGACGCGGCGGTGGTGCGCGTTCACGGCACGCAGAAGGGGCTGGCGATCAGCACGGATTGCACGCCGCGCTACTGCTTCGCCGACCCCTATGAGGGCGGCAAACAGGCGATTGCGGAATGCTGGCGCAACCTGACCGCGGTGGGTGCGACGCCGCTCGCCACCACCGACTGCATGAATTTCGGCAATCCGCAGCGCCCCGAGATCATGGGGCAGTTCGTCGGCTGCATCGAGGGCATGGGCGAGGCATGCCGCGCGCTCGACTTCCCGATCGTCTCGGGCAATGTCAGCCTGTATAACGAGACAAAGGACGAGGATGGCGGCGCCACCGCGATCCTGCCCACGCCGGCGATCGGCGGCATCGGCCTGCTCGCCGATTATACCAAGAGCGCGACGATCGCGTTCAAGGGCACCGGCGACATCGTCGTGCTGGTCGGCGAACATCGCGGCCATCTCGGCCAGTCGCTCTGGTTGCGCGAGATCCATGGCCGCGACGGCGTCGAGGCCGGGCCGCCCCCGCCGATCGACCTGGCGGCCGAGCGCCGCACCGGCGACTATATCCGCGAAGGCATCGCCAGCGGCGCGATCACCGCCTGCCACGATGTGTCCGATGGCGGAGTCGCCGTGGCCGTGGCGGAGATGGCGCTAGCGGGTGATATCGGCGCGATGCTCGACACCTCGGCCGAATGCGGCGTCGCAGGCACCTGGTTCGCCGAAGATCAGGGGCTGTATGTCGTAACGATCGAGGATCACGCGCTCTATGATTTCCTGCTCGGTGCGGATGCGGCCGGCATCGCGGCGCAGCCGATCGGGCGGACGATCGCGAGCCGCCTCGTCTTCGAACTGGATGCCGGCGATTTCGTCCTGACGCTCGATAAACTGCGCGCGGCGCATGAGGGCTTTTTCCCCGCACTGATGGGAGCAGACGCCGCCGGGGCATGACGCGGCGCGGCGGCGCCCTGGTGCACGAACTTCGAAGGCGCGGCGGGAACGCAGGGCCCGGTGTCGTGTTCAGCCCCTGTCGAACCGCACGGCCAGCCGTGCCGGGTCGTCGCCGAACCGATCGAAAGGATGCCTCTCATGGCCAGTACCCGTTCCACCGTCTCCGCGATCCTGTGCGCCGGGGCGCTCGCCGGCATGGCCGCCCCTACGGCCGCACTCGCGCAGGCCCGCCATTACAGCGCCCGGAGCGACGAAGCGCACGGCCCGCAGAAGCTGGTCGACAAGGCCGCCTCGGTGGTCGTCGAGATGGAACGGGATCGCAAGATCGCGCCGCTGATCGGTCGCGCCGTCGGCCTTTACGTCATTCCCGAATATGGCCGTGCAGGCTTCATCATCGGCGGTAAGGGCGGTGCGGGCGTCGTCGTGACGCGCAACCGCACCGGCGGTTGGAGCTCGCCCGCGTTCTTCAACACCGGTGGCCTCAGCATCGGGGCGCAGATCGGCGCAGCCGGTGGCGCGATCGTCTATCTGCTGATGGATCGCAAGGCGGTCGACGCGTTCCGCAGCCCCCGCAAGTTCGCGCTGGACGCCGGCGCCGGCGTGTCGGTCATCAATTATTCCGACGCGGCGCAAGGCTCGACGTTCAAGGGCGATGCGGTGCTCTGGACCAACATCAAGGGCGCCTATGCCGGCGCCACGGTGGGCGCGACGGGCGTCGATTACGATCAGGGCCGGGTGAAGGAATATTATGGCCGCCCGGTGAACGTCAATGCGCTGCTCGACGGCCGCGTCACCGCCCCCGGCGCCCGCGCGCTGACGCGCGTTCTGCCCCGTTAATTCGAAGGCCGGTCCTTCCCGTTTTGGGAAGGACCGGCAGCCGACGCGGCACCATGATGGACTGTAGTTGATCCAGTCCCCCCTTCGCGTGCGGCACCGGCCCTTGGACAAGGTCGGGGCAAACGGCGCAAATGACGCCATCGAACGCTAGAAGACTCCGCCGCCCTGTTGTGCCCCGCCACATTGTGCGAGCGTGGCTCGTATGACTGCACGCCCCTTGCCCCTGTCGCAGCGCATTGCCGCGCTCGACGTCATTCGCGGCGTCGCGGTGCTCGGCATCCTCGCCGCGAACATCGCGGCCTTCGGCCTGCCAGAGCCGGCCTATTTCTCCCCCGCCGCGCTCGGCACCCCCAGCCGCGCCGACCTCGTCGCCTGGGCGCTCACCTTCGTGCTGGTCGAGGGCAAGATGCGCGGGCTGTTCACGCTTTTGTTCGGCGCCTCGATGCTGCTGGTGATCGACCGTGCGGAGGCGGCGGGGGACGATCCGGCGAAGGTCCATTATGCGCGCATGGCGTGGCTCTTCGTCTTCGGGCTGGTGCATCTCTATCTCTTCTGGTGGGGTGACATCCTGACGCATTATGCGCTCGTCGGCTGCATCGCCTATGCGTTCCGGCATCTTCGGGTGCGCTGGCTGGTGCTGCTGGCCGGCGCCGCATTCACGCTGCAGACGCTGGAGTTCGCCGCCATCGCGCTCGACCTGTTCCGCCGCCATGCCGCGGCGTTTGCGGCGCATGCATCGCCGAACGCCGTAGCGGATTGGCAGGCGCTCGCCTCGCCTTTCGGCCGACCCACGGAGGCCGAGGTCGCGCGCGAAGTGGCGGCGGCGCGCGGCAGCTTCGGCACGTTGCTCGCCTGGCGGTGGAGCACCAACACCGATCCCTTCACCTTTCTCCCCGCGGGCGGCATGGAAACGCTCGGCTATATGCTGCTCGGCATGGCGGGGCTGCGCAGCGGCTTCCTTAGCGGCGCATGGACGCGGCGCACCTATGCGCGGATTGCGGTGGCGTTGCTGGCGATGACGGTGCCGCTATCGATCGCGCTGGCGGCTTTCGATCGGGCATGGGGCTTCGATCCGCGCGCGGTGTTCCTGGCCGCGCTCCCCCTGGCGACGCCGATCCACGTGCCGATGGTGCTCGGCTACGCCGCGCTGGTGATGGCGCTTGCACGAGCCGGCGGTTGGTGGACGCGCCGCTTTGCCGCCGCCGGCCGGATGGCGTTCACCAATTATCTCGGCACGACGCTCGTCTGCACTACCATCTTCTATGGCTATGGCCTCGGCCTGTTCGACCGCTTGGGCCGGGCGCAACTCTACGCCGCGGTCGTGGCTACATGGGTCGTCATACTGGCCGGATCCAGACCCTGGCTAACGCGATACCGCTATGGCCCGCTCGAATGGCTATGGCGCAGCCTTGCGCGCCTCGCCTGGCAGCCGATGCGTGGCGCAAATCCGATAAGATGAGGATGCTGCTGCGACTTAGGCGCAATATGTCTTGCGAGTTGTTCGCATTAGCGGCATATTGATCTCGAAAAGGAGCAGCCATGGTTGTCTGCGTTTGCAATGCGATACGGGAAAGCGATGTCCGCGCGTGCGCGCGTGGGGGATGTCAGACGCCCTGTCAGACGTTTCGTTCGCTCGGCCGCCAGCCCAAATGCGGCCAATGCGCCTCGTTTACGCGGGCGATCATCGATGCCGAACGCGCGGCTGCGTAGCGTTTGCAACAATAAACGCGGCCTGAACCCGCAAGATTCCGACTTGTCCAAGTCTAACCGTGGGGGCTACATAGGATCCAAGGGAGATCACCATGGCCGGTAAAGGCGACCCGCGGGTCTTGGACTATCTGAACGAAGCGCTCCGTAACGAACTGACTGCGATCAACCAATATTGGCTTCATTACCGCATGCTCGATCATTGGGGCGTCTACAAGCTCGCCCAATATGAGCGGATGGAATCCATCGACGAGATGAAGCACGCCGACTGGCTGTCGGAGCGTATTCTCTATCTCGACGGTTTGCCCAATTTTCAATTGCTTGGTCGCCTGCGCATCGGCGAAACGGTCGAGGAAGTGCTCAAATCCGATCTTGCGATGGAGATGGAAGCGGTCGATCAACTCAAGGAATCGATCGCCTATTGCGAGCAGGTGAAGGACTATGTCAGCCGCGATCTGTTCGCGCGGATCCTGGCGAGCGAGGAAGAGCATGTCGATACGCTCGAGCGGCAGTTCGAGATGATCGCACGGATGGGGATCCACAATTACGTGCAGCTCAACTCTATTTCGGAGCATGATTCGCCCAAGACCGGCGCGGCGCCGTATCTGAAGGGCTGAAGGAGCAGGCCGGGCTTTATGCCCGACCGAAGCCGCCGGTGGGCCGCCGGCCAAATCCGCCGCCCGCTGCCGGGCGACGCGCCACCAATGGATTGGCCTCGCGCTCCAGCAGCGCCAGTGTTTCCTCGAACAGTGGACGCAGCCGGGCGACGGGCGTCAGCGCATCCTCGGGCGTGTCGTGCAGCTCGACGCAATCGCGCGCGATGCCTTCGATCTCTTCGGCCAGTGCCGCCAGCGGCTCGGCCCCGAACTGCCGCGCCTCGCCCTTCAGCGTGTGCGCCGGGATCACCATCGCCGCCGCGGATTGGGCGCGCATTGCCGCCTCGATCGCGGCGACCGATTTTACGCCGTCCTCGCGAAAATAGCCCAGAATGCGGACGAAGCCGCCGCCCAGCTCCGCACGGGCGTGCGCATAGGCCGCCCAATCCACCAGGGTGCTTCCCTCGAACGACACGGCTTTCTCCCGATCGGACCTCCTTTGGCCCCAAAGCACAGACCTCGGGTTAGCGGCTCGAAGTAAACACAAGGTTTCTTCGGAGAACTTCGCCGGTTATTTCGCCTGATCGAACGGATTCTTGGGCGCGCGCATCGTGATCCGCACGGGCACCGCGCCGAAGCCCAAATCGCGGCGCATCGAATTGACCAGATAGCGCTCGTAGCTCGCGGGCAATTGATCGACGCGCGTACCAAAGATGACGAAGGTTGGAGGACGCGTCTTCACCTGCGTGACGTAGCGCAGCTTGACCCGCTTGCCGCCCGGTGCGGGCGGCGGATTGGCCTCGATCGCGCGTTCGAACCAGCGGTTCAGCTCGCCCGTTCCCACCCGCCGCGACCACGCTTCGCGCACGTCGAAACAGGCCTGGATCAGTTGGTCGATGCCTTTGCCGGTGGCGGCGGAGACGGTCATCACGCTCACCCCCTTCACCTGGCTGAGCCCGTCTTCCAGCGCACGCTTCACGCCGTTGAAGAGCGACGACGCATTCTCGGCCACATCCCATTTGTTGAGCGCGATGACGAGCGCACGGCCCTCCTCCAGCACCCGGTCCGCGATGCGCAGATCCTGCCCCTCGAGCCCCAGCGTGGCGTCGAGCAGCAGCACCACCACCTCGGCAAAATCGACGGCGTGGAGCGCGTCGGCGACCGACATCTTCTCCAGCTTGTCCTGCACCTTGGCGCGCTTGCGCATGCCCGCGGTGTCGATCAGCCGCACCTTGCGGGCCTCGCCCCCGGCCGGTTCCCACAGCCAGTCGACCGCGATCGAATCCCGCGTGATCCCGGCCTCGGGTCCGGTAATCATCCGGTCTTCGCCCAGCATGCGGTTGACGAGCGTGGACTTGCCCGCATTGGGGCGGCCGACGATCGCGAGCTTCAACGGGCCGTCATAGACCTCGTCCTCATCCTCCGGTGCGACGTCGTCCGCCGCGGTGACCGCATCGAGCAGCGGAAGCAGCGCCTCGAACAGATCGCCCATGCCTTCGCCATGTTCGGCGGACACCTGCACCGGGTCGCCGAAGCCCAGCGCCAGCGCCTCCAGCACGCCCTGATCGCCGGCGCTTCCTTCTGCCTTGTTGGCGGCCAGCACCACGGGCGTGGTGGACGCGCGCAGCCAGCGAGCGATCTCTTCGTCGAGCGGCACGATCCCCGCACGGGCATCGACCATGAACAGGGCGACGTCAGCCTGCGCCACCGCCGCCTCGGTCTGCTGACGCATCCGGCCGGGCAACGTCTGCGCGTCGTGATCCTCATAGCCCGCGGTATCGACGATGCGGAAATCGAGCCCGATCAGGTGCGCGTCGCCCTCACGCCGGTCGCGTGTGACGCCGGGACGATCGTCGACGAGCGCGAGCTTCTTGCCGACGAGGCGATTGAACAGCGTCGACTTGCCGACATTGGGACGGCCGACGATCGCGACGACTGGAAGTTTGGACATGATGCCGCCCTAGCGCGTCAGGTGCGGGCCGTCACCCTCCCGAAGGAAAGCGACGGCAAGCCCTTAGCGATAGGCGGTCAGCCGCCCACGCTCGTCGATCACGTACAGCGTCGAATTGGCGACGACCGGCGGCAGCGTATAGCCACCCTTGGTCTCGATCGTATCCGCGATCGATCCGTCGCCCGGGTTCACGAAGGCGATGCCGCCGTCCGAATTGGTGAGCACGAGGCGATTGCCGGCGAGCACCGGGCCATACCAGGTGATCGGACCCTTCTTCTTCTTCACGTTGCGGAACGCGGGAAGCTGCGCGATCCAGCGCGCCTTGCCCGTCGCGCGCGCGAGGCAGAGCAGGCGCGCATCGTCGGTGGCCACGAACAGCCATTCGCCGGCGATCCAGGGCGTCGAGATGCCGGCGAGATTCTGTTCCCACAGTCGCTGCCCGGTGCCGAGATCCAGCGCGACCATGCGGCCACCCTGCCCGACCGCATAGACCTTGCCCTGATCGATCACCGGATCGGCATCGATATCGGCGAGGCTCGACACCGACGTGCTGATCGAGGTGCGCGACAGCGCGTCCTGCCACAGCACGCGGCCATTCTCGTAACGATAGGCGCTCAGTTCGCCGCTCGAAAAGCCGGTGACGACCGTGCCTTGGCTAGCGGCGGGCGCCGCCACGCCGAACACGCCTTGCGTCTCCAGCGTGCCCGATTGCGCCCATTGCACCTTGCCGTCCGTCTCCGACAGCGCGAACACCTGATTGTCCTGCGTCAGCACGTAGAGCGAACCGTTCGAAATGGTCGGCGCGCCGCGCAACGGACCACCGGGCTTCGCGCGCCACAATTCCTTGCCGTCCGCCGCGTTCAACGCGACCACGTCGCCCAGACCGTCGCTCGCAAAGACCTTGCCGTCGTCATAGCTGACACCGCCGCCGAACCGCGCGTGACGGTTGCCCTCGGGCGAAGCGATGGTCTTTTCCCACAGCACCGTGCCGGTGTCCGAGGCGAAGGCATGCACCGTCGATTCGACGTCCACGACGAACAGCTTCTTGTCGGCCACCACTGGCGTCGCGGCGAGCCGGGCGCGGTTCGAGCCGCCGTCGATCGTCGCCTCCCACAGCCGCTTGGGCTGGGTGGCGAGCGCCAACTGGCCCATCGATTTCTGCGCGTTGCCGCCCGATTGCGTCCAACTGTCGTTCACCGCGGCGACCGGCAGCAGCACCTGGACATCGGCCATCGTCTTGTCGGTATCGATGCCGTTTTCGGAAACGAGGATGGGGATCCGGTCGCCCAGCGTCGGCGTCTTCTTGTGGCCACCCTTGAAGATGCCGCAGGCGCTGAGCGCGAGCATGGCGCCGATCGCGATCGAGGCGCGGAGTTCGGTCTTCATTGCGCTTTCACATCCTCACTCTGGGCGACGGCATCGACGCCCAGTACGCCCGCCATCTGAACGCTGCGTTGACGAATCGACTGCGGCACATTGGCGTCGCGCGCGATCTGGCCGAACATCCGGCCCGCCAGGTCGCGACGGCCGCTGCGCAGATAGGCCACCGCGACCATCTCGCCCGCGCTGCCGAACCACGGATTGCCCGGCACCGCGAGCGGCCGGAGGCGATCGATCACCGCCTGCGGCTTCAGCGTGTCATATTCGGCCGAGGTCTGGCGGACGAGCGCCAGATCGCGGAACGGCTTGGCGGCAGCGGAATCATCGGCGATCGCCGCGAACATCGCCGCGGCGCCCTTCTCGTTCTTGTTCTGCAGCAGCAGATCGGCCTGGGTGAAGCGCGCCAGTGTCGCATAGCCCGGGCGCCCCGACGCTGCGAGCGGCGCCAGCGTCGACGACGCCACGTCCTTTTTGCCGTCGCTCAGCGCGTCATAGGCGGATTGGAGCTGTTCGCCGGCCACGCCCGCAGTCTGCTCCTCATGGTGCTGCCAGTAGAAAAACCCTGCAAGCGCAATGAGTAACGCAACCCCAAGGCCGATCGCGAGTTTCCCGTAACGAGTCCAGAAGCCAACAAGCTGATCGCGGCGGAGTTCGTCATCGACCTCGCGCAGAAAGGCTTCGTTCGTTTTCGGCGGAAGGGCCAAGGATGAGCTCCGGGACATGATCGGGATCGCAAGGCGCAGTCCTTAGCCGCGACGGCGCGGAAACGGAAGCCGGGTCAGTCCCGGGCGGCGTAGGTCTGCGCCTCCCCCGGAAAACTGCGTGCACGCACCTCCTCGGCATAGCGCGTGGCGGCGTCCGAGATGCGGCCCGCGAGGTCGTCGTACCGCTTCACGAAGCGCGCAGTCCGCTCGAACATCCCCAGCATGTCCTCGGCGACCAGCACCTGCCCGTCGCAGCGGGCGGAGGCGCCGATCCCGATCGTCGGGCAGGCGACCGCGTCGGTGATGGCGATCGCGATGCCCTCGACCACACCCTCCACGACGACCGCGAATGCGCCGGCGTCGGCCACCGCGACCGCGTCGGCGACGATCTTCTTCGCCTCAGCCTCGCTGCGCCCGCGCGCGCCATAGCCGCCGAGCATGTTCACCGCCTGAGGCGTGAGGCCGACATGCCCCATGACAGGAATGCCGCGCTCGGACAGGAAGCGCACGGTGGGCGCCATCGCCTCGCCCCCTTCCAGCTTCACCGCCGCCGCGCCGGTCTGCTTCAGGAGCCAGGACGCGCTCTCGAACGCTTTTTCGGGCGAAGCCTCATAGGCGCCGAACGGCATATCGATGACGACCAGCGCATGATAACTGCCCCGCACCACCGCGGCGCCGTGCGCGACCATCATCTCGAGCGTGACGGGCACGGTCGAGGGCAAGCCGTAGACGACCTGGCCGAGGCTGTCGCCGACCAGCAGCATGTCGCAATGGGGATCGAGCAGTTGCGCGGTGCGCACCGTATAGGCGGTGAGCATCACCAGCGGCGTGCCACCCTTCTGCCGCCGGATCGCGGGGATGGTCAGCCGCTTCATCGGCGAAGGCGTCGGGTTCGCGCGGCTGGTGCCGGTGTCGATCGTGTACGTGGTGGACATGGCGCCGGTCCTAACCCGCCCGGCTCACCTGATCCAGCCACGTCGCCGCGCCCGGCCCGAAATCACGAAGCCGCCGATCGCGGTGGCGAGGATCAGGATCGGAAACGGGATAACCGCCAGCGCGCCTTTCACCGCGACGATGTCGGTGGCGGTGAACAGCCAGCCGAACTGCACGACGATGCCGAGGATCGACAGCGCATAGAGCGGGCGCGCCAGCTTGGCGCGCGAGACGAGCGCCAACGCCCCCAGCAACCCGCTGCCGACGGCGAAGGCATAGACCAGATCGTACCACGTCGGCAGCCGGGCGAACAGCGCGCGGTCATAACCGCTCGGCGTTCCCAGCGCCTCGGCGCCCAGCCGCCATTGTTGCGCACAGGCATAGCAGCCGGCGAGCGCCCAGATCAGCAGGGCGACCACCGTCACCTTGAACCAGAAGGGTGCTTCCTGCCTGACATAGCCCATTCGACGCTCCCATTCGCGGGGCGATTGTTGCGCCATTCACCGCCGAGGCGCAACATGGATCAAGCGTTCAGGGCGGCAGCGTAGCGCTGTGGATCGAACCCGACGAGCAGAGCGTCGCCCGAGACCACCACGGGACGGCGGATCGCCGACGGATTGGCGACCATGACGGCGAGTGCCCGATCGCGATCCAGCCCGACCTTGTCAGCATCGGGCAGCTTGCGAAACGTCGTGCCCGATCGGTTGAGCAACGCTTCCCAGCCCAGCCGGTCGATCCAGCCAGCCAGCGCATCGGCATCCACGCCCGCCGTCTTGTAATCGTGGAAATCATGGGCGACGCCGTGCGCGTCGAGCCAATGGCGGGCCTTTTTGACGGTGTCGCAATTGCGGATGCCGTAGAGCGTCGTCATCGGCCTCGTTCCTATGGTTGGCGGGCCGCCATGCCGCGCGCGGGCGAAGCTGCCAAGACGTGCCCCGCGTTTGGCGGATGCGGAACCGCGGCCTAAGGGCTTTGCGTCGAAGGAGTCGCCATGTCCACGCACCCGTTCCATGCGATCCATAGCCATGGGCTGATTCGCGTCGCCGCCGCGACTCCGGTGGCATCGGTCGGCGACACCATCGCAAACGCCGAAGCCGCCATCGCGCTGGCGCGGGAGGCGGATGCCGACGGTGTCGATCTCGTCGTCTATCCCGAACTGAACCTGACCAGTTACGCGATCGACGATCTTCATCTCCAGACCGCGCAACACCGCGCCACCGAAGCGGCGATCGCCGCCATCGCTGCGGCGAGCGCGGATCTCTGCCCGGTGCTGATCGTCGGCGCCGCCCTTTCGCAGGCCGGGCGCCTCTATAATTGCGCCGTCGCGATCGCCCGCGGACGGATCCTGGGGGTGGTGCCCAAGACGTTCCTGCCAAACTACCGAGAATATTATGAAAAGCGCTGGTTCTCGAGTGGTGCCGGCATCACGGGCGATCGTCATGTCACGCTGGCGGGGCAGGCCGTGCCTTTCGGCACCGACCTGATCTTTGCGGCGACCGACCTCGAGCATTTCATCTTTCATGTCGAGATCTGCGAGGATTACTGGGCGCCGACGCCGCCTTCCACGATGGGCGCGCTGGCCGGCGCGGTGATCTGCTGCAACCTGTCCGCCTCCAACGTGGTGATCGGCAAGGCACGCGAGCGCGTGCTGCTGTCGGCCTCGCAAAGCGCCCGCGCGCTGTGCGCCTATGTCTATGCCGCGGCCGGATCGGGCGAGAGCACCACCGATCTGGCCTGGGACGGCCAGGGCATGGTCCACGAGCTCGGCGAGATGCTCGCCGAGTCGCCGCGGTTCGCCGCCGGAAACGCGTTGACCGTCGCCGATGTCGATGCGGAGCGGATCGTGCAGGAACGGATGCGCAACGGCAGTTTCGGCGATGCCGCCCGACTGGCGGGCAATCCCGAGACGCGCTTTCGCCGGATCGGCTTCGATCACCAAGCGCCCATCGTCGATCGCGGGCTTCGGCGCGACATGCGGCGCTTCCCGTTCGTGCCCAACGATCCCGGCAAGCGCGACGCGGACTGTTACGAAGCGTTCAACATCCAGGTCGAGGGGCTTGCCCGGCGAATCACCGCCTCCGACGCGCAAACGCTCGTCATCGGCATCTCGGGCGGGCTCGACTCGACGCACGCCCTGATCGTGGCGGCCAAGGCGATGGACCGCCTCGGCCGGCCGCGCACCGACATTCTGGGCTTCACCATGCCGGGCTTCGCGACGGGCGATTCGACGAAAGCCAATGCCTGGGCACTGATGCGCGCGATTGGCGTCACCGCCGCGGAAATCGACATCCGCCCCGCCGCCCGCCAAATGCTGGGCGACATGGACCACGCCTTCGCGCGCGGCGAGCCGGCCTATGATGTGACGTTCGAAAACGTCCAGGCGGGCCTGCGCACCGATTATCTCTTCCGCCTGGCCAATCAACGGGGCGGGCTGGTGGTCGGCACGGGCGACCTCTCCGAACTCGCGCTCGGCTGGTGCACCTATGGCGTCGGCGATCAGATGAGCCATTACGCGGTGAATGCGGGCGTGCCCAAGACGCTGATCCAGTTCCTGATTCGCTGGTGCGTTCGCCACGGCGAATTCGATGCCGCCACCGATGCGGTGCTCGAATCGATCCTTGCCACCGAAATCTCGCCCGAGCTGGTGCCGGTCGGCGCCGATGGCGCAATCCAGAGCACGGAGGCGAAGATCGGCCCCTATGCGCTCAACGATTTCTTCGCGCACTACGTGGTCCGCCACGGGCTCGCCCCCTCCAAGATCGCGTTCCTCGCCTGGCATGCCTGGCGCGACGCGGCGGCCGGACGCTGGCCCGAGGACATGCCCGCCGACTCGCGCGTCGCCTATGACCTGCCGACGATCGTCATGTGGCTGGATCGTTTCCTCCAGCGCTTCTTCGCGACCAGCCAGTTCAAGCGGTCGGCGCTTCCCAACGGACCCAAGGTTTCGGCCGGTGGCGCGCTGTCTCCGCGTGGCGACTGGCGGGCGCCGTCCGATGGCACCGCGCGGGTGTGGCGCGACGAACTCCGTGCAAACGTGCCGGAAATGCCGTAGGCGAACTTGCAATAGAGGCCTTACAGGCGCATTGTGACCCACCTATGACATCCTCTTCACCGGATGGATCGCGCGACCCCCGGATCGAGGACCCATCCAATCTCAGGATCATCCACCCGGCGGCACGCGCCTTGCTGCCGTCGGCGCTTGCGCTCGGCCTGTCGGCCAATTTGGTCTCGCTGATCGGTCTGATGCTGGGGATCGGTGCGGCCGCGGCCTATGCGCGCTGGGAGAGTCCCTGGGCGGCAATGCTGGGCCTGATCCTGTCGATCGGATGGCTGATCGCCGACGGGCTGGACGGCATGGTCGCGCGCGCGACGGGCACGTCCAGCGCGATCGGGCGGATGCTCGACGGGCTGGTCGATCACGGCGTCTTCATCCTCATCTATGTCCGGATCGCGCTCGGCATCGGCACGGTGGAAGGCTGGATCCTCGCCATTTCGGCAGGCGTCGCGCACATGGTGCAATCGAGCCTCTATGAGGGCGAGCGCGCGCGCTTCCACCGCAGGGTCCGTGGCGAGGCGCTGATCGCCCTGCCCCGGCTCAGCCGCATGCCGCTGGTGATGCTCTACGACTGGGTCTCCACCAGCTTCGATCGGCTGGCCCAGCCTTTCGAGCGACTTCTGGCGCGCAGTCCCGATCCGCGGGCGCTCGGCCGCGCCTATGGCGATGCCGCGGTGCCCCCGATGCGGGCGATGGCCTGGCTCAGCGCGAACGTACGCGTGGCGGCGGTCTTCCTGGCCTGCCTCGTCGGCAATCCCCGTTATTTCTGGTGGTTCGAGATCGTGGTCCTCACCCCGATCGCGATCGCCACCATGATCCGTCACCGGCGCGTGGAGCATGGCTTCGTCCATGGTCCGGCAGCCGCCTTTGCAGGCGACGATCGTCTCGCGCCCGCCTTCTCTTCAAAGGAACACCGTCACTGATGTCTAGCATCCGGATCGCCGTCGTGGGTATCGGCAATTGTGCAAGCTCGCTCGTCCAGGGCCTCGAGCATTATCGCGAAGGCGCCAACGACACCGTCGGCCTGATGCACATGGAGATGGGCGGCTATCGGCCGAGCGACATCAAGGTGGTCGCGGCGTGGGACGTCGACAAGCGCAAAGTGGGCAAGGACGTCGCCGAGGCGATCTTCGCCAAGCCCAATTGCACCGCGGTGTTCGCGCCCAACGTGACCGCCACCGGAACCGTGGTGAAGATGGGCCGCAAGCTGGACGGCGTGGCCGACCACATGGCCGATTACAAGGACGACCGCACCTTCCTGCTCGCCGACATGGCCGAGCCGACCAAGGACGACGTGGTGCGCGAACTGCGCGAGAGCGGCACGGACGTCCTGATGAACTATCTGCCGGTGGGCAGCCAAGAGGCGACCGAATTCTATGCCGAATGCGCACTCGAGGCCGGCGTCGCCTTCGTGAACAACATTCCCGTGTTCATCGCCTCCAACCCCGTCTGGGCCAAGAAGTTCGAGGATGCCGGCGTGGCGATCATCGGCGACGACATCAAGGCACAGCTCGGCGCGACCATCGTCCACCGCGTGCTGACCGACCTGTTCGCCAAGCGCGGCGTAAAGCTCGACCGGACGTACCAGCTCAACACCGGCGGCAACACCGACTTCCTCAACATGTCGAACCATCGCCGGCTCGAATCGAAGAAGATCAGCAAGACCGAGGCGGTGCAATCCGTGGCGGCAGAGCGGCTTGACGACGACAACGTGCATATCGGCCCGTCCGATTACGTGCCGTGGCAGAACGACAACAAGGTGTGCTTCCTGCGCATGGAAGGCCAGCTGTTCGGCGGCGTGCCGATGAATTTGGAGCTGCGCCTCTCGGTCGAGGATTCGCCCAATTCGGCCGGCGTCGCGATCGACATGATCCGCTGTGCCAAGATCGCGAAGGATCGTGGCATCAAGGGCGTGGTCGATCCCGCCTCCGCCTACTTCTGCAAACACCCCCGCGCGCAGATGACCGACGATCTGGCGCAGATCGCGGTCGAAGAGTTCATCAAGGCAGCCTGACGCGTGATCGACACCGCCGTGCTTCTCGCCGCCGGCCAGGGAAGCCGGTTGCGCGGCACCACGCCGTTCAAGCCGCTTTGCCCGGTCGGCGGCCGAGCGCTGATCGATCATGCGATCTACGGGCTGGCCGAGGCCGGTCTGTCGCGCGCGATCGTGACGCTCGGCTATGGCGCGGCCGCGATCCAGGCGCATCTCGCATCCAGACGGTGGCCGATCACCGTGGAAACGGTGGACGTCGCCGACTGGCTTGCGCCCAACGGCGTGTCCCTGCTGGCGGCCGCCGCGCGGCTGGGCAATGCGAGCGCGGTGCTGGCGATGTGCGATCATCTGGTCGACCCGGCGCTCTATGCGCGCCTCGCCCAGGCGGGAGCCGGCGAAGGGCTTCGGCTCGGGATCGACCGGCGGCTCGGCCATGCCTGGGTCGATCCCGACGACGTCACCTGCGTGGCGACGCGTGGCGACGCGATCGTCGCGATCGGCAAAGGTCTCGCACCGCACGACGCCTATGACACGGGTGTATTCGCGGTCGGACCCGCGCTGTTTGCGGCGCTGAAGCGGATTGCCGCACCCTCGCTGACCGAGGGCGTGCGCGCGGTCGCCGCAACCGGCGCCGCGCTCGCGATGGATTGCAGCGACCTCGACTGGATCGACGTCGACGATGCGCCGGCGCTGTTCAAGGCCGAGGCGTGGCTCGCCGATCTAGCGAGCCGCGCGGCCGCGGCGGCCTGAACGCTCCGCCTCGGCACCGCGTTCGCCGTCGAGAAGGTCGACCATGGCATTCCAGCCGCGATCGGTCAGCCGCACATAGGTGCGACGCTTGTCGACCGTATCGGCGATACGGTCCAGCAGTCCCCGGGCGCGCAGCAGCGCGATGTAGCGCAGTGCCGTCGCCGAGGACGCGCGCGCCCCCACGCACACCGAGGTGACGCAGAGCGGTCGCCCTTCACATTCCGAAAGGAACAGGTCGAGCATGATGTTCCAGGCGGGGTCGCCGAACAGCCCCTCGCCCATCAGGGCGGTGCGCCGCTCGTTCAGCGCATAGGCCCGCTGCGCGACGTCGATGATGCCGTCGGAGACGGACCGACGCGGCGCGGCCGAAGGCGTCGGGCGCCGTGGCGCGGGCGCCATGACGTAGGATGATATGGACAATGTGGTCACGGTGATGTTCCGATGAACGCGGCTCAGGCGCCCGGCTGGATGCTCCAGTCCGGATCGCGGCCATTCTGCAGAAGCCGCCGCCGATGTCGCACCGTGGCGACGATCAGGATGACGGTAATCGGATAGGCCCAGGCCTGAACCAGAATCGCGTAAGCGAGGCGCAAGACCGACGGATCGATGGCCTTCACGACATGAGCCGTGGTGCCCAGCGCGTGAAGCGCCACTATCCAAAACGGCCAGAACCGATCGGCATACAGCGCCAGCACGACGAGCACCGACAGGAGCGTCATGTCCACGGCGAGAACGCCGAGCTGCGGGTGAACATACCCCGTCGGCCCGCTGTCACGAACGAGGCGGGTGAGCATCGATGCTGCCAGCAACGATGCCCCCGCAATTCGCTCCGGTGCCCCTCCCTTGGCGAAGGCATAGGCCGAAGCGCCGATCGCAAAGGCGTTGAAGGCCAGAACCCTGCTGTCCATGCGATCGTGCTCCGATATTGTCAGGCCACCGCGGCCAACGTGACCGGTTGAGCGCCACGCCCTTCTGCCGGTGGGCAGTCCCCCTGATCGCCATAGGCATAGAACGCGCCAAGGCCGATATCGGACCGGACCGTCACCAGCGCCCGGTGCGCTTCCACCAGCCGGTGGCGGGCACGCACCAGATCGGCGGTCGCCTCGGACACCAATTGGATCGCGTCGAGCCCGGTGGCCACCGGCAGGCGTGCATCGGCGCGCTGGCGCAGCATCGTCGCCACGCAATCCGCCGCACAGGTGGCGGCTTCGTCGGCCGCCCGTTCGGCCTTCAGGAAATCGGCCGTCACGAGATCGGCAGCCTGGCGTCGTTCCTTCAACATCGATCATTCCCCCCGTCGCGGCAAGCCGCGTGTCGTTCGCAGAGCGGCGGGGACGTTCGCTAACGATAATGCGCGATCAGGCTGGACAGGGTGAGCGCCATGTTCAGCACGACCATCGACGATACCGCCACGAACAGGGTGAGCGCGACCATCATGCCAAGCCGCTGAAGCTTGGTGAGGTGGTTGCGCATCCTCCCGCCTTGGCGACCGCCGGGTGACAAGCCCAGCAGCCGTCGAGCGAGCCACCACGGCTCGTTCGACAGCGGGATTGGCGCGACATCGGCCGTGTTGGGAACGTCGATCGGCTCCCATGGCAGGCGATCGGACGTCGTACCGCCTTCATGCTCGACCAGCATCCGTGCCGCGGCGAAGCGCGAGCGCGCGTCGAGCATCTGCACCGCGCGCTCGATCCGCTTGTCGACGGCCGACGGCGACACGCCGAGCAACCCGGCGATCTCCTTCGAATTGTGATGGCTGGCTACGAGGCGGAGGCAGGCACGCTGCGGCTCGGTCAAATGCTCGATCGGCGGCGTCATGCAGCCGAACATAGGCGATCGGGCGTACCAAGCAATGTTGCTGGCAAAATGAACCGAATTCGCCGCTCCGAAGGGCGGCGAAGATCGTTCAGCGGCGCGCCTTGCGCGCGGCGTAGCGGGCGTCGCGGAGGGCCTTCTTCTCGGCGTCGGTCAGTTCGGGCTTGGCGCTGGCCTTGCGCGCGGCCTCGGCGGCATCGGCCTCTTCCTGCGCCTTGCGCGCGGCTTCGGCCTTGGCATCCTGTTCGGCCTGGATCCGGGCGGCACGACGGGCGGACTGTTCGGCCTCGCGCTCGGCGCGACGCTCGGCGGCGGCGGCGCGTTCGGCGGCCACCGCCGGGTCGATCGGCGGCTTGGCCTTCAGCTTGTCCAGCGCCCGTTGCTTGGCGGCAGCGGCATTCGCGGCGCGTTCGCTGAAAGTCGGGGCCTTGTACGACGACATGCATGTTCCTCTGAGCGACCAGGATCGGACGCGGACCCTGCCGATGGCGCAAGCGCGCCCAATTTTCAACCCGTCGCGGGCTCCGCCGGGTCGCGCACCACCCAAGCGCCGCGGCGACGCAGCACCAGCCCGTAATAAAGCGCGGCGCCGACGATCTGCGCCGCCGTGGCGATCAGGCTGGGGCGCCCCTCGTCGAGATCGAGCCAATTGGTATACACGACATAGGCCAGCGCGACCAGCGTCAGCACCGGCGCGGCCGGATAAAGCGGCATCCGGAACGGCGCGTGCGCGGTCGCGCCCGTCCGCCGCCCGACCATCGCCGCCACCGCAATCCCGGCATAGATCGCGATCAACCCCGCGCCGCTCAACACCAGCAACAGCGTCAGCGGGGCGAAGCACGCCGCGATCCCGACCGCGCCGGTGAACAGCGTGGCGAGCCATGGCGAGTCGAAGCGCGGGTGGATCGCCTGCATCCAGCGATCGACCGGCCGCCCCCACGCGCCGTCGCGCCCGGTGCTGTAGAAGAAACGCGCGCACGACAGGATACATGCGATCGCGGCGTTGAGGATCGCGATCACCACGCCCACCGCGATCCATCCCGACAGCAAGGGGCCGCCCCGCGCCAGCACCAGCGTGCCGAACGGATCGTCGTCCACGAACGCCGCGTGAAGGTCGCGCGATCCCATTAGCAGCGCCACGATCGGCACGATCTCCAGCACCAACGTGGCGACGAGGGCGACGAGCACCGCCCGTCCGATCTGCCGCCCCGCCTCGTGCAGCTCCTCGCCGAAATACACCGCGGCGCCGTATCCGTTCAGCGCGAAGATCGCGACCGAGGTGGCCAGCCCGATCGCCGCCGGTGAAGCCGGATGCAGCGTCGCCCCCAGCGGCATCACCGGATGAAGCACCAGCGCGCCGATCGGCTGGGTGGCATGCGCGAAGCCGAGCACCGCCACCACCACGAGCGCGAGCATCTCGATGGCGAGGAAGACGCCTGTCAGCACCGCGTTGACGCGGATGTTGAGCAGCCCGATCAGCGTCGACAGCGCGACGACCGCCACCGCCACGGGCACTTGCGGCAATCCCGGGATCACGGTCGAGAGCACCGCGCTCACCCCCAGCCCCAGGACGGGCGGAAAGAGCAGGTTGTTGAACACGTTGATGCCGAGCATCACGAACCCCGCCAGGGGCCCCAGCGTGCGCGCCACCATCACATATTCGCCGCCAGCGATCGGCCAGACCGAGGCGAGCTCGGCATAGACGAAGGCGGTGGCCACGCAGACGATGCCGGCGAGCACCAGCGCCCAGATCGTGCCGCTGCCCGCGGCGTGCAGCATCCCCGGCACGATGACGAACACCGAAGAAGCGGGCGTCGCCACCGACAGCGTCAGGAACAGCACGCCGAGCAACCCGAGCGAACGCGTCAGCGGGGTGGCGTGCGGCACGCTCTTGATATCCGGCATCTTTCCCCCGTGGCCCATGGCCGTTAACCATGGCCATAGGCAGTAAATGCCGGCGTGCGAAGACCCGATGCGCGCCCGACCGACCGACCGTCAGCCGGCGCGTGGCGGGCCGGCGCGGCTCACTTGCCGATCAGCACGTCGCTGGCCTTCACGATCACCGTCACCGTGTCGCCCTTTGCCAGCCCCAGTTCCTCGATCGCCTCTTCGGTGATGCTGGCGGTGACGATAGTGCCGCCGCCGATATCCACCTTCACCGTGCCGTTCACGGCACCGGGCGTGATCGCGGTGACGGTGCCGGCGATCTGGTTGCGGGCGCTGATCTTCATGACGTTTCCTTCTCGATGGTAGCGAGCACGACGCCTTCGGCGACCTGACCGCCGACAACCGCGGAAAGGCGGGAAACGATCCCGTCGAACGGCGCGACGAGACTGTGTTCCATCTTCATCGCCTCGAGCGTCAGCAGCGTCCGTCCCTTGGCCACCGCCTCGCCCTCATGCACGCCGACCGCGATGATCCGGCCGGGCATGGGCGAGACGATCGCCCCGTCCGCCGCCGCGCCGCCGGCGGTGCCGCTCGCGCGGAACGGCTGGAAGAGATGCGCCCAGCCGCGATCGACGATGAGGACGCCGTCCGCCGTCTCGCGCAGCAGCGATCCCTCGTCCGGCACCCGCGCCCCGACGCATCCCTCGCGGCGCATGCCATCGGCCAGCATCGCGACGCGCTCGCGCCGGGGGGCGTTGAGGCGAAGGCCGAGCAGGTCGCGCCAGATTTCGCCCGACGCGTCGTCGCTGGCCGGATCGGCCGCATGGCGCGTGCCGCCACCGGCGCGCACGATCTCGACCGCCGCGGTGTCGAGCAGTGCCGCACCGATCGCCGCGCCCGCGGTCAGCGCCTCGCCTTCGCGCGCGATGAAACCCGTATCGATCGACGCGGCGGCGAAATCGGGGTGGCGCAGCAGCGCGGCGAGGAAGCCGGCATTGTTGCGCACCGGCCAGGTCAGCACGGTGTCGCAGGCGAGCGCCAGCTTCTCGCGCGCCTCGTCCCGCGTCACGCCGTGCACCACCAGCTTGGCGATCATCGGATCGTAGAAGGGCGACACCGCCGAGCCCCGGCCCACGCCGGTCTCGATCCGGGCGAGATCATCGTCCAGGAAGAATTCGCCCAACACGCCGGTACTCGGCAGGAAATCGGCCAGCGGATTTTCCGCATAGAGCCGCGCCTCCATCGCCCAGCCGCGAATGGCGAGTTCGTCCTGCCGCCGGGGCAGCGGCTCGCCGCTCGCGACGCGCAACTGCCATTCGACCAGATCGACGCCGGTGATCTCCTCGGTGACGGGATGTTCCACCTGGAGCCGGGTGTTCATCTCCATGAACCAGATGCGATCGGCGCGAAGACCCTCGCTTGCATCGGCGATGAACTCGATCGTGCCCGCGCCGACATAATCGACCGCGCGCGCTGCCTTCACCGCGGCCGCGCAGATCGCCGCGCGGGTGGCCGCATCCATGCCGGGCGCAGGCGCTTCCTCGATCACCTTCTGGTGGCGGCGCTGCAGCGAACAGTCGCGTTCGAACAGATGGACGACCTCGCCCTGCGTGTCGCCGAAGACCTGCACCTCGATATGGCGCGGCGAGAGGATGTATTTCTCGATCAGCACGCGATCGTCGCCGAACGACGCCGCCGCCTCGCGCCGGCACGAGGCCAGAAGTTCGGCGAAATCGGCCGCGGCGTCGACGCGCCGCATGCCCTTGCCGCCGCCGCCCGCTACCGCCTTCACCAGCACGGGATAGCCGATTGCATCCGCCTCCGCGCGCAGCCGATCGGGGGACTGGTCCTCCCCCAGATAACCCGGCGTCACCGGCACGTCCGCCGCGATCATCAGCGCCTTGGCCGCGTCCTTCAGCCCCATCGCGCGGATCGCGGCGGGCGGCGCGCCGACCCAGATCAGCCCGGCCGCGATCACCGCATCGGCAAAACCGGCATTCTCGCTCAGGAAACCATAGCCGGGATGGATCGCCTCCGCGCCCGTCTCCAAAGCGGCGGCGATGATCCGTTCGCCGACCAGATAGCTTTCGCGCGCCGGGCTCGGGCCGATCGCCACCGCCTCGTCCGCCAGCTTCACATGGAGCGCGTCCGCATCAGCGTCCGAATGGACCGCGACCGTCCGGATCCCCATCGCCCGCGCGGTGCGGATGATCCGGCAGGCGATTTCACCGCGATTCGCGATCAGCAGCGATTTCAGCATGTTGGCCCTGCGAAGTGGAGGAAGTGGAGATGTACCATGGGTCTTTCCACTTCGCGCGTCTCGCCCGTCGCAGCGGAGGGTACGAAGAGGCGCAGACGCTCGATCATGGACGCGAGGCTATGCCGAAACGGGGCGTGTAGGACACACGTCACATCCGGAACACGCCGAAGCGCGGCTCCCCGATCGGCGCTTCCAGCGTGGCCGCGAGCGCCAGCCCCAGCACGTCGCGCGTCTGGGCGGGATCGACGATGCCGTCGTCCCACAGCCGCGCCGTCGCATACCAGGGATTGCCCTCATCCTCATATTTCTGCCGGACGGGGGCCTTGAACGCCTCCGCCTCCTCGGGCGTCCAGCGATCGGCGTCGCGGTGGACGGTGGCCAGCACGCTCGCGGCCTGTTCGCCGCCCATCACGCTGATCCGGCTGTTGGGCCAGGTGAACAGGAAACGCGGCGAATAGGCCCGGCCGCACATGCCATAATTGCCCGCGCCGAAGCTGCCGCCGATCAGTAGGGTGATCTTGGGAACGCTGGCGGTCGCCACCGCGGTGACCAGCTTTGCGCCATGTTTCGCAATGCCTTCCGCCTCATATTTGCCACCGACCATGAAGCCCGAGATGTTCTGGAGGAACAGCAGCGGGATCTTGCGCTGGCAGGCCAGCTCGATGAAATGCGCGCCCTTTTGCGCGCTTTCGCTGAACAGCACGCCGTTGTTGGCGAGGATGGCGACGGGCATGCCCCAGATATGCGCGAAGCCGCAGACGAGGCTGGCGCCGTACAACGCCTTGAACTCGTGGAACTCGCTGCCGTCGACCAACCGCGCGATCACCTCGTGCACGTCATAGGGCGCGCGCACATCGGCGGGGACGATGCCATACAGCTCCTCCGCCGCATATCGGGGGGGCCGCGGCACCGCGAGGTTGACGGGCGCGCGCGTCGCGGGCGGCAGGGTGGCGACGATGTCGCGCACGATCGTCAGCGCATGGTCGTCATTCTCGGCGACATGGTCGACGACGCCCGATCGGCGGCCATGCGTATCGGCGCCGCCCAGTTCCTCGGCCGAGATCACCTCGCCCGTCGCCGCCTTCACCAGCGGCGGCCCGGCGAGGAAGATCGTCCCCTGCCCGCGCACGATGATCGTCTCGTCCGACATGGCGGGCACATAGGCGCCGCCCGCGGTGCACGATCCCATCACGCACGCGATCTGCGGAATGCCGAGCGCGGACATCTGCGCCTGGTTGAAGAAGATCCGGCCGAAATGCTCGCGATCGGGAAACACCTCGGCCTGGTGCGGCAGGTTCGCGCCGCCGCTGTCGACCAGATAGATGCAGGGCAGCCGGTTTTCCTGCGCGATTTCCTGCGCACGCAGATGCTTCTTCACGGTCAGCGGGAAATAGGTGCCGCCCTTCACCGTGGCGTCGTTGCACAGGATCATGCATGGCCGCCCCGACACCCGGCCGATCCCGCAGATCAGCCCCGCGCCCGGCACCGCGTCGTCATAGAGGCCGTTGGCCGCGAGTTGCCCGATCTCGAGGAATGCGCTGCCGGGATCGAGCAGATGCTCGACTCGGTCGCGCGGCAGCAGCTTGCCGCGCGCGGTGTGGCGCTCGCGCGACGCGGCACCGCCGCCCAATGCCGTGCGCGCGACATCCGCACGCAGGCTCTCGGCGAGCGCGCGGTTGTGCGCGGCGTTGGTGCGGAAGGTTTCGCTGTCGGGCGACACCGCGCTGGCGAGGACGGGCGCGCTCATCGATCCGGACCGGCGCGATCGCTCACTGCGCCACCCGGGGCGCCGCGCCGATCAGCTCGCGCCCGATCAGCATCCGACGAATCTCGTTCGTGCCGGCGCCGATGTCGAGCAGCTTGGCGTCGCGCATATAGCGCTCGACCGGCCAGTCCTTGGTATAGCCGGCGCCCCCCAGCGCCTGGATCGCCTCCAGGCTGACGCGCACCGCATTCTCGCTGGCCAGCAGGATCGCGCCCGCCGCGTCGAACCGCGTGGTCTTGCCCGCATCGCAGCTCCGCGCCACCGCATAGACATAGGCGCGCGCCGAATTGAGCGCGACATACATGTCCGCCACCTTCGCCTGGATGAGCTGGAACTGACCGATCGGCTGGCCGAACTGGCGCCGTTCGCGGACATAGGGGATCACGACGTCGAGGCACGCCTGCATGATGCCGAGCTGGATCCCCGCGAGCACCGCGCGCTCGTAATCCAGCCCCGACATCAGCACGCCGACGCCGCCATTTTCCGGGCCCATCACGTTTTCGGCCGGCACATGGCAATCGTCGAACACCAGCTCGGCGGTGGGCGATCCGCGCATGCCCATCTTGTCGATCTTCTGGCCGATCGAGAATCCGGCGAAATCCTTCTCGATCAGGAAGGCGGTGATGCCGCGGCTGCCTTCGCCCGTTTTGGCATAGACGACCAGCGTGTCGGCATAGGCCGCGTTGGTGATCCAGAATTTGGTGCCGTTCAGCACATAGCCGTCATCGGTCTTCGCCGCCTTCAGCTTCATGCTGACCACGTCCGATCCCGCGCCCGCCTCGGACATGGCGAGGCTGCCGACATGTTCGCCCGACACGAGCTTGGGCAGATATTTCGCCTTCTGCTCGGCCGAGCCCCAGCGGCGGATCTGGTTCACGCACAGATTGGAATGCGCGCCGTAGCTGAGGCCGACCGACGCGCTGGCGCGGCTCACCTCTTCCACCGCGATCACATGTTCGAGATAGCCGAGGCCGAGCCCGCCATACTCCTCCTCCACGGTGATGCCGTGAAGGCCGAGCTCGCCCATCGCCGGCCAGAGTTCGCGCGGGAACCAGTCCTCCGCGTCGATCCGTGCGGCGAGCGGGGCGATCGCCTTGTCCGCAAAGGCGCGTGTGGATTCGCGGATCATGTCCGCGGTCTCGCCGAGCGCGAAGTCGAAATCGATGGTCATGGCCTCTCCGTTTCAGATGTTACTATCACGGGAGGCCATGGGTTCAAGCGTCACTTCAGGCAGGCGACGATCCCGGCGATGGCCGCCAGCGTGCCGTCCGGGTCCTTCACCCGCACCGTCTCCAGCCCGAGCTCCTTGGCGGGATAATCATTGCCGCCCGGGAAGATCGCATCGCCGATGAACATCATCTGCTCCAGCGGGATGCCGCTCGCGTCACGCAGCTTCTTGAGGCCGTACGCCTTGTCGACACCCTTCTGCGTGATGTCGATCGAGGTGGCGCCGCCCATGTTGATCGACAGTTCGGGCAGGCGCGTGCGCAGATCGGCCTGGATCACCTTGCGCTTGGCGAAATCGGGATCCCAATGCTCCTTCTCGGCGATCGGCGCCTCCTGGCCCAGCGCCGAGAAGGTGATCTGGCTGCCGCGGTCCTCGATCCGCTCGCCCCAGGTCTTTTCGGGCTTGAAGCCGGTCGCCTCGAGCGACGCATCGAACGCCTCCAGGATCTTCGTCTTCTCGTCGTCGGAGAACAGTTCGGCATAGACGACCTGCCAGTCGCTGCCCTTGTGCGTGTAGAGCTTGGTGCCCGTGGTCGGCATCAGCCACAGCTTTTTCAGGTCCGCGCGCGCGGGCAGGCGCGAGGCGACCTGCTTCTGGAACTGCGGCCAGTCGCCACCCGAGATCACCGCGACGTTCGCCACCGCCAGCAGATCGGCCAGCGCCTCGCCCATCGTGTCTTTCAGCGGCTGCTTGCTCTCGGCCAGCGTGCCGTCGAGGTCGAACGCGATCAGCGAAATCATGCGGTGGCTCCATTACGGGGAAGGATGATGGTGTCGATGGCATGCGCGACACCGTCGGCGTCGTTGGCGGTGGTGTGTTCGTGCGCCTTGGCCTTCACCGCGTCGGGCGCGTTGCCCATCGCGATCGAAAGCCCCGCGCGTTCGAGCATCGGCACGTCGTTGGCCTGATCGCCGATCGCCGCCGTCTCCTCGATCGACACGCCGAACGCCTTGCAGAGCGCCACGATCCCGTCGCCCTTGTTGCCGCCCTTGGCGGTGAGGTCGAGATAATAGGTCTGGCTCTGCACGATCGTCGCACGGTCGCCATAAGCCTTGGCATCGGCGTGGAGCCGGCGCAGCAGCGGCTCGTCGTCGCTGACGAAGGTGATCTTATCCGCCTTCGCCAGCAGCGCGTCGAAATCCTGCGTGACGACCGGCGCCTGGTTGGAAGCGATCCGCTCATGCTCGACATGCACGCCCTGATCGGTGCTCGCATACCAGCGATCGTCGGCGAAGACCCAGAGATCGACCGCCTCCTTGCGCGCGAGGTCCATCACGCCGCGGGCGACATCCTCGGCGATCGTCTCGTGGCTGTCGATCGTGCCGTCGCGGCGAAAGACGAGGCCGCCGTTGAACGCGCCCATCGGCTCGTCCAGCCCGAGCGCGTCGGCGATCGGCATCATCCCCGAACGCGGCCGTGCGCTGACGATCGTGAAGCCGATCCCGGCCGCTTCCAGTCGGCGAACCGCCGCGATCGTCCCATCCGTCAGCTTCTTCGCCTTGTCGACCAACGTGCCGTCGACATCGGATACCAGCAGCTTCACGCTCACTGCGGCATCTCGACATGGCCACCGAAGCCGAAGCGCATCGCCGACAGCAATTTGTCGCCGAACGTATGCTCGACGCGGCTGCGATAGCGCGCGAAGAGCGCGGCGGTCAGCACATTGGCCGGCACCTTCTCCTCCATCGCCGCGTCGATCGTCCACTGGCCCTCGCCCGAATCGGCGACGTTGCCGGTGAACTGTTCGAGTTGCTGGTCCTTCGCGAGACCGATAGCAGTCAGGTCGAGCAGCCAGGACGAAATGACGCTGCCGCGGCGCCAGACTTCGGCGATGTCGGTGAGGTTGAGGTCGAACCGCTCATCTTCGGGAAGCTTGTCCGATTTCTTGCTCTTCAGGATGTCGAAGCCCTCGGCATAGGCCTGCATCAGGCCATATTCGATGCCGTTGTGCACCATCTTCACGAAATGGCCCGATCCCGCGGGGCCGGCGAAGATATAGCCCTTCTCGGCGCGCGGATCCTCGTCGCTGTCGATCCGGTCCGGGGTGCGCGGGATCGACCCCATGCCGGGCGCCAGCGCCTCGAAGATCGGCTCGATCGACTCGAGCGTCTCCTTCTCGCCGCCGATCATCATGCAATAGCCGCGCTCCAGCCCCCAGACGCCGCCCGAGGTGCCGACGTCGACATAATGGAGCCCCTTTTCGGCCAGCGCCTTGCCGCGGCGAATATCGTCCTTGTAGAAGCTGTTGCCGCCGTCGATCACGATGTCGCCGGGCTTGGCGTCCTTGCAGATCTCGGTGATCGTGCCTTCGGTGATCTCGCCGGCGGGCAGCATCACCCACCAGATCGCCGGGCTGTCGAGCTTGCCGCGCGCGTCGTCGAGCGAAGTCGCCGCCTCGGCGCCGTCCGCCGCGAGCGCCGCCACCGCCTTGTCGTCGCGATCGTAACCGACGACCTGATGGCCGGCCTTCATCAGGCGACGCGCCATGTTGGCACCCATGCGGCCGAGGCCGATCATTCCGATCTTCATGCGAAGTCTCCGCGCGTTTTGAGATGATGGCTTGAAATGATGGCGCTCGCCCGGCCATGCGCGCCTGGTGGCGCCGCCGGGCGAGCGGGAACGGGGTTCAGGCGGCGGTCGGCTGCTTGGCGGCGATCGCGCCCAGCAGATCGTCGAACGCCTTGGCGAACGCGGTGACGCCCTCGCCCACCAGCGTCTCGGTGACGCCGTCGAGCTGCAGGTCGAGCCGCTCGGCCTCGGCGAGGACATGGCGCGCCGCGTCGATGTCCTGAGTCAGCGTGGGTGCCGCGGTGCCGTGATCGCGAAACGCATCCATCGTCTTGGGCGGCATGGTGTTCACCGTGTCGCGCCCGATCAGCGTATCGATATAGAGCGTGTCGGGATAGGACGGGTCCTTCGTGCCGGTCGAGGCCCAGAGCAGCCGCTGCGGCTGCGCACCCTTGGCGGCCAGCGCCTGCCAGCGATCGGTCTTCAGGAAATCGAGATACCATTGATACGCCATCTTGGCGTTGGCGATCGCCACCTTGCCGCGCACCGCCTTCAGCGCGTCGGCCTCGGCATCGCCGTCCTTCACGCGCTCGTCGATCGCCTTGTCGATCATCGCGTCGATCCGGCTGACGAAGAAGCTGGCCACGCTGGCGATCCGGTCGATCGGCTGGCCCTGCCGCACGCGCTCCTCGAGGCCCATCACATAGGCGTCGGCGACGCGCTTATAGGCCTCAAGCGCGAACAGCAAAGTCACGTTCACGTTGATGCCGGCCGCGATCGTCGCCGCGATCGCGGGGGCGCCGGCGAGCGTACCGGGGATCTTTATCATGACGTTGGGCTTGTCGACCATCGTCCACAGCTTCTGCGCCTCGGCGATCGTGGCGTCGGTGTCGTCGGCGAGATAGGGCGACACCTCCAGGCTGACATAGCCGTCCTTCGCGTCCAGCCGATCGTAGATCGGGCGCAGCGTATCCGCCGCGTGCTTGATGTCCTCGACGGCCAGATGCTCGTAGCGGTCCATCGTCGGCGCGTCGGGATGCGCCTGGTCATAGGCCTTCAGGCTCTCGTCATAGGCATCGCCATGCCCCATCGCCTTTTCGAAGATCGACGGGTTGGACGTAACGCCCGTCAGCCCGTCCTCGTCCACCAGCTTCTGCAACCCGCCGGCCGCCAGAAACTTGCGGTCGACGAAATCGAGCCAGACGGCCTGGCCCTGCGCTTCGAGGTCGTTGAGCTTGCCCATCACTTCGTCTCCACGAGTTCGCGGGCGACCTTGACGACATTGTCGACGGTGAACCCGTATTTATCCTGCAGTTTGGCGATCGGGGCGGACGCGCCGAAGGTGGACATGGTGATCGTCTTGCCCTCCATGCCGACATAGCGGTCCCAACCGATCTCGCCGCCCATCTCGACCGCAAGCCGGGCTTTCACCGCCTTGGGCAGGACACTTTCCTTATAGTCGTCGTCCTGCACCTCGTAGCGGTGCCAGCTCGGCATCGACACGACACGGCTCTTCACGCCCTGGCTCTTCAGCGTCTCGTGCGCCTCCACCACCAGCGCCACTTCGCTGCCCGTGGCGATCAGGATCACGTCGGGCGTGCCGTCACTGTCGGCCAGCACGTAGCCGCCTTTCATCAGCCCTTCGGCCGAGGCGTATTTCCCGCGGTCGAGCGTCGGAAGCGCCTGGCGCGAGAAGATCAGCGCGGTGGGCGAATCGCCGGCGAGGATCGCTGCCTTCCATGCCCAGGCCGTCTCGTTCGCGTCGCACGGGCGGATCGTGTCGAGCCCGGGGATCGCGCGCAGCGTGGCGAGCTGTTCGATCGGCTGGTGCGTAGGGCCGTCCTCGCCGACGCCGATCGAGTCATGCGTGAAGACGAAGGCGACGCCCAGTTCCATGATCGAGGCGAGCCGCACCGGCGGCCGCATGTAATCGGAAAAGACGAGGAAGGTGGCGGTGTAGGAGCGCAGGTGCGACAGCGCCATGCCGTTCGCGACCGAACCCATGCCGTGTTCGCGCACGCCGAAATGCAGGTTGCGCCCGTCATAGGAGGCCGCCTGGAACGACCCGCCATCGTCGATCGCGGTCTTGGTCGACGGCGCGAGATCGGCCGACCCCCCGACCAGCCAGGGCAGCTTCCGAGCGATCGCGTTCAGCACCTTGCCACCGGCATCGCGCGAGGCGATCCCCTTGGCATCCGCCTCGAACACGGGAATGTCCGCATCCCAGCCCTCGGGCAGCGTGTCCGACAGCATGGCGTCGAGTTCGGCGGCGAGATCGGGCTGTGCGGTGCGATACCGCTCCAGCAGCGCCTCCCATGCCTCGCGCAGCGGGCGGCCCCGCTCCGCCACCGCGGAGTGCAAATGCTCCGCCACGCCGTCGGGCACCAGGAACGCCGAGTCCTCGGGCCAGCCATAGGCCTTCTTAGTGTCGCGGATCTGATCCGCGGTCATCGCCTCGCCATGCGCCTTGGCGGTGCCCTGGATCGCGCTGCCGTAACCGATCACCGAATGGACGACGATGAAGGTCGGCTTGTCCTTGGTCGCGCGGAACGTCTCGATCGCCTTGGCGACGGCGACGGTGTCGTTGGCGTCGTTCACATGGACGACGTTCCAGCCATAGGCCTCGAACCGCTTGCCCACATCCTCGTCGAACGCGAGATCGGTGCCGCCCTCGATCGAGATATGGTTGGAATCATAGATCCAGCAAAGATTGGAGAGCTTCAGATGGCCGGCCAGGCTCGCCGCCTCGCTCGCCACGCCCTCCATCATGTCGCCATCGCCGCACAGCACATAGGTGTCGTTGTCGAACAGCGTGAAATCGGCCGTGTTGTAGCGCGCCGCGAGCCAGCGCTCGGCGAGCGCCATGCCGACCGAATTGCCGCAGCCCTGGCCGAGCGGACCGGTCGTCGTCTCGACGCCGGTGGTGTGGCGATATTCGGGATGACCCGGCGTCTTGGACGAGAGCTGGCGGAACTGCTTGATGTCGTCCAGGCTGACGGCCGGCTCACCGCTCGGTTTGCCGTCCTTGTCGATCTCCTTGACGCCCGCGAGGTGGAGCAGCGAATAGAGCAGCATCGACGCATGGCCGACCGACAGCACGAAGCGGTCGCGATTGGCCCAGTCGGGCCGGTCGGGATCGGTGCGCAGGAACTTGGCCCAGACGGTATAGCCGACCGGTGCCAGCGCCATCGGCGTGCCGATATGGCCCGATTTCGCCTTGGCCACCGCATCCATCGAGAGCGTGCGGATCGTGTCCACCGTCAGCCGCTCCAGCGTGCCGTCCTCGTGGAGCGCGGTCGATTCGGGGGCATCGGCCGCATTGGTGGCGGACGTGGCGGTATCGGTCATGAACAGGAACCCCTTGGGTGGCGTGAACGAACAAACGCGTGCGCAGCCCATCCGGTTGCGCATGCCGACGCTTTAACCAGGCGGCTGGCGCCGTTCCAGCCGCGAAACGATGCCGTGCTCGGCGACATAGGCGGCATCCACCTGATCGAGGAACAGCCCGTGCCCCAGAACGCCGGGGATCGAATCCAGTTGCGCGGCGAGCGCCAGCGGCTCGGGAAACACGGCGAAGCGCAAGTCGATCACGACATTGCCCTGATCGGTCCGATAGGGCGCATCGCCCGCCTGCCGCAGCACCGCTTCCGCGCCGAGCGCCGCCAGTTCGCGGGTCACGAACGCCTGCGCGAAGGGCAGCACCTCGACCGGCAGCTTCGCCGCACCGATCGCCGCCACCCGCTTCGACCCGTCGGCGATCACGATCATCCGTGCAGCGGCGGCGGCGACCACCTTCTCGCGCAGCATCGCGCCGCCTGCGCCCTTGATCGCGAACAGCCACGGATCGATCTCGTCGGCGCCATCGATCGTCAGATCCACCCGCGCCACCCCGGCGAACTCGCGAACCGTAATCCCGCCCGTCCGCGCCAGACGGGCGCTCGCCTCCGAGGTGGCGACCGCCTCGATGCGCAGCCCCTGGCGCACCCGCTCGGCGAGGCGCGCGATCGCGAACGCCGCGGTCGATCCGGTGCCGAGCCCCACGAGCATGCCGCCCTGCACCTCGTCCACCGCGGCCTCGGCCGCCGCCTTCTTGTCGTCGTCGATCATCGCCGCCCGCTAGCATAAGGCTGGACGCCGCGCGCGCCTTGATGCAGAGGCGCGAGCGATTGCACAAAGTCTTGCGGGGCCCGCAACCAAGTTGCCTGCCTGCGGATTGTGCGCGGAACCGGGCGCGCGCTTGGTTCCATCAAGCGGGCGGACAGGCGCATTTGACTTCGAACATCGCAACATCACGACGGATGGCCCTGGGCGTGACGGCCCTCGCCACCGCGTTGACGCTGGCCGCCTGCTCGGGCGGCGACAAGGACAAGGGCGCCGGTGCCAAGGGCGCGGCACCCGGCCGGGGCACGCCGCAGGTCGGCTATGTCGTCGTGCAACCATCGAGCGTGGCGATGACGACCGAATTGAGCGGCCGCACTGCCGCATTCGAAAGCTCGGACGTGCGCCCGCAGGTGACCGGGCTGATCCGCCGCCGCCTCTTCACCGAGGGCGCATTGGTCACCAAGGGGCAGCCGCTCTACGAGATCGATCCGCGCCTCTATCGCGCCAGCGCCAACCAGGCGCGCGCCAATGTCGAGAGCGCGCAGGCCAACGCCGAGTCGACGCGCATCCTGGCGGATCGCTACAAGCCGCTCGCCGCGATGGAGGCGATCAGCAAGCAGGACTATACCAACGCCGTCTCGTCCGCGCGCCAGGCGCAGGCGACCGTGGCGCAGAACCAGGCCGCGCTCGACACCGCGCGGATCAACCTGAAATTCACCCGCGTGCCGGCACCCATCTCGGGGCGGATCGGGCGATCGCTGTTCACCGTCGGCGCGCTCGTCTCGGCCACGCAGACCGATCCGCTCGCGCAGATCCAGCGGCTCGATCCGATGTTCGTCGACATCCAGCAATCCGCGGGCGACATCGTCCGGCTGCGCCAGTCGCTTGGCAAGGGCGGCGTGGTGGCCACCGCGGCACAGGTGCATCTGAAGCTCGACGACGGCAGCGACTATCCGCTGACCGGTACCGTGGAATTCTCGGAAGTCCTGGTCGACCAGACGACGGGCACCGTCACGTTGCGCGCGAAATTCGCCAATCCGCAGGGGCTGCTGCTACCCGGCATGTTCGTGCACGCGAGCTTCGCGCAGGCGATCGACAACGGCGCGTTCCTTGTGCCGCAGGCGGGCGTCAGCCGCGACGCCAAGGGCAACGCGACCGTCATCCTGGTCGGCCCGGGGGACAAGGCGGTGCTGAAGGACGTGACCGCCGCGCGCACCCAGGGCCCCTATTGGGTCGTCACCAAGGGGCTGAACCCGGGTGACAAGGTGATCGTCCAGGGCCTGTCCAAGCTGAAACCGGGCCAGGGCATCAAGCCCGTGCCGGCCAATACCCCGCAGAAGGTGGAGGTGCCCAAGGGCGCCGACACCACACCCAAAAAGGCCGGCTGACCCCCTCATGCTCAGTCGCGTCTTCATCGATCGGCCCATCTTCGCCTGGGTCATCGCCATCATCATCATGCTTGCGGGCGTGGGCGCGATCCTAGGGCTGCCGATCGCGCAATATCCCGACGTTGCACCGCCGCAGGTGACGATCCAGGCGACCTATCCGGGCGCCAACGCGCAGACGATCCAGAATGCGGTGACGCAGGTGATCGAGCAGCAGCTGACCGGCATCGACGGGCTGATCTATTTCCAGTCCGCCTCGTCCAGCCGCGGCTCGCTGACGATCACCGTCACCTTCGAGAAGGGCACCAATCCCGACATCGCGCAGGTGCAGGTGCAGAACCAGGTGCAGCAGGCGGTCAGCCGCCTGCCCACCCAGGTCCAGCAGCAGGGCCTGGTCGTCAAGAAGTCCAACCCCGACTTCCTGCTCGTCGCCGCGGTGTATGACGAGAGCGACCGCACGACCAACCAGGACGTGTCCGACTATCTCGTCTCCAACCTCCAGGATCCGCTCGGCCGCACGCCGGGCGTCGGCAACACCAATGTGTTCGGCGCGCAATATGCGATGCGCATCTGGCTGAACCCCTATCAGCTCAACAGCTTCCAGCTGATGCCGTCCGACGTCATCACCGCGGTGACCAACCAGAATGCCGAGGTCGCGGCGGGCGAGCTGGGCGCGCAGCCCTCGCCCCCCACCCAGTATCTCGACGCCACCGTCACCGCGCAGACCCGCCTCCAGACGCCCGAGCAGTTCGGCAACATCGTGCTGAAGACGACGACCGCGGGCGCCACGGTGCGGCTGAAGGATGTCGCGCGGATCGAGCTGGGGTCCGAGACGTACAATGTCGTCAGCCGCGTGAACGGCCATCCGGGCGCAGGCATCGCGGTGCTGCTGGCGCCGGGCGCCGACGCGCTGAAGACCGCCGAGCTGGTGAAGGGCCAGATCACCGCCGCGGCCAAGAGCTTCCCGCAGGGCTATAAATACGCGTTCGTCAACGACTCGACCGACTTCATCAAGCTGTCGATCGAAGAGGTGGTGAAGACGCTGATCGAGGCGATCATCCTCGTCGTCATCGTCATGTTCGTGTTTCTGCAAAGCTGGCGCGCGACGCTGATCCCGACGATCGCGGTGCCCGTCGTGCTGCTCGGCACGTTCGGCGTCTTCTACGTCGCGGGCTTCTCGATCAACACACTGACGCTCTTCGGGCTGGTGCTCGCGATCGGCCTGCTCGTCGACGATGCGATCGTCGTGGTCGAGAATGTCGAGCGGCTCATGGAGGAAAATCCCGACATGAGCCCGCGCGACGCGACGATCGCGTCGATGGACGAGATCACCGTCGCGCTGGTCGCGATCGCGCTCGTCCTGTCCGCGGTGTTCCTGCCGATGGCGTTCTTCGGCGGGTCGACCGGCGTGATCTATCGCCAGTTCTCGCTGACGATCGTGTCGGCGATGATCCTGTCGGTGCTCGTCGCGCTGATCCTCACTCCCGCGCTCACCTCGCATCTGCTGAAGCAGAAGCAGAAGAACGCCGAGGGCAATCCCGTCGAGGGCAGCTGGGCCGGCCGGCGCTTTCCGCGCGCCGCGCATTTCGTGGCGCGCGGGCGCGACAAGTTCAACGACGGGTTCGACTGGACCACGGCGAAATATGTCGCGGTGGTGAAGACGGTGGTCGACCGCAAATGGCTCGCGCTGCTCATCTATGCCGGCATCGTCGCCTTGCTCGCCATCCTGTTCCTGCGCCTGCCGACCGGGTTCCTGCCGACCGAGGACCAGGGCATCGGCATCGTCCAGTTCCAGCTTCCGCCGGGCGCCACGCAGAACCGCACGCAAGAGGTGCAGACCGCAGTCGAGAATTACTTCCTGAAGAACGAGAGCAAGAACATCGCCACCGTCTTCTCCGCGAGCGGCATCAGCGGCGGCGGCGCACCGGGCGGGCAGAATACCGGCCTGGGTTTCACCGCGCTCAAGAACTGGGACCAGCGCAGCGGCAAGGAGAACACCGCCGACGCGATCAGCGCGCGCGCGTCCGCCGCCTTTTCCAACCTGCGCGACGCGCAGGTCTATGCACTGGTGCCGCCCTCGGTCCGCGGACTCGGCCAGTCGAACGGCTTTACGATGGAGCTCCAGAACAGCAGCGGCATGAGCCTCGACAAGTTCGAGGCCGCGCGCGACAAGCTGCTGGCGAGCGCGGCAGGCGATCCGAGCCTGGTCGGCGTGCGCCTCACCGAATTGCCCGACGTGCCGACCGTGCATGTCGACGTCGATCCGCAGACGCTCGCGGTGCTGGGGCTCAGCCAGTCGACCGTGAACTCGACGCTGTCGACCGCCTGGGGCGGCCAATATGTCAACGACTTCCTCGATCGCGGCCGCGTCAAGCGCGTCTATGTGCAGGGCGATGCGCCCTATCGCTCCAGCCCGTCGGACCTGTCGCAATGGTATGTCCGCGGGTCCACGGGGTCGATGGCGCCCTTCTCCTCCTTCGCCACCACCAGCTGGCAGACCGCGCCGGTGTCGCTGTCGCGCTTCAACGGCATCCAGTCGTTCGAATTCCAGGGCCAGGCCGCGCCGGGCAAATCCTCGGGCCAAGCGCTCGAGCGGATGCGCCAGCTCGCCGCGCAGATTCCGGGGACGAGCATCGCGCTGGCGGGCCTGTCCTATCAGGAGAATCTGTCGTCGGGCCAGGCATCCACGCTCTACGGCCTGTCGCTGCTCGTCGTCTTCCTGTGCCTCGCCGCGCTCTATGAAAGCTGGTCGATCCCGGTCGCGGTGCTGCTCATCATCCCGCTTGGGCTGGTCGGCGCGATCGTGCTGGTCACGCTGCGTGGCCTGACGAACGACGTCTATCTCCAGATCGGGCTGCTCACGACGATGGGGCTCGCGGCCAAGAACGCGATCCTGATGATCGAATTCGCCGAACAGGAAGAGAAGAAGGGCAAGGGCTTTCTGGAGGCCGCCTTGTCCGCCGCCAAGATCCGGCTTCGCCCCATTCTGATGACGTCGTTCGCGTTCATCTTCGGCGTGCTGCCGCTCGCCATCTCGACGGGCGCCGGTGCGAACAGCCGGATCGCGATCGGCACCGCGGTGATCGGCGGGATGCTCACCGCGACGCTGCTGGCGATCTTCTACATCCCGCTGTTCTTCGTGCTCATCAGCCGCGGCACGCGTGATCTCAAACGGCGCTTCGGCGGCGGCAAGGGTGGCGACGACACCCCGCAGGGCGATGGCGGCACCCCCGCCCCACCTTACGGACCGCCACCCGCCCCGCCGCACGCGCAGCCGTTGCTCATCGGCCCCGACGAGCATCTCCCCGCCCTTCCCGCGCCGGAACCCGCCTGATGCGACGCGCCATTCCCCTTCTCGCCGCGGGCCTGCTCGCCGGCTGTTCGCTCGCGCCGCATTATGCGCGGCCCGAACTGCCCGTCCCGCCGTCCTGGCCGATCGGCGACGCGTATCTGGCGCAATCCGAGGCGACGCTGCCGACGATCACCTATCGCGACATCTTCACCGATCCGCGGTTGCAGGCGATCATCGGCCAGGCGCTGGCGAACAACCGCGACCTGCGCGCGGCGGTGGCCAACATCGCCGCGGCGCGCGCGCAATACCGCATCCAGCGTGCCAGCCTGCTGCCCGAGATCGATGCGAGCGGTCGCTACACCTATTCGCATTACGGCAATGGCGTGAGCAGCACCGCCAGCAGCAGCACGGGGACGGGCGCGACGGGCACCACGGGAACCGGCACGACCGGTACGACGACGGGCACGGGCACGACGGGCACCGGAACGTCGGGAACCGGAACGATCGGCACCGGCACGACCGGTACGGGCACGACGGGCACGGGAACCGGCACCACCGGCACGGGCAGCAGCAGCGTCATCAGCAGTTCGAGTGCGGGCAGCGCCTTCTCGGTCGATCTGGGCACCACCGCCTTCGAGCTCGATCTGTTCGGCCGGGTGCGCTCGCTCACCCAGGCCTCGCTCGCGCGCTATTTCGAGCAGGAGGCCTCGGCCCGCGCGACGCGGCTCACTCTCGTCGGCGAGATCGCGACCGCGTGGCTCACCTATGCCTCCGACAAGAGCCTGCTCGCCATCGCGCAGAACACCGCGAGAAGCGCCGGGCAGAGCGTGCGCATCACGCGCGCGCGGCTGGAGGGCGGGATCGCGCCGCGCACCGATCTGCGCCAGGCCGAACAGGTCGAGGCGGTGGCGGAGGCCGATCTGGCGCTGCAACGCACCCTGCTGGCGCAGGACGCGAACGCGCTCCAGCTGCTCGTGGGCGCGCCGGTCGCGGGTTCGCTGCTGCCGAATTCGATCGACGAGGCCGCCGCCACCATCGCCACGCTGCCCGCCGGGCTCGATTCGACCATCCTGCTGCGCCGGCCCGACGTGGTGCAGGCCGAATATGAGCTGCGCGCCGCCAATGCCGAGATCGGCGCGGCGCGCGCGGCGCTGTTCCCGCGCATCTCGCTCACCGGCATCTTCGGCTTCGCCAGCACCGGCCTGTCGTCGCTCTTCACCGGCGGCGCGTTCAACTTTTCGGTCGCGCCGAGCGTCAGCTATCCGATCTTCCGCGCCGGCGCCGGTCGCGCCGGGGTCGCCTATTCCAAGGCCGAGCGCGACGTGGCGCTCGCCACCTACGAAAAGTCGATCCAGTCCGCGTTCCGCGAAACCGCCGATGCGCTGGCGCGCCAGGGCACGATCGCCGCACAGCTCCGCGCCAACCAGAAGAACCTCGCCGCCGCGCTCGACACGGTGCAGCTGACCGATGCGAGCTATCGCGGCGGCATCGGCACCTTCCTCAACAGCCTGGATGCGCAGCGCACGCTCTATGCCGCACAGCAGACTTTGGTGTCGACCAAGCTGACCGGCGCGACCAATCTGGTGACGCTGTATCAGGTGCTGGGCGGCGATTCCTCGCTCGAGGCGACCGCGGGGGGCCCCCGCCCCGTCGGCCTCTCGGGCGCGCCCCGCACCGAGGCGCCGCTCACGGGGACGAACCCGCCGGCGCGTTAGGGTCTGTTGATCCTAGGCTAATCCGACTCTCCACCGTTCGCGCTCAGCATATCGAAACACGCTCTCCGCAGGCGCGCTTTCACACGCGGTCACAGGCCCTTGGACAGGCTCCGGGCGAACGGAGCACGGGAACGCCGCCCTCACACCGAAACGCGTGCACCTTCGGGCAGCGCGATCCCGGCATCCGCCGCATCGGGCACGCGCGAGTCGATCCAGGCGGCATGGGCGTGCGCGGTGCCGAGCACCTGCCAGCCCGGCGCGCCCGGCCAGCCCTGCATGCGGATCACCTGGTGGCCGAGCGAGCGATCGGGCTCCATCGTCACCCAGGCGAGCGGCCGCTCGGCGGTGGCACGCGCGCCCGCCGCCTGCATCGCCGCGCGGATCCGCTCGGCCACGGGGGCGGGCAGATATTGCCACACCACCGAGTGCATCAGCACGCGCGTCGTGCCCGCCGCCTGCGGCTCGGCCAGCCGCGCCTCGACCCAATCGGCGGCATCGGCGCGGACGAGATCGACCGGCGCCGCGCGCAGCATCGCGATCGCGCGCCGCACCCGCTCCAGCCGCTCGGGCGCTTCGGCCCAGATGAAGGCGGCGAGCCGCGCCTCGACCGCCGGGTCGGTCGCGTCCATCGGGTTCACGTCGCAGCCGCGCACCGATGCGATGGCGACCGGGGCTGGCTCGGGCGGAGGCCCGCGCCAGTCGGGCACGATCGTCACTCGGGCATCTGCGGGGCCGACGACCGTTCCGCCCAGATCGATCCGGTAGCGATCGATCAGCAGGTTGAGCCCCGCGCTCGATCCGATCTCCAGCACCTCCAGCGTCGGTCCGTAGCGGCGCGCGACCGCCAGCAGCCCCAGCATCAACGCGGCCGAACGGCCCGGCTCGTTGGTCTGCGGCGGCCCGTCGAGCCATGGCAGCAGCGCGGCATCGTGACGGCGGACCGCGCCGTCCACCGCCGCCGCGATCGCTGCCGCGCCCTGCGTCCGCCCCGCGAACACCGCTGCCAGATCCGGATCGGCACCCGCCAGCACCCGCGCGTGCAACCCGCCGACCAGCCGCAGCGGCACCGCGTCGCGTGTCGGCTCCCCCTACCAGTCCAGCACGCGGGCGCCGGTGCGCGTGTCGCGGCTCAGCCCCTTGGCCAATGCCGCGCACACCTCCGCATAGATCGGCGCGGCGTTCGCGCGACAATAATGTTCCTGGATCCGGAACGCCTGCCGAACCACCGCTTCGCCCGTCATCGGCACCTCCACATGGCTACGCATGTTGCACGCTGCGCCCCCCCCACGTAAAGCCCGGCGCCTGTGACCGATCCGATCATCATCGCCGTCCCCAAGGGGCGCATCCTGGGCGAGGCGCTGCCGCTGCTCGCCGCCGCCGGTATCCGCCCCGAGCCCGCCTTCTCGGACGAAGACAGCCGCGCGCTGCGCTTCGCCACCGACGTGCCGCATATCGCGCTGATCCGGGTGCGCGCGTTCGACGTCGCCACCTTCGTCGCGCACGGCGCGGCGCAGATCGGCATCGTCGGATCGGACGTGCTCGCCGAATTCGCCTATTCGGAGCTGTACGCGCCGGTCGATCTCGGCATCGGCCATTGCCGCCTCTCGGTCGCCGAGCCGGCGGACATGGCGGCCGAGGACGATCCGCGCGGCTGGAGCCATGTGCGCGTCGCGACCAAATATCCGCACGTCACCCAGGCGCATTTCGCCGCGCGCGGGGTGCAGGCGGAATGCGTGAAGCTGAACGGCGCGATGGAGCTGGCGCCGACGCTGGGCCTTGCCCCACGGATCGTCGATCTCGTCTCGTCGGGCCGCACGCTGAAGGAGAACGGGCTGGTCGAGGTGGAGACGATCATGGAGGTCACCTCGCGGCTGATCGTCAACCGCGCCGCGATGAAGACGCGCGAGGGCGTCGTGCCGCTGGTCGAGGCGTTCCGCCGGGCGGTGGCGGCGTGATCCAGCTTCACACCGCCGACGCCGATTTCGCCGAACGCTTCGCCGCGCTGGTCGACGATCGCCGCGAATCCGATGCCGGGCTCGCCCGCGACGTCAGCGCGATCATCGCGTCGGTGCGCCGCGACGGCGAGGCCGCGATCCGCGACCTCACGCAGCGCCACGACCGCCACGATCTCGAGCGGACCGGCTGGCGGATCGACGCCGCCGATTGCGCCGCCGCCTTCGCCGCGCTCGATCCCGATCTGCGCGCGGCGCTCGAACTCGCCGCCACGCGGATCCGCGCCTATCACGAGAAACAGCGCCCCACCGACAGCGACTTCACCGACGAGGCCGGCGTCCGCCTCGGCGCGCGCTGGCTGCCGGTCGAGGCGGCGGGCATCTATGTGCCGGGCGGGCGCGCCGCCTATCCCTCGTCGCTGCTGATGAACGCGATCCCCGCCAAGGTGGCGGGCGTCGGCCGGCTGGCGATGGTGACGCCCACGCCCGACGGGCAGATCAACCCGCTCGTCCTCGCCGCCGCGCATCTGGCAGGCGTGGACGAGGTGTGGCGAATCGGCGGCGCGCAGGCGATCGCCGCGCTGGCATACGGCGCGGGCCGGATCGTGCCCGTCGACGTGGTCACCGGCCCGGGCAACGCCTGGGTCGCGGAGGCCAAGCGCCAGGTCTACGGCGTGGTCGGCATCGACATGGTGGCGGGGCCGTCCGAGATCGTCGTCGTGGCCGATGCGAAGAACGATCCCGAATGGACCGCGGCCGACCTGCTAAGCCAGGCCGAACACGACACCACCACCCAGTCGATCCTCTTCACCGACGATCGCGATTTCGCGCGGCGCGTGGCCGAAGCGGTCGAGCGCCAGATCGCCACGCTGGCCACCGCCGCCGTCGCGCGTGCGGCCTGGGACGCGAACGGCGCGGTGATCGTCACCGACACGCTGGAGGCGGCGATGCCGCTGGTCGACCGGCTGGCGCCCGAGCATCTGCAACTGGCGGTGGACGACCCGCAGCCGCTGTTCGCGCGCGTCCGCCACGCCGGCTCGGTGTTCCTCGGCCGCTACACGCCCGAGGCGATCGGCGATTATGTCGCCGGGCCCAACCACGTCCTGCCGACGGGGCGCCGCGCGCGCTTCGCCAGCGGGCTGTCGGTGCTCGATTTCATGAAGCGCACCAGCTTCCTCGCGCTCGACGAGCCGGCGCTGCGCACGCTCGGCCCCGCCACCGTCGCGCTCGCCCATGCCGAGGGCCTACCCGCCCATGCCCGTTCGGTGGCACTCCGCCTCCGGCTCAACAGTTAGACCGTCATGACCCGTATCGCCCCCCGCACCCAGGCGCGCGCCGCCGCCCGCCTCGCCGCCGTCCAGGCGCTCTACCAGCACGACATGGAGGGCACCGCCGTCACCGCCCTGCTCCACGAATTCCACCAGCACCGGCTGGGCGCGACGATCGAGGAGGTGGAATATGCCGATGCCGAAATCGATTTCTTCGACGACATCGTCCGCGGCGCGACCACGCGGAGCGGCGAGATCGACCTGCTGATCGAGGGCAAGCTCGCCAAGGGCTGGAGCCTCGCGCGGCTCGACAAGCCGATGAAGGCGATCCTGCGCGCGGGCACCTACGAGCTGATCGCCCGCGCCGACGTGCCGGTGGGCGTCGTCATCAGCGAATATGTCGATGTCGCCAAGGCGTTCTACGAGCGGCGCGAATCGGGCTTCGTCAACGGCCTGCTCGACGCCATCGCCAAGGGCGTCCGCGCCGAGCCGCCGCGGGAATGACCGCAGAGGTCGTCAGCCTGCGCCGCGCCCGCAAGGCGAAGGCACGGGGCGCCGCCGAGGCGAAGGCCGCCGCGAACCGCGTGGCGTACGGGCGCACCAAGGCGGAGAAAGAGGCCGAGACCGCCGAGGCCGGCCGCCGGGAGCGCGCGCTCGACGGCGCCCGCCGCGAGCCATAAGCGCCGCTCGCGTCCCCGCGGGGAACGGAGCCGATCGGTGACCGAAGTCGATTTTCTCGAAGCGCTCAGGCGCTTGCCGCTCCACCCCGGCGCACGCGGGCTGCGCGACGACACGGCGGTGCTGGCCGGCCTGGTCGTCACCACCGACACGCTCGTCGAGGGCGTGCATTTCCTTGACGACGATCCGCCGGGCGACGTGGCGTGGAAGCTCGTCGCGACCAACCTGTCCGATCTGGCGGCAACGGGCGCCGCGGTGGAGGGCGTCACGCTCAACTATCCGCTATCCGGCGCGGAATGGGACGCCGCGTTCGTCGCCGGATTCGATGCGGCGCTGGCGGCGATGGGCGCGCGGCTGATCGGTGGCGACACGGTGACGCTGCCGCCGGGTGCCCCGCGCATCCTGACGCTCACCGCCTTCGGCCGCGACGCCGTCGCCCCGCCCCGCAGCGGCGCGCGCGCGGGCGACGGCCTGTGGGTGACGGGCACGATCGGCGATGCGGGCGCGGGGCTCGCGGTGGCACTGGCCTGCACCGGGGATGCCGCACTGCTCGCCGCCTATCGCCGCCCGCAACCCCGCCTCGCCGAAGGCCGCGCGCTCGCCCCCCATGTCCACGCGATGATGGACATATCGGACGGCCTGCTGATCGACGCGCAGCGGATGGCGGCGGCGAGCGGCCTGGCGGTGACGATCGACATGGCCGCGGTGCCGCTCTCGGCGGCCTACCGCGCGACCGGCGGCACCGCACTGGCGGCGGCGACCGCGGGCGACGATTACGAACTGCTGTTCGCTGCCCCCGCGGGGTTCGTGCCGGCCGTGGCGGCGACGCGGATCGGGGCCTTTGAGGCGGGCAGCGGATTGGCGTTGCGGGCGGACGGCGCGGCGGTGCCGCTGCCGGATCGCCTGGGGTTCGAACATGGGGTGGACGCGCCGGAACGGTGATCGGCGCCGAAACGGATGCGTCTTCCTGCAACAAGAGCGGAGAAGGCTCCATTCGTGATCTGACCTTGGCTTACGCCATGTTGCTGGTGATGCACCTTGCGGGTCATGCGCAATCGACCCACCAATCATCTCTATTATGGCGACAATCTCGCCGTCCTCCGTAAGGATATCGCCGATGCCAGCATCGATCTGATCTATTTGGATCCCCCGTTCAATTCCAACGCCAGCTACGGTATTCTGTTCAAGGAACCGGATGGCCGCGCGTCGAACGCACAGATCGAAGCGTTCGAGGATAGCTGGCACTGGAACGACAGCGCCGAGCAGGCCTTTGACGATGTTCGTCGCAGCGGCAACATGAGCGCATTCGATCTGCTTCGCGCGATGCGCAGCTTCCTCGGCGATAACGACATGATGGCGTATCTGACGATGATGTCCGTGCGTCTTATCGAACTTCACCGGGTTCTCAAGCCGACGGGCAGCCTGTATCTTCATTGCGACCCGACGGCGAGCCACTATCTCAAGCTTTTACTTGACGCGGTGTTTGGCGCCGAGCATTTCAAAAATGAAATCATATGGCACTACCGCCGATGGACAGGTGGCGCGCGCCGTTTTCAGCAACTTCATGATACGATCTTGTTTTACACGAAGACCGACGATTATGTCTTCGATCCGCCCTACACGGCCTACACCGAAAAGTCCCTAAAGCGTAAGCAGAACTACCACACGCGCGTCAAAGGCGATGAGGTTTACGTCACGTCGGTGGACGAACGTGGCGTTAGGGAAAACGACGTGTGGCAGCTTCCGATCCTCAACTCGCAATCGAAAGAGCGCCTCGGTTATCCGACGCAGAAGCCGATCGCTTTGCTCGAACGGATCATTGCGGCTTCGTCGCAAGAGGGTGACGTGGTTCTGGATCCTTTCTGTGGCTGCGGCACTGCGGTGCACGCCGCACAGAAGCTCGGAAGGCAATGGGTCGGCATTGACATCACCCATCTCGCCGTGTCGCTAATCGAAAAACGGATGAACGACGCTTTTCCGGGCATCGTCTTCACCGTCGAGGGGACGCCCAAGGATCTGGCCTCGGCGCGCGATCTGGCGGCGCGCGACAAATACCAGTTCCAATGGTGGGCGGTTTCGATGGTCGATGCGCTGCCGTTCGGCGGCAAAAAGAAGGGCGCCGATGGCGGCATCGACGGTATCATCTATTTCAACGATCTTGATCCGGCGAGCGGACGAATGGTGACGCACCGCGCGATCGTTTCCGTGAAGGGCGGCGTTCATGCCAATGTCACGATGGTCGAAACACTCGCCGCTACGATCGCACGCGAGGACGCGCCGATCGGCGTCCTGGTGATGCTGGCACGTCCGACGGCCGAAATGCGCCGCCGCGCCGCAGCAGTCGGATTGTATCGGACGGGTATCGACGACAGTTTCCCCAAGCTTCAGATCCTGAGCTTGGAAGACCTGTTCGCGGGCAAGCGGCCGCGAGTTCCGAACGTCGATCAGGATGCGTTCCGTCGGGCGGCGCGCGAGAATACGCAGCATCAGGATCGCCTGCTGTGAGCGAGCGCGGGTCGAGGCTTCGACAGAAAGCTAGCATTCGCCGGCGCGCTTCGTGAAACGTACAACCGCTATGATGTGTCGATCGCTTGCTGCATCAGCCATGATGCCGCCTGTCCTTTGAAAACGACGTCATCGTTCCCATCTCACGCATGCCACCGCGATCGCGCGACCGTCGCGCCGATTGCCGCCCCGCGCTTCCCTTTTTCGCGGGCAGGCGCTAAGGGCGCGGCACGCAAAAATCCCCTGTTATTGAAAGACTGTATTTGGCCAAGGAAGAACTCCTCGAAATGCGCGGCCAGGTGGTGGAGCTTCTGCCCAACGCCATGTTCCGCGTCCGGCTCGAGAACGACCATGAGATCCTCGGGCACACCGCGGGCAAGATGCGCAAGAACCGCATCCGCGTGCTCGTGGGCGACGAGGTGCTCGTCGAACTGACGCCCTATGATCTGACCAAGGGGCGGATCACCTATCGCTTCAAGTGACGGCGTGACCGGCGCCGCACCGCGCCTCGTCCTCGCCTCGTCGTCGCCGCGCCGCCGCGAGCTGCTCGCGCGGATCGGCGTCGTGCCCGCGCGGATCGCCGCACCCGATATCGACGAAGCGCCGCTGAAGGCGGAGGATCCGCGCGCCTATGCGCTGCGCATCGCGCTCGCCAAGGCCGCCGCGGTTCCGCGCGACGCGGACGAGGCGATCCTGGCGGGCGACACCACCGTCGCCGCGGGCCGCCGCATCCTGGGCAAGCCCGCCGACGAAGCCGAGCTGCGCCGCATGCTCCGCCTCTTGTCGGGCCGTCGTCATCATGTCTTCTCCGCAGTCGCGGTGATCGACCGGGCGGGCGTCGTGCGCCACCGCGTGTCGGATACGGTCGTCGCGTTCAAGCCGCTCTCGCCGGCCGAGATCGACGCCTATGTCGCTTGTGGCGAGGGGATGGGCAAGGCCGGCGGCTATGCGATCCAGGGCCGCGCCGAGGCGTTCGTGCGCTATCTGGCGGGCAGTCATTCGGGCGTGGTCGGCCTGCCGCTGTTCGAAACGCGCGCGCTGCTGGCCACCGCCGGCGTGACGCTTGGCTGAGTGGCTCTACGAGGCCGGGATCGGCGAATCCCGCGCCGCGCTCGTCGCCGACGATCGCATCGTGGAGGCGATCGTGGAGCGGCCCGGCCTGCGGCTCGGCACCGTCGCCCCCGCGCGCCTCACCGATGGGACGCAGGCCCGGGCGACGTTCGCGGACGGCACCGAGGTCCAGCTTGCCGCCGCGCCGCACGGCTTGACGCAGGGTGCCGCGATCATGCTCCGGGTGACGCGCGAGGCGATTCCCGAAACCGGGCGCCTGAAGCTGCCCCGCGCCCGCCTCACCGACGAAGCGCCTGGACCGGGCGCCGATCTGCTCGCCCGCATCACCGCCTCGGGGCATCCCGTCCGCATACTGCGCGCGCATGAGCCCGATGCGCTGGAGGCGGCGGGCTGGTCCGAGATCCTCGACGAGGCGACGGGCGGCGACATCGCGTTTCCCGGTGGCGCACTGCGGATGAGCCCCACGCCGGCGATGACGCTGTTCGACGTCGACGGCGGCGGCGCGCTCGAGCCGCTGGCGGTCGCGGCCGCCACGGCGGTGGCGCAGGCGATCGTGCGGCACGGCGTCGGCGGCTCGATCGGGATCGATTTTCCAACGCTCGCGGGGAAGGCCCCGCGCCACGCCGTCGCGCTGGCGATCGACGCCGCGCTGCCGCTGCCGTTCGAGCGGACCGCGGTCAACGGCTTCGGCTTTCTCCAGATCGTCCGCGCCCGCCCTCGCGCCTCGCTGCCGGAAATGCTGCGCGCGGATCCGGTCGGTGCGGCGGCGCGTGCGGCGCTGCGCCATCTGGAACGCACGCCGCCCGGCGCCCCGCGCCGCCATGCGCTTCCCGCGGCGGTGCACGCGCGGTTGCGGGCGAATCACGAATGGCTGGCCGAACTCGCGCGTCGCACCGGCACCGTTCACGAACTGGAGACCCGATGACCGCCACCCCCTGCCCGCTCTGCGACAAGCCCGCCTCGGCCGCGCACCGCCCGTTCTGCGGCCCCGCCTGTCGCGACCGGGACCTGCTGCAATGGTTCGGCGAAGGCTATCGTATTCCCGGCCCCGAGATCGCGCCGGATGGGCTGGACAGCACCGCCGAGCCCGACTAAAGGCCCGCTTCCACATCGTTTCGGCGGTGCGCCCGGGTAGCTCAGTTGGTAGAGCATGCGACTGAAAATCGCAGTGTCGGCGGTTCGAATCCGTCCCCGGGCACCATGGCTTCGTGATCGGACCCGTGAGAAACGGCGACGCGACCCGCTGACGTATCGGTAAGACCATTTGATCGTCACATTGAGGATCGGCCCTTCCATTCTGGCCGATGGACCGGAGATGCGCGCTCCCGGCACGCCATGTCTGGGGATCGATCCGGCCGCGCCTGGCGCCCTGCCGTGACGCGCCAGCGCCTTCTTCGCGAAAATGCGTCCTACGTTCTTGCCCCCCATCTCCGTGACGTCGCGCTCGCGCATATCGCCCTCGTGATACCCGTTCGTTTCACTATCGCGTGAGAGAGGGTTGATTTCGGCTTGGCTTCGGGTAGTTTGGCCCCAACGCGTCCGGAAGTGTGCGCGGTTGGTCAGATGGAGAGGAGTCCCGCTATGAAGGCTCGTGCAATCCGCTTCGGCGTGTCGGCGTTCGCCCTTGTCTGGTGCGGGAGCGCCGTTGCGCAAACCGCACCGTCGTCCACCGATTCGGCGCAATCTGGTGCGCCACAAACGGACACCACCGCTGCGGCGGAAAGCAGCCAGAGCGATCCCGGTCACGACATCGTCGTGACGGCGCTGCGCCGCAATGAAAACCTGATGACCACGCCCGTTGCCGCCTCGGTATTGTCGGGCGCCGATCTCGCCAACAAGGGCGTCGTCGCGGTCGATGCGCTGCAGTTCGCGATGCCGTCGGTCGTGGTGAACAATTTCGGGCAAGGCCTGGAGTTCAACATACGCGGCATCGGCAAGGGTGAGCACAACACCCAGACAACCACCGGCGTCATCACCTATCGCGACGGAGCGCCGACCTTTCCGGGCTATTTCCAGGAGGAGCCCTATTTCGATATCGCCGACGTTCAGGTCCTTCGCGGGCCGCAGGGGACCGTCGTCGGCCAGAATTCCACCGGCGGCGCGGTGTTCGTCAACACGGCCGATCCGATCGTCGGCGGTGGTTACCACGGCTATTTCAATGCCAATTATGGCAACTACAACGATCTTGGCGGCCAGGGCGCGGTCAACATCCCCATCAGCGACACGCTGGCCGCCCGTGCCGCCTTCTACGGCGAACGGCGCGATTCCTTCTACACCATCACCGGGCCGAACGGCGGCGCGTACAACGGCAACAAGGGTGACGTGCGCGAGATCGCCGGCCGTTTCAGCCTGTTGTGGAAGCCGACCGCGAACCTGTCGGTCCTGTCGAAAACCGACATCGACTATCTCGACATGGGGGCCTATCCGGCCGATCCCTATACCGACCGGTTCGCGGTCCTGCCGGGCACGACCACGCCGAACCCCAATGCCCGCGATCTGTTCAACATCACGGCGAATTCGCCGCAAGGCGCCCGCGACAAGTTCGTGCGCTCCATTCTGCGGATCGACTACCAGTTCGACAGCGGCCTGAAGCTCCGCTCGGTCAGCGGCTTTTCGAACGGCAATACCCAGTATATGGCCGATCTGGACGGCACCGCGACCGGCAATTCCTACTTCTTCGACAGCGTGACGGAGACGCAGTTCAGCCAGGAATTCAACCTGATCTCCCCCGATGATCGGCGGCTGACCTATCTGGCCGGCGTGTTCGGCCTGTGGAACAGCTATTTCTTCCTCTCTCCCTATCAGTTCGTGATCGGTGCGCCGCTCGGGGCGCCGAAGACGGAATACCGCTTGCAGGGCCGCAACCCCGAGCGGTCGCTCGCCGTCTATGGTCAGGTCGGCTTCAAGATCACGCCGACGCTGAAGCTGGAACTCGGCGGGCGCTACACCGCCAGCCGGTCGACGAATACGGTCGATATTCTGCAATATGGCGTTTATCTGCCGGACCAGCAGACCGTCACGTCGAACAACTTCTCGTACAAGGCCTCGCTCGGCTGGCAGGTCGACCGCAACAATTACCTCTACGGGTTCGTGGCGACGGGGTTCAAACCCGGCGGTCTCAACACGCCCGTCGGGCTCGGCATCCCGGCGCCGTTCGGGTCCGAGCGCGTCCAGTCCTACGAGGCCGGCTGGAAGGCCAATTTCGCGGGCGGCCATATCCGCACCACGGTTGATGGCTTCTACAATGACTTCAAGGGCTTCCAGGTCATCATCGGCTATCCGACGATTCCCGTGTTCGGGATCGAGGTCAATGTGCCCAATTCGACCAAGATCTACGGCGCCGAAGCGGACGCCGACGTCAAGTTCGGCCACTTCTCCTTCGATTTCGGCGTCAACGTCCTGCACAGCAGCCTCGGCCAGTTCTTCGCGACCGACTCCCGCCTCCCGGCACCAACGGCGTGCAGCATCGCCGCCGGTCCTGCCAGCGCTTCGTGCATCGATCTGAAGGGGCGCGAACAAACCTATGCGCCCAACTTCACCATCAACGCCGGGGCGCAATATGACTTCGAGTTCGGCAATGGCGACAAGCTGACGCCGCGCGTGAACTTCGGGCACATCGCGCCACAATGGGCGACCTTGTTCGAGAACCCGCAACTCGGCGACCGTTTAGGTGAACGCAACATCCTCGCGGCACAGCTGGCTTTCACGCATGGCAGCTTCACCGTCACCGGCTATGCGACCAACCTGACCAACCAGCATTATGTCGCCGCGCTGAACAGCAGCCTCGACTTCGCGGGACCGCCGCGCCAGTACGGTGTCAAGATCCTGAAGACCTTCTGATCTCCCCGGTCTCCGGCCGCGATATCCTTTTGCGGCCGGTCTTTTCAACGGGATCTCATGCGACAATATCTATGCAACCCTATTCTCTGACCGTTGATAAATTCCTCGATCACGCGGCGAAATGGTTCGGTGATCGGGAGGTCGTCGAGGCCGCCCATGGCACCGGCGTTCGGCGGATCGGCTATGCCGCGATGCATGAGCGGAGCAATCGCCTGTCGGGCGCGCTGGGCCATATGGGATTGAGGCCGGGCGATCGGGTGGCGACGCTTGCCTGGAATACGCTGCACCATCTCGAACTCTATTATGCCGTCATGGGCGCGGGGATGGTGTGCCACACCCTCAACCCGCGCCTGTCGACGGCGCATCTGGTCGGCATGATCCGCGAGGCCGAGGATCGGATGATCGCGGTCGCCGCAGACCTAATGCCCCTGTGGCGCGAACTGGCGCCGCATTGCCCCACGGTCGAACAGGTCATCGTGCTCGACTCCCGCGACGACGCGCCCGCCCCCGACGGGGCGATCGCGTATGAGGCGCTGCTGCGCGAACACGGCGCGTCCCGTGCCTGGGGCGGGTTCGACGAAGAGACGCCCGCGGGCCTCTGCTACACCTCGGGAACGACGGGGCCACCCAAGGGCGTCGTCTACACCCATCGGTCGAACTATCTGCACACGCTGCGCACGTTGCAGGCGGACTCGATCGCGTTGACCGCCAGCGACGTCCTGCTGCTCGGCGTTCCCATGTTTCACGCCAATGGCTGGGGCCTGCCGTTTGCGGCGCCGGCGGCCGGAACCAAGCTGGTCCTGCCCGGCCGCGTTCTCGACGGGGCCAGCCTCGCCCGGCTGATCCGCGACGAGGGCGTGACGGTGGCGGTGGGCGTGCAGACCGTCTGGCTGGGCCTGACGGATCATGTCGAGGCGCATGGGATCGCCCTCCCCTCGCTGCGTCGCGTCGTGATCGGTGGCTCGAAATGCCCCGACGCGTTGATCCGCCATATGGAGAACATCCTCGGCGCCAGCGTGCAGACGAGCTGGGGCATGACCGAATTGTCGCCGACCGGCACGATCGCGCCCCCGGGCGACGTGCCCGGCGCATCGACGGGCTCGGGGCGGCCGATCATCGGCGTCGACCTGAAGCTGACCGATGCCGAAGGCGCGACCCTGGCCGAGCAGCGCGGCGTCGAGGGGCGGCTGTGGGTCAAGGGGCAGAGCGTCATCGACCGTTATTACAAGTCCGACGTGTCGCTGCTCGACGCGGACGGCTATTTCGACACCGGCGACCTGGCCACCATCGATGCGGACGGCAACCTCACGATCAACGGGCGTGCCAAGGATCTGATCAAATCGGGTGGGGAGTGGATCAACCCGACCGAGATCGAGACGGTGATCGGCCGCCATCCGGCGATCCGCCACGTCGCGGTGATCGCCCGCGCCGATGCCAAATGGGGCGAGCGGCCGGTGCTGATCGTCGAGATGGCGGAGCGGCTGGACCCGGCCATGCTTCTCGGGCTGCTCCGCGGCGAGGTCGCGGATTGGTGGATCCCCGCCGAGATCGCCGAAGTCGCGCCCATGCCGCTCGCCGCAACCGGCAAGATCGACAAGGCGCGGCTCCGGGCCGACTATGCCGCCGGCCGGATCACCGGGGCGGTGATCGGCCGCTGATCCTTCCGGATCAGGGGCAGCGCGGGGTCGCCGGCGGCAGCTTGGGGGCGGCAAGCCCCGCATTCCAGTTCCATGGCTGTTTGCCGTCGGCGCGGCGGCGACACACCATCTGCTCGGTCAGCATGTACATGCCCGGCATCAGACCGGCTTCGGCCCGCGGTGTGTCGGTGACATGGAGGAAGCGGCCCTCGGTGCCATAAGCCGGCCACGCCGGCGCAGCGGGCGCGCTCGGCCGGCCGTCGCGCGCGAAGCTGGTCCAATAGCCGACCATCGCGTCTGCCAGCGCATGTTCCCCGGCCGTGTCGGGGATCGCGGGCCAGCGCGGCGGCGTACGGTCGATATTGCCGAACACGAACGGCAGTTCGCTGGCGTGGAAGGCGTGCAGCCCGGCCCCGTCGGCAGCCGGATAGCCATGATCGAACAGGTAGAGATAGGCGGGCTCGCCGATCGCGGTCTGCTTGATCGCCATGCGCTGCGCGGTCCAGCCGTAAAGCGCGTCGCGCGTGGTCGCGTACACGCTCTCCTGCATCGTCGCCGACGGATACAGCCGCAGGAACGCATCGGCGAGTTCGCCATAGCGTTCATGGATCATCCGTTCATAGTCGGCCGGCGTTCCGGGCACCTTGGGCGCCAGCATCTTGAGCGACCGGATCTCCCCCTGGTTGAAGCCGACCAGCAGCGGCACCTTGGCCTGCCGCCCGGCATCGAACGCGTCGACCATCTGTTCGGGCAACAGCTTGCCGTCGACCAGCCCCCAAGGCCCGAACCCGCCCTTCGCCGCCGCATCGGTCAGCGCCTGCGCATCGAGGGCGCGCAGCGCGGCGATGTCGGGGGCATGCAGCGCAGCGCCGAGCATCTGCCCCGCCGCTTCCCCCGAGGGCGCGCCATAGAGGCTGCGCTTGAGCGCGGGCATCGCAATCATATAGCCGCTTTCGGACACCGCCTTGGCGAAGAGGCCGTGCGCGGGGGGCGAACTCATCAGGTATAGGACGCTGAGCGCGCCCGCGGATTCGCCGGCGATCGTCACATTGGCCGGATCGCCGCCGAACGCGGCGATGTTGCGCTTCACCCATTGCAGCGCGGCGATCTGGTCCATCAGGCCGTAGTTGCCCGAAATATACGCCGGGGACTCCGCGCTCAGCCCGGGATGCGCCATCCAGCCAAGCACACCGAGCCGATAGTTGATCGACACCACCACCGCGCCGCGCTCGGCCAGGCGTCGGCCCTCGTAGAGCGGCTCGCGGCTCGATCCGGTCACCAGCGCGCCGCCATGGATCCAGAAGAACACCGGCGCGCGTTCCGCGTGCGCGGGCGCCCAGATGTTGAGCGTCAGGCAATCCTCGCTGACCGGCAGCGGCGCCGCCGGCGAATAGACCGACGCGGGGCCGCCCTGCGGCTGGACGCAGGCGGGACCGAAGGCGGTCGTCTGTCGCACGCCCTGCCAGCGCGTCATCGGCATCGGCGGCTTCCAGCGCAGCGCCCCCACCGGCGGTTGTGCGTAGGGTATCCCCTGGAACACGCGGAGATCGCCCTGCGTCATGCCGGCCATCGCGCCAGCGGGCGCCGTGACGACCGGGGCGCCGCTCTGGCCGAGCACGGGAGCGGGAAGCAGAAGACAGGAGGCGGCGAGCAGGCGACGGAACGGAGTCATGCGACGACCTTTCGGGAATGATTCGACCGGTGGAGAATGCGGGCAAGCCAGGCGAACAGCAGGATGGCCACGATGTAGCAGGGCGCGAGGGTGTAGAGGGCGAGCTGCAGCGCGTGGGCGTGGCCCTGCGCGGCGAACCAGTCGCTCGCCCAGCCGACCCAGGTCGGGCCGAGCCCCAGCCCGATGAAGTTCATGATGAGCAGCAGCAACGCCCCCGACAGCACGCGTTGGTCGGGCCGCACCTCCTCCTGCACCAGCGTGACCGCGGCGGAGAGGTAGAAATAGTTGAGCAACATCGCCGCCGCCAGCAGCACCAGCGCCAGCGGCCAGCCCGGCGCCCAGACGAAACCGAGATAGAAGGGCAGCGCGCCCGCCAACGACACCGCCGGCACGGCCGCATAAGCCACGCGCGAGCGGCGGGTCAGCCGGTCGAGGATGCGGCCGGAGGCGAAGATGCCGGCGGCCATGCCGACCCCGACGACCAGCGCATACCAGATCGCGACCTGTTCGAGCCGCATCCCCTTTTCCCGCATGAGGAAGAGGACGGCGAAATTGCCCAGCCCATAAGTGACGAACTGGGTCGCGCCGCTCGCCAGCGCGACCAGCATCAGCACCGGGCTGGTGACGAACATCCGCACCGTGCCCCAGAACACACCACCGCCTTGCGGGTGCGCGGAGGATGGGTCGAGGCCGCCGCGCACCGGTTCGCGCACCACGAGGCGGACGACGATCGCCGTCACCATGCCGACCAATCCGATGGCGACGAAGGCGCGGCGCCAGTCGAAGGTCGCCGCGATCCAGCCGCCGAAGGCGATGCCGAGCGCGGCGCCGATCGGCGGTCCCAGATTGTAAAGGCTCAGCGCGGTGGCGCGCCGTCCGGGCGGATAGGTGTCGGTGATGATCGCATAGGAGGGCGGCACGCCCCCCGCCTCGCCGAAGCCGACGACCATCCGCGCCGCGACGAGTTGCGGATAGCTGGCAGCCAGGCCGCAAGCGGTGGTCGCGCCGCTCCAGATCGCGCAGGCGAGCGACACGATCGCGACGCGATTGGTCTTGTCGGCGAACCAGCCTACCGGCACCGCGATGAAACAGTAGAACAGGGCGAAGTAGAAGCCGCCGATCAACCCGAGCTGCCCATCGGTGATATGAAGCGAATCCTGGATCGGTTTGGCCAGGATGCCGAGCAACTGCCGATCGAGAAAATTGAGAACGTAAACGAAGGTCAGCATCGCCAGCACCAGCCAGCGACGCACGGGTCTTCCGGCGCGATCGGACGCGACCGTCCGTATGGCCCTGTCGGCTACCAAAATCCTCTCCTCGCGATGCTTTGCCGCTTTCCGCCATCATGAACGCCGCATCCGACTTGTCAATGGACGCTCTCTCGTGTGTGAATATTCGGCGGCACGACGGCGGCGGCTTGACGCACCGCCGGCGAGCTGGAAGGCGAAGGGCGTGACCGAAGCAGCCAAACCCGTCCGCCGATCGCGAAAAGCGGAGCAACGTGCCGCGATGACGGAGCAGATCCTCGACGCGGCCGAAGCGTTGTTCGCCGAACACGGGCTGTACGGCGTGACGTTGAAGGACGTGGCCAAGCAGGTCGGCGTCCACCACACGCTGCTCAACTATTATTATACGGACAAGAAAGCGCTGTTCGACGCGGTGTTCGCGCGCCGCGCGGTCGTGACCAGCGAACGGCGGATGCATGCGCTCGACGCCTATGAGCGCGAAGCGGGCGACGCGCCCACCGTGGAGGGTGCGCTGCGGGCGTTTCTCGACACCGATCTCGATCTCTACATCGAAGGCGACGAGGGCTGGCGCAATTACGCGAAGCTCGGCGCTCAGGTGGCGAACACACCGCATTGGGGCGCCGACCTGATGGACCAGCATTTCGATCCGGTGGTCCTCCGCCTCGTCCGCCTGCTGCGACGCGCGTTGCCCGACTGTGCCGAAGCCGACATCTTCTGGGGCTATCACTTCGTCACCGGTGCGCTGATGCTGACGCTCGCGCGAACCGGGCGCATCGACAAGCTGTCGAACGGGATGAACCGCTCGGACGATTTCGTCGCCATCAAGCAGCGGATGGCGAGCTTCATGGCCGCAGGCTTCATCGAGATCTGCCGCCGCCCCACCGAATGATAGCCTGATATTCACTCTCTTGATAGTGTCCGTCGCCAGGGCTAAACGGCGGCAAATTCGAGGAGACGGGGATGTCGATACGGGGTCGTGTCGCGATCGTGACCGGAGCGGGAGGCGGACTGGGGCGCGCCCATGCGATGTATCTGGCGAGCAAGGGCGCGCGGCTGGTCGTCAACGATCTGTCGGATGATGCCGCGGCCAAGGTCGTCGATGCCATCGTCACGGCAGGCGGCGAGGCGATCGGGGCGGCAGGATCGGTGACCGACGAGGCCGCGGTGTCAGAGATGGTGGCGGCGACGCTCGCCCGCTGGGGACGCGTCGATGTCCTCGTCAACAATGCCGGCATCCTGCGCGACAAAAGCTTTGCCAAGATGAGCATCGCCGACTTTCGCGCCGTGATCGACGTCCACCTGATGGGCGCGGCGGTCTGCTGCAAGGCGGTGTGGGAGCCGATGCGCGAGGCGCGCTTCGGGCGCATCGTGATGACCACCTCCTCGTCCGGCCTGTACGGCAATTTCGGTCAGGCGAACTACGCTGCGGCGAAGATGGCGCTGGTGGGCCTGATGCAGACGCTGGCGATCGAAGGCGAAAAATACGGCATCCGCGTCAACTGCCTTGCGCCCACCGCGGCGACCGGAATGACGGAGGGCGTCCTTCCACCCGAAAGCCTCGCGCTGCTCGATCCGGCACTCGTCAGTCCGGCGTTGCTGGCGCTGGTCGAGGACGACGCGCCCACCCGCGCGATCCTGTGCGCCGGCGCCGGCCATTTCGCCGCAGCGCATGTCACGCTCACGGCGGGGTTGCAGGCGCCCCGCGACGATGCCGGCGAGCATGTCATCGCCCATTGGCCGGCGCTTGTCGATCGCACCGGCGAGATCGTTCCCGCCTATGGGTTCGTCCAGGCCGAACGGGAGGTCGCGGCAGCCTCTGCCCAGGCCTGACGATGGTGCCGTGCGTCATCGACGCTCGGCACAGACCGTTCGCGGCGCCCAAAGCATGGCCCGTTCAACAATCGCGCGGTCCAGCCGACGCGACTCAATCGAGCAGCATCTCGCCCCGGATCGGCAGGTCGCGGACGCGCACGCCCGTCGCGTTGAAGACGGCGTTGGCCACCGCGGCGGCGACGCCGATGATGCCGATCTCGCCGAGCCCCTTGATGCCTTCGCGGTTCACCGTCGGATCGTCGTCGGGCACCATCACGACCACCTGTTCGGCGATGTCGGCCGCGGTGGGCACGAGATACTCCGCCAGGTCGCGGTTGAGATAGACGCCGGTCCGCGGATCGACCTCGGTCTTCTCCAGCAGCGCGGAGCTCAGCCCCCAGGCCATGCCGCCCAGATACTGACTGCGCGCCGTGAGGGGATTAAGCACGCGGCCCGCGGCAAACGCGCCGACATGGCGCGGGATGCGAATTTCGCCGGTCGCCGCATGGACGTGCGCCTCGATCATGTGCGCGCCGAATGCCCAGGCGAGCTGGTCCTTGGGCAATGTCAGCAGCTTGATGTGCCCTGCGCGAAGCTCGTCGAGCGCATCGCAGCCCGCGCCTGCCGGCACATAATCGAACGCCACCTCGCGCGCGCCGTCGGGTTGCCGCTTGAGCGCCGCGCACGCCTCGGCGAGCGCGTTCGCCAAGCTGGTGGTGGTCGAGGACCCGCCCGAGATGCCCGCGGGCGGCAGCCGCGTATCGCCCAGCGCGACCGTCACCGCGCCCAGCGGCACGCCCAGCCGCTCGGACGCGATCGTCGCCAGCAGCGTGTAGAGGCCGTTGCCGATTTCGTGATGCGCGGTCTCGATCCGCACCGCGCCCGTCGCGTCCTGCGCGATCCGGAGGCTCGCGGGCCCGATCTTCACCGGGCGCGCCGCCGCCGCGCAGCCATGGCCGATCCACCAGCCGTCCCGCAGCGTCGCCCGCGGCTGGGCGATCCGGCTCGACCAGCCGAACGCCTGGGCCGCCGCATCGAAGCACCGCATCAGCGGGCGCGTCGTGAAGCGCTTGCCCGTCACCGGATCGGCCAGCGTGTCGTTTCGGCGGCGCAGCTCTATGGGATCCATGGCGAGCGCATGCGCCAGTTCGTCCATCGCGCTTTCCATCGCGAAGAGGAACGGCACCTCGGGCGGCGCGCGCATCGGCCCCGGCGTGTTGCGGTCGACCCGGCCCAACCGCTCGTGCCCCGCCACCGCCTCGGCGGCATAGATCGCGGTGGAGACGTCGGTGCCCTCCATCGCGAAATCGTCGAAGCGCGAGGATGCTGTCGCCGCATCGTGGCCGACGCCGAGCAGCGTGCCGTCCCGTGTCGCGCCCAGGCGAACGCGGTGGCGGGTCTCGGTGCGGTGATTCGCCACGGTGAACTGGTCGCGCCGGCTCACCTCGAGCCTGACCGGCCGCCCGAGCCTTCGCGCCGCCAGCGCGCAGAGCGCGGTGTGCTGCGACAGCGCGAGCTTCGAGCCGAAATGCCCGCCGATGAAATGCGAGACGATGCGCACCTGCTCGGGCTTCAATCCGAATTGCGCCGCCAGACCATGCTGCGCCGCCCCGATATAGCGCGTGGGCTCCAGCACGGTCAGGGTGTCGCCCTCCCAGACGCACGTCGTGCTCGGCAGCTCGATCGGATTGTGGTGCTGGATCGGCGTCGTGTAGCGTGCGTCGATCCGCACCGCGGCGCGCGCCAATGCTGCGTCCAGATCGCCCTTGCGGCGGTCCATGTGCTCGGGATCGACCTCGGCCAGCGGCTGCGTCGTGCAGCGCGGGTCGGCGAGTGTCGCCACCGGCGGCTCGCCCGCATAGGCGAAGCGCATCGCCGCCGCTCCGGCTGCCGCGATCTCGGGCGTTTCCGCGACGACCAGCGCGACGATCTGCCCGGCATAGCGGATCGCGGGCGATGACAGCGGCCGCCAACTGCTGTTCGCCCATCCGCCCGCCATCAGATGCTTGATCGGGGCTATCGCCTCGCCGACATCCTCATAGGTCAGGACCAGCAGCACGCCCGGCATAGCGGTGGCGGCCTCCCGATAGATCTGGGTGATCCGCCCGCACGCGATCGCGCTGACCGCCAGCGCAGCGTGCGCCATGCCCGGCAGGATCGTGTCGCCCGGAAAATCGGCCACGCCGCAGACCTTGAGCGGCCCGTCGATACGCTCGTGCGGACCGCCCAGCGCCGCGACCTCGCGATCGGATCGCGCGCGGACGCCATCCATGATCTTCGTGACAGCGACCACGTCCACATCCTCTTCGGACCCATCCTTTCACGCTAACGCACTGATCGGGTTCGACGATCCGCCTTCATGGCAGCGCGATCTGGCGCGGCGCTTCGATCCGCGCCGCGCTAGGCGACCCTCGTTCATCATTTGGGCGCATGCGTCATCGACCGGCATGCACCGGACGGCGACGTCGTTCGTTTGTCCGCTGCAACAGGATAGCCGAGGCAGATCATGCGAACAGTGTCGTTACCGGGCGGCGAACAGGTGCCCGCGCTGGGCCAGGGCACGTGGATGATGGGGGAGCGACCCGATCGCCGGTCGGACGAGATCGCCGCGTTACGCCTGGGCGTGGATCTCGGCATGACGCTGATCGACACCGCGGAGATGTACGGCGAAGGCGCGGCCGAGGAACTCATCGGCGAAGCGCTGCGCGACGTTCGCGACACGTTTTTCCTCGTCAGCAAGGCCTATCCCCAGAATGCGTCGCGCGCGCGGCTGCGCGCGGCCTGCGAGGCGAGCTTGCGGCGGCTCGGAACGGACCGGCTCGATCTCTACCTGCTGCACTGGCGAGGGTCGGTGCCGCTCGGCGAGACGGCCGAGGCGATGGAGGCGTTGCGCACGGCCGGCAAGATCCGCCACTGGGGCGTCAGCAATCTCGACACGCGCGACATGGAGGAGCTGTTCGCCGCCGGCGGCGATGGCTGCGCCGTCGACCAGATCCTCTACAATCTCACGCGCCGCGGCCCCGAGCACGACCTGCTGCCGTGGCTGGAGGCCCGCGCCCTCCCGGCGATGGCGTACAGCCCGGTGGAGCAGGGCCGCCTCGTCGCCGACACGACGCTCCGCAGGATCGCCGAGGCGATCGGCGCCACCCCTGCGCAGGTCGCCCTCGCCTGGACGTTGCGACGGAGCGGCATGATCGCCATACCCAAGGCGGGCACCGCTGCGCATGTCCGCGAGAACCGCGCCGCCGTCGATCTGGCGCTGTCGGCCGAGGACATGGCCGCGCTCGAAGCCGCCTTCCCGCCCCCACGCGGCCGCCGGCCGCTCGAGATGCTTTGAGCGGCCATGGCGCTGTTCTTCACCGCCGACACCCATTTCGGCGATCATCGGACGCTGAACATCCATCGCCGGCCGTTCGCCACGGTCGGCGAGATGGACGAGGCGCTCGTCACGGCATGGAACGCGATCGTCGGGGCGGACGACGTCGTGTGGCACCTGGGGGATGTGGCGCGGCGACCGGCCGATGTGGCGGCGCTGCTCTCCCGTCTCAACGGCACCAAGCATCTGATCCGCGGCAACAACGATCCCGTGGCGACGGGCGAAGCGGCGGGCTGGGCAAGCGTCGGCGACTATGTCGAACTGACGGAGGACGGGCACCGACTGGTCCTCTGCCATTATCCGTTCAGGAGCTGGAACGGCCAGCACCGCCGCGCGATCAATCTGCACGGCCACAGCCATGGCAGGCTGAAGCCCATGCTCCGCCAGCATGACGTGGGCGTCGATGCCCGGAACTTCCGACCGGTCCGGCTGGCGGAGCTGCTCGCACGGCCCGATATGCCGTCGAGGCATGAGGCACCATGATGACGAACGAAGCCTATTGGATCCACCTGGCGACGAGTGTCGTCGAGATCGTCGGCACGGCCATCATCGTCGTGGGCGCGTTCGGAACGCTGGCGGCCTTTCTGATCGGGCTGGCCAGAGGCGCGACGAGCCGGCCGACGCTTGTCGCCGACTTTCGCTCTGGCCTCGGCCGATCGATCCTGCTCGGCCTGGAGTTCCTGGTCGCCGCCGACATCATCAACACCGTGGCGGTGGAGCCGACGATCGAGAGCCTCCTCGTTCTGGCCGGCATCGTCATCATCCGGACCTTCCTGAGCTTCTCGCTCGAAGTCGAAATCGATGGGCGTTGGCCGTGGCAGAAGGGACGATCGGACGGGGGAAGCACCGCCCAAGGCGGGTAAGGTCGCTGCGCCCAGCGCGCCGGCTCATGTTCCCCCACCTGGAGAGAACCCGTCACGATCTACGTCATCACCCTGCCCTGCTCTCGCATCACCGATCTTGAGAACCGGCACCGAACTGGTGGATAAGGACGGCATGTCGGATCGATTCCCAGTGCGCTCGCAGGCGGAAGCCATGATACACCGCGTCTCGCCCGAAGGCCGCGAGCAGGCGCGCATCGCGCACGAACGGCGTCGACGCAGGAACGTCCGAACCGGCGTGCGGATGGGATCGGCAACGGCCGCCATCCTGCTCGTTGCGACGTTGATCGACAGCGAGGTGGCGTCGCTGCACACGGCAGGCGTGATCGTCACCCTCATCGCGGTCATCATGGCATGCAGCATCATCGCCATGCTCTCGCGGGATCGTCCCGTCTCGGCGGAGCAACTCGGGACGACAAGTCTCGATGCGCTTCCTCGGCAGACCGCGACCTGGCTCGATCGGCAGCAGCCATCGCTTCCACACGCGGCGGCCGCGTCGATCGCCTCCATCTCCCTCCGTCTCGGCGACATGGCGCCGCAACTGCGCGCGCTCGACCCTGCCAGCCCTGCGGCCGATGCGGTAAGGCGCCTCCTGGCGACGGATATTCCGGCGCTCGTCGGCGGCTACCAGAGCGTGCCGTCAAGCATGCGAGCCTCCGCGCGAGATGGCGGAAGCAGCCCGGACGCGCAACTCGCCGATGGCCTTCGCGTCATCGACGACGAGATCGGACGCATGACCGTGCAGCTCGCCCGCGGCGCCTTCGAAGAACTGGCGACACAGCGGCGGTTCCTCGAACTGAAATATGAGAGCGGCACGAACTGAGGCGACGACCTCGGATCAGCTATTCACGGAGAGCACCAGCGCGGGATCGGGAATCTCGGTCGCAGCATGCCCCTCGATCGGCAGCACGGCGGTGCCGATCGCGAAGAATTCGATGACATGGCTCGACCAGCCGTGGCTGCCCTCGTGCAGGTCCGCGCCGACCACGCCCTCGGCGCCGGCCTGCGTCGCCTCCAGTTGCATCCGCTCCATCGCGATCTCGCGCGCCTCGTAGAGGGCGATGCTGAAGTTGGTCAGTTCGACGTTGCGGCCGATGCTTCCCATCGAGGCGAACGGCCCCCGCCGCGCGACATGGTAGACGCAGCTGCCCATGACCATCTCGAGCGGACGATAACCCGCCTGCAGCAGCGTCCAGAAATCCTGGCCCGACAAAGCGGACGTGAACGGCTCGCCCCGCGGCCCCTTGAACCCCTTGTGCCCCTTGGCATGGACGATTCCGGTGCCGATCGCGACGAATTCGAGCACCTTGGTGTCCCATTCCAGCCGCTTGACCGTCAGGCGGACGCCGACGATGCCGTCGGCCCCCATGTTGGCCGCTTCCTGACGCATGCGTTCCATCGCCAGCGCCCGCGCCTCGTACATCGCCGTGCTCAGCACATCGAGTTCGACGCTCGTGCCCCATCCCGCCATCTGGAAACCGAGATGGTAGATGCACGACCCGACGCAGAGTCCGACGGGTTCGAAGCCTGCCTTGCGGACGAGGAGGAACTCGTTGACCGAGAAATCCGAGGTGAACACGCCGCCCGGATGGCCTTCGCGCCGCAGGCCCGCGAGACGCGCGAGCGCATGTTCCGGAATGCCCTGTTGATCGGCCATCAAATCCCACCCTCCTGATCCATCACGTCGTTCTCATAGGCCGACCGCTTCGGCCCGTCTGGACTGCGGAGCGGCGACAGGCCGTCGCGCATGTCGACGACCATCTCGATCGGATGCGGCACGCGGGCCCCGGGCCTGGTGTCCACCACCGTCCCCACCACGATGTGACGCCCGAGATAGGCGGGCGGCTGCTTGTCGCGCTCGCGCCGGAGCAACTGGCCGAAATGCGTGTGTGCAAGAACGCCGTTGCCCTGACGCGCCGCCTTCTGACGCAAATCGGCATGCGCCTCGCGCCGGATGCGCTCCCAGAAATCCGTAAGCGTCATGATGGGGATGCTGCGGAACGACCGCAGCTTGGCCTGGATGTCGGACAGCGCCGTCCAGTCTCCGCCGCCGGAATAGGGATTGCCCAGCCAGTCGTAGCGCGCGCCGACCGCGATCCCGACCGGCACGATATCCGCCTCCAGCAGACGCACGAATTCGAGCGCGGGGACGGTCGCGATCACCGGATGCGGGCTCGGCGCGAGCCCTTCGATCCGCACCGCCGTGCCGATGAGCGTATAGTCCATACTGGCGCCCATGGCATGGCGCAGCGTGCGCAGCCGGACATCGACGACGGCGTTGGCGCCCGCCGCCGCGGCTTCCCTCTGGATCCTCTCGAGCGCCTCGTGCCACCCCTGCGCGTGCCCTTCCGTCCAGCTCTGCCCATAGTAGAACCAGCACGTTCCCGACACCGTCGCGATCGGTCGAATGCCGTGGCTCCGCGCCAGCAGCAGTTCCGACGGCGTCATGGTCGCGACCCATGCCCCGCTCCCGGCCGCCGCGCCGCGCAGGCGTTCGGTGACGAAACCCGGCAAGCCGTCGCTATCAAGCGCGATCTCCCATGCCTTCAGCCTGTCGGTCCGGTCGTCGAACACCGTCCTCTGATCGATCGTCGCCAAGGGTCGGCCCTCCTGTCGCTTCAGGTTGGCATGACGCGTTCGGGATTGCCAGAGGCTGGCAGGCTGGTCGACAAAGTGCCCGGAAACGAACATGGCGAGTTCCGCTTCGGCTCCGCATCATGGCCGATTGTGCATCGGTCCAACGGGTCCGATTATCGCACGCTCCCTCCTCAACCGTTCCGCGCGATCGGCCCTGCGTAACCGCTTCTTAGGAGGCGGCGCGACATAGCGGGGCGACGTGCCTCGCCGTGGATCCGCCTATGCCGCCCCTGCCCCTCATCGCCCCCAATCCGCCGCGGCTGAGCGAAGCGGGCGAGGCGTTGCGCCGCGTCGAGGCCTCGGGCCTGTTCAGCAACAACGGCCCCGAAGTGCGCGCGTTCGAGGCGGAGGTGACCGACGCGCTGTTCGACGGCCGCGGCGCGAGCCTGGCCGTCGCCAATGCCACGCTGGGGCTGATGATCGCGATCCGCCATGCCGCCTGGCTCGACCCGCAGCCCGGCACCTATGCGCTGATGCCCGCGCTCACCTTCGCCGCCACCGCGCAGGCGGCTTCCTGGGCGGGGCTGACGCCGCTGGTATGCGACGTCGGTCCGGACGACTGGAGCGCCTGCGCGCGCGCCGAGGACCGCTTGATCGCGGTCCACGGGCGGCGGATCGGCGCGATCGTGCCCTATGCGACGTTCGGCAACGCGATCGATCTCGACCGCTATGCCTGGTTGCAGGCGCGCCACGGGATCGGCGTGGTCGTCGATGCGGCATCCTCGCTCGGCACGAGCGACGATGCCGGCATGGGCTTCGGTGCCGATGCGCCGTTCGCCGTGGTCCATTCGATGCAGGCCACCAAGACGTTCGCGGTGGCCGAAGGGGGGCTGATCCACAGCGGCGATGCGGGGCTGATCGCGCGGCTTCGCGCGATGGCGAATTTCGGCTTCGAGAGCGGCCGCAGCGCGACCTTGCCGGGCCTCAACGCCAAATTGCCCGAAGTGCTCGCGGTGATGGCCCGCGCCAAGCTGCGCGAGATCGATAGCGTGTGCGCCCACCGCGCGGGGCTGGAGGCGGCGTACCGCGCCGCGCTCGGCGATTTCACCCTTCAGCGCGTCCGTGGCGCACGGCGCGCGATGCAGTTCATGCCCGTGCTGCTGCCCGAGCGGCTGGCCGGCGCGCGCGCCGCGATCGTTGCGGCGATGGCGGCCGAGGGGGTCGGCTGCGGCACCTATTTCAGCCCGCATCTGGGCGAGCAGCCCTGGATCCGCGCGACCGCCGCGATCGAGCCGACGCCGGTGGCGGACGCGCTGGCGGCGCGCATGCTGTCGCTGCCGATGAGCGATGCGATGAGCGTCGCCGATGCGGCGCGCGCCGCCGGGGCGCTCGCGCGCGCCTGCCGCCGCGCCGAACCCGCACGAGTCGCGCCGTCGCCCGTCGCCGAGGTGCTGATCGTGGGCGGCGGCCCGGCCGGCACCGCGCTGCTGACCGCGGCGACCAGGCGGGGGCTGTTTCCCGCCTTTGCCGAGGGGCTGGTGCTGGTGGAGCGCGATGCGGGAATCGGCGGCGGCCAGCTCGGGCGATACGCGATCACCTCCGATTCCACCGCGGAGACGTTTCTCACCGCGGTGAGCGACACTATCCATCCCGAGATCGCCGCGCTGGCGGATCATCCGGCCGCGCGCGCAGTGGCGGCGCATGCCGGCGCGCTGGGCGTGCCGCTCGCCGAGGTGGGGCCGCTGCTGCGCGCCACGGGCCAGGCGCTCGCGGGGATCGTGCGCGCGGCGGGCGGCACCGTGCTGACGGGTCACGCCGCGATCGGCGCGCGGCAAGTGGGCAATGGATTGTGGAGCGTGCGGCTTCGGCGCCAGGCGGACGGGCATGAGTTCGACCGACTGACGCGCAACATCGTCGTCGCGACCGGCGGTCACCAGCCGCTCGACCGGCTGGCCGCGCAGCAGGTCGCCGGGGCGCGGCTCCTCGATCTGGCGGCGGGTCGCCTCGTCCAGTCCGACGAGGTGCTGACGCTCGGCGGCTTCGAAAAAATGAGCGATCTACTTTCGGGCCGGCGCGCGCCGCGCATCGCAGTCATCGGCGGTTCGACCAGCGCGCTGATGACGGTGGCGCGCCTGTTGAAGGGGCAACCCGCGCTGCCGCTGGGTGCGGGTGCGGTCACCCTGCTCCACCGGCGGCCGTTGCGGCCCTTCTACCCCTCGATCGAGGCGGCGCGGGCGGAGGGCTTCACCGATTTCGGGCCTGACGATGTCTGCCCGGTCTCGGGCTTCGTCTATCGGCTTGCGGGCTTCCGGCTGGAGGCGCGCGATCTCGTGCTGCGGATGCTGGCGATCGACGGCCGCGCGCCCGATCCGCGCGTCGCGCTCCACCGCATCACCGGCGACGACGACGCGGCGGCCCGCCGGATCGTGCAGTCCGCGGATCTGGTCGTCGCCGCGCTGGGATACCGGCCGCTTGCTTTGCCTCTGGCGGACGTGACGGGCGCGCCGATCCCGCTCGCGGCGCAGGCCGGGCGACCCATGGTCGATCGCCATTGCCGGATCGTGGATGGCGCGGGCGACGCGATCCCGGGCGCGTTCGGGATCGGCCTCGCCGCCGGCTTCGTGCCCTGGGGCACGCTGGGCGGCGAGGCCAGCTTCTCGGGGCAGGCCAACGGCCTGTGGCTGTGGCAGAACGACGTCGGGCTGATGATCGTCGATCGCATCCTCGGCGAACGCCGGCGGGCCGCGGCGTGAGCGCGGCCCCCACGATCAGCGTCGTCATGGCCGCCTACAATGCGGCCGAGCTGATCGGCGAAACGCTCGACAGCCTGGCCGCGCAGAGCTTCGGCGATTTCGAGGCGATCGTGGTGGACGATCGTTCGACCGACGACACCGCCGCGTTCGTGGCGCGTTGGCCGGACCCGCGCGTGCGGCTGATCGTACAGGACAGTAACGGCGGCCCGGTGCTGGCGCGCAACCGGGGGGTGGCCGAGGCGCGTGGGCGCTATATCGCCGCGCTCGATCACGACGATCTGTGCCGGCCGGGCCGCTTCGCCGCGCAGGTGGCCTATCTCGACGCGCATCCCGAGATCGCCCTGCTGGGCACCGCCGCCGACTATCTGACCGACGGCAAGGTCACGCCGTCGATCTATCCCGTCACCACCAGCCCCGCGCTGATCGCTTGGCTGAGCCAGATCGAGAACCCGCTCGTCTGGTCGTCGGTGATGCTGCGTACCGATGCGGCGCGGCGGCTCGATCCCTTCACTCGGCCCGCGATGCTCTATGCCGAGGATTTCGACCTGTATCACCGCATCCGCCCGTTCGGCGGCATCGCGCGGCTCGACACGCCGCTCCTGGTCTACCGCCAGCATGCGGGCGGCATCTCGAAACGCTTCGTCGGCACGATGGAGACGAGCGCCGCCCGCGTGCTGGCGGAGGCGCATGCGGCAACGCTCGGCGACCGCGCCGCGGAGATCGCAGACCTGCTGGTGCGCCACAACATGACCAAGCTGCCCGTGCCCGATCGCGCCACGCTGGCGGCACTGGGCTGGGGCATCGCGACGCTGCAGGCCACGTTCCTGGCGAGCCACCCGTCCTGCTCGGCCGAGGATATCCGGCTGATCCGCTGGGAAACCGCGCTGCGCTGGGCGCGAATCGGGCGGGCGGGGCTGCGGGCGGGAACGATCGGGGTGGCCGACGTGATCGCCGTCCGGCCGCCCCATCTGGGCCTGGGCTATGCCGGCGCAGGCGATCTGCTCTGGTCCGGCCTGGTCGGCGGTGTGCGCCGGGCGCACCGCCGATGGACGCGTCACACCTTGGCGGAATAGATCATCCGGCCCGAGCCGAGCTGGGCGAAGACCTGATCCAGGTCGTGCTCGCCGACGGCGAAGCAGCCCTGGCTGCGGCCCAGCATGCCGTGCGTGCGCAGCATGTCGGGATTGGAATACCAGGCCGAATGCACCACGATCCCGCGCCCGAGCGCATTGCCGTTGGTTTCGTCCAGCCCCTCCAGCCGCTGCGAGCGGCCATGTTTGCCGACATAGTAATCCGACGCCACGAACGCGCCTTCGCACGAGGCGTTGGAACCGAAATCGTTCGAGAAGCGCTTCAGATAGCCGCTGTGCGCCGGATCCGAACCGCTGCCGTGCGCGACCAGGAACGAGGTGCTGCGGCCGTCGACCATGTCGACGATGTGGAAGCGGGGCTGGGCCGAGGGGGCGGTGAAATCGGCGATGGCGATCTTGTCGCGATGCGGGATCGCGGCGCCGTGCTGGTTGAGCGCGGTGAGCGCGCGGCGGAAGAGTTCGGGGCGAATGGCGCGCGGCGAGGTGAGCGGCGCGGACGGGAGGGGTGGCTGGCTAACGGGGCGCAGCATGCGCCCGGTCAGCCGTTCAGTGGCCCCAGCCGCGCCGGTGAGCGCGAGCGCGCCGGTCAGGGCCAAGCCGTTCTTCAGAAGCGCGCGCCGGGTGCGCACAGCCATATCGTCGTGCATCGAAGCTCCAGGAATGTCGTTGACCCCTCGATCCTTGATGTAGCGCAAATCTGCTGAATTTTCTGCTGCGTTTCCACGGAGTTACACGCCTCGCCCCGTCATTCGCCGCGATCGCCCCACGTTTCGTCGCATCGACAGATGGCACCATCGCGATCGTCGCGCGTTTGGAATGTCAACAGAAATTAACGGGCTTGGAAAGGAATCCGATCATGCGCTTCTTCACCGGCTTGACCATGACGCTTCTTGCGATGACTGCGGTTCCGGCGATGGCGGCGAGCGGTGCGGATTCGGGCGCCGCGATCGAGACGGCGTCGAGCGGCCTTTCGGCCAATCAGTTCGTCTGGAACGATACGGCCACCGGCCTCGATCCCGTGGTGATCGTCGTGTCGATCCCGCTTCAGCGCGCCTATGTCTATCGCGGCAAGACGCTGGTCGCCGCGACGACCGTGTCCTCGGGTCGCGACGGCAAGGACACGCCGATCGGCACCTATACGATCCTGCAAAAGGACGCGATGCACAAATCCAATCTCTACAATGCCGCGCCGATGCCGTTCATGCAGCGGCTCACCTGGGATGGCATCGCGATCCATGCGGGCCGCAATCCCGGCTTCCCGGATTCGCATGGCTGCATTCGCGTGCCCGCCGCCTTCGCCAAGAAGCTGTTCGGCGTGACCAATGTCGGCACGACGGTGATCGTCACCGACGCCGCCTCGAGCGACCCGATCCCCGTAGAGCCCGCTGCCGTGGCGCCCGACAGCGACACGGTCGACGCGAATGCCCAGCAGCTCGCCAGCCTGGACAGCCACGGTCGCTGACGGATCGCGGCGCTCATTCGTCGGTGCGAAGCTTCACCTTGTTGGGCAGCTTCTTGCCCTTGGTGCGCCGCGACGGGATCTGAACGGGGTTCTTCTTCTTCCATTCGGCCCAGGTCATCGGGCCGTCGGCGGTTTCGATGATCGTGTCGTCCTGCATCGTCCAGCCAGATCCCATGTCTTGAGAAGACATGGTGTATGGCGGATGAGCCGGCAAGCGTCGATCTTTCGCTTTCGACCGGGCACTCCGCGATAAGCCCGTGACAGGGAACCGCGGGGCGGGTCGCTGCGCTTTGCCCCCCACGGCCGCAGTGTCGCGGCGTCAACGGGAGGATCATCATGGCCGAAGACCGGCTGGACATCGACATGCGCACGATCGAGGACAATAGCGACTCCCGCCAGGTTGAGTTCGAAGCCGAGGTGAGCGACGAACGCTATCAGTTCGCCGTACAATATGACGTGCTCGAAGCACTGAGCACCGTCTCCCCGGAGGGCGACGCCGCCGCCCTGTTCCGCGAACATATCGACGAGATTGCGCATATCGGCGCGACCGCGCTGGCGCGCGATCCCGATCAGGAGATCATCGTCATCAGCGAGAATGATCTGGACTGACGGGGTGCGCACCGTCTCGGAAACGACGTCGGTGCGCCTCTACCACCGCGCGGACGGGGTGGACGGGGGCGCGGCGACCACCCTGCTCTACGGCAGCCTAGCCGAGGCGATGGCGCGCGCCGCGCGCGAGAGCGACGAGGTTCAGGCGGGGCTGTTCCTCGCCACCGAAAACGACGTGGTGGCCTATCTCGACCTGATCGACTGAGAACGCCGCCGGTCGGAAGCCATCAACCCGGAACCGCAAGCCCCCCGGCCAGCGGCGCGAACCGCGCGACCTGTTCCCCGATCAGCCGCAATTGTGCGAGCACCGCCGGATCGCTCGCGCTGCCCTCGTCGTCGAACTTGGTGATTTGCGTGTTGATCGCCGCCGCGAAGGGCGTCGGCCAGCCGCGCAACGCGTGCACGATCGAGCGCAGTGCGGCGATCGTCGATCCCGTCGCCTGCCAGCCATAAGCGGTGGCGATCAGCCCCACGGGCATGTCCGCAAGATAAGGCCGTGGATCGCGCGCGGTCTCCTCCAGCAGATCGAGCGCGTTCTTCACCACACCCGATATGCTGCCGTGATAGCCAGGGCTGGCGATCACCACCGCGGATGCATCGCGCACCGCATCGACAAAGGCGCGCTCAGCTTCCGTGCGCTCGGTCGCGCGCGGATCGTAGAGCGGCAGTTGCGCGAGCGCGTCGCCGCCGAAGATGCGGGTGCGAAACCCGATCTCGCCGGCCGCGGCGACCGCGATCCGCAACGCCCGCTCGGTCGACGAGACGCCGCCGATCGTGCCGCCGATACCGACGATGAGGGGGGGCTTAGCGGCGGTCATGGCGGTTCCGATTCGATCGTGCGGGAAAGCGACCGTTCGCACGATCGGGAACGGCGCGTCCAGCCGACGCGCGCGCCGCGCCTCTCCGACCGGCCCGATGCAACTTACCGCGACACAGGACGTTACGCAGGCGTCACCGTTTTTCAGGGGATTGTTTCATGCGTAAATTCTTGCTGTCGCTTACCGCTCTTTCGCTCAGCCTGCCGATGGCGGTGACCATCCCGGCCGCGGGCGCGAGCGCGCAATATCGGCATCATTATCGCGGCCGCGCCTATCGCCATTATCGTGGCCGCTGCCGCCATTCGAGCGGCACGACGGGCCTGGTGGCAGGCGGCGTCGGCGGTGCGCTGCTTGGCAATTCGGTGTTCGGCCATGGCGCGCTCGGCACGATCGCCGGCGGCGTCGGGGGCGCCTTTGCCGGCCGCGCGATCGACCGCACGATCACCGCACCGCGCCGCTGCCGCTGATCCGGGGCGGGTGACGGGCGCCTTCGCCCGCCACCCCTCCGATCCGACCCATGGCGCGCTATCGCTCCGATGAGCCCATGATCGACCGGGGCCGTATGGCCTCGGTAGTTGCCGTCGTCGTGATCCATCTGGCGCTCGGCCTCGCGCTCCTGCGCGGGCTCGGCGTCGAACTGCCCCGCGCAGTCGGCGACACGCTGACGACGTTCAACGTGATCCCGCCGCCCCCGCCCCCACCTGAGCGCAAGGTCGAGCCCGAACACCGGGCAAGCCCGCGTAAGGAAGGCGCCGCCTCGCCGCCCAATCTGCGCGCCAAGGCGACCCCGATCGTCGCACCACCGCCGATCGTGCCGCCCATCCTGCCGCCGCCGATCGTCTCCGCGCCGGTCGCCGGCATCGGCGCCGCGGCGTCCGCCGGCGCTGCGCCGGTGCGGGGGCCAGGCTCCGGCAGCGGCGGGATCGGCAACGGCACGGGCAGCGGCGGTGCGGGGAACGGCGATGGCGGCGGCGGAGGATCGCCGTTGCGGCTATTGTCGGAAAAGGTTCGCTTCCCCAATGACATACCCTATCGTGGCATCGAGCGGGAAACGGTGCAGCTCGTCTTCACGGTGGGCGTCAAGGGCCGCGTGACAGACTGTCGCGTCACCGTGCCGAGCGGCAACGGGCCGCTCGACCGCGTGGTGTGCGACAGCATCCGCCGGGGCCTGCGCTACCGCCCGGCGACCGACGCGCAGGGCCGGCCGGTGCCGACCGAGGTCGATGGCGAACAGACATGGGAGACCTATCGACATGGCGACACCGACGACGACGATCCGCGCTGACGCCCCCACCGTGCCCAGCCGCGCGGCATGACCTTCTTCGAAAGCCTCTTGGCGCTGCTGCTCGCGGCCATCGTGCTGCTCCAGTTCTCGCGCCATCTGTCGCTGCCCTATCCCGCTATGCTGGCGGCAGCGGGCGTGGTGGTGGCGCTAATCCCCGGCGCGCCCGCCATCCCGATCGATCCGCACACCGCGCTCGCGCTGTTCCTGGCGCCGACGCTCTTCGACGCCGCGTTCGACTTTCCCGTCGGCGCGGCGCGCAAATTATGGGGCCCGCTCGTCGCCTTCGCGGTCGTGGCGGTGCTGGTCACCGCATCGGCGGTAGCGTGGATCGGCTGGGCGGTCGCGGGGCTGCCGATCGCGGCGGCGGTCGTGCTCGGCGCGATCGTGGCGCCGCCCGACGCGGCGGCGGCCACCGCGGTGTTGTCCGGCGTGTCGATCCCGCGCAGTTCGGACGCGGTGCTGCGCGGCGAAAGCCTGTTCAACGACGCCACTGCGCTGCTGCTTTTCACCGCAGCGCTCTCGGTCCAGTCGGGCGGCGGCTTCACCCTGCCCGTCGATCTGGAACTCGGGCTGGCGGCGCCGGGCGGGATCCTGTTCGGCATCGGGTGCGCGATGATCGTCCGCCGCACCAACCGGCACGTCGTGGGAACGCTCGGCGGCAGCCTGTTGCAGTTCGTGCAGGTTTTCCTGGTCTGGATCATCGCGGACCGGCTGCATCTTTCCGCCGTGTTGGCGACGGTTGCGTGCGCGATGACGGTCGCACGGTCGACCGAGATCAACGCATCGGCCCGAATGCGCGTCCATTCCTATGCGGTGTGGTCGACGGTCGTCTTTCTGCTGAACGTGCTCGCCTTCCTGCTGATGGGTTTGCAGGCGCGGCTGATCGCGGGGCGGATGCACCACGCCGAGTTCATGGACGCTTTGGGGTTTGCCGGGCTGGTCGTGGCGGCGACGATCCTCACGCGCTTCGCGGTGGTCATTGGCTATAACCGATTCCGGGCGTGGCGGCGTCGCGGCGAGGACGACGCAGAAACGGCGACGATCGGCCAGGCGGTGCTGGTCAGCTGGAGCGGGATGCGTGGGCTGGTGACGCTCGCCACCGCCTTCGCGCTGCCAGCCGATTTCCCGCAACGCGACACCGTGATGCTCGCGGCGTTCACCGTGGTGATGGTCAGCCTGGTCGTGCAGGGGCTGACGCTGGCGCCGCTGATCCGCTGGCTGGGGCTCGATCAGCAGCACGCCTATGCCCATGACCTGGCGGTCGCGCGGCGCAGCATCGCCGAGGCGGCGCTCGCCACGCTCGACGACAAGGACGGCGTCGCCGCCGATGCGCTGCGCCACAGCTACGAGGCGGAACGGCAGGCCGCCGAGGAACCCCCGATCGCGGATCCGCTTCACCGCCGCCGCACGCTGGGCCTGGCCGCGGTAAAGGCCGAGCGCCAGCGGCTGGAGGATCTGCACGATTCGCACCGGATCGGCGCGGAGACCTATCTTCAGGTGCAGGAGGAGATCGACTGGCGGACGCTGGTTCTGCTGCCCGACGAGAAGCGCCGCGTCGAGGAAAGCTGAGCGTCAGCCGCGCACGAGGCGGCGCATCGTGCCCGCCTGCCACAGCAGCAGCGTGGGAATGCCCAGCGCCACGTCGCGGCCGCGTTTCGCCAGCGCCAGCGCCAGCGCGGCGTCGGGCGGCAGGCCGAGCGCGGGGCCGACCAGCGCATAGGCCGCCTCCTGCACGCCGATCCCCCCGGGGATGGCGAAGGCGACGCTGCGCAGCGTGAAGATCAGCGCCTCGATTGCCAGCACGGTCCCGAGCGGTAGCATCACGCCCATCAGCCGCAACACCAGCCACGCACCCCCCGCGCTCGCGATCCAGGCGGCGAGATTGAGCGCCAGCGCCAGCGCGACGCGGCCGCGGTGCGCGTAGATCCGCGTAAGTTCGCCGCCGATCGCCTCGATCGTGGCGGCGGAGCCCGGCAGCACCCGTTGCGCGAGGCCGGCCGCGATCCGCAGCAACAGCCGCTGCGCGCCGAACAGCGCCAGCACGATCGCCGCGAGCACCGCGACGCCCGCGAGCAGCAACGGCTTCAGCCGGTCCGCATCCGGCCCCGCCGCCAGCAGCGAGACGACCGTCGCCACCCCGAACAGCGTGAAGGCGAGCTGCGAGGCGAGTTCGGTCGTCATGTCGACGATTAGCGAGGCATAGACGCGGTAGAGCGGCACGTCGCCGCCCGCGATCGTGCGCGCGCCGACCACGATCCCGCCGATCTGCGAAAAGGGCAGCAGGTCCGCCACGGCCTCGCGAACCGCCCGCCCCCAGGCGAACAGGCCGAGCTTCGCCGCCGGCTCGCCGGGTGCGGCGGCGAGCCAGGCCGCGCCCAGGATCACGAAGACACACGCCGAATAACCGCAATAAAGCAGTAGGCCGCTCAGCCCCATTCGCGCCACGACATGGACGATGCCGTCGAACCCGGTCGCCGCGAACGCCCAGATCGCGACCGCCAGCCCGATCAGCGTCGCGATCAGGATCAGCCCGTTGATCCGCCCGCTCAGCGCCCCGCTCCGGCGAAATCGGCGAAACGGCCGAGCCGGATACCGCGCTTCACCAGCGCGGTGCGCGCCGCCGGGTCGAGCAGCCCGGCGAGTTCGTCGCGGTGGCGATAGGCGGGGCCGTGCCCGGCGAAATCGTCGGACGTGGCGGGATGGCTATACACTTCACTGAGCCCCAGCGGCAGATCGGCGATCGCCGCGCGCAACGCCGCTGCATCCATCCGCCCGGAGGCAGCGAGGCCATAGACCTGATCGGGCACCGTCATACCCCGCCGCCGCGCGCGCGTCCGCAACGAGCGCGCAAAGGGCGCCGCGAACCAGTCCACCCCGCGCGGCCGGCCACGCTCGACAGGCGCACGGATCGCGCGCACGCCGTGATGCACGGCGCGTTCGATCACCATCCCGGCGATCACCGGATGAACGTGGAAATGCTTGTGCGCGTTGACATGGTCGAAGGGCAGCCCGGTATCTGCGAAGGCGGCGAACTGCGCCGCGATCTCGTCGCGCAATTGCCGCCGCACCGTGCCGCGCACCGCTATGTCGAGCCCGAAGCGCGCCATATCGGTGCGGAACAGGCCGTCCGCCCCCACCAGATCGGGGATGCGATCGGGCGCGAGCAATGGCCGGGCCTCCACCATCACGAGGTGCAGCCCGACGCCGAGCGACGGCATCGCCCGCGCGCGCGCCACCGCATCGGCTGCGGCGGGCGCCGCCACCATCAGGCTGGCGGCGGTGAGAATGCCCTCCTGGTGCGCCCGTTCCACCGCTTCGTTCACAGCGACCGCCTGACCAAAATCGTCGGCGGTCACCACCAGTCGGATCATCGAAGACGCCGGATCACGCCGCCTCTTTGCGCCGCCGCAGGAAGTCGAAGAATTCGACGCCTTCGCGCAGGCGGCGCTTCATCATGTTCCAGTCGCGCAGCATCTCCGACACGATCGACCAGATCTTGGACGGGCGGAAATAGAAGCGTTTGTAGAATTCCTCGACCTTGTCGAAGATCACGGTGGAGGGCAGGTGCGGATAGCTGAGCTGCGCGATCTGGTTGCCGTCGTCGGTCAGCAGCTCGTTGCTGGTGTCGAACCAGCCATTGTCGCTCGCCTGCTTGTGCAGGAACGTGCCCGGATAGGGCGCCGCCAGCGACACCTGGATCGTGTGAGGATCGATCTCCTTGGCGTACTGGATCGTCTCCTCGATCGTCTCCTCGGTCTCGCCCGGCAGGCCTAGGATGAAGGTGCCGTGGATGACGATGCCGAGCGCGTGGCAATCCTTGGTGAACTGGCGCGCGACGTCGGTGCGCAGGCCCTTCTTGATGTTGTGCAGGATCTGCTGGTTGCCGCTCTCATACCCGACCAGCAGCAGGCGCAGGCCATTTTCCTTCAGGACCTTCAGCGTGGCGTAGGGCACGTTGGCCTTGGCGTTGCAGCTCCACGCCATCTTGAACCCCGGCTTGCCGAAGCCGAGCTTGCCCAGTTCCACCGCCAGTTCGGCGACGCGCGGCAGATTGTCCGTCAGCGTATCGTCGTCGAAGAAGATCTCCTTCACCTCGGGGAAGTTCGCGATGACGTATTTCACCTCCTCGATGACATGCGGGATCGATCGGGTGCGGTAGTTGTGGCCGCCGACGGTCTGCGGCCACAGGCAGAAGGTGCAGCGGCTCTTGCAGCCGCGCCCGGTGTAGAAGCTGATATAGGGGTGCAGCAGATAGCCGCCGAAATACTTCTCGATCGTCAGGTCGCGCTTGTAGATCGGCGAGACGAAGGGCAGCGAATCCATGTCCTCGATCACCTTGCGATCGCGGTTGTGAATGATCGCGCCGTCGCGGTCGCGCCAGGTGATGCCGTCGATCTCGGCGAGCGGCATGCCCTTGGCGACGTCGAGCACGGTAAAGTCGAATTCGTTGCGCGCGACGAAGTCGATCGCGGGCGACGCATCCATCGCCTCCTGCGGCTGCACCGCGACCTTCGCGCCGATCAGGCCGATCAGGATGCGCGGGTTGCGCTGCTTGATGAGCTCGGCGGTGTGCACGTCCTGCCGGAACGACGGCGTGGAGGTGTGGAGGATGACGAGGTCGCGGTCGTCCACCTCGTGCTTGATATCGTCCCAGGACTGGTCGTGCGCGGGCGCGTCGATCAGCTTGGAGCCCTCGACCAGCGCGGCGGGCTGCGCCAGCCAAGTCGGATACCAGAAGGATTTGACCTCGCGCTTCATCTGGTAGCGCGCACCCGCGCCGCCGTCATAACCGTCGAACGAGGGCGCCTGGAGGAACAGCGAACGCATCATAACTCAGGACTCCGTGGCCGCGATCCGGCCGTCTTCCGTTTCAAGCCTGCGCCCGCGCCAATCGACCGAACGCACGAAGAAGCCGGCGACGAACAGGGCGAACGCCAGCAGATCGCGCAGCGGGATCAACGCCAGCGACGTCCCGCGCATACAAGTGATCCGCCGCAACCGCCAGCCCATCGCGGCACGCGCGGCGAGCGAAAATGCGATCGGGCCCCAGCCAAGTGCCGGAAATCCCATCAGCGCCGTGCCGATCAACGCGAGCGGCAGCGGGTGGAGCACGATGCTGCCGGCGAAGCCCGCCGGGTCGATCCCCGCCACCGTCGCGTTCCAGCGCAACTCGTGGCGGACGAGAGCGGCGAAATCGGGCTCGGCGCAGCCATGAGTGACCAGCATGTCGGGCACCACGACGCGCAGCCCCAGTCCCCGCACCGCAGCCCCGATCGCGTGATCGTCCGCCAGCCGATCGGCAAAGGCGGCAAAACCGCCGATCCGCGCCAGCGTCTCGCGGCGGATGGCGATCGTCGACCCCATGCAGGGATGCGCCATGCCCGTGCCGAGACCGATCAGCACCGAGGGCAGGAAATGGAGATCGAGCCCCATCGCACCGATCCGCGACCAGAAGCCGGCATCGCCGCGCCCGCGATAGAGGCACGTCACCGCGCCGATTCCGGGCCGGTCGAGCGCCTCGACCACGCGGTCGAGATAATCGGGCGCCACCGCGATGTCGCTGTCGCTCAGCACCAGCACGTCGTGCCGTGCGGCCGGCAGCATCGCGATCAGGTTCGCGATCTTGGGATTGGCGCCGCGCGCCGTGCCGCCCACCACGATCGTCATGGCGTCGATCGGCCGCACGCCCTCCAGCCCGGCCGCGACGGCATGGGCGGGATCGTCGGAGCGGTGGACGCCGCACAGCATCTGCACCGCCGGCCCCGCCCCTGCCGATGCGAAGAAGCTGGCGAGATTGGCCGCCAGCCGCGGCTCGGCGCCGTGCAGCGGCTTCAGCAGCGTGACCGGAACGTCACGCGGGCGCGGCGGGGCGCCGCGTCCGAGCCGCCCCGCGAGCCACGCCGCCCAGACGAGCAGCAGCGACCCCACCAGCGACGCGCTCACCAGCAGCAGGCCGAGGATGGAGAGGGCGAGCGTCACGCGCAGCCCGCTTCGCCGCGACGGTCGGGCCGATGCCTGGTGCGGCGATTCACGCGATTCCCATTCCACTCATGGCGGCCAATGCCTCGCGCCGTGACGGCGCAGCGCCAACCCACTCTATCGGCTCGGGCTTCTTTTGTAGTATGAATTTCACGACATGACCTCCGAACCCCATAGCCACTCCCCCGCCGGCACGCATATCCGCGATCGGCGCGATATCATGACCGCACCGCAGCGCCGCGCCGGGCTGGTCGCGGCCGGCGTGCTGTTCATCGGCGGCGTGCTGACGCTGCGCGATTTCCTGCCCGCGCTCGTCTGGGCGGCGGTGTTCGCGATCGCGGTGTGGCCGCTGTTCCAGCGGCTCGCGCGGCGCTGGCCGCGGCACCGCCGCGTGCTGTTGCCGGCGCTGTTCGTGCTGGGGGTGCTGCTGGGCTTCGTCGTGCCCGTGGTGTTGGTCGCGGTGCCGCTGATCGCCGATGCGCATGCCGCCGCGCGGTGGCTGGCGCAGGTGCAGCAGACCGGGGTGGGCACCCCCGCTTTCCTCGCGCACCTGCCGTTCGGCGAAACGCTGGTAGCGATGTGGCAGCAGCAGGTCGGCCAGCCCGGCCAGCTGTCGCTGCTGGCGGGGCATGCCGCGCAGGGCAGCATGTTGCGGATCGCGCGTGTCGTCGGCGCGCAGGCGATCCACCGGTCGATGCTGCTCGTGTTCATGCTGCTCACGCTCTTCTTCCTGCTGCGCGATGCCGAGGAGATCATGGCGCAGTTGCGGATCGGCGCCACCCGCGCGTTCGGGCCGGCCGGCGAGAATGTCGGGCGGCAGGTGATCCGCTCGGTGCATGGCACGGTCGACGGGCTGGTGCTGGTGGGCCTGGGCGAAGGGCTGCTGATCGGGATCGCCTATTGGGTGGCGGGGGTGCCGCAGGCGGCGCTGTTCGGGCTGGTGACCGCGCTGCTCGCGATGGTGCCCTTCGGCGCACCGCTGTGCGTCTATATCGCGGGCGCGGTGCTGCTGGCGCAAGGCAACGTCATCGCCGCGATCGGCGTGGTGGTCGCCGGGCTGGTGGTGATCTTCGTGGCGGACCACAGCGTGCGCCCGATCCTGATCGGCGGCGCCACCCGCCTGCCCTTCGTCTGGGTGCTGCTCGGCGTGCTGGGCGGCGTCGAGACCTGGGGGCTCGTCGGGCTGTTCGTCGGCCCCGCGATCATGGCCGCGCTCATCCTACTGTGGCGCGAATGGATCGGCGCGCAGGCGGGGCCGATCAACCCGTGGCAACCCCAGCCGCTCCCCTGAGGCGCATCCACCATGCCGGCCGTTGCGGCGGCGTGGTGGAGCCGGGGCTTGGAGCGGGGTGACGTTAGTTAGATCCAGCCTCCAAATCCGTTCGTGCTGAGCTTGTCGAAGCACCTTTTCCGCAAGCGAACATTCGCGTGCGCACAGGCCCTTCGACAGGCTCAGAGCGAACGGAGCGAGGTGACGTCATCCCGCCTTAGAACCCCTTCTTCAGCGAGATGAAGAACTGGCGCGGCGCGCCGGCCAGCAGCGTCTGGTTGTCGCCGCTGGCGGTGAAGCCGTTCGAACCGATCGTCGAGATATATCTCTTGTCGGTCAGGTTCGTCACGCTGCCCTCGATGGCGACGCCGTGGAGCGCACCCGCGCCCTGGAAGCGATAGCCGATGCTCGCATCGACCAGCACGCGCGGGGCGACCGATTCGTCGTTCAGATAGGTGAAGTAACGCTTGCTCATATAGTCGGCGCCGACGCGGCCGGTGAAGCCGTCCTGGTCGAACACCAGCTCGCCCTTGACCATGTGTTCGGGCGTATCGACCACCATCTTGCCATTGGTCGCGACGAGCAGCACGCCCTGCGCATTGCGCACGTCGTTCGCATAGGTCGAATGGTTGTAGGAATAGCTGGCGAACAGCGAGATGGGCGTGACGATCCGGTAATTGGCCGACAGTTCCGCGCCATAGGTGTGGACGCTGCCGACATTGTTGAGCGTGGCCGGATTGCCGATGATGCCCGCGCCGTTGGCGAAGGCGAGCAGCCGGTTCGAAAAATCAACATAATAGCCGACCGCCGACGCCTGGAACGGCCCTTCGCGGAAGCGCAGCCCGCCCTCCGCGGTCTTCGAGCGTTCCGGCTTCAACTGGCCACGGATCGCATCGAAGCCCGCCTGCGTGGTCGAGAACGGCCCGGTGGTCGCCGACGACGTGAACGCCCGCATATTCTCGGTATAGTCGGCGAACAGTTCGGCGGCGGGCGTCAGCTTGAACAGGACACCGGCCTGCGGCTGGAACAGATCGCGCGCGGTGATCTGGCCGGTGGCGAGCGGCGACGTGGTGTCGCCCAGCATGATCGCGCGGTTGGTGACGCGCACGCCCTTCCACCCGCCGTTCAGCACCAGCCGCTCGTCCATCAGCCGCAGCGTATCCTCGACATGATATTGCAGCGTGTCGGTGCCGTATTTGCCGTCCCACTGGGTGCGATAGGGATTCTGCTGGAATTCCAGCGTGTCCCGGTTGGGCGTGGTCGTGTCGGTCATCCCGTAGAAGCGGCGCGCCTGGGTGAAGACGTTGTTTTCATACCAGCCGCCGACTTCGAAGCGGTTGGGCCCGGTTTCGTACACCAGCGTGCTGATCCCGCCGAACCGCTTGATCCGGTATTCGGTGGTGCGAAAACCGAGCGGGCTGGCGGCGGTGATGACCGACCCGTCCTGGTTGAACGCGCCAGCGGGTGTCGGCGAATAGGGCGTGATCCACGATCCCTGGCCGCGGTTGTTGTGATAATAGGTGGTGGTCTTCAGCGTCAGTTCGGGCGTGAGATGCGCATCGAAGGTGACACCGCCCAGATAGTCGCGGCGCAGGCCGCCGGCGTCGTAATAGGCGTCGTCCACGGTGCCGAAGCCGGCCGGGAAGGTCGTGCCGTAACCGGGCCAGGGCTGTGCCGCCTTCGATGCCGCGGCGACCTGGTTCTGGAAGACCTTGGCGATCTGCAGCGCGAGCGGATAGTTGTTCGCGATATTGTCGTCGCGCAGGCCGCGGCGGGCGATGATGTCGTAGCTCAGATCCTGATAGTCCTGCTCGCGCCGGTCCGAGAAGTTCAGGAACGCCGAGATGCTGCCGAGGCTGCCCAGATCCTGGACCAGCTTGGCATTGGCCTGGTGCTGGCGCTGGCTGCCATAGCCCTTCCACTTGTCGGTCGTCAGATAGGCATAGCTGAGATAGCCCTTCAGCCCGCCGCCCAGATCGCCGCTGTCGAGCCGGGCATAGGCGCGGTAGGTGTTGTCCGATCCATAGGTGCCGCTGCCGGTGATCGCGGCGGTGTCGTGCGGCATCGCGCTGAAGAATTCGATCGTGCCACCCAGATTGCTGGTCGACGCGGTGCCCAGCGCACCGGCGCCCTGCGCCACTTCGGTGCGCGCGACGTTTTCGGAGATGATCGCGCGGCTGATGTGCAGGCCGTTGACGTTGCCATAGCTCATGTCGCCGAGCGGAACGCCGTCGAGCGTGAAGCCGAGCTGATTCTGGTTGAACCCGCGGAGCGAAATGCGCACCGCCCATTCGTAGGCGCCGAACGGGTCGGCCGCCTGGAAATTGACGCCGGGCAGCTTCTCGATCGCCTTCAGCGGGCTCGAACCCGGCGTCAGCCGGGCGAGGTCGGCGGCGGTGACGCTCTGCACCTGGCGGCTCTGGCCGAAGCCGAGGACCACGATGTCCTTCGTCGAATCGGCGTCGTCCGCCGCGGCGGCGGCCGCGGCGGTGGCGTCCGCGGTGGCCGTCGGCGCTGCCGGCTCGACCTGCGCATGGGCCGCCAGCGGGATCGAGAGCGTGGCGAGAGCGACGCCAGCCATGAGGCGATGGACGATGGTCATGATGTTCCCCTTCGCGCCGCTGCGGCGTCGGCGGACCCATGACCAGGGATCGTTACGCTGCCGTGTCGGTTTCATGACCGAACGAATGACGGTGCCGGTGTTCGATCCGGATCGTTCAATCCGGATCGATGTCGTGGTTGGCGTCGTTGCGGACGAAGCCGCGATCATCGATCGCGAAGGTGGAGGGCGCGATGGCGGCGCGCGACATCGCGGTGACGCGCCAGACCGGCCGGCCGTCCTTCGTGGCGATCAGCAGCGGGATGCGCGCGACCGGATCCCAGCAGATATGATCGACGCGCGGCCCCTGGGCGAGATCGTACCAGCGGCAGCCGGCCACCGGCTTGGGCAGACCCGCCGGCATCGTGCCGGGCGTCAGGCGATAGGCGCCCTTGGGATGGCGCAGCCCGTGCGTCAGATCGAACCAGTCGGTGAAATTGCCGACACGGTAGAGGTTGGAGCGACCGATCCGCGTGCTGATCCGCCGCTTCATGTCGAGCAGGGTCAGGTCATAGGCGGCGTCGCCCGGCCGGTGCGTGGCGACGCTGACGAGCGCGTCGTCGGTGACGCGCTTCACCCGCCGATCCCCGTCGCGCCACACCGTCATGCGGTGGACGCGACCGTCGCCCATGAACATCACGTCGTAGCGCAGCGCCGCCGGTTCGCCCGCCGCCGAGAAGATCCGATCGAACGACGCGGCCGGGGCGACCGCCGCGAGAGGCGCGGCGGCCATGATCGCCATGGCCGCCCCCGCCGATCGAAGCGCAATCCCGGCTATTGTCACCCTCACTGGCGCGTCGCCTTGGCATAATCGAAGTAGCGATAGGTCTTGCCGTCGATCGTCAGGTCCTTGACCTGAAGCGTGATCGCATAGGTGCCGCGGGTGAACAGCGCGTCGCGCGTGTTGCCGGTCGGATCGGTCGGCACCTCGAACGACAGGCCGGTGGCGCTGCCGGCGGACGGCGTCACCGCGGAGGCCGCGACGCTCGCCGTGCTCGCGCTCTGCGGATAGACCAGCGCCTCGTTGATGATGCGCCCGTCCGCCTGCGGCATCGACAGACCGAGCAGCCACGCGACGGTGGGAGCCACGTCGACATTGCCGGTCGGCGTGGTCAGCGTCGTCGCCTTGCGGAACGAGGGGCCCGAGGCGATGAGCGTGTTGTGCACGTCGGTGGTGCCAAAGCTGCCGTGCATGCCGCGCTGGCCGCCGGTGCTTTCGAACTCGATCCCGGTCTTGCCCTGGATCGACACCGTGTCGTCCCAGGCGAAGGAAACGACGACGTCGGGCTGGCCATTGTCGCGCCGGGTCGCGTTTTCGAGGTTCACCTGCGACATGGCGAGCGTTCCGGGGATCGATCCGTACCGGCTGTCGACGAAGATCGCGCCATATTCCTCACGCTGCTGGAGAAAGCGGACGAGGTTGCGGATCGTCGTCAGGTCGTGGCTCGGCACGTAGAAATAATCGGAGCCGCCATTGGCCGCGACCACGATGCCGTTGGTGGGCAGGCTGCCCGGTGCGGGCACCTTGAAGCTGGCGACTGGGGCCGCGAGCGTCGCGCTCACCGCCTGATATTTGGTGTTGGCCGCGCCGCACAGCGCGCCGCTGACGTCCGCGCGCACCGGCACCGTCGGCGTGCCCGTCGTGCCGAGGCCGTACATCGCGCTCGTGGAGCAGCCGCTACCGTCATAGGCCTTGAAGCCGCGATAGGTCAGCAGATCGGCGGAGCGGACGTCGCCCGAGAAGGAATAGCCCGTCGAACTCGCGCCGCCCAGCGTCGCCGCGCTGGTGCCGCTGGTCGCGCCGTTGACCGGCGTGCCGTTGGGCGCGGTGCCCGAGGCGGCGATCGCGCGCAGCGGATAGAGGCTGAGCGGCCCCGAGACGCTGGAATGCGCGTGATCCGAGACGACCACGACGTTGGTGGTCGTATCCAGCCCCTGCGCCTTCAGCGCCGCCATCAGCTCGCCCAGCCGCGCATCCTGCGAGCGTAGGCCCGCCCGCGCGTTCGCCGATCCGGGGCCATAGCCATGCTCGACATTGTCGGGCGTGCGGAACCAGATGAGCGAGAGCATCGGGTTCTTCTTGGGCAGGATGTAGGAGGTGAACACCGACAGCATATATTTGTTGGCGGCATCCTCCGGCGCGCCCTGCGTCGTGTCGCTCGAGTCGCGCGCGGCGACCGTTAGCTGCCCGTTGGGATCATAGGCCGTGGTGTTGAACGTGACATAGCCCGCACGCGCCGTGGGATTGCCGTTGTTGGCGGCGAGCGTGACCGCGTTGGTGCCCGAATAGCCGTTCACCGTGTTGGCGGGCAGCGCGGTGCCGTTCGCCTGAAGCTCGGTGACGAGGCTGCGCGGCTGCACCGTGTTCTCGTCGAGGAAATAGCCGCCCTTGCCCAGATCCTGGATATAGGCCGCGCCGCTCTTGCCGACCGTCGCGGTGACGACGCCGGCCGCCTGCGCGGTGGCGAACAGGCTCTTCACCAGCAGCAATTGGCCGCCGTAATAATTGTTGAGCGTGGTGAGGACCTGATAATCCTCGGTGAAGACGGGATCCTGGTAATCCTGCGCGGTGCCCGCCGCCGAATTGCCGGCGGGAATGGTGTTGCCGATGCCCTGCGGCGGCGTCCAGAAGGTGTTGCCGTAGAAGCCGGAGGTCTTGGGGAAGGATCCGGTCGCGAAGGACGATCCGTTCATCATCGTGAAGGTGGGATAGGTCGAGTGGTTGTCGGTGAAGTTCACCCCGCCCTGCTGGAGTGCCAGCAGGTTCGGCGTGTCGGTCGCGCTCACGTCGTCGGGGCGCAGGCCGTCCCACACCATCACGATCGTGCGCACCGGGCCGGGCGTCGGCGTCGGCGAAGGTGCCGGCGCGACCTGCGCATGATCGCCCCCGCAACCGGAAAGCAGCGCACCCAGCGCCAACAGAATGATTGAACCCAAACGATTCTTCATGATCGACCCCCCACCGACCGCCGCAGCATGCGCCACGGCAGAATGGAAAGTTCGCTAGCCCCGGCATATGACGGGCGCGTGACTCATGCCGGCGATCACGCCGCGGCGGACTCCGGTTCCGCGCGCGCCGCATAGCGCCGGGCGAGCACCGCGCACACGAAGAGCTGCGCCTGGTGGAAGATCATCAACGGCAGGACGATCAGCCCGGTGGCGCGGCCGGGAAAGAGGATGGCGGCCATCGGGATGCCGCTCGCCATGCTCTTCTTCGAGCCGCAGAAGACGATGGTGATCCGGTCCTCGATCGAAAAGCCGAGCCGCCGGCTCGCGATCATGGTTCCCGCGATCACGATGGCGAGGATGGCGAGATCGAACAGCAGGATCGCGCCGATGTTCGCGATCGACAGCGCGCTCCACAGCCCTGCGACCACGCCGGCGCTGAACGCGGCGTACACGACGACCAGCACCGATCCGCGATCGACCACTGCGGTAAGCTTGGGATGCGCGAGCAGCCATCGCCCCGCGAGCGGACGGATCGCCTGGCCGACGACGAAGGGCAGCAGGATCTGCGACGCGATATCCTCCAGCGCCAGGAGCGACAGGCCGCCGCTCGCGCCCGCGAGCAGCCGGGCGACGAGCAGCGGGGTGAGCACCACCCCCAGCAGGTTCGACAGCGACGCGCTGCACAAGGCCGCCGGCACGTTGCCGCGCGCGATGGACGTGAAGGCGATCGACGACTGCACCGTGGAGGGTAGCAGGCAGAGATAGAGCAACCCCGTCACCACGTCGTGCGGCAGCCAGGGCCGGACGAGCGCGGTGACGCCCAGCCCGACGAGCGGAAAGGCGATGAAGGTGCTGGCAAACACCAATGATTGCAGCCGCCAATGCGCGAGCCCCGCCCCGATCGCCCGCGGCGACAGCCGAGCGCCATACAGCAGGAACAGCAACGCCACCGCCAGCATCGTGCCCCGGTCCACGATCGGCACCGCGGCACCGCGCGCCGGCAGGATCGAGGCCAGCGCAACGGTGGCGATCAGCAGCAGCAGGAAGCGATCGGTCCTGGCGAGAAGGGCGCGAAGGGAAATCATGGGCAAGGACCTGCTCTGTTGCACGGAGGCGGACGCGTTCGAGCGCGACAACGCGAGACATCGCCACTCGACCCCGCGCGGCTCCCACGGCATGGAGACCCAGGGTCCTGCAACCGGCATCCGGCCTGCGGCGTTGGCGGATCCGAGAACGAGGGGGTCGATGCTGAAGGTCGCCAGCTACAATATCCACAAGGGCATCGGGCTGGACCGGCGCCGCAACCCCGAACGCGTGATCGAGGTGCTGCGCGAGATCGACGCGGACGTGGTGGCGCTGCAGGAGGCGGACCGGCGCTTCGGCGCGAAGGCCGGCGTGCTGCCGCTCGCGCTGCTGGCCGAGCATAGCGATTGGAAGGCGGTCGATTTCGGGATGCGCGGGCTCAGCATGGGCTGGCACGGCAACGTCATCCTGGTACGCAAATCGGCCGAGATCCTAGCCGCCGAGACGATCCACCTGCCTGCACTCGAACCGCGCGGCGCGGTCGTCGCCGACGTGCGCACCGCCGGCGGCGTGGTGCGGGTCGTCGGCATGCATCTCGATCTCTCGGGGCTATGGCGGCGGCGCCAGGCGGCGGCGATCATCACCCATGTCGCGGCCAGCACGCGCGCCTATCCGACGGTGCTGATGGGCGATCTGAACGAATGGACCGCGGCGGCGGGGTGCCTGCGCGATTTCGCGCGCGACTATGCCTGCGCGGAGACCGGCCCCAGCTTCCATGCACGCCGGCCGGTGGGGCGGCTCGACCGGATCATGGTCTCGCGCGATCTCGCTGTCACCGGCTGCGGCGTGCACGCCAGCGCGCAGGCGCGCAAGACGTCGGATCATCTGCCGATCTGGGCCATGGTGGAGCCCCGCGCCTGATGCGCGAGAAGGAGCTGCGGCTGGCGCTCGTCTGCTATGGCGGGATCAGCCTGGCGGTCTACATGCACGGCATCACCAAGGAGATCTGGCATCTCGCCCGCGCGTCTCGCGCGTTCCACGACGGCGTGGCCGCAGAGGGTGCCACCGCCGCCGTCTATCATGCGCTGCTGGCCGAAATGGCCGAACAGGGCGGCACCAAGGTGCGCGTGCTGGCCGATATCGTCGCGGGCGCGAGCGCGGGCGGGATCAACGGCATCTTTCTCGCGCAAGCGATCGCCACCGGGCAGAGCCTCGATCCGCTCACCGATCTGTGGCTCACCTCCGCCGATGTCGAGGCGCTGATCGGCCCCGAGGCGCGCCCGGCCTCGCGTTTTTCTAAGCTGTGGGCGCTGCCGATCGCGTGGATGGCGGCCGGGCGCAGCGCCGATACGGTGGAGGCGCTCGACGCCCCGACGCGCGACGAGGTGCGCGCGAAGCTGTCGCACTTCATCCGCTCGCGCTGGTTCGAACCGCCTTTCGGCGGCGAGACGTTCGTCGGCCTGCTGCTCGATGCCTTCGCGACGATGGCGAAGGGCGCGCGCGGCCCCCGCCTGCTGCCGCCCGGCCAGCCGCTCGACCTGTTCGTGACGGTTACCGATTTCACCGGCCATCCCGAACGCCTGCGCATCAACTCGCCGCCCGAGGTGGTGGAGACCGAACACCGGCTGGTCGTCGGGTTCAGCGATCATGGCGAACCCGCCGAAACGCTGGCGGCCATTCCTGAACTCGCCTTCGCCGCACGCGCCACGTCGAGCTTTCCCGGCGCCTTTCCGCCGTTCCGCGTCGGCGAGCTCGATTCGGTGCTGAAGCGCCGCCGGATCGGCTGGCCCGGCCGGGGCAGCTTCCTCAAGCGCGTCCTGCCGCGGCAATTCTCGGCCGGGCAAGTGGAGCAGGTGGTGCTGATCGACGGATCGGTGCTCGCCAACGCGCCGTTCCGCCCCGCGATCGAGGCGTTGCGCGAGCGACCGGCGCGACGGCAGATCGACCGGCGCTTCATCTATATCGATCCCTCGCCGGGGCTGAAGATCCGGCTGGGGCGCGGCGGGGAGACGCCGGGATTCTTCCAGACGATCCTGGCGGCGATCAGCGAATTGCCGCGTCAGCAGCCGATCCGCGACAATCTCGACGCCATCGCCGAACGCTCGCGCCGGATCGACCGGATGCGCGGCATCGTCGATGCGATCCGCCCGGAAGTGGAGGCGGAGATCGATTCGCTGTTCGGGCGCACGCTGTTCCTCGATTCGCCCACGCCCAAGCGGCTGTTCGCTTGGCGCCGCCGCGCGCAGGAGGGCGCCGCGGCACGCGCGGGCTATAGCTATGCCGCCTATGGCCATTGGAAGGTGGCGGCCGTCGTGGAGAGCGTCGCCACGCTTCTCTACCACGCCGGCGGCGAGCCCGGCACCCAGCGCTGGCGCCGGATTCGCGCCGCGATCGAGGCGGCGGTGGCGGCACGAATGCCGGACGGCGCCGGCGACGCCGCAACGATCGATTTCCTGCGCACCTTCGATCTGGGCTTTCGCATCCGCCGCCTTCGCCTGCTGGCCCGGCGGCTGGCCGATATCGACGCCGACGTGGGCGACGACACGGGCGACGACGCGCTCGCCGCAATGCGCGCGGCGATCTACCATTCGCTGTCCGCCTATCTCGACCGGCAGCGCGCGGATGCGCATGCGCCGCTGCGGCGGCTGATCGCAGCGGTGCGCGGCGACGGCGGGCCGCTGCTCGACGCGCTGGCGACCTCGCTCGACCTCACGGGGCTCGATGCCGAAACGGACGTGCGGCTGGCCGAGGCGCTGGCAGGGCTCGCCAAGCCGCTGCGCCGGCCGCTGCTGATGAGCTATCTCGGCTTCCCCTATTTCGATGCCGCCACGCTGCCTTTGCTGCAGGGCGAAGGGCTCGACGAGTTCGACCCGATCAAGGTCGACCGGATCGCTCCCGACGATGCCGCATCGATCCGCGCAGGCGGCGCCGAGGCGACGCTGAAGGGCATCCAGTTCAACAGCTTCGGCGCGTTCTTCAGCCGCGCTTACCGCGAGAACGACTATCTCTGGGGGCGGCTCCACAGCGCGGAGCGGATGATCGACATCACCGTCTCCACCCTGGCCGCCCGCGCGCGGCTGCGCCCCGGCCGCGTCGCGGCGATCAAGCGCGCCGCCTTTCGCGCGATCCTCGACGAGGAGCAACCGCGGCTGACGAGCATCGCCGCGCTGTTCGAAACGCTGCGGCGCGAGGTCGGCTGACGCTTCCGCCGCCCGGAGGCTGGCCAAAAGCGCACCGACGCGGTAGCCTTTGCGCTTTCATGGAGTGAGCCCCCGCCGATGCAGTTCCTGAAGATCCTCTTTTGGTGCCTGCTCACCTTCCTCGCGGCGATCTTCACCTATGGCAATTGGGACCGGGTGGAGATCCATCTGTGGGGCGGCATGGTGGCGGACGTGAACCTGCCGCTGCTGCTGCTCGTCGCCTTTCTGGTCGGCTGGCTGCCGATGCTGATGTACCATCATGCGGTGCGCTGGCGGTTGCGCCAGCGGCTCGCCACCTGCGAGCGGATGATCGCGGACGCGCGCGCGATCGCGGTGCCCGTGCCGGTCGCCGAACCCGTGATCGTCGCGGACCTGGGCGACCGGCCGGCGCCGACGGCCGGGACGCTGCTCTGACATGCCGAGCCGCATCTATGTCGCGATCGACACGCCCGATCTCGCCCGCGCCAAGGCGCTGGCCAAGCGCGTGCGCCATCATGTCGGCGGGCTGAAGCTCGGGCTCGAATTCTTCACGGCGCACGGCCCGGCCGGCGTTCGCGAGATGGCGGCGCTGGGGTTGCCGATCTTTCTCGATCTGAAGCTTCACGACATCCCGAACACCGTGGCCAAGGCGGTGCAGGCGCTGGCGCCGCTCGAACCCGCCATCCTCACCGTCCATGCCGCGGGCGGCCGCGCGATGCTGGAGGATGCGAAGGCCGCCGCCCCCCCCGCCACCAAAGTCGTCGCCGTCACGATGCTCACCAGCCTCGACGCGGCCGATCTCGCGGCGACGGGCGTGGGCGGATCGGCGCACGATCACGTCGTCCGCCTCGCCGAACTCGCGCGCGAAAGCGGCGTGGACGGCATCGTCTGCTCGGGCGCGGAAGTTGCCGCGGCCAGGGCGGCGTGGCCGCACGGCTTCTTCGTGGTGCCCGGCGTCCGCCTCGCCGACGACGATGTCGGCGACCAGAAACGCGTCGTCACCCCCCGCGCCGCGGCCGATGCGGGCGCCTCGATCCTGGTGATCGGCCGCCCGATCACCGCCGCCGACGATCCCGACGCCGCCGCCCGCGCGATCGGCGCGACGCTGTAGTTGCCGGCCGCGCGCACCATGCTACGGCGCTACCAATGTCCGACCTCGCCATCCGTCCCGCGACCGACACCGATCTCGTCCCGCTCCAGGCGCTGATCCAGCGTGCCTATCGCGGCGAGACGTCACGCGGGGGCTGGACGCACGAGGCCGACCTCATTCCCGAGGGCGAACGGATCACCCTCGACGACCTCCGCACGATGCTGGCCGATCCAAAGGAGCGCCTGCTGGCGGGGTGGCTGGGCGATCGGCTGATCGGGCATGTCCGCATCGCGCACGCGGATCATGGCCTGGCCCATCTTGGGCTCCTGTGCGTCGATCCGCTGATCCAGGCGGGCGGCCATGGCAAGCGACTGATCGCCGCCGCCGAAGCGACCGCGCGCGAGACGTTCGAGGCCAGGCGGATGGAGATGACCGTCATCTCGATGCGCGGCGCGCTCATCGACTATTATGCCCGCCGCGGCTATGCTCCGACCGGCGAAGTCCGGCCATTTCCGATCGCCCTTGATCCGCCGCTGTTCCTCACCGTCCTCGAAAAGCCGCTGGCCGCATGACCGTCGCCGTCAAGATCTGCGGGCTGTCGACCCCCGCTACGCTGGACGCCGCGATCGGCGGCGGCGCGGCGCATGTGGGATTTGTCTTCTTCAGTCCCTCGCCCCGCAACCTGTCCTTCGATCGCGCCGCCCAACTGGCCGAAAGGGTGCCGGGCCATATCGACCGCGTCGGCGTGTTCGTCGATCCCGACGACGAATTGCTGGCGCGCGCGATCGAGGCCGGGCGGCTGGCGGCGGTGCAGCTGCACAAGACGCCCCCCGCCCGCGCCGCCGCGATCCGCGCGCGGTTCGATCGCGCGCTATGGGCGGCGGTCGCGGTGAAGACGCGCGCCGATCTGGACGCCGCGCGCGGCTTTATCGGCGCGGCGGACCGGATCCTCTACGACGCCAAGACGCCTGAGGGCGCGGCACTGCCGGGCGGCATGGGCGTGCGGTTCGACTGGTCGCTGCTGGACGGCTTTGCCCACCCGCTTCCCTGGGCCTTGTCCGGCGGGCTCGATCCCGCAAACGTCCGCGAGGCGATCCGGCGCACGGGCGCGGAAACCGTCGACATATCCTCGGGCGTCGAGAGCGCGCCCGGCGTGAAGGACACAGCGAAGATCGCGGCGTTTCTGGCGGCCGTCGCGGCGTAGCGGCCGGGCTTTGCCCGCCAAGGGGTGACAGCGCTTTCCGAACTGCTAGACGATCCGGCATGAACGCCCCCAATTCCTTCCGCAACCAGCCCGACGAGCGCGGCCATTTCGGCGATTTCGGCGGCCGCTACGTCGCCGAGACGCTGATGCCGCTGGTGCTGGACCTCGACCGCGAATATCGCGCGGCCAAGGCCGATCCCGCCTTCCAGGCGCAGTTCGACGATCTGCTCGAACATTATGTCGGTCGCCCCAGCCCGCTTTATTATGCCGAGCGGCTGACCGCGGCGCTGCGCGAATCCGCGCCCGCGGGGATGGGCGCGCAAGTGTGGTTCAAGCGCGACGAACTGAACCATACCGGCGCGCACAAGATCAACAACTGCATCGGCCAGATCCTGCTGGCGATGCGGATGGGCAAGACGCGGATCATCGCCGAGACGGGCGCGGGCCAGCATGGCGTGGCCACCGCGACGGTCTGCGCGCGCTTCGGCCTGCCGTGCGTGATCTATATGGGCGCCAAGGACGTCGAGCGGCAGGCGCCCAACGTGTTCCGCATGAAGCTGCTCGGCGCCGAGGTCCGCCCCGTCACCAGCGGCGCGCACACGCTGAAGGACGCGATGAACGAGGGCATGCGCGACTGGGTCGCGAACGTCCACGACACTTTCTACATCATCGGCACGGCCGCCGGCCCGCATCCCTATCCCGAGCTGGTCCGCGATTTCCAGTCGGTGATCGGCAAGGAGGCGCGCGCGCAGATGCTGGCGCGGATCGATCGCCTGCCCGATCTGCTGGTGGCGGCGATCGGCGGCGGATCGAACGCGATCGGGCTGTTCCACCCGTTTCTCGACGATCCCGACGTCGCGATGCTGGGCGTCGAGGCGGCGGGCCACGGGCTCGACAAGGCGCATGCGGCGAGCCTGGCGGGCGGCGCCCCCGGCGTGCTCCACGGCAACAAGACCTATCTGCTGCAGGACGAGGACGGCCAGATCACCGAGGCGCATTCGATCTCGGCGGGGCTCGACTATCCCGGCATCGGCCCCGAGCATGCCTGGCTGCGCGACATCGGCCGCGTGCAGTATGACAGCGCCACCGATGTCGAGGCGCTCGACGCGTTCCAATTGCTGTGCCGGACGGAAGGCATCATCCCCGCGCTCGAGCCCTCGCACGCCATCGCCGCGGTCGCGCGCAAGGCGCGAGAGATGCGCGAGGACCAAATCATCCTCGCCAATCTGTGCGGGCGCGGCGACAAGGACATCTTCACCGTCGCCGAGGCGCTGGGGGTGGCGATATGACAGCCCGTCTCGCCGCCGCCTTCGCCAAGCCGCGTCCCGCGCTCGTCGCGTTCGTCACCGCGGGCGATCCGACCGCCGCCGCGACGCCCGCGATCCTCGACGCGCTGGTGGACGGCGGCGCCGACGTGATCGAACTCGGCATGCCCTTCACCGATCCGATGGCGGACGGCCCGGCGATCCAGGCGGCCAATATCCGCAGCCTCGGCGCGGGCACCACCACCGCGGACATCCTGCGCATCGCCGGCGATTTCCGCGCGCGCCACCCCCAGGTGCCGCTGGTGCTGATGGGCTATGGCAACCCCATGCTCCGCCGCGGCGCCGACTGGTTCGCCGCCGCCGCAAGCGACGCGGGCGTCGACGGCGTCATCTGCGTCGACGTGCCGCCCGAGGAGGACGATGCGCTCGGCCCCCAGCTGCGCGCCGCCGGGATCGATCCGATCCGCCTCGCCACCCCCACCACCGACGCGGCCCGGCTGCCGACCGTGCTGGCCGGCGCGAGCGGCTTCGTCTATTATGTCTCGGTCGCAGGGATCACCGGCAAGCAGCAGGCGCAACAGGCCTCGATCGACGAAGCGGTGGCGCGGCTGAAGGCGGCGACCGACCTGCCGATCGCGGTGGGTTTCGGCATCCGCACCCCCGAACAGGCCGCCGCCGTGGCGCGCGTCGCGGACGGTGTGGTGGTCGGCTCGGCGATCGTCGAGCTCGTCGCGCAGCATGGTGCGGATGCGGCCGGGCCCGTCCGCGCCTATATCCGGACTTTGGCGGATGCCGTCGCCGCCGCCCGAAAGGTAACCGCATGAGCTGGCTCAACAGCGTCCGCAACGCCATCCCGTTCGTCGCCAAGAAGACGACGCCCGAGAATCTCTGGCACAAGTGCAAGGGCTGCGGGCAGATGGTGTTCACCAAGGAGCTGGAGGAAAATCTCTCCGTCTGCCCGCGCTGCGACCATCATGAGCGGATCGGCCCCAAGGTGCGGTTCGAACAGGTGTTCGACGCCGGCAGCATGGCCGAGCTGCCCACCCCCAAGGTGCCCGAGGATCCGCTGAAGTTCCGCGATTCGAAACGCTATGCCGATCGGATCAAGGCCGCCCGCACCGCCACCGGCGAGGGCGACGCGCTCATCAACGCGCGCGGCACGATCCTCGGCCGCCCGGCGGTGGTCGGCGTGCAGGATTTCGCCTTCATGGGCGGATCGATGGGCTTGGCGGTCGGCGAGGCGTTCGTGCGCGGCGTCGAAGCGGCGATCGCGGACGGCGCGCCCTATGTCATCTTCACTGCGGCGGGCGGCGCGCGAATGCAGGAGGGTATCCTGTCGCTGATGCAGATGCCGCGCGCGACGGTGGCGATCCAGATGCTCCACGACGCCGGCCTGCCCTATATCGTCGTGCTGACCGACCCGACCACGGGCGGCGTAACCGCCAGCTATGCGATGCTGGGCGACGTGCAGATCGCCGAGCCCAACGCGCTGATCGGCTTCGCCGGCCAGCGCGTAATCGAAAGCACGATCCGCGAAAAGCTGCCCGAGGGGTTCCAGCGCGCGGAATATCTGCTCGATCACGGCATGCTCGACATGGTGGTTCATCGCCGCGATCTGCGCGAGACGCTGGCGCGGACGATCGGCTATCTGGGCACGAAGCAGGCGGCATAGAGCGGCCGCTCCCCTCCATCTGCGAAGGAGGACGCACCATGCCCGATCACGCCATCTCCGCGCATCCCGCCGTGCAGGCGCAGCTCGACCGGCTCTGGGCGCTGTCGCCCGGCGCCGACGTGCTGGGGCTGGAGCGGATCACCAAACTGCTCGGGCGGCTGGGTGATCCGCAGCACGCGCTGCCCCCCGTTTTCCATGTCGCTGGCACCAACGGCAAGGGCTCGACCTGCGCCTTCCTGCGCGCCGCGCTGGAGGCGGCGGGCCATGCGGTCCATGTCTATTCCTCGCCGCATCTCGTCCGCTTCAACGAACGGATCCGCATCGCCGGGCGGCTGATCGAGGACGAACCGCTCGCCGCACTGCTGGGCGAGGTGCTCGACCGGGCGGACGGAATCGGCGCGAGTTTTTTCGAGGTGACGACCGCCGCGGCGTTCCTGGCGTTCGCGCGCACGCCCGCCGCTGCCACGATCGTCGAGGTGGGGCTCGGCGGACGGCTCGATGCCACCAACGTCGTCACGCCGGCGGTGACGGGGATCGCGGCGCTGGGCATGGATCACGAGACGTTTCTGGGCGCCACGCTCACCGCGATCGCGCGCGAGAAGGCGGGGATCGCCAAGCGCGGCGTGCCGCTGGTGACGATGGACTATGCGCGCCCGATCCGCACCGCGATCGCCGCCGTCGCCGAGTCGGCCGGCGCGCCGGTGCATGCACGCGGCACCGCCTGGACGACCGAGGCCGCGCGGACCACGCTGTGTTATGCCGATCGGGGTTTCTCGGTGGTGACGCCCCGGCCGCGGCTCGTGGGCGCCCATCAGTCGCGCAATCTCGGCCTCGCCCTCGCGATGCTGCGTCATCAGGGCGCGGTGAGCGTGCCCGAGGCGGCGATGCGCGCCGCGGCGGACTGGGCGCAATGGCCCGCGCGCATGCAAAGGCTGGCGTCGGGGCCGCTGGTCGACCGCCTGCCGCCGGGCAGCACCGCCTGGCTGGACGGCGCGCACAACCCGAGCGCCGCCGCGCCCGTGGCGCGCACGCTGCGCAGCGTGGCGCGCGGCCAGCCCGTGGCGCTGGTAATCGGCATGCTCGCCAACAAGGACGCGAGCGCGGTGCTGCGCCTGCTCGCTTCCGCCGCCTCGCGCGTGATCGCGGTGCCCGTGCCCGGCCATGCGCATCACGCGCCCGAATCGCTCGCCGCCCTGGCGCGGTCGTTCGGCACCGACGCGGCCACGGCGCCGGATACCGAGGGCGCGATGGCCGACATCGCGAAGGCGGCCGCGCCCGTCACCGTGCTGATCGCAGGCTCGCTCTACCTCGCCGGCGTGGTGCTCGCCGCAAATGACGAGCCGCCGGCCTAGTTGCTATTGACTTGCAATAACGGTCAAGCGACCATGGGGCACCGAAGCGGAGTTCCCCATGTCCGATACGCATACCGCCACCGCCATCCTCCCCCACCTCCAGCCCGGCTGCCCCGATGCGCGGCTCGCCCTGTTCGCGATCCGAAGAATGGGCGCGCACGGGCTTTGCGACGCGCGCGCCTCGCACGCGCTGTTCACCGCGTTCGGCGAGGGGTTTCGCCGGCCGCTGCTGCTGCTCCGCGCGCTGATGGCGGATGTCTCGGGCAGCGCGGCGGGGCGGATCGCGATCGCGCCGTGCTGCTGCGCGCGCATGACCGCGTCCGAACAGGCGCTGCTGACCGTCCTCGCGCGGGTCGAAACCGCCCCCGAAGCGGCACGGCTGCTGATGGCGGATCTGCTCGGCATCCGCCAGGTCGACGGCGTGCTGGCGAGCGCGGCGGCGGTGGCGGCGGCCTTCGCCGACGAGGGACGGCCGATCATCGCCTAAGGCGGCAAGAAAGAGGGTTCCGTCACCGAAGACGGGATAGCGTCCGATCTAGGCCGCCTCGCCCGTATGCCCCGGCTCGCCGCGTGCGCCCATACGGGTCGAGCGCCACCATTCCAGCCCGACGAACAGCACCGCCACCAACCCCGCCGCCGCCACCCAGCGGAACACCGGCGCATAGCCATAGGCATCGAACATCTCGCCTGCCACGCCGCGCCCGAGCGACCCGATCAGGAAGGTGAGCGACGACAGCAACGCATATTGCACGGCGGCGAACCGCTTGCTCACGATCCCCGACACATAGGCCACGAACGCCGCGCCCGAGATGCCCGTCGCGATGTTTTCCCCCGAGATCGCGAGCAACAGCCGAACCATCCGTTCGTCGCTACCCATGGCGCTCGCCAGCACGTCGAGCCGTAGCAGGTGCGCCACGATGTCGAGATGCGTGCCGCCTTCGGCCAGATCGGCATAGACGAAATTGCCGAAGATCGGCAGCACCGCGCCCAGCATCACCGTTGGAAAACGGCCGATCCGCGCGAACAGATAGCCGCCGGTGGCGATGCCCAGGATCGTCATCACGATACCGAAGACCTTCGACGCGAACGCCACCTCGTCCTTCGTGTAGTGAAGATAATCGAGATAGAAGGGAAAGGCGAAGGACGACCAGAGATTGTAGCAGAGCGAATAGGTGAGGATCAGCCCGATCACGCCGAGCACGCCCCAGCCGAGACGCGCCACCAGATCGGCGAGCGGCGCGATCAGCGCCCCGTAGAGATGGTTGGCGAAGGTCCGCACGCCCGATCGCACCGGATCCGCCGCCTGCTGCACATAGCGCCCCCGCGCGCGCAACCGGTTGATCGTCGCCGCCACCGCGAGCGGCACGAGGATCGTCGCGATCACGATCCACGGGCCGGTATAGCGCATGAAATCCGCCGCCGAAGGCCGCACAGCGCCCGGCGGCAACTCCTCGAGCATCGCCACCATGAAGCGCGCGATCGCCGCGATCGCCCATACCCAACTCGCGCCCACGACCAGCAGCGCGACGGCGCGTGCCCGCGGGCTCAGCTCGCCCGGTTGCGCGAGCAGCGCGTGCAGCGCCCCGCTCGGCGGCCGGGCGGTGTCGGGCGCGAGTGACGCTGCCACGATCATCAGGCCGACGAAACCCGCCATCAGCAGATACACCGCCTCCCACGAGATCCGCGCGGCGAGGAACAGCGCGAACGCGCCCCCGACGATGCTCGCGATCCGGTAACCGAACTGATAGATGGCCGACAGCAATTCCACCGGCGTCGCTTCGTCCGCCACGTCGATCCGCCACGCGTCGACCGCGATGTCCTGCGTCGCCGAAGCGATCGCGGCCACCACGGCGAAGATCGCGAACTGGCCGAGATGCGTCGCCGGATCGGTCAGCGCGAGCGCGACGAACGCCGCCGCCATTACCGCCTGGCACAGCATGATCCAGCTCTTGCGCCGCCCGAACCGGCCGAGCACCGGCAGCTCCAGCCGGTCGACCAGCGGCGACCAGAGGAACTTGAACGCATAGGCCAGCCCGATCCACGACAGCACGCCGATCGTGGCAAGGTTCACCTTCGCCTCGCCGAGCCATGCGTTCAGCGTGCCGATCAGCAGCGCGAACGGCAGCCCCGACGAGAAGCCGAACGCCAGCATCGTCGCCGATTTGCGCGTGCGCAGCGCCACCGCCAGCAGCCGCCAGCCGCGCGGGCGCACCGTCACCCGATCCCCGTCCGTCACTCCGGTCTCCCGCGTCATGCCGTCATTCCCGCGCACGATGCTGCCGCGTCAGCCCGCGATAGGCAACGAGCGCGATCAGCGCGGTGGCCAGCCCCGAACCCATCGCCGCGATGGCGGCGCCGGCATCGACCAGCGCGATCAGCGCCGGGCTGCCCTGCCCGCCCTCGCGCAGGATCCGGTCCGCCTCGAGGAACGGCGTGCCGATCAGCCAGCCGCTGAGATAGGCGAAGGCGGAAAGACCGGTCAGCGCCAGCCCCGATCCGCGCGTCAGCGCCAGGCTGCGCCGGATCGCGGCCCAGGCACCGATCGGCGCCTCGGCCAGCAGGATGGGCCCCACCGGTAGCAGCCGCCCGAGCACATAGAGGCCCGGCAGCACCCAGAGCAACAGCCCCGCCCCTGCCGGCAGCGATCCCACGACGGTCGCGAGCGCGAAACGGGGAAAGATCCGCGCCGCGCGGCGCAGCGCCTGGCCGGCATCAGGCCGCGGCGTCTCCAGATAGAGCGCGAGGATCGTCGCGGTGCCGAGATAGCCGATCAGATATGCCGCGACATACCAGCCGCCATAGGTGCCCGCCCAATCCGAAACCGACTGGATCCAGGCGAGCGTCTGCGCATCGCCCGCGCCGGACTCCGCGGTGGCGGCGGGGGGACCCGGCACCAGCAGCGCGAGCGCGAAGGCGGGCAGGAACAGGAAAGGCCCCGCGATCCGCAGCAACAGGTCCGCGTCGCGGCGGAACAGCGCCCAGGCATCGCGCAGGACGCGCATCGTTTCGATTTTCATTCGGTGAAGGCGGCGTCCCTGGCGGCGACATAGAGTTGCGAGGCGAAGACCGTGGCCACAACCGACAGGGCCGTGGTCACCGCCGCCCCCGCGACCCCGCCCAGAAACGCCGCGGTGACGCCGGCGCCGAGGATCAGGCGGAAGACGATGCCGACCACCGCCTGCGCGGCGATCATCCCGACGAGCAGCACGATGGCATAGAGGATCAGCAGCCCGATCAGCTTCCACGTCAGCCCGCGCGTCAGGCGGAAGGCGCGCGGGATCGAACGCAGCCCGAGCCTTTCGTTGACGATCACCGGGTTCAGCAGGAACAGCCGCGCCCCCAGCACGAGAAAGACGATCGCGAGCGCGAGGATATAGAGCGTGACGAAGAGCGCGGCACCGGGCGCGATCCGGGGCATCACGCCCGCCTGCATCAGCACCAGCGACGACGGCCCGAGCGCCGCGCCAAGCGCGACCATGCACGGCACGAGAAGCACTGCGAGCGCGATGCCGAGCAGCAGGACGATGCCGATCGCGGCGGGCAGGCGCCGCGCCGCGATCCGGGTCGCATCGTCGCGCGTGACGGCGGGATCGGACGACAGCGCCACGATCGCGAGTTGCCCCCAGATCGTCGCCAACGCCGCCACGATCGCGATCAGCGCGACGATCCCGGAATGGCTCGGCGTGACCGCGCCATAGGCGGTATAGGCGGTGAACGCGGTACGGACGACCGTGGGCAGGAAGATGGCGAGCGCGGCGATGCCCGCCAGCGTGCCGCCGCGTCCGCCGAGCACCTCGGTGGTACGGTCCCAGACCCGTCCGATGCTCACCATGCGATTGCCCCCGTTTTCGCCGCGACCTCGCTTGGCATGCTAGTCGAAGCGGCGTGCCAAAGCGAGCCCTGCGCTTGCCCCCACGCTTGCCCCCACGCTTGCCCCGACGCTTGCAAGCGCCCCGCTTCGTGCGCAGATGCGTGGTCGTGACCGATCCCATCGCCGATCCCGAATGGCGCATCAGCCCAGGGCTGATCCCGTATGCCGAATCGCTGGCGGCGATGGAGGCGCGCGCCGCCGCGGTCGCGGTGGGCGAGCAGCGCGAGCTTGTCTGGCTGCTCGAACACCCCCCCGTCTATACCGGCGGCACCAGCGCGGACGCCGCCGAGCTGATCGATCCGCGCTTTCCCGTCGTCGAGACCGGGCGCGGCGGGCGCTACACCTATCATGGGCCCGGCCAGCGCGTCGGCTATCTCGTGCTCGATCTCGGGCGGCGGGGGCGTGACGTGCGCGGGTTCGTCCATGCGCTCGAGGATTGGGTGATCGCCGCGCTGGGCGAACTGGGCGTGACCGCGTTCAGCGTGCCCGGCCGCGTCGGCATCTGGACGCGCGACGGCGGCGCGGAGGCCAAGATCGGTGCGATCGGCGTGCGGGTGAAGCGCTGGGTGACGCTCCACGGCTTTGCGGTGAACGTCGCGCCCGATTTGTCGCATTTCGGCGGGATCGTGCCGTGCGGCCTCGCCGAATTCCCGGTCACCAGTCTTGCCGCACTCGGCCGGGATGCGGATCTGGCGGCGTTCGACGCGGCGCTGGCGGCCAATGCAGGCCACTTCATCGAAACTCTTTCTTCGTCGCGACAAAACGAGGCTTGAGGGCGGAAGCGCTTCGGTTTAATGTCCACTGTGATTTGGGTATTAAAGGGGCGACCCGCGCCGTCCAAATCCTCTATCCAAGGGAGCTATCCAATGCGTGCACTCATTTCCAAGGTCCTGACCGGTTCGATGATCGCCGGTGCGGCACTCGCGGTTTCGGCTTGCGGCCCGAAGACCGACACGACCACCGAGAACACGATGGTCACCGACATGAACTCGACCGAGGGCATGGACACGATGTCGGACAACATGACGGCGGTCGACGGTGCGTCGAACGGCGGCATGATGGCGAACGACACGATGGGCAATGGCGGCATGATGGCGAACAGCACCATGACGACCACCAACACCACGACCACGAACGCGATGTAATCAACCCGCCAGGGTTGATCGCGTCTTCGGACGGAAAGGGGCCGACCGGGCGACCGGGCGGCCCTTTTTTCGTGCGCCGCATTCCCGCCGGATCGTTGCGCAGGCGTAGCGCCGTTCCGAGCCCCCGCTGCGACGGATCGTGGTTAAAAAGCATTTGGGCCGTCGCGCGAAATGCCTTAGATTCCACCCCGGTTCCCGGGGAGGGTAAGATGCGTAACGTGCGTTCGGCGGCCATATCGGCTGCATTGGTGATGGCGACGACGGCGAATTCCGCCTCCGCCCAGTTCTTTCTTCAACCGCACGACATGAGCGGCCAGCCGGTGCGCGGCGACGAGGCCGATATCGGGCTCAACATGCCGGGCGCGACGGCCGCCGAACAGCGCGCGGCGATGATCTGGACGATGCGTTCGGCGCTGAACGTCGCCGCGCTGCAATGCCAGTTCGAGCCCACCCTGCTCGTCGTGTCGAACTACAACGCGCTGCTCACCGATCACAAGGACGAACTGAAGACCGCCATGGACGGCGTGAGCAAATATTACACGCGCATGGCCAAGACCAAGAAGGCCGGTCAGGACGCGTTCGACCAGTTCAACACGCGCAGCTATTCGGCCTATGCCACGGTCAACGCGCAGTATAATTTCTGCCAGACCGCCAATTCGATCGGCCGCGAGGCGATCTTCACGCCGCGCGGCCAGCTCGGCGCGCTGGTCGAGGGGCGGATGCGCGAGCTGCGCAACAGCCTGACGCCCTGGGGCGAGCAGCGCTTTCCGCGCTATATCGGCCGCGACACCGCGCAGGTGAAGCTGCCTCGGCTCGATGCGATCTGCTGGGACAAGAAGGCCAATTGGGTCGAGAAGAAGTGCGGCCCGATCAACTGGCCACCCGCCATGGCACCGGCCGCGGTCGCCGTGGCGGCGCCGGCGAATGCGGTGGCGTCGCAATAAGCCCCCCGCCCCCATCCCCGCACCGGCGGAGATGGGGGCGGAGTTCGATGAGCTTACTTCGATCCGTTCGCCCCGAGCATGTCGAAGGGCCTGTTCAGAATGCGAAGGCGCGCCTGCGGAGAGCGTGCCTCGACAGGCTCAGCACGAACGGATCTCGTGATCCGGTCAAGCCAATGCCATCCGCTTCAGGCTCAGCGCAGCCCGAGCATCTTGTGCGTCTGGAGCGACAGCCGCCATTGCGGCCGGTCCATCACCAGCGCGATCGCCGCCGCCACATTTGCCGCACCGTTCGCATCGTCCATCGGCTGGATCAGCCGGTGGGTGAAATCCCAGCGCTCCGCCGCATCGAGATCGCTGCCCGCCTGCGGCCAGACGAGCTTCAGCTCGTCGCCCCGGCGCTGCACGACCACGCTGCCCGCCTTGGGGCTGACGCAGACCCAGTCGATCCCCGGATGCGCCGGCAACGTGCCGTTGGTCTCGATCGCGATCCGGAACCCGGAGGCGTGGAGCGCATCGACCAGCGCATCGTCGATCTGGAGCATCGGCTCGCCCCCGGTGAGCACGACGAATCGGTTCGTACCGCCATCGCCCCAGTGTCGCACCACATCGGCGACCAGCCCGGCGGCATCGGCGAACTTGCCGCCGCCTAGGCCATCGGTGCCGACGAAATCGGTGTCGCAGAAGCGGCAGATCGCGGTCGCGCGGTCCTGTTCGCGGCCCGACCACAGGTTGCAACCGGCAAAGCGCACGAACACCGCGCGGGCGCCGGCGTTCACGCCCTCGCCCTGGAGCGTCAGGAACATCTCCTTGACGGCATAGCTCACGGGGCCCTCAATCCGGCCGAACGGCGTAGACCGTGGGATCGGCCACGCCCGCTTCCTCGAAGCCGCGCGCGCGCAGCCGGCAGCTGTCGCACAGCCCGCAATGCTCGCCCGCCGGCGTCGGATCGTAGCACGACCAGCTCAGCCCCATGTCGAGCCCGAGCCGCTGCCCCTCGCGTACGATATCGGCTTTGCTCATCATCTGCAGCGGCGCCCGGATGCGGAAGGGCTCGCCCTCGACGCCCGCCTTGGTGGCCAGTTCGGCCAGCGCCTCGAAGCCGGCGATGAACTCGGGCCGGCAATCGGGATAGCCCGAATAATCGAGCGCATTGACGCCGATGAACAGGTCGTGCGCCCCAGCCGCCTCCGCCCAGCCGAGCGCGAGGCTGAGAAAGATCGTGTTGCGCGCGGGCACATAGGTGACGGGGATGCCCGGCTGCACGCCCTCCTTGGGCACCGCAATGTCGGCGGTGAGCGCGGAGCCGCCGAATGCCGACAGATCGAGCGGCAGGACGATGTGCCGCTCGGCACCGATCGCCTCGGCGACGCGCGCCGCGGCGGCGAGTTCGACCCGGTGGCGCTGGTTGTAATCGACCGAGAGCGCGAGCAGGCGGTAACCGTCCGCCACCGCGGAGGCGGCGGACACCATCGAGTCGAGCCCGCCCGACACGAGCGCGACCGCAAGGAGCTTGGGAGATGTCATGATCCCCACGCCGCTAGGCCCGCTCCGCCGCCATCGCAAACAAAAAAAGGGCCGCACGGTGGCGGCCTAAGGCAGGCCTTGCGGCCGATTGGGAGAAAAGCGTGCCGAAAGCACCACCCCTCTGTTGCAGAGGAAGGTAAAGGACGCGTTACGAAACGCCCACTTCCTCCGCCGGCACCGGAAAGACGCTGGCGCAAAAGGCGCAGTCGACGCGGATCATGCCGTCCGCATCCGCCATCTCGCGCCGTTCCTCGACGCCGAACTTGGCCAGCACGCCCGCGATATGCTCGGCGGTGCAGCGGCACCCGCGCGCCAGCCCGGTCGTGGCGAGCACGCGGACATCCTCCTCGTTGAACAGCCGCCACACGAGCGTTTCGAGCGCGATCTCGGGCGCTGCGAGCTCGTCCGCGCCCATGGTGAGGCCCAGGGCGGCGACATGCTCCCATTCGGGATGATCGAGCTTGGTGTGCAGCCGCTCGCGGCCATCCTCGCCTTCGGGCAGATGCTGGAGGAACAGGCCGCCCGCGATCGTGGTGCCGTCGGCGCGCTTGTCGATACCGACGCGGACGAGGCTGGGGATCTGTTCGGACTGGATAAAATAGCTTTGTGCCGCCGCCGACAGCGTCTCGCCGTCGAGCGGTACGATGCCCTGATAGCGCTCGCCGCTGGTTTCCATGTCGAACGTGATCGCGAGATAGCCCTGGCCGAACAGCGCGAAGAGCGTGGGGTTCTCGGGCGCCTCGGCCAGCTTGTCCGCGTCATATTGGATATAGCCGCGCAGCTCGCCGCCGCGATAGTCGCAGACGAGCAACTGGACGACGCCGCTGTCGCTGCGCGTCTGCATCGTCAACTGGCCGGCGGCGTCCTTCAACGTCGATCCGATCAGCGCGCACAAGGTCAGCGCCTCGGCGAGCAGCGCCTCGATCGCGGGCGGATAGGCGTGCGCCGACAGGATCGTGTCGAGCGTCGGCCCCAGCCGAACGATCCGCCCCCGCGCATGGCGCAGCGGGATCGCGAAGCCGAGCGCGCGATCGGTGTCATCGGTAATCGGTCCGTCCATCCGTCATCCCCGCGAAAGCGGGGATCCCGCTTCTTCCTTCACCGCCGCGTCGAGCAGCGGAATACCCGCGTTCGCGGGCATGACGGAGATAGGGAGATACGCTCCCCGATCAACCGATCTGGCCGAAGCACCAGCGCAGCACGCTCTTCTGCGCGTGGAGCCGGTTCTCCGCCTCCGCCCAGATCAGCGATTGCGGGCCGTCGATCACGTCCGCCGTCACCTCTTCGCCACGATGCGCGGGCAGGCAATGGAGGAACGCCGCATCGGGCTTGGCCGCCGCCATCAGCGCGGGCGTCACCTGATAGGGCATCATCGCCGCCAGCTTCGTGTCGGCATGCGCCTGGCCCATCGAGATCCAGGTGTCGGTGACGACGATGTCGGCGCCCTCCACCGCCTCGCGCGGATCCGCGACGATCCGCGCACGCCCCCGGCCGGCGATCACCGCCTCCTCCTCGGGCTGGAACCCCTGCGGGCAGGCGGCGACCACGTCGAAATGCATCAGCCCCGCGGCCTCGACGATCGAAGCGAGCACGTTGTTGCCGTCGCCCAGCCACGCAACCTTCAGGCCGGGCAGCGCCTTGCCGCGCTCCACGATCGTCAACAGGTCGGCCATGATCTGGCAGGGATGCGAGGCATCGGTCAGCCCGTTGATGACGGGGACGCCGGCGTGATGCGCCATCTCGTCCAGCTTGGCGTGATCGTCGGTGCGGATCATGATCGCGTCGCAATAGCCCGACAGCACGCGTGCGGTATCCGCGACGCTTTCGCCGCGTCCCAGCTGCATGGTGCCGGCATCCATGACGATGCTCGATCCGCCGAGCTGACGGATCGCCATGTCGAACGACACGCGGGTGCGGGTCGAGCTCTTTTCGAACACCATCGCGAGCGTATGGCCGGCGAGTGGCGCGTCGGCATCGGCGCGCCCCTTGGGCCAGCCGGCGCGCGCGGCCTTGCGATCGATTGCATCGGCCAGCATCGCCGCGATGCCGTCCGGCCCCGCATCGGACAGGTTCAGGAAATGGCGCATCTCAATTCTCCCCCCATGACGACCGGGGATCACGCCGCCCTGCCCGGCGGCGCCCGCTCGCGACGGTCCGCTTCGTCGCTCCCCGCATCGGAGCCTGTCGTTCTCAGTCGTCCGCCGCCGGCACATAGACGCGCGCGGCGGTGGCCAGCTTGTCGAGGCATTCGACGACATGGCGCTCGTCGATCACCAGCGGGGGCAGGATGCGCACGACGTTCCCGCCCGCCGCGACCAGCAGTAACTGATGGTTGTCGCGCGCATGCGCCACGAAATCGCGCGGCTCGACGCCCGCCTTCAGCTTCAGCCCCAGCATCAGCCCGCGCCCGCGCACGCCCTCGAACACATGGTCGTGATTGGGGATCAGTTGCTCCAACCCGCCGCGCAGCCGCTCGCCCATCGCCTCGACCTGCGCGAGGAAGCCGTCTTCGAGCATCACGTCGAGCACCGCCTGCCCCGCCGCCATCGCCAGCGGATTGCCGCCATACGTAGAGCCGTGGGTGCCGATCACCATGCCCTTGGCCGCGCGTTCGGTGGCGAGGCAGGCGCCCAGCGGAAAGCCGCCACCGATGCCCTTGGCGATGGGCATGATGTCGGGTTCGATGCCGTAATGCTCATAGGCCCACATCTTGCCCGTCCGGCCATAGCCGCACTGCACCTCGTCGAGGATCAGCAACAGGCCATGCTCGTCGCACACCCGACGCAGGCCCTGGATGAATTCGGGCGTGGCAACCGAGACGCCGCCCTCGCCCTGGATCGTCTCGACCATGAAGCCGGCGGTCTCGTCGTCGATCAGCGCCAAGGCGGCCGCCAGATCGTTGAACGGCGCATAGGCGAAGCCGGGCAGCAGCGGCTCGAAGCCGTCGCGCATCTTGGACTGGTTGGTCGCCGAGATCGCGCCCATCGTCCGCCCGTGAAACGCGTTCTCGAACGTGATGATCGTGTGGCGCTGCGGATTGCCTTCCGCGAAATGGAAGCGGCGCGCGGTCTTGATCGCGCATTCCACCGCCTCGGTGCCCGAATTGGTGAAGAACACCGTGTCGGCGAAGCTGTTGGCGACGATCCGCTCAGCCAGCGCCTCGCCCTGCGGGCTGCCGTACAGGTTGGAGACGTGCATCAGCGTGGCGGCCTGTTCGGCGATCGCCTTCACCAGATGCGGATGGCCGTGGCCCAGCGCGTTGACCGCGATGCCCGCCGCCATGTCGAGATAGCGCGTGCCGTCCTCGCCGATCAGGTGACAGCCCTCGCCGCGCACCGGACGCACGCCGCACCGCGGATAGACGGGCATGAGCGGGGTGATGGCCACGGGCGCTTCCTTCCTCGAAACGAAAAGGGCGGCCCGTGGAGGACCGCCCCGAAGCCGTTCAATACGGGCGATCGCACCCGCGAATCAACACCTCACGCGTCGATCGCCTCCTCGTCCATCCGCGCGGCGTTTTCCTGGATGAAGGCGAAGCGGTGCGCGGGGTTCGTGCCCATCAGCCGATCGACCAGATCCTTCACGCCCGCGCGCTCCTCATATTCCTGCGGCAGCGTGATGCGGATCATCGAGCGCGTCTTGGGATCCATCGTGGTTTCGCGGAGCTGGATCGGGTTCATCTCGCCCAGCCCCTTGAAGCGCGACACCTCGACCTTCTTGCCCTTGAACGCGGTGCGCTCCAGCTCGGCACGGTGCGCGTCGTCGCGCGCATAGAGCGATTTCGCGCCCACCGTCAGGCGATAGAGCGGCGGCTGCGCCAGATAGAGATGCCCACGACGGACGAGATCGGGCATCTCCTGGAAGAAGAACGTCATCAAAAGCGTGGCGATGTGCGCGCCGTCGACATCGGCGTCGGTCATGATGACGATCCGTTCGTAGCGCAGCGTATCGGGCGTACAGTCCTTGCGCGTGCCGCAGCCGAGCGCGAGCGTCAGGTCGGCGATCTCCTGATTGGCGAAGATCTTGGCGCTGGTGGCAGACGCCACGTTCAGGATCTTGCCGCGGATCGGCAGGATCGCCTGCGTCTTGCGGTCGCGCGCCTGTTTCGCCGAGCCGCCGGCCGAATCGCCCTCCACGATGAAGAGTTCGGTGCCCTTGGGGTCGTCCGCCGAGCAATCGGTCAGCTTGCCGGGTAATCTCAGCTTTCTCGCAGACGTCGCGGTCTTGCGCTTGACCTCGCGCTCCTGCTTGCGCCGCAGGCGCTCGTCCATCCGTTCGAGGACGTAGCCCAGCAGCGCCTTGCCGCGCTCCATATTATGGCCGAGCCAATGGTCGAAATGGTCGCGCACCGCCTTTTCGACCAGTCCTGCCGCCTCGGGCGAGGTCAGCCGGTCCTTGGTCTGGCTCTGGAATTGCGGCTCGCGGATGAAGACCGAAAGCATCAGTTCGCTGCCGACCATCACGTCGTCGGCGGTGATGTCCTTGCCCTTCTTCTGGTGCACCAGCTCGGCAAAGGCGCGAAGCCCGCGCACCAGCGCCTGACGCAGCCCCTGTTCGTGCGTGCCCCCATCGGGCGTGGGGATGGTGTTGCAGTACCAGCTGTAGGATCCGTCGCTCCACAGCGGCCAGGCGACCGCCCATTCGACGCGCCCCTGCTCGGCACCGTCGGTCCTGGGAAAATCCTGCGACCCGGCGAAGAAATCCGCGGTCGCGCATTCGCGGCCGGCGATCTGCTCGCGCAGGTGATCGGCCAGGCCGCCGGGAAACTGGAACACCGCCTCGGCCGGCGTATCGTCGGTGAGCAGGTCGGGCGCGCAATGCCAGCGGATCTCGACGCCCGCGAACAGATACGCCTTGGATCGCGCGAGCCGGTAGAGCCGCTGCGGCTTGAAGCTCAGCTCGGGCCCGAAGATCTCGGCATCGGGCGTAAACGCGACCGAGGTGCCGCGGCGGTTGGGCGTCGGGCCCACCGTCTCCAGTGGCCCGAGCGTCAGCCCGCGCGCGAATCGCTGGCGATAGAGCTGCCGGTCGCGCGCCACCTCCACCACCGTGTCGGACGACAGCGCGTTGACCACCGACACGCCCACGCCGTGCAGGCCGCCGCTGGTGGCATAGGCCTTGCCCGCGAACTTGCCGCCCGAATGGAGCGTCGACAGGATCACCTCGAGCGCCGACTTGCCGGGAAATTTGGGGTGCGGATCGACCGGTATGCCGCGGCCATTGTCGACCACGGTCAGCCGGTTGCCGGGCTCCAGCGTGATCTCGATCCGCGTCGCATGGCCGGCGACCGCCTCGTCCATCGCATTGTCGAGCACCTCGGCCGCCAGATGGTGCAGCGCGCGCTCGTCGGTGCCGCCGACATACATGCCGGGGCGGCGGCGGACCGGCTCCAGCCCCTCCAGCACCTCGATCGACGATGCGTCATAGGCGGGTGTGGATTTGGAACCAGCAAACAGATCTTCGACCATGCGCGAACGTATGGGGTACGCGCGGTGCGAGAGCAAGCGCGACCGCCTTTTGGTGAGGCGGGCAAGGACGATCCAGTTCCCCGGCGAAGGCCGGGGCCCAGGTGGGAAGGCCAGAGCGACGACGGGCGGCGCTCAGTTACGCATGTTCCCCAACTGGCCCCGGCCTTCGCCGGGGAACAGGGGTGCCACGGGCTCTCCACCACGCATCATGGGCAAAGCCCATGATGTCGGACGCGGCTTTCGGCCGCGCCGGCCAGGCGGACCGCCGCTATGCGTCGGCAAAGCCTTGGGCTTTACCGTACGCGCGGTCCGCCGAACGGGAGCGGCGGCGGCGGGCGGCGGTCGCGGCGGGGGAGCTGCGCCTGATAGGCATGGCCGCAATGATCCACGCAGTACGGGAAGCCCGGATTCACCTTGTCGCCGCAAAAATGGAAATCGGGCTCGCCGGGATGGCCGAGCGGCCATTTGCAGATGCGATCGTTCAGATCGAGCAGGCTCGTCTTGCCCGCCATGTCGGCCGAGGGCTTGGCCGGCACGAGACGGCGCGGCGGCGCGGGCGTGCTGGGGGGCTGTTGCTCGCCGGGCGCCTGGCGCAGGAAGCCGCCGGGGCCGACCGAGCGGAGGATCGGTTGCGGGGGCCGCACGGGTGCGGGCTCCTCGGCGTCCATGTCCTCGTCGGCGGGGGGTGCCGCGACCGGCGCCGGCGCGGCGCGGACCGGTTCCGGCTCGGGTTCGGGTGGCGGGGGTGGCACCACGACCGGCGGCGGCGCGGGTTCGGCCGCGACCGGCTTTGCCTCGGGCTCGTTCGACTTCACTGGCGACGGGCGCGACTGGAGGCCCAGCCGGTGCGCCTTGCCGATCACCGCGTTGCGGCTGACGCCGCCAAGTGCCTCGGCGATCTGACTCGCGGTCTGCCCGCCCTCCCACATCGTCTTGAGCGTATCGATCCGCTCGTCCGTCCACGACATCGTCGTCATTCCTCGTCTTTCGTCGCCTTGCGGGCGGCAGCGGCAGCGATTACCGCCCATCTTCATGAGCAGCCAACCCCAAATCGGCGAATTGCAGTCGGCGGTGCGTTCCGCCCCCGGCGTGCCCGTCATCCGCAACGTGAACTGGGGCGGCCTTCGTACGCTCTATATCAAGGAGGTGCGCCGGTTCTTCAAGGTCCACCTCCAGACGGTGTGGGCGCCCGCCATCACCACGCTGCTCTATCTGGTGATCTTCACGGTCGCCACCGGGGGCAAGCGGCCGGTCTTCGTCGGCGGCTATCAGGTGCCGTTCGCCGATTTCATCGCGCCCGGCCTGATCGTGATGGGCATGCTGCAGAACAGCTTCGCCAATTCCAGCTTCTCGCTGCTCGTCGGCAAGATCCAGGGCACGATCGTCGATTATCTGATGCCGCCGCTCTCGTCCGCCGAACTGCTGTTCGCGCTCGTGGCGGGCGCGGTGACGCGGGCGTTCTGCGTCGGCGCCGCGGTGTGGCTGGCGATGGCGATCTGGCCGGGCGTGCACGTCACGCCGCATGCGCCGTTCGCGATCCTGTGGTTCGGGCTGCTCGGGTCGGTGTTCCTGGCGCTCGTCGGCATCCTCACCTCGATCTGGGCCGACAAGTTCGACCATGCCGCCGCGGTGCAGAATTTCGTGATCGCGCCGCTCACCCTGCTGTCGGGCACCTTCTATTCGGTCGACCGGCTGGCCCCCGCCTTCCGCGTAGCGAGCCACCTCAACCCGTTCTTCTACATCATCTCGGGCTTTCGCTACGGCTTTCTCGGCATCGCCGATTCGCCCGTGATGCTGGGCGGCGTGGCGATCCTGGTGGCCGATCTGGTGCTGGGCGGCGTGGTCTATGCCGCCCTTCGCGGCGGGTGGAAGCTGAAGAACTAGGCGGGATTGCTATCGCGCTGATGGATGTGGTCAGGCGGAGGACGCGGAGCAGGTGCGCCTGGCGCACCATCGGGACCTTACCTCACCCCGTTCGCCCCGAGCCTGTCGAAGGGCCTGTGCCATACGCAAACGCACGGATGCGCAAAGCGTGCTTCGACAAGCTCGGCACGAACGGAGTGGGTGATGGGATCAAGTGGTCGTCATCCCGCTCCGATCACCGGCGGTTAGAGCGAGCACTCCCGAACGCGCGCCACTTCCGCGCCTCCGCGTGAACCACGCCCCACGCGGCCTCGCCCCGGAGGTTCAGCCCGTCAGCGCATCCACCAGTGCGCGCACCTTCTTCTGGCGCCACTGCGGCAGCGGCGCGACCAGCCAATAGCCGCTGCGCGACGGGCGCGGTTCGCCGATCGCGATCAGCCGTCCCGCAGCCAGATCGGGCGCGGCGAGCAATTCCGGCACCGTCGCCCGGCCCAGCCCCGCGGTCGCCGCGTCGATCGCCAACCCCGCATCGGCGACATGCACCAGCGCCGCCGCCTCGTCCGGCCCGCCGATCCAGGCAATGGCCGCATCCGCGCCACCCGGCCGCGCGACCGTCACCAGGCCTTCGGAGGCAATCGCCTCGCCCTCATGCCCGCCCGGTCCCTCGCCCCAGCGGATCGCCAGATCGAGATTGGCTTCGGTGAAATCGACGCCCTCGTCCGCGCTCAGCAACACGAAGCGCAGATCGGGATCCGCCGCCGCGATCGCCGCGAGCCGCGGCATCAGCCACTTCTCGGTCACGTCGCGCGGCGCCGCGATCGTCAGCGACTTGGACGATTGCCCCGCCTGCATCGCGCGCACCGCTTCCTCGAACTGGAGGAACCCACCGCGCAGTGCCGGCAGGCCACCCTCCGCCTCGGGCGTCAGTTCCAGCCCACGCGTAGTGCGGCGGAACAGGACCACGCCCAGCGTATCTTCCAGCGCGCGAATCTGCTGCCCTACCGCCGCAGGCGTGACCGCGAGTTCGTCCGCCGCCCGCGTGAACGACAGGTGCCGCGCCGCCGCATCGAAGACTCGCATCCCGTTCAGCGGCAGGTGAGTCCGTTTCACGGGGTCACCGCAGGCGCGAGCAGGGCGAACCGCGGAATCTCGACATCGAACACGTCGCCGCGCTCGTCCACCATGCGATAGCTGCCCTGCATCGCGCCCGTCGGCGTGGCGAGCGGGCAGCCCGAGACATAGTCGAAGCTGGCGCCGGGCTCGACGAGCGGCTGTTCGCCGACCACGCCCTCGCCCTCCACGGTGTGGCGCGCGCCGCGGCCGTCGGTGATGACCCAGTGCCGCGTCAGCAACTGCACCGCGCCCGCACCGTCGTTTTCGAGGCGGACGTGATAGGCCCAGAACCAGCGGCCGCGATCGGGCTCGGACTGCTCGGGCAGATAGCTGACCGACACGCGCACCGTCACCCCGCGCGTCGTCTGCGCATGGGGAAAGAGCGCCTTCACAGCCCCGCGACCGTCAGCGCCTGGTCGAGATCGGCGATCGTGTCGCGCACATCCTCCAGCCCGACATTGAGGCGCAGCAGCCCCTCGGTCACGCCCATCTCCAGCCGCTTGTCCTCGGCGACGCCCGCATGCGTGGTCGAGGCCGGGTGAGTCATCAGCGAGCGCGAATCGCCGATATTATTCGAGATATCGACGAGTTCGAGCGCGTCGAGCAGCGCATGCGCCTGGGCGCGCCCGCCGGGCACCTCGATCGCAAGGATCGGCCCATAGGCGCCCAGCATCTGCCGCGCCGCGATCGCATGCTGCGGATGGCTGGCGAGGCCGGGATAGAGCACGCGCGGCACGCGCTGTTCGAGGAAGCTCGCCACCGCCATCGCGTTCTCGGACTGGCGGCGGATGCGCAAGTCGAGCGTCTCCAGCCCCTTCAGCACCACCCAGGCGTTGAACGCGGATAGCGTCGGCCCGGTGTTGCGCGTGAAGGGCAGCAGCGTGTTGTCGATGAAATCCCTCGTCCCGCACACCGCGCCGGCCAGCACGCGGCCCTGCCCATCCATCATCTTGGTCGCGCTATAGGCCGTCACGTCCGCGCCGAAATCCATCGGCCGCTGCAGCGCGGGCGTGGCGAAGGCGTTGTCGACCACGGTGACGATCCCGCGTTCGCGCGCGATCGCGCACACCGCGGCCAGATCGGCGATGTCCATCGTGGGGTTGGCGGGCGTCTCGAAGAAGAACACTTTGGTCTCGGGCCGGACGGCATCGATGAACGCCTGCGGGTCGCGCGCGTCCACGATCGTGGTACCGATGCCGAATTTGGGCAGCAGCGTGTCGGTCAGCCAGCGGCACGAGCCGAAGGCGGCGCGGCCGCCGACGAGATGGTCCCCGGTCTGGAGCTGGCACAGCAGCGCCGCCGTCATCGCGGCCATGCCGCTCGCCATCGTACGGCACGCCTCGGCCCCCTCCAGCAGCGCGATCCGCTCCTCGAGCATCTCGACCGTGGGGTTCTGAAGGCGCGAATAGGTCATTCCCGCCTGCTCGCCCGCGAAACGCGCGGCGGCGTCGCCCGCGCAATCATAGGCATAGCCCGAGGTGAGGAACAACGCCTCCGACGTTTCGCCATACTCGCTGCGGGCGGTGCCGCCGCGGATCGCCTGCGTCGCAGGGTGCCACTGGCGGGTGATTTCGCGGTCCTGGCCGGTCTTGCGCTTCATGCCACGCGCTTTGCCCGCTCGCACGGACGGCTGCAAGGGAGCTTGCCGCCGAGCGCGGATGCAGGAACAAGGGCGCGGTGCCCCGCTTCCTCCGCCGCCCCCTGCCCGCCGCGCTGGCGATCGGCCTGATCGCGCAGGCGCTGTTCTGCTGGCGGCTGACCACGCCGCACCAGCTCGTGTTCGACGAGATCCATTATGTGCCCGCCGCGCGCACGCTGCTGACGCTCGGACATCCTGCCAACATCGAGCATCCGCTGCTCGGCAAGATCCTGATCGCGCTCGGCATTCGGCTGTTCGGCGACGGGCCGCTCGGCTGGCGGATCCTGTCGACCGTCGCCGCCAGCGCGGTCGTGACGGGCAGCTTCGCCATCCTCTGGCTGGTGTTCCATCGGCTGCGCACCGCGACGATCGGCGCCTTGTTGGTGATGCTCAACTTCACCGTGTTCGTGCAGGCGCGGATCGCGATGCTCGACGGATTTCTTGCCGCCTTCGTCGTGCTGGCGATCGCGGCGATGCTCTGGAGCGCGCGGGGCAAGGGCGCGGCAGTGTGGTGGCGCTGGGTGCTGGGCGCGATTCTGCTGGGCCTGGCGGTCGCGTGCAAATGGGCGGCGGTGCCCTATCTCGCCTTCGCCGCGGCGGCGTTCGTGGCGGTGCGCCGGCGCCACCCCGCGGCATGGCCGGGGCTGCCGACGCTCACCGCGCTCGCGCTGCTGGGGGTGGCGAGCGGGGTGGGGTACCTCCTCACCTTCGCGCCCGCCTTCTTCTATGCCGACGAACCGCTGACGCTCGCGACGCTGATCCCGTTCCAGGCGACGATGTACGCGCAGCAGGTGCAGGTGCTGCCGCATCATGTCTACCAATCCGCCTGGTATGGCTGGCCGCTGATGCTCCGGCCGATCTGGTATTTCTACGAAGTGGCCGACGGCGCGCAGCGCGGCATCCTGCTGCTGGGCAATCCAGCGGTGATGTGGGGCGGTCTCGTCGCGGTGGCCGCCTGCCTGTGGGCGGGGTGGCGCGGGAACGGCAAGGCCGGGGCGATCGGTCTGTTGTGGCTCGGCTCCTATCTGATCTGGGCGATCATCCCCAAGTCCCTGGGATTCTATTATTATTACTATCTGCCGAGCATCTGGCTGCCGCTCGCCATCGCCGCCGCGTTCGATCGCGAGCGTGCGAACGGGGGCTATTGGGACGAGGCGTTCGTGCTGGCGGCGGCGGTGCTGTTCATCCACTTCTACCCCATCCTGTCCGCCGCGCCGCTCGCCGGCCCGCAGGCGTTCCACCGCTGGATGTGGTTCGGATCCTGGGTCTAATAACGGCCCCAGGTAAATTTGGACGACAGCACGTAATTCCACACCGCGCCGATCAGGATGCCGGCCAGCGCCGACGTCGCCGCGGTGCCGTCGCGCGCGTCGTAGAGGAACGCCGCTATCCCGATATTGGCGACCACGCCCACCGCGCACACCGCGCAGAAGGAGATCCACCCGTCGAACAGCGCCCGCGCGCCCTTCAGCCGGCGATCGCGATAGGTCAGCATGTTGTTCAGGAAGAAATTGAACGTCATCGCCGCCATCGCGCCCAGGATCTGCGCCGGCAGGAACGCGCTGCCCAGCAGCATCGCCGCGCCCAGCACGCCCATGTGCACGCCGATGCCGAGCACCCCGATCGCCGAGAACATCGCAAAGCGGACCGGCACGAAGCGGCCGAACTTGCGATCGTAAAGCGCGATGAGATATTCCATCGCGACGACGTGATCGAGCTTGCTCTCCCCCTCCGTGCGCACGCGGAAGGTGTAGGGCAGCTCGGCGAAGGCGAGCGGCTGCGGCGCCGCGGTCATGATGTCGAGCAGGATCTTGAAACCGATCGCTGCGATCTTGGGCACCAGGCGGCGCACGACAGGCGTGCGGATCATGAAGAAACCGCTCATCGGATCGGTGAGATCGGCTTTGAGCACCCGCCGCGAAAGCCTTGTCGCCAATGCCGATTTGGCGACGCGGTCGCGGTCCCACTCGCCCGTGCCGCCACCCGGGACGAAGCGCGAGCCGACCACCAGATCGAGCGCGGGCTCGCCCTGCAGCAGATCGAGCATCCGCGGCAGCAGCGTCTCGTCATGCTGGAGATCGCCATCGATCACCGCGACAACGGGCGCCGCGGTGGCGCACATCCCCTCGACACAGGCGGAGGACAGGCCGCGGCGGCCGATCCGCTGGATCACCCGCACCCGCGCATCGACCCGGCCGATCGTGCGCGCGGCATCCGCGGTTCCGTCGGGGCTGTCGTCGTCGACGAAGATCGCTTCCCACCGCCGGCCGGCGAGCGCCTGATCGAGCCTCGCGACCAAGGTCGCCACATTGCCCGATTCGTTGAACGTCGGGATAACGACCGCGAGTTCGAGCAGTCCGCTCACAAGCCCTGGAGCACCGCGTCGGTCATCGCATCGGTGGAAAGCGCGCCACCCAGATCCGCCGTCCGCGCGCCGCCGCGGATCGCCATCGCCACCGCCGCCTCGATCCAGTCCGCCGCATCCGCCCGGTCGAGCGAGTGCCGCAACATCATCGCCGCCGACAGGATCGCGGCGCAGGGATTGGCCAGGCCCCGCCCGGCGATATCGGGCGCGCTGCCGTGGATCGGCTCGTACAGGCCCTTGCCCGATCCATCGAGCGCGGCCGAGGGCAGCATCCCGATCGAGCCGGCGCACATCGACGCCTGGTCCGACAGGATGTCGCCGAACAGATTGCCGGTGACGATGACGTCGAACTGGCCGGGATCGCGAACGAGCTGCATGGCGGCGTTATCGACGTACATATGTGACAGGGCGATGTCGGGATATTGCGCGGCCGTCTCGATCACCACGTCGCGCCACAATTGCGACGTCTCGAGCACGTTCGCCTTGTCGACCGACAGCAGCCGCCCTTTGCGCGTGCGCGCGGTCTCGAACCCGACGCGTGCGATCCGCGCCACCTCGGCCTCGTCATAGCGCATCAGGTCGTATCCCTCGCGCAGCCCGTCCGCCAGGGTGCGACGGCCCTTCTCGCCGAAATACACGTCACCGGTCAGCTCGCGGACGATCACCATGTCGATCGTCCGCGCGATGGCGGGCTTGAGCGCCGAGGCGTCCTCCAGCCCCGCGAACAGCTTGGCGGGGCGCAGATTGGCGAACAGGCCGAGTTCCTTGCGCAGGCCGAGGATCGCCTGTTCAGGCCGCAGCGCGCGTTCCAGCCCGTCGAATGCCGGATCGCCCACCGCGCCGAACAGCACCGCATCGGCGCGGTGCGCGAGCGCGAGCGTCGCGGGCGGCAGCGGATGCCCCGCAGCGCGGTACGCCGCGCCGCCCACGGGCGCCGCCTCGAAGACCAACCCGAGGTCGAGCGTGTCGAGCACGCGGCGCGCCGCGGCGGTGACTTCGGGGCCGATGCCGTCGCCGGCCAGGATCGCGATCAGGGTCATGGATCATGCCTTGCCGGGCGCACCCGAATCACGCAACCGCCCTCTTCAGCCGATCGATCAGCCGGGCACGGCCGGCGGCCACGCGGGCCTGGCGCTCGATCAACAGGTCGCGTTCGAGGAAATGGCCGGTGATGCGCAGCGCTGCGAAGATCGCGGGCCAGTCCGCCGCGCCGCCCAGCCGCAGAAAATCGGGAAGCGGCAACAGCTTCGCCTCATAGCCCATCGCGGCCCCTGCGCTGACCGCCGCGCCGCTCCGGGGGCTGACATAAGCGAGATCGCTGGTCGCGCCGGTCGCCACGCAGGAATCGAGATCCAGCCCGAAGCCCAGCTCGGCGAGCAGCAGCAATTCGTACCGCGCCAGCGCCGCGGCCCAGTCGCGTGCGGCGGGCGCCGCGGCCACCGCGTCCAGCAGGCCGCCCAGCGCGTCGTACACGCGCGGATAACGCTGCGCCTCGGGCAACACCGCCGCCGTCAGCGCGCAGGCCCAGGCGATCGCATCGGCGGCGAGCGGCTCGCCATGAAGCGCCGCGCGGCTGACGAGCAGTTCGGGAACGAGGCCGGCAAGCTGCTCCCCGGTACGCGCGCGCCATTCGCCCCGGATCAGGTTGGCGGGCAGCAGCACCGGCCGCAACTGGCGCGACCGGCCGCCGCGCACATAGCCGGGCTGCAACCCGTCATCGCGGGTTAGCGCACGCACCACCGCACCGTTTTCGCCATGCAGGCGGACGGCCAGGACGATGGCTTCGGCGACGATGTGCATCGCGCGGTTCTAGGTGGGATCGGGGGTCGGGCATAGGTGGCGCCGGTGGGTAGCGGCACGAAGGTGGAGGTTCACGCGGAGGCGCGGAGATGGTTCGAGCGCGGCAGCGCTCATCCCCCACAATCTGGGATGAAGGGCCGGGGTACGGCCGCGTCCACTTCTCCGCGCCTCCGCGCGAACTCTCAAGTTTGATGACGTTACTTTGATCCGGCCAAGCTGACGTCATCCCCCCTAACGCCGCACCCGCCGTGCCAGCGCGGCCAGGCGCGGCGACGCCGCCCGGCGCTTCGCCCAGCCGACCGCGCGATCGAACCCGGACAGCGCCGCGAGCAGGCCGCGGTTGGCAAGCGTCGGGCGCAGCAGCAGCAGGTCGACGCAATCGGTGCTCCCGCTGGCGAGCTGGCGCTTGTGCTGCCCCTCGCCTTCGGTGAAATCGAAATGCGTGAAGCGATCGGCGAAGAGATCCCGCAGCGCCGCCATCTGCAGCACCGCACCGGGCGAACGATCGGAAAAGGCGGGATCATGGCCGACATGATCGTAGCGAAGCACGTCGCCATCGGCGGTGCAGCACAGATAGGCGGCGGGCACGCCCTCCACCACCATCAGCCATGCCCGCACCCGGTCTTCGGCCGCCAGCGACAGCAGGGGCGCCGGATCCTGCGGCAGCCCCGATCCGAGCAACCGCTCCTGATAGGTCGTCGCCGATACCGCGCGGGCGAGCGGATGAAAGGCGGCGACCTCGTGCGGTGTGCGATAGGCGCGCACCTCGCCGCGGAGCTTGCGCGTCTTGCGCCCGAGCCCCGAGCGGACGTTGCCGGACAATCCCGCGAACCAGGCGGGTTCGTCCACCAGATCGACATGATAGCGGCGATAGCGTTGCCGAACTGTAGCGAGCAGCCCGTGCGTGTTTAGCGCTGCGGCAAGATCGGCGCGGAGCGACGTCACCAGATAGCCGTCCGCACCATCCAGCGGCGGAAGGACGGGCACGACGCCGGCGAGCACATCGGCGAGCGACAGCGGCACGCGCGCCAGCCGGCGCTCGACGCGCGCGAACGTCCGTGCGCCGATCTGGAATTTCAGCGCGACCATCGGCGCTCGGACACCCAATTGGACCAGAGCTGCTCCGCCTGACGCAAGCGGCGGCGCACCGCGCGGGGCGGCAGCGGCCGGTCGTCGCGGTCGAGCGGCAAGGCGGGGCGATCGGCGAAATGCACCGTCGGCAGCACCGCGCGCCGCGCCGCGAGCATGCGGCACAGCGCGTCGAACCGGCGGACATGCACCGCATTCGGCCGCGTGCCCGCGCGGTTCGCGAGTTCGAAGCCATGGCTGACGATCGTCACCGCGGCATGGCCCCGGCGCACTGCATGGTCGAGCGCGGCGCGCGCCTCGTCGGTAGACAGCGCGCAAAGCTGGAAGGTGCGAAGCCGGCCCGCCCCATCCTCGATCGTCGTGACGGGCAGCTCGATCACCCCGCGGCGCAGCGGTGCGATCCGGTTCGCGGGCAGGCCGATCCGGCTGAACCGCGGCGCCTCCGCGCCATTGTGACTGCTGTCATAGACGAAGCCCAGCCGATCGAGCGCGGCGAGCGTGGCATCGTCCGCGGCATAGCTTCCCGCACGAAACGCGATCGGCGGCGGCGCGCCGGCCGCGATCAGCAGTTCGGTCGCCTGCGCGATCAACGCGACCTGCTCGCCGGCATCATAGTCGAACAACTCGAAGCGCGCATGCGATCGGCCGCGATCGCCCGCCGTCGCGCCCGACCAATTGGCATGGAGATGAAGCTGCACCTCCTGCCCCGCCGCCAGGATCGCCTCCACCAGCCGCGCGATCGGCGCGATGCCGAAGAGCAGCGCGGGCATCGGATCGACGAAGAAACACGCCTTCAGGCCATGCCGCTGCAGCACCGCGAGCTGATAGCCGATCCCCACCCCCGCCGGCTCGATCGAGCGCGCATGGATCGCCGCGCCGTCCAGCCCTGCGCGATGGTGACGCCAGGCATATTCGGTGTCGATCGTGAGGAACACGGGCGTCGGCATGCTCATGTCATAACCGCGTCGCGTGAAGAAAGCGTGCGGTTCTGGTTCGGTGCTCCAAGCCGATCCGACTGTCGATTCTTCGGCCGGATCCCAATAGGGGGTTTCGAGGCTCATCGGTGCTTCGACCGGTCGGCAATACCGGCTTCTCCGGCATCTCCGGCATCTCCGGCATCTCCGGCATCTCCGGCATCCTCATGACTTGGTGTGCGACGACAAGGGCGCCGTTGCATGCAGGACTGGCCCCTCGACAAGCCCAGGGCGAACGGGGTGGGTGAACGAGCGTCTTCCCGTTCGCGAAGACGGCGACGCGCCCGATCACCGCGCGTGGAAGAAGTCGTACAGCCCCTGCGCCATCGTCCGCGAGACGCCCGGCGCCTTTTGCAGATCCTCCAGGCTGGCGTTGCGCACCGCGCGCGCGGTGCCGAAATGCATCAGCAGCGCCTTCTTCCGCGCGGGGCCGATGCCCGGCACGTCGTCGAGCGGGCTGGCGCCGATCGCCTTGCTGCGCTTGTCGCGATGCGCGCCGATCGCGAACCGGTGCACCTCGTCGCGCAGCCGCTGGAGGTAGAACAGCACGGGCGCGTTCACCGGCAATTGGAATTCGCGGCCATCGAGCATGTGGAACACCTCCCGCCCCTCGCGCCCATGGTTCGGCCCCTTGGCCACGCCGACCAGGCACACATCCTCGATCCCCAGATCCTCCAGCACCGCCTTGGCCGCGTTCAACTGGCCGCGACCGCCGTCGATCAGCACCAGATCGGGCCAGGTCGCGTCGTCGCGGTCGGGCGCCTCGTCGAGCTGCCGCGCGAACCGGCGCCGGAAGACCTCGCGCATCATGCCGAAATCGTCGTCGGTCGCCGCTTCGTTCCCCTTGATGTTGAACTTGCGATACTGGCCCTTGCGAAATCCCTCGGGCCCGGCGACGACCATCGCGCCCAGTGCGTTGGTGCCCTGGATATGGCTGTTGTCATACACCTCGATCCGGTCGGGCGGCTCGGGCAGTTCGAACAGTTCGGCCACCTCGCGCAGCAGCCGGGCCTGGGTCGTGCTTTCCGCCAGCCGCCGGTCGAGCGCCTCCTCGGCGTTGCGCTTGGCCTGATCGAGCAGGCGGCGGCGGGTGCCGCGCTGGGGCACGCTCAGATCCACCTTGCGCCCGGCCTGCGTGCCCATCACCTCGGCGAGCAACGCCGCCTCGGGCAGCTCCCGATCGACGAACACGGTGCGCGCGGGCGGCACCTCCTCGTAGAATTGGGTGAGGAACGACGACAGCACTTCGTCCTCGGGCACGTCCGCGACATGGCCGGGAAAGAAGCTGCGATGCCCCCAATTCTGGCCGCCGCGGATGAAGAACGCCTCGATCCCGATCACGCCGTCCTTGCTCGCCATCGCGAAGATGTCGGCGTCGCCGATCCCCTCGGCGTTGATGAACTGCGTACCCTGGATGAAGGTGAGCGCCTTCAGCCGGTCGCGCAGCAGCGCGGCAAGCTCGAAATCCATATTCTCGGCGGCGGCCTGCATCTGCGCGCCGAGCTTGGCCTGAACGTCGGTCGCCTTGCCGGCCAGGAAGTTCTTGGCGTCGCCCACCAGCTCGGCATAGCCGGCCGCGTCGATCCGGCCGACGCACGGCGCCGAGCAGCGCTTGATCTGGTAGAGCAGGCACGGCCGGTCGCGCGTCTTGAAGAAGCCGTCGGTGCAGGAGCGCAGCAGGAATAGTTTCTGGAGCGCGTTCAGCGTGTTGTTGACCGATCCCGCGCTGGCGAAGGGGCCATAATAATCGCCCTTGGCGCGCCGCGCGCCGCGATGCTTCTGGATCCGCGGAAAGTCGTGATCTTGGCGAAGCAGGATGAAGGGGAAGCTCTTGTCGTCGCGCAGCAGCACATTGTAGGCCGGGCGATAGCGCTTGATGAGCTGTGCTTCGAGCAGCAGCGCCTCGGCCTCGTTGTTGGTCGTTACGATCGTCATCGACCGCGTCTGCGCCACCATCCGCTGCAGCCGCTTGGTCAGCCGATCGACCTGCGTGTAGTTGACGACGCGCTGGCGCAGCGCCCGCGCCTTGCCGACATAGAGCACGTCGCCGCGCGCATCGTGCATCCGGTACACGCCGGGCCGCGCGGGCAAGGTGGCGAGCACGTTGCGGATCGCCGCCACCCCCGCGGCGAGATCGGGCGTATCCGATCCCCTGACCGCGAAGGTGGATTTGTCCTCGTTGAACCGATCGGGGGCGTTGGGCGTCGACATCGCCGCCGATCTAGGGATTCCAGCGGGTTCGCGCCAGCATTCGGTGGGTCACGCCGGGGCTGTTCACCAGCGGAGCGCATGTTCCCCGGCGGAGACATGCTTCCCGCGGAGGCATGTTCCCCGGCAAAGGCCGGGCCCAGTTGGGGTGCGACGGTAACGGGGAATCGCTCCGTTATAACGGCCTTCCAACTGGGCCCCCGCCTGCGCCGGGAAACAGCCTATTGGTTGTTCTGCCGGTGCAGGAAGCGGGGGATGTCGACGGGCGCGTCCTCGCCGGTGGCGTCGTCCTTGGCGTTGCCGCGCGCGGCGTTGGACATGCGTTCGAACAGCGTGCCGCCCAGCTTCACGCGCGGTGCTGCCGGGGCGAACTCGGGCGTCGCTGCCTCGCTGCCGGGCGCGAGCCAGCGGCGGCGCGCGCCGCCCTCGTCTGCGGCCGGAGTGGGCGCGACGGGCGCGGGGGCCGGCGTCGGCGTACCGAACGCGCCATCGTCATAGGCTCGCGGCGGGCTGGAGACGATCGTCTCGGCGCCCAGCACCAGTTCTTCGTCCGCGGCATCCGCAGTGGACGGTGCGGCGTCGGCCGCGGCGGCTTCGTCGCGCGGCTGGGGGGCGGGTGCCGCGACCGGTGCCGGCGTCACGGGAGCGGGTGCCGGCGTCGCCGCGACGGGCTGCGCCTGCTGCTGCGGTTCGCTGGGGCGGAACGAGGTGGTGTCGTCGGTCTTGCGGGCGCCGAAGCTGAAGCTGCGCGTCGGCTCGGCGGGTGCCGCGGCGGGGGCGGCGTCCGCCTCGATCCCGGTAGCCACGACGGACACGCGGATGCGGCCCTCCAGCTCGGGGTTGAACGCCGATCCCCAGATGATGTTGGCATCGGGATCGACCAGGTCGCGGATGTGGTTCGCGGCCTCGTCCACCTCGAGCAGGCGCATGTCGTCGCCGCCGGTGATCGAGATGATGACGCCCTTGGCGCCCTGCATCGACACGCCGTCGAGCAGCGGGTTGGCGATCGCCTTCTGCGCGGCTTCCAGCGCGCGGTTGTCGCCGGTCGCCTCGCCAGTGCCCATCATCGCCTTGCCCATCTCCTGCATCACCGAACGCACGTCGGCGAAGTCGAGGTTGATGAGGCCCGGCATCACCATCAGGTCGGTGATGCCGCGCACGCCCTGCTGCAGCACCTCGTCCGCCATGCTGAACGCCTCCTTGAAGGTGGTGTTCGCATTGGCGATCAGGAACAGGTTCTGGTTGGGGATGACGATCAGCGTATCGACATATTTCTGCAGCTCCTCGATGCCCGCATCGGCGCTCTTGGCGCGGCGGTTGCCCTCGAAGCTGAACGGCTTGGTCACGACGCCCACGGTCAGGATGCCCATGTCGCGCGCCGCCTTGGCGATCACCGGTGCCGCGCCGGTGCCCGTGCCGCCGCCCATGCCCGCGGCGATGAACACCATGTGCGCGCCCTCGAGCTGCTTGGCGAGGCTGTCGATCGTCTCTTCGGCCGCGGCCCGGCCGATCTCGGGCCGGCTGCCCGCGCCCAGCCCCTGCGTGATCTTCGCGCCGAGCTGGATGCGCTGCGGCGCGATCGACTGCTTGAGCGCCTGCGCGTCGGTGTTGGCGACCAGGAAATCGACGCCCTGCACTTCGGCGCGCATCATGTTGGCGATGGCGTTGCCGCCGGCCCCGCCCACGCCGATCACCGCGATGCGCGGCGTCAGCTCGTCGACTTCGGGTGTGAGGAATTCGATGCTCATCGCCTGTATCTCCGCCGTTCCGGGAGTTACGCGCCCCGGCCCCTGATTAACCTTTGTGCCCGATCGTCTCGCGCCCCGCCAGCGCAAACAATGCGTTGGCGGGACAAAAGCTTAATAATTCGCGCGCGCCGCCTGAACCAGCTTGCGGAACAGACCCATGCCGCGGGTGCGGTGCACCACCTGCTGCTGCGGCGCGAGCCCGCGCAGGTCGATGGGATCGGTCGCCGCATAGAAGGCGAGCCCAGCCAGCGTCGCGAAGGCCGGCCCGGCATGCGCCTCCGGCAGCGCGGTCAGCCCGCGCGGGCGCCCGATCCGCACCGATCGCCCGAGCGCCTGCTGCGCATAATCCGCCACGCCCTTCAGCTCGGCGCCGCCGCCGGTCAGCACCACCTGCCGCCCCACCGGCCCTTCGAACTTCAGCCGCGCGAGCGCCTGGCGCACCTCGCCCATCTGATGCTCCAGCCGCTGGCGGATCACGCCGATCAGCTGCGCCTTGGTGATCTGCGTGCCGTCGCCCGCGCCGTCCTCGGCCGAGATCGGCGTCACCGGGATCATGTCGTGATTGTCGCGCGGGGAGGCGTTGGCGGAGCCGTGGAAACACTTCATCCGCTCCGCCTGCTGGCGCCGGGTGCCGAAGGCCGAGGCGATGTCGTCGGTGATGTCCGCCGCGCCCATCGGGATCGAAGTAAGCCCGACGAGCATGCCGCCCGCGAACAGCGAAACGTTGGTGATCCCCGCCCCCATCTCGACCAGCGCGACCCCCAGTTCGCGCTCCTCGTCGCTGAGGCAGGCAAGCCCGGTGGCGACGGGCGAGGCGATGATCGACTTCACCTCCAGATGCGCCGACCGCACGCACAGATCGAGGTTGCGCACCGGCGATCCGTCCGCGGCCACGACATGGATGTGCACGCCGAGGCGATCGGCGTGGAGCCCCAACGGCTTCTTCACCCCGGTCAGCCCGTCGAGCGTATAAAGCGCGGGCTGCGCGTGCAGCACCATCCGCCCCTGCGGATCGATCGAGCCTCGCCCTGCCGCCAGCAGCGCATCGATATCGCCCTGTTCGACGCGGTGGCCACCCAGTTCGAACTCCACCTCGGCCACGTCGCTGACGAGGCCGCCCGCGGAAAAGCCGACCCAGACATTCTCGATGTTGATCCCGGCGATCCGCTCGGCCTGCTCCACCGCCTCGCGCACCGCCGCCTCGGTCGCGCCCATGTCGGCGATATAGCCGCGCTTGACGCCGCGGCTCTCGCGCTGGCCGGTGCCGAGCACGATCAGCTCGCCGCCATCGCCCTTCTGCGCGATCATCGCGGAGACCTTGGACGATCCGATGTCCAGCGCGGTGATGAGTCCTTCCGGTGCCGCCTTCGCCATGCCCCTCAGCCTTCCCTACCCGATGCCGCCGCGATGCCGGACGGCTGCCCCTTTGGTGCATCCCCCGGATCGGCCACCGCATGCGCGACGTTCGATCCCGGCTTGCGCGCGACCAGCTTGTCCGGATCGCGCATGTCGAACCGGAGCCAGCCCCGGCCGAGCAACGGCCGCGCCCCGTCCAGCTCGGCGAACTTCACCAGCGCGCCGGGCGCGCCATCCTCGGGCAGCAGCAGAGTCTCTCCCGATTCGAACGTCAAGTCCCATCGCCGGTTGCCGACCCATGTGGCGGCGGTGATCCGCGGCTTCAGCGCGGGCGCGGCGGACAGCAGCGTCTGATAGGCCGCCTCCTGCCGATCCGCCCCGGGGCCGATCACCAGCGGCAGATTGGGGATGGCGTCCGCCTGCACCGGCTCGAGCAGCACACCCGTCGAATCGATCAGCGTCAATTGCCCATTGTCCTGCCACACCGCGGCGGGCTTCCTCTCGACGATGTCGATCAGCAGCGTGTCGGGCAGGCGGCGCGAGACATGCGCGTCGGCGATCCAGCCATAGCGCAGCAGCCGCGTGCGGATCGCGTCGAGATCGACCGACAGCATCGACGTCTCGTTCTGCTTGTCCTCCAGCGCCACCGCATAGACCGACATCCGGTCCATCCGCTTCAGCCCCGTCACCTCGATCTGCTCGACGCGGAAACCGGCCTTGCCCGCCCCTTGCGCGATCGCGCCGCCGATCAGGCCGGGCACGCCGAACCAGATCGCCGCGCCCAGCACGGCCGCCGCCGCCGCGCCGGTGAAGGTCCAGGTGACGATCTTCGCGAGCGTCTCCTCGCTCACCGGCAGCATGCCGACGAGCCGGTCCATGATCGACACCTTGGCGACCGGCTGTTTCTTGCGCGGTGCGGGGCGCTTGGGCGGGGGCCCGCGCTTGATCGTGCGGCTCACGGGCTGCCGCCGTCCATTGCATCGTCGACGATCCGCTGGACGAGTTCGGCATAGCTCATGCCCAGATGCCGCGCCTGTTCGGGAACGAGGCTGAGCGGCGTCATCCCCGGCTGGGTGTTCACCTCCAGCAGGAACAGCCCGTCGACGCCGCGCTCGTCGTCCCAGCGGAAATCGCTGCGGCTCGCGCCCTTGCAGCCGAGCACGCGATGCGCGTCGAGCGCCAGCGTACGGCAGGCGGCGGCGATCGCGTCCGGGATGTCGGCGGGGCAAACATGCTCGGTCATGCCGTCGGTATATTTGGCGTCGTAATCATACCAGCCGCTTTTGGGCTTCAGTTCGGTGACGCCCAACGCCCAGGGACCTTGCGGGCCGCCCAGCACCGCGGTCGTCAGCTCGCGCCCGCGGATATAGGGCTCGGCCAGCAGCTCGTCGAACTCCGCCCAGGGGCCCGCCGATCCGCGCGCGATCGGGTTGCCGTGATTGCCGCCCTCGGTCACGATCGCCACGCCCACCGACGATCCCTCGTTGACGGGCTTGAGCACATAGGGGCGGGGCAGCGGATCGCCCGCATACAGGTCTTCGCTGCGCACGATCCGGCCGCCGGGCATCGGGATGCCGGCGGGCACCAGCGCCTGCTTCGTCAGCACCTTGTCGATCGCGATCACCGAGGTGGCGAGCCCCGAATGCGTGTAGCGCAGGCCCATCAGGTCGAGCATGCCTTGCACCGAGCCGTCCTCGCCGGGCGTGCCGTGCAACGCGTTGAACACGAGATCGGGCGCCGCCTCCGCGAGCCGGGCGGCGACGTCGCGGCCCATGTCGATCCGGGTGACGCGGTGGCCGAGCGATTCGAGCGCTTCGGCCACGCCCTTGCCCGACAGCAGCGAAACCTCGCGCTCGGCCGACCAGCCACCCATCAGCACCACGATATGCAGACCGTCCACGCTCACCCTGCCACTCCCACGCGCTGGATTTCCCATTCGAGCGTCACGCCCGAATGCGCCTTCACCCTCTGGCGCACCTCTTCGCCCAGCGCTTCGATCTCGGCGCTGGAGGCGCTGCCGAGGTTCAGCAGGAAATTGCAGTGTTTCTCGCTCACCTGCGCATCGCCACGCGTCAGGCCGCGACAGCCGGCGGCGTCGATCAGCGCCCAGGCCTTGTGGCCCGGCGGGTTCTTGAAGGTCGATCCGCCGGTGCGGCTGCGCAGCGGCTGCGACGCTTCGCGCTCGGCGGCGATCCGGTCCATCTCCGCGCCGATGATCGCGGGTTCGCCCGGCATACCGCGAAACACCGCCTCCACCACGATCGCGCCCGCCGGCACGTCCGAATGGCGATAGGTATAGCCGAGCCGCTCCGCCGGCCACACCTCCACCGTGCCGTCGCGGGTGACGATCGTCGCCTCGACCAGGATGTCGCTCGCATCGCTGCCATAGGCGCCCGCGTTCATCCGCACCGCGCCGCCCACCGTGCCGGGAATGCCGCGCAGGAACTCCATGCCGGCGATGCCCGCATCGCGCGCCGCACTCGCCACGGTGATGCCCATCGCCGCGGCGCCGGCGCGGACGCGGCCATTCTCGATGCTCACCCGCGCCATCGCCTTGGGCAGCCGCACGACGATGCCGGGCACGCCGCCGTCGCGGACGATCAGGTTCGATCCGACCCCGATCGGCAGCACCGGGATCGCCGGATCGAGCGCGCGCAGCAGGCCCGCGAGATCGTGGGTATCGGCCGGCCGCACCAGCCATTCCGCCGGGCCGCCGGTGCGGAACCAGATGAAGTCCGCCAGGCTGCCGCCGCCCTCGATCGTGCCCCGGAACGCGCCGTCGCCCCCAAATTCCCGCGCGGGCGCGCTCATGCCCGCGCCCCGATCGCGTCGGCCAGGCCCGCCGCCCACCGGGTGATGTCGCCCGCGCCCAGGCACACCACCATGTCGTCGGCGCGCAGCATCGCGGCGAGTTCGTCCGCCAGCGCATCGGCATCGGCGACCAAAGCGGCCGAGCGGTGGCCACGACGCTTCAGCCCCTCGACCAGCACCTCCGAATCGACGCCGGCCACCGGGGCCTCGCCCGCGGCATAGACGGGCGTCACCAGCACGCGGTCGGCGTCGTTGAACGCGGTCTGGAAATCCTCCATCAGATTGCCGAGCCGCGAATAGCGGTGCGGCTGCACCACCGCGATCACCCGCCCCTTGCCGCCCGTGCTCTGCGCGCCCTCGCGCGCCGCAGCCAGCACGGCGCGGATCTCGACCGGGTGGTGGCCGTAATCGTCGATGATCGTCGCCGTGCCCTCGCCCAGCGGCACCTCGCCTACTTTAGTAAAGCGCCGCTTCACGCCGCCGAACTTGGCGAAGCCCTGCTGGATCGTCGCATCGTCCAGCCCCAGTTCGAGCGCGACGCCGATCGCGGCCAGCGCGTTCTGGACGTTGTGCCGGCCCGGCATCGGCAGCTCGATCCCCTCGATCGAGCGCACCGCGCCGTCGCGCGCGCGGACGAGGCATTCGAAGCGGCTGCCGCCGGGAATCGGCGTGACGTTCACGCCGCGAACGTCGGCCTGCGCCGAAAAGCCATAGGTGACGACCCGCCGGTCACGCACCCGCGGCAGGATGCCCTGCACCTCCGGGTGGTCGAGGCACAGCAGCGCCGCGCCGTAAAAGGGCACGTTCTCGATGAAGGCGACGAAAGCGTCCTTCACGGCATCGAAGCTGCCATAATGATCGAGATGTTCGGGGTCGATGTTGGTGACGACGGCGATCGTGCCGTCCAGCCGCAGGAAGCTGCCGTCGCTCTCGTCGGCCTCCACCACCATCCAGTCCGACGCACCCAGCCGCGCGTTCGAGCCATAGCTGTTGATGATCCCGCCGTTGATGACGGTGGGATCGACGCCGCCGGCATCGAGGATCGCGGCGACCATCGACGTCGTCGTCGTCTTGCCGTGCGTGCCCGCTACCGCCACCGTGGATTTCAGCCGCATCAGCTCGGCCAGCATCTCGGCACGGCGCACCACGGGGATGCGGCGCTCGAGCGCGGCCTCCACCTCGGGATTGCTGCGCACGATCGCGGTGGAGACGACGACGACCGCCGCGTCGCCCAGATTCTCGGCGGCATGGCCGATCGTGACGGGTATTCCCTTACCGCGAAGCCCTTGAACCACGTAACCTTCGCCAACATCCGAGCCCTGCACCGCATAGCCCAGATTCTTCATCACCTCGGCGATGCCCGACATGCCGATCCCGCCGATGCCGACGAAATGGATCGTGCCGATGTCAATTGCGACACCTCTCACGCCAGTGCCTCCTTGCGGGCGGGTGCGGCGACGGGCAGCCGGGCGACCGGGGCATCGAGGCTCTCGACCAAATCCGCCAGATCGCCGACCGCGTCCGGCCGCCCCACACTCCGGGCACGCGCCGCGGCATTCTCCAGCGCGGCGGGGTCGAGCCCCAGCTTCTGCATCTGCTTGGCGAGTTCCACCGCGGTGAACTCGCCTTGCGCGATCGTCCGCGCGCCGCCCGCCTGCGTGATCTCGCGGGCGTTGACGGTCTGGTGGTCGTCCATCGCCGAGGGCAGCGGCACCAGGATCGCCGGGCGCCCCGCGGCGGTCAGTTCCGCGATCGTCGAGGCCCCCGCCCGCGCGATCACCAGATGCGCCCAGGCGAGCTGCTCGGGCATGTCGGGCAGATAGGTGGCGAGTTCGGCCGGGATCTGATGCTCGGCATATTGCGCGCGCACCGCATCGATATCCTCGATCCGCGCCTGATGCGTCACCTGCAACCGCCGGCGGAACGTCACGGGCAGCATCGCCAGCCCGTCGGGCACCACCTGGCTCAGAATGCTCGCGCCCTGGCTGCCGCCGGTGACGAGAACGCGGAAGATGCCGTCCTCCTCCAGCAGCGGATAGGGCCGGTCGCGTAGCGCCAGTACCGCCTCGCGCACCGGGTTCCCCACCCGGTGCGTCTTGCCCGCCAGCTTCGCCGCCAGCCGCTCCGTGCGGTCATAGGAAGTGGCGATGGCATCGACACGCCCCGCCACCAGCCGGTTGACCCGGCCGAGCACCGCATTCTGTTCGTGCACCGCGGTGGGGATCCGCGCGGCGAAGGCCGCGAGCAGCGCTGGCAGCGCGGGATAGCCGCCGAAGCCGATCACGGCGGCGGGCTTGAACGTGGCATAGAGTTCGCGCGCCATCGCCCGGCCGCGCCACATCTCGCGCGCCGCCGACGGCCAGCCGAGCGGGCGCTTCATCTGAAACCGCCCGGCGGGCAGGACATGAGTCTGGATGCCCTCGAACAGGCCGGGGAAGCGCACCCCGCGCGCATCGCTGACCAGCGCCACGCGGTGGCCGCGTCGCGTCAGCTCCGCCGCGAGCGCGGCGGCGGGAACCATGTGGCCGCCGGTGCCACCGGCCGCCAATACGAAATGCTTCGTCATTCACCACTCCAGCGGACGACGTACGGGCTCCGCGTGAGGAACGGATTGCGCCGGGTGAATGCGAGGAGCAACCCCATGCCGATCGACAGCGCGATCATCGACGATCCGCCATAGCTGATGAACGGCAGCGTCATGCCCTTGGAGGGTGCGAGCCCCGTATTCACCGCCATGCTCACCAGCGCCTGCGCGCCGAACTGCACCGCGAGGCCCGAGGCGGCGAGCAGCTTGAACTCGTCCTGCTCGTCGAGCAGCTTGACGAACACGCGCACGACGATCGCAAGAAACACCAGCGCGACGATCGAACAGGCCATTAGCCCGAACTCTTCGCCGATCACCGAGAACACATAGTCGGTATGCGCCTCGGGAAGGCCGAACTTTGCGACGCCGGCGCCGGGGCCGGTGCCCGTCCAGCCGCCTGCCGTCAGCGTGGCGTGCGCGGCGTTGGTCTGGAAATGGTCCGCCGCGCCCTCGCCCTCCACGCTCGGAAACAGAAACGCGTCGATCCGCGCCCGCGCCACGCCGTAGAAGACATAGGCTGCGCCGAGCCCCGCCGGCACCATCGCGACGATGCCGACCAGCACGCGCGTCGGCGTGCCCGCGATCATGAGGAGCGCGAGCCAGACGGTGCAGAAGATCACCGTCTGGCCGAAATCGGGCTGGAGCATCAGCAGGAACGCGACGCCGCCGGTCATCACGAAGGTGATCGGCACGGTCGGCAGGTCGGGCTCCTTGGCCTTCAGCGACAACAGCCACGCCGTCGTCACGATGAACATCGGCTTCAGGAATTCGGAAGGCTGGAACTGGGCGAAGCCATAGCCGATCCAGCGCCGCGCGCCGTTCACCTGCACGCCCACAAGCGGGGTGAGCACCAGCAGCGCGACGAAGAGGATCGCGCCGCCGATCGCCATCCGCCGCGCCGCGGCCACGGGCATCATCGACACGCCGAACAGCACCGGCAGCGACACGCCGACCCACATGAGCTGGCGCCAGAAATAATAGAGCGGCGCGATCTTGTGGTGATCGCCCGAATAGCGGACCGCGCTGGCCGGGCTCGCCGCCGCCACCGCCACCAGCCCGATCGCGATCAGGAACAGGGTGAGCAGCAGCAGCATCCGGTCGATGTCCCAGAACCAGGTGCCGAGCGGCGACCGGTCGCCGCGACCGCCGCGCTGCTTCATGCGCGCGACGATCCCGCCCGGCTGTGCGCCCGAATTCGCGCGGGTGTCGGTCATGCCAGCCCCTCCACGGCGGTGCGGAACGCGGCGGCCCGCGCCTCGTAATCGCGGAACTGGTCGAACGAGGCGCAGGCCGGCGACAGCAGCACGGTATCGCCCGGCCGCGCCGCCGCCGCGGCATCGCGCACCGCGGCCTCGACCGTGCCGGCCTGTTCCACCACCGGCACCTGGCCGCGCAGGATCTCGGCGAAGCGCGCTGCGGCCTCCCCGATCGTATAGGCCGCGGCGACGTTGCCGAAAAAGGGCGCGCAGGCGTCGAGATCGTCGCCCTTGGGCCGGCCACCGACGATCCAGTGGATCCGCCCGAACGCGCCCAGCGCCGGGGCGGTCGATTCGGGGTTGGTCGCCTTGCTGTCGTCCACGAACGCCACACCGCCGCGCTGCGCGATCGTCTGCATCCGGTGCGGCAAGCCGGTGAAGCTTGCCAGCGCGCGGTCGATCTCCGCCGCCGCGATGCCCAACGCCCGCGCCACGGCGATCGCGGCCAGCGCGTTCTGGGCGTTGTGCGGCCCCTGAAGCGCCGGCCAGCGCGACTGGTCCATGCACTGGCCCGGCGCGATCTTCGTCACCGGCGCGCCGCGATCGTCAAGGGACCGCGCGATCGCCGCCGACGACGCATCGCCAATCCCGATCACCGCGGCGTGCCCGATCGATTGCATCGCGAAAAGCCGCGCCTTGCTCGCGGCATAGGCGTCGAAGCCGTCATAGCGGTCGAGATGGTCCGGCGTGACGTTCAGCAGCACCGCGACGTCGCAGTCGAGGCTTTGCGTCAGATCGATCTGGTAACTCGACAGTTCGAGCACATAGACGCCGCCCGGAGACAGCGGATCCTCGCCCAGGATCGGCAGGCCGATATTGCCGCCCATCAGGCTCGGCACCCCGGTGCCTTGCAGCATGTGGTGGACGAGCGCGGTGGTGGTCGACTTGCCGTTGGTGCCGGTGATGCCGACGACGCGGTGCGCCGGCAAATCGCCGCGGGCCTGCGCGAAGAGTTCGATGTCGCCGATGACGGGCACGCCCGCCGCGCGCGCCGGAGCGGCGAGCGGATGGGTATTGAGCGGCACGCCGGGGGACACCACCAATGCATCGAACCCGGCGAGATCGTCGAGCGGCGCGATCGTCAGGTCGTCACCCGTGGCGGGGAGAAAGGCGTTGCGCTTCGTCTCGTCGGCATCCCATGCCACGACGCGGGCGCCACCCGCCAGCAGCGCGCGCACCGTCGCGGCACCCGATCGCGCCAGACCGAGCACCGCATAGCGCTTGCCCCCCCAGGCGCGCGCGACGATCACCGCAGCTTCAACGTCGACAGGCCGGCGAGCGCCAGCACCAGCGCGATGATCCAGAAGCGGATCACCACGGTCGGCTCGCTCCAGCCGAGCTGTTCGAAATGATGGTGGATCGGCGCCATCCGGAACACGCGCTTGCCGGTGCGCTTGTAGAAGAACACCTGGATGATGACCGACATCGCCTCCACGACGAAGAGGCCGCCGATGATCCCGAGCACGATCTCGTGATGCGCGACCACCGCGATGGTGCCGAGCGCGCCGCCCAGCGCGAGGCTGCCGGTGTCGCCCATGAACACCGCGGCGGGCGGTGCGTTGAACCACAGGAAGGCGAGCCCTGCACCCACCACCGCGCCGCAGAAGATGGCGAGTTCGCCCGCGCCGGGCACGTGCGGGATGCCGAGATAGGTGGCGAACTTCACGTTTCCGACGAGATATACGATCACCATGAACGCGACGCTGGCGATGATGACGGGCATCGTCGCGAGACCATCCAGCCCGTCGGTGAGGTTCACCGCATTGCCGAACGCCACGATCGTGAAGGCGGCGAACAGCGGATAGGCATAGCCGAGGTCGAGATACACGCGCGTCGTGAACGGCAGATAGAGATGCGGACCGTTCGAATGCATGATGACCGCCGCGGCGATCCCGGCAATCGCGAATTCCAGCAACAGCCGCACGCGGCCCGAGACGCCCGCGGTGCTCGCCTTCTTCACCTTGTCGTAATCGTCCATGAAGCCGATCGCGCCGAAGCCGAGCGTCACGAAGAGGCACGCCCAGACATAGGGGTTGCTCAGATCCATCCACGCGAAGATCGACAGCCCCATCGAGGTGAGGATCATCAGGCCGCCCATCGTCGGCGTGCCGCGCTTGGCCAGATGTGTCTGCGGCCCGTCGGCGCGAATCGGCTGCCCTTTGCCCTGGCGCAGGCGCAGCCATCCGATGAAGCGCGGGCCGATGATGAGCCCGATTACGAGCGCGCTGGCCACAGCGGCGCCCGTGCGGAACGTCTGATAGCGGATCAGATTGAGAAGGCTCGGAAAGCCCAGATGCTCCGCGATCCAGTAGAACATGCTAAGCCCCGTCCGCCAGGCCTGCGACGACGCGCGACAGCCCGACTCCATTCGATCCCTTGATGAGCACCGCGTCCCCCGGTGCCAGCATCGACCGAAGTGCTGCGAGGGCGTCCGCGGCGGCCATCACATGGACCAATTCGGTGTGCCCCTCAAGCGCGGCGGCAAGCGGCGCCATCGCTTCGCCGACGAGCACCACCGCTTCGACGCGCGCGGCCGCGATCGGCTCGGCGAGCGATGCGTGGTAGGTCGCGGAATCGTCGCCGAGTTCGCGCATTTCGCCCAGCACCGCGACATGGCGGCCCGGTTCGTGCCCCAGCACGGCGAGCGTCGCGCGCATCGAAGCGGGATTGGCGTTGTAGCTTTCGTCGATCAGCAGCGCCTCGCCTTCCGCGAGCGACACGGGCATCCGCGCCCCGCGCCCGGCAAGTCCGCCCATCTCGGCCAGCGCCAGCCCGGCGAGGCCGAGATCCGCTCCCACCGCATCGACCGCCGCCAGCACCGCGAGCGCGTTCGATACCCAGTGCATGCCCGGCTGCGCCATCGTGAAGCTCAGTTCCCGCTCGCCGACACGCGCGGTGACGAAGGTGCCGGTCGGCAGGCGCATCGCCTCCAGCGAGCGGACATCGGCCCCCTCCTTCATCCCGAACGTCACGATCCGCGCGGCATAGGGCCGCGCCGCCGCGATCAGCCGGTCGCGGTGCGGGCTGTCGAAAGGGACGATCGCGGTGCCGCCGGGCTGCAACCCCTGGAAAATCTCCCCCTTCGCATCCGCGATCGCCTCTTCGCCCGCGAAGAAGGCGGTATGCGCGGGCGCAATGGCGGTGACGAGCGCGACATGCGGGCGGACCAGCCGCGTCAGGTCGGCGAGTTCGCCCGCATGGTTCATCCCCATCTCGAACACGCCGACGCGCGTCGACGCGGGCATCCGCGCCAGGCTGAGCGGCACGCCAGTATGGTTGTTGTAGCTTTTGACCGAGCGGTGCACCGCGCCCGGCATCGATCGGTCGAGCGCCGCGAACAGCGCCTCCTTGGCGCTCGTCTTGCCGACCGATCCGGTCACGCCGACGATCGTCGCCGCGGTGCGGGTGCGGGCCGCACGGGCGAGATCGCGCAGCGCCGCGAAGGTGTCCCCCACGCGAATCCGCGGCCTGGCAGCGTCCTCCGAGACGATCGCCCCGGCAGCCCCTTGCGCGAAAGCCTGATCGAGGAAGCGATGGCCATCGGTGGTTTCGCCGGTCAGCGCCACGAACAGGTCGCCGGGGCCGACTTCGCGCGAATCGAAGGCGATGCCATCGGCGGTGAAGTCGCCGAAGGCGGTCCCGCCGGTCGCCGCGGCGATGTCGGCGGCCGTCCAGAGCGCTTCGCTCATGGACGCTCTCCCTTGGCATCCGCCCCCGCGCCATAGCGCAGGCCGAGCCGCCGCCGTTCACGCGGAGGTTGCGGGGGATTTCGCCCCTGTCCGCCCGCGTCTTCGCCTACGACGAACGTCGGGTCGTCGGACTTGCGTGCTTCGTTCATCCCACGCTCTCCCGTGCGACCGCCACATCGTCGAACGGCAGCGTCATGTCGCCCACGATCTGGCCCTGTTCATGCCCCTTGCCCGCGATCAGCACGATGTCGTCCGCGCCCGCCCCGCGCACAGCCGCGGCGATCGCGGCGCGGCGGTCGGCGATCTCGGTGGCGTCCGTCGCCCCCGCCAGCACGTGCGCGCGAATGGCGGCGGCGTCCTCGGTGCGCGGATTGTCGTCGGTGACGATCACGCGATCGGCCTGCGCGACGGCGACCGCGCCCATCGCGGCGCGCTTGCCGGCATCGCGGTCGCCACCGGCGCCGAACACCAGGATCAGCCGGCCGCCGGCATGGGGACGCAGCGCGGCGATCGCCGCCTCCAGCGCGTCGGGGGTATGCGCGTAATCGACATAGACGGGTGCGCCGGCGCGCGTGATCGCGGCGCGTTCGAGCCGCCCCGGCACCGGCTGCAGCCGCGCGAGTGCAGCGAGCGTCGGCGCGACGGCGGCGCCGGTCGCGATGGCCAGCCCCGCCGCCACCAGCGCGTTCGCCGCCTGATAGGCGCCGATCAGCGGCAGATCGACCCGGTGGCTCGCGCCCTCCGCCGCGATCGTCAGCCGCTGCCCCAGCAGGGTGGGACTGCGCTCCACCAGCCGCAGCGTCTCGCCACGCGTGCCGACGCTCAGCAGCCGCTGGCCCCGTCCCTGCGCGATGGCGATCACGTCGGCGGCGTGATCGTCGTCCGCCCAGACGACCGCGGTGCCGCCGGGCCGCAGCACCTCGGCGAACAGCCGCAGCTTGGCCGCCAGATAGGCGTCCATCGTCCCATGATAATCGAGATGATCGCGGCTGAGATTGGTGAAGGCGGCCGCCATCACGTCCAGGCCCTCGGTGCGATATTGGGTCAGCCCGTGGCTCGACGCCTCGAAGGCCAGATGGGTCACACCTTCGCGCGCCAGGCCGGCGACGTTCGACAGGAACGTCACCACGTCGGGCGTGGTCAGCCCGGTATGCGTGCGCTCGTCCGCGGTGGTGACGCCCAGCGTGCCGATCGAGGCGGCATGGTGCCCCGCCATCCGCCAGAGCTGGCGCACCATCTCGACGCAGGATGTCTTGCCGTTGGTGCCCGTCACCGCGACGTTCACCTTCGGGAACGGCGCGAAGAAAGCGGCAGCGGCACGCGCGAACGCGCGGCGGGGATCGGCATCGGCGATGTGCACCGCGCCCTCCACCACCGCCTCCGGCCGGGCAACGACCGCGATCGCGCCGGCCTTCACCGCGTCGCGGATATGATCCTCGCCGTTCGCGCGGGCGCCGACGAACGCGCCGAAGATGGTGCCCGGCGCGACCTTGCGGTGATCGATCGCGAAGCCGGTGACGGTTTCGGGCTCGTCGCCGCCGGTCAGCGCACCGAGCTTCATGGGACCGCCCTCATCGCCCATCCACCTGCTTCTCGCCGGGCGCCTGCCACAGCAAGGGCGTGATGTCCGACACATCGACGTCGCGGCGGGTGTCGGGGATCACACCCAGAATCGCGCCGATCCGCGACACGGTCCGCCCGACGACGGGCGCGGCGTTCCATGCGGCGGTCTTCCAGCCGAAGGTCTCCTTCGTGCCGATCGGCGAATCGAGCATGGCGAGCACGACATAGCGCGGGGCGTCCATCGGGAACGCCGCGGCGAAGGTTGCGACGTTGCGGTGATGGTCGTAGCCGCCCGCGACCGCCGCCTCGGCGGTGCCGGTCTTGCCGCCGACGCGGTAGCCGGGGGCGTCGCCCTTGCGGCCGGTGCCGCGCAGCACGATCAGCCGCAGCAACTGGCGCATCCGCGCGCTGGTCGCCTCGCTGATGACGCGGCGGCCCTGCGGCGCCTGGCCCGCGGGCACCTTCAGCAGCGTTGCCGGCCGCCAGATGCCACCGTTGACGAGCGCGGCATAGGCGCTGGCGAGATGCAGCGGCGTCACCGCGATGCCGTGGCCGTAAGCCGTCGTCATCACCGTCGTGCGGGCCCAATATTTCGGCCAGAGCGGATGGCCCTTCTCGCGCAGTTCGATATCCGGCTTGGTATCGAAGCCGAGTTTGCGGAACATCGCCTGCATCCGCTGCGGCCCCACCTCGTCGGCGATCCGGGCGGTGGCGACGTTGGAGGAATAGATCAGCGTTTCGGGGATGTTGAGCCAGCGCTTGGGATCGCCGCGCTCGTCATGGATCGTATAGCTGCCCACCCGCAGCGGGGCGGTCGCATCGAAGCGGCGCGCCATCGACGTGACGACGCCGCCGTCGATCGCCGCCGCCATCGTGATCGGCTTGAACGTCGAGCCGAGCTCGTAGACGCTCTGCGTGACGGTGTTGCGCAACTGTTCGCTGCCCGCCATCCCGACCCGGTTGGGGTTGAAGATCGGCAGCGACGCCATCGCGATCACCTCGCCGGTGTGGACGTCGAGCACCACGCCCGCGGCGCTGCGCGTCTGGAAGGTGGCGGCGGCGTGACCGAGTTCGCTTTCCATCGCCGCCTGCACGCGCGTGTCGATCGACAGCGCGATGGGCTTGCCCGCATTCGCCGGATCGAGCAGCCGCGCGTCGAGCACGCGTTCCATGCCGCTCATCCCGTGGCCGTCGGTAGACAGGAAGCCGAGCGCATGCGCCGCCATCGCCGATTGCGGATAAAGCCGCTGCGTCTCGCGGTCGAACACGATCCCGGGTTCGCCGATCGCGTTGACCTGCTCGACCAGCGCCGGCGACGCCCGCCGCTGGAGATAGACGAAGTTCGCGTGGCTGGTGAGCAGCGCGTAATAATGCGCCTGATTGCCGCCGTCCGGCATCAGCGCGGCGAGGCGCGCGGCGATGTCCATCGGATCGCCGATCAGCTTGCCGGGATGAATCGCGATCGTCCAGGCGTCGATCGTCCGCGCGAGCGGTGCGCCGTTGCGATCGACGATGTCGCCGCGTGCGGCGAGCGTCGCGGTGCGCGCGGCGGCGTCCGCCGGCCCCGACACGATCGCCAGCATCGCCAGCCGCCCGATCACCAGCAGCACCGCCGCGGCGAACAGCACCATCAGCATCATCAGGCGCATATGCGCGGTCGCGACCAGCTGGTGGCGCTGACCCGCGGTGCGCCGTGGCCCCTGGAGCGGCCGGGCGACGACGGCGGTCAACGCCGGTGACCCGCCTCGGCGCGCGCGCCGCTCAGAATATCGCCGAGCGTGGTGTCGGACAGGAGCTTGCGATCGAGCATGGCCATCGCCTGCGGCTTGGCATGCGCCGCATGCACCGTCGGCGCATGGGCGGCCTCCACGATGTGGATCGCGGCGGCGCGGATCACGCGCGGGCTGGCCGCCACCTTGGCCATCTGCACCGCGGCGACCTGTACCGCCGGCGCGGATGATGGCGCAGATACCGGCGCGGCGATCGCGGGCGCGGAGGTGATCGGTGCGGGCATCGCACCGGGTGCGGAGGGCACCACCAGCGCGGCGGTCTGCACCTTGGCATCGTCCGACGGCAAAGCGTTCACGTCGAGCGCCGCCAATTGATCCGCATCGGCCACGAACTGCCCGGCGGTGGGCGCGGCCAGCGCCAGCGTGTCGCCGTTCCACCGTTCGAGCTGCGCGAGGTTTGCACGCGTATCGAATTCGGTCTCCAGCGCGCGGATGTCGCGCTGCGCCGCCAGGATGTGGCCGTTGACCGCCTCCAGCTTCTTGCGCTCGGTCGCGACCTGGAGCGAGACCAGATAGAAGGCGAGCACCACGCCCACGCCGCTGGCGAACCAGCCGAAGCCCTTCAACCGATACGCCGCCGTCATGCCGTCACCTCGTTCGCCCAGGGTGTGTTCGTCCAGGAAGGGGCCGCGGTCCGCCGCGCCGTCCTGAGCGTCGCCGATCGTGCGCGGGGATTGCGCGCGACCTCGTCCTCGCCGGCGCGCACCGCGCGACCGACATTCTCGAAACTGGCGGCCGCACCCGCATCCGCCTGCGGCAGATGGCGCGAGCCCGCCGGCGCCCCGCCCGAACGGTCGCGCAGGAAGCGCTTGACCATCCGGTCCTCCAGGCTGTGGAACGTCACGATCGCCAGCCGGCCGCCGGGCTTCAGCACGCGCTCGGCGGCAGCGAGCCCTTCGGCCAGCTCGTCCAGCTCGCGGTTCACATGGATGCGGATCGCCTGGAACGCGCGCGTCGCGGGATCCTTCTTGTCGTGCGGGCGGTGGCCGAGCGCACGACGAACGACGCTCGCCAGCTCGGACGTGCGCGTCAGCGGCCGCGCGGCGACGATCGCCCGCGCGACGCGGCGCGACTTGGGCTCGTCGCCATAGCGATAGAGGATGTCGGCGATCGCCTCTTCGTCGGCCTCGTTCAGGAAGTCCGCCGCGGACATGCCCACTTGCGCCATCCGCATGTCGAGCGGGCCATCCGCCTGGAACGAGAAGCCGCGCCCGGCCTGGTCGAGCTGCATCGACGACACGCCGATATCCATCGTGACGCCGTCGACGGGCCGATCGAGCGCCGCCTCCAGCCGCGAGAAATCCGCCGCCACGAGACGCAGACCGTCCTCCTCGGCCTCGAGCGCACGCCCCGCCGCGATCGCGTCCGGATCGCGATCGAACGCGACCACGCAGGCGCCGCGCGCAAGCAACGCCCGCGTGTAGCCGCCGGCACCGAAGGTGGCGTCCACCATCGTCTCGCCGGGGGCCGGCGCGAGCGCGGCGACGACTTCGTCGAGCAGAACGGGGATATGCGGGAATTGGCTCACAACGCCACACCCTTTTCCGCCATGTAGAAGCGCGCCATCTCCTTGACGACGTCGGGCATGTCGGGCGTCGCGATCAACGTCGCCGGATCCCAGATCTCGATATAGTCGAGCACGCCATAGAAGAAGGCATGGCCCTTGATGCCGGCATAGAAGCGCGGAAATGCCGGCATGATGAAGCGCCCCGATCCGTCGAAAGGCACCGCCTCGCCCGAGGACGCACGACGCTTGATGTTATAGTCGAATTCACCATCGTCGCGGGTGTTCTCCGCCTCGCGTCGCCCCAGCCGTTCGGCCAGGATCGCGACGAAGCCGGGATCATAGGCAACGAGGCAGCGGTTCTTCTGATGGGCGCCGATCACGATCGTGCCCCCGTCCTTGCCATTCGCCTTGGGCGCGTTGGTCGCCAGAACCGATCTCAGGGATGCAGGGATCGCGACCCGGCCCTTGTCGTCGACAAGACCGATGCCATCGCCCTGATAATACTCCCTGTCCGACACGCCGACCTCGCGTTTGGCGTGCACGACCCGACCGCCCGGAAGGCGGCTGATCGCCGCCCACCGGATCGTTTTTCACGAACGGTAAAGCCTGCCCCTGTGTTAACGCTGGTTACCAAGGGAGCGCCGGGGACGCAACGGGATTTTTGGGGATGGCCGGGGAATCACGCCGGATAATGGTGCCGATCCGGTGGCAGCGCGGGCACGTCGCCCGTCACACAAGAACCGCAGGAACCGCGATCCCCGGAAATCCCCGACGGCTCACGGCGCGCCTCCCGCCGCCGGCTGGACATTGTCGGCGCTGGGGGCGACACCCAGTTCGGCAAGCGGCCCCGCGGCGGCTTCGTTGGCGAGCGCCATGTTGGCCATGACATCGGCATGGGGGGCGCCGATCGACGGCAGCGGCCGCTCGTGGGTGGCGGAACCGATGATCGCACTGGCCAGGCCGATGAGCAGGATCACGACAGCGAGGCCGATCATGCCGACCTTCACGCGTTGCATCGATTGTTGGGGATCGGGCTTGGGCTTCATGACGCCAATTTGACGTACCGGATCGGCACGCCTCTGTCGATTCGCGTCACGCCAGACCCTTGGCCTCGCGCCAGGCGGGATCGTGGAGCGTCGAGAGATAACGGAATCCGGTGTCGCACAGGATCGTCGCAACGCGCGTGCCCGCGCCCAGCCGCTGCCCCAGCCGCACCGCGCCGGCCACGTTGATACCCGACGACAAGCCGAGACACAGCCCCTCCTCATCGAGCAGGCGACGCACCCAATACCAGCCCTCCTGATCGGAGATGCGGAATTGGGTGTCGATCGGCGCGCCCTCCAGATTGGCGGTGATCCGCCCCTGCCCGATCCCCTCCGCCACCGAAGACCCTTCCGACTTCAACTCGCCATGCGCATAATATTCATAGAGCGCGGCGCCATGCGGATCGGTGAGCGCGATCGTCACCGATTCGTCCCGCGCCTTCAGCCCCAGCCCCACGCCCGCGATCGTTCCGCCGGTGCCGGCCGCGCAGGTGAAGCCGTCGATCCGGCCGTCCATCTGCGCCCAGATTTCCTCCGCAGTGCCGGTGATGTGCGCGCGGCGATTGGCGATATTGTCGAACTGGTTCGCCCAGATCGCGCCCTCCGTCTCCTCGGCGATCCGTCGGGACGTGTGGACGAAGTGGCAGGCGCTCGAATAGGGCGCGGCGGGGACGAGAACGAGTTCGGCGCCCAGCGCGCGCAGCGTGTCCATCTTTTCGCGGCTTTGCGTTTCGGGCATCACGATGATCGTGCGATAGCCCTTGGCATTGCCCACGAGCGCGAGGCCGATGCCGGTGTTGCCCGCCGTGCCCTCCACGATCGTACCGCCCGGCTTCAGAACGCCCCGCGCCTCCGCATCCTCGACGATGCCCAGCGCCGCACGATCCTTCACCGAAGCACCGGGATTGGCGAACTCGCATTTGCCGAAGATCTCGGCGCCGCTTTCCGCGCTCGGGCCCTTCAGTCGGACGAGAGGGGTGTTGCCGATAAGGCCCAGCGTGTCGGGAATGATATGCATCGCCCATAGATGGATAGTGCGTGCGCCGGCGGCAAGCGAGCGTCGCTTTGCCGCCGGCAAGCGGCGATTTCCACCACGCCTCGTCGCGCGCGCCTTGACGCCCTATGCTGCATGCGCGAAGCCCGGATCGCTATGACACGCCTCCTCCCCACCGCCGCCCTGGCCACGCTGCTTGCGCTGGCTGCCTGCAACTCCCAGCCCAAGGCCGAAGTGGTCGACGCCAACCCGGATCCGATGGCCAACGCCCTGAAGAACGCCCCCCCGGTCGAGCTGCCGCCCGCGATCAAGGCCGACAAGACGCTGCGCTGCAAGGACAACAGCCTCGTCTATGTCACCTTCTTCCAGGGCGAGAAGCAGGCCACCGTCCGCACCAAGGAAGGCGGCACCGCCACCAAGCTGATCGCCGCGAAGTCGGGCGATCCCTATGTCGCCGATGGCGGCTGGAAGATGACGGGCGGCCCCGACAGCGTCACCCTGACTCAGCCCGGCAAGGGCGAGCTCACCTGCAAGTCTTGATTCAGTAGACTTTTTACTCGGAGCGGGCTGGCGGAGCGATTCGTCAGCCCGTTTCCTTTCGGCCATGCGGCAAGGCTGGCCTTCTTCTCCCCGCCATATCCACTTGCGTTGGCCGGCCTGTCGCGCCAATCTTGCGCGCATGGCCACCATCGCGATCTACAGCTTGAAGGGCGGTGTCGGTAAGACGACACTCAGCGTCAATCTGGCCTGGTGCGCGGCGACGCGCTCGGCCCGGCGGACATTGCTCTGGGATCTCGATCCGCAGGCGGCGAGCAGCTGGGTGCTCGCGCACGGCACCCCCTCGAACGATGCGCAGGCGATCTTCTCGCGCGACGTGCCGCTCGCCACCCGCGCCATCGCAACGGCGTGGCCGCGGCTCGACCTGATCCCGGCGGACGGTTCGCTGCGCGGGCTCGACCGGCTCTTCCAGGATCTCGACAAGAAGAAGCGCCTGGCCAAGCTGCTGGGCGGCTTGAAAGGCTATGACCGGGTGTTGCTGGATTGCCCGCCCGGCCTGACCGACACGGCAGATCAGGTGATGCGTGCCGCGGACGTGATCGTGGTGCCCGTCATCCCCTCCCCACTTTCCGAACGCGCCTTCGCCGCGGTGAAGGCGCATCTGGGCGATCGCACCGCGCTGATGCCCGTGCATGTCATGGTCGATCGCCGGCGCAGCCTTCATGCGGCCGCCCTCTCGCGCAACCCCGACTGGCCGGTGATCCCGATGGCGAGCGTGATCGAGGAAATGACCGTTCGCCGCGAACCCGTCGGCGCGTTCGCGCCGCGATCGGCGGCCGCCGTCGCGTTCGACGGGCTGTGGCGAGCCGTGGAGCGCCAGCTCGCCGCCTGATGCCGCCGCTGGACCCGCAGCTCGTGCTCGGCGCCTATGCGGTGGGCGTGTTCCCTATGTCGGACGCGCGCGAGGCCGACAGCGTCTTCTGGGTGGAGCCGAAGCGCCGCGCCATCCTCCCGATCGAGGCGTTCCGCCCCTCGCACTCGCTTCGCAAGACGCTGCGCAACGACCGGTTTCGCGTGACGGCGGACACCGCGTTCCGGCGCGTCCTGCGGCTGTGCGCGGAGGGTGCGGCGGACCGGCCCGAGACGTGGATCAACCATGCGATCGAGGATGTGTTCGTGCAGCTCCACCGGATGGGCTTTGCGCATTCGGTCGAATGCTGGGACGGCGAGACGCTGGTCGGCGGCCTTTACGGTCTGGCGCTGGGCCGCGCGTTCTTCGGCGAGAGCATGGTCAGCCGCGCTACCGATGCCTCCAAGGTCGCGCTGGCCTGGCTGGTCGCGAGGCTGAGGGCCGGCGGCTTCACGCTCCTCGACTGCCAATTCCAGACCGATCATCTGGCATCGATGGGCACGGTCGAGATCGACCGTGCCGATTACATGGTGCTGTTGTCCGAAGCGCTGTCGGGCGTGATCGGCGCGGCATCCGCACCGGCATCGGCCTCCGGCGACTTCTTCGCGCTCGATCGCGGCGCGGGATCGGAAAGCGAGACGGTGTCGGGCCCCTTGTCGGGAAAAGCCATCGCGCAGCTTTTGATCCACACGTCGTAGATCGGATGCTGGACGACGTTCAGCGACGGGCGCTCCTTGTACAGCCATCCCGAAAAGCCGCGCCGCCAATGCCGGTCGGGTCCGCGCACGTCGAGCTGCACGAAGGCGCCGGTCAGATGATCGGCCTCCCAGGGCGCGGTTTCCTCGCAGGCCCGCAGCCGCACCACCGCATCGCCGACCCGCACCGCCTGACCCGGCTTCAACGTGAGATCGCGCGCGACGCCGTTTCGCTTGTTGAGCAGCCCGAGGACCGCCACCCGCTGCGCCATCGGCGTACCGCCGCCTGCGGTCGCGGCGTCGCCGGTATCGACCGTCTCCACGCCGTCAGTACCGGCTGCGCTCGGCACCGCCTGCACCACCGGGCCGGTCGTCGCCACGGGCGCGTCATCGCCATGAAGCGCGCGATAGCCGAACCAGCCGCCGACGATCAGCACCGCGGCGATCACCGCCGCGGCGATCCCGCGGCGGATCACGCGTCCGGCGACCAGGCTTCGTAGTCGCCCGTCGCCATCGCGCGCTTGCCACCCATTTCGAGCGCACCCGGGGGGCGATAGGCGAGCGCGGTGCCGGTCATGTTGGGGATGGCGGGCTTTTGCCAGGCGCGTGGCGCGGGCAGCGCCTTCTCGGGAACGGCATCGACCTGGTGGTGCAACCAGCTGAACCATTCGGGCGGCACCCGGCTGGCGTCGTTCGATCCGTTGTAGATCACCCAGCGGCGCGGATTGCCGGCGGTGTCGGCACCGCCCTGCCAATAGGTGTTGCCGATCGAATCCTCGCCGACCTGCGCCTTGCCGCGCAGGCCGAACCAGGTGCCGATCGTGGCGCCGTTCCACCAGGTGAAGGGATTGAGGTTGATGCCCATGGACGCCCGCTTACCGCGCCGCGCGCCCGCCTTCAACCGCGGATCGTGGCGGCGGTCCGCCGGGCCATGACACGGTGTCGCCCTCTGCGATGCCGAGTTCCGCGGTGCGGCCGCCCACCAGTTCGAGAACGGCGCCGATCGGCTCGCCCGACGGGATCTTCGCTTCCGAATAGGGCACCGCATTGTCCGCGATCCGCGCGATCGTCCCGTCCGCCCGAATGAACAGGATATCGAGCGGGGTGGGCGTGTTCTTCATCCAGAAGAACGCCTCGCGCGGCTGCGCGCCATCCGGGGGATAAGGCCAGAAGAGCATGCCGCCGTCGCGCGCCAGATCGGTGCGGTACATCAGCCCCTGTTCCTGCGCCGCCACGGTGCGCGCGGGCTCGACCGCGAAGCCATGCGTACCGCCGGCGCCGCGGATCGTCAGCGGAATGCGGACCGCGGATGCCGCCCCGGCGCTTCGGTTCGTCGCCGCGCCATCGTCCTGGGCGGTGCAGCCCGCCACCGCCAGCGCCGCGATCGCCACCGCCCGGCGCATCACGGCCCCTCCTCGACCACCACCGCCAGCGGCCCCTTGCGACCCGAAACGACGCGCGCGCGCATCGGCTGGTCGGGCTCCACCGTCGCGATGTCGGCCCGGCGCAGCGTTTCCATATGGACGAACACGTCCGCCCCATCGCGATCGCGGATCAGGAAGCCATAGCCTTTCAGGCGGTTGAACCATTTGACCGTCACCGGCTCGAACGGCCCGGCATCCTCGATCAGCGTGATCGGATCGATGCGGTCGGACGCGGTTCGGCGTTCGGGCATCGGCTCCTCGACGACGTCGCTCAGGTCGATCGATAGGATCTCGCGCGCCTGGAAGCCGCGTCCGCGCGACACCGCCAGCACGTCGATGCGCGCGCCCTCGGGCAGCGACCGCCGGCCGTGCGGTTGGAGAACGGAAAAATGCACCAGAATGTCGCCGATCTCGGCTTCGTCCGCCACCGCGAAACCGAAGCCCCGAGTCACGTCGAACCATTTGACCACACCGCCGATCCGCCGTCCGTCATCCAGCGGATCGGCGTCGGGCGTGGCATCGCCACCCTGCAGCGCATCGTTACGCATGTCTTACTCACCCCTGAGGACGGTCACGCTAGCATGGATCGCCCGTGCTGCAACGCACACGGATGACAGGTTTCAGGAAAAATCGTCTTCCGGCGGCACGTCCCCGGGGGGCAGCGCCACGATCCGCCGGGCGAGATCGAAGCCGTGGCCCGCGCGCAACATCGCCGCCACCTGTTTCTCGCGCACCGCCCGATCGCCCGATCCATCGCCGAATGGTCCGATCCGGCGGCGCTTCGCAAACGCGATCGCGGCGTCATAGGCGCGCTCCGCCACCTGCGGCACCACGGATTGCCGGTCCGGCTCGCCCACCCGCGCGGCACGCAGCGCATCGGCGACGCGACGGCCACCCAGACCGCGCCGCGCCATCGCCGCCGCGCGTGCCTCGGCGAAACCGCGATCGTCGATATAGCCCAGTTCCGCCATCCGCTCGGCGAGCGCCACGGGATCGGATTCGTCGCCCGACCAGCCGCGTTCGCGGATCTTGCGCGTCAGATAATCGGCCAATTTTCCCCGCGTCGTGGCAAACCGCTCGACATAGCGAAGCGCCATCCGCTCCAGTGCGGCGGCATCCAGCGGGCGGATCGGGGGACGTTCGCGTGGCATCGCCATGTTTGTGCCACAGTGCCAACCGAATTTGAACGCCGGCGTCTGCCACGTTGCAGGCCAGTCGAAAAATGGTCGGGGTGCGTCTGCACCCGGAAACAGGGTACGAAGGCATGTCGAGCGAGCAGACCCAGATGACGATCGAGGGCGTCGCCGCGCCCCGGGCCACCGCGACGGCGGACGGTCTGCCGCGTCGATTTGCCGATTTCGCGACGCTGGGCGAGGCGCTCGATTATGCCGCGACCGGCGTGCGGGGGTTGAACTTCCACGACGCGCGCGGCAGCCTGACACGCGGCTATCCCTTCGCGGAATTGCGCGACGATGCGCTGGCGATGGCACACCGGCTGATCGCGGCGGGCGTTGCGCCCGAAGACCGGATCGCGCTGGTCGCCGAGACGGGGCCGGAATTCGCCGCCTTGTTCTTCGCCGTGATCTACGCGGGCGCATGGCCGGTGCCGCTACCGCTGCCCACCTCGTTCGGTGGCCGCGAATCCTATATCGAACAGCTTCGCGTCCAGCTTTCGAGCTGCGATCCGAAGATGCTGATCTACCCGCCCGAACTGGCGCAGATGGCGGGCGCGGCGGCCGAGGCCGCCGGGACGCAGGGCATCGACTGGGCCGAACTCGCCACCCGCCAAGCGCCACCCGCGGTGCTTCCGCAAGCCGGGCCCGACGACATCGCCTATCTCCAATATTCGAGCGGCTCGACGCGTTTCCCGCACGGCGTGGTCATCACCCACCGCGCGCTGCTGAACAATCTCGCGGCGCATGCGCACGGCATGGCGCTCATCGACAGCGATCGCTGCGTCTCGTGGCTGCCCTGGTATCACGACATGGGGCTGGTCGGCTGCTTCCTCTCGCCGATCGCCAACCAGGTTTCGACCGACTATCTCAAGACCGAGGATTTCGCGCGCCGTCCGCTGGCATGGCTCGACATGATCTCGCGCAATCCGGGCACGTCGATCAGCTATTCGCCCACCTTCGGCTACGATATCTGCGCGCGTCGCATCTCCAGCCAGACGCGTGCGTCGGACCGCTTCGATCTCGCGCGCTGGCGCCTCGCGGGCAACGGCGCGGACATGATCCGGCCGGACGTGATGCAGGCATTCGTCGACGCGTTCGCCGATGCCGGGTTCGAAGCGACGGCGTTCCTGCCGAGCTATGGCCTGGCCGAGGCGACGCTCGCGGTGTCGATCATGCCGCCGGGCGAGGGCATCCGCGTGGAGCTGGTCGAGGAAACCCAGCTCTCGGGCGGCGAGAACGGCGCGAACCGCCCGCAGCGTTTCCGCGCGATCGTCAATTGCGGCAAGCCAGTGCGCGACATGGAGGTCGAAATCCGCGAGGAGGACGGCACGCCCCTGCCCGAACGCGCGATCGGCAAGCTGTGGTGCGCCGGGCCTTCGGTGATGGCCGGCTATTTCCGCGACGAGACCGCCACCGCCGCCACATTGGTCGATGGCTGGCTCGACACCGGCGACATGGGCTATATCTCCGACGGTTACATCTATATCGTCGGCCGCGCCAAGGACATGATCATCGTCAACGGCCGCAATCACTGGCCGCAGGATATCGAATGGGCGGTCGAGCAACTGCCTGGGTTCAAGGCGGGCGACATCGCCGCCTTTGCGATCACGACGCCGGGTGGCGAGGAGACCCCCGCGGTGCTCGTCCAGTGCCGCAGTTCGGACGAAGGCGAGCGCAGCCGGCTGCGCGACGCGATCCGCGAACGGGTCCGGTCGGTGACGGGCATGAACTGCGTGATCGAGCTGATCCCGCCGCGCACGCTGCCGCGCACCAGCTCGGGCAAGCTGAGCCGGGCGAAGGCGCGCAACCTGTATCTGGCGGGCGAGATCAAGCCCTATGATATCGCGGCCTAATTCTTTCAGGCATCGAACGAAAACGGGGCGGATTGCGACCGGTCGAGCGGTGATGGAAACCATCCGCTAACCAGCCACGGCTATCATATGGCCGTGACCCAACATATGACCTCGCACACCGATCCCGTCCGGATCAGTTTCCACACGCTGCTCGGGCTGCGCGACGGCGCCGATGCGGCCGAATGCGGCCGCATCCGGGCGACGCAACTGGCAGCGGGGCGACGATTGGCGCTGCTGCTGCTCGCCGCGAATCTGGTGGGCGCGGTGGGGGCGGTGCTGCTGCTCAGGCCGAGCATTGCGCTTTGGGAACTGGTCGGCTGGGGCGCCCTCGTCACGGCCGTCGCGGTCGGCGTTGCGACGCGGCGGCTCGCCTCGCATCACCGGGGCGACGGCTATGCGCGGCTCGAGGATCTGCGCACCACCGGTTTCGACGGACTGGCGCTTGCCGCCATCTGGGCGGTCGTGCCGCTTGCCTTCTGCATGCACACCCCGCCGCCGGTCACGTCCGGGCTGGGCGTCATCATCGCCGTCCTCATGACCGCCGCCTCGTTCGCGATGGCGCCGCTGGCGCTTGCCACGCTCGCCTTTCTCGGGCTGCTGGGGATGTCGGTCTCGCTCGAACTGACGCTCGCGCATGATTACAGCGCCGCGGCCGGCAGCATCGTCTTCACGCTGCTGCTGATGGCCACCTGCGTCAGCCGGGCACGGGCGCTCGTGGCGATCCGTGCCGCCGAACTCGCCTTGGAGGAGCGCAACGAGACCGTCAGCCTGCTGCTGCGCGAATTCGAGGATCAGGGCGCCGATTGGCTGTGGGAAACCGACAGCGCGCGCCGCGTGGTTCGCGCCTCGCCGCGGTTCTCGCTCGCCTGCGGGATCGATCCGCTGACGATCGACGGCATGCCGTTCCTTCAGGTGCTGGCCGGCCCCACCTGGGAGACGGGCAATTTCGCCGCGGGCCTGCGCACGCTGGCCGACAAGCTTAAGGCGCGCGAGAGCTTTCGCGACCTGCGCCTGCCCGTCCACGTGAACGGCGAGGAGCATTGGTGGGAGATCGCGGCGAGCCCGCGGTTCGACGATCGCGGCGCATTCGCCGGCTTTCGCGGCGTCGGCTCCGACGTGACCGAACAGCGCGCGTCAGCCGACAAGATCAACCGGATGGCCCGCTTCGACACGCTGACGGGCCTGCCCAACCGGCTGATGGTCAACGAGAATCTCGCACGGGCCATGGCCGAGGCCGACCGATGGGGCAGCCGCTGCGCGTTCATGATGCTCGATCTCGACCGCTTCAAAGCGGTGAACGACACGCTGGGCCATCCGATCGGCGATCGCCTGCTGCAGCGCGTGTCCGAACGGCTCGGCCAGCTGATGGGCGAGCATGCGATGTGCGGGCGGCTGGGCGGTGACGAGTTTGCGGTGATCGTCCACGACGCGCGCGACAGCAACGCGCTGGAGGCGTTCGCCAAGCGGATCATCGACACGCTCTCGCGGCCCTATGAGGTCGATCAGCACACGCTCTATGTCGGCGCCAGCGTCGGCGTCGCGGTGGGACCGCGCGACGGCCGCACCGCCGAGATGCTGATCCGCTCCGCCGATCTGGCGCTCTATCGTTCGAAGGATGCGGGCGGCGGCGTCTTCCACGCCTATGAGCCGCAGCTTCACGTCCAGGCCGAGGAACGCCGCGTGCTGGAGATCGCGCTGCGCAAGGCGGTGGAGAAGGGCGAGATGCACCTCGCCTATCAGCCGGTGGTCGATGCCGGCACCGGCAGGCTGATGGGCTTCGAGGCGCTGCTGCGCTGGGCGAGCCCCGAGTTCGGCAATGTGTCGCCGGTGAAGTTCATCCCGCTCGCCGAAGAGGCGCGGCTGATCGGCCCGATCGGCGAATGGGTGATGCGCACCGCCTGCGACGAGGCGGCGCGCTGGCCGAGCCACATCCGCGTGGCGGTCAACGTCTCGCCCGACCAGCTCCAGATCCCGGGCTTCGTCACCACCGTCACTTCGGCGCTCTCGAACAGCGGCCTGTCCGCCGAGCGCCTCGAACTCGAGGTGACCGAGAGCGTGTTCATGCACGAGGGCCTCGGCGCCACCAAGGTGCTGGAGCGCGTGCTCGATCTGGGCGTCCGCCTCAGCCTGGACGATTTCGGCACCGGCTATTCGTCGCTCGGCTATCTGAGCCGCACGCGCTTTTCCTCGATCAAGATCGACCGCAGCTTCGTGCAGGGCGCATCGAAGGGCGTGCGCGAGGCGATCGCGATCATCCGCGCGGTCGTGGCGCTCGCCAAGAGCCTGGGCATGGCGACGACGGCCGAGGGCGTGGAGACCGAGGCGGAGCACCGGATGGTGCAGGAACTGGGCTGTTCGAAGGTGCAGGGCTATTATTTCGGCCGGCCGCTGCCCGTCGAGGAAGCGCGGGCGCTGGCGAACCGCGACTGGGGCGCATCGGCGGCGGCGTGAGCATCCGGGCCGAAGTCGGCGAAGGTGGCACACAATCGACCCACATTCATTGGTATCACATAATGCCATATCGGGGCAGCGTTACCTCCCCCCCGCGCGCTGAGCCTGTCGAAGCACGCTCTCGACAGTCGATCCATCGCATGCGGTACAGGCCCTTCGACACGCTCAGGGCGAACGGTGAAGGACGACGCCGACCGCTTATCCCGCGACCATCGCCTGATAGCCTTGCGGCGGCAGCGGCAGGGCCAGGCGGGTGACGCCGCCGGCCAGCGCCACCGCGGCCAGCACGATGGCGAGCCCCCGCCCCCTCCACCAGCGCGCCTGCGCCAGCAGCACCGCAGCCAGCGCGGTCGCGACCATCGGCCATAGATGATAGCGCAGGTCCGACGCGATGCTGAGGACGAGGAAGCTCGCCTCCAGCGCCAGCGCCGAGGCGAGCAGCGCCAGCGCCAGCCGCGCGCCCGCATCCATCCGCCGCCACGCGCCCGGCAGCAGGAGCAAGGCGAGCATTGTCCACAGGATCGGCCAGCCCGGCGGCGTCTCGATCAGCCAATCCGCCAGCCGCTGCCACATCACCGCCAGCCAGCCCGGCCCCGCCAGCCCCAGGGTATTGGCCTCGCTATGGTTGGGCGGCCCCGCACCCATCAGCCGCGCGGGCACGATCCAGCGCTCGGTGGAGTTCCAGTGTGCGAGACGGTGCGCCGCATAGGCCAGCGGATGGCGCAGGATCGCGCCCGCCAGCCGGACGTACAGCGCACCCGGCGGGCCCACGTGCAGCGCCTCGACATAGGGTTCGCAGTGATCGGCATCGCCCAGCGGATCCCAGAAGAACGGCTTCACGCAGCCATGCGCGCGCAGCCCGGCGATCGCATCGGGTGCGAGCCCGGTCGCCGCGCCGTCGCCGGTGCGCACCGCGATCGCGCTCAGATCGTAGAGTGCCTGCGTCCGCTCGACGCCGCTGGGGCTCGCGCCGAGCAGGCGGTGGTTGACGAACGGCATCGCCGCCAGCACCGCCAAGGTCGCGACCACCAGCGCAACCGCGCGCCACCGCAGGTCGCTCGGCCGGCGCCATAGCGCGAAGCAAAGCGGCAGCACCGCGAAGAGCGCATTGGCGCGCACCAGCACCGCATAGCCGAGCAGCACCACCACCACCGGCACCACGGGCCAGGGCACCGGCCGCGCGCGCAGCCGCCACCAGCCGACCAGCCCCACCGCGGCCAGCATCGCACCCAGCATCTGCGCGTCCTTCAGCACCGCCGCCTGCCAGCCGAGAAACGGCGGCCAAAGCCCGATCGCCAGCACGGCGAACGCCGCGCCGCGTCGCCCGGCGGCGGCCAGCGCGGCGGCGATCAGCCCCAGCCCCAGCCAGTAACTGCCCATCTGCAACGCGAATAGCGGCGCGGCGCCGGTCGGGCCGAACAGCGCCCAGAGCCGCGCCATCGCCGGCGGATGCCAATCGTCATAGGCGCCCGCCAGCACCTGCCCATATTGGACGACGCTGTCGTACATGGCGATGCCCGGCCAGAAGAGCGCGAGGCTGGCCAGGAAGAGCACGCCCGCCGCCGCCACCGGCCAGCGCGGGCGGGCGCGCATCATGTCAGTAGTGGATCGCGCGGCCGTAGGCGCCGAGCACGCTTTCGTGCATCATCTCCGAGAGGGTCGGATGCGCGAAGACCGTCTCCATCAGTTCCGCCTCGGTCGTCTCGAGCTGGCGCGCGATGACATAGCCCTGGATCAGCTCGGTGACTTCGGCGCCCACCATATGCGCGCCGAGCAGTTCGCCCGTCTTCGCATCGAACACCGTCTTCACGAAGCCCTCGGCCTCGCCCAGCGCGATCGCCTTGCCGTTGCCGATGAAGGGGAATTTGCCGACCTTGACGTCGTGGCCCGCCTCCTTGGCCTTCGCCTCGGTCATCCCCACGCTCGCCACCTGGGGGCGGCTATAGGTGCATCCGGGAATGTTCCACGTCTCGAACGCATGCGGATTCTCGCCCGCGATCCGCTCGACGCAGACGATACCCTCGTGGCTGGCCTTGTGCGCCAGCCAGGGCGGCCCGGTCACGTCGCCGATCGCGTACACGCCCTCGACATTGGTGCGGCCATAGCCGTCGACCTTGATATGGCCGCGCTCGGTTTCGACGCCCAGCGCCTCCAGCCCGATCGCCTCGGTGTTCGGCACGATGCCGATCGCGACGATCGCATGGCTGAACTCGACCGTCTCGACCTGGCCGTCCTTGTTCTTGATCTTCGCGGTCACGCCGTTCGCGCCCGTCGCCAGCCCTTCGATGCCGACGCCGGTGCGGATCGCGATACCCTGTTTGGTCAGCGCCTTGTCCATGAAGGCGGAAACCTCCTCGTCCTCGACGGGGAGGATCCGCGGCAGCATCTCGACGATCGTCACGTCGGCGCCCATATCGTTGTAGAAGCTGGCGAATTCGACGCCGATCGCGCCCGATCCGATCACCAGCAGCTTGGTCGGCATCTCGACCGGCACCATGGCATGGCGATAGGTCCAGATCCGTTTGCCGTCCGCCTTGGCAAAGGGCAGGTCGCGCGCGCGCGCGCCGGTGGCCACGATGATGTGCTTCGCCTGCAGTTCGACCGTCTGGTCGCCCTGCTTCACCGACAGCGTGCCCGGCGCGGTGAGCGTGCCGACGCCCTCCACCACGCGGACCTTGTTCTTCTTCATCAGGCCCTTCACGCCGGCGTTGAGCTGGCCCGCCACCTTGCGGCTGCGATCGACGATCCTGCCCAGATCGAAGCCGACATTGTCCGCCTTCAGCCCGTAATCGGCGGCGTGGGTCATGTAGTGATAGATTTCGGACGTGCGCAGCAGCGCTTTGGTCGGGATGCAGCCCCAGTTGAGGCAGATCCCGCCCAGCCGCTCGCGCTCCACGATCGCGACCGACAGCCCGAGCTGCGTCGCGCGGATCGCGGCGACATAGCCACCGGGGCCCGAGCCGAGGATCACGAGATCGAATTGGTCAGCCACGCGTATCACCCTGATTGATAACGAAGTTATGAAGCCGCGGCGAAGCGGGCAGCGTCACGCCGGAAGCCCCGGCACGCGCCGCGGCCGGCGATTCTCGTCGGTGGCCACGAACACGAAGCGCGCCTGGGTCACCTTGCACATATCCTCGACATGCCGCGCGCGGCGCCAGGCCTCGACCTCGATCGTCATCGACGTGTTGCCCACCGCGACGAGCGTGGCGAACACCGAGACCTCGTCGCCGATCAACACGGGGGCGTGGAACTTCATCCCCTCCACCGCGATCGTGACGGCCCGGCCGCCCGAATGGCGCGACGCAGTAGAGCCCGCGGCCAGATCCATCTGACCCATCAGCCAGCCGCCGAAGATGTCGCCATAGGGATTGGCGTCCCCCGGCATCGCGGTGACGCGGATCGTGGGCGCGCCCGCGGGCAGCCGGCCGTTGCCTTCGTCGCTCATGCCACCCCCGCCTGCCATGCGCGGACGAGCGCGTGCACGCCCATCGCCGCGACGATCAGCACCGCGACGCCGCCGATCGTCCAGATCGTGTCGCGGCCGAGCGGATAGCCCCAGGCCATCCCCCAGACGAACGCGCCGAACGCGCCGACGCTGACGACGAACCACAGGAGCTCCAGCCAGAAGCCGCGCATCCTGCGGGGTCCGGCGCCTGCCATCAGGCGAGCAGGCCCAGCGGCCGTTCCACCAGTTCGCGGAACGTCTTCATCAGTTGCGCGCCGTCCGCGCCGTCGATCGCGCGGTGATCGAAGCTGCCCGTCGCCGACATCACCGTCGCGACGCCGAGCGTATCGCCGTTCACCACCGCCCGCTTCTCGCCAGCACCCACCGCGAGGATCATGCCCTGCGGCGGATTGATGACCGCATCGAACTGGGTGATGCCGTACATCCCCATGTTCGACAGCGAGGCGGTGCCGCCGGCATATTCCTCGGGGCGCAGCTTGCCGTCGCGCGCGCGGCCCGCGAGATCCTTCATCGCGGTGGCGATCGCGGAGATCGAGGCGGTGTCCGCGCCCTTCACCACCGGCGTGACGAGCCCGTTGGGCACGCTGACCGCAACCGAGATGTCGGCGCGGGCGAAGGTGAGCAACTGATCGCCCGCGAACTGTACGTTGCACTTGGGCACTTGCATCAGCGCGACGCCCAGCGCCTTGATGAGCAGATCGTTGACCGACAGCTTCACGCCGCGCGCGGCGAGGCTGTCGTTCAGCTCGGCCCGCAGCTTCAGCAGCGCGTCGAGCCGCACATCGACGGTCAGATAGATATGCGGAACGGTCTGCTTCGATTCGGTCAGGCGCCGCGCGATCGTCTTGCGCATGTTGCTGAGCTTGGTCGTCTCATGCGGGATGTCGGGCACGGCGGCGGGCTTTGCGGCCGGCGCAGGCGCATCGGCCTTTGCCGTCTCGGCCGTTGCGGGCGCGGCGGCGGTGGCGGCCTGGGCCGGCTGGGCGTTGGCGAGATCGGCGCGCACGATCCGGCCGTTCGGCCCCGAGCCGGTGACCGCGGACAGATCGACGCCCGTCTCCGCGGCAAGGCGGCGGGCGAGCGGGCTGGCCTTCACGCGCATGCCCGACGCCTCTGCGGCCGGGGCAGGCTCGGCGCCCGCGTCGGCGGGGCGGCCATGATCCTCGGCCATCGTCTCGGTGCGCGCGACGGGCTCGCCCTCGTTCCCCTTGGCGTTGGGGTCGGTCGCGTCGGGGCGGCCGCGGAATTCGGGATCGGCGGGCTGGAGCGACTCGCTCCTGGCGGGTTCGGACGGGGCGGACACGGCGCCGGCGGTGGCGGCATCCTCGCCCTCTTCGGCCAGGATCGCGATCGTCGCGCCCACCTTCACGCCATCGGTGCCCTCGGCCACCACGATGCGCGCGATGACGCCCTCGTCGACCGCTTCGAACTCCATCGTCGCCTTGTCCGTCTCGATCTCGGCCATGATGTCGCCGGACTTGACGGTATCGCCCTCCTTGACGAGCCATTTGGCCAGCGTGCCTTCCTCCATCGTGGGGGACAGCGCAGGCATCTTGATTGCGATCGACATGAAGATCCTCGTCGTTGGGCGCGCATCCTCTCGCGCTCCTGCCGCGCCCGGTCAAGCCGTGGCCTTGCGCGCGCGCGCATCGCACGGCACCTTCACCCGCGAAAATCGAGGGGGGGACGAAGCGGGTGCGCATCTATCTGGTCGTGATCGACGACAGCCCGGAGGCCGAGATCGCGCTGCGCTTCGCGGCGCGGCGCGCGGTGAAGACGGGCGGCGGCGTGGAGATCCTGACGCTGCTGCCGCCGCAGGAGTTCATGGCGTTCGGCGGCGTGCAGGCCACGATCGAGGACGAGGCGCGGCTTCATGCCGAAGGGCTGGTGGCGGGCGCCGCGGGCACGCTGCTGGCGGAATCGGGGCTTCACCCCGCGATCACGGTGCGCGAGGGCGACGGCCCCAAGGTGATCCGCGAGATGATCGCCGCCAATCCCCAGATCGCCGCACTCGTGCTGGGCGCCGCCGCCAGCGGCGCACCGGGCGCGCTGGTCAGCCATTTCGCGGGCGCCGATGCGGGCGCGCTGAGCGTGCCGCTGATGATCGTGCCGGGATCGCTTTCCCCCGAACAGATCGACCGATTGAGCTGACACGGCTGCAACATGGCGAAATCTTCGCGCAACATGAGCCCAATATCGGGGACGATGGCAGCCGTGAGCGGCGCCCTTCCCCATGACCTTCTCGCTCTATCGCTATGGTTTAAGAAGATGGTAAATCGTTTCTGATACCCTTGGCGCCGCCGGCATCGACCGGCGGCAACAGGAGTAACGGAGTGACCAGTCTCTCATCTTTGACCAGCGCGCTGTCGAGCGCCCAGACCAGCGGGCGCACGATGATGAACGCGCGAATCTCGGCCGCCGTTTCCAAGGGCGCGATCAGCAAGACCGACCAGACCGCGCTCGGCAGCGCGCTCGACAGCATCGACTCGACGCTGGCGAGTAGCAGCGGCACGAGCATTTCCGGCACCTCCACCATTTCGATGAAGGACAAGATGGCGTCGCTGATCGACGATCAGGTGACCAAGGGGACGCTGACGAGCGACCAGGCGGATGAGCTCAAACAGTTCTTCGCGACCGGCGGATCGCAGAAGAGCGCGGACGGCAGTGCGGATACCGACAGCGACACCGACAGTGGCGCGATCGCGATCGCGAGCGCCGGCGGCATGTCCGGCATGCACGGCCCGCAGGGCGCCGGCGGCCCGCCCCCCGGCCCGCCACCGTCCGGCGGTTCGTCCGACGACGATGACGATTCGAGCAGCAGCTCGTCCAGCAGCAGCACGTCGTCCACGAGCAGCACGGGCGCCACCGAGAAGAGCCAGCTCGACACGCTGATCGCCTTTCTCGAAAAGATGCGCAGCAGCATCGGCAGCCAGGCCACCTATGGTACGAGCACGTCGAGCGGCAGCACGAGCAGAAGCGACAGCACCGGCCTCGTCTTCAGCGGGGTGGCCTGAGCCGCGGCTGCGGAAGCCGGCGGCCGACCGGCCGGCTTCCGCGTCGCCCCCGCGTGACGCCGAATTCATCACTGCGCCTGCAACCCCTTGCGATTCCAGCGGTTCGTGGCTGCGAGACGAATAGGAGCAAGGCGATGGCGGGCGACGAGACAGCGGATACGGGCCGGCGGGGGATCATCATGGGCGCAGGCGCGCTCGCCGCGATGGGCGTGGCAGGCGCCGCCGCCGCGCAGGTACCGGCCGACCCGCGCACCGCAGGCCCGATCGTGGCGGGCCGCGATTCGCAACTGGCGGGCAAGGTGGCGTTCGTGACGGGCGCCGCGCGCGGCATCGGCCGTGCGATCGCGGTGGAGCTGGCGGCGAACGGCGCCGACGTCGCGATCCTCGACATCGCCGGCTATGTCAGCCCCGCCTCCAACGCCACGCCCGCCACGCCCGACGAATTGGCCGAGACCAAGCGTCAGATCGAGGCGCATGGCCGGCGCTGCCTCGCGATCAAGGGCGACATCCGCAAGATCGCGCAGCTCCGCGCCGCACACGACCGCGTGCTGAAGGAGCTCGGCCGGATCGACGTGGTGGTCGCCAACGCCGCGATCCAGCGTTGGAAGGACCTGCTCGAGATGGAGGACAGCGACTGGTACGACGTGATCGACAACAATGTGAACGGCACCGCCAACACCGTGCGCGCCTTCGCCAAGACGCTGACCGGCCAGAAGAGCGGCCGGTTCATCCTGATCTCGTCGATGCAGGGCAAGCACGGCACCGCAGGCGCCGCCTCCTATTCCGCGTCCAAGCACGCGATCATCGGGCTGATGAAATCGGCGGCCGAGGAATTCGGCAAACATGGCGTGACGGTGAACTGCATCCTGCCCGGCCTCGTCGACACTGCGCTCACCCGCTATCCCGCGCGCTGGAGCCACGTGATCGGCGAAACGCAGGACGATCCGCCCAAGAACCCGACCGAAGCCGAGACGTGGAACAACCGCGCGCCGCGCGTGCCGCTGCGCGTCGCGTGGCTGAGGCCCGAGGACATCTCGCCGATGGCGGTGTTCCTGGCCTCGGACGGATCGGCGATGTGCTCGGGCGCCAATTTCGAGGTGACGGGCGGCGACAGCGCGCAGGACGTGTGAGCCGGCGGCGGATGCACGGTGGACAGCGATTTCGTTTGCGGTCAACATCATGGCCATGCTGATCCCGCTCCTGCTCGCCGCCGCCCCTGCCCCGGCGCTGCCCGCCCCGTCCGAGCCGCGGCTGCGCGCTACCGTCACCACGCTCGTCGGCTTCGGCACGCGGCATACGCTCTCCACGGTCACCGATCGCAAGCGCGGGATCGGGGCGGCGCGCGACTGGGCCGCGGCACGCTTCGCCGAGATGGCGAAGGACTGCGGCGGCTGCATCAAGGTCGAGCGGATCGCGCGCCGCTTCACCGGCCCGCGCGCGCCGAACGGCGTGATGGTCGAGGACGTGCTTGGCATCCAAAAGGGCCGCGATTCCGAGCGCGTCGTGATCGTCGGCGCGCATATCGACAGCCGCGTGACCGACGAGATGAACGCCACCGCCGACGCGCCCGGCGCCAATGACGACGCCTCGGGCGTCGCGCTGGTGCTTGAGGCCGCGCGCATCCTCTCCAAACGGTCGCACGACGCCACCATCGTCTATGCCGTCTTCTCGGGCGAGGAGCAGGGCCTGTGGGGCGCGACGCTGCTGGCCGACACCGCCAAGGCGCGCGGCTGGCAGGTGTCGGCGATGCTCAACAACGACATCGTCGGCAACACGGTGGGTCAGGGCGGCGTGCGCGTCGCGGATCGGGTGCGCGTCTTCTCCGAAGGCATCCGCGCCTCCGAGGACATGGTGCAGCAGCAGGAACGCCGCGCGATCGGCGGCGAGGACGACGGCCCGAGCCGCGCGCTTGCCAAGGCGATCGACGGCATCGCGGGCACGCTGCCCGGCGGCCTGGACGTCATGCTCGACCGCCGGCCTGACCGGTTCGGTCGCGGCGGCGACCACGAGCCGTTCCTGAAGCTGGGCTATCCGGCGGTGCGTTTCTCGGTCGGCGCCGAGAATTGGGACCGCCAGCATCAGGATCTGCGCACCGAGAACGGCGTCGACTATGGCGACACGATCGCGGGCATGGACTTTCCCTATCTGGCGAAAGTGACCGCGATCAACATGGCGACGCTCGAACGGTTGGCGGACGCACCCGCCGCCCCTGCCAGCGCCGGCATCGCGGGCGCGCTGTCGCGCGATACGACGGTGACGTGGAGCCCGGTGCCCAACGCCGCCGGCTACCGCGTGCGCTGGCGCCGCAACGACGCGCAGGACTGGACCGCGATGCGCGACGTGACCGGCACGAGCACCGTGCTGCAACAGGTGCCGGTGGACGATCACTTCGTCGGCGTCTCGTCGCTCGCGGCGGACGGATCGGAAAGCCTCGTCACCTTCGCCGGGCACGCCGCGCGGCGCTGACCGACGCGAGCGCGCTGGGGTTTAGCCATCCGCCGTCCGCCCTGCGCTTGTTGGAAGGACTATTCCGCGAGCGGAGCCCCATCGCGGGAGAGCGTGCCTCGGCAAGCTCAGCACGAACCGAGTTTGGGGGCGGGATCAGACTCGCGCCATTCCGCGCGGAGGCAGACGACGCCCAACGAACCGTTCGCCCTGAGCTCGTCGAAGGTCCTGTTCCGCAGATAACGGCGCCATCGCTGGGGCTTGCTTCGACAGGTTCAGCACGAACGAAATGGGGGGACGGGATCTAACTCGCGTGATCCCGACCCCTCGCTGTTCAGGCCCGGCGCGTCACCGCCGATAGGCGGTGATGCGGACAGTTCAGCAGCCGCAGCGGATATGCACCTTCGACGCCGGGCGCCGCCATTTGCGATGGGCGCGGGTGTAGGTCACGTCGTCCTCGATCAGCTCGGTCGTCGTCGTGGTGACGACGGGCGCGGTCTGCACGACGACGGTGGTGGTGCCGCCGCCATAATAGCCCGCGCTCGTCGTGGTGACGGTGGTGCGCCCGTCCGGCGACACCCACCCGCCGGGACCGCCCTGCAGCGGGCGGCGCGGCGGAGGCGGCGGCGAGGCATAGCCATATTCGGGCGGTACGGGCTGGACATAGCCCATGGGCGGCGGCGGCGCATGGCGCGGTGCGACCGGCGGCCGGTCATAGCCGGCGCCATAATCGGGCTGGCGGCGGTTCGCCGAGCGGTCGATCGCATAGCCCGCCGCCGCACCGACGCCCGCGCCGATCAGCGTTCCGCCCAGCCGGTTGCCGCGCCCCGCGATCAGATTGCCCGCGACGCCACCGACGGCCGCACCGGCGAGCGCGCCGCCGACCCCGTTGCTGCGATGCTCATAGGCAGGCTGGCCATAGCCGGGTTGCGCGTAACCCGGCTGGGCATAGCCCGCGCCATAGGATGGCGGCGGGGCCGGCCGCGCGTAGGCGGGCTGGGCATAAGCGGGCTGGGCATAAGCGGGCTGGGCATAGACCGGCTGCGCATAGCCGCCGCGATCGCCCGGCCCGGCATAGACCGTCTCGTCGCTGTCATAGCCGCCGTCATACCGGTCCCAATCCAGGCCGCCGACGGTGTCGTACACCGAGCCGCCGGCATCGACGAGCACCGCATCGTCATAATAGCGCATCCAGCGATAGCCGTTGGCGGGCTGCGACAGGCCATAGGTCGACCAGTCGTCTATGCCGAAGCGCGGCGACTGCCAATAGCCCGGCAGCGCATAGCCGCGATACGGGCGGCGGTAGCCGTTCCATCCGCCGGGCGCGTTCACGCCGCCCCACCAATGGCCACCGACCTTGCTGCCCCAGCGATGGCCGCCCTGGGGCACGCCGATCGGGCGCGGCTGCGGGCCGCTGACATAATGGTTGCCGTAACCACCGCCTTGCGGCGCGGGATAGCCGCCGCCGTTCGCCTGCGCCGTCGAATAGGTGGTGCCGGCGCCGACGCCCGGTCCGTGCGCGACCATCCGCTGCGCGCCCGCGCCGTCCGCGGCGACGAGCGCGATCACCGCGCTGGCGATTCCGATGGTCCGCATGCGTATCTCCCTGTTCTCGCACGCCTCAACGCCGAGTTCGTTACGCGGTTGCTTACCAAATCATGAACCACCCCGCCAGCGCGCGGCTGTCCCGATACGGATCACCCGGCGATGGCGGCGATCCGTGGCGCGAGCAGCGCGACCAGCGCCTCGCACCCCGCCTGATCCGCGTCGTCGAACCGCGCGGGCACCGGGCTGTCGAGATCGAGCACCCCCAGCAACCGCCCGTCATGCACGATCGGGACGACCAGTTCGGACCGGCTCGCCGCGTCGCAGGCGATATGGCCGGGAAAGGCGTGAACATCGGCCACGCGCTGCGTGACGCGCGTATCCGCCGCGGTGCCGCACACGCCGCTGCCCAGCGCGATCCGGATGCAGGCAGGCTTGCCGAGGAACGGCCCGAGCACCAGCTCGCCCGCGACCAGCCGGTAGAAACCCGCCCAGTTGAGATCGGGCAGATATTGCCAGATCAGCGCCGCCGCGTTGGCCATGTTGGCGATGGCGTCGGGCTCGTCGGCGGTCAGCGCGTCGAGCGCGGCGTGCAGGTCGCGATAGAGATCGGCCCGGCTGCCCGTGGCTATGTCGAATTCGTACATCGTCACTCCATCGATACGCGGCCGCGCCCGGCCTTCACGGCGCTGCGTCCCTTCTTGGCATCCACCCGCCGCGCCTTGGCCGCGCGCGAGGGCTTGGTCTTCACGCGGCGCGCGTCGCGCTCCGCTGCGGTATCCAGCAGGTCGGACAGGCGCGCGCGCGCATCGGCGCGGTTCTGCTCCTGCGTGCGATAGCGGCGCGCGGTGATGACGATCGTGCCGCCCGCGGTCATCCGGCTGCCCGCCGCGATCCGCAGCCGGCGGAACGTCTCGGGATGAAGCCCCAGCGCGTAGGCGTCGACGCGCAACTGGCACGCGGTCGCCACCTTGTTGACGTTCTGCCCGCCAGGCCCCGAGGCGGCGAGGAAGCGCTCCTCGATCGCGTCCTCGGGCACCTCAGCCATCGTCGAAGCCGGCGAAGCGTTCGGGCATCGGCGCCTCCGCGACGATCGGATCCTTGGCGCCGCGCGGCACCGTCAGCGCACGCGCATGGAGCATCATGCCCAGCCGGTCGGCGCGGCCATAGACCTGATCGCCCACCACGGGCACGCCGAGGCCACTGGCGGCGTGGACGCGGATCTGGTGCGTGCGCCCCGTCTCCGGCCGGAACTCGACGAGCGCACGGCCGTCCACCACGCGCACCAGCCGCCATGCCGAGCGCGCCGCCTTGCCCTTCGCATCGGGCACCATCCGCCAGCCCGCCTCGCGCGTGCTCGTCTTGGCCAGCGCCATGTCGATGATGCCGCCCTCGCCCTCCGGCACGCCGTCGAGCACCGCGAGATAGCGCTTCTGCACCAGCCCCTGTTCGAACGCCTGTTGCAGCCGGGCATGCGCCTTGGGGTTGCGCGAGAGGAGCAGGCAGCCGCTGGTGTCGCGATCGAGCCGGTGTACCGCGACCGGCCAGCGCTGAAAACCGAACTTCAGGCTTTCGAGATGGTTCTCGAGGCTGAGCGATCCGTCACGCGGCGGATCGACCGGCAGGCCCGAGGGCTTGTCGATCACCAGGGCCTCGCCGTCGAGGAAGAGTACGCGATCACCATGCATGGCCCGCCCTTGCCACCGCAAGCCCGCGCATGCCAGAGGCTCGCGCACGATGATGCGCCGCATTCTCCCCCTGCTCGCGTTCGTCGCCGCCGCGTCGCCGGCCATGGCGCAGGTCTGTTCGGGCGGGCTGGGCGGTGTCGGCGAAGGGCGGCTGATGGGGCATCTCTTCTATGGCGACGCGCCCCAGGACGATCTCGTGCCCGCGCCCGCCGGCTATGCGCTGGGGCGCGAATGCCTGTTGCGGCGCGACGCGATGCCCGATCTGATCCGCCTGATCGACGCCTCGCGCGCCGATCCGCGCACCGGCGGACGGATCCTCGCGCTGTCGTGCCACCGCTCGGTCGCGCGGCAGAGCGCGGTGTTCGGGCGCGAGCGGCCCGATGGCGGCGCGTCGGACCGCGCCGAGTCGGTCGCGCCGCCGGGTTATAGCGAGCATGGCACCGGCTATGCGCTCGATTTCGCGATCCGCCCGGCCAATGGCTGCCCCGATGCCGAGGCGTGCATGGCCGCAACTCCCGCCGCGCGCTGGCTGCGGACCAATGCGCCGCGCTACGGCTTCGAACAATCCTTCCCCGGCGGCAACCGCCAGCAGGTGAAATGGGAGCCGTGGCATTGGCGCTGGGTGGGGGTGAACGGCGACGTCGCCGCCGCCGCCCGCGCCCGCGCGCTCTTCGCCTGTGCGCGCAAACGTTTCCCCGCCGATCCGGGGATCGTGCCCCTGGTGGTCCGGGTGGCGGTGCAGCCGGCGATGCCGGTGCATGGCGCGCCACCCCGACCGGTGGTTAGGAAACGCCGCTGATCCTTCGCGCTGCCCGATGCCACCTCGCTCCGTTCGCCTGGAGCGGGATGACGTCAGGCCGACGCCATCCCTCTTCCGTTCGTGTTGAGCTTGTCGAAGCACGCTCTCCACATATGCGCCTTCGCGTTCTAGACAGGCCCTTCGACAGGCTCAGCCCGAACGGATGGGGCAGCCGGGTCGCCCTATCGCCTACCGTTCTAGGCGAGCTTGGCCGCGGTCTCGGCGATGCGCTTGCCCTGATAGCGGGCGCCCGCCAGTTCCTCGGCGTGCGGCTGGCGGCTGCCGTCGCCGGCCGCGATCGTCGTCGCGCCGTAAGGCGATCCGCCGCGCACCTCGTCCACGCCCATCTGGCCCTGGAAGCCGTAATCCAGCCCGACGATCGTCATGCCGTGATGCAGCAGGTTGGTGATGATCGAGAATAGGGTCGTCTCCTGGCCGCCATGCTGGCTGGCGGTGGCGGTGAAGGCGCCGCCCACCTTGCCGACCAGCGCGCCCTTGAACCACAGGCCGCCCGTCGTGTCCCAGAACGCCGCCATCTGCGCGGGCATCCGACCGAAGCGGGTCGGCGCGCCGACGACGATCGCATCGTAATCGGCGAGCGCATCGGGGCTCTCGATCAGCGGATGCTTGGTGTCGGTCTTGAAATGTGCGGCCTCGACGACCTCTTGCGGCGCGGTCTCGGCGACGCGGCGGATATCGACCTGCGCACCACCCTCGCGCGCGCCCTCGGCAACGGCATCGGCCATCTGCTCGATATGGCCATAGGACGAATAATAGAGCACCAGCACCTTGGTCATCGCGAAATCTCCTTTGCGCGCCTCGAACGCACCCGGCCGGAAATAGTCGCTCCGCCCGACGGGTAAACGGAAGCCGTGGAAACGGATCGTTTCGGAGCTATGATCCGGGCTTTGCGGAGAAGCCCGATGCGCCTGCCCGATCTCGAAGCCTGGGCGATCTTCGCCAGCGTGGTCGAGCATCGCTCGTTCAGCGCCGCCGCCGACACGCTCGGCCTGTCCAAGGCGACCGTCTCCAAGGCGATCACGCGGCTGGAGGCGCATCTCGGCCAATCGCTGTTCCACCGCACCTCGCGCCGCATCGCGCTGACCGAAGCGGGCAAGCCGCTGGCCGAGCATGCTGCGCGCATCCTCGCCGAATCGCGTGCCGCCGAAGAAGCGGCGTTCGATGCCGCGCGCGCCCCCACCGGCCGCATCCGGCTCGCCGCGCCGATGAGCTTCGGGATCGACACGGTGGCGCCGGTGCTCGCCGAATTTCTGGCACTTCATCCGGGAATCGAGATCGACCTCCACGTCTCCGACGCGCGCGTCGACATCGTCGCGCAGGGGTTCGATGTGGCGCTGCGGATCGCCCGGCTGCCCGACAGTTCGCTGCGTGCACGGCGGCTGTGCGGCATCGCCACGCATGTGGTGGCCGCGCCCGCCTATCTGGCGGCGCACGGCACCCCCGCCCACCCGGCCGAACTCGCCGCGCACCGGCTGCTCGGCTATTCGAACGTCGTCGGCCCATGGCATTTCGAGCGGCCGGGGGAGCCCGACGTGGCGGTGCGCGCGAGCGGCCCGCTGGCCGCGAACAGCGGCGAGGCGCTGCTGCCCGCGCTGCTGGCGGGGATCGGCATCGCGCGGCTGCCCGATTTCATCGTCGGCGCGCATATCCGCTCGGGCGCGGTGGTCGCGATCCTCACCGACTGGCCGAACCCCGAAGTGGGGCTGCACCTGCTGACCCCGCCCAGCCCCCTTCGGCCGGCGCGCGTCGAGGCGCTGATCGCGTTTCTCGGCGAACGGCTGCGCGATCCACGCTGAGCCTGTCCCCCGCGCGTGCGATCTGCCACGGATGCGCCATGCCCGATTCGCACCCGCCCCGATGAACCGCCTTGCCCCCGATGCCGACGATGCGCGCTTCGTCCGCCGGATCGTCATCGCGATCCTGATCCTGGCGGTGGTCGCCGCGCTCTACCGCGCCGGGGACCTGCTGATCCTCGCCTTCGGCTCCGCGCTCGGCGCGATCGTGATCCATGCGATCGCCGAGAATTACCGCACGCTGCTACGCGTGAACGCCAAGCTGTCGCTGGGCCTCGCGATCGCGACCGTGCTGGCGATCATCGGCTTTCTCGGCTGGCTGTTCGGCGTCGCCTTTCGCCAGCAGGTCAACAGCTTCATCACCCAGTTGCCGGCGCTGCTCGACCATCTGGCCGCCTGGATGTCGCAGACGCCGGTGGGCGCCAAGATCGTCGACGCAGTCCACGCCGCCTTCGCCGGCAGCCGCGTCGCGCGCGACGTCGGCGGGCTGGTGCAGGGCACGGGCGAACTGCTGCTCAACTGCCTGTTGCTGCTCGTCGGCGCGCTGTTCTTTGCCGCCGACCCCAAGGTCTATGAGCGCGGGTTCCTGTTCCTGGTGCCGTCGTCCAAGCGCGCCGCGTTCGAGGATGCGCTGTTCGACGTCGGATCGACACTGCGGCTCTGGCTGCGCGCGCAGCTCATCCAGATGACGACGATGGGCGTGCTTGTCGGCGTGGGGCTGTGGATCGCCGACGTGCCCTCGCCCGCCGCGCTCGGCCTGCTCGCCGGCCTGTCCGAATTCATCCCCTATGTCGGGCCCACCGCGGCGATGCTGCCGGCTTTGGGGCTGGCGGCGGTGAACGGCAGCGGGCCCGTCGTCGGCACGCTCGTCACCTATGCGGTCGTGCGGCTCGTGCAGACCAATTTCATCACCCCCTTCGTCACCAACCGCGTGATCGCCATCCCGCCGGCGGTCACGCTGTTCGCGATCATCGCGATCGGCATGGTGTTCGGGCTGTTCGGCCTGTTCTTCTCGGCCGCGCTGCTGGTGGTGATCTACACGCTGATCCGCAGCCTCTATCTGCGCGAGGTGCTGGGCCAGGATATTCCGCGCGCGCAGCACCAGCGGCTGCTCGGCCCGAATGAATCGCCGGAAATCCGCTCTTAAGCCGAAATTAACCTTTTGCCTTCACATGTGGTGTGGTTAATAAATACGGCTGGAGCGACGGGTATGGAACCGTCCTCGAGGACGGGGGAATGCGATGCGCGTGCTGCTGATCGAGGACGAGCCGACGACCGCCAAGGCGATCGAGCTGATGCTGACGACCGAAGGATTCAACATCTACACCACCGATCTGGGTGAAGAGGGTTTGGATCTCGGCAAACTCTATGATTACGATATCATCCTGCTCGATCTGAACCTGCCCGACATGCACGGTTACGACGTGCTGAAGAAGCTGCGCGTGGCGCGGGTGTCGACGCCGGTGCTGATCCTGTCGGGCGTGAACGAGATGGACAGCAAGGTCCGCTCGTTCGGCTTCGGTGCGGACGATTATGTGACCAAGCCGTTCCACCGCGAAGAGCTGATCGCGCGCATCCAGGCCGTGGTCCGCCGGTCCAAGGGCCATTCGCAGAGCGTGATCCGCACCGGCAAGCTGGCGGTCAATCTCGACGCCAAGACGGTCGAGGTCGATGGCAGCCGCGTGCACCTGACCGGCAAGGAATATGCGATGCTGGAGCTGCTCTCGCTCCGCAAGGGCACCACGCTCACCAAGGAAATGTTCCTCAACCATCTCTACGGCGGGATGGACGAGCCCGAGCTGAAGATCATCGACGTCTTCATCTGCAAGCTGCGCAAGAAACTGAGCCTTGCCTGCGACGGCGAGAATTACATCGAAACGGTGTGGGGCCGCGGCTATGTGCTGCGCGAACCCGAAGAGATGGCGGTGACGCAGGTCGCCTGACCTTCGGTCAATCACCACGAAAAAGGGCTGCCGCATGGTGATGCGGCAGCCCTTTTTCGTTTTGGCGCAAGCTATTGTTCGATCACGTCACCCCGACCCGTTCGCCCTGAGCCCGTCGAAGAGCCTGTTCCAGGGCCAAGGTTCGGCCACGGAGAGCGTGCTTCGAAAAGCTCAGCACGAACCGTCGGAGGGATGGACGAACGACAGCCGACCCGCCTTAGCGGCAGCGCACCTGGTTGCGGTCGATCGAACGACCGAGCAGCGCACCGCCACCGGCGCCGAGCAGCGTGCCAAGCGTGCCGCCGCCGAGCACGTTGCCCAGCACGCCGCCGCCGACCGCACCGACCACCAGGCCCGTCGTCCCGTCGTTGCGACGGCAATAGGCGCGGCCATCACGGCCACGGTAGATCCGGTCGTCGCGGCTCAGCGCCCGGTCGTAACCGCGGCGGCCGCGATAATTGTCGCGCGGGTTCCAGTTGCCGTTGTCGTCGCCGTGCCAGCCATAATCGCGGCCATTGTCGCGATACTGCGCCGATGCCGCACTCGGCAGCGCGATCGGCGCGGTGACGGTCACGGCCATCAGCGTCGCCATCAGGAACTTCTTCATCGATCGTCTCCTCGTTACCCTTGCGTAACCAGCAAGTCCGGGGATGGTTCAATCCGCCCCGATGGCTCCGATCTAGGCGCCGGGCGCTGTCCCGACGCTGAACCCGCATGTCAGCCGCCATACACGTCCGCCAGGCCGGGATGCGGTTCGTCAGGGCCGCTTGTACACCTGCTGGCCGCCCACCCAGGTCTCCTCCACCTTGGTGGCGCGCAGCTCGGTCGGCGAGGCGGTCAGCGGGTCGCGGTCGACGATGATGAAATCGGCGTGCTGCCCCACCGCCAGCCGGCCGTATTTGCCCTCGGCGAAGCCGGCATAGGCCGCGCCGCCGGTGAACGCCCACCACGCCTGTTCGCGCGTCACGCGCTCTTCCGGGCGCCATCCGCCGAACGGCTGCCCTTGCGCGTCCATCCGCGTGAACGCCGCCGCCCAGCCCGCGAACGGATCGGGGCTTTCGACCGGATAGTCCGATCCGAAGGCGAGTGCGGCGCCGTTCTTCAGCATCGTGTTCCACGCATAGGCGCCACCCAGCCGATCGGGGCCGAGCCGTGCCTCGGCCATCGTCCGGTCGCTGGTGGCGTGGGTCGGCTGCATCGACGCGATGATGCCATGATGGCCAAAGCGCGGCAGATCGGCCGGATCGACGATCTGCGCATGCTCGATCCGCCAGCGGCGATCGCCGGTATAGGTGTCCGACATCTCCTCGATCGCGCCCAGCACCTGCGCATTCGCCTTGTCGCCGATCGCGTGGACCGCGACCTGATAGCCGTCCATCGCCGCGCGGCTCATGCGGTTGCGGATCAGCGTGTCGCTCATGAAGCCAGCGCCCGACTGGCCGGGCGCATCGCTGTAGGGCGCCTTCAGCCAGGCCCCGCGCGAGCCGAGCGCGCCGTCGTCGTATAGCTTCACGCCCACCAGCCGCAGCCGGTCGCCATAGAGCCACGGCGTCGGCCCGGTGCCGCCGATCTGCACCGCGGTCTCGACGCCCAGCCCATAGCTGACGATCCGCACGCGCAACCGGTCGGTGTCGCCCATCCGCCGATAGGTCATCCAGTCGTCGAGCGAGGTGCCCATGTCGTCGGTGGCGGTGATGCCATAGCCGAGCAGGATCGCCTGCGCCTTCAGGAACGCGGCGTTGCGATCCTTGGCCGAGGGCTGCGGCACTGTCTTGGCGACCAGATCCTGCGCGGCATCGACGAACACGCCCGACGGCACGCCGCCGCTGCGCTCGATCCGCCCGCCCACGGGCGCCACACTCTTCGCGGTCACGCCCGCGGCCTTCATCGCCGCGCTGTTCGCCCAGGCGGCATGGCCGTCCGCGCGCGACAGCCACACCGGCCGGTCGCCCACCACCGAATCCAGGTCCGCTGCGGTGGGGAAGCGCCCCAAACCCCAGCTTTCCTGGTTCCAGCCGCCGCCCAGGATCCATTTGCGATCGGGATTGGCGGCGGCATAGGCGACGATCCGCGCCTTGGCCTCCTCGAGCGACTTCGTGCCCGACAGATCGAGTTCCAGCGCGCGGAACCCCAGCTCCATCACATGGCCATGCGCATCGATGAAGCCCGGCAGCAGCACGCGACCCTTCATGTCCGCGCGCCAGTCGGGCCGGTCGGGGCGCTTCTCCTTGGCCGCGAACAGCCGGGAGACGACGCCGTCGCGGGTCATGCCGATCCCGGTGAAGTGGATGACGTGCCCGTCCTTGTCGAGCGTGATGCCATCGACATTGTCGATCAGCGCGTCGGCGAAGGCGGGCGCAGGGGTCAGCGCGAGCATCGCCGCGGCGTACAGGAATTTCATCGCCACTCGCTCCGCCGCCGGCCGCATCATGCGCCGCCGCATAAGCCGTGTTCCCCCGTCACGCCAGATGGTCTAATTCCACGCATCATGGCTACCCTTGCAAGCGCCGACGCGCGCTCCGCCCTTCCCGTCTCGATCGACGACGTCCATGCCGCGCATGATCGCATCCGCGACGCGGTCGTCCGCACGCCGACGCTCGTCAGCCGCACGCTTTCGCAGATGACCGGAGCCGAGGTTTACCTGAAATTCGAGAACCTTCAGTTCACCGCGGCCTATAAGGAACGCGGCGCGCTGAACACGCTGCTGCAACTCGACGAGGCGGCGCGCGCCAAAGGCGTGATCGCGGCGTCGGCGGGCAATCACGCGCAGGGCGTCGCCTATCACGCCACGCGACTCGGCATCCCCTCCACGATCGTGATGCCGCGCAACACGCCCACGGTGAAGGTGACGCAGACCGCCGGGCACGGCGCGACCGTGATCCTGGAGGGCGACACGTTCGACGCCGCGCACGCGCACGCCCGGCTGCTGGAGGCGGAGCGCGGCTATACCTTCGTCCATCCGTTCGACGATCCCCGCGTCATCGCGGGCGCCGGCACGGTGGCGGTCGAGATGCTGGAGGACGTGCCCACGATCGACACGATCGTCACGCCGATCGGCGGCGGCGGCCTGATCTCGGGCATGGCGACCGTGGCGCGCGCGGCGGACCGTCCGATCGAGGTGATCGGCGTGGAGGCCGAGCTGTTCCCGTCGATGTACAACCGCATCCGCGGCACCGAAATGCCGTGCGCGGGCGATACGCTGGCGGAGGGCATCGCGGTCAAGGAGCCGGGCGCGATCACGTCGCGGATGGTGCGCGCGCTGGTCGACGACATCGTGCTGGTGAGCGAACGCAGCCTCGAGGAAGCGGTGAGCCTGTTGCTCCAGATCGAGAAGACCGTGGTGGAGGGCGCGGGCGCCGCGGGGCTGGCCGCGCTGCTCGCGCATCCCGAGCGGTTCCGCGGCAAGACCGTCGGCGTGGTGCTGTGCGGCGGCAACATCGACACGCGGCTGCTCGCCAACGTGCTCCTGCGCGATCTCGCGCGTTCGGGCCGTCTCGCGCGGCTGCGCATCCGCCTGCAGGATCAGCCGGGCGCGCTGTTCAACGTCGCCCGAATCTTCGATCAGGAACGGATCAACATCATCGAGGTGTATCACCAGCGCGTGTTCACCACCCTGCCGGCCAAGGGCCTCGTCACCGATATCGAATGCGAGGCGCGCGACCGGGCGCATCTCGACAAGCTGGTGACGGCGCTGCGCGCAGCGGGATACGAGACGAGCCTGGTCGAACTGGCCTGATCCTGTTCACGTTAACCCTTTATGATGGTAAAGCCGCTTTTCACGGAGGCGCGGACGATTCATAACGGGCGGATCATGACAGGCCATTCGCGGTGACCGCGCCCTTCCGCTTTCCCCGCTTCTTCGTCACGAGCCCGTCGCCGTGCCCCTATCTGCCGGGCCGGCAGGAGCGGAAGGTGTTCACCGAACTGGCGGGCCCGCATGCGGGCGAGCTGAACGACGCGCTCGGCCGGATCGGATTTCGTCGCAGCCAGGGCGTCGCCTATCGCCCCAGTTGCGCAGGCTGCGCGGCCTGCATCTCGGTGCGCGTCGTCACGAACGAGTTCGTCGCCAACGCCACGCAGCGCAAGCTGCTGCGCCGCAACCGCGACGTCGAGGTGACCGCCTGCCGCGCCTGGGCCACGGACGAGCAATATCAGCTTCTTCGCGGCTATCTCGCCAGCCGCCATCCCGGCGGCGGCATGGCGGGCATGGACGAGGAGGATTATGCCGACATGATCGAGCATTCCCCCGTCAATTCGATGATCCTCGAATATCGCGAGCCCTCGATCGGCGGCGTACCCGGGCGGCTGATCGGCGCCTGCCTCACCGATCGCCAGGCGGACGGGCTGTCGATGATCTACAGCTTCTTCGCCACCGACGAGGACGCTCGGCCCGGCTTCGGCAATTTCATCATCATGGACCATATCCTGCGCGCGCGCGACGCGGGGCTGGCCTATATCTACCTGGGTTATTGGGTGAAGGGCTCGGCGCGGATGGCGTACAAGGTGCGCTATCGGCCGATCGAGATGCTCGGCCCCAAGGGCTGGCGGCGGATGGAGGACGAGCCCGAGGCCGTGCCCGCCAGCCCGGCGCAGCATCACGCGCTGCGGCGCGAACTCGCCTGACTCACTCCTCGCGCGACACCACCACGTCGACGTCCAGTTCCTCGTCGCCCCGCCCCAGCCGTGACCCCGCGACCGGCGCCGCGCCCGCCGCATCGAGCGCGACCGCGACGCGGACATAATCCTCCTGCGGGCACAGGCCGAACCACGGGTCGAACCCCACCCAGCCGAGCCCGTCGACATGCGCCTCCGCCCAGCCATGCGGCGTCGGCCGGTGCGCGCCGTCGAATCCCGTGAGGCAATAGCCCGAGACGTAGCGCGCCGGCGCGCCGAGCGATCGGGCCGCCACCGCGAACATCTGCGCCATGTCGCGCGGCGTCGCGGTGGCGGCTGCAAAGGCGGTGGCGGCATCGATCGACGGATCACCGCGCCCCCGGTCGCGCGCGAACCGGCCGTGCAGCGCAGCGCTCACCGCGTGCAGCCGCGCCAGCCGGTCCCGCTCGCCTGCCGTCGTGTCGGCGGCGAAGGTGGCGATCGCAGCGTCCGCCGCGGTGCACGGCGTCGCGCGGAGGAACAGGGCGGGCGGCAGCGTCTCGGCGACGCCGTGCAGCACGCCGTCCGAATGGCTGGTCAGCACCTCGCCCGATACCGTGATCGCAATATGCGCGATCGGCCCTTCGACATAGAGCATCGTGATCGCATTGCCGAAGCCGTCGCGCCCGACCTTCATCCGCGCGTCGCAATCGACATCGATCCGCCACGACGCCACCGTCTGGTCGTGCGAATTCTCCGGGCTCACCCGCAGCATCTGCACCAGCCGTTCCTGCGGCTCGCTAAACCGGTAGACCGTTCGGTGATCGACCGACAGCCGCATGTCTTGCCCCCTTTTTTCAGCCCCCTAGTGGAACTTGAATTGTCGCCCGATCGCGCCGTGCAGCAGATCGTTTTCGTGGATGAACGCCTGCAGATATTGGTGCAGCCCCGAGGCGATCACCTGGCCCGAGCGCGTCCGCGCCAGACGCGCGCTGCGCATACGCGCCATCCGGTCCGCCTCGCCATGATGCCCCGTCCGCTTGGCGAGCAGCCCGAGCATGTCGACCGCTTCCTCGACCGAGGCCGCGAGACTGCGCGGCAGCTCGGCGCGCGCGATCAGGAGATCGATGACGTTGGCGGGCCGCAGCCCCTCGCTGTAGAGCCAGCGATAGGCGGTCACCGCCGAGACGGTATGGAGGATCGTCGTCCACTGGTCGCGATCGACGACGCCGCCCACGCGCTCGCCCTGCGGCAGCAGGATGTGATATTTGACGTCGAGCAGCCGCGCGGTGTTGTCCGCGCGCTCCACCGTCTGGCCGAGCCGGATGAACCATGTCGTCTGGTTGCGCAGCATGCGGTGCACCGCGCCCTCGAATCCGCGCGTCTCGGTCTTGATCGCCTCGACCAGCCCCAGCGTCGCGGTGGTCCCCTGCGGGCTCGCGCGGTTGTCGCAGGCGAGCCAGGCGGCGTTGACCGCCGTCCATGCCTCGCGGGTCAGCGCGGTGCGCACCGCCTTCGCGTTGGTGCGTGCCATGTCGAGGCAGCGCACGATCGAGGCGGGGTGCGAGCGATCGAGCGTCAGGAAGCGCGCGACCGATTCCTGCGTCATCTCCCCTTCGGACGCGTCGAACGCCGGCGCGCAGTCGAGCACCGCCAGCGCCGACGCCCAGCCCTCGGCGCCCGCCGGCCGCGACGACAGCACGTCGAGCCGAACGGTCGCCTCCACCAGCCGCGCGATGAAATCCGCGCGTTCGAAATAGCGGCCGAGCCAATAGAGCGACGAGGCGGTGCGCGACAGCATCACGCGCCCCCGCCGAGCGGGCGCGACATATTGCCCAGCGTCTGCGTCATGCCGCCCATGGTCTGCGTCATGCCGCCCGGCCGCATCGCCTGATGCTGATCCGCCATCAGCACGAAACTGTCCTTGGTGCCGCCGCCCTGGCTGGAATTCACCACCAGCGAGCCCTGTTTCAGCGCCACCCGGGTGAGCCCGCCCGGCACCACCTGAACGCCGTTCGACCCCGTCAGCACGAAGGGGCGGAAATCGACGTGGCGCGGGCTCAGCCCCTCGTCCGCCAGCGTCGGCACGGTGGACAGGGCGAGCGTCGGCTGCGCGATATAGCGTTCGGGCTCCGCGATCAGCGCTGCCCGGAAGTCCGCGATCTCCTGCTTCGATGCGGTGGGCCCCACCAGCATGCCATAGCCGCCCGAGCCGTCGACCAGCTTGACCACCAGTTCGGGCAGGTGATCGAGCACATATTTCAGCGCCTGCGGCTCGCGGCAGCGCCACGTCTCGACATTGGGCAGCTTGGGCTCGCCTCCCGAATAGAAGCGCACGATCTCGGGCATATAGCTGTAGATCGCCTTGTCGTCGGCGATGCCGTTGCCGGGCGCGTTGAGGATCGCGACGTTGCCGGCGGCATAGGCGGCGATCAGCCCCGGCACGCCGAGCGCGCTGTCGGGGCGGAACACCAGCGGATCGAGGAAATCATCGTCGATCCGGCGGTAGATCACGTCCACCTTCACCCGCCCGGCGATGGTGCGCATCCACACCAGATCGTCGTCCACGACCAGATCCGCCGCCTCGACCAGCTCGATCCCCATCGAATCGGCGAGGAAGCTGTGCTCGTAATAGGCCGAATTGTAATGGCCGGGCGTCAGCAGCACGCACACCGGGTTGCTGCCCGTGCCGTGCGGCGCGACCGAGCGCATCGTTTCCAGCAGGCGATCGGGATAGCTGTCGACCGCGGCGACGCGGAATTCGCGGAACAGCTCGGGGCAGAGCCGCAGCATCGCCTCGCGATTCTCGAGCATGTAGCTCACGCCGGAGGGCGTTCGCGCGTTATCCTCCAGCACGAAGAATTCGTCGGGGCCCGTGCGCACCAGATCGATCCCGCAGATATGCGCCCAGATGCCGTGCGGCGGCCGCATCCCCGCGATTTCGGGCCGGAATTGTGCGTTGCCGTAGATCAGATCGGGCGGCAGGACGCCCGCGTCCATGATCCGCCGGGCGCCATAGATATCGTCGAGAAACGCGTTGATCGCCTCGACGCGCTGGACGAGCCCGTCGGACAGCCGCGTCCATTCGTCATGCAGGAACACGCGCGGCACGATGTCGAACGGGATGATCCGCTCGCTCGCATCGCTGTCGCCATAGACCGCGAAGGTGATGCCCAATTGGCGGAACGTCGTCTCGGCGGCCTGCTGGCGGCGGCGGAGTTCGGCATCGGGCGTCTCGTCGAGCCAGCGGCCGAGCGCGGCGAGCGGCCCGCGCGGTTCGGCGCCCGCGCCATCGCCCATGATCTCGTCGAACGCCGTGCCGATCCCCATCTACGTTAAAGCTTTCCCATATCGTTCCGGTTCCATGCTGCAACGCATCGTAGCATCGCACAAGGCCGATCGCAGGAAAGAATGGATCAATACACCACCACTGCCCGGATACTTTCGCCCGCGTGCATCAGATCGAAGCCGCGGTTGATCTCGTCCAGGCTCAGCCGGTGGGTAATCATCGGATCGATCTCGATCATCCCGTCCATATACCAGTCGACGATCTTGGGCACGTCGGTGCGCCCGCGGGCACCGCCGAACGCGGTGCCCCGCCAATTGCGGCCGGTGACGAGCTGGAAGGGCCGCGTGCTGATCTCCTTGCCCGCCTCGGCCACGCCGATCACGATGCTGGTGCCCCAGCCGCGATGGCACGCCTCCAGCGCCTGGCGCATCACGGTCGTGTTGCCGGTGCAGTCGAAGGTGTAATCCGCGCCGCCGTCGGTCAGCGCCACCAGATGCGCGACGATGTCGCCGGCCACGTCCTTGGGGTTGACGAACCGCGTCATGCCGAAGCGGCGGCCCCATTCCTCGCGGTCCGGATTGAGATCGACGCCGACGATCATCCCCGCGCCCGCCAGCCGTGCACCCTGCACGACGTTCAGCCCGATGCCGCCCAGCCCGAACACGATCACGGTGTCGCCCGGCTGCACCCGGGCGGTGTTCACCACCGCGCCCACCCCGGTCGTCACGCCGCAGCCGATATAGCAGCTCGTGTCGAACGGCGCGTCGTCGCGGATCTTGGCGAGCGCGATCTCGGGCAGGACAGTGAAGTTGGAGAAGGTCGAACAGCCCATATAGTGAAAGATCGGCTGCCCCTTGTAGCTGAAGCGCGTGGTGCCGTCGGGCATCACCCCCTTGCCCTGAGTCGCGCGGACCGCGGTGCACAAATTGGTCTTCTGGCTGAGGCAGGATTTACACTGGCGGCATTCGGGGGTGTAGAGCGGGATCACGTGATCGCCGGGCGCCAGGCTGGTGACGCCCGCCCCCACTTCGCGCACGATGCCCGCGCCTTCATGCCCCAGCACGCTCGGGAACAGTCCCTCGCTGTCGAGCCCGTCCAGCGTATAGGCGTCGGTGTGGCAGATGCCCGTCGCCATGATCTCGACCAGCACCTCGCCGGCCTTCGGCCCTTCGAGATCCAACTCGACGATCTCGAGCGGGCGCTTGGCTTCGAACGCGACGGCGGCACGGGTCTTCATGGGAATGGCTCCTCGAGGATGGCGCCCAGATGCCAAGGCTTCGCCGCCCGCGCAACCAAGCGGCGGCCTCGACCATTGCACAATCCTACACCCGAAGGAGAAGGACGATGGCCGATCTGAAGAAGGGCGACGAGGTCACCTGGAAATCGCATGGCGGCACCGCGCACGGCACGGTCGAGAAGAAGCAGACGAGCCCCACCGACATCAAGGGCCATCACGTCGCCGCCTCGCCGGAGAACCCCGAATACATCGTAGAGAGTGACAACGGCGGAAAGGCGGCGCACAAGCGGGAAGCGCTCAAAAAGGCGTGAGTCCGGGCAAACCGGCAGAGCACACCTAAGGCTTCACAGGAAGGAACATCATGGCAACCGCAAAGCAGGAAACCGCCGCCAAGAAGACGGCCGCCAAGGAAACCAAGGCCGGCACCGGCATCCACGCCCCCGTGCAGCCTTCGCCCGAGCTTGGCGCGATCGTCGGCAACGACCGGCTGCCGCGCAGCGAAGTCATCAGCAAGGTCTGGGCCTATATCAAGGGCAACGATCTCCAGAATCCCGAGAACAAGCGCGAGATCCTCGCCGACGAGAATCTCAAGAAGGTCTTCGGCCGCGACAAGGTGACGATGTTCGAGATGAACAAGTACATCTCGCAGCATGTGAAGGCCTGACGCCGCGCAGGGGGCGTCTGCGCGTGTGAGCACGGGCATAAGTTGTCCCGGTTCACCCCATATGTTTTCTGAACCTATGGCGTAATTTGTCCCGATTTAATCGTTTTTCCATCGTGGGCGACGGTTCGAATCGGGACAACTTCGCGTCGCACCTTCTTCACCTTCTCGACGTTTCGTATCGCCGCCCGGGATCTGGTTCGATGCTCAGGCCGCTTCGCGGAACTGCAGCCCTTCAGTTCGCCGATGACCGTGTCGACGCCGTCGATGCCGCTGGGGCCGAACATCGCCTCGGCCTCGCGCAGGCAGTCAGTGACGGCCATGCTGTAGCGCACCTTGTCATGTCGTTCGTCGAGCGTTTCTTCGAAGCGCAGGACGTGCGTGTCCCTTAGTCTCCGCATCAGTTTCGTGAATTCGCGGTGACGTGCTCCCCAGAGTCTGTTGGTTATATCGGTGATGGAGGAAGCCGTCATGAACCGGTCGGCAGTCACCGCCGCTCGAACCCTGGCCGCGAGGGCCAAGCGCTCCACGGCGTGTCTCGGGATCCAGAGGTCCGCCAGGGTCGGCTTCGCCGCCGTGGTGACGGACGGCACTTTGCCCGACAGGATGTCCACGATCAGATCCGAGGCCGTGTATAGCGTGCTCACCGTCCCCTGGGTGACGTCGCCGTACTTCTCGAAGTTGTCTGGGACAGCGTTCCTGCGGACCCGCCGCGCCGCGCCCGCTAGCCGCTCGCGCATCGCCATGACCTCGGCCATCACGAACACGTCGCCCTTGTAGCGGGCGTGGGCGGTGATCTCGATGGTGACGGGCCGCAGCAGCCTGGGATCGACCCAGACGGCGCCGCCCGTGCGTCTCTCGCGGCTGCAGAGCGTTTCGGCGATGACGTTGACCGAGACGTGTCCCTCTACCGCCTTGAGCAGCTGCTGTACGCGCGCGAGCAGAGCCTCGGCCAGCTGCTCGTCCGTCAGGTGGCTGATGTCGGCGCGGTCAAGCTCCTTGAGGGCCTGATGGTAGCTACGCCTCACGCCCGGTCCAATCCGCCCCCGGAGGCGTTTGGCGATGTCTTTCAGCGGCAGCACGCCTAGCAGGCGCTTGGCGACGTCGCTTGAGCGCGCCACTGCCCTTGGCCGCATCCTGTAGCCGCGCGTCTCCAGCCATCGCCTCGTCTCATCGGACAGTACGGTGATCGGGTAGCCATCCACGCCGAGGTAAGGGTCGAGCATCAGCCGGCCCATGTCGGTGGCGAAAAGGTCGGCGGGCGTGTCGTCGCCCGCCAAACCGTTCCTGCCTGCGACTTCGGCGGCTAGCTGGTGCCAGGAGCCGGGCCACCCGGTAATCACGGGCATTGCCGCTTCGACCAGCGCGATGCTCTGCGCGACCGGCTCAACGACGCCGTCGCGGCCGGTAAGGTTGGGGTTCCTGCCTGGCCGCGCCCGGTCGTCGGTAGCCGGCGTAGTTGCGACGCGACCGATCAGCTCTAGGATGCCCAGCGCGTCGATCGTGTGCATTGCCTCGGTTTCGGGCAGCGGTAGCTCGAATACCGGCAGATCGAGGTCGTCTGCGTCGATCCGGGCGACACAGGGGGCAATCGTGCGACTAAGCCCGTTGAATGGGGGTCCGAGCTGGCGTCCGTCCAGCCACAGGCGGGGCGCCGTTGCGGTGTGGTGGGGTCCAAACAGCTGCACCAGCCAGCGGGTCGCCACTAGCGCTTGCTTGCTGGCGGTCGTGGTCACGATCTCACCGAACGGCTTCCCGCAGACGCACTCGTCCGGCCAGAGGCCGCGCCTGATGATGTGGAGGGGTCGGCCGCAGTCGCAAGCGTCGACAAGGTAGGTTTCGTGCTCAAGGCACGCGGTCCAGTGCGCTAGTTTCCAGGCCTCGCGCATGACGCCGCCTTCCGCGACGCAGTGCGGGCACAGACGCATCCTATCGAACGTTAGGTAGGTGGGCCTGACGGCATTTCCCAAGAACGTCACCGCATTGCGGATGCGCCGGTCGCCGGTGGGACGGCGGCGCATGCCGTCCAGCTCGGAGATGTCGAGCAAGAGGATCTCGGCGAGCATTTGCCACCGCTCGTCGCCCCATTTGTCGGGATTGTGGCGGCCACCCGCGATGCGCTCGAAGAGCCAGGGGTAGGATAGACCGTTCACGTCGGCGAGGCGCATGACGAGCCCCACGGCCGACTCCCCGACCAGAGGTTGCACGATCAGCGGAAGTGCCCGTAGCGGCATTGCTATGGCTTCCAGCCGCGCTTGCCGGAGGCCCTTTTCCGCTCCACCGCTTCGGGCGGCATGAACGGGTTCTCGACGATCCTGCGCTCTTCGCCCTCGGCTTCGGCGCTCATGAGGTGCGATTCGAGCACGCCGCGCTTCAGCTCGACCGCGGCGTGGAGGTGGTGCTCGCGGACGCGGTCCGATCCGTCCTCGATCGCGAGGTCGGCGGCCTTGACGATGATGATGCCGAGCTGGCGCAGCAGGCCGAAGGTCGCGACGTGGAATTTCTCCGCGAGCGCCGGCTTGTCCAGTCCAGCATGCTCGTCGAACGGCAGCTCGTTGTCGATCTCGGCAAGCAGCTCGTGGAACGCCTCCTTGTCGTCGTCGGTCTCGTAGCGGTAGCGGGGCACCCTGACGCGATAGGGTGTGATGCTGGCCAACTCGTCGTTGAGTGCGGGGTCGACGATGCGCTCGACCTTCCTGGTGCCGATCAGGACGAAGACGATGATCTCGGACAGGTCACCATCGGGCTTCGCCGCGCTGCGTGATTTGGACTTGGCGAAATCCCTGACCCAGTTGGCGATCCGGTTGAGGCGGTCGGTGCCGTTGTCGCTGACGGTGTTGTGAAACTCGTCGAGAAGCGCGGCCACGACTCCCTGTCCCATCATCTGCGTCTTCACGCGTCGGGTGAGTTCGGGCACTCCGACCGCCTTGGTACTGCCGATGAGTTCGTCCGGGTCGACCAGCGCCACCCCGTTCAGCGTCATGAGCTGGACGAGCATGGCCTGCGCGACTGCCTTCGGTGTCGAGGAGTTGCGCACGTCGACGTAGAGGACCGGCCGCACGACGTTCCCGGTCTCGGGATCGCGGCGCTCGGGGTTGGCCGCCAGGATGCGCTTCATGATCTCGGACTTGCCGACGCCGGTCTCGCCGGTGATCACGACGTTCTGGGCCTCGGCGTGCAGGTGCCGGTCGCGGATCGCGGAGTTGACGGTGTTGACGATTCGCTTCTCGATGTCGCGTGCGACGAACAAGGCGCGAAGGGCGTCGCGTCGGATCGCATCCGGCGCCTCGGACCAGAGCCGTTCTTCCCCTCGGCCGTCTTCGACGGCGGTTTCGTGTGCGGTGTCCACCGCCTCCTCGGCGGGTTCGTTCTTCGTGATCACTGCGCGCCTGGTCACGGCGTCCACCCCTTCTTGCGCCGCGTGGGAGCGGCCTTGCAGGTGTTGTCGCCGGGCGTGCGCGCGCCATTGTCTCCGCAGTCCGCCCTGGTCACCGCGGTGGTCTCCACCTGATCCGCGTTGACCAGGCGCAGGTGCGCCGATCCGCCGTCGGCCACGGTCGCGTCGTTCGATGCCTTGGGCTTCGGCTTGGGCCTGGCCGCATGCGCACCGGTGCCGGGCACGGTATTGCGCGCATCGGTGCCGGCCGGCGCCACGCGCCCCACGCCGTCGATCCGGGCGATCTGGGAACTGGCGCGGATGGAGCGCCGCTTTCCGAATGCGGAACCACGCATGATCTCGACCAAATCCAGCTTGGCCTTGAGGAGCGTATCGGCGTCGGTCGAGGCATCGGCGCGGATGAATTCGCGGATCTTGCGATGGTGCCACAGCGACAGGCCGCGCGCGTATTCCCGCCACTTGGGTGATACGGGCACGATGATCACTTTGCTCTCGTCATGAGGCATCCTGACGTGGATCACGTCGATGCAGGCGGGATCGGTGTGGAACTCCAGCTTGCCGCCCTGATCGCCCAGCGCCTTCTGGAACTGGGACGAGGTCTGGACCTCGAGCAATTCCTGCGAGAAGTATTGCATGCTGTGGGCGTTGATCCCGAAGCGGCCAGGCTTCGCGTGATCCGTGCGACCGAACAGATGGGCGACATCGTCGATGTGGCCGATGATGTCGACCGGGTGCTCGTTGGTCTTCTCGCGCCACACCTTGATCGGCTGGCGGCCGTTCAGGCCCCGGTGCTTGGCCCAGGGATAAATGTCGATGAAGAACTTGTGCAGTCCGTAGTCTAGGTCGTCGGGCGTGCAGACCGCGTCCTTGATCGAGTCGTACCCCATGCGAACCAAGGTGTTGTGGAAGGACGTGCCCTTGGTCGGGTGGAGCACCTTGCGGGTGATTGTGCCGATGACCTTCTCGACGGCACCCTTGAGCCACGGCTTCTTGCCGGCCATGATCTCCACGCGGTTGATGCCGATGCGCATGGCGAAGCGGGCAAGGTGCTCGGCGATGTTTTCTCGCGCGCGGTCGACGACGAGCACTCGGGGCAGGCCGCCGGTTTCTGGCTCGCGGTCGATGACCCAGCCGCGCTCCTCCTTCAACTGATCCAGGTAGAGCTTGGGCAGGATGGCGCTGCGCAGCGCCTGCATGAGCGCCAGCGTGCTGGGGGGTTCGAAGGTGACGAACCAGCCGAGCACCATGCGGGTGCATCGGTCCAGCACGACGACCAGCCACGGCCGGCCGATTGGCAGCAGCGTGTCCGGGTCGACCACGAACAGGTCCATGCGGGTGGCGTCCAGCTCGACGCGGTCGAGCGGAGCCTCGGGATCGGCCTGCGCGGCGGCGGAGCCGTAGCGCAAGAACGCCGCCATTTCTCCGTAGCGCGACCGCAGCACCGTGTCTTTGGGCACCGCATCGATCGACGATTGAATGGCGGTGTACCCCGGCGCCTTGAGGGGTTTGCCGCCGTTCTTGGCCCGCTCGGCGTTGAAGTCGGGCATCTTGCCGGCGATCCGGTCCTTCAGGTCGTCGATAGTGATCGGCGGGCGGGACAGGTAGTCCTCGTCGACCATGGAGCCGATGAGCTCGCGTAGGTCGGCGTCGAGGCGGTCGTCGTAGTTGCCCTTGTGGCGGTGCCGCGAGATCAGCTTCTCCAGCTTGGGCGGATCGCCGGCATCGACCACCCAGCGGCGCACGGACTTCAGCACGGGCTTGCGGACGGTCTCCTCGGTCCGGCTGCGCAGCCGCTTCCAGGTGCGCCCTTGGTCCTCGTAGGTGGCGTCGATGACGAGTTCCCAGTCGCTGCCCGTCTTATCCTCGCCGGGGATGCCCGCCTCCCTCAGGGCGAGGACGTAGACGAGCTTGCGGCGCGCCTCCTCGCGGTCGACTTCGGACGCCTTGCGCCTGCCATGCACGGGCGAGACCTTGCCGGTGGCGGGCGGGCGGCCGATGCCGCTGTAGAACCTGGCCTCGCCAGACGCGACCTTCCGCTGAAGTTCGGCATCGGTCCAGACCATGTGGACGAGGGTCGAGCGGCAGCGCCACTCCATGTTGCGGTCCTGGCGTCGCTCGAGGTGGTAGCGCTGACCATGGTAGTCGACCCAGGCACCGTCGACGGCCCTGACGGCGGTCATGCAGCCTGCTCCAGATCGAGGTCCTCGGCGGGACGGCGGCGCGGCAGCAACGGCTTCGGCATCGCCTGGGGATCGGCCTGCCGAATGACGCTGCCACGCCCGACGGGTTGCGTCAGGTCGATGAACACGCGGGCGTTGGCGGCGAGCGACAGCACCTGTTCGACGCTAGGCGCGTTGTCGTCGCCGGCGAGATCGGCGACGACGTCGGCGACCGTTCGCTCGGCGGTGCCGAGCGCGCGCTCAACCGCCAGGCGCTGAAGATCCGTGAAGATCGGGCGGTGCCGTCGCCACAGCGTCTCGGCCGCGTGGAAGTAGGGAGCTCCACGCATCTCGTTGTCGAGTGCGACGAAGTAAGGCCATCCGCGTGCCTCAATCGACAGGCCGGCGGACGCGAGCCGTCGCCGCACCTCGGTCTGACCATACTTGCGGGCCGTCTTGACCTCGTAGAGCACGCTCCCGCCCGACTCGATGACGGCGTAGTCGGGGAAGTGTCGGCAGGGCTTGCCGTCATGGCCGAACGTGATGACGCAGGCCTGTGCAGCGACCAGCGAGACGTTGGGGTCCATCTCGGCGAGGACGAGGAACTGTGCGAGCTCGGGCCGCGACTCCCCGGGTAGATAACCCAGCGGGTGCTTGTTCGTGCGGTGCCAGCCATTGTTGATCTGCGACGAGCGACCAACGACCTTTCGCAACGGCACCATCGAGATATCGATGCCGGAGGACCATGCGGGTTTCCGAGCGTCACGGGTGAGAAGCGGGTGAAACATCAAACGACCATTCTTAGTCCATTTCGCTGCACTACCTGCGGTCGGGTTGATTGCAATTCAAGTAGTGCAGATTGCACTAGTTTCTCGCATCGGCACAAGGATTCCATTTGTTTTAAGGTAAATTAGTGCATCATGCACTATTCAACGTGACATGCCGTTGAATTCCGCTCATGATTGGGTTCGTCCCAATCACATATTTTACATTGTTATTGCGGATCCTCTGCTTATCCACACGCACGGAGACCCAGTGAGCTTGTTTATGCCTCCGGTTCGTCCAGATGTTTTTGCAGTGCGCTCACATGATCGAGATCGGGAAATCGTTTCTGCGCAGTCCGGAAAGCATCGCCGAGAATCAGCATCGAGCTGCCGACGCGGTCGCGTAGCGCAGCGAGATCCAAGCGCAGCACCGGCGCTGGTTCGGCTATTCCGCGCCGTGCGCGCGAACCAGGGAATGCCAACGCACCCACCCGCCCGGATGGACGTCCCTTTCTCTCTCCGCCGATCGCGGCATAGGCATCGATCTCGATCTCGAGCCAGTAATGGTCTCGGGCGCCGGATGCCTCAACCCACAGCACCTCCAGCTTCTCGCGGTTTTGGATGACGAAAGCGGCGGCCGCCGCCGGATCAACTAACCCACGCTGAAGCTGGAAGACTAGCGCTAGCTGCAGAACGTCCATCAACAGGTAGCGACGATGGCCCCGTGGGCCCTTGTCGCCACGCGGACGGTCATCGAGGATGATGCCTTGTCCCAACGTATGCTTCAGCCTGGCGTCGAAGGCGCCGTGTGCTTCCTGCGTCACGCCGACGAGGTTCATCAACAGAATGCGGAGCGTGCCGTGGTCGATCGCGGGATAGGTCGGCTGTGCACCCGGACGGCCGGCGACTTGCTGGTTCCGCAACATAGCGGCAGCGCCACGGACGAGCTCCTGCATCTTCCTGCGCGTTTCCGCGAAAGAATCGACGCTGTCGTCCAGACGCGGATCGTCGCGCTCTGCGTCCGGGCTGGACGCACGCGTTTCCTCATTGGCCATGGCCAATCTCCTATTGAATGTCGGAATGTGGAGGGCGACCGTGGCCGCGACGCGGATCGCCGGAGCGTACCGCTTTTCCTTTCAGCCCTTCGACTGCGTGGACTTCGCCCTAAATCGGGCGGGGAAAACTTATGCCGGCCTAGTCGTGAGAGGCCGGATAAGTTTTGGGGCGTCTAAGCGAACTTTTATGATTGGCTACGTTGGTCGACCTCACGAGAGGAGACCGCTGGTTTGTCGAGAAATTTTATGCCGCTGCTTACAGCGCGCGACGCGCGACGCCCCGATTGCCTGAGCGGCTCCTCTATCGTACCTTACGGTCAGGCGGCCGCGATCCTGGAGTCCATCTTCCAGGAGATCGCCCAGATCACCAGCCCGCCGACCGCCAGTGCGGCGCCCACCCAGCCGACCGACGTCCACCCAAACCCGGCCGCGAGCGCGAACCCGGCGAGCAGCGGCCCGAGCGCGTTGGCGGTATTGAACGCGCTGTGATTGAGCGCCGCTGCCAGCGTCTGCGCATCGCCCGCGACATCCATCAGCCGGGTCTGCATGATCGTGCCAAGTCCGATTCCGGTGCCGATGAGGAAACAGATCGGTGCCATCGTCCAGATGCTCTGCGCCGCGACGTGATAGAGCAGCAGGCACACGAGGGTCCAGGCGAGCGTGGCGCCCGCAGCCGGCATCAGCGCGCGATCCGCCGCCCAGGCGCACACCAGCGTACCGCCGAACATGCCCGCGCCGAAGATGGCAAGCACGAACGGCACGACGCTGGCGGAAACGCCCGTGACCGCCACGAGCGTGGTGGCAAGATAGGTATAGACCGCGAAGATCCCGCCGAACCCGATCGCGCCCACCCCGAGCGTCAGCCACACCTGCGGCCGGCGCAGAGCGCCCAGTTCGCGCAAAGGGCTGCTCGTCCGGTCGGCGGGCGTTGACGGCACGAACCGCCAGACGAGCGCCACGGTGGCGATGGCGAGGACTGCGACGAGCGCGAAGCCCCAGCGCCAGCCGATATACTCGCCGATCGCATAGGCCACGGGAACGCCGACGACCGTCGCCACCGTCAGCCCCGTGAACATCCTGGCGACCGCCTGCGTTCGGCGATGCTGCTCGACCATCGATGCCGCGACGAGCGAGGCGACGCCGAAATAGGCGCCGTGCGGCAGGCCGCTGAGAAAACGGAAAGCGAGCATCCAGCGATAGGAGGGTGCAAGCGCGCTCGCCAGATTGCCGAGCGCGAAGACGAGCATCAGGCCCATCAGCAGCGTCCGCCGCGGCAGCCGTGCGCCCACCACCGCGATCGTCGGCGCCCCCACCACCACGCCCAACGCATAGGCGCTGATGACATGGCCGGCGGTCGGCGCGTCGATGCCAAGCGCCTTGGAGAAATAGGGCAAGAGGCTCATCGCCGAGAATTCGGTCGTGCCGATCGCGAAACCACCCATGGCCAGCGCGAACAGGACGACGGCGACCGGGGCGTCGCGGCCGCCGGCGTCCCGTACTCCGTCAATTGCGATCGCTGTCACGAACGCGGCAGCGCATAGGCGATCACCGAATCGCCCAATTTGGTGCCGAGCGAGGAGTGGCCGCCCGCCACCACCACCACGAACTGGCGCCCGGTGGCGGCCGAACGGTAGCTCATCGGCGAGGCCTGACCACCCGCCGGCAGCCGCGCGCGCCACAGCACATGCCCGTCGCGCAGGTCATAGGCGCGAACATAATCGTCGATCGCCGACGACAGGAACGCGACGCCACCCGCGGTCACCAGCGGCCCGCCGAGCGAGGGCACGCCCATCTTGAACGGCAGCGGCAGCGGCGTCTCGTCGCGCACCGTGCCGTTGGCGTGGCGCCACGCGACCTTGCCGGTGCGCAGGTCGATTCCCGCGACATAGCCCCAGGGCGGCGCCTGACACGGCAGGCCGAGCGGCGAGAGGAACGGGTTCATCGCGACCGCGAACGGCGCGCCGGCATTGGGGTTGTAGCCATGCACGTCGGCCCCGCGAAAATCGGATCCGCCCGCCGATCCCTTGCTCTCGGCGCCCGCCGTATTGCGCGGGATCAGCCGGTCGACGAACGCCATGTAATTGGGATGCGCGAACGCCACCTGCCGCACCGGATCGATTGCGATGCCGCCCCAGTCCATCACGCCGAAATTGCCGGGGAAGACGATCGTGCCCTGCTCGCTCGGCGGGGTGAACGGGCCGTCATAGCGCAGCCGCCGATAGGCGATGCGGCAGGCGAGCTGGTCGAGCATCGTGCCGCCCCACATGTCGCGCTCCTCGATCCGCCGTTCGGGGAACAGCGACACCGCCGAATAGGGCTGGGTGGGCGATGTATGATCGCCCGGCGCCGCGCCGCCCGGCACGCGCCGTTCTGTGACGGGAAAGAGGGGATGGCCGTTCCGGCGATCGAGCACGAAGATGTTGCCCGTCTTGGTGGACTGGACGAGCGCGGGCACGCGGCCCTTGCCGGGCAGATCGAGGTCGACCAGCGTCGGCTGCGCAGGAATATCCATGTCCCACAGATCGTGATGCACCGTCTGGAACGCCCAGCGCGGCTTTCCCGTGGCCAGATCGAGCGCCAGGATCGTGGTCGCCCAGCGCTCGGTGGCGGGCGAGCGGTTGCCGCCCCATTGGTCCACCGCGCCCATGCCCATCGGGAAATAGGCGAGGCCCAGCGCGGGATCTGCCGCCGCCGTGCTCCACATATTGGGCGTAGACGGCGTGTAGAGGCTGCCGTCGGGCAGCGGCCGGGTGTCGCCGGCGCGGCCGGGATCGAAATTCCACCGCAGCGCGCCGGTGCGCAGGTCATAGGCGCGGATCACGCCCGAGGGCACGTGCGTGGAGACATCGTCATAGACCGCGCCGCCCATGACCACGACGCCGTTCGCGACCAGCGGCGACGACGTGCCCTGATACCAGCCCGCCTTGCCGACCCGCATTCCGCGTCGCAGATCGACCGCGCCGTGCTCGCCGAAGCCGCCGCACGGCCGGCCGCTGCGCGCGTCGATCGCGATCAGCCGGGCGTCCGCGGTCGCCATGTACAGGCGCTCGGCACAGGCGCCGCCCGGGGCCACGCGCGCATAGGAAACGCCGCGGCACGTCAGATGCTGGAGATTGGGCGAGACGACGACATGCGGGTCGAAGCGCCAGCGCGGCTTGCCCGTTTCGGCGTCGACCGCGACGATCCAGTTGTGCGGCGTGCACAGATACACGGTGTCGCCGATCTTCAGCGGCGTCATCTCATAGGTCGTCTCGTCGGGATCGGTCGGCCGCTTGCGATCGCCGGTGTGGATCTGCCACGCAACCTTCAGCCGGTCGACATTGGCCGGCGTGATCTGGTCGAGTGCGGCGAATTTCTGTCCGTTCCAGCTCCCGGCATAAGCCGGCCAGTCGCCGCCCGCGGTAGCGGACGGCGCTCCCGACAAAGGCGCCCGCGCGGCAAGGTCGAGCTGGCCCGGGCGATCGTGATCGCGGTGAAAGGCGGAGACGAGCGCCACCCCGCCGGCCGCACACAACACCAGCGCCAGCGGTACCGCGCGCGCCACGCCGCGGCCCTGCAGGCCGCGCGACACGGGCGGCAACAACAGCAGCGCGCCGAGCACGAACAGCACGTCGCCGCGCGGCACGAGCTGCCACCAGTCGAAACCGATTTCCCAGACCGCCCAGACGAGCGTCGCTGCGATCGCCGCCGCCACCACGTGGAGCCCGGCGGGCCGCCCCCGCCACAGCAGCACCGCCGCCACCAGCAGCGCGACCCCGAGCAGCAGATAATAGACGCTGCCGCCGATCGCGACGAGCCAGCCGCCGCCTATCAGGTTGAACAGCCCGACGGCGGCCACTGCCAGCGCCGCGAGGCGAAGCCATAGGCGGGTGTTGTGAGTCGATGCCGACATGGCGTTCCCCAAGATGATGACGATCCGCCCCCGGATGCACGCCTGTTCTGCTTGGTCGCGCGCTTGCGCCTAGTTACCGGCGAGCGGCCCGATGGTTCCCGATCCGCGGAAAAGGCCTATATCGCGCGGGCCATCCGATCGTGCGTTCCGCCGATGTGAGTCGGCCGCAAGGAATCATCGATGTTCCTCGATCTTCACAACGCCTGGCCGCCGCCCGAACCCTGGTCTCCACCATCACGCCCGCGCATGACGAAGACGCGCGAGCGGATGATCGGCTGGCTGCTCGGCTTCAACCTGCTGATGCTGCTGGTGGGGCCGCTCGCCGGGGCATCGGTCCTCGAAATACTGGTGCCGCTGTTCAAACGGTGATGGCGCGGGCTTCGGCCGGGTTGCCGATCAGGGCGGGCTCGGCCAGGGACGCGCGATGACCGCCGGCGATCTCCAGGACATCCTCGTGACGAAGCTCGTGCGGGAGGCGGGCCGCACTCGCCGGCACTGGCGGCTCGTCGTCGGGCCGGTGCGAGTCCACGACCGCGCGACGCATGCGCATTGCAACTGGTCGATCGCGCCCTCGGGCGATGCCTATGAGAATGACGCGGTCGAGCGGATCGTCGACGATCTCCGGCTGGATCATCCCTTTATCGAGAAGTTTTCTTGAATCATCCCAGAAAGGCCGTTAAACGGCTTCCATGCACGGCGCCGAGACCCAGGGTTCGATCGATCTGATCCGCGCGGCCGGGCTGCGCGTCACGCGCCAGCGCGTGGCGGTGCTGGAGGCGGTCGAGGCCGCACCGCACACCAATGCCGCCGCGGTGCTGGCGGCGGTGTCGCTGGTGCTGCCCGACGTGTCGCACCAGGCGATCTACGACTGCCTCGCCAACCTGACCGAGGCCGGGCTGTTGCGCCGGCTGATCGTGGACGGCCGCCCGGCGGTGTACGAGACGCGCACGCACGACAACCATCATCACTGCGTCTGTCGCGCCTGCGGGTTGGTGGTCGATGTCGATTGCGCGGTGGGCGCCGCCCCCTGCCTCGACGTGGCCGATGCCGCGGGCTTCGTGATCGACGAGGCCGAGATTACCTATCGCGGCCTGTGCCGAAGCTGCGTCGCCGCGCGGCCGGCTGCCATTCCTGTTTCGCAATCCCTTTCCCCCAAGGAGAACCACCGTGGCTGAAGTGAAGCACGACGACGCCGTCGTCGCCGAGATGAACACCGACGGCGCCGTCGCCGCCGGCCAGAAATGCCCGATCATGCCCGACCGCGTCGCGCATCCGACGCAGGGCGGGACGAACCAGCAATGGTGGCCCAAGGCGCTGAACCTCAAGATCCTTGCCAAGAACCCGGCCGTCGGCAATCCGCTGCCCGCCGATTTCGATTATGTAAAGGCGTTCGAGGCGCTCGACCTCGATGCGGTGAAGGCCGACATCGCTGCGCTGCTCACCACCTCGCAGCCCTGGTGGCCGGCCGATTTCGGCCATTATGGCCCCTTCATGATCCGCATGGCCTGGCACAGCGCCGGCACGTACCGCGTGGCCGATGGCCGCGGCGGCGCGGGCGAAGGGCAGCAGCGGTTCGCACCGCTCAACAGCTGGCCGGACAACGCCAATCTCGACAAGGCGCGCCGCCTGATCTGGCCGATCAAGCAGAAATACGGCCAGTCGCTCTCTTGGGCGGATCTGATCGTGCTGACCGGCAACGTCGCGCTCGAATCGATGGGCCTGCCCACCTATGGCTTCTCGGGCGGTCGCGCCGATGTGTGGGAGCCCGATCAGGACGTCTATTGGGGCCCGGAGAACGAGTGGCTCGGCGACGAGCGCTACACCGGCGATCGCGACCTGGAGAACCCGCTGGCCGCCGTCCAGATGGGCCTGATCTACGTCAACCCCGAGGGCCCCAACGCGAACCCCGATCCCGCCGCCTCGGCCCGCGATATCCGCGAGACGTTCGGCCGGATGGCGATGAACGACGAGGAGACCGTCGCGCTGATCGCGGGCGGCCACACCTTCGGCAAGACGCACGGTGCGGCCAATCCGGAAGGCGTCGTCGCACCGGAGCCCGAGGGCGCGCCGATCGAGGAAATGGGCCTCGGCTGGAAGAACAGCCACGGTACCGGCAATGCGGGCGACACGATCACCAGCGGGCTCGAGGTCACCTGGACGCAGGAGCCGACCAAGTGGACCAACCTCTATTTCAAGAACCTGTTCGAGCATGAGTGGGAGCTGACCAAGAGCCCCGGCGGCGCACACCAGTTCGTAGCGAAGGACGCCGCTGCCGACGTTCCCGACGCGCATGATCCGAGCAAGACTCACCGGCCGACGATGCTGGTGAGCGACGTCGCGCTGCGCGTCGACCCGGTCTATGAGGAAATCTCGCGCCGCTTCCTGAACGATCACGATGCCTTTGCCGACGCGTTCGCGCGCGCCTGGTTCAAGCTGACGCACCGCGATCTGGGCCCCAAGTCGCGTTACGTCGGCAAGGAAGTCCCGCAGGAAGAGCTGGTGTGGCAGGATCCCTTGCCGCAGCCGACCGGCCCGGCCCTCGGGGCGGACGACATCGCCGATCTGAAGCAGCGGATCGCGGCGTCGGGCCTGAGCGTCACGCAGCTCGTCACCACCGCCTGGGCGTCGGCCTCGTCCTATCGCAACAGCGACAAGCGCGGTGGCGCCAATGGGGCGCGTATCCGTTTGGAGCCGCAGCGGAGCTGGCCGACCAACGATCAGGCCGTGATCGGCCCGGTCATCGAAGCGCTCGAGGCGATCGCCGCGGACTATAGCACGGGCGGCAAGACGGTGTCGGTCGCCGACCTGATCGTGCTCGGCGGCAGCGTCGGCATCGAACAGGCGGCCAAGGCGGCGGGACGCGACCTGGTCGTGCCGTTCACGCCCGGCCGCACCGACGCGACGCAGGAGCAGACCGACGTCGAATCGTTCAGCCATATGGAGCAGCGCGCCGATGCGTTCCGCAACTACAAGAGCCCGGACAGCCGGCTGCCCGCGGAATATCTGCTGATCGACCGCGCCAACCTGCTGAACCTCAGCGCACCCGACATGACCGCGCTCGTCGGCGGTCTCCGCGTGATGGGCGTCACGCACAAGGGCACCAAGCAGGGCGTGCTGACCGACCGGGTCGGCACGTTGACGAACGACTTCTTCGTCAACCTGCTGGCGCTCGACACGACGTGGCGGCCGCTCGATCGGCAGTCGGAGACGTTCGAGGCGACCGTCGACGGAGAGGTCAAGTGGACCGGCACGCGGGCGGATCTGGTGTTCGGCTCGAACTCCGAGCTGCGCGCGCTGGCCGAGGTCTATGCGAGCAGCGACGGGATGGACCGGTTCGTGAACCAGTTCGTCTCGGCCTGGGTGAAGGTGATGGAAGCGGACCGCTTCGACCTGCACCGCTAAGCACGCCTGAACGGCCGGTAACGACGAGGGGCCGGGGGTCGCGATACGCGATCCCCGGTCTTTTCGCGTGCGGCCCATCGGGCGGCCCGTCGCTCCTCGCCCCGCCCCGTATGACGCCCCTTGCCAGCACGGTCGTATGTCGCGAGGATCGGGGCGGATTTGCGGGAGCCTGCCCTTGCGTCGTCGGACCTTCCTTGCCGCCTTGCCGGGTGCGGCGTTGCTGCCCGGCACCGTGGGTGCGCAGACCGGGCAGAGCCTTGCCGGGCCGGGCCAGGGCGGCGCGGCACGATCGGCGGCACCCGACCGGCCGGCGCGCTGGGTCGCCGGGCAGGACCGCTTCGTGCGGCCCGACGTCACGGCCGGCGACCGGCCGGTGGGCGCGAGCTTCGCCTCGCGCACCGCGGTCTATGGCCTGAACGGCGCGGCGGGCACCGCGCACCCGCTCGCGACCCAGGCGGGGATCGAGATGCTGCGCCGGGGCGGCTCGGCGGTCGATGCCGCCATCGCCATCAACGCATGCCTCGGGTTTCTCGAACCCACGTCGAGCGGCGTCGGCGGCGATGCCTATGCGATGATCTGGGATCCCAAGCTGCGCAAGGTCGTCGGGCTGGCGGGCTCCGGCGCCTCGCCGCGCGGGCTCAGCCTGGAGACGGTGCGCGCGCGGGCGGTGAACGGCGCGCTGCCGCCGCTGGGCGCGGTGTCGGTGTCGGTGCCGGGCGCGGTGGATGCATGGTGGACGATGCACCGGCGCTATGGCCGGCTGCCCTGGGCGCAATTGTTCGAACCCGCCATCGCGCATGCCGAGGCGGGCGCGCCGGTGCCCGACATCATCGCCTATTATATCCGCCGCAGCATGGCCGCGTTCCGGCGCTCCGGCAACGGCATCGAGGAAACCGCCAACGCGCTGCGCACCTATGGGCTGGCGGACGGCAAGGGGCCGGCGGCGGGCCAGGTGTTCCGCAACCCCGATCTCGCGCGCACCTATCGCGCGATCGCGGCGGGCGGGCGCGACGCCTTTTACGGCGGCGAGATCGCGGGCACCATCGATCGCTATTTCCGGCGGATCGGCGGCTGGCTGCGCCGCGAGGATCTGGCCGCGCACCATTCGGAATGGGTGGAACCGCACCGGACGGGCTATCGCGGCACCGACGTGCATGCGCTGGGCGCGAACACGCAGGGCATCGCCACGCTCCAGATGCTCAACATCCTGGAGACGTTCGATCTGGCGGGTGCGGGCTTCCAGTCCGCGCAGTCGATCCATCTGCAGGCGGAGGCCAAGCGGCTCGCCTATGAGGATCGCGCGCGCTTCTATGCCGATCCCCGCTTCGCGCAGGTGCCGGTCGAATGGCTGATCTCCAAGGATTATGCCCGCCAGCGCGCCAAGCTGATCCGCACCGACCGGATCCTCGACCCCGTCCATCCGGGCGAGGCGCCGAGCCATGGCGACACCACCTATTTCAGCTGTGCCGACAAGGACGGCATGATGGTCTCGATGATCCAGTCGAACTTTCGCGGCATGGGATCGGGGCTGGTCGCGGACGGGCTGGGCTTCATGTTCCAGGATCGCGGCCAATTGTTCAGCCTGCGCGACGGCCACCCCAACATCTATGCGCCGGGCAAGCGGCCGTTCCAGACGATCATTCCCGGCTTCGCCACGCGCGGCGGCGATCCGTGGATGAGCTTCGGCGTGATGGGCGGCGACATGCAGCCCCAGGGCCAGACGCAGATCATCGTCAACCGCGTCGATTATGGCCTCGAGATTCAATCCGCGGGCGACGAGCCGCGCTGGCATCACGAGGGATCGTCGCAGTCGATGGGCGAGGATGCGCCCGGCCTGGGGCCGAAGGGCCTGTTGCGGCTGGAGACCGGCGTGCCGCTCGCCACGCGCCAGCGCCTCGCCGAGATCGGCTGGACGATCGGCGAACCCGATGGCGGCTTCGGCCGGTACGAATGCGTCGAACACCGGATGGACGGCGCGACGCGCGTCTATGCCGCGGCGAGCGAGATGCGCGCTGATGGCTGCGCCCTCGCCTATTGAAGAGCCAAATGAGGAGAATGACGATGCGCCTCCCCCTTTTCGCGACGCTGGCCGCCGCCACGCTTGCGGCCCCGCTGTCCGCCGAAACCTATGAGCTGAAGGCCACGCCGCAGACCGTCGCCTGGGGCCATTACGACGCCACCGACAAGCCGGTGCTGACGATCCGGTCGGGCGACACGGTGGTGATCCACACGCTGCTGACCAACAGCCCCACGGGCCTGGAAAAGGCGGGCGTGGCACCGGCGGACGTGGAGCCGGCGCTGCGCGCGGTGTTCGACGGCGTGCCCGCCAGCGCGCGCGGCCCCGGCGGCCATATCCTCACCGGGCCGATCGCGATCGCCGGCGCGGAGCCCGGCGACATGCTCGAGGTGCGGATCCGCAAGATCGATCTGGCGATCCCCTATGCCTATAATGCGTTCCGCTACGGCGCCGGCTTCCTGACCGACGATTTTCCCTATGCGCGGATGAAGATCGTGCCGCTCGACGCCAAGCGGATGGTCGGCCGGTTCGCGCCCGGCATCGACGTGCCGCTCGCGCCGTTCTTCGGCAGCATGGGCGTGGCGCCGCCGCCTTCCTTCGGCCGCTACGACTCCGCACCGCCCACCATCAACGGCGGCAACATGGACGACAAGGCGCTGGTGGCGGGCACGATCCTGTTCCTGCCCGTGCACGCGGCGGGCGCGCTGTTTCAGGTGGGCGACGGCCATGCGGCGCAGGGCAATGGCGAGGTGGACATCACCGCGCTCGAAACCTCGCTGACGGGCACGTTTGAATTCGTGCTGCACAAAAAGGCGCCGCTCGCCTATCTGCGCGCCGAGACGCCCAAGGCCTATATCGCGATGGGCTTCGACGACGATCTGAGCAACGCGACGCGCAAGGCGCTGCGCAACATGATCGATTTCCTGGTGAGCGAAAAGGGCATGACCCGCGACGACGCCTACATGCTCGTCAGCGTGGCGGGCGATGTCGAGATCACCGAACTGGTCGACCACAACAAGGGCGTGCACGTCGTGGTGCCCAAGGCGCTGTTTGCCAGGCGGTGACGGCACGGCGCTCGGCCTGGATTTGATGACGTTACGTTGATCCGTTCGCCCTGAACTTGTCGAAGGGCCGTACCGACGGCAAAGTCAGCCTTGCGGGGAGCGTGCTTCGACAAGCTCGGTACGAACGGATAGAGCTGATGTCATTAGGCCTAGCCGTCGCCTGCCGCGAGCGCCCGCTCCACCGCGGGCAGCATCGCCGCCACCACCGCGGTAATCGCCCGCGCGTTGGGGTGGACGCGGTCGGCCAGCACCATGTCGGGATGCCCCAGCACGCCAGGCGGAAAGAACGGCCACACCGCCGCCCCGTGCCGCGCCGCTACCGCCTCGTGGATGCCCACATGGCCGCCCGCGCGCGCCGCGAGGAAGGCGGGTGGCGTCACCGTCGTCAGCAGCACCGGCACGCGGCAACGGCCCAGCTCCGCCAGCAGCGCGTCGAGATTGGCGCGGGTCGCGGCCGGTGGCAGCCGGTGCAGCACGTCGTTGGGGCCGATCTGCACGATCGCGAGATCCGGGCGCGCGCCAAGCCGCGTGAGGACGCGCGGCAGGCGGCGCACGGCATCCGCGGTCGTGTCGCCCGCCATGCCCGCGTCGATCACCACCGCCCCTGGATGCCGCGCGCGCAGCCCGCGTTCGAGCTGCGCGCAAAAGCCATCGGCGCGGGACAGGCCATAGCCGGCGACGAGACTGTCGCCGAACGCGAGAACAAGCGGAAAATTCGGGGGCATCGGTAAGGAACAGATAGGCGGTGCGCGCCGAAAGATAAGGCCGCACCCGCCATTCCCGCCCCGCCGATGGCCCCGCTATCCCCGCGCGAGCCGCTCCTCCAGCGCGTGCTGCTGCCGGACCAGCGCCCGCGGCAGCCGGTCGCCGAAGATCGCCAGATCGGCGGCGTTCGCGCGCGCCTCCTCGCGCCAGGCGACCGGATCGACCTGCAACAGCGTGGCGAGCGCGTCCTCCGACAAGTCCAGCCCCTCCAGATCGAGCGCGTCCGGGCTCGGCAGCGTGCCGATCGGGGTGGCCACGCCCTCCCCCCGGCCTTCGCACCGTTCGACGATCCATTTCAGCACGCGCGCATTGTCGCCATAGCCCGGCCAGAGGAAGCGACCGTGAGCGCCCTTGCGGAACCAGTTGACGAGGAAGAGGCGCGGCAGCTGCCGGTCGTCCGACTGCGCCGCCGCGCCGATCCGCAGCCAATGGTCGAAATAATCCGCCATGTCATAGCCGCAAAAGGGCAGCATCGCGAAAGGATCGCGGCGCAACACGCCCACCGCGCCCTCGGCCGCGGGCGTACCCTCCGACGCGATGTTCGCGCCCAGATACACGCCATGCTCCCAGTCGAACGCCTCCACGACGAGCGGCACCGCGCTCGCGCGCCGGCCGCCGAACAGGATCGCCGAGATCGGCACGCCTGCCGGATCGTCCCATTCGGGTGCGATCACGGGGCATTGCGCGGCGGGCACGGTGAAGCGCGCATTGGGGTGCGCCGCGGGCTTGCCGCTCGCGGGATCCCAGGGCTCGCCCTGCCAGTCGATCAGCCCGGCGGGCGGCGTCTCGGTCAGCCCTTCCCACCACACGTCGCCATCGGGGGTGAGCGCGGTGTTGGTGTAGATCGCGTTGGCGTGAAGCGTGGCGATGGCGTTGCGGTTGGTCGCGGGGCTGGTGCCCGGCGCCACGCCGAAGAACCCCGCCTCCGGGTTCACCGCATAGAGCCGGCCGTCCTGGCCGAAACGCATCCACGCGATGTCGTCGCCGATCGTCTCCGCCGTCCAGCCGGGGATGGTCGGCTCGAGCATCGCCATGTTGGTCTTGCCGCACGCGCTGGGAAAGGCGGCGGCGACGAAATGGACGCGGCCCTCGGGGCTGGTGAGCTTCAGGATCAGCATATGCTCGGCCATCCAGCCGCCGTCGCGCGCCATGACGCTCGCGATGCGCAGCGCGAAGCATTTCTTGCCGAGCAGCGCATTGCCGCCATAGCCCGAGCCATAGGACCAGATCTCGCGCGTCTCGGGATAATGGACGATCCATTTCTCGGCGTTGCACGGCCAGGCGACATCGGCCTGCCCGGGCGCGAGCGGCATGCCCACCGAATGGACGCAGCGCACGAAGAACCCGTCCTCGCCCAGCATCGCCAGCGCCGCGTCGCCCATCCGCGTCATCAGCCGCATCGACATCACGACATAGGCGCTGTCGGTGATCTCGACGCCGATCGCGCTCTGCGCCGCGCCGATCGGGCCCATGCAGAATGGCACGACGTACATCGTCCGCCCGCGCATGCAGCCATCGAACAGCGCGGCCATCGTGGCGCGGGTCTCGGCGGGGTCGCGCCAGTTGTTGGTCGGCCCCGCATCCTGTTCGCGCTCGGAGCAGATGAAGGTGCGGCTTTCGACCCGCGCGACGTCACGCGGATCGGAGCGCGCATAGAAGCTGTTGGGGCGCTTGGCGGGATCGAGCGGGATCAGCGTGCCGGCCGCCGTCAGCGCCGCCGCCATCGCCTGCCACTCCGCCTCCGATCCGTCGCACCAGTGGATCGCGTCGGGTTTGGCCAGCGCTGCGACGTCCTCCACCCAGGCGCGCAGCGCGTGGTGGCGCGTGGGCGCGTCGATGGTCAACGAACGGGGCTCGTCATGGCCTCTCATGGGGCGGTCCTCTCCAGGTCGGTCGGCGGCCGATGCTTCGGCTCGCCACAGGCCTGTCGCTATAGCCAATGAGGCCCGCAACACGAGAGGATTCGGCCAAACCTATCGATAGGCGCGCAGATGCTTCCCGCCATAACGCTGGCCGATATAGCTGGTCAGCCGCTGCATGATGCCCGACGCCTCGGCGGCGCTTTGCGGGCAGCACGAAATCGGCATGGGTGCCGCCGCCGCGTCCGAACGCCGCTCCACCTTGTGGCAAAGCTCTTCGATATCGGCGCGGGTCAGCAGGTTCTTCTCGCGCATCAGGCAGAGCAGGCTCTGCAGGATGATGAGGCTTTCCTCGCCGGGATCGGCCTGGAAGGACGGGGTGGTGGCCATCGCTCTCTCCTTATCGTTTTCGGACAAGGTACGCGCATTTTCGCCGCTGGCAAGCGGGCGGCCGGCCCTCAGCTCAGGCCGCCCCCCAGCGCCCGGTACAGCTCGACGAGGTTACTTCCGCGGTTGAGCCGGGTCGTCACCAATTGCTGCTGCGCGGCATAGGCGGTGCGCTGCGCATCGAGCGAGGTGAGGAAGGAATCCACTCCCGATCGGTAGCGCGCCTCCGACAGCCGCGCCGCCACCTGTGCGGCATTGGCACGCGCGGACTGGGCGGCGATCTGCTCGTCGATCGTGCCGCGCTCCGCCAGCGCATCGGCCACCTCGCGGAACGCGGTCTGCACCGTCTTCTGATAGGTCGCGACCGCCGCATCGCGCGAGGCGCGGGCATAATCGAGATTGCCCTTGTTGCGGCCGCCGTCGAACAGCGGCAGCGCGATCGAAGGGCTGGCGGTGTAAGTGCGCGTTCCGCTGGCGAACAGGCCGCCGAGCGCGGTGCTGATCGTGCCCAGCGTCGCCGTCAGCGAGATCGTGGGGAAGAACGCCGCACGCGCCGCGCCGATATTCGCGTTCTGCGCGATCAATTGATGCTCCGCCTGAAGCACGTCGGGGCGGCGCAGCAGCACGGTCGAGGACAGGTCGGTCGGCAGCACCTGGATGCCCGGCCGCATGTCGCCGAGCGCAGGGGGCAGCAGCGCGGCTTCCACCGGCGTGCCGACGAGCAGGTCGAGCGCGTTGCGATCGCGCGCGATCTGCGTGCGCAGCACCGCGATGTCGTTGCGCGCGGCCTGATAATTCGTCTCCGCCTGACGCGACTCCAATTCGGAGGCCACCCCGATGCGGAACTGCGCGGTCGTGAGATCCAGCGTTTCCTTGAACGTGCCCAGCGTCTGCTGCGACAGCGCGAGCTGATCCTCGTCCGACGCGATCGTCAGCCATGCGGACGCGATCTCGGCGATCAGCGTGATGCGGGTGCTGCGCTGCGCCTCCTCGGTCGCGAAATATTGCTCGAGCGCCGCCTTGCTCAGATTGCGGACGCGGCCGAACAGATCGAGTTCGAACGCCGACACGCCGACGTTCGCGCTGTAATAATGAAGGTCGGTCGATCCCGTGCCGACCGCGCTGCCGACCGTGCCGGTGCCCGTGGCGGCGGTTCCCGTGGTGGTGCCGCCGGTCGTCGTGCTCCCCGTCGTCGTGGTGCCCGTGGCCCCCGTGGCACCGCCGGTGGCTCCCGAGGCGCCGAACAGATTGTTCGTGTACGTCGCCGATCCCGACGCCGCCACCGATGGCAGCAACTCGGCGCGCTGCACGCGATATTGCGCACGCGCCTGCAGCACATTGGCCGCCGCGACCTGGAGATCGCGGTTGTTGTCGAGGCCGCGCTGGATCACCTGGCGCAGGCGCTCGTCGATGAAGAAATCGCGCCAGCCGACGCGCGTGATGTCGCGCGCGTCGGTCGCCGCGGCGGGATAGACGCCGCCCTGCGGGAGCGCCGCGGGCACGCCACCCGCCGGGCGGACATAGGTGGGCGCGAGGTTGCAACCAGCGAGCGCGGTGCTGGCGGCGAGCGCCGCCACGAGGGGGAAACGGATCGTCACGGCCATCAGGCTCCCTGCGGCGCGGGGGTCGCGCCATCGGTATCGTTCGGGTCGGCGCGGCGCTCCTCGTGCGCTTCGTCCTTGCCGCCATGCCGGCCGAACAGGCGCAGCACGACGACGAAGAACATCGGCACGAAGAAGATCGCCAGGATGGTAGCGGACAGCATGCCGCCGACCACCGCACGGCCGATCGCATTCTGTCCGCCGGCACCCGCACCGGTGGAGATGGCGAGCGGGAAGACGCCGAAGATGAACGCCAGCGACGTCATCAGGATCGGACGAAGGCGCAGCTTGGCCGCGGCGATCGCGGCGTCGAACGCGTTCTTGCCGTCGCGCATCTGCTCCTCGGCGAATTCCACGATCAGGATCGCGTTCTTGGCCGAAACGCCGATCGTGGTGATGAGGCCCACCTGCAGATAGATGTCGTTGCCAAGGCCCGTCAGCGTCGCAGCGAGCAGCGCCCCCACGATCCCCAGCGGCACCACCAGCATCACCGAGATCGGCACCGACCAGCTTTCGTAAAGCGCCGCCAGGCAGAGGAACACGATGAGCAGCGACAGCCCGTAGAGCGCCGGCGCCTGGCCGCCCGATAGCCGCTCCTCATAGCTGAGACCGGTCCATTCGAGCGCGGTGCCCGGCGGCAGCTTGGCGTGGATCGCCTCGATCGCCGCCATCGCGGTGCCCGACGACACGCCGGGCGCGGGCTGGCCGAGGATTTCCATCGCCGGCTGCCCGTTATAGCGGGTGAGCTGCACCGGCGCCTGGCTCCAGCTCAGATCGGCGAAGGAGCTGAACGGCGCCATCGTGCCCGTCGCCCCGCGCACATAGAAGTCGCCGATATCCTCGGGCGCCATCCGATAGGGCTGGTCGGCCTGGAAATAGACGCGCTTCACGCGGCCACGGTCGATGAAGTCGTTGATGTAGCTGCCGCCCCAGGCGCTGGAGATCGTGTCGTTGACGGTCGAGAGATCGAGGCCGAGTGCACGCGCCTTGTCGTGATCGACGTTGATCTTCAACTGCGGCGCGTCGTCGAGCGCGTTGGGACGCACGCCGACCAGCGACTTGTCCTGCATCGCCATGCCGAGCATCATGTTGCGCGCCTCGAGCAGCTTGGCGTGGCCGATGCCGGTCTGATCGACCAACTGGAAGTCGAAGCCGGTCGCGTTGCCCAGTTCCTGCACCGCCGGCGGCACGACCGCGAAGATCATCGCATCCTTGAACTGCGAGAACACGCCCATCGCGCGGCCGGCGATCGCCTGCGCCTTGTTGGCGGCGCCGGCGCGATCCTCCCAGCCTCTGAGCGGGATGAAGGCGATGCCGCTGTTCTGGCCGCTGCCCGCGAAGCTGAAGCCGTTGAGCGTGTAGACGCCCTGGATGTTCTTGCCCTCGGCATTCAGGAAATGGTTCTGGATCGTGTCGAGCGCCTTTTCGGTGCGCGCGCTCGATGCACCCGACGGGCCCTGCACCAGCGCGATCATGATGCCCTGATCCTCGTCCGGCAAAAAGCCGGTGGGCAGGCGGACGAACAGCACCGCCATGCCGATCACGATCAGCCCGTAGATCAGCGCAGACCGCTTCCAGTTGCGCGCCGTCCCGCGCACGCCGCGCTCGTATTTTGCCTGGCCGCGATCGAACTTGTCGTTGAACCAGCGGAAGAAGCGCGCGAGCGGCCCGTTGCTCTCCCGCCTGTCGGGATCGTGCGGCTTCAGGATCGTCGCGCACAGCGCGGGCGTGAGGATCAACGCGACCGACACCGACAGCACCATCGCGGAGACGATCGTGATCGAGAATTGGCGATAGATGACGCCGGTCGACCCGCCGAAGAACGCCATCGGCAGGAACACCGCCGACAGCACCAGCGCGATGCCGATCAGCGCGCCGGTGATCTCGTCCATCGATTTGCGCGCGGCATCCTTGGGGCTGAGATGCTCGGTCTGGATCAGCCGTTCGACATTTTCCACGACGACGATCGCATCGTCGACGAGCAACCCGATCGCCAGCACCATGCCGAACAGCGTGAGCGTGTTGATCGAATAGCCCGCGATCGCCAGCACGCCGAACGTGCCGAGCAGCACCACCGGCACCGCGATCGTCGGGATGAGCGTCGCGCGGAAATTCTGGAGGAACAGGAACATCACGAGGAAGACGAGCACCACCGCCTCGACCAGCGTCTCGATCACCTGCTTGATCGACAGGCGGACGAAGGGCGAGGTGTCGTAGGGGAAGATCACCTTCACGTCGGGCGGGAACTGCTTGGCGATCGCGTTCACCCGCGCCTTCACCGCGGTGACGGTGTCGAGCGCGTTCGCCCCGGGCGCCAGCTTGATGCCGATGCCCGATGCAGGCTTGCCGTTCCACTTGGACGAGAAGCCGTAATTCTCCGCGCCGATTTCGACGCGCGCCACGTCGCGCAGCCGGACGATCGACCCGTCGGCATTGCTCTTCAGGCTGATCGCGCCGAACTGCTCGGGCGTGGTCAGGCGCGATTCGACCGAGACGGTCGCGTTGAGCATCTGCTCCTTGGGGGCCGGCTGCGCGCCGATCTGGCCGGCGGCGACCTGCGCGTTCTGCGCGATGACTGCGCTGCGGATGTCCGCCATGGTCAGCGCGTAATTGTTGAGCTTCAGCGGATCGACCCAGATGCGCATCGCATATTGCGAGCCGAACACCTGCGTATCGCCGACGCCGTTGACGCGCGCGAGCGGATCCTGGAGCTTGGAGACGATGTAATCGGCGAGATCGTCGCCGTTATGCTTGCCGTTCTCGGAATAGAGCCCGACGAAGAGCAGGAAGTTCTGCGTCGCCTTGGCGACAAGAATGCCCTGTTGCTGGACCTCCTGCGGCAGCAGCGGCGTCGCGGCCTGCAGCTTGTTCTGCACCTGCACCTGCGCGATGTCGGGATCGGTGCCCTGTTCGAACGTCAGCGTGATGGTGACGGTGCCCGCCGAGCTCGACACCGACGAGAAGTAGCGAAGATGGTCGAGCCCCTTCATCTGCTGCTCGATGAGCTGCGTCGTGGTGTTCTCGAGCGTCTGCGCGTCCGCGCCCGGATAGGTCGCGGTGATCGACACCGCGGGCGGCGCGATGGTCGGGAATTGCGAGATCGGCAGCGATCGGATGGCCAGGATGCCCGCGAGCATCAGGACCATCGCGATGACCCATGCGAAGATGGGGCGATCGATGAAATAACGGGCCATGGTGCGTTACTTGCCCTGTGCCTGAGGCTGCGCCTGCGCGGGTGCGGCGGGCTGGGCGTTCGGGTTCCAGGGGCTGGGCTGCACCGGCATGCCGGGGCGAAGGTTCATGCCACCCTCCACGATCACCCGGTCGCCGGGGCGCAGGCCGCCGGTGACGAGCCAATTGTCGCCGATTGTCCGGTTCGTCTGGAGCGAGCGCGGCGCGACCTTGTTGTCCGGCCCCACCACCATCACGGTCGCGTTGCCGCGCTCGTCGCGGCTGACGGCGCGTTGCGGCACCAGCATCGCCCTGGCCTGCGTGCCCTCCACCAGCTGCGCGCGGACATACATGCCCGGCAGCAACAGGCCGTTGGGATTGGGGAACAGCGCGCGGATCACCTGCGTGCCCGTCGTCGGGTCCACCGTCACGTCGGCAAAGCGCAGCGTGCCCTCGGGGCCGAACGTCGTGCCGTCCTCCAGCAGCAGCTTCACGCGCGCATTGCCGTCGCGCGCCACCTGGCCCGCGAGGATCTGCTGGCGCAGCTTCAGCAGGTCGGCGCTCGATTGCTGGATATCGACATAGATCGGGTCCAGCCGCTGGATCGTCGCGAGCGGATCGGTCTGCGCGGCGGTGACGAGCGCGCCCGTGGTGTAGACCGAGCGGCCGATGCGTCCGGCGATCGGCGCGCGCACGGTGGTGCGGCCCAGATCGATCTGCGCGGTGCGCAGCGCGGCCTGCTGGGCCGCGACGTCGGCCTGCGCCTGTGCCGCGCTGGTCTGCGAATTCTCGTAATCCTGCTTCGAGATCGCGTTGATCTTCACCAGCTCGCCGTAACGCCGCGCCAGCGCCGCGCTCGACGCGATCGCCGCCTTCGCCCGCGCCAGCGCCGCACGGGCGTTGGCCACCTGCGCCTGATAGGGCGAGGCGTCGATGCGGTAGAGCGGCTGGCCCTGGCGGACCATGTCGCCTTCGGTGAACAGCCGCGCCTCGACGATGCCATTGACCTGCGGCCGGACCTGCGACGTTTCGTAGGCGGAGGTGCGGCCGGGCAGCTCGTTCGTCAGCGTCACCGCCTGTTCACGTACCGTCACATACCCGACCGCCGGTGCGGGTGGCTGGGCCGGCTGCGTGGCCGGCTTGCCGCACGCGGCCAGCATCAGAGTCAGCGCAGGCGCGGTGCGACGAAGAAAATTCATGCGTGGATCTGCCGAATAATTTATGTGAGTGATCGATCACTCACAAAATGCTGCTACTGCGAAGACGATAGCAGCGTCAAGCGGCTTGGACTTGGGACGAGGATGGAAATGGAAGGCTTGTGCAGCGGGGGGATGCGGGATCGTGCGGGATCGCGCCGGCTGCGCGTGATCGATGCGGCGCGCAAGCTGTTCGTGAACAACGGCTTTCACGCGACCGGCGTGGCGCAGATCGCCAGGGAGTCGGGTGTCGCGGTCGGCCAGATCTATCGCGATTTCGAGGCCAAGGAAGATATCGTCGCCGCGATCGTCGAGGGCGATTGCTACGCCTTTCTCGAACGCGAGTCGCTGTATCGTGCGATCGCGGCCGGTGACGAGACGCTGGTATGGGCGTGGATCCGCCAGTTCATGCGCCCTTCCGACCAGAGCACCAGCGAGCCGCTGTTCGCCGAGATCATCGCCGAATCGACTCGCAACGCCCGCATCGCCGCGATCTTCACGCGCACGCAGGGCGCGGTGGAGGGCGACATGCACGCCGCCCTCGCCCTTCTCGCGCCGGGCGACCATCTGGCGCGCCGCCGCGCGGTGCTGGGCGACATGATCCTCACCCAGTCGCTGGGGCTGATGCAGCACCGGCTGCTGCGGCCGCTGCGCGATACCGATATGCTGCTCGAGATGATCCTGGCCGCGATCGCCGCCGAAGTCCGCGCGATGCGGGGCGAAGACCGGCCCTGAACCGCTCCGCGCACGGACGAAGCGGTTCAGGGCTGACGCAGCGAAGTCACGTCGGCAAACGCCGCCTCAGGCGGCGAACTGGTTCATCGTGTTGTGCGCGCCGCCCGCCTTCAGCGCGGCCTCGCCAGCGAAATATTCCTTGTGATCGTCGCCGAGATCGCTGCCCGACATGTTCTGGTGCTTCACGCAGGCGATGCCCTCGCGGATTTCGCGGCGCTGGACGCCCTTCACATAGCCCAGCATCCCTGCCTCGCCGAAATACTCCTTGGCCAGGTTGTCGGTGGACAAGGCCGCGGTGTGATAGGTCGGCAAGGTGATGAGATGATGGAAGATGCCCGCGCGCGCCGCGGCATCCTTCTGGAAGGTGCGAATGCGCTCGTCCGCCTCGCGCCCCAGCGCGGTGTCGTCGTAATCCACGCTCATCAGCCGGGCGCGATCATAAGCCGCGACGTCCCTGCCCTCCTGCTGCCAGGCGTCGAACACCTGCTGGCGGAAGTTCAGCGTCCAGTTGAACGAGGGCGAGTTGTTGTAGACCAGCTTGGCGTTCGGAACGACGTCGCGGATCCGGTCGACCATCGCGGCGATCTGCTCGATATGCGGCTTCTCGGTCTCGATCCACAACAGGTCGGCGCCGTTCTGTAGCGAGGTGATGCAATCCAGCACGCAGCGATCCGCGCCGCTGCCCTCGCGAAACTGGTAGAGGTTGGACGGCAGGCGTTTGGGCCGCATCAGCTTGCCGTCGCGTTCGATCACCACATCCCCGCGCAGCGCCGCGATGTCGGTCACCTCCTCGCAGTCGAGGAACGCGTTATACCGATCGCCGAGATCGCCCGGCTCCTTAGAATAGGCGATCTGCTTGGTGAGGCCGGCGCCCAGCGAATCGGTGCGCGTGACGATGATCCCGTCCTCGACGCCCAGTTCGAGGAAAGCGTAGCGGCAGGCGCGCACCTTTGCGAGGAAGTCCTCGTGCGGCACCGTCACCTTGCCGTCCTGATGCCCACATTGCTTTTCGTCGGACACCTGGTTTTCGATCTGCAGCGCGCAGGCGCCTGCCTCGATCATCTTGCGTGCGAGCAGATAGGTCGCCTCGGCATTGCCGAAGCCCGCATCGATATCGGCGATGATCGGCACGACATGCGTCTGGTGGTTGTCGATCGCCTTCAGCAACCGCTGCTCCTCGATCGCATTGCCCGCCGCGCGCGCGGCGTCCACCTCGCGGAACATCATGCCGAGTTCGCGGGCATCGGCCTGACGCAGAAACGTGTAGAGCTCCGCGATCAGCGCGGGCACGCTCGTCTTCTCGTGCATCGATTGGTCGGGCAGCGGCCCGAATTCGCTGCGGAGCGCCGCCACCATCCAGCCCGAGAGATAGAGATAACGCCGCTCGGTCGAGCCGAAATGCTTTTTGATGGAAATCATCTTCTGCTGGCCGATAAAGCCGTGCCAGCAGCCGAGCGACTGGGTGTAGGCCGCGGGATCGGCGTCATAGGCCGCCATGTCGCGCCGCATGATCCCTGCGGTGTAGCGCGCGATGTCGAGCCCGGTCTGGAAGCGGTTCTGCACGCGCATCCGCGCGACGCCTTCGGGGTCGATCCCGGCCCAGCTTTCGCCATGGCTTGCGACCAGTTGGCCGATCCGGCCGGTTTCGTCCTGATAGGTCATGAAACTTCCTTCGCGCGGAGGCGGCTCCGCGAATGATGGTGCGGGAAGGGATTGTCCGCCGGCCGGTCTCCCGTCCGGCGGACACCTTTCCTCCCCAGGAAAGTCGTCAGCCGAGACGGCCGAGGCGGTGATAGAGATTCGAGAATTTGGCCGAGCGGGGCTCGTCGGCGATCTTGCGGACGTAATCGCCGACTGCTTCCTTCAGCAGCGAGAAATCCTCGGTCGAGAAAACGGCGCGGCTGCGTTGCGGTTCGTTGGACATCCGGTCTCTCCTTCATCGGTCCGTTGGTTGTGGTGTAATCCGCAAGAATGCAGCCGCGAAGCCGGTGCGGCTCGATTATCGTGTCGTCAGGTCGTCGGAATCAGGGTATCCATAGCTATATTGTAAAGAACGTGACGAATTGGAGCCGACGATCGCGCGGGAAAAACTGCTTGCCGGCCATGCCGTGCGCCGCCTGCGCCGCCGCCACGGGCTCACCCAGGCGGCCATGGCGGAGATGCTCGTCATTTCGCCGAGCTATCTGAACCTGATCGAGCGCAACCAGCGTGCGGTGCCCGCCGGGCTGCTCGTCCGCCTGGCCGAGGCGTTCGATTTCGATCCGCGCGAACTGGCGGCGGGCGAGCCCGGCGGCGGCGGTGAGGCAATCCGCCGGCGGCTCGGCGACCCACTGTTCGCCGATCTGGACATCGACCGCCACGAGATCGAGGAATGGCTGGCGGCGGCGCCGGGCGGCGCGGAGGCGTTCGCGCGCGCCTTCGATCGCGGTGGCGGTGGTGGGATGCCGGCGGCGGGCGACGATGCCGCAGGATCGGTGCGGCGCGAGGTCGAACGCTGGCGCAACTTCTTTCCCGATCTCGACGCCGCCGCCGAAGCGCTGGCTGACGAGTTGCGGCTGAGCGGCGCCGATCTCTATGGCGCGATGGTCGAGCGGCTGCGCGTCCGCCACGGGCTGTCGATCCGCATCCTGCCGACCGACGTGCTGCCCGACGCGCTGCGGCGGCTCGATCTGCACGCGCGGCAATTGCAGCTGAGCGAGACGCTGCCGCCGTCCGCCAGGATCTTCGAACTGGCCGCGCAGCTCGGCCAGTTGGAGGCACGCGCCGAGATCGATGCGCTGGTGCGCGGCGCGGGCTTTGCCGATCGCGTGGCGGAGCGGCTGTTCCGCAGCCATCTGACCGGCGCCTTCGCCGCGGCGGTGATGATGCCCTATGCCCGCTTCCTGCGCGCCTGCGAGGGCAGCGGCTATGACCTGACGACCTTGCAGCACCGGTTCGGCGCGGGCTTCGAACAGGTGGCGCAGCGGCTGACCAGCCTGCAACGCGTGGGCGCGCGCGGCTTGCCCTTCTTCATGATCCGGATCGACCGGGCCGGGCAGGCGTCGGTGCGTCAGGCAGGTGCGAGCGGATCGGTGCTCGTCGCAGCCGAGGGGCGATGCCCGCTATGGCGGATCCACCATGCGTTCGACCGGCCGGGATCGCTCACGATCCAGCTGGTCGAACTGGAAGACGGCGCACGCTGGTTCGTCCAGGCGCAGGCGGTCCCCGCGGTCGGCGATCCGGCGCATGGCGGGCCCAATGCGGTGCCCGCCGAATTCGCGATCGGCCTCGGCGTGTCGGCCGCGCAGGCCGCAGGGCTGGCGGCGGCGCGAGGGGTGGATCTGGCGGGCTATGCCACCCCGATCGGGCTCGGATGCCGCGCCTGCCTGCGCGAGGCTTGCGCGCAACGCTCGGCCCCGCCCGCCAGCCGCGCGATGGCGCCGGTCACTCCGTCACTCGAGGGCGGGTGACGCGGTTGTTCGGTCAAGCCACGGCTGTGCGCGCGATCGCCGCGGCGCCTGCGATCACCGCGACATCTTCCACGAACCCGGTCGGCGTCTGGCCATAGCGCGCCATCGCCGCCTTGCGCGCCCGCCAGCCGGGATAGGAGGCCGCGACCGCCGTCAGGCCGCCGACCGCCGCGCCCAGCCAGCGCCGGCGGTGCGGGGCGAGCGCCGCCCCGGCGATGGCGGAGGTGGCGAAGCGCGCGGCGAGGCCCACCGGCACGATCCGGTCCGGCGCGGTCTTCTGCTTGTCGCCGGCCATCTCGCCGATCGCCAGCACCAGCGCGCCCGCCGCGACGAGCGGATGGCCGAGCAGCGCCGGTGCGCCATTGTCGTCGGGGAGTTCGTCGCGGGCGGCGGCGATCGCGACGACGGCGAGCGGCGTCATCGCCCGCTGGCCGCCGACCAGACCCATCAGAAACGAAGCCAGCATCGCAAATCTCCTGTCGATATGCCTGCACAAACGCACGCCCCCCATCCCGGATGCGTGGCGGATCGATCATTTCTGCAACGATGCGATGCCGATGTTTCTATTTCGATGATGCGCACCACGCCACATCTAGACGGCAACGGGGCGCCATCGCTCCATTTGGAGACCGATCATGATCGAACGCAGGCCCTTTACGACGCTGGGTGCGGCCAACCACGGCTGGCTCGACGCGCACCACCATTTCTCCTTCGCCAATTATTACGAGCCCGCGCGCATGGGCTGGGGTCCGATCCGCGTGTGGAACGACGATGCGATCGCCGCCGGCACCGGCTTTCCGCCGCACGCCCATGCCGACATGGAGATCGTCACCTATGTCCGCGAAGGCGCGATCACGCATCAGGACAGCCTGGGCAACACTGGCCGCACCGAGGCGGGCGACGTGCAGGTGATGAGCGCCGGATCGGGTGTGCGCCATTCCGAATATAACCGCGAGGGCGACACAACGCGGATTTTCCAGATCTGGATCGAGCCGAAAACGCGCGGCGCGACGCCGGCCTGGGGCGCCAAGCCCTTCCCCAAGGGCGAGCGCGCCGGCCAGTTCGTGACGCTCGCCAGCGGCTTCGCGGACGATGCCGAGGCGCTGCCGATCCGCACCGATGCCCGTATCGTCGGCGCGACGATCCGCGCGGGCGAGACGGCGGACTATGCGCTCGACCCGGCGCACCACGCCTATCTGGTGCCCGCGCGGGGCACGGTGCTGGTGAACGGCGTGCGCATCGAGGCGCGCGACGGCGCGGCGATCCTGGGCGAGCGCATGCTGCAGGTGACGGCGATCGACGATGCCGAGATCGTCCTCGTCGATGCCGCATGATCGCCGTGCAGGGCTTGACCGATCGTCGCCCGGCATGAGGATAGCGCGATGACCGACTCCATCCTCGTCTTCTACGGCTCCTATCGATCCGATCGCCTGGGCATCCGTCTCGCCCATTATATCGTCGCCGCGCTGAACGCGCGCGGTGCGCGGGCCGAGCTGATCGACGCCCAGGCGATCGGGCTGCCGATGCTCGACCGGATGTACAAGGAATATCCCGCCGGCAGCGCCCCACCCGCGCTCGAGACGCTGGCGGGCAAGATCAAGGCCGCCGACGCGTTCGTCTTCGTGACGGGCGAGTATAATTGGAGCGTCCAGCCGGGACTCAAGAACCTCACCGATCATTTCCTCGAGGAATGGTTCTGGCGACCGGCGGCGATCGCCAGCTATTCGGCCGGGCGCACCGCCGGCGTGCGCGCGGGAACGGCGTGGCACGGCATCCTGTCGGAAATGGGGATGGTGGTGGTGTCGAGCACGCTGGCGGTGGGCGGGATCGCCGCGGCGTTCGATGCGGAAGGCCTGCCGACCGGAGACGGCGGCGCCGCAGTGACGCACGCCTTTCCTCGCTTCGCCGACGATCTCGCCTGGTGGACCGAGGCGACGCGCGCGCAGAAAGCCCGCCGCGCGCCGCCCTATTGAGAGATCGCCGCGGATGAAGCAGCGATGAAATCGGCGTCACGCAGCACGCTTCCATCATAGGTTCATCTTCCGCCTATTAGAGCGGATTCATGGTGAGATCGGCCAACCGGGCACGCCCATCGGGGCTTTGGACAGCGCGGATCGGCGCCGCGGCGATCGGCGCCCTGGCGCTGGCGTCCACGCCGCTCGGCGCCGCGCAGCCCAATCCGGCGGCGCGGATCGCCTGGGCCGACCGGCTGACCTGGGGCGCGACCGGCGCGACCCCGGCGGGCGATCCACCCGGTTCCGATCGCTGGCTGGCGGCGCAACTCGCCAGTGCCGACACCACGCTGCCGCCGGACGCCGCCGCGCAGGTGGCGGCGATGCGGATCACGACCGAGCCGCTCGCCGCGATCGTGGTGGAGCAGGACGCCGCCAACCGCGACAGCAACGCGCTGACCGATCCCGACCAGAAAAAGGCCGCGCGCGACGTCTATCAGAAATCGATGAACGCGCTGGCCGACGAGGCCCGCGCGCGGTCGGTGCTGCGCGATCTCTATGCGCCCGATCAGCTTCGCGAGCAGATGACGTGGTTCTGGTTCGACCAGTTCAACGTGCAGGCGGGCAAGCGCGACATCCGCGCGATGGTCGGCGATTACGAAGACACGCTCCACGCCCACGCGCTCGGCCGCTTCCGCGATCTGCTGGAGGCGACGCTGCGCCATCCGGCGATGCTGCGCTATCTCGACAACGACCAGAATGCGGCGGGCAAGATCAACGAAAATTACGCGCGCGAAATCATGGAACTGCACACGATGGGCGTGGGCTCCGGCTATAGCCAGGCGGACGTGCAGGAGCTGGCACGCATCCTGACCGGCGTCGGCGTCGATCTGAAGCCCGATGCGCCGCGGCTGAAGCCGGCGCTCCAGCCGCTCTACGTCCGCGCCGGGCTGTTCGAGTTCAATCCGGCGCGTCATGATTTCGGCGACAAGCATTTCCTCGGCCATGTCATCAAGGGATCGGGGTTCGACGAGGTGGGGCAGGCGCTGGACCTGATCGCGCGCGCGCGCGCCACCGCGCACCATGTGTCGCTGCGCATCGCGACCTATTTCATGGGCGACACCCCGCCCCCCGCCGTGGTCGACCGGATGGCGGCGACCTTCCGCCGCAGCGACGGCGATATCGGCCAGGTGATCCGCACGATGACGCGCTCGCCCGAATTCAGCGCGTCGCTGGGGCGGGCGTTCAAGGATCCGATCCATTATGCGGTCTCCGCCGTGCGGCTCGCTTATGGCGACCGCACGATCCTGAATGCGCAGCCGCTGCTCAACTGGCTGAACCGGATGGGCGAAGGCCTCTACAATCACGAGACGCCCGATGGCTATCCGCTCACCTCGGCTGCCTGGTCGGGGCCGGGGCAGATGGCGACCCGGTTCGACATCGCGCGCCAGATCGGCGGCGGTGCGGCGGGGCTGTTCCGCGCCTCCGGCGCCGCGGCGGACCGGCCGGCCTTTCCGCAGTTGCAGAACGCGCTCTATTATGGCGCGATCGCCGCGACGCTGGCGCCGGCAACGCGCGCCACGCTGTCGCAGGCGGCCTCGCCGCAGGAATGGAACGCGCTGTTCCTCTCCTCGCCCGAGTTCATGCGCCGTTAGCCGGGAGACGCCTGATGCACATCCATCGTCGAGACCTGTTGCGCGGCGCCGCCGCAACGCTGCCGTTCGTGGTGGCCGGACAGGCGTTCGCCGCCCCGCAGGCGGACAGCCGACTGCTCGTCGTGTTCCTGCGCGGTGCCTATGACGCCGCCAACATCGTCGCGCCCACGGGCAGCGACTTCTACCACCAGGCGCGCCCCGGCATCCGCCTCGCCAAGCCTGATCCGGCCGATCCCAAATCCGCGCTACCGCTGGACGCCGATTGGAGCCTCCATCCCGCGCTGAAGGACAGCCTCTACCCGCTGTGGCAGAAACGGCAGCTCGCCTTCGTGCCGTTCGCGGGCACCGACGATATGAGCCGCAGCCATTTCGAGACGCAGGACACCATCGAACTCGGCCAGCCGATCGCCGGCCACCGCGATTACGGATCGGGCTTCATGGCGCGGTTGGCGGGCGTGCTCGGCAGCCGCGACCGGCCGATCGCCTTCACCGACCAGCTTCCCTTGTGCTTTCGCGGCGGCGCCGATCCGATCCCCAATTTGGCGATGGCGAATGTCGGCAAGCCGATCGACGCGCGCCAAGCAAAGCTGATCGAGGCGATGTACCAGGGGCAGCATGTCGGCACGAGCGATCTCGGCCGATCCGTCGCCGAGGGGTTCGCGGTGCGCGACACGGTGTTCCGCACGCTGGACGACGAGATGAAGGCCTCCGCCCGCGGCGCAGTCAGCGCGCGCGGCTTCGAACTGTCGGCGCAGCGGATCGGCACGCTGATGCGCAGCCAGTTCAACCTCGCCTTCGTCGATGTCGGCGGGTGGGACACGCATGTGAACCAGGGCGGCGCGACCGGCTATCTTGCCGACCGGATCGGCGAACTGGGTCGCGGGCTCGCGGGTTTCGCCGACGCGATCGGGCCCGATGCGTGGCGCGCTACGACGGTGGTGGTCGTCTCCGAATTCGGCCGCACCTTTCGCGAGAATGGCGATCACGGCACCGACCACGGCCATGGCAGCGTCTATTGGGTGATGGGCGGCGGCGTGGCCGGCGGCCGGATCGCGGGGCCGCAGGCGGCGGTGAGCGCCGCGACGCTCAACCAGGGCCGCGACCTGCCGGTGCTGACCGATTACCGCGCGCTGATCGGCGGGCTGGTGAAGCGCCAATATGGCATCGATCAGGCGCGGATGGGCACGTTGTTCCCAGGCGCGGAGCCGGTGGATCTGAAGCTGATCTGATCCAAGTGATCGTGCGTCGGGGTTGCTTCAGCGTCCGATGACTTGACCCTGTTCCGCTCGCCCTGAGCTCGTCGGAGGGCGTGCCAAACCGGGGAACGCTCGCCAGGGGACAGCGTGCTTCGACAAGCTCCGCAAGAACGGATCGAGGCTGGATCAAACTACCGTCGCTCTAGGCAGCAAATGTCGTGTCGTGATGCCGGAGGGCGGGAGCATCATCGCAACCCACACCCCCCGCCCGCCGCGGCTCACGCGATCCCGAGCCCGTGCAGCCCCGCCAGGAACAGCGCGTAGAGCAATCCCGCGATCGCCATGGCGGCCGGCAGCGTGAGCACCCAGGCGAGCGCGATGTTGCGCACCGTGCTGGCCTGGAGGCCCGAGCCGTTCGCCACCATCGTGCCCGCCACGCCGCTCGACAGGATGTGCGTGGTCGAGACCGGCATGCCCTTCACCTGCGCAAGCAGGATCGTGCTGGCCGCGACCAGTTCGGCGGCGGCGCCCATGCCATAGGTCAGGTGCGTGCGCCCGATCTTCTCGCCGACCGTGACCACGATCCGCCGCCAGCCGATCATCGTGCCGAGCCCGAGCGCGAGCGCCACCGCCACCTTCACCCAGAGCGGGATGTAGCGCGTGCCCTTTTCCAGCAGCCCCTCATAGGTCTTGAGCTTGGCCGCACCGCCGTTGGGGAAGCGGGTCTTGGCGGTGTCCTCGTCCTTGGTCGACAGGCGCAGCGTATCGAAGACGAGGTACATCGCGTTGCGCACGTTCTTGGTCTGCGCGGCGGGGACGTGGCGGATCGAGCCGTAATTGGTCAGTTCGGTCGCGATTTCGCCCGAAACGGTGTCGAGCGCGGCATAGACCGCAGGGGCATCCGGCTTGTGATCGCGCAGTGCCTGCTTCAACGTCGCCTGGGCGGTCGGCAGATCGGGATGCGCCCCGCCCGATTTCTGGCGGAACACGCCCTGCGCACTGGTCGCCGCCTGGATGAACGCGGGCGTCGAGCTGTCGGGCATGGTGCGGTTGAGCGAATAGGCGGTGGGCGCCACGCCGATCAGAATGAGCATGATGAGCCCCATCCCCTTCTGCCCGTCATTGCCGCCATGCGCGAACGACACCGCGGTGCAGGTGAAGATCAGCAGCACGCGGATATGGAAGGGCGGCGGCGTATCCGCCTTCGGCTCCTGATAGAGCGTGGGGTCGGGCAGCACGCGCTTCATCGCCCACAGCAAGGCGGCCGCGCCGAAGAAGCCGATCAACGGGCTGACCAGCAGCGCCAGCAGCACGCTTTCCGCCTGGCTCCATTCCACGCCCGACGCACCGTGCGTCAGGATCTGGTTGGCGAGGCCCACGCCCAGGATCGATCCGATCAGCGCGTGGCTCGACGAATTGGGCAGCCCGAAGAACCAGGTGCCCAGATTCCACGTGACCGCCGCGATCAGGAGCGCGAAGATCATCGCATAGCCGCCGACCGAGCCGACGTTGAGGATCAGATCGACCGGCAGCAGCGTGACGATGCTGTACGCCACCGCGCCGGTCGACACGAGCACGCCGATGAAGTTCCACGCGCCCGACCACATCACGGCGACGACGGGCTTGAGCGAATGCGTGTAGATGACCGTCGCCACCGCATTGGCGGTGTCGTGGAAGCCGTTGACGAATTCGAAGCCGAGCGCAACGAGCAGCGCGAGACCCAGGAACAGGAACGCGCCGATCGCGAGCGGTTCGCCGACGTTGCGCGTGTCGAGCAGCACGCTCGCGCCGGCATAGACGATCCCGCCGACCAGCAGGAGCAGGAACACCGTCATCCCGGCAGGATGCATCCGGTGACTCGGAAGAGCCGCGCCGTCGTTCGCGTCGATCGCCTGGGATGCCATGGCTGTTCCTCCGTATAGCATCCCATCCTGACGCAGCCATGTGACGGTTTCGCGACTCTCTGCGACCAGCTCTATCCCGCGGCGAGCGACCCGCTGGTGACGCCGTAATAGCTGGCGACGCGATCGGCATAGGCCTGGTCGAAGGTGGGCGCGTTGTTCGCCCAGCTCGGGCCGCCCTCCAGTACGCGCTTGTCGATCGTCACGACATACACGTCGCGCACCGGATCATATTGCAGCAGCTCGAACGGAATCGGGTAGAAGCTCTTGCCCATGCCGAGAAACCCGCCGAGGCTCAGCACCGCGTGCGTCGTGCGGCCAGAAGCCTTGTGCACCATCACCGCGAACACCGAGCCCACATGGTCCCCGTCGCGGCCTTCGACCTTCAGCGTGCCGGCGATCGTCGCCTGGACGAGCAGGAGATTGGGGGTGACAGGCTCATGGGGCACGGGACTCTCCGGATCATCGATGTTCGTTGCGCCCAACCGGTGGCGGCCTGCGGCGGTTCCCGTGGGCATGGCGGTTGAGCACGCGCGGTCGCAGGCGCATAAGCCGCCGGGATGCGCGCCTTCATTCCCCTCGCCGCCCTGACCGCCCTCGCCGCCTGCGGAGCGCCCGCGCCCCGACCGGCGCCCGAGCCGGTCCGCCGCCCGCCGGTCGTGACGGCGGCACCCGCCCCCGTGCCGCTCGCGGCGGACTGGCGCGACTGGCCGGTGACGCCCGGCACCTGGAGCTACACGCGCGACGATCGCGGCAGCCTCGCGCTGTTCGGCACGCCGGGCGCCGACGCGCTGTTGACGTTGCGCTGCGACCTTCCCGCGCGCCAGATCTTCCTGTCGCGCGCCGGCGGATCGCCGGCTGCGCTCACGATCCGCACGAGCAGCGTCACGCGCGCGCTGCCGACGCGCCCGACCGGGGGCACGCCGCCCTATGTCGCGGTGGCGCTCGCCCCCCGCGATCCGCTGCTCGACGCGATGGGGTTCAGCCGCGGCCGCTTCGCGATCGAGCAGCCGGGCGCGCCGACGCTCGTGGTGCCCGCCTGGGCCGAGATCGAGCGCGTGACCGAGGATTGCCGCGGCTGACCGCCGCCCGTGCGCGGCATGCGCCGGACCGATCAAGACAAGGCTTGCATCGCGGCCGCGTCGCGCTCACATTGCGGACGCACCCAAGGCTGGGTGCTCTTATCAACAAGCGAAAGGAGGTGATCCGATGTCTCATGGTTCAGCAGTGAGTTCGGTTCGGTTCGTTCGGGGGACGCGCCGCTAGGTTCGCCGTCGGTGTGCGGGGGGTATCCTCCCCCAGTCAACGCGCATCGGCATAGACCTGCGGCTCGCATGGTCCTCCGGGCTGGAGCTTCCGGCCGCTGACCATGTCTGGAGGTTGTCGGGCTGCCGAGAGGCGTCCGGCAACCTCTTTTCATTTGCGCGTCCGGTGGCGCATCGCGCAGGCGCGGGAATGCCGATCAAATCGGATGCGATTGGATTTGCTCCGGTTTTCGCGTTGCGGTTGAACGCTGCCATGTTCAATCGCATCGGCACGCTTCGCAAGGCGCATGGGCTTTCCAGGCGCGACGTGGCGATCGCGGTGGGGGTCAATCCGCAGACCATCGGCTGCCTCGAACGCGGCGACTATGCGCCCAGCCTCGAACTGGGCATGGCCATCGCGCGCCTGCTGGCAAGGCCTGTCGAGGCGGTGTTTTCCGCCGACCCCTTTCCCGACGACGCCGCGCCCGATCCGGCCGCGCTCAGGCGTTCTGCAACAGGCCTTCGCGCGCGATCCGTTCGCGCCACACCAGCGGCGCCAGATGGTGGACCGACTGCCCCTCGCTATCCACCGCGACCGTGACGGGAAAGTCGCTCACCTCGAATTCGTAGATCGCCTCCATGCCCAGATCGGCGAAGCCCACCACCTTCGATCCCTTGATCGCGCGTGCCACCAGATAGGCCGCGCCGCCCACCGCCATCAGATAGGCCGATCGCGCGTCGCGGATCGCGTCGATCGCCGCCGGGCCGCGCTCCGCCTTGCCCACCATCGCGAGCAGGCCCTGATCGAGCATCATCCGCGTGAACTTGTCCATCCGCGTGGCGGTCGTGGGGCCGGCGGGGCCGACCACCTCCTCGCCGACCGGATCGACCGGGCCGACATAATAGATCACCCGGCCCGCGAACGCGACGGGCAGCGGTTCGCCCGCGTCCAGCATGTCGCGGATTCGCTTGTGCGCGGCATCGCGGCCGGTGAGCATCTTGCCCGACAGCAGCAGCCGGTCGCCATGTTTCCACGACTGCACCACCGCGGGCGTCAGCGTGTCGAGATCGACGCGGATCGCCGCCTGGTCGGGCGTCCAGTTCACCTCGGGCCATTCGGCGAGGCTTGGCGCTTCGAGATAGACCGGGCCCGAACCGTCGAGCACGAAATGCGCGTGGCGGGTGGCGGCGCAATTGGGGATCATCGCCACCGGCTTCGAGGCGGCATGGGTCGGCCAGTCGAGGATCTTCACGTCGAGGATGGTCGACAGGCCGCCCAGCCCCTGCGCGCCGATGCCCAGCGCGTTGACCTTGTCGTAGATCTCGATGCGCAGCGCCTCGATATCGTTGCGGGGCCCGCGCTGCTTCAATTGCGCCATGTCGATGGCGCCCATCAGCGATTGCTTGGCGAGCAGCATCGACTTCTCGGCGGTGCCGCCGATGCCGATGCCGAGCATGCCCGGCGGACACCAACCCGCGCCCATCTGCGGGATCATCTCCAGCACCCAGTCGACGATCGAGTCGCTCGGATTCATCATCTTGAACTTGGACTTGTTCTCCGATCCGCCGCCCTTGGCCGCGACATCGACGGACACGGTGTTGCCGGGCACCATCTCGACGTTCAGCACGCTCGGCGTATTGTCCTTGGTGTTACGCCGCGTGAACGCAGGGTCGGCGAGGATCGAGGCGCGCAGCTTGTTCTCGGGGTGGAGATAGGCACGGCGCACGCCCTCGTCGGCGACCGCCTGCAGCGAACGGTCGCCGCGTTCCAGCCGGCAATCCTGCCCCCATTTGATGAAGACCGTCACGATCCCGGTATCCTGGCAGATCGGGCGATGCCCCTCGGCGCACATCCGGCTGTTCGTGAGGATCTGCGCGATCGCGTCCTTGGCCGCGGGCGATTGTTCCGCCTCGTAAGCCACGCCCAGCGCGCGGATATAATCCATCGGGTGATAGTAGCTGATGAACTGGAGCGCGTCGGCGACGCTCTCGATCAGATCGGCTTCGCGGATGATCGTGGTCATGCGCATGCTCTAGATTCCAAACCCCATCACGGCAACGGCGGCGCGTTAATGGTGTTCGCTTAGCATTTTTGTAAGCTAGGTTTGGATAGATGACGCGATGCAGTTCATCGTGCCTTTCGACGAAACGCCGCCCTCCGGCCTGGCCGGCGTGCTGCGTGTTCTCGGCCTGGCGGAAAACGAGAATGATCCGGCGACCGGCACGCATCTTCACCGGTTGAACCAAGTCGATGCGGTGTGGCCGATCGCCATCGGTGCGCAGGCGCTGGCCGCCACCGCATTTCCGATCGCCGCCTGTCTCGCGCATGATGCCGGATCGACCGCGAGGATGGCGGTGAACGGCGCGGGGCTTCTCCTCATCGCCTGCGGCATTCTGGCCTTGCTCCGCCTACCCGTGCTTTGCGATCGCTCGACCTTCCTGCGCACGCGCGGCGTGGCGCTCGCCGCCGCGATGCTGGCGCTGGCGCAGTCCTGTCTGTTGTGGAGTTGCCTCACGCTGCCGGCCGGCCCGATACGGCTGAGCTGTTTCGTAGCGATGGTCGGCGCGATCGCGATCGGTGCGATCACGCTTCACCCGGTGCGCAGCGCGACGCTCGCGCTGGCGTCGGGGCTGGTCGCGGGCGTCGCGTTCCTGTCGGCGTCGCTGGTCACCATCGGCGTCGCGATCGGCTTTCTGGCCTGTCTCTGGGCGGCGATCCTGCGTCTCGCGCGGCTCGACCTGAAATCTTCGATCGACCAGTTGCGTGACGGCTATCGCAGCCAGCGCGCGGCCAAGATGGTGGCGGAATTCGAACAGCACGGCACCGGCTGGTTCTGGGAAGCCAATCGCGACGGCCGGCTCACCTATGTCTCGGCCAAGGTGGGTAGCGAATTGACCGCGGCGGGAATCGCGCCGCTCGGCCGCACGCTCACCGACATCTTCCGGATGGACAGCGACGCGCCCGGCACCGAGCGCACGCTCGCCTTTCACGTGTCGTCGCGCACGTCGTTTTCCGATTATTCCGTGTGCGCCGCGCCGGACACCAGCGGCGAGCGTTGGTGGTCGATCTCGGGCCGACCGGTGGTCGACGAGCTCGGCCGGTTCCAGGGCTTCATCGGATCGGGATCCGACCTGACCGAGCGCCGCCGATCGGAGGCCGAGATCACGCGGCTGGCGCTGTTCGACAGCCTCACCGGCCTGGCCAACCGCCAGCGCATGCGCCTGTCGCTCGACAAGACGCTCGCACCGAGCGCCGGCCCCTACCGCGCGACCGCGCTGTTCCTGATGGATCTCGACCGGTTCAAGGCGGTGAACGACACGCTCGGCCATCAGGCGGGCGACGCGCTGCTGAAGCAGGTGGCGCAGCGGCTCCAGCGCGGCGTCGGCGACAATGGCCTGGTCGGGCGGATCGGCGGGGACGAATTTCAGGTGCTGCTGCCCGGCATGGATTCGCGCGAGGCGCTGTCCGAACTCGCGCGCGATCTGATCGCGTCGCTGTCGCAGCCCTATTTCATCGCCGGCGCCTCGGTTGCGATCGGGTGCTCGATCGGCATCGCCATCACGCCGCAGCATGGCGAGGACGCCGAGACGCTGATCCGCAACGCCGACCTCGCGCTCTATGCCGCCAAGGGCGACGGGCGCGGCGTCCACCGTTTCTATTCGAACGACATGCTGGCCGGCGCCCAAAGCCGCAAGCAGCTCGAGGACGACATGCGCGCCGCGCTGACGAACGGCGCGTTCCACCTGGTCTATCAGCCCGTGGTGCGCACCGCCGACGAACGGATCGCGGGGTTCGAGGCGCTGATGCGCTGGGATCATCCGGTGCGTGGCCCGATCTCGCCCGCCGACTTCATCCCGGTGGCCGAGGAATGCGGACTGATCGAGGCGATGGGCGAATGGGCGCTCCGCACCGCCTGTATCGAGGCGGCGTCCTGGCCTCCCGGCGTCCGCGTGGCGGTGAACGTATCGCCGATCCAGTTCGCCAACCCCGCCCTGCCCGCGCTCGTCACCAGCGCGCTCGCGAGCGCGGGGCTCGATCCCGACCGGCTGGAACTCGAGATCACCGAAGGCGTGTTCCTCGACGAGACCGCCTCGTCGGAGCGGATGTTCAAGGCGCTGAAGGGTATCGGCGTGCGGCTCGCGCTCGACGATTTCGGGACCGGCTATTCGTCGTTCGGCTATCTCCGGACCGCGCCGTTCGACAAGATCAAGATCGACCAGTCCTTCGTCCGCGAAGCCGCGGTGGCCGGCAACCGCAACGCCGCGATCATCAAGGCGATCGTGACGCTCGCCGACACGCTGGGCATGGAGACGACTGCGGAAGGCGTCGAGGTGCAGGACGAGATCGACCTGTTGCGCGCGCTCGGCTGCACGAACATCCAGGGCTATGTCTATGGCCGCGGGATGCGCGCGGAGACGGTGCGCGAACAGCTCGGCATCGCCGAGGGCCGGGCCCAGGCGACCGGGCACAAGGTCAGCCGCGCGCCGCGCACCAAGATGCTGCGCTCCGCACGGATCGCGATCGACGACCAGGAAGGCGATGTGCGCATCCGCGACATCTCGAGCGGCGGCGCGATGATCGAGGGAATCGCGATCGAGGGCGATGCGGTGGGCCTCGCGGTGACCATCGAATTGCTCGAGAACCAGATGTTCCCCGCGCGCATCCGCTGGATCCGCAACGGCCGGGCCGGTCTCGCGTTCGACACGCCCTTCGCGCTCGAACGCTTGAACCCGGCCCAGACCTTGCGCACGGCCCGGCGAACCGGCTGATCCGCCGCCGCCCTATCGGCGGCGGCCCGGCGCCGCGGTATCAGCCGATCATGTCTTCCAGCTCGCGACCCCGCGTTTCGGTGACCATCGCCCGCACGAAGAAGAACGAGACCGCCGCGAAGAAGGCATAGCCGAAATAGGTGACGCTGAGCCCCGGCGACACCGCGAGCGACGGGAAGCTGACCGAGATGAGAGCGTTCGCGATCCACTGCGCGAACCCCGCCACCGCCAGCCCCGACCCGCGGATCTGGTTGGGGAACATTTCGCCCAGCATGACCCACATGATCGGGCCCCAGCTCGCGTTGAAGAAGATGACGTACAGATTGGCCGCGACCAGCGCGATCAGGCCGTTATGCCCCGGCAGCGACACCGCGCCGCCGGCGCCCGTCACCGCGGTGGAGAAGGCATAGGCGACGGTCGCCAGCGTCACCGCCATCCCAGCCGATCCGATCAGCAGGAGCGGCTTGCGGCCGATCCGGTCCACCGTGGCGATCGTGAACAGGCATGCCGCGATCGACAGCACGCCCGACAGGATGTTGGTCTGCAACGCATAATCCTCCGAGAAGCCCACCGCCTCCCACAAGGTCGCGCCGTAATAGAACACGACGTTGATGCCGACGAGCTGCTGGAACACCGCCAGACCGATCCCCGCCCACACGATCGGGCGGATGCGACCGGTCGCCTTGCTGATGAGATCCGACAATTTGGGCTTGTGGTGGTCGCCGGCCAGGCTGGCGCGGATCTCGCCCACCTTGCGGGCCGCGGTCGCGGGGCCGAACAGACGCGTCAGCACCGCCTCGGCTTCGGCGTCGCGGCCCTTCACAACCAGATAACGCGGGCTCTCGGGGATGCCGAGCAGCGCGAAGAAATAGATCGTGGCCGGGATCGCCTGCAGCCAGAACATCCAGCGCCAGGCCTTTTCGCCTAGCCAGAAATCGGCGGTCGAGCCGCCCGCATAGCGGGCGAGGAAGAAATTGGCGACGAACGCGCCGGTCAGCCCGGTGATGATCATCACCTGCTGCACGCTGGACAGGCGACCGCGGATCGCGGCCGGCGTCACTTCGGAGATATAGACCGGCGAGATCACGCTCGCCGCGCCGACACCGAGCCCACCGATGATACGGGCGAAGATGAAGACGCTGGAGGACGGCGCGGCGCCGGCGAGCAGCGCGCTGCCCACGAACAGCACGGCGGCCAGGATCATCACCGATCGCCGCCCGATCCGGTCGGCCAGCCGCCCGGCGCTGAACGCGCCGATCGACGATCCGACGAGAATGGCACCGACGTTCACGCCGATGCCGAAGCGCCCGAGATCGAACGCCGCCTCCAGACCCTTTTGCGTGCCGTTGATGACGCCCGAATCATATCCGAACATGAAGCCGCCGATCGTCGCCACCATGACGATCGTGGCGATGAAGCGGATGTTCACCGCCTCCTCGTCCGTCCTAATACCAGCCACCGCTATCCTCTCCCTCTTGCTCCGACGCTTCGCCGGTCGCCCAAGATTCGGCGCCGCCGTGATGCTCGTCACGATTGTGAGCGCTACCAGAGGCGGCGGCGGGATCGATGTCAAGCCTTTGCCCTGGCCGCCGGCCGCCGATGCGCCCATGTCGCGAGGATGCCGGCTGCATATGATCGGCGCAACCCCGGAGGCGCCGGGTTGACGCCCGCGTGCGACATCGTCCACGATAGCGCTAACAGGAAAGGATGCCATGCATTTGAGTTCGGATGCGGCCGTCTTCGACGTCGCCGCCAACCTGCCGGCGGATTGGCGCGAGGGTCGCTTTCTCGGCCGGATCGACTTCGGCGACGGCCCCTGCCCCGTGCTGATAGCGCAGGGCGTCGTATACGACATGAGCGCGGTGCAGCCGACCGTTTCGCTGCTGGTCGAAGCCGGCTCGCTGACCGCCGAGGGCGGACGCGCGATCGGGACGCTGGACACCGTCCTGGCCGATGGCGCCGCGCGGATGCTCACCCCGATCGATCTGCAATGCGTCAAGGCGTGCGGCGTCACCTTCGCGACGTCCGCCGTGGAGCGCGTGCTCGAGGAACGCGCGCGCGGCGATGCCGCCGCCGCGCAGGATTTCCGCACGCGGCTGGAGGGCCGGATCGGCGGGTCGATCCGCAGCGTGGTGCCCGGCTCGCGCGAAGCCGCGGACCTGAAAGCGGCGCTGATCGACGAAGGCGTGTGGTCGCAATATCTAGAGGTCGCGATCGGGCCGGACGCCGAGGTGTTCACCAAGGCGCCGGTGCTGTCGACCATGGGCTGGGGTGCCGACATTGGCGTCCGTTCCGATTCGACCTGGAACAATCCCGAGCCCGAAGTGGTGCTGCTCGTCGCGCCGGACGGCGAAGCGGTGGGTGCGACGCTCGGCAACGACGTGAACCTGCGCGATTTCGAGGGCCGCTCGGCCTTGCTGCTCGGCAAGGCCAAGGACAACAACGCGTCCTGCTCGCTCGGCCCGCTCGTCCGCCTGTTCGACGACGGCTTCACGATCGACGACGTGCGCGCCGCCGAACTGTCGTTGACGATCGTCGGCACCGATGACTATCGTCTCGAGGGGACCAGCTCGATGCGCGAGATCAGCCGCGATCCGCTCGATCTGGTCCGCCAGACGCTCAGCGAACACCAATACCCCGACGGCTTCGCGCTGTTCCTCGGCACGCTGTTCGCCCCGACGCAGGATCGCGACGAGCCGGGCCGCGGCTTCACGCACAAGGTGGGCGACGTGGTGACGATCGCCAGCGATCGGCTGGGCGTGCTCGTCAACCGCGTCGTGACCTCGCGCGATGCGCCGCCCTGGACGGAGGGTATCGGCGCGACGCTCAAGGGCCTGGTCGCGCGCGGGCTGGTGCGGTCATGAGCGCGCAGCCGACGATCGATGCCGCCATGCGCGCGAGCTATCCCAGCCTCCGGAACAAGCGCGTCGTCGTCACCGGCGGCGGATCGGGGATCGGCGCGGGTCTGGTCGAGGGCTTCGTCGCGCAAGGCGCGCAGGTGGTCTTCGTCGACCGGGAGCGCGATGCGTCGCAGGCGCTCGTCGCGCACCTGTCGCCCGGCGCCGCGCACCCGCCCCTGTTCCGCCCGCTCGACCTGACCGATCTCGACGCGGTGGCCGTCACCATGCGCGCGATCGAGGACGAACTGGGCGGCGTCGACGTGCTGGTCAACAACGCCGGCAACGACGACCGGCACACGGTCGAGGCGGTGACGCCGGCCTATTGGGACGAACGGATCGCGGTGAACCTGCGCCACCTGTTCTTCTGCGCGCAAAGCGTCGTGCCGGGGATGAAGGCGCGCGGCACGGGCGTGATCCTGAATTTCGGATCGATCAGCTGGCATCTCGGGCTCGAAGACCTCGTGATCTACCAGACCGCCAAGGCTGCGATCGAGGGCATGACCCGTGCCCTCGCCCGCGATCTCGGGCCGGCCGGCATCCGCGTGAACACCGTCGTGCCGGGCAACGTCCAGACGCCCCGGCAGGAACTGTGGTACACACCCGAGGGCGAGGCCGAGATCGTCGGCGCGCAATGCCTGAAGGCGCGCGTGCAGCCCGCCGACATCGCGGCCATGGTGCTGTTCCTCGCATCCGACGATGCGCGGCTGTGCACCGGACACAATTATTGGGTGGATGCCGGCTGGCGCTGAGACCGGCGGATCGAGGGGGCGGGCACGCGGCGTGCGATCGGATCGCGTCTTCCGCTTTGCCTGCCGCCGTGTCAGCGTCATCGGGTGAATAGCCCCACCGAATCCCTCCCCCCGCTCGCCGACGGACTGCCGGTGCCGCGCCGTTACTGGGCGATGGCGTCGATCTGGCTCGCCATGGTGATGGCGGTGCTCGACACCTCCATCGCCAATGTGGCCCTGCCCACGATCGCGCATGATCTCGGCGCGTCCCCCGCCTCGTCGATCTGGGTGGTCAACGCCTATCAGATCGCGATCGTCATGCTGTTGCTGCCGGTCGCCTCGCTCGGGGAAATATTGGGCTATCGCCGGGTTTATTCGGTCGGGCTGGTCCTGTTCGTCGCGGCATCGATCGCCTGCACGTTCGCCGGCAGCCTCACCTGGCTGGCCGCCGCACGGTTTGCGCAAGGCTTCGGCGCGGCGGCGATCATGGGGATCAACGGCGCGCTGGTGCGGTTCACCTATCCCAAGGCGCGGCTCGGCCGCGGGATCGGCCTCAACGCGCTGGTCGTCGCGATCTCGGCGGCGGCGGGGCCGTCGATCGCCGCGATCGTGCTGGCGCTCGGATCGTGGCGCTGGCTGTTCGCGATCAACGTGCCGTTCGGCCTCGCCTCGCTCGCGATCGGGCTGGCCGCGCTGCCGACGCCGCCGCGCCAGCACCGTCGCTTCGACTGGCAGTCCGCGCTGCTCGCGGCGATCACCTTCGCCGCACTCTTCGCGTTCGCCGCCAGCGTCGCACACGAGGCGTTTTCGGTGAAAAGCGGGCTGGCGCTGGCCATCGGGATCGGCGCGGGCATCCCGCTGCTGCGGATCGCGCGGTCGCAGCGCGATCCGCTGATCCCGCTGGACCTGATCCGCACGCCGCTGCTGGGCCTGTCCTATGCAGCATCGATCCTCGCTTTCGCCGCGCAGATGATCGGGTTGGTATCGCTGCCCTTCTATCTCCAGTCGCGCTGGGGCTATGACCATGCGCAGGCGGGCTTCGCCATCACCGCACTGCCGCTCGGCATCGCGGTGGCGGCGCCGGTCGCAGGGCGGCTCGTCGAGCACGTGCCGGCGGGCCTGCTCGGCGGCATCGGCCTCGTCGTGCTCGCCTGCGCATTCGGTGGGATCGCCGCGATGCCGGCGTCCGCGGGCACGGCGGCGCTCGTCTTGGCGATCGGGCTGTGCGGGATCGGCTTCGGCCTGTTCCAATCGCCCAACAACCGCACGATGATGGGATCGGCGCCCGCCGAACGGAGCGGTGCCGCCGCCGGGATGCTGGCGACCGCGCGCTTGTGCGGGCAGACGCTCGGCGCGGTGGCGGTGGCGTTCGTGTTCCGCGTGGCCGGCCCCGCGACCGCGATCCCGTTCGCCGTCGCGGCGGCTTTGGGCCTCGTCGCGGCGGCCGCCAGCGCGGGCCGGCTGAAGGCGACGTGACGGCGGGACATTCCGCCGCACCCGCGCGTTCCCGTTGGGTGGATAAAAGCCGGAGCCGCCCATGACCGACCATCGACCCGATACCGATGCCGACCGCCTGCTGCACGGCAACGGCGATGGAACCGTGGGCCATCATTCGGGCGAAGAGGATGATCGCCAGACCCATGAGACACCGCGCTATGTCGAGGTGGGCGTCAGTCGTGCCAACCGCCAGGCCGATCCCGCGACCCCGAACGCCCTGCCGGGCGAGGACATCCCGAGCGATGCCGGCCGGCGCGCCTATGTCGACGAGAAGACCGGCGAGGTTCGTGGCAGCGGCGCAGGGGCCGGCGGCGGCACCGGCACGGAGGATTACGATCACGATTCCAGCGGCGGCGGCAACGACGATCCGGCTGCGCAATAGAGCAAACGTCATCGCCGGCGGTCAATCGGTCGAGGCGCGCCGCCGCACGTAGAAGAGATGCGTGCGTACCCGTGCGACCTTGACGAGCGACCCGCGCCAATAGGGTACCATCCAGTCGGCGTGATAGTTGGTGGCGCGGCCGACATCGGCGAAGACATAGCCCGCCAAAGCCCGTTTCGCCGCACGCCGGGCGGCGGCCCAGCCATTATGCTCCGGCCGGCGCACCAGCGATCCGTCGCAAGTGAACGAGAATTGGCAGCCGGTGGTGCGGTCCGCCCCCTGATAGACGACGCCGCAGACCGTCTTGGGAAAGCCCGCGGTGCGCGCGCGGTTCAACACGACCTGGATGATCGCGCGTTGCTCGCGCGGATCGGCGCCCGCCTCGTAGATCGCCGCGGTCGCGAGGCAATCCACCGCTTGCGCGCGCTCGGCCGGCCCCCCGTGAAACGCAAAGGGCCGCGCCTGGACGCGCCGCGCCGCCTGGATCGGCACCGCGGCATTGGAGCGGCGCGCCTCGGCCATCGTCAGCGGCGGCGCGGTCACGGGCGACGGCGCAGGGCGAGACCACCAGCGCGACGGATCGATCGACCCCGCTACCGCCGCGATGACGAGGACGATGCCGATCAGCAGCAGCCAATGTTCGGCCGACCGATCGTGCGGGCGCCGACGGCGGCGGCGTCCCTGGTTCGAGACGGATCGGAGTCGGCGCGCCATGCCGATCGGCCTTAGCGGCAGCGACGACCGATCGGCAACGCGGCGCGGGCCGCGATCCCGCACCGCCGTGACGATCCCGTTCGGGCCGGGCGGTCAGTCCGGCTGCGCCGCGCTTCGATAAGTCGAGGGCGACACGCCATGGCGTGCCTTGAAGACTCGGCAGAAGTGATTGTGATTCCGGTAGCCGCAAGCCCATGCGATCGTCTCGATCCGTCGCTTCGGATGAAGGGGATCGGTCAACATCGCCTGGGCGGCCTTCATCCGCTCCGCCGTGATGAAGGCGGTGGGGGTGATATATTCGGCGGAGAAGATCGCGGCGACGCGGCGCGTGGACAGGCCGAGTCGATCGGCGATCATCTGCACGCCGAGATCGGGATTGGACAGGTCGGTCCGGACGATCGCCTTGGCCCGGCCGAGCAGGCCCATCGCATAGCGGCTCGGCGGCGCATCGCCCGTTCCCTGTGCCAGCGTCACGACGGTTTGCGTCAGAAGATCCATCGCCTGATACTCGCTTGCGCGCTGCCCGGAGGCGCGGAAATCGTGGATGGAAAGCCACGTGTTGCGGATCGCGCTCGCCATGGCGGACCGGCCGTCCAACGGGCGCCACAGAGCCATTGTGGTTCGAACGACCTTTTGCTCGAGGCTCCGGTCGCCGAAATCGAGCATGCGCGCCGACCAGTCGTCGACGCTTGCGGAACACCGGAACGGTTCTCGCCGGTCGACCAGCATCAGATCGCCGGCCATCATTTCCGAGCGATCCGCGTCACGCGTGATCGCAAGCGCGCTGTCCGCCCAGACAAGAGCCAGCGAATCGCTCGGCCGTATTTCGGGCATTCCGCAATGCAGGACGCTAAGCGCCCAGCTCGGCCCGGCCGACATGGGCACGGTCATGAGACGAACGCTTCGATCGTCACCCCGATCATCGCGATCGAAACTTCGGGAAAACAGTGCGTTGTATGATGGCTCACAAGCAATATCATGGCCTCAGGCTGTCCGACTCCGGTCATATACGTGGATATCGTATCCGATTTGGATTGATCGTCGGAAGTTGATAAATCATACAAATGGCATTCAGCGGGTGGATGGATGGGCAAGGGTCTTCGCGCGATCGATCTGAACCTGGTGCCTGTTTTGCGGGCGTTGTTGCAGGAACGCAGCGTGACGCGTGCGGCAAGCCGGGTCGGGCTTTCGCAACCCGCCGCTAGCAACGCCTTGGCCCGATTGCGGACGATGTTCAGCGATCCGTTGCTCATCAAGGATGGGCGGGCGATGGTGCGAACGCCTTTCGCCGAGCGATTGCTGCCGCTCCTGGAACTGGCGTGCGACGATCTCGAACAGGCGCTACTCGCCAAGGCCTGGTCGCCCGAGCGGACGAGCCGCCGGTTCGTGGTCGTCATGGCGGATCATCTTGCGCTGAAGGTCGTCGCCCCCCTGCGCACGGCGCTGGCACGGGATGCACCGAACATCACCGTTCGGTTCGGCGCGATGGGGGCCAAATTGCACGAGGAGTTGCGACAGGGCCGGATCGACATCGCCTATGTCAGCTACTCGCCGGCGCTGGACGACATCATCGAGGTCGAACGCGTGTCGAGAAGCAAGCTGGTTGCCGTCGTCGGCCCCGACCACCCGTTCGCCGCACGACCGCCCCGCTCGCGGGCGGAGTTCCTGGCTGCCCCCCGCTTCGGCATGCGCATACCGCGCGCGCTGGTGGGCGAGGAACAGGAGACCCTGGTGACGCTCTTGGGATCGTCCAACATGGCGATGGAAGCCGGCGTAGCGCAGTTTTCGGTGCTCCCCGGGCTCGCGCTCGCCACCGGATGCCTGACCGTCACGCCCCTGGCGATCGCGTCGGTCGCCGTCGACACGCTAGGCATGCGCATCGTGGAGATTCCGGAAACAGAGGAATATTTCGAACTCTGCGCATTCTGGAACTCGCGCTATCGCCTCGATCCCGGCCACCAATGGTTTCGCAAGCTCATGACCGGCCTGGTGAGGGATGCTTTCGACCCGGTATAGCGCCCGTAATCGGGCGGTTAACGCGGCCGCTCAAGGTCCTCCACCGGTGCTATCATGCGAGATTAACCCAAAACGGAACAAAATCTATCCCATTTCGGAATTATTTTACTAGCTTACCCCGTCATTAACTTTCTCCGCCGATGAAGAACCCACGCAGCATGGCAGCATCGATGAAAAGGCTGCCGGGCTTTCTGGTTTGAGGAGGGACGGAGCATGTTGAGCTGGTTCAAGAACGACGCGCCTATTCGCGTTAAATTCAGGGTGTTGTTCGCGATCTACACCATCGCCGCGTTCAGCGGGATGGCAACCACCTACTTCGCCGCACTGGCGCCGCCAAGCGAACTCTACCGCTATATGGCTCTCAGCGGTGTCGTGGCCGTGCTCACCATGGCGACCGCACTGTTCAGCGGCAAGGCCATTTCCGACCCGTATGTCGCCACGGTCGTTCGTACCGAGGCGCTCGCGGCGGGCGATCTCAGCAGCGCGATCCTGTTCACCGAGCACCGCGATTGCATCGGCCGGCTGACCAAGGCTCTTTCGGTCTTCCGCGACCACGCGCAGACCGTCTCCGAGGCACGTACCGCGCAGGAGGTGATCGTGTCCGCACTCGGCGCCGGGCTGGAACGCCTCGCGGACGGCGATCTCAGCGGGCACATCACCGAGACGTTCCCGGCCGAATACGAACAGCTTCGCCACAATTACAACCATGCGGTCGATGCGCTGAGCGACGCGCTCGTTGCGGTGACCCGCTCCACGAGCGGCATCCGCACCGCGTCGTCCGAGATCAGCGCGGCGTCCGACGATCTGTCGCACCGCACCGAACAGCAGGCGGCGAGCCTCGAGGAAACCGCGGCGTCGATGGACGAGATCACCTCGACCGTGCGCGAAACCGCGCAGGGTGCCGCGCGGGTCAACACCGTGGTGGGCGAAGCCAAGGGCGACGCCGAGGCCAGCGGCCGCGTCGTGCGCGAAGCGGTGACGGCGATGGGCGGGATCGAACGATCCAGCCAGGAAATTTCGGAGATCATCAGCGTGATCGACGGCATCGCCTTCCAGACCAACCTGCTCGCGCTGAACGCCGGTGTCGAGGCGGCACGGGCTGGCGATGCGGGCAAGGGCTTTGCCGTCGTCGCTTCGGAAGTGCGGGCGCTCGCCCAGCGGTCCGCGGATGCGGCCAAGGACGTGAAGACCAAGATCCTCGCCAGCTCCGAGCAGGTCGACAACGGCGTGGAACTCGTCGGCGAGACCGGCAAGTCGCTCGAGCGGATCGTGGCACGGATCAACGAGATCAGCACGCTCGTCGCGACGATCGCGTCCTCGGCCGAACAACAGGCATCGGGGTTGCAGCAGGTCAATATCGCCGTCGGCGAGATGGACAATGTCACCCAGCAGAACGCTGCGATGGTGGAGGAATCGACCGCCGCGGCGCGCAGCCTGGCCAGCGATGCCGACGAACTCGCCCGCCATGTCGCCCGCTTCCGCCTGGCTGCGGACGAACGTCCGGTCGAGGCATCGCAGCCCGTCGCAGCCCCGCGCCGCGTCGCCGCACCGGTGCGGATCGTCGCCAAACGCCCCGCCACCCGCGGTGCGCTGGCGCTGGCCATCGAGCCGGACGATTCCGACTGGTCGAAATTCTGACCGTCGCCTTGGCCGCGCCCTTGGTGGCGCGGCCCACCCGATCCCAAAATTCGAAAGACCAACCGATGATCCGCATCGTGCTACCGGCCATTGTCGACCTGGCCGCAGCGGTGGCGCTGGCCGATAAGCTTCTCACCGCGACCGCCGCCGCCACGCTCGATGCGGCGGGCGTGGAACGCATCGGGGTCGCCGGCCTGCAGCTCCTGCTGTGCGCCCGCACGACCGCGGACGTCGCCGGCGTGCCCTTCGTCATCGAGCGTCCGAGCGAGGCGCTGCTCGATGCCATGCGCCTCATCGGCACCGAGCAGTTGCTCGTTCCCGCCTCCGCTCGCTGAAGGATCGGCCCGTGCAGCTCGACGAAATCCAGGCGATCTTCTTCCAGGAATGCGAAGAAGGTCTGGCCACCATCGAAACCAGCCTCGCCGATGCGCGCGACGCGACGCCCGATGCGGAGACGATCAACACGATCTTCCGTGCGGTGCACTCGATCAAGGGCGGCGCGGGCGCCTTCGGCTTCGATGCGCTTCAGGGCTTCTCGCATCACCTCGAAACGGTGCTTGACCTCTTGCGCACCGGCGAGCGGGAGCCGACACCCGACCTGATCGCCGTGCTGTTCGCCGCCTTCGACGTGCTGAGCGACCATATCGCCAGCGCGCAGGCCGGCGGCGCCGCGCCCGCGGACGATGCCGTCCTGGCGAGGCTCGCCGCAATCGCGGCAGGCGCGGCACCCGCCGATGCCGGTGACGACGGGGACGCGCCCGCCGCCGAAGCCGAAAGCCCCGCCGATTTCGATCTGGATTTCGATCTGGATTCGCTTCTCGCATCGATCGAACCGCCGGTCCTCGACGAGGCGCCATGGACGATCAGCGTTCATCCCGGCCGCGGCGCGTTCGACAATGGCGGCGATCCCCTGCCGCTGCTGCGCGAATTGATGGCGCTGGGCGGCAGCCTGGTCGATATCGATCTGTCGAAGCTGCCGCCGCTCTCCGCGCTCGCGGTCGACGAGTGCCATCTCGGATGGACGATCGCGGTCCCCAGCCGCGTGGAACGCGACGAGATCGAGGCGGTGTTCGATTTCGTGCCCGACAGCTATCGCATCACCGTCACGGCGGGCGAGCCGCCTGCCGCGATCGCTGACGAGATCCCTGCCTCGAGCGATGCCCAGAGCGGTGCCGCGCCCGCTCCGGTGCTCCAGTCGGAGCCCGTCGCGATCGCGCCGGCCGTACGGCCATCACCCGTCACGGAGGAGCCACCGGCCGATCCGCGCTCCGCCGCCGGCGACGAAGCGGCCAGGGCGGCGGCGGGATCGGCGACGATCCGCGTCGAGCTGGAAAAGCTCGATCGCCTCGTCAATCTGGTTGGCGAACTGGTCATCACGCAGGCGATGCTGGCGCAGCGCCTGTCGCTGCACGGCGCGGGCACGATCGACGAGCTGTCCGACCTCGACCACCTGACGCGCGAGCTTCAGGACAGCGCGATGTCGATCCGCGCGCAACCGGTGAAATCGGTGTTCAGCCGGGTTCCGCGGATCATCCGCGAGCTCGAGGCCGGCACCGGCAAGCGGGTGCGGCTGCAGGTCGAAGGCGAGATGACCGAGGTGGACAAGACCGTGGTCGAACGCATCGGCGAGCCGCTCACGCACATGATCCGCAACGCGGTCGATCACGGGCTCGAGATGCCTGACGAACGCGTGATCGCAGGCAAACCGCCCGAGGGGCTGGTCCGTCTGGCGGCCGAGCACCGTTCGGGCCGGATCGTCATCTCGGTGTCCGACGATGGCCGCGGCATCGATCTGCCGCGCGTCCGCGCCAAGGCGATCGAGCGCGGCATCATATCGGCCGATGCCAATATGTCCGACGAGGAGATCGAGAACCTGATCTTCGCACCCGGCTTTTCCACCGCGGCGACGGTATCGAACATCTCGGGCCGCGGCGTCGGCATGGATGTTGTCCGCCGCAACGTCCAGGCGCTGGGCGGCCGGATCGGCATCACCTCCAAGTTCGGCAAGGGCTCGACCTTCACGCTCACCCTGCCGCTCACGCTCGCGATCCTCGACGGCATGGTCGTCAGCGTCGGATCGCAGACCTATGTCATCCCGCTTGCGCATGTGGTCGAAAGCCTGCGTCCGCAGGCCGGCGACGTGCGGGCGTTCGGCCCCGATGCGGGCGTGCTCGACGTGCGCGGCGCCTATCTGCCGATCCTGCCGGTGGGCAGCCTGTTGGGGGTGGGCGATGCATGCGCCGATCCGACCGAGGCCGTGCTGGTGGTGGTCGAAACCGATGTCGGCCAGGCCATCTTGATGGTCGACGGTATCCAGGATCAGCGCCAGGTGGTGGTCAAGAGCCTGGAGACGAACTTCGCGCCCGTTGCTGGCCTGGCGGGGGCCACGGTGCTCGGCGACGGGCGCGTCGCACTGATCGTCGATGTCGAGACATTGGTCCGCCGTCATCGCGCCGAGCCCAGCCGGCTGCTGGCGGCATGAGCGCCGCCCCCGCCCCGGTCGGCGAATTCACGCTCGACGCCGCCGATTTCACCACCATCGCCCGCATGACGCATGCGCATTCGGGGATCGTGCTGGCCGACGGCAAGCGCCAGCTCGTCTATTCGCGGCTCGCCAAGATCGTCCGTCGGCGCGGCATGAGCGGGTTCGCCGATTATGTCGAACTGCTCCGCAACGATGCCGATGCGCGGCGCGAGGCGATCTTCGCGCTGACTACCAATCACACCAAATTCTTTCGCGAGGACCATCATTTCGCGCATTTCACGACGCATGTCCGCGCCGGCCTGATCGCACAGGCCGAGCGGGGCCGTCCGGTACGGCTATGGTCCTCGGCCAGTTCGAGCGGCGAGGAGCCGTATTCGCTCGCGATGACGCTGCTCGGCGACGACAAGGCGGCGGGCACTCGCCTCGCGAGCCGCGACGTGGCGATCCTCGCCACCGATCTCGCCCCGCACGTTCTCGCGACGGCGTCGGCCGGCCGCTATCCGGTGGCGATGGCGCGCGACATCCCCGAACGCTATCGCCGCACCTGGATGAGCAAAGAGGCGGACGAACTCGTGATGGGCCCCGAACTCAAGCGCGTGCTCGCCTATCGCCGGCTCAACCTGCTCGAAAGCTGGCCGATGAAGGGACGTTTCGACGTGGTGTTCTGCCGCAACGTCATGATCTATTTCGACGAACCGACCAAAGCCCGGCTGATCGAACGGTTTGCGGAGCTGATGGCGCCCGGCAGCTTTCTCTACATCGGCCATTCCGAACGCGTGATCGGCCCGGCGACATCGGCGTTCGAGCCGGTCGGCCAGACGATCTATCGGAGGACCGCATGACCGCACCGATCCGCGTATTGATCGTCGACGATTCCGCCACGATGCGCGGTCTGCTGTCGGCGATGCTGCGCGCCGATCCGGGCATCGCGGTGGTCGGCGAAGCGGCCGACGCGATCGAGGCGCGGCGTCTCATCAAGGCGCTCGATCCCGATGTCGTCACGCTCGATATCGAGATGCCCGGTATGGACGGCATCGCCTTTCTCGAAAAGATCATGGCGCTGCGGCCGATGCCGGTGGTGATCGTGTCCTCGGCGACCGAACGGGGCGCGGCGACGACCGCGCGGGCGCTGGATGCGGGGGCGTTCGCCTGTTTCCTGAAGCCCACCTCGCCCACGGCCACGCCCGGCACCGCCACGCTGCCGCAGGTCGTCCGCGCCGCCGCCGGGGGCAAGCGCGCTACCATCCGGCCGGAACCGCGCCCGGCGCGCGCGGGCGCCGGCGACCGCGCCGCGCTGATCGCGATCGGCGCCTCGACCGGGGGGGTCGAGGCGCTGCTCGAGGTGATCGGCGGCTTTCCCGCGAACTGCCCGCCGACCGTCATCGTCCAGCACATGCCCGCGATGTTCACCGCCAGCTTCGCGATCCGGCTCGACCGTTTCTGCCCGCCCACCGTCTGCGAGGCGCGGACGGGGATGATCCTGAAGCCGGGTCACGTCTATCTCGCGCCGGGCGGAGAGCGTCACATGGAGGTGATCGGCGCCGCCGCGCCGCGCATCCGGCTGTTCTCCGGCGATCTCGTCAGCGGCCATCGCCCGTCCGTGGACGTGCTGTTCCGCTCGGTCGCGCGGCTCGGCCTGCCGGCCGTGGGCGTGCTGCTCACCGGCATGGGGGCGGACGGCGCCGTCGGGCTGGCCGAGATGCGCCAGTCCGGCGCGCGGACGATCGGCCAGGACGAGGCGACCAGCGTCGTCTACGGCATGCCCGCCGTCGCCTTCGCCGCCGGTGCGGTCGAGGCGCAACTGGCGCTGCCGCGGATCGCCGACGTCGCGATCGGAATGGCGGCATGACCGCGCCCCTTCCCGGAGCCAAGCGCCAGCCGGCGCTGCGCGGCGATGGCTTCCGCCATGTCGGCATCGTCCAGGGCGAACGCGGCGTCTCCGCCGATCCGCAGGTGATGTTCAGCACGATCCTCGGCAGTTGCGTCGCGGCCTGCCTGTTCGATCCCGAAGCGGGCATCGGTGGCATCAACCACTTCCTGCTCGGCGAACCCCAGCCCGGGCAGACGATCGATCCGGCCGCGGCGCACCGTTACGGCGTCCATGCGATGGAGCTGCTCATCAACGAGATGCTGCGTCACGGCGCGCGGCGCGAGCGGCTGCGCGCGCATCTCTACGGCGGTGCCAATCTCCATGCCGGCATGCGCGCGATCGGTTCGGCCAATGCCGATTTCGCGGTGCGCTTCCTCCAGCAGGATCGCATCCCGCTGGTCGTCAGCGATCTCGGCGGCCGCTCGGCCCGACGGCTCGAATTCCAGGCCGCGCTCGGCCGTTCGCGGGCGCGGCTGGTTCAAGACTCCGTGGCGCCGGTCACCCGCCGCGCGCCCCCTGCCCCGCTTCCCGCCGCCGCTGCCAGCGGCGAGCTCGATCTCTTCTGAAGGACGGCCCCATGACTCGAACGATTTTGACCGTCGACGATTCGCCCAGCATGCGGGCGCTGCTCCGCATGGCGCTCGTCGGCGACGGCTATGCGGTCGCCGCGGCGGAGGACGGCGTCGACGCGATGGACAGGATCGACGAGGCCGCGCCCGATCTCGTCATCACCGACATCAACATGCCCCGGATGGACGGTTTCGGCCTGATCGGCGCGGTGCGCGCGCATCCGCGCTGGTCCAACCTGCCCATCCTCGTGCTGTCGACCGAATTCTCCGACGAGAAGAAGCAGCGCGCGCGCGTGGCCGGTGCGACCGGCTGGATCGTCAAGCCATTCGACCCCGCCAAACTCAATGCGGCCGTCCGCCGCGTCCTCGTCTAACCGGAAGGCATGCCATGACCCGTCAGCTCATCACCTTCGAACTCGGCGACCAGTCGCTGGGTATCGACATCATGGCCATTCGCGAGATCCGCGCCTGGTCCCCCGCCACCCCCCTGCCCAACGTGCCCGCGCATGTCCGCGGCGTCGTCAACCTGCGCGGCGTCGTCCTGCCGGTGCTCGATCTGCGCATGCGGCTCGGCTGGGGCCTGACCGATCCCACCGCACGCCACGTCATCATCGTCGTGCGCATCGGCGAGCAGTTGCAGGGCGTGATCGTCGATGCGGTGAACGACATCGTCACCATCCGCCCCGAGGACATGCAGCCGCTGCCCGACGTCGGATCGACCCAGGCGGCCGCGCTGCTCGACGGTCTGGCGACCGTCGAAGACCGGATGATCCTGGTGCTCGATCTGGAACGCCTCGCTCCACCCCAGGCCGAAGCCGCGTGAACTCCCGTAATCGCAAGGAAATGTGACATGGCCAAAGCCAGAGTATTGGTCGTCGACGATTCGATGACGATGCGCATGATGGTTGCCGGCATCCTGGAAAAGGACAAGGACATCCAGGTCGTCGGCATGGCGGACGGGGCGGAGGAGGCGCGCGCGATGGTGCGCGACCTGAAGCCCAACGTCATGACGCTGGACGTCGAAATGCCGGGCATGAACGGTATCGATTATCTGGCCGAGATCATGGAGACCGCGCCGATGCCGGTCATCATGTTCTCCACCTTGACGGCCAAGGGCGCGGAAAGCTCGATCGAGGCGCTGAGGTTGGGCGCTCTCGACTGCTATCCCAAGCCCACCCGCGCCACGCCCGACGAGATGCAGGCCGCGTTCGGCAAGCTGAGCAAGACGATCAAGGAAGCGCCCAAGCGGTTCGCCGAACTGAACGACGGGCCGTCGGCATCGGCCGCGAAGCGCGCCTCCGCGACCGGCGCGTTCGCGTGGAACGGCACGATCGTGACCGTCGGCGCCGACGTGGCGAGCACCAAGCCGCTGTTCGACCTGTTGGGGCGCTGGCCGGCCGACGGCCCCCCCGTCATGGTGGTGCAGCATATGCGCCCCGAGCTGGCGGACGGCATGATCGCCAAATTGTCCGATTCGGTGGCGCCGCGCGTCGTCGAGGCGAGCGATGGCCTGAAGGTCGAGCAGGGGATGATCGTCTTCTGCCGCCCTGGCACGCACCACGTCTATATCGACGCGTGGCCGGGCGGCACGATCCGCCTGCTCGACAAGCCGCCCTTTGCCGGGCAGCGTCCATCGATCTCGCTGATGATGGCGACGCTGGCCAAGAGCGCCGCGGCCAAGACGATCGGCGTGCTGCTCGCGGGCGGCGAGGATGGCCAGCAGGGCGCCGCAGCGCTGCGGGCGGCGCGGGCCTGCGCGATCGCCCCCGCCGAGGACGGGTCGGGCAAGCTCGAACTCGGGCGCGGCATGGCGGTGCAGCCGATCAAATCGAGCGACATCGCGGAGACGGTGCTTGGCATGTGCCGTGGTTGAGCCCGACTATGTCGCCCTGGCGCAGGCGCTCGCCGACGAACTCGACCGGGCGCGGCGCACGCTCGAGGAATTCGCGATGCAGCTATGCCTCGATCCGGTGGTGTTCGCGCGGCATCCGGGGCCGCTCCAGCAATTCGACGGCGTGGCGCAGTCCATCGGCGAAGTCGCCACGTTCCTGCGCCACGAAGGACATCCCGCCGTGGCGATCGACGCGGTGCGGCTGGAGGTGATGCGCGACCGGCTGGCGGCGTGCCACGCGGCGCCGATCGCGGGCGCACCGCACGCCTGAAGCGCCGGGCTTTCCGCGGACCTACGGCGTCGGCACGCGACCGGCCCGGCTGTGATGGCCGAGCGCATCGCGTGGCGGCGCGTCGGACTGGCGGTGGACGAGCGTGAAGTCGAGCAGGCCGACCGCTCCCGTGACTGGCATGGGCTCCCCGCGGATCGCGGCGGCGAGCAGTTCGATGGAGAGCCGCGCCATGTCGGCGATCGGCTGGCGGATCGTCGTCAGTTCCGGCCAGATCGCGGTCGCCAGCGTCGTGTCGTCGAAGCCGACGACCGTGAGACTCTCCGGCACGTCCAGCTCGTAACGATGCGCCACCGCGATCACCGCCGCCGCCATATCGTCGTTGGATGCGAAGATCGCGCTCGGACGATCCGTCACCGCGAACAGCCGCTCGGCCGCTTCGAGGCCCGAACGATAGGTATACAGGCCCTCGACGATCAGCGCCGCGTCGATCGGCAGGCCCGCCGTCGCCAGCGCGTCGCGATAGCCCTCCAGGCGAAGCGCCGAGGCCGACAGATTGGGATCGCCCGCGACGAAGCCGATCCGCTGGTGCCCCAGCGCCAGCAGATGCTCCGTCATCCGGCAGGCGGCGAGCCGGTCGTCGATCGCCACCGCGCGCTGATCGCCGGCATGACGCCTGGTGCCCAGCAACGCCGCCGGAATGCCGGCGTTCTGGAAGACATCGAGCACCGGCTGCATCTCGCACAGCGGCGGGGTGAGCACGACGCCGTCGATGCCGTCGCGCACCAGCCGCGCCGCGATCTCCGCCTCGCGGTCGCCGGATTCGCATTTCTCGAACACGATCTGCACGTTGCGCCGCGTCGCCTCGTCGAGGCTGCCGATCAGGAATTCGCCGATGAAACCGGCGCTGGGATTGGCATAGAGCAGCCCGATCCGGCTCTGGGTCGCGCCGGCCAGACGGCGGGCGGCCTGGTTCGGCGCGTAGTTGAGTTCGCTGATCGCCGCGTTGACGATCTCGCGCGTGGCGGGGCGAACATTGGTTTCGGCGTTGATGACCCGCGAGACGGTCATCGGCGACACGCCGGCATGTCGCGCCACATCGGTGATCGTCGGCGCGCCGAGTTGACGGCCGCGGGGCTTGGATATCGCCAGGGTTGCTCTCCGGACAGGAACCCTGTCCTTACACGGAGCACCCCGCGCAATGCAAGAAATCGGCCGCAAAACCGGGCAATTCCCGCACGCCGCTTGCATGCCCCGCCCGCGACGTTATTGGTAGCGCTACCGGATATCCCCTGCAGAAGGGTGCCGGAAAGGAGACCGACTGATGCCCCGACAGACCATCCGCCGCGCGATCGGTGCGCTCGCGCCCCTGGCCCTGACGCTCGTGCCCACGGCGACGCTGCTCGCCCAATCCGCGCCGCCGCTCACCCCCGCGGGCAAGCCCGTGCCCGAGACGGCGCCCGATGGTCGGCATTATCTGTCGCAACCGCTGACGACGCAGATCTACACCGCCGATCCGTCCGCGCACGTCTTCGCCGGCAAGATCTACGTCTATCCCAGCCACGACGTACCGACCGACATTCCCGACGACGATCTCGGCAACGAATATGCGATGCACGATTATCGCGTGCTGGGCATGGACCGGATCGGCGGCCCCGTCACGGTCGGCCCGGTGGCGCTCGACGTGAAGGACGTGCCCTGGGCCTCCAAGCAGATGTGGGCGCCCGACGCGGCCTATCGCAACGGCACCTATTATCTCTATTTCCCGGCGCGCGACCGTGTGCTCGACAAGAACGGTCTCGGCACCTTCCGCATCGGCGTGGCGACCGCCAGAAACCCGATGGGCCCCTTCAAGGCGGAGGCCGCGCCGATTCCCGGCAGCTTCTCGATGGACCCCGCGGTCTTCACCGATGCGGACGGCCGCACCTTCATGTATTTCGGCGGCATCTGGGGCGGCCAGCTCCAGCGCTGGGCGAGCGGGCGGTTCGATCGCAACGGCAGCGACACCGATCTTCACCGCGACGACCAGCCCGCGCTGTCGGGCAAGGTCGTGCGGATGAACCCGGACATGAAGACCTTCGCGGAGAAGCCGCGCGATGCGGTGATCCTCGATCCCGCGACCGGCAAGCCGGTGCTCGGCGGCGCGCACGACAAACGGTTCTTCGAGGCATCCTGGGTGTTCCGCCGCAACGGCCTCTATTATTACACCTACTCGACCGGCGACACGCATTTCCTGAACTATGCGACGGGCAGCAACCCTTACGGGCCCTTCACCTATCGCGGCCACATCCTGAAGCCGGTACAGGGCTGGACGACACACCACTCGATCATCGAATGGAACGGCAAATGGTGGCTCTTCTATGCCGACACGCAGATGTCGAACCGGAACCATCTGAGGAACGTCAAGGTCACCGAACTTCACTTCGATCCCGACGGCACGATCCCGGCAATCGATCCGCTGGTGAACTGATCCGATGTTTCTAGGCATCGATATCGGCACTTCGGGTGTCAAGGCGGTCGTCCTCGACGCGGCGGGCGTGGTGGTCGGCCAGGGCGTGGCCGCGCTCACCGTCCAGCGGCCATCGGCCTTGTGGTCGGAACAGGACCCGGACGCATGGTGGCAGGCGACCACGGCGGCGGTGCAGGCGATCGACCCGGCGGTGCGGCGCGCGGTACGCGGCGTGGGGCTGGCCGGGCAGATGCACGGCGCGACCTTGCTGGGCGCGGACGACCGGCCGCTGCGGCCCGCGATCCTGTGGAACGACGGGCGCAGCGCCGCCGAATGCGCGACGCTGGAGGCGGCCTGCCCGACGCTGCGCGCCGTGACCGGCAACATCGCGATGCCGGGGTTCACCGCCCCCAAGCTGCTCTGGGTGAAAGACCATGAGCCCGAGGTCTTCGCGCAGGTGGCGACCGTGCTGCTGCCGAAGGACTATGTCCGGCTGCGGATGACGGGCGACCGCGCGTCGGACCTGTCGGACAGCGCGGGCACCTTGTGGCTCGATGTCGCCGGGCGGCGCTGGAGCGACACGGTGCTCGCCGCCTGCGGCATGAGCGAGGCGCAGATGCCGCGCCTGTATGAGGGCACCGAGATCACCGGCCGGCTGCGCGCCGAGGTCGCCGAGCTATGGGGTATGGGCGCGGTGCCGGTGGCGGCGGGCGGTGGCGACAATGCCGCCGGCGCGGCGGGCGTCGGCGTCGTGCGCGACGGCGATGCGCTGCTGTCGCTCGGCACGTCGGGCGTCATCTTCGTCGCGACGGACGGGTTCCGCCCCAATCCCGCGCGCGCCGTCCACGCCTTCTGTCATTGCCTGCCGGGGCTGTGGCACCAGATGAGCGTGCATCTGTCGGCAGCCTCGTGCATCGACTGGGTCGCGCGGCTGACCGGCACGAGCGGCGCGGCCGAGCTGTTCGCGCGCGCCGAGGCGAGCGGGCCCGCCGGCGGCCCCGAACTGTTCCTGCCCTATCTCTCGGGCGAGCGGACGCCGCACAACGACGTGGCCGTGCGCGGTGCCTTTCTCCAGCTCGACAACGAGACCGATACGCCGCGGCTCGCACAGGCGGTGCTCGAAGGCGTGGCCTTCGCGCTCGCCGACGGCCTCGACGCGCTGACGGATGCGGGCACCCGGATCGAGCGGCTCGCGGTGATCGGCGGCGGCGCGCGCTCCTCCTATTGGGGCCGCATCATCGCCGCCGCACTGGAGACGCCGCTCGTCTATCTGGAGGGCGGCGAGGTCGGGCCGGCGCTCGGCGCCGCACGGCTGGCGCAGATCGCGGTCGACGGCGGCGATCCCGCCAGCGTCTGCGCGGCGCCGCCGATCAGCCACGTCATCGAACCCGATCCGACGCTGATCGCGCGGCTCGCTCCCAAGAAACACCAGTTTCGCGCCGCGTACCCGCGGATCGCACCCAACACGAAAGGCATTTGACCCACATGGCGACCGACTATTTCGCGGACATCCCGCAGATCACGTACAAGGGCCCCGACAGCGACGACGATCTCGCCTATCGCTGGTACGACAAGAACCGCGTCGTGCTCGGCAAGACGATGGCAGAGCATCTGCGCTTCGCCGTGTGCATGTGGCATACATTCTGCTGGCCGGGCAGCGACGTGTTTGGCCCCGGCACGTTCGACCGGCCCTGGGCGGCGCATGCGCATACGCCCGAAGGCGCGGCGATGAAGCGCGCCGCGGCGTTCGACTTCATCCGCCGCCTCGACGTGCCCTTCTACTGCTGGCATGACGTCGACGTTTCGGCGCACGCGACCAACGTCGCCGAATATGGCCGCTATTTCGGCCAGGCGGTCGATCATCTCGAAACGCTGCAGGCGGACAGCGGCGTCAAGCTGCTCTGGGGCACCGCCAACCTGTTCAGCGATCCGCGCTATGCCGCGGGCGGCGCCAGCAATCCCGATCCCGAGGTCTATGCCTGGGGCGCGATGCAGGTCCGCGCCGCGCTGGAGGCGACGCATCGGCTCGGCGGCGCGAACTACGTGCTGTGGGGCGGCCGCGAGGGTTACGAGACGCTGACCAACACCGACATGAAGCGCGAGCTCGACAATCTCGGCCGCTTCCTGTCGCAGGTGGTCGAGCACAAGCACAGGATCGGCTTCACCGGCGCGATCCTGATCGAGCCCAAGCCGTTCGAGCCGACCAAGCACCAGTACGACTTCGACACGGCGACGGTGTACGGCTTCCTGAAACGCTACGGCCTTGAGAACGAGGTGCGCGTCAACATCGAGGCCAACCACGCGACGCTCGCCAGCCACACGTTCGAGCATGAGATCGCCACCGCCGCCGCGCTCGGCATCTTCGGGTCGATCGACGCCAATCGCGGCGATTACCAGAATGGCTGGGACACCGACCAATTCCCCAATTCGGTCGAGGAGCTGACGCGCGCGACGCTGGAGATCGTGCGCGCCGGCGGGTTCACCACCGGCGGGTTCAACTTCGATGCCAAGGTGCGGCGCCAGTCGATCGACGCGGTCGACCTGTTCCACGGCCATATCGGCGGCATCGATGCGGTGGCCAAGTCGCTGCTGAACGCCGCGGCGATCATCGAGGACGGCCGGATCGACGCCTTCAAGAAGGAGCGCTATGCCGGATGGGACGGTGAACTCGGCCGGATGATCCATGCCGACGGCACGGGTCTCGCCGAGATCGCCGATCTGGCGATCGCGCGCGGGCTGGATCCCAAGCCCCGTTCGGGCCGGCAGGAATGGCTGGAGAATCTGCTCAACCGCTTCTGAGACCGATGGGCGCGCGATTCCCCGCGCGCCCACCCGACCGCTACGCCGCGGGCCGAAGGAAAAGCGCCGTGACGAGGATGACGATGCCGATGATACGCCCGATCGCTGCGCTGGCCGCAGCCTCCCTGATCGCCCCGCTGGTCCCCCTGTCCGCCGCTGCCGCGCAGGTCAGCGCGGCGGGCGACCCGTTCGCCGGGGACCCGATCGGGATCGTCGCCCAGCCCTGCCCCGCCCATGCCGCGGTCGGATGGGCAGAAGAGCAGCTTCATAACCTGACCCGCGATTTCGGCCAGCTATGTCGCTACGCCGCCGCCAACGCCGCGCTGAGGGAACGGCCGCGCGTCGTGTTCGCCGGCGATTCGATCACCGACAATTGGATCGGCGCGGATCCCGGCTTCTTCACGCACGGGATCGTCGATCGCGGCATCGGCGGCCAGACGAGCACGCAGCTTCTCGTGCGCTTCCGCCAGGACGTGATCGATCTACGCCCCCGCGCCGTCCACATCATGATCGGCACGAACGACATCGCGGGCAACACCGGCGCGGCGACGATCGAGACCGTGGAGGGCCATATCGCGACGATGGCCGAACTCGCGCGGCTGCATGGCATCCGGGTGATCCTCGCCTCGATCCCGCCCGCCGCCGCCTTTCCCTGGGCGAAGGACAAGCGGCCGGTGGCGCAGATCGCCGCGCTCAACCGCTGGATCGCCGCCTATGCCGCGCGCGAGGGGTTCGTCTGGATCGATTACCATCCCGTGCTCGCCACGCCCGAGGGCGGCATGAAGCCCGGCCTTGCCAGCGACGGCGTGCATCCGACCGCGGCGGGTTATGCCGTGATGCGGCCCCTGGCGGAAGCGGCGATCCAGCGGGCGCTGGCCCGATGAGGCGCCTGCTCGCCGTCGCCGCGCTGCTGCTCGCGACCAACGCGGGCGCCGCCCCGCTCGCCACGCTCGACCGCAACGGCGCGATGGTGTCGATCGAGCCCTATGGCCCGGGGATCGTCCGCGTGACGATCGCGACCGAGCGGGCACAGGCGGAAAGCGCGCCTGGCTATGGCATCACCGGCAAGCCCGATGCCGCCGGCTGGACGCACCGCGCCGATGCGACCGGCGACGTGTTCGCCGCGGCGGGATTGCGCGTAACCGTCGCCGCCCAGCCCTGGCCCAAGCCGCCGAGCCAGATGGAGCGCTATTTCGCGCCGTCGCTGCCGCCGGTCGCGATCGACCTGTCGCTACCCGATGGCCGCCCCCTCACCCGCATGACCGGCTGGGAAATGGCGCCGCACGACGTCGCGGGCGAGCATAGTTTCCGCGTTGGGGCGGCCTTCGCCGACACCCCCGACACGCATTATTACGGCCTCGGCCAATATCAGGACGGGGTGCTGGATCTGCGCGGCCGCACGATCGACTGCCGCCACGATTATGATCGCCCGTCCGGCGAGGCGGTGTGCGTGCCGTTCATGGTGACGGACAAGGGCTATGCGATCCTGTGGGACAATCCGTCCGCCACGACCGTCTCACCGGGCCTGCACGATGCGACCCGGTTCCAGTCGAACGTCGGCGAGCGCGTGTCGTTCTTCGTCGTCGCGGGCCGAACGGCGGACGAACTCTATGCCGGCTATGCCCGGCTGACGGGACGAACGCCGCTGCCCCCCAAGGCCGCGTTCGGGCTGATCCAGAGCAAGGCCCGTTACGAGACGCAGGGCGAACTCCTCGCCGTCGCGGATGGCTATCGCAAACGCGGCCTGCCGCTAGACGTGATGGTGCTCGACTGGTTCTACTGGACGCGGATGGGCCAGCTCGACATCGATCGCACCGCCTTTCCCGATCCCGCGGGCATGAACCGGCACCTCCACGATGCGGGGATGCGCAGCATCGTCAGCATCTGGCCGCGTTTCGAAAAGGAAAGCCGCTATTTCAACGATCTCGCGGCCAAGGGCTGGCTGCTGAAGGACAAGGAGGGCAAGCCCGTCGACGGTCTGCCCGTTCGTTCCGACCGCGCGGGCGGCTTGATCGACTCGACCAACCCCGACGCGCGCGGGTGGTATTGGGGCAAGATCCGCGACAATATCTTCAGCCAGGGCTTCGACTATGCGTGGCTCGACGAGACCGAGCCCGACCTGGTGCCAGACGGCTTTTTCTACGCGATCGGATCGGGCGATCGTTACCACAATGTCTTTCCGCTGCTCCACACCGCCGCCGTCGCCGACGGCTCGGCGCGCGATCGGCCGGATTTCCGCAACCTGATCCTGTGCCGCGCCGCCTATCTGGGCGCGCAGGCCAATGGCTGCCTGTTCTGGTCGTCCGACGTGCAGTCGACCTGGGACGCACTCCGGCGCCAGGTGCCGGCGGGGCTGGGCATGACGGCGAGCGGCATCGCCTATTGGTCGAGTGACACCGGCGGCTGGCAATGGCCGAACGGCCCGGCGGCGCAGCATCCGGTGCTGGTCGATCCCGCCGGGGCGACCGCAATGGCGCCCTCCTATCGCGACTATCCCGAACTGTTCGTCCGCTGGTTCGAGTATAACGCCTTCACCCCCACGCTGCGCATCCATGGCCAGCGGCCCGGCACCGCGCTGTGGGACTATGGCGCCGCGGCCGAGCCCATCCTCGCGAGCATCCTGAAGCTGCGATACAGTCTCGTTCCCTATCTCTACGCGCTCGGGCACGCGACGTTCGAGAGCGGCGCACCGTTCATGCGCGCGCTGTTCATGGACTTCCCTGCCGATACGACCGCCAAGACGCTGACGGACGAATATATGTTCGGCCCCGCCTTCCTCGTCGCGCCGGTCACCGAGCAGGGTGCGACCGAGCGGCGCGTCTATCTTCCCGCGGGGACCGACTGGTATGACTGGTGGACCGACGAACGCCATACCGGCGGCGCGTGGATCACGGCGGCGGCGCCGATCGGCCACATCCCGCTGTTCGTCCGCGCGGGATCGATCGTGCCGATCGGCGTGCCCGTGCCGAGCACCGCGACCGCGCAACCGCTGGCGCGCGTGCGCGTCTATCCCGGTCGCGACGCGCGCTTCACGCTGTACGACGATGATGGCACCAGCAACGCGTATCGGCACGGCGGCGGCCGCTCAACGACGCTGATATGGAACGATGCGGACCGGCGGCTGACCGCGAGCGGGCGTTTGCCGACCGGACAGGCGCTGGCACCGCTGGTGACGGTGGTGGGACGGTAGCGTCAGGCGAGGCCGGGACCGTCCAGCCGGACCACCGGCACCATTTCGCCCGCCCGTGCGCCCGGCAACGTCAGTTCGAGGCCGCCGGCGACCGGGCGCACCGCCACCGGGCGACCATCGGCCAGCGTCGCCCGATCGACGCGGCGGCCGGCCAGCGCCGTCACCGTGACCGGCGTCTCGGGCCATTCGAGCAGGATCGCGTGCAGCGCGCCAGCCGTGACGGTGAACCGCACATCCTGCGGCACGAAACGCACCGCGCCTTCGCTGAACATGCCGCCCGCCACCACCGTCGGCCCCTCGCCATAGACCGTCCATGGCCGCGACCCATGGATCGCCGCCTCACCGTTGGTCCGCATCCAACTGGTGATGCCGTCGAGGATATGCTCCTCCTCGCTATCGATGGTGCCGTCGCCCCGCACCGGAATGGAGAGCAGCAGATTGCCGTTCTTCGCCACCGTATCGACGAGCCGCTGGATCACCTGCTTGGCCGGTACATAGCTCTTCTGCTCGAAACGGGCACGGTTGTAGTGCCAGTCGCCGATACAGGTGCAGGTCTGCCACGGCTCCGGCCGAAGCCGATCGCTCCAGCCGCGTTCGATATCTTCCGTTATCGCGCGGCGCTGGAGGGGATCGAGCTGCTTGGCGGTCAGCACCACGTCCGCGCGACCCTGCGCCGCGATCGCCCCCGCATAATAATGCGCCACCGCATCCAGCCCGATCTGCCCGAACGGCAGCCCGAAATCGTCGAAATAGACAAGGTCGGGACGGTAGCGGTCGACCAGCTCGTTCTGCCGCAACAGCCATTTGGCGGCGAAGGCCGGATTGCGCGGCGGCACGGTCTCGAGCCATTTGCCGTCATGCGCGTCATGCCACGCGTTCATCGCAGCGATATTGGCGAGGCCGGCGGGCGCCGCCATGTTCGCGCCGGTATAGAGTTCCTGCGGGTCGAGCCCCTCCCACCACAGCCCCTTGCCCTGCGCGGCGGTGAGGCGAAACGCATCGTAGCGCTCGCCCGCGCGCGGCCCTTCGGGGTCATAGCCATAGGCGGTCTGCCACCAATGCCAGGCGTGGCTCGCGTGATTGCTGACGCCGAAGCGCAGCCCCTCGGCGCGCACGATCCGCTCCCAGGTGCCGACGATGTCGCGCTTCGGGCCGACGCGCGTCGTGTTCCAGGCATGATGCCGGCTGGCAAAGGTATCGAGATTGTCGTGATGGCACGCGAGCGCGACGAAATAGCGCGCACCCGCCGCCTTGTAGCGGCGAACGAGATACGCCGGATCCCAAGCCTCGGCGCGCCAGCGATGCTCGATCTCCATGAACCCGGTATCGGCGGGATGGCCATAGGTACGCCGGTGATGGTCGTAGATCGGGTGGCCCTGCTGGTACATCAGCCGGCCATACCAATCGCCCTGCTCGGGCACGCACTGCGCCGACCAATGCGCCCAGATGCCGAACTTGGCGTCGCGAAACCAGTCGGGGCAGCGCCACGCCGCGGCGAGGGTCGCCCAAGTCGCCGTGACGCCACCGCCGGACGCGGCGGAAGCGGGAACGGCCGCCGTTGCGGCCGTGGCGACGAGGAACTGGCGGCGGTCGATGCTGGTCATCATCGCACCAGCATAAGCGCGGCCGTCCGACTTACCAGCGCGGTGCCGTGGCCGGTGAAAAATCGGGTGTCGGCCGTGCGTTCGGCTGCTTGACCTCGGCCGGCGCCAGAACAATGATAGCGATATCAATAAGACAGAGAGGATCGTCGATGGATCGGATCACGCGGCGCGACATGCTGGCCGGAGCGACCGGCGCGGCCGTCGCTGGCATCGCCGCCCCACTCGCTGCCGCCCCGTCGCCCGAGTCGCTCGATGCGATCGCCCGCACGCGGGGGATGCGGTTTGGATCGGCGGTGAACTGGAGCGCGCCCGGCGCGGATGCGGGGTCGTTCGCCAACCCCGCTTATGCCCGGCTGGTGGAGGCCGAATGCGGGCTGATCGTTGCCGAGAACGAGATGAAATGGCAGCGGCTGCGCCCGACCCCGACGGCATTCGCCTTCGAACGGTTCGACGCGATCCTCGGCTGGGCGGAGCGGCATGCGCTGGCGGTGCGCGGGCATAACCTGCTGTGGCATCAGCCCAAATGGTTTCCGCAGTGGCTGAACGACTATGATTTCGGCGCCCGACCGCGGGTGGAAGCCGAGCGGCTGCTCACCACGCATATCCAGACCGTTCTCGGCCGCTACGGCACGCGCATCGGCAGCTACGACGTGGTCAACGAAGCGGTACGGCCGGCGGACGGGGTGCTGTACGATACCGCGCTGTCGCGCGCGACGGGCGGCCCCGAGCCGACGCTCGATCTCGCCTTCCACACCGCGCGCACCGCCGCCCCGCACGCGCAGCTCGTGTATAACGACTATATGAGCTGGGAGCCGGGCAACGCGGCGCACCGCGCGGGCGTGCTGCGGCTGCTCGAGGGGTTCCGCCGTCGCGGCACGCCGGTCGATGCGCTCGGCATCCAGTCCCATCTCGTCACGCAAGGGCCGGATATCGGGGCCACCGTCGGACGGCAGCAGGGCGAGTGGCGCCATTTTCTCGATGCGGTGACGCAGATGGGCTATGCCCTGCTCGTCACCGAACTCGACGTGCGCGACAACGGCCTCCCGGCCGATATCGCCATGCGCGACCAGGGGGTCGCCGATTATACACGCGCCTATCTCGACCTGACGCTGAGCTATCGGAGCCTGCGCGACGTGCTCTGCTGGGGCCTTTGCGACCGCTATAGCTGGATCGAGGGATTCGAGCCGCGGCGTGACGGCGCCCGGCGCCGGCCGACGCTGTACGACGATCGCTTCCGGCCCAAGCCCATGCGCGCCGCCGTCGCCGCCGCATTCGCGGGTGCGTCGATGCGCTGAGGTGCGGCGGCTTCGCCACCAAATACGAAAAAGGCGTGCCTTTCCCAAGGCACGCCTTTTTGCCGGACGGGGTCGGCGGCCCGGACCGCCGACCCGCCCGATCAGAAGTTGCCGCGCAGGATGAACGAGAAGCGGCGATCGTTGACGAAATAGGATCGCGGCGCCGTCGCATCGGACCCGTTGATATAGGCCTGTTCGGTCTTCACGATCTGATTGGCCAGATTCACGCCCTGAACGCCGATCTTGATATACTTGTTGACGTTGAGGAATGCCGACGCGTCGAGCTGCCCGCCCGCATCCTGGAAGATCGACGTGTAGGGGAAGATCACGTCGGCTGCGGTCAGCAGATATTTCGAGCGCCAGTTATACGCCGCACGCAGCGACACCGGACCCTTCTCGTAGAACAGGGTGGCGTTGAAATTGTGCTTCGACAGCCCCTCGAACGGCAGGTTGCCCGCCTTGATGTTCGACACAGCCGTCGGTGCGCCGCCGCTCAGGAACGAGTTGGGCAGGCCCGAGCTGGAGATGAACGAATAGTTCATGCTCGTGCCCAGGCCGTTGAAGATCGAGGGCAGGAAGTCGAAGGTCTGCTGATACGTGACCTCGACACCCTTGATCTTGCCATAGCCGCTATAGTTGGCCGGTCCCCGCACCTGGACATATTCGGTGACACCGTTGCTGGTGATCGGACGCTCGAACAGCGACTGGTAGAAGAAGTTGTGAACGGACTTGTAGAACCCGTCGAGCGAGAGCTGGCCCACCTTGCCGAAATACCATTCGACCGTCGCATCGAACTGCCAGGCGGTGGCGGGCTTCAGATAGGGATTGCCCGCCGTCGCGGTGGCCACGCCGCTGTTCGGATCGAACCCGACCTGGAGGAAGTCGCGGATATTGGCGAGATCGGGCCGCGTCAGCACCTTGGACGCCGCCAGGCGCACGATGAGATTGCGGTCGATCCCGAACTTCAGGTTCAGGCTCGGCAGGAAGTAATGATAGCTGTTGTGCGCGACCTCCGAGATGGTCTGCCCCGTCGAGAACTGGCGCAGCGCGGCATAGCCATCGGCACCGAGGGTACAAGCGCCGGTCGGCTGGGTCACGACGGTGGTGCCATCAGGGCGCGTCGCCGTGGTGGTGACGCAGCGCACCGCATAGGGATCCTGCGTCCCGGTCGACTGTTGCGTCGGCGCGCCGACCGAGCCTGCCGAGGTGATGGCAGAGTCGACGAAACGAAGCCCGATATTGCCGCTCATCCGGACATTGCCGAACAGATTGCCGGGCGTGGCGAAATTGAGCTGCGCATAGGCATCGACGTCCTGCTCCGTCACGCGCTGGATTTCGGACGGCAGGTAGGAGGTGCCGGGAACCACGCCTGCACGCTGCGCCAGCGGGCTGAACGTGGTCGTTGGTTGGCAGCCCACAACGGTGCCGCCACGGGGATCCGCAACGATAGTCGTTGAATTACAGCTCGGCACCGAAGCGCTGAACGTGCTGCCATCCGCTCGGGTGAAGGTGTTGGCGGCATTCGTCGAGGTCCAGGTATTCCCGATCTGCTGGAAATAGGCCGCAGACTGATTGTACGCCTTGATGAGATCGCCGGTGTAATAATAGCCGCCCGTCGGCCCCGGCGTCGCGCCGCGGAAGAAGTTGGGGAACGAGTAGAAGGCGCTGTTCGCGGGCGACTGCGCGATCGAGACCGGGTTGCTGCCCGACCACACTTCGCTCAGCGCACCCCAATTATAGGCGCTATACTGCACGTCTTCGCGGCGATCGGCATAGCGGGCGCCGAACTTGAAGTGGTTCAGGAAACCGCCATCGTCGAACTTATAGTCGAAATCGCCCTTGAACGCATATTCGCGGCCGACGCTGTGCTCCGCATGATCCATCGCGGCGCGCCAGAACTGGACGTTCGGATCGGAGAAATATTGCGCGTCGTTTTCGGCGACGAGCTTGGGATTGGGCGTAGCCCAGGCGGCCGCCAGCGTCGCCGGCTTGTGATCCACGACCGACGGCAGATTGCCGGTCAGGTTCAGCTCGCTGTCGGCGAAGGTGGAGCCGAACACGCTGAAATCGAGATCGTTGTGCTCGGCCTCGGTATAGTCGGCATCCAGGTTGATCGACCAATGGTCGTCGGGGTGGAGCTTCAGGTTGAGGCCGTAATCCTTGATCGCATTCTCTTCGTACACCTGGCGGCGCGACAGCGACTGCTGGGTTCCGCCGGTCGGCACGTAGCAGGTCGCGGTGCCGCTGCACGCCGAGCGGTACCCGCTGCCGGGCTGCGTGATATAGCCCGACTGGAACAGGCCGTTCGCATCGTAATTGTAGTTGCGCGTGCCGGTGACGGAGCATTCGGCGCGCGTCGTCGAATTGCCGTTCGATGCGGGGCCGTTGCCGTTCTGGGCGCAGCCATAGGGATAGGTGTTGTATTCGGACAGATCGGGCGCGGTCTCGAAGGTGTGTTCGCCCCAGCTGTTCGTCGTATGGGTGCGCAGGAACTGCGCGGTGACGAGGGTGCGCTCGTCGTTGCTCTGCCACTGGGCGGCCACCGCCTGGCCGTCACGCTTGCGATCGAAATCCTGCGTGCGGTACTGGCCGCCGATCGGGGCATAGCGGGTGCCGGTCGGATCGAGCAGACCGTCGGCGCCGGCCGTGCTGGCCGCGCCGCAGCCCGTTCCCGCCGCGGGCAGCGTGGTCGTGTCGGTCGTGCCGGGCAGCGCGTTGCGGCAGATGGTGGTGGTCGTCGAATTCGCCGCGATCGCGCTCTGGTTGTCGCGGGTCTGGAAGTTCGTCACCTGAATGCCGTCGGCGCGGCTGCGGATGCGCGAATAGCTGACGTCGGCGAGCAGGCCGAACTTGCCGATGCCGGTCTGCCAGGTGTCGCTGATGAGCAGCGATCCGGTCGGCGACCATTTCTTTTCGAGATCGCCATAGTTCGCTTCGGCATCGGCACCGATATGCAGACCATTATTGTCGAACGGCTTGCGGGTGTTGAGATTGACCGTGCCGGCCAAGCCACCCTCGATCAGTTCGGCGGTGGTGTTCTTGTACACCTCGACCGAGCCGAGCAGTTCGGCGGGAACGTCGGCGAAGTTGATCGCCTGACCGCCGATACCCGCCGAGAAGGTGTCGCGGCCGTTGAACTCGGACCGGACGAAGTTGAGGCCGCGCACGTTGACGCCCGAACCCTCGACCGAGAAGTGATCGGGATCGTTGGCGCCGGCGAAGCGGCTGATCTGGACGCCCGGCACGCGCTGGAGCGCCTCCGTGACCGAGCGGTCCGGCAACGCGCCGATGTCGGTCGCGGTGATCGCATCGACGACCGTGTCCGAATTGCGCTTGATGTTCTGCGCGTTGGCGAGGCTCTGGCGGATGCCGGTGACGACCACGTCGTCGGGGCCGTTGGCGCCCGCATCGGACGTGGCGGGCGTCTGGTCGCCGGGCGTCGGCACCTCGCCCACCGTCATCTGCGTGCCGACGGCGCCGGTCGCGCTGCTCGACGGCGTCGACGAGCCGGCCGTGCCGGGGCCCGCCTTCGCGCCGGTGGGCGACGGCTGGTTGGCGCCGGTGATCGGCGCCTGCTGGTCGGGCGTCACTTGCGCCTGCGCCGTGCCCGCCATCGCGGCTACACACAGCGCTGTGGCAGAAGCGCCACGCATCAAGCGAACGAAATGATTGCTGGTGCCATGCGGCGGCGCAACAAGGCGCATCGTAATCCTCCCCCTTTAATCAGCGCTGTAATCGCGCCTGATCTGCCCCCACCTCGTAATCGCAGCGGTGGCAGACGGCAATGATTGCGGTAACAGTCTTTCGCCGTCAACTGTAAAAACCAGCGCATGTGGTGTTTTTGCAACGCTAGCCTGCAGCCACGCGCCAGCGGTTGACGCGCCCCGCCTAATCAAGGATCGCTGGAAACGAGAGCGCAACCATGCCCGCCACGGGGGGAAGGAGGACGCCGGTGGGCGAGGAGAGAGAGGACCGGGATCCCGTGCGGGTCGTGGTGGTCGGCGGGGGCACGGCCGGCTGGATGACAGCGGCCGCACTGGCTCGGCTGCTGCCCGGGCGCTGCACCGTGCAGCTGGTGGAATCGGAAGCCATCGGAGTCGTCGGGGTCGGCGAAGCGACGCTGCCGCATATCCGCGCCTTCAACGAGCGGCTGGGGATTGCCGAGGCCGATTTCATGGCTCGCACCCGCGCGACGTTCAAACTGGGGATCGAATTTCGCGACTGGGGGCGGATCGGCGACAGCTATGTGCACCCGTTCGGCACGTTCGGGCGGGGCACGGGCGCGGTCGATTTCCATCATTATTGGGCGCGCCTGCTGAACGAAGGCGCGCCGCTGCCGCCGCTCGACCGGTTTTCCTATGCCTGCACGCTGGCACGCGAGGGGCGGTTCGATCATCCCGATCCCGATCGGCGGCGGCTGGCGGGCACGTTCGGCTATGCCTATCAGTTCGACGCGCTGCTGTTCGCGCCCTATCTGCGCGAAATCGCCGAGGCGATGGGCGCGACGCGCACCGAGGGAATCGTCACCCGGGTGGAGCGCGACGGCGAAAGCGGGGATATCGCCGCGATCGTCCTGGGTTCGGGCGAGCGGATCGATGGAGACCTGTTCGTCGATTGTTCAGGGTTTCGCTCGCTGCTGCTGGGGGAGGCGCTGGGCGAAACGTGGGAGGATTGGTCGCGCTGGCTGCCCGCGGACCGCGCGGTGGCGATGCCCTGCCGTACCGCCACCGCGGTCACGCCCTATACCAGCGCGATCGCCATGCCGGCGGGCTGGCGCTGGCGCATCCCGCTCCAGCACCGCACCGGCAACGGCTATGTCTATGCGAGCGCCTTTACCTCCGACGACGACGCCCGGGCCGCGCTCGAGCAGGCGGTGGAGGGCGAAGCGATCGCGGCGCCGCGCCTGCTGCGCTTCGCGGCCGGACGGCGGCGGCGCAGCTGGGTGGGCAATTGCGTCGCGGTCGGGCTCGCCTCGGGATTTCTCGAGCCGCTCGAATCGACCAGCATCTATCTCGTCCAGCAGGCGATCACCGCGCTGATCGAGCTGTTCCCCGAACGCCGCGTCGCGGCGGCGGATCGCGACGAGTTCAACCGCGTGATCGACCTGGAATATGATCGCATCCGCGACTTCCTGATCCTTCATTATCACGCGACCACGCGCGACGATTCGCCCTTCTGGAATTACGTGCGCACGATGGCGGTGCCCGACAGCCTGGCCGAGAAGATGGAGCTGTGGCGCCGTCGCGGTCGGGTCGTGAAATATCGCGAAGGCGTGTTCCTGGATGCGAGCTGGGTGGCGGTGTATCTGGGCCAGGGCATCGTGCCGACCGGCTGGGACCCGCGCGCCGACACCGTCGCGAGCGCCGCGCTCCTCGAGGGACTTCACGCGCTGCATGGAGAGATCGCAGGCGAGGTCGCGGGCCGATCCGACCACCGCGCCTTCATCGCGCGCTTCTGCCCGATGGCGGACGCCGCCTGATGCGGACCGGTGCGCTGGGAACGGTGCTGGTCGCAGGGGGCGGGATCACCGCCTGGTGTGCGGCGGCGGCGCTTCGGCGGCGGGCGCCGTTTCTCGACGTCACGTTGCTGGCAACCCCGGTTTCGCCGGATGCGCTCGCCGACCGGATCGCCTGCACCCTGCCCTCGCTGCTCGGCTTTCATGGCGATCTGGGCATCGGCGAAGGCGACGGGATCGCGCGCACCGGCGCCGGCTATCGGCTCGGCACGCGCTTTAGCGGCTGGGCGGAGGGGCTTGCCGATTATGCCCACGCCTATGGCCGCTATGGGCGGCCGTTCGGGCCGACATCGTTCCATCTCCACTGGCTGCGTGCCGCGCGCACGGGAGCCGCGGGGCCGTTCGACGGCTATTCGCCCGCCGCCGCGCTCGCCCGCGCCGACCGATTCGTGCCCGCCACGCCGGACACGCCGTTCGCGGATCACGAATATGGGCTGACGCTCGATCCGCCGCGCTATCACGCCATGATGCGCGCCTTCGCGCTGCACGTCGGCGTGCGCGAGATTGCGGGGGAGATCGCCGACGTCCGCGTCGATGCGCGCGGGTTCGTTGCGGCGGTGACGCTTGCCGACGGACGCGCGGTCGGGGCCCAATTGTTCGTGGATGCCACCGGCCCCGAGGCAAGGCTGCGCGGCGCGCTCGATGCCGCGCGCGACGACTGGAGCCGATGGCTGCCGTGCGACCGGGTGTTGCTGGCGGACGGTCCCGCCGCCGCGCCGCCGGTGCTGACCCCGGTCATGGCGCATCCGGCAGGCTGGCGCTGGACGAGCGGGCAGCAGAGCGGGTTCGGCTATGCGTCGGGCCATCTGGGCGACGCGGCCGCCGCGCGCGTGCTGCGCAACGCCTGTGGCCAGGCACCCGACGCACCCATCCGCATCCGCCCCGGCACGCGGCCTGAACCCTGGCGCGGCAACGTCGTCGCGATCGGCGATGCCGCGACCGAGATGGAGCCGCTCGAATGGTGCAACCTGCATCTGGCGCTGAGCGCGATCGACCGGCTGGTGACGATGCTGCCCGGTGCCGTCCCCACCCCCGTCGAGGCGGCGGACTTCAACCGGCAGAGCCTGGCGGAGGCCAACCGGGTGCGGGATTTCCTGGCGATGCACTGGCGCACCGCGCAGCGGCGCGACCCGCTGTGGCGCGCGGTCGCCGCGGCCGAGCCGCCCGCGAGCCTCGCGCACACGCTCGCGCAATGGACGGAACGCGGTCGCTTGCCCTTCCACGAGGAAGAGACGTTCGCACGCGACGCATGGGCGGCGGTGCTGATCGGCCAGGGCTGCCTGCCGCGCCGGCTCGATCCACTGATCGATGCCGTTCCCGCCGCCAGCGCCGACGCCGCCATGGCCGCGCTGGCGGCCGATATCGCCGCGGCGCTGCCGCACCTTCCCACCCATGCCGCCTTTCGGGCGGCGCAGGCGAGATATCTCACCCGATGAACGAACAGCCCATCCGACGCGTCGTGATCGTCGGCGGCGGCACCGCCGGCTGGATGGCCGCGGCCGCCTTCGCGCGTTTCCTCAACAACGGCCATACCGAGGTGACGCTCGTCGAATCCGAGGAGATCGGCACCGTCGGCGTCGGCGAGGCGACGATCCCCCCGCTGCTCAACTTCAACCGGATGCTCGGGCTGGACGAGAACGCGTTCGTCGCCGCCACCTCCGCTACGTTCAAGCTGGGGATCGAGTTCGTCGATTGGGGCCGGCTGGGATCGAGCTATTTCCATCCGTTCGGCAATCACGGCCATGATCTTCAGGGCATCCATTTCCACCAGCTCTGGCTGCGCGAACGGGCGCGGCGTCCGGTGCCCGACATCGCCGCCTGGTCGATGAGCGCGGTGGCCGCAGCACACGGCAAGTTCGGCCGCGCGGGCGACGATGCGCGCTCGCCGGTGCGCGAACTGTTCTACGCGTTCCACTTCGATGCCGGTCTCTATGCGCGCTATCTGCGCGACTATGCCGAGGCGCAGGGCGTCCACCGGATCGAGGGGCGCATCACCGATGTCGCGGTGAACGGCGCGAACGGCCATGTCGAGCGGCTGACGCTCGCGGATGGCGAGCAGGTGGAGGGCGATCTGTTTATCGATTGCTCGGGCTTTCGCGGCCTGCTGATCGAGGAGACGCTCGGCACCGGTTACGAGAGCTATGCGCAGTGGCTGCCGTGCGACCGCGCGGTGGCGGTGCCCTGCGCGCTGCCCAACCCCGCCGAGCCCGATCCCTTCACCCGCGCGACCGCGAAAGCGGCCGGCTGGCAGTGGCGCATCCCCCTCCAGCACCGCATGGGCAACGGCCTCGTCTATTGCAGCGACTATCTGTCCGACGACGCCGCGGAGGCGCAGTTGATGGCCGGCCTGGAGGGCGAACCGCTCGGCACGCCGCGCCGCCTGCGCTTCGAGGCGGGACGGCGCCGGCAATGCTGGAACGGCAATGTCGTCGCGCTCGGCCTGGCCAGCGGCTTCATCGAGCCACTGGAATCGACCAGCATCCATCTCGTCCAGGCGGCGATCCAGCGGCTCGTGGCACTGTTTCCGGACAAGAGGTTCGATCCCGCCGAGCGGGCGGAGTTCAACCGGCAGATGAAGGAGCTGTACGAGGACGTCCGGGATTTCATCATCCTCCACTACAAGGCGACCGCGCGCGACGATTCGCCGTTCTGGAACCGCGTCCGCACGATGGACGTGCCCGACAGCCTGGCCCGCAAGATCGAACTGTTCGCCGGCAAGGGGCGCCTGTTTCGCGAAGGGTATGACCTGTTCAGCAACCCGAGCTGGGTGGCGGTGTGCCTGGGCCAGGGCATCGTGCCGCAAAGCTGGGAGCCCGCCGCCGATTCGCTGGACGAAACCAAGGTGACCGCCGCGCTCGAGCAGATGCGGCGTGGCTATGCGGAAACCGCGCGGCGGCTGCCGACGCATGGCGAGTTCCTGCGCATGACCGCGCCCTCTCCACTCGCTCCCGTCAAGCCCGTGGCGGCCGCACCGGCGGCGGACCTGCCCTTCTTCGAATTCAACGCCGCATCGCCGTTCGACGTGGGCGGCGGCGGATCGCCGATATGATGCAGGACGGCATCCGGCGCGTGGTGATCGTCGGCGGCGGCACCGCCGGCTGGATGGCGGCCGCGGGGCTGTCGCGCATCCTCGGCGGCGACCGGGCGCTGTCGTTCGAACTGATCGAATCGGACGAGATCGGCACTGTGGGCGTCGGCGAATCCACGATCCCGCAGATCGTGCTGTTCAACGCGCTGCTCGGCCTGGACGAGGGGGAGTTCCTCCGCGAGACGCGCGCGACCTACAAGATGGGGATCGAGTTTCGCGACTGGACGCGCGCGGACGAGCGGTTCGTCCATCCGTTCGGCTTTTACGGCCTCGATATGCAGGGCATCGAGTTCCACCATCATTGGCTGAAGGCACGCGCGCTCGGCGACGAGACGCCGCTCGAGGCCTATTCGCTCAACATCATGGCGGCTTATCGCGGGCGGTTCGGCCATCCGCGCCACGATCTGCCGCAATCGCCGCTGTCGAAGCTCGGCTATGCGTTCCAGTTCGACGCGGCCCTCTATGCCCGGCTCCTGCGCCGGCTGGCGGAAGGCTGGGGCGTGCGGCGGACCGAAGGCCGCGTCGTCGACGTCGAGCAGGACGGCGAGACCGGCCATGTCGCCGCGGTGCGACTGGCGGATGGCCGCCGGGTCGCGGGCGATCTGTTCGTCGATTGCTCGGGCTTTCGCGGCCTGCTGATCGAGGAAAGGCTGAACGCGGGGTTCGAGGACTGGTCGGCGCTGCTGCCCTGCGACCGGGCATGGGCGGTGCCCTGCGCCTTCGGCACGGAACGCGACGCCCGCCTGCCGCTCACGCGCGCCACGGCGCGCCCGGCGGGGTGGCAATGGCGCATTCCGCTCCAGCACCGGATCGGCAACGGCTATGTCTATTCCTCGGCGCATGTCTCGGACGACGAAGCCGCCGCGACGCTGCTCGCCGGGCTCGACGGCCCGGCACTGGGTGATCCCAAGCCGCTGCGCTTCACCGCCGGCCACCGCCGGCGCGCCTGGATCGGCAACGTCGTCGCACTCGGCCTGGCCGGCGGGTTCCTCGAACCGCTCGAATCGACCAGCATCCATCTCGTCCAGACCGCGATCGCGCGGCTGCTGACGCTGTTCCCCGGCCGCGGTTTCTCGCCGCTGGAGATCGACCGGTTCAACGCGGAGATGGCGGGAGAATATCGCGACATCCGCGATTTCCTCCTCCTCCACTACAACGCCAGCGACCGCGACGATTCGCCCTTCTGGCGCGACATGCGCGCGCTGCCCATGCCCGAGGGCACCGCTTACAAGCTCGCGATGTTCCGCGAGAGCGGGCGCGTCTTTCGCGAACATAACGAGGTGTTCACCGAAACGAGCTGGCTGGCGGTGATGACCGGCAAGGGCGTGCGGCCGCGGCGCTATCACCCGGTCGCCGACACGCTGCCCGATGCCGAGACGCTTGCGCGGCTGGCCGATATCCGCGCGGTGATCGCCGAAACGGCACAGGCCCTGCCGCGGCAGGATGATTATCTGGCGCAGGTCGGGTGCACGCTCGCGCCGCTGGGGTCGCCCGCATGACTCCCATGCCCGAGCTCCACGGCGTCGATCGCGACCGGTTCGATGCCGAGATCCGCCCCGCCTGCCGCCCCGTCGTGCTGCGCGGGATCGCTGCCGACTGGCCCGCGGTGGCCGCCGCGCAGGCCGGCGACGACGCGTTCGTCGCCTATCTGAAACGCTTCAGCCACGCCGAGCCGGTGAACGCCATCGTCGGCGATCCCGCGATCGAGGGCCGGTTCTTCTACACGCCGGACATGGCGGGGCTGAACTTCTCGCGCGGGCGATCGCCGCTCGGCCCGTTTCTCGACCGGCTGCTGCGCGACCGCGACGCCGCGCGGCCTTATGCGATGGCGATCCAGTCGATCCCGGCGGCCGATCTGCTGCCGGGCTTCGCCGAGGAGAACGCCACCGCCATCGTGCCGATCGGGGTGGTGCCCCGGCTCTGGCTCGGCAATGCGATTCGGGTCGCGACGCATTACGATCTCGCCGAGAATATCGCGCTGGTCGTCGCCGGCCGGCGGCGGTTCACGCTGTTTCCGCCCGATCAGGTCGCCAATCTCTATATGGGCCCCTATGAGCTGACGCCGGCGGGAACGCCGGTCAGCATGGTCGATCCCGACGCCCCCGATCTCGATCGCTATCCCCGCTTCCCCGAAGCGCTGGCGCAGGCGCAGCACGCCACGCTGGAGCCGGGCGACGCGATCTACATTCCCTTCCACTGGTGGCACGCGGTCGCTTCGCTCGACCGGGTCAACATGCTGTGCAACTATTGGTGGAACACCGCGGCCGACCAAACGGTCAGTCCCTATGACGCGCTGCTGCTGTCGCTGTTCGCGCTGCGCGGCCTTCCCGACGATCAACGCGAGGTGTGGCGCATGATGTTCGATCATCTGGTCTTCCAGACCGGCGGCGATCCCGTCGCGCATCTTCCGCCCGAGATGCGCGGGATGCTGGGACCGGCCGACGCCGCCGGGTTCGCGCGGATGCGCGCGACGCTGCTGCGCACGCTCGGGCAGCCGTCATGAAGCGCCTGATCGCCCTGCTCGCGCCGCTGACGCTCGGCGCCGCCGCGCCAAATGCGGTGAATCTCAACCAGCTCGGCTTCCTGCCCGACACCGCGAAGCTGGCGATCCTGAACGATGCGGCGACGGCGCCGCTCGCCTGGCGGGTGACGGACGCGCAAGGCCGGCCGGTCGCCCAAGGCGCGACGCGCGTCTTCGGCGACGATGCCGCGTCGGGCGATCATGTCCACCAGATCGACATGACCGGCCTGCGGCTGCCCGGCACCTATCGGCTGGAGGTAGACGGCGCGGCCAGCCATCCGTTCCGGATCGATGGCGGCCTCTATCGTCCCGTCGCCCGCGCCGCGCTCAACTATTTCTACCAGACGCGCGCCGGGATCGCGATCGAGGCGCGCTATGCGGGCGGCGCGCAATGGGCGCGCGCGGCCGGCCACCCGCACGAGGTCGCCGGCTGCTTCGCCGGGCCGGACGAACGCGGCACGATGTGGCCCGGCTGCCCCTATACGCTCGACGTCACCGGCGGCTGGTACGACGCGGGCGATCAGGGCAAATATGTCGTCAACGGTGGCATCGCGCTCTGGACGCTGCAGAATCTCTACGAAGCGAACGCGGCCGCCCCCTCCTTCCCCGACGGCAGCGCCGCGCTGCCCGAGGCGGGGAACGGCACGAACGACCTGCTCGACGAGGCCCGGTGGGAGATGCGGTTCCTGCTCGCGATGCAGGTGCCCGACGGCAGCCGCCTCGCGCTGCCGGTAGGGCGCCAGGGCCGCGGCCGGCTTCTGCTGACCGAGGTCGACGCGGGCGGCATGGCGCATCACAAGGTCGCCGATCGGCATTGGACCACATTGCCGACGATACCGGCGGAGGACCGCGAACAGCGGCTGCTCTACCCGCCCAGCACGGCCGCGACGCTCAATCTCGCCGCCACCGCCGCGCAATGCGCGCGGGTGTGGAAGGGGATCGACGACGGCTTCGCGCGGCGCTGCCTTACCGCCGCCGGCCGCGCCTATCGCGCCGCGCTGCGCAATCCGGCGATCTACGCGGCGCAGGCGTTCACCGGAAGCGGCGGCTATGGCGACGACGATCTGTCCGACGAATTCTACTGGGCGACCGCCGAACTCTACGCCGCCACGCCGACGCCCGAACTCGCCGCCGCGCTCCACCGCATGCCGCTCGCCACCGCGCCGCTGGGCGGCGAGCCGGGGTGGAGCAACACGGCCGCGCTCGGCACGATGACGCTGGCGACCGCGCCGGGCGTCCCCGCCGCCGACCGCGACGCCGCCCGCGCCCGGCTGATCGCGCTCGCCGACCGCTTCCTCGCCGAGGAGGCGCGATCGGGCTATCACCTGCCCTATGCCACGACGCGCTATCCCTGGGGATCGAACGGTGCGATCCTCAACCGCGGGATCATCCTCGCCATGGCGGCGCGCTTCACCGGCGACGCGCGCTACCGCGATGCGGTGGTGGATACCGCGGATTACGTGCTGGGCCGCAACCCGCTAAACCAGAGCTATGTCACCGGCTTCGGCTGGCACGCCATGTCGCGCCCGCACCATCGCTTCTGGGCGCACCAGTTCGATGCGCGCCTGCCCGGGCCGCCGCCCGGCGTGATCGGCGGCGGCGCTAACAACACCGCCTTCGCCGATCCCGTATCGGCCACCCTGAAGGGCCAGTGCACCGCCCAGCGCTGCTGGCTCGACGACAGCCGCGCCTATGCCGACAACGAAGTGGCGATCAACTGGAACGCGCCGCTGCTCTGGGTGGCGACGTATCTCGACCGACCCGGCGGGCGTTAGGATCGGCCCAGCATACCGGTCAGGAACTGGCGGATCCGGCTGGTCCGCTCGGGGCTTGCGGCGCCCATGATGCCGCGCGCCGCATCTGGCAGATGGTCCGCGGCGCGGCCGGCGTCGGGCGCGAAGACGAGGTGGTCGAACCAGCCGCGCCATGCCGCCTTTTCCGCATCCGGCAGATCGCGCACCGCCCAGATCGCGTGCACCAGCGCCACGAAGGCGGCGCCCGAACGATGCTCCCACCAATAGTTCACCAGCACGTTCAGCCGGTCGAACGCGCGGACGTGATGCCACCAGATCGGCGGGATGAAGATCGCGTCGCCCGGCTCCAGTTCGGCCACCTCGGCATGCGCCAGCGCGTCGGCGAACCGGGGATGGCGGGCGAGATCGGGCGCGTCGGGATCGACCATGCTCGACGGCGGCCCCGCCATCGTATGATCGAGCGGCCCGACATAGAGGTTGGGCAGTTGATCGGGCGGGAACAGCGTGAAGCGTCGGCGACCGGCGACGACGCAGGCTATGTTGATCGACGTGTCGTAATGCGTCGCGATGCTGCTGGCATTGCCGATCCACAGCCGCGCCGGCGCGTCGATCCCCAGCGCCAGCGGGTTCGCCGCCTCCCAGCCGGGCAGATGTTCGGGGGCGGTCGCGGCATTGGCGTAGAGCGCATGCGGGCGCGGCTCCGCGGTTTCGGCATAGCGCAACAGCTCGGCGACCAGCGCACCGATCGACACCTGCTGGCGGTGGAAGTTGAACCCGGTGAGGCTGTCGTCGGCATAGAAGAACCGGCCGCCGATGTCCGGCGGGCCGATCAGCACCTCGAGCGGCGTACCGCCGCCGAAGCCAGCGAGATACTCCGCCGTCGCGCGCGGGCCGGCCTGCCCTGCCGCCACCGCGCGCCAATGCGCCACCTGTCCGCGAAGAACGACGGGGCGATAGCCGGACACCACCTCGCGCGCGAACGTGTCGGCGTCGACGGCCGGTCGCTCGGCGACGCGACGTTCGGTGATGGCAGGAAAATCGGTTCGCATCGAAAAGCCGCCTTACATCCTTAATCCGTGGGCCGACAGCGCTTCAGCGCACGAGCTCGATCTCCAGCCGTTCCACGACCACCTGCGGATCGACCAGCCAGAGGTGCAACGCATGGCGCCCCGAGCGCGCGACGGGCAGGATGGCGGTCGCGATGCGTCGGTTGTCGCTCACCGCGCCGCGCCACCGCGAATCGTCGTCGCCGGCGAGCAGGTCGATGGGGACGGGGGCGCCCGCGTCGATCGACAGCGCCAGCCGCTGGCGCCGCGTGCCGCGCACGTCCAGTCCCGGCGCGGCGACGACGCTGACCGACACCATGCGTCCGGGCGGCAGCGTCACCGGGTAAACGATCTGCGGGCTCACGCCGCCGGGATGTTCGATCGGCGCGGCGGCGACGGGCGTGACGGCCATCGCCGCGCCCCCGGCGGTGAAGTTCGGCACCATCTGCCAGTGGAAGCCCGCGCCATCCATCGGCCGGCCAGCGTCCGCCGCAAGGGTCGCGAAGGGTGCCGGCTCGGTCGCCGGGATGGGCAGCGGCGCGGCGACGCTCGCGAGCGCGGGCATGACGTCGGCGGCGGGCTCCTGCCAGCCGGTATAGCCGATATGGGTCTGCGCCATCATCTGCGGCCATTTGCCGCCGCCGAGCGATTCGTAGCGGCGGCGGAGCGCCCCATCCTCGGCAAAATAGCCGCGCGTGCTGGCGGCCCAACGGACCGCTGCGGCATCGTCGCCGGCACGGGCGGCGGCGCGGTTCTCGGCGACCGCCTCATAGAGCCGGTGCAGGCTCGCCATCGCATCGATGCGGTGGAGCACAAGCTCGTCATAGGCATCGCGCCTGTCGGCCGGGATCGCCTCTGCCTCGCGGTGCGCCGCGGCCGCCAGCATATTCCAGTCGGCCAGGACGCGCGCCCAGGATCCATCGGCGAGCGCATAGCTGTCGGCATCGATCAGCTCGGGCTTGCGCCGGCTCGCGAGCTGGCCGTAGCGCGCGATCATCGCGCCGACCGGGCCGGCCTGCGCCGCGCCGAACTGCTGCGCCGCCCAGCGCACCGGATAGGCCTCCATCGCCCCCAGCGTCATCCGGCCGGGATTCCAGGCCATGTCGAGGAAGAAGCTCGTCGCATATTCCAGAGGCTTCAGGTCGCCGACGTTCACGATCCACAGCCGGTCGGCGCCATAGCGGTCCGCCATCGCCATCTGCTGCCACACGCGCGGGATGCTGACCGTATCGATCCATTTGTAATTGCGCGGATCGCCGACATAATCGAAATGATAATAGACGCCCGATCCGCCCGCGCGCACCTCGCCCGGCGGCGGCAGGCGGCGGATATTGCCCCAATTGTCGTCGGAAAAGAGCAAGGTCACGTCCTCGGGAACGCGCATCCCGCCGTCATAATAATCCTGCACCTCCTTGTAGAGCGCCCACACCTGCGGCGTCTGCGCAGGCGGGCGGCCGCTCACATCGGCGATGATCGCCCGCTGATCGGTGACGATCCGTTCGAGCAGGGGAATGGCGGTGCCCTTCGTCATCGGCTCGTCGCCGTCGCCGCGCATGCCGATGGTAACGGGATCCTCCGACGGCCCGCGCCGTTCGATGCCCTGGCGCCAGAAGGCGCGGAGCGCGGGCGCGTTGGTCGCATAATCCCACGCGCCGCCGCCCTGGCGCTTCCACTCGATATTGGCGCGCTCCATCGGCTCGTGGTGCGACGTGCCGAGGATGATCCCCATCTCCGTGGCGAGCGGGGCGGTGGCGGGATCGTCCTGCCACAGCGATTTGCCCCACATCGCCGGCCACAGATAATTGGCGCGCGACCGCAGCAGCAGCGTGAACAGCCGCTCATAGGCCCGGTGGTTCACGCCGCCGAACGTCGCCCGTGCCCAGCCGCCGAAGGCCGGCTCCTCGTCGTTGATGAAGATGCCGCGATATTTGACGATCGGATGATCGGCGACGCGGCCGGCGGTGAGATACCAGGTCGGATGCCGCTGCGCCGGCACGTCGGCCCACCATGTCCACGGGCTCACCCCCGCCTTGGCGCTGATGTCGTAGAGGCCGAAGATGGTGCCCCGCCGATCGCTGCCGGCCACGACCAGCGCGCGCGCGACGCCGGGTGCGGGATGATCGACGACCTGCTCGACATAGCCCTCCCACTGGCCGGCCAGGCCGGACACGTCCAGCTTCCCCGCGCGGACGAGCGCATCGATGGCGGCGCTGTGGCCGAGCGTGCCGGCGATCACCGTCGCGCCGTCCCGCGCGTCGGGCGACAGCGCTGCGCTGCCGCCGCCTACCGCCTTCAGATCGGCCACGAGATCGGCCGCGGCGCGGCGCACGCCCGCATCGTCGTCCGCGCTCACCACCACGCGCGCGGTCTGGCCGGGCGACAGCAGCGCGAGGGCACCCGGCATCGGCACGCCGCATGCGACGACCGGACCGGCGCAGTCCTGCGCATGTGCCGGAAATGGCAGCGCCAGCACGAGCAGCGGCAACAGACGGCGCATATCCTTCTCCGGCGGTATCGACTCCGCTTCGCATGGTGATACCGCTCCCATCCGGACCGCGGCAAGCGCCTTGGACGGGAGAGCGATGCGATGATCGGAGAAGACATGAGGAAACGGATCGGGCGTGCAGCATTGGCCGTCACGCTCGCCGCCCTGGCGACCGACGCCATGGCCGAGGAGGGCCGCTGGATTCCGGCCTGGGGCGCGGCACAGATGCGCGCCGACGGCAAGGATGCCGATGCGATCGCTGCCACGGGCGCGGCGACCATCCGCCAGATCGTCCACCTGTCGGCGGGCGGCACCGGCCTTCGCGTCCGGCTGTCGAACGTGGCGGGCGACCGGCCGCTGCGCATCGGCGCCGCCCGAGTCGCGCTGGCCGCCGGACCGGGGCAGTCGGGGGTGACGCAAGGCCATGTCCTGACCTTCGCGGGCGCGGCCACCACCGTCGTGCCCGCCGGCGCCGAGGTCTATTCCGATCCTGTCGCGCTCGCCGTCGTGGCGGGCGGGGACGTGGCCGTCAGCCTGTTCCTGCCCGATCCGGCCGGACCGCGCACCGGCCATCCGGGTGCGCGGGCCACCACCTTCCTCGCAGCCGGCGACCAGACCGGCGCGCCCGTCCCCACCGACATCCGGCGGATCGGCGGCTGGTGGAGCCTCGCCGATGTCGAGGTGTCCGGATCGGCGCAGGCCGGGACGGTCGTCGCCATCGGGGATTCGATCACCGACGGGCACGGCATCGCCGACGACAGCAACGCGCGCTGGCCCGACGTGCTGGCCACCCGGCTCGCCGCCGATCCGGCCACGCGGACGCTCTCCGTGGTGAACGCAGGGATCGGCGGCAATCGCGTGCTGCTCGACGGGCTCGGCCCCAATCTCCTCGCGCGGTTCGACCGCGACGTCGTCGCGCGACCCGGCGTCCGCTACGCGATCGTGCTGGAGGGCGTGAACGATCTGGGCGTCCTCACCCGCGACCAGCCGGCCAGCGCCGGGACGCACGCAGCGATGGTCACCGCGATCGAGGCCGCCTTTCGCCAGATGGCGGCGCGTGCGCACGAACATGGCATCCGGCTCGTCGGCGGAACGATCACGCCCTATGCCGGCAACGATTATTATCATCCCGGCGCCGCCAGCGAAGCCGATCGCCAGGCGATCAACGCCTTCATCCGCTCCTCCGGCGTGTTCGACGGGGTAGTCGATTTCGATGCAGCGGCGCACGATCCTGCCCGTCCGGACCATCTGCTGGCCGCCTATGATTCGGGCGACCATCTCCACCCCAACGCGGCGGGCTATCGCGCGATGGCGGACGCGGTGCCGCTGGCGCTGTTCGGCGGGACGGCGGCCCCAGCGCTCCGGCCGCAGATCGCGCTGACCTTCGACGATCTTCCCACGCACGGGCCGCTGCCGCCGGGCGGCGACCGGCTCGCGATCGCACGGACGATCATCGCGGCGCTGGCCGCGCAGCATGCGCCCGCGTTCGGATTCCTGAACGCGGGCGTGGATGCGGGGAACCCCGATGCCCCGCGCGTACTGGCCGCCTGGCGCGCGGCAGGGCTGCCGATCGGCAACCACGGCTTCAGCCATCTCGATCTCGGCCAGGTGGGGGCGGCGGCGTTTCTGGCGGACGTGCGACGCGACGACGCACCGCTCGCCGCCTTAGGCCGCGGAAGCGACTGGCACTGGTTCCGCTATCCGTTCCTCTCCGAAGGCCGCGACGCAGCGACCGTCGCGGCGGTGCGCGGCGCCTTGCGCGCGGATGGCTATCGCATCGCGGCGGTGACGATGAGCTTCGGCGACTATGCCTGGAACGATGCGTTCGCGCGCTGCGCCGCGAAGGCCGATACGGGCGCGATCGCCGGGCTGGAGGCGAGCTATCTCGCCGCTGCACGGGCGCAGGCGCTGCGCTCGCGTCAGCTCGCGCACGCCGCGCTCGGCCGCGATCTGCCCTATGTGCTGCTGATGCATGTCGGCGCGTTCGACGCGCGGATGCTGCCGCGCCTGCTCGATCTCTATCGCGCGATGGGCTTCGATTTCACGACGCTGCCGCGCGCGGAAGCGGACCCGTTCTACGCCGCGGCGATCGACCTGTCGCTCGCCGGCCCCAGCCCCACGCTGGAAGCGGCGGCGGCCGCACATGGGCTCGCCGTGCCCGCGAACGCCCCGCTACCGGGCGCCGACATCTGCCGCTGACCGCGATCAGGGCGTATAGGCGTAAGGGCCCATCGTGGTGCCGACGAAGCCGCCGGCCTTGGCGGTGCTCAGCACCGTGCCGTCGGCATTCGCCAGCAGGCGGGTCCAGCCGCCGCCCTTCACGGCATAATCGAATGCATAGCGGCCGTCATCGGCGACGATGCGCAGCCGCAACGGCGCCCGGCCGGTGCCCGCCCCGGCCGGCAGCGGCGCGCTGGCGAGCACCATGCCGTCCACGGGATCGCCCTCGCCCGCCCGGCGCTCGACGCGGATGCGCCGCATGCCGCGATCCTGCATCAGTGCGATCAGGTAATAATGCGCTTCGTTCTGATAGGCGACGAGCCCCGCCTTGCCGCCCGGCGCCAGCGCTTCGGCGCGGATCTCGGCCGAGGCTTCGGCGTGGCGGTGCTGCTGGCGCCGGCCGAGAAAGCTCGGCTGGCCGCGCTCGCCGATCCGGTCGGGGCGCGGGGTGAGCGCCAGGCCGTCCGCCCCGGTCCGCCACCAGCGTTCGTGCGGTGTGCGCACCGTCAGCCAATAGGGCGCGAGCGTGGCCGCGTGGAAATCTTCACGCAGCGTGAAATCGCCCGATACCGGAAAAGGCCCCGGCGCGCCGCGCGGCAATGCGGGCGCGGGCGCCGCATAGGGGATCGTCTCGCCCGGCCGGGTGATGATCGGCCAGCCATCCTGCCACCGCGCGCGCAGCAGAAACGTCTCGCGCCCGGTATTGTAGAAATCGCCGGCATAGGGCCGCGTCGCGAGGAACACCGCCCACCAGTCGCCTCTCGGCGTGTCGACCAATTGCGCATGGCCGGCCGAGCCGATGGGGTTGGGCCGATCGGCCGGCAGGTCGCGCTGAGTCAGGATGGGGCGGTGCAGCGGCACGAACGGGCCGTCCGGCCGGTCGGCGCGGTACACGGTTTCCGAATGGTTGACCGAGGTGCCGCCCTCCGCGGTCATCAGATAATAATGGCCGTCGTGGCGGAAGAGGTGCGGCCCTTCCGTCCACGCGGGCTTGGTCGCGATGTCGACGCCGCCGTCCACGATCACCCGCGCGGGGCCCACGGTCTTCATCGTCGCCAGATCGAAACGCCGGATCCAGATCGCGCGGTGGCCCTCGTAGAGCGGCTTGCCCGCCGGCGCATCGTTGTTGACCAGCCAGGTGGTGCCGTCCTCATCGGTGAACAACGACGGATCGATGCCGCCGACGTCGCGGATCCACACCGGATCCGACCACCGCCCCGCCGGATCATGCGCGGTGACGATGAACGTCCCGCCACAGCCGACGCAGGTGTTGATGATGTAGAACCGGTCGCCCGCATGGTGCAGCGCCGGCGCGAACAGCCCCTCCGACACGCCGCGTCCGGTCAGGTCGAGCTGTTCCGGCCGATCGATCGCGTTGCCGATCTGCGTCCAATGGACGAGATCGCGGCTGCGAAACACCGGCAGGCCGGGAAAATAGGCGAAGGTCGAATTGACGAGATAGAACCACGCGCCGACCCGGATGATGCTCGGATCGGGGTAGAAGCCCGGCAGGATCGGGTTGGCATAATTCCCCTGCCCGGCGCGGGCGAGCGTGGCGTCGTCGCCGGTGTAGCGGAACCACGCCACCTGCACCGGCGCGGCCGGCGGGGCCGGCGGGGCCGCCGCCCCGAACAGCGCCGGGGCGATCAGCAACGCGGCGAGCCTGCGGCGGATATTCATCGGTTCGTCCGATCTTCGGCTGTACTGCGCATCCCCGTCAGACCAGCGCGTTGCGCCGGATCACCTCGCGATACCATTGCGCACTGAGCTTGGGCGTTCGCTTCTGCGTCGCGAAGTCGACATAATGGATGCCGAAGCGCTTGGTATAGCCGTCCGCCCATTCGAAATTGTCCATCAGGCTCCAGAGGAAATAGCCCTTGAGCGGAAAGCCTTCGGCGACGGCGCGGCGGAACTGGCCGACATAGTTGCGCAGGTACATCACGCGGTCGACATCGTCGATCCGGCCGTTGGTGACGGGATCGTCGGCCGAGGCGCCGTTTTCCGAGATCAGGATGGCCTTGGGGTTCCAGAGTTCGCTGACCTGGCGGACGGCCCAATAAGCGACTTCGGGCCCGACCACGAGCCAGGGCGACGCCATGCGCGGCGACGAGGCGATGTGCGGAACGACGGCATAGCCCTTGGGCCCGTCGTCCGCGCGCACCCATTCGGGCGCATAGACATTGAGCGAGACGAAATCGAGCGGGCTGCCGATCGCGGCCATGTCGCCCGGCTGCGGCTTGGGGGCGGCGGCGCCCTCCTGCGCCAGATATTCGTCCATATACCGCCCTTCCATGATCGCGGTCAGGAACATCGCATTTTCCTGGCGCGTCGCCTTCTTGGCGGCGGCGATATGCTCGGGCGTCTCGATCACGGGGGTGTAGATGACGGTGTTGTCCGCGATGCCGACCTGCGTTCCGGCCTTCGCATGCGCGCGGATCGCCTGGACGCCCAGCCCGTGCGCCAGAACGCCGTGGTGGCGCACCTGGTTGACCTCGGCCGGCGGCAGCTTCAGCCCCGGCGCATGGATCCCCTGGAGATGGCCGAGATCGGTGAAGCACCGAAGCTCGTTGACCGTCATGAAGCGGTGAACCCGGTCCGACAGCTTGCCGGCCATGAACCCGGCATAATCGGCAAAGGCGAGCGCGGTATCGCGGTTGCGCCATTCGCCGGGCAGCCCGGCGGGCAGGTCCCAGTGGAACAGCGTCACATAGGGCGTGATGTTCGCCGCCAGCAGCCCGTCGATCACGCGGTTGTAATAATCGATGCCCTTCTGGTTGGGCTTGCCCCGACCTTCGGGAAAGATGCGCGACCAGGCGATCGACATCCGGTACGCGCCCACGCCCAGATCCTTGAGCAGGCGCGTGTCCTCGGCATAGCGATGATAGCTGTCGCAGGCGACATCACCGGTGTCGCCGTTCGCGACCTTGCCCGGCGTGTGCGAGAACACGTCCCAGATGGTCGCGCCGCGCCCGTCCTCCTTCACCGCGCCTTCGATCTGGTACGAGGCCGTGGCGCAGCCCCAGATGAAATCGCGCGGAAATCCGGTGTCGAGCGGTCGCCGGGTGACGGCCGCCGCCGCGCCGCCACTCGCCGCCAGCGTCGCGCCTGCCGTCAGACCCGTTTTGATAAACCCGCGCCGATCCATCGCCCCTCTCCCCATGTTATCGTTATCACCCCCGTTTGTCAGAAACGGAAAGCCTAGGGAAGCGCCTCTTGGCTCTTCGCCGCCGCCGGCCCGGGAAGCCGCGCGAGCAACGCTTGCGCGGCCGGACGTTCGGGGCTGTCATACGCACCCACCGCGACGGGCAGGACCACCGTCCGCGCGGCATCGCGCCGATCGCGTGCGGCCAGCGCGGTCGCAAGCTGAAGCCGCGTCTCCGGCGCCGCCGGCACGCCCTCCATCGCCTGTTGCAGACCATCGATCGCCGCGACCGGCCCGGGTTCGCCGGCGACCGCAAAGCTGCGATGATAGGCGAGCAGCGGTTCCACGGCGGACGGATCGCGGCGGTTAGCCGCGACGATCACGCGCCGCGCCGCGGCCAGATCGGCCGCGCGCGTGGCGGCGGGACCATCGATCGCGGCGAGCGCCATCGCCAGCCCGCGCCAGGTCTGGGCGCGGTCGTCGTCCGGTGCCAGCGCCGTCGCCCGTGCCGCGGCGGCGAGACAGGCGGCGGCGTGATCGCTCCGGCATTCGGCTTCGGCCAGCAGCAATTGCGCATCGAGATCGGCGGAGAAGCGATCGGCATCGCGGTGCAGCCGCTCGAGCCAGCGATCCCGGCTCGCCAGCGCATCGGCGCGCGCCGTCGCGTAACGGCGCGCCACATCGGGGGCGGCACCGGCGGGCGCCGCCGCGGGGATCGTTACTCGCGCGCCCAGTTCGAGCCGCCCGCGGACGAACGCGGCCTGGCCTTCGGTCAAGCGGCGGACGGCGGGCTCCTCGTTGCGGGCGGCCGGATAGGTCACCTGCTCATAGGGTTTGCGCGCGCCGAAATAGGCGCGCAACTCGCGGGCGAGCTGGCGCTGGTCGCCGAACGCGGCCGCTGCGGTCGCCGCGTCCGCCCCGCTCGCCCGCAACGCGAGGTAGCGGCGCAGTTGCGGCCGACGCGTGTCCGAGAAGAACAGGAAATGCGTCAGCAGCCAGGCATGGATCGGCGTCCAGCCGGTCTTCCGCGGATTCTCGGTCAGATATTTGTCGCTCAGCACGTCGGCGAGCGGAAAGGCGCCGAACGCGTTCAGCACCGCCGACGTGCCCTTGGGACTGCGACCGAATTCGAGCACGGTGTCGCCGCGCACCACCAGGGAGGCGAAGATCTGCGCAAAGCCGTCCAGATACCAGCGCGGATAGGCGGCCGGAAAATAGGTCAGCAGATAATGTTGCGCATAGCCGGCATAGAGCAGGCTCTCGGCGGATACGGGAATGGTGCGCTCGCCGGTGCCGACCGTCAGGTCGCGGGGCCCCCGCATGCCCGCCGTCGCGAAACTGCCGATCAGCGCGCCTTGCAGCGCCGCGGCATCCGCCGGATTGCCGCCGGCCGCGCTGCCCGGCGATGGCGCGCCGCCGCCCGCGTTCAGCCCCTGCGCCTGGAGCGTGGACAGCACCTGAGCGGCCGTCGCCGTGGTGCGCTCGATCGCGATCTGCTGGTCGACGCGCGTCGTCGCCATCACCGCGCCGTCGCTGCGCGGATCGTAGAAGCGCGACAGCGTGAACAGGTCGTTGAACGGACCCTGCTGCCAGCGCAGGTTGCGCAGATCGAGCGCCTGGAAGGTGGGCACGTCGCCGATCATGGTGATGCGCAGCTTTACCGTATCGTCCGGCGCATCCGCACGCCCCGTCAACGCCGACAGGAGGAAATGCAGCCGCTCGACATTGCGCGCGAGCCGCACCAGTTCGGCCTCGGCCCCGTCCGACAGGATGACCACATGACCGGTCTCCGCCTCGCGCCAGCCGCTCGGACGATTGCGGGTGCCGACCACCACGATGTCGGACGGCACACCGGCCGCCGCCGGTCGCGCCGTATCGACGCCCGGGCGCTGCGCCGCCCCGACGGGCACCGCCACCAGCAACCCCGCGCACACCGTCGCCCAGCGCCGCATCGCCGCTCCCCTCGTCCTCACGCGCCGAACGCAAGCCGGCGCTTATTCCCCGAGCGTAAGCGGGCGGCGGCGGTCAGGCAAGGAGCGGCGGCGATGTCCGTCGCGGGGAATACGCGCAGGTGCCCCTTCTCCGCTTTGGCCCTCCGGCCGATCGACCGGGCCGACGCTCCAGGGCTCGTTCCATACATCGCTCACCATCGTTCGCAGCGTGCGCGTCATCGCGCTGCGCGTCAGCGCGCTTTCAAACACCAGATAACCGCGCAGGCGGTAATCGCCCATCGGCCCCTCGAGCGGGCGATAGGCGATGCGATCGTCAGGCAGACATTCGGTGGCGAAGAACAGGCTGACGCCTAGCCCCGGCGCAATCCCCTCGCGGATCGTTGCGCGGCTTTGCAGCTCGATGCTGGCGCATGGCACAACCCCGTCGCCGACAGCGCGCGCTCGGTAAAGGCGCGGGTCTTGGAGGTGCGTTCGCGCAGCAACAGGGTTTCGTCCGCCAACGACGCGATCGCGATCGCGGCGCCCGAATACCCCTGGGAGCGCCTTCGCAACGAACAGGCCCGCAAATATGAATCCTATGTGGACCTCGATGCCGAATGGTGGGCGAAGATGAGGTGGGTGGTGAATGGCTCTCGCGCCCGGCTCCATGTCGGAGATGCCACCGCGCCGACCCTGATCGTCAACGACCTGAAACTACCGCCCGCAAGCGGCGCGATCGGACTCTGGATCGGACCCGGATCCAAAGGATATTTCAAATCATTGAAGGTTGCCCTCGCGCGCTGACAATGGGCTGATCCGACCCATCGTCAGCAGCCTGTTTCGAGGCCTCGTTCCGCCGACGGGCGGAAATATCAGGAAAAAATGGTGCTGCCGGTGAGGATTGAACTCACGACCTCAGCCTTACCAAGGATGCGCTCTACCACTGAGCTACGGCAGCACTCGTCGCTTGCGGCAACGGAGCCGCGCTAAGAGCGGAGGCGGCCGCGGTTGTCAAGGCGAACCGACCAAGCCTACAGGTTTTCCATGGCGGACGACGAACGAAGCGAGCGGCTGGCGGCAGCGCTGCGGGCCAATCTCAAGCGGCGCAAGGCGCAGGCGCGGGGCGACGATGCGCCCCCCGCCCCGCCGGCGCCGCGCGAGGATCAGCGATAGACCATCATCGATCCCAGCGTCACCGCGGCGGACGCCGCCTCGTGCGCGCCGAGCAGCGTCACCGCGCCGAAGCCGAGCACCGCGGCCACCACCATCAGCCGATGGGCGAACATTCTGCAACGAGCCATGCCTCATCCTCTCCGTCGAGTTGCGGGCCGATGATCTGCGTCACCTTGGCGTGATAGGCATTGAGCCATGAAAGCTCGGAGGGAGTCAATAGGGCCGGATCGATCATATCGCGCGCGATCGGCGCGAAGGTGAGCGTCTCGAATCCCAGCATCGCGCGGCCCGGATCGCCGCCCGCCACGTCTGCGGGCACCGTCAGCAGCAGGTTCTCGATCCGGATGCCGTATTCGCCCGCCTTGTAGTAACCCGGCTCGTTCGACAGCATCATCCCCCCGCGCAGCGGCTCCAGTGCGGCGCCGCCCGGATAATTGGGCGCGGCGATCCGCTGCGGCCCCTCGTGCACCGCCAGATAGGCGCCGATCCCGTGCCCCGTGCCATGCGCGAAATCGAGCCCCGCCTCCCAGAGCGGCCGCCGCGCGAAGGCATCGATCTGGCCGCCCATCGTCCCATCGGGAAAGATGGCGGTGGCGATCGCGATATGCCCCTTCAGCACGCGGGTGAAGCGGTCGCGCATCTCGGCCGTGGGCGCGCCGATCGGGATCACCCGCGTCACGTCGGTGGTGCCGTCGGCATATTGGCCGCCCGAATCGATCAGGAAGAGCTGGCCGGGCAGGATCGGCGCATTCGATTCTTCGGTCACGTGATAATGCGGGATGGCGCCGTGCGGCCCCGTCGCCGAGATCGTAGGGAAGCTGCTGTCGCGAAGCACCCCCGTCGCCTCGCGGAACGCCAGCAGCGTGGCCGCCGCCGACAATTCGGTCTGGCCGCCCTTCACGCATTCGGTCGACACCCAGCGCAGGAAGCGCGTGAGCGCGGCGCCGTCGCGCGCCGATGCGGCGCGGTGGCCCGCGACTTCGGCCGGGTTCTTGATCGCCTTGGCCAGCACCACGGGATCGCGCAGCGGCAGCACGCGCGCGCCGCCCGCTTCCAGTGCGTCGGCGATCGCCGCTACCGCGCGCTCCGGATCCGCCGCCACGCGCTTGCCCGCATAATCGCCCAGCCGTCCGGCGAACGCCGCGCGATCATGGACGCGCACCGCGTTGCCCAGATGCTGGCGCACCGCATCGTCGATCTTCCCGGGCGCGACGAACAGATCGGTCGCGCCATCCGCACCGACGATCGCATAGGACAGCGCGACCGGGGTATGATCGACATCGCCGCCGCGGATGTTGAGCGCCCAGGCGATCGAATCGAGCGCGGTGAGCACCACGGCGTCGGCGTCCCGTTCCGCCAGCCAGTCCGCGATCATCGCGCGCTTGGCGGCCGAATTCGCGCCTGCCAATTCGTCGGCATGGACGACGAGCTTCGCGTCCGACGGCGCGGGGCGATCGTGCCACACCGCATCGACCGGATTGGCCGACGTCGCGATCAGCGACGCGCCGCGATCGGCCAGCCCGTTGCGCATCGCCTCGACCTGCGCGCGCGTGTGCAGCCAGGGATCATAGCCGATCCGGCTGTCCGCGGGCGCATGCGCGGCCAGCCAGCCCGCCACGCTCGTCGCCGGCACGTCGACATAGGCCCAGTCGTCGCCCGACACCTGCTCGCGCACCTGGATGGTGTAGCGCCCGTCGGTGAAGATCGCGGCCTCGTCGGGCAGGACCACCGCGGTGCCGGCCGACCCCTGAAAACCCGTCAGCCAAGCGAGGCGCTGCGCATAGCCGCCGACATATTCGCTCATATGCTCGTCGGTGAGCGGCACGACGAAGCCGTCGAGACGCTGCGTGGCAAGCTGCGCACGCAAGGCGGCGAGGCGTTCGGAAGAGGAGACCATGACGGACCTTCGGATCAAGAGGGGGCGAGCACGCCTGTCCGACCCCCTTGCCCGATTTGGCGGCGGCGGGACAGGGAACCACCGTGCGCGCCGGTGCGTAGCCCACCGCATCCCCATCGTTTCCGGAGAACGACCATGGCTTCGTCACGCACCGCCACGCTGTATCGCATGGTCCTTCCCGACCATACCTGCCCGTTCGGCGTCGGCGCCAAGCAGTTGCTCCAGGCGGAGGGCTTCACCGTCGAGGACCATATCCTGCGCACGCGCGACGAGGTGGAGGAATACAAGGCCAAGGAAGGCGTCGCGACGACGCCGCAAGTGTTCATCGACGGCGAGCGCATCGGCGGGCTGGATGCGCTGGAGGCGTATCTCGGCAAGGGCTGACGCGGCTGCGCGACGCTGCGGTCTCGCCGAAACCTATCGAGACATGTTCACGCGCAGGCGCGGAGGTCGCGGAGGTCGCGGAGGTCGCGGAGGCGTTAGGATTTGTGTCGCCCCCTTCCCACGAACGGGTGATGTGAGCGTGATCGGATCACCAAATCCGCTCGTGCTGAGTTCGTCGAAGCACGCTCTCCACGCTGGTCTTCGCAGTCGGAACAGGCCCTTCGACAAGCTCGGGGCGAACGGGTCGAAGGAACGCCAGCGGACTCTGGTCGCGGGTCGAATCGGGGTACGCTGCCGTGCGCAGAACACCTCCGCGCCTCCGCGCCTTCGCGTGAACCCCTCTTTTCCGCGTGGCGTTTCGAGCCCGATCCGGCTCAGAACAGCTTCCGCACGCCCAGCCGGATCGAGCGCCCGATCGGATCGAGATAGGCCGATTGAAAGCGGTTGGGCGTATCCCCGTTGCGGTCGCGCACCGCGATCCGGTCGTTCAGCAGGTTCTCGACCGTGAACTGGACCGACAGCTTGCGCGCCCATGGCTTGCGGACGAGCGGCTGGACGTCGAGCAAGCTGTAGAGCACCAGCCAGTCGCGCCCCGAAAAGCGCAGGTCGGACGCGGCCAGTTCGCTGCGGATCCGCGTCGGGCCCTGGATGCGCGCATAGACGCCGAGATTGGCCGGCCCCTTCGACAGGCTGATATTGCCGTCCACGTCCCAGCGCGGCCGGCCGCCCGTGCCCGTCAGCGTGGCGCCGTCCAGCAGATCGAGCGCATCGGAGTCGGCCGCCAGCATCAACCGGTCCTCGAGCCGATAATTGGCGGTGAGGTTCACGAACAGGCTCGGCCGGGGCTTGGGCGGCGGTGGCGGCGGCGTGATGGTCGAGACCACCCCCGTCGGCTTGGGCGGGGGTGGCGGCGTGTGGCCGAGCGGCGTCCACAGATCGAGGCCCAGCCGCAGCTTGCGCTCGGTTTCCGCGGCCAGGTTCACCGGGCGCAGATCGACCTGGGCCAGCGCGCCGGTCGCGCTGCGCAGGAACTGGCTGGGAAAGGCCTGCTGGAAAGCGGCGGTCGCGCTGCCGAGCGTCCCCGTCTGGTCGGCGATCCGCGTCTCGAGATAATCGAGATTGACGCGAAATTCCTTGTCCTTGATCGGCTTCAGCGCGGCACCGAAGCGCGTCACCCGGCGCCGCTCGGGGGCGAGCGCGGGATTGCCGCCGACGACCGTGGTCACCAGCGCGCTCGTTCCGGTCAGGAAATCGAAATAGGGCGTGTTGGGCGTGACGAGCGTGGGCGCGGACAGCAGCGCGATCGCGGGCGGCGTCTGCGCCTCGTTCACCGATGCGGCGAGCTGGAGGACGCGGGTTGGCGTCCAGGTGAGGCCGTAGTTGGAACTCGTCAGCCGGCCATAGTTCGACACGTCGGACACGCCGATCATGCCGTTCGCGGTCAACTGCCCCATGAACGACAGGGTGTTGCGCGATGCGATCGGCACGTCGGCATTGACGCTGGCGCCCCCCGTGGTGCGGCCGAAGCGCAGCGCCGGATCGGCCAGCCCCGCTTGCGTGCCGTCGCTGGTGGATCGGGCGTAATCCGCCGACAGCGTCACCAGCGCATCGCCCGCGGGCAGATGGACGAGCGGCCCGTTGGCCACCGCCTTGGTGGTCAGCGTTCCCGTGACCGTGTGGCTGGTATCCGCGATGCGCTGCCCCAGCGACGCCGGGTCGATCGGGGCGAGCGGATCGCCGCCGGCGGCGATCGCCGCCTGCAGCGCGGTGAGCGGCACGCCGCGTTCGGAATAGGCGTCGCCGTCGACCCGGTCGTACCCGCCCGTCACGCTCCACGTCCAGCGCCGGATGCTGCCCTGAAGCGTGCCCGCACCGTGCAGGTTGAGGCTGGTGTTGCGCTGGCGCAGCACGCCGCCGGCGATATAGCGGTCGACTACGACGTCTTGCGCGAACGGCAGCGCACCACCCGGCGGCACGTCGAGCGCGGCGGTCGCCAGCCCGTTCAGCCCGGATTGGTGCTGCGCCTCCGCCGCCAGGTTGAGCGAGCCGGTCATCGTCCGGCCGATCGGCGCCGCGATCGTGCCCTCCGCGCGCAGCGTGTCCATCTGCTGCTGCAACGAACGATAGGCGCCGATATCGGTGACGGCGGGCCGGTTCGCGGTGGCGGCATAACCGGCCAGCGATCCGCGCGCGCCCGCGTCCGCCGGCACCGCCGCCACGGTGACGGTTTCGCCCGCGAGCGCATCGAGCGCGGGATCGATGCGCGCGCCGTTCGGCCCGGTGACGTTGCCACCAATCGCGAACGGCGTCGCCGGGTCGGGCACGATGGCGCGCTGGCTTTGCAGCACGGGGTTCTGGCGGAAATAGGACAGGCTGAGCGAGGTGCGGCGATCGCGGTCGATCCGCGTCGAGACCAGCTCGGCATAGTTCGCGCCGCCGCCGCCCTCGGTCGCGGTGCCGCTCACCTCATGCGCCGCCACCGCACGGAAGCGTTTCTTGGTAATGAAGTTCGTCACCCGCACGGTGGGCGGAAAGCCGAACCGCGCCGCATCGCCTTCCGGCAGGATCTCGACGCGCTCCATCGCCTCGGGCGGCAGCGTCTGGATCTCCTCGAACCCCGACAGCCGCCGGCCGTTCAGCAGGAACACGGGATCGCTGCCGTCGGCCGACGTGGTCAGCCCCTTCACGCGCTTCAGCAATTCGCCCAGGCTCGTCGCGCCCAGCGATGCGATCGCCGCCTGGTTGAGCACCGCGACCGGCTCGTCGGTGCCGATCGCCGATCCGCGCACACGCTCGGCGGTGACGACGATGTCTTCGCCGGCGGTGGACGCGTCGGGTGGCGGCGGCGGAACGGGCGCGGCCTGTTGCGCCGCCGCCATGGCGGGCCAGGCGACCGCTGCGGCGGCCAGGGTGCAGCACATGCGTCGTTGCCGTCGAGCCGTCATCGGTCTTCCCCCCGCTCGATCATGAGGAGACCCGAGGATGGTGGTCGAATTGCGGCGCTCGCGCGACGCCCCCGCTCATCGTCGATCATAATGGATGGTGTTGGCGCCCCGCCGTTGTGCGGCGGCGGGTTTGCGCCTAATGGGGGGCATTCGCCTGGACCCGGTGCAAATCCGGGTGGCTCTTCCGGCCGCCGATCCGCCGGACAACGCAACCCGCCCAGTCCTGCCTCGCATCGCCGCGCGTGATGCCCGTCTGTGCGGTCAATGCGGATATCTGTTCATGACCTCTTCTTCTCTCGCCCGGTATCGCGCCGAATGGTTCGGTGGCGTTCGCGCCGCCCGGATCGACATCCTTGCCGGCATGGTCGGCACCTTTGCGCTGATCCCAGAGGTCATCGCCTTCTCGTTCGTCGCGGGCATCGATCCGCAAGTGGGGCTGTTCGCCTCGTTCGTCATCGGCATCGTGATCGCGTTCGCGGGCGGCCGGCCGGCGATGATCTCGGGCGCGGCGGGATCGGTGGCGCTGGTGGCCGCCGCACTCGTCCATGCGCATGGCCTGCCGTATCTGCTCGCCGCCACGCTGCTGGCGGGCGTGTTCCAGATCGTGTTCGGGCTGGCGAAGCTCGACATCCTGATGCGCTTCGTCTCGCGCTCGGTGCGCACCGGGTTCGTCAACGCGCTCGCCATCCTGATCTTCTCGGCGCAGGTGCCGCAGATGCTGGGCGTCGACTGGCACAGCTATGCGATGATAGCGCTGGGCCTCGCCATCATCTATCTGCTGCCGCGGCTGACGACGGCCATCCCCTCCCCGCTCGTCTGCATCGTCGTGCTGACCGGCATCGCCGTCGCCGTGCCGATGCCGCTGCGCACCGTGGCCGATCTCGGGCGGCTGCCGGGATCGCTGCCGTCCTTCGCCCTGCCGCATCTGCCCGCCACCTGGGCAACGCTCGCCATCGTCGCGCCCTATGCGCTGGCGATGGCGGCGGTCGGGCTGCTCGAATCGATGATGACGGCGAGCGTCGTCGACGACCTGACCGAGACGACCAGTTCCAAGGCGCGCGAATGCACCGGGCTCGGCCTCGCCAACGTCGCCGCCGGGCTGTTCGGCGGTATCGCCGGGTGCGGGATGATCGGGCAGACGGTCGGCAACGTCCGCTATGGCGGGCGCGGGCGGCTGTCGACGCTGGTCGCGGGCGTCTTCCTGCTCGTCGTCATGGTGCCGCTGCGCCCCTGGGTTGCGCAGGTGCCGGTGGCCGCGCTGGTGGCGATCATGGTGATGGTCTCGATCAGCACCTTCTCCTGGGGATCGCTCCGCGATCTCGCGCGGCATCCCAAGGTGTCGGGCATCGTGATGGTGGCGACCGTGCTCGTCACCGTGGCGACGCACGATCTGGCCGCGGGCGTTGCCGTCGGCGTGCTGCTGAGCGGCGTGTTCTTCGCGTTCAAGGTGACGCGGCTGATGCAGGTCGCGGTCGATTACGATCCCGCCAGCGACACGCGGCTGTACCGTGTGTCGGGCCAGATCTTCTTCGCCAGCGCCGACATCTTCGCCGACCGCTTCGACCTGCGCGACACGGCGAGGCAGGTGCGGATCGATCTCGCCCAAGCCCATCTGTGGGACGTCACCGCGGTGGGCGCGCTGGAGGATGTGGTCGGCAAATTGCGGCGGCACGGCATCGCGGTGGAGGTGATCGGGCTGAACGCGGCGAGCGCGATCCTGGTCGATCGCCACGCGCCGCTCATGCGCCCGCAGCCGGTGTGAGCGGGGCGGCGCACGCGCCCTGTCCCCCCGCTTCGTCCGCCGCTACAAGCCGCGCATGACCGATCCCACGCCCCCCGTCGCCGCGATCCGCCCCCACCGCTTCACCGTGCATGGCCGCACGATCGAGGATCCCTATGCCTGGCTGAAGGACCCGAACTATCCAGAGGTGAACGACCCCGACGTGCTCGCCTATCTGGCGGCCGAGAACGCCTATTTCGAGGCGATGATGGCGCCCCACCGGCCGCTGGTCGACACGCTCTACGAAGAGATGAAGGGCCGCATCAAGGAAGACGAACGCTCCGTCCCGCAAAAGGATGGCGACTGGCTCTACTGGACCGCGTTCGAGACCGGCGGCCAATATCGCCAATGGTGGAGGAAGCCTGTCCTGGGGGGCGCGGACGAGCTGCTGCTCGACGAACCCGCGCTGGCCGAGGGGCACGAGTATTTCCGGCTCGGCGCCTTTTCGGTCAGCAATGACGGCCGCTATCTCGCCTATGCGATCGACGACAGCGGCGCCGAGCGGTTCGAGGTGCGCGTGAAGGATCTCGAGACGGGCGAGCACCTGCCCGAGGTGATCCCCGGCATGCTGTCCGAGATCGTGTGGACCGCGGACGATGCGGGCTTTCTCTACGGCCTCGCCAACGATCAGTGGCGCACCGACAATGTCCGCTTCCACCGGCTCGGCACGCCGGTTGCGGAGGATATCGAGATCTTCCACGAGGACGACGAGGGCTTCCGCGTCGGCGTGGCGGAGACGAGCTCGCGCAAATGGATCGTCATCGCGACCAGCGATCACGTGACGAGCGAACTCTATCTGCTGCCCGCGCACGAGCCGCTCTCGACGCCGATCCTCGTCTCGGCGCGGCGGGAGGGCCGCGAATATGACGTGGACGAGCATGACGGCACGCTGTTCATCCACACCAACGACACCGATCCGAACTTCCGCCTGTGCACCGCACTGGTGGAAGAGCCCGGCGCCTGGACCGAGCTGATCCCGCCCTCCCCGCATTTCTACATGACGGGCGTGGAATGCTATCAGGACTATTTCGTGGTCGAGGGCCGCGAGGACGGCTTGGACCGGATCGCCATCCACCGTTACGAGGACCCGACGCTCGGCCGGTCGATCGACTTTCCCGAGGCGAGCTATGCCGCGGGCCTCGGCGACAATCCCGAATATGACATGCCCGTGCTGCGGCTCGGCTATGAATCGATGGTCACGCCCGGCACCGTCTATGATTACGACGTGGCGACGGGCGAGAAGACCGTGCTGAAGGTGCAGGAAATCCCCAGCGGCTATGACGCGTCGCGCTACGCCACCGAGCGGCTGAAGATCGCGGCGCGCGACGGGACGGAGATCCCGGTGTCGATCGTCTATCCCGCAGGCTTCCCGCGCGACGGTTCCGCGCCGCTGTTCCTCTATGCCTATGGCGCGTACGGCTATGCGATCCCGCCTGGCTTCTCGACCGGGCGGCTTTCACTGCTCGATCGCGGCTTCGCCTATGCCATCGCGCATATCCGCGGCGGCGACGATCTGGGCCAGCAATGGTATCTCGACGGCAAGCTGGAGAAGCGCCAGAATACCTTCGACGACTTCGTCGACGTGGCCAAGGGACTGGTCGCGGACGGCTGGACCAGCGCGGGCCGGATCGCGATCGCGGGCCGCTCGGCGGGCGGCGAGCTGATGGGCGCGGTGGTCAATTCCGATCCCGAACTCTGGGGCGCGGTGATCGCCGATGTGCCCTTTGTCGACGTGCTCAACACCATGCTCGACGACACGCTGCCGCTGACGCCGGGCGAATGGCCCGAATGGGGCAATCCGATCGAGGACGCCGACGCGTTCGATCGCATCCGCGGCTATAGCCCCTATGACAATGTCCGCGCGCAGGCCTATCCGCCGCTGTTCATCTCGGGCGGCCTCAACGATCCGCGCGTGACCTATTGGGAGCCCGCGAAATGGGCCGCCCGCCTGCGCGCGACCAAGACCGACGACACGGTGCTGCTGCTCAAGACCAATATGGGCGCGGGCCATGGCGGCAAGTCGGGCCGGTTCGAGAGCCTGCGCGAGGCCGCGGAGGAGCATGCGTTCGTGCTGTGGCAGATGGGCATCGCGGGATGACGGTGCGGCCGCGCTTCGCCATGGCCATCACCGCGACGGCGGCGGACATCGACGTGTTCGGCCATGTCAACAATGCGGTGTGGGTGCGCTGGATCCAGGACGTGGCGACGGCGCATTGGGAGGCGGTCGCGCCGCCCGAGCACAAGGCCGCCTATGCCTGGCTCGTGACGCGGCACGAAATCGATTACCGCGGCAACATCGCCGCGGGCGAAAGCGTGACCGCCGAAACCTGGGTCGACAAGCCGCCCCAGGGCGCCCGCTACGACCGCCACATGCGCTTCACCGGCGCGGACGGTCGCACCAAGGTGGAGGCGGTGACGACCTGGGTGCTGATCGACCGCGCCAGCGGCCGATTGCTGCGCGTCCGGCCCGATATAGCGGCACCGTTTCTCGAGGCCGGATCGCCGGTCGGTGGCTGAACCGGCTCGATCCTGGCGGCGGCGGGGGATGGGTCGCGGACACGCTGTTTTGCGCAAAGATGCCAAGACGCAAAGCTGTCGAACATCCTGCCAGCGGCGCGACCCAAACTCGGCGCCTCCACGCCTCCGCGTGAACCGCTCCCGATAACGGCGACGATCTACCCGCTGTTGCGCAGCGCCGTCGCGATGGCGTTGATCGACAGCAGGATGCCCTCGCCGATCCGCGGATCCTCCTCGCCCGCGCGGTGGCGTTTGAGGAGTTCGATCTGGAGCAGGTTCAGCGGCTCGATATAGGGCAGGCGCAGCCGGATCGACGCCTCGAGCTGCGGATGTTTGGCGAGCAGCCGCGTCTGGCCGGTCGCGGCGAGCAAGCCGTCATGCGTCGCCTGCCACCCGTCACGCACCGTGCCGAAGATCCCGCGCAGCGTGGGATCCTCCACCAGCTCGGCATAGCGCGCGGCGATCCCCATGTCGGATTTCGCCAGCACCATCTCCATGTTCGCCAGCGAGGCGGCGAAGAACGGCCAGCCCTCAGCCATCTCCACCAGCAGCCCCTTGTCGGGGAACGCGGCCAGCGCCGCGCCGACGCCGTACCAGCCCGGCAGCATCACGCGCGCCTGCGCCCAGCTGAACACCCAGGGGATCGCGCGCAGATCCTCGATCCGGTCGGACTTGGTGCGGCTCGCGGGGCGGCTGCCGATCTTCAGGCTGCCGATCTCGGCGATCGGCGTCATCTGGCGGAAAAAGGTGCGGAAGCCCTCCGTGCCATAGACGAGGTCGCGGTAAGCATGGAACGCGGTGGCCGACAGAATGTCCATCGCGCCCGCGAAGCGCGCGCTTTCGGACGGCGACAGCGGCTCGGGCTCCAGCGTGGCGAGCAGCGTGGCGGCGGCGATCGCCTCCAGATTGGTCATCGCGCTTTCGCGGGTGCCGTATTTGGCGGCGATCACCTCGCCCTGTTCGGTGATCCGGATGCGGCCCTGCACCGTGCCCGCAGGTTGCGCGCGGATCGCGGCGAACGCGCTGCCCCCGCCCCGCCCGACCGCGCCGCCGCGGCCGTGGAAGAGCTGCATGCGCACGCCCGCCGCCTCGAACACCGGCTTCAGCGCGGTCGACGCCTTCGACAGGCTCCAGGTGGAGGTGAGATAGCCGCCGTCCTTGTTGCTGTCGGAATAGCCGATCATCACCTCCTGATGGCCCCGCGCGCGCGCGACCGCGGCCATTTCGGGCAGCGCGAACCATGCCGCCATCACCTCGGGCGCCGCCTCCAGATCCTCGATCGTCTCGAACAGCGGCACCGCCATGATCGCGGCGCTCGCCGGATCGCCGGGCCGGTAGAGGCCGAATTCCTTCAGCAGGAGGTTGATCTCGAGCAGGTCACTCACCGACTTGGCCATCGAGACGATGTAGTTGGCAATGCAGGCCGGCCCATAGCGCGCATGCGCCTCGGCCGCCGCGCGCACGATCGCGAGTTCGCCCCGCGTCTCGTCCGAATAGTCCATATAGGGGCTGGCGAGCGGCCGGGCGCTGGCGAGTTCGGCGCGCAGCAGCCGCACGCGCGCGTCTTCGTCGAGCGCCAGATAGTCCGGCTCCACCCCCGCCGCCTTCAGCAATTCGGCGACGACGCGTTTGTGCACCGCCGAATTCTGCCGCAGATCGAGCGTGGCGAGGTGGAAGCCGAAGATCTCGACCGCGCGGATCAGCCGGCCGAGCGCTCCGCCGCTCGACAGCGCGCCGCCATCCGCGGCCAGCGCATGCGCGATCGTCGCCAGATCGGCGCGGAACGCCGCCGGATCGGGATAGGGCTCGCCCTTGAGCGCACCGGGCCGGGGCGCGAGCCGGCCGGTCAGCGCGACGTGAGTCGCCGCCAGCCGCGCATAGATGCCCGACAGCGCGCGCCGATAGGGCTCGTCGCTGCGGCTGGGCGCGGCATCGCCGCTCGCCTCGGCCAGCGCCGCGACGCCGGCATCGACATCGGCGGACGCGATCGACAGTTCGGCGCCCAGCGCATGGACGCTATCGAGATAGGAGACGAGCACCGCCTCGCTCGCCTTGGCCAGCGCCACCTTCAGCGAATCGGCGGTGACGAACGGGTTGCCGTCGCGGTCGCCGCCGATCCAGCTTCCGGGCTTGAGGAAGCTGGGGCTGCGACGGCCGAGCGCGCGATCCCAGCGCTGATAGAGCGCGGGGAGCGCCGGCACGAATACGTCGCGCAGATAGCTGAGCGCGGTATCCACCTCGTCGGTGACGACCAGCTTCTCGCGGCGGAGCACGCGCGTCTGCCACAGCAGGGCGATCTGGCGCAGGATCGCGTCGTCCACCAGGTCGCCCTCGGGCGTCGTCTCGGCGCCCGCATCGCGCACCAGCATCAGCTCGGCGATACGGTTGCGGTGATCGATCATGCTCTTGCGGCGCACTTCGGTCGGGTGCGCGGTCAGCACCGGCGCGACGAGCGCATGGCCCAGCCGGTCGAGCACCGCGTCGCCGTCGATCCCCTCGCCCGCCAGCCGATCGAGCGCCGCGGCCAGCGTCGCGCCCTCCTCGGCGGCGATCCCCTGGCGATCCTCGGCGAGGTTGGCGAGCATCGAAAAGAGCATGAAGCCGCGAACGAACGCCAGCGTCTCGTCGAGGCCGAGCCGCCCGAGCGCGACGTCGGGTGCGGGCGCGCCGTCCGCCCCGTCGCGGTATCGCTCGACGGAGGATTTGCGGATCGCCTCCGTCGCCTCGAACAGCGACTCGCCGCCATGATCGCGGATCACGCGGCCGAGCAGCGCACCGAGATAGCGGACATCGGGATTGTTGGCGATCGGCGGGCGTATGGTCATGCCCGCATGCTGCGATGCCGCGCGATCCGGGTCAATCGCGGATTGGCGAGGGCCGACCTGTGGTGGTGGCGTCTCTCACGCCGTTCGACCTCAGCTCGTCGAAGCCTGTACCGATCTCCGACAAAGGGGACCTGTTCCACACACGGACGCCCACCGGCCCTGGGAATGCTTCGACACGCCCGGCACGAACGGTTCGAGGCGGGATCGATTCGCGTCGCCGCGCCCTAGCGCTCGTTCGCCAGCACCGCGCGCTCGTCGGAGGTCACCGCGGAATCGTGATTGAGATCGGCCTTGTCGAAGCGCGCCATCATGCCCTCGCTGAACTCGCCCTGCGTGATCCGCCCGTCATGGTTGCGGTCGAGCCCGGCGAGCTTCGAGTCGCGGCGGGGATATTCGTCGGGGGTCAGCACGTCGTCGCCATTGTGATCGAGTTCGTGGAAGCGGCGTTCCATCTGGCGGCCGAAATCGGCGCGCGAGGTAACCGAGGGCGGCACGAAGTTCGCCGCGCGGGCATCCGCCATCGCGCGCTTTTCCTTCTTCGTCGGCCCGCAACCCGCGATCAGCATCGCGCCTGCCAGCACCGCGATCGTCGTCCACCGCATTCGCCCGTCCCCCACCGCCCAGCGGCGCCTATGCCTCCAGCTCGACATCCCAATAGAGCCAGTCGCGCCATGTGCCATGCAGATAGTGCGGGGGAAAGCGTTTGCCATGTTCCTGCAGATGCCAGCTCGTCGGCCGGATCGGGGTGACGTAGAGTGGCATCGATGCCTGTTTAGGGGTGCGGCCGCCCTTGCGCAGGTTGCACGGCGCGCAGGCGGTGACGACATTTTCCCAGGTCGTCCGGCCGCCCTGCGCGCGGGGGATGACGTGATCGAAGGTGAGATCGCCGTGATGGCCGCAATATTGGCAGGCGAAACGGTCGCGCAGGAACAGGTTGAAGCGGGTAAAGGCGGGAAATTCGGAGGGGCGCACGAACTGCTTCAGCGCGATCACCGATGGCAGCTTCATCGCCAGATTGGCGCTGTGCACCTCGCGCTCGTAATGCGCGACGATATCCACGCGATCAAGGAACACCGCCTTCACCGCCGTCTGCCATGGCCAGAGCGACAGCGGATAATAGGACAGCGGCGTGTAATCGGCGTTCAGCACCAGCGCCGGACAGCCCTCCGGATGGCGGATCAGGTCGGGATGAAACACGGCTCCTCCCACATCATGGCCTTGCACGCGGCATGGCCGATCGCGATGACAGAGGCATGACAGCACGGGCCGGGATGGCGGGTCAAGGGGCGGATGGCGCCATCGTCACGCGGTTCGCGCCGAGCCCGACGGGGCGGCTGCATCTCGGCCACGCCGCCTCCGCCATCCGCGCGCATGATTTCGCCCGCGGGCGCGGCGGGCGTTTCCTGCTGCGGATCGAGGATATCGACGGCGCCCGCTCGCGCCCCGAGCATGTCGCCGGAATCCTCGACGATCTGGCCTGGCTGGGGCTCGCATGGGACGGCCTGTCGTTCCAGTCGCAGCGCACCGCGCTTTACGACGACGCGCTCGCAACGCTCCAAGCGCGGGGCCTCGTCTATCCCTGTTTCTGCACCCGTGCCGAGATCGCGGCCAGCGCGTCCGCGCCGCACGGCGCCGTGGCGGTCTATCCGGGCACCTGCCGCGAGCTAGTCGCGCCCGATCCCGCACGGCCGCATGCGTGGCGGCTCGCCATGGCGGCGGCGCACACGCGCGCGGGGCCGCTGATCTGGACGGACCATGGCGAGACCGTGGCGGCCGATCCGCTCGCGCAGGGCGACGTGGTGCTGGCGCGCAAGGATGCCGCCTCCAGCTACCATCTCGCGGTGACGGTAGACGATGCCGCGCAGGGCGTGACCGACGTGGTGCGCGGCGACGATCTGTTCGCCCCCACCCATGTCCACCGGCTGTTGCAGGCGCTGCTCGGGCTGCCGACGCCGCGCTATCACCACCATCCGCTGATGACGGGCCCGGACGGCGTGCGCCTCGCCAAGCGCACCGGCGCGCCGTCGCTGGCGGCGATGCGGCAGGCGGGCGAGGACGGCCATGCGGTCGCGGCGCGGGTGCGCGCGGCGCTCGGCTGAGGCGGCGCGTTAGCGCTCCAGCGTGACGAAGCTATAGGCTGGGCGATCGCCCTCCGCCGGATGATCCGCGCGCGCGATCTCGCGCCAACCGGTGAAGCGCGGCATCACCGTGTCGCCCACGGGCGCGGCATGCACCTCGGTCAGTTCGATCCGCGCGGCATGCGGCAGCAGCAGCGCATAGATTTCCGCGCCGCCGATCACCGCCGCGTCCGGCCCCACCAGCGCCAGCGCCTCGGCCACCGAATGCGCCACCTCCGCGCCCTCGGCGCGCCATCCCGTGTCGCGGGTCAACACGATGTGGCGCCGGCCCGGCAGCAGCGCGGGGAAACTCTCGAACGTCTTGCGGCCCATCACCATCGGCCGGCCCATCGTCTGTGCCTTGAAGCGCTTCAGGTCGGCGGGGATACGCCACGGCAGCACGCCGTCGCGGCCGATCACGCCATTGTCCGCGCGGGCGACGTGAAGCACGATCACACCGCCACCGGCGCCTTGATATGCGCCTGCGCGACATAATCGTGGAGGACGAAATCCTCATAGTCATAGGCATCGATCGACGGCGGGCGGCGCCGGATCTCCAGCCGCGGCAAGGCACCGGGATCGCGCGTCAGTTGCAGCCGCGCCTGCTCCAGATGGTTGGCATAAAGGTGGCAATCGCCGCCGGTCCATATGAACTCGCCCGGCTCCAGCCCGCATTGCTGCGCCAGCATGTGCGTCAGCAGCGCATAGCTCGCGATGTTGAACGGCACGCCCAGGAAGATATCGGCGGACCGCTGGTAGAGCTGCAGGCTCAGCCGGCCGTTCGCGACATGCGTCTGGAACAGGCAATGGCACGGCGCCAGCGCCATCGCGTGCAGGTCGCCCGGATTCCACGCCGTCACGATCTGGCGGCGCGAGGCGGGGTTCGTGCGGATCTGCGCGATCAGCTCGGCGATCTGGTCGACATGGCGGCCGTCCGCCGCCACCCAGTCGCGCCACTGCTTGCCGTAGACGGGGCCGAGATCGCCCTCTGCATCCGCCCATTCGTCCCAGATCGCCACCTTGCGCTCCTGCAGCCAGCGCACATTGGTGTCGCCGCGCAGGAACCACAGCAGCTCGACGATGATCGAGCGCAGGTGAAGCTTCTTGGTGGTCAGCACCGGAAAGCCCTGCGCCAGATCGAAGCGCATCTGCGCGCCGAACACGCTCAGCGTGCCGGTGCCGGTGCGGTCCATCGTCTCGACGCCGGTCGAGAGCACGCGGTCCATGAGATCGAGATATTGGCGCATGGCCGCCTGCCTACGCGGGCGATCGCGATCCGCCAAGCGCCGGAACGGAGGCGGTTGCGCGTGCGCGGACCGGGGCCGGCGGGCACCCGGGTGCGTGACGCCGCCGCCCGCCCCGTTCGACGCCGAATCGCTCGCCCGCCGCTTCGCCGGGATCGGCCGGGCGCCGCGCGAGATCGCCGCGGTGACGTATCTTGATCCGAAATGGCGGCTTCTCGCGCTGCGTCACGTCGCCGGCGGGCGGAGCCATCTCGTCGTGCCGCTGCGCACCGTGGTGCGCGACGCGATCGGCTTCGGCGCGGCGCGCGTCGTGCTGGTGCATGGCCACCCCAGCGGGGATCCGCAGCCGAGCGGCGCCGATCACGCCTATACCCGCCTGCTCGCGCGGACGCTCGACGCGGTGGGGGTCGTGCTGTTCGACCATCTGGTGCTGGCGGGCGAGGCGGCGACGAGCATGCGCGCGATGGGGATGCTGTAGGGTGAAGCCACGCCCTCAGCCCAGGCGACAGGCCTTGATCGCGGCGGGCGCGGGGCGCGGGCCGACCGCGCGGAAGGTGGCGAGATAGCCGCCGGCGGACGGCATGTCCTTCATGGCCACCTCCGCATAGCCGACCGCGGCGAACTCGCATTTCAGCAGGGCGGGCGGCGTGCCGTGATTCTGCGTCGGGCGATCGGCATCGACCACGACGACGAGCCCGTCGGGCTTGAGCGACGGGCGCAGGTGCCAGAGAAACGCATAGGGCTGCGCGATCTCGTGATACATGTGCACCATCAGCACGCGATCGAAGCTGGCGGGCGGCAGCTTGGGATCGTCGGGCTCGCCGAGCCGCACGCTGACCGTGTCGAGTCGCTCGCGCGCCGCGCGCTCCGCCAGCGTATCGCGCACCGCGGGAAAAATGTCCTCGGCCAGCACGCGGCCGGTCTTGCCGACGCGGGCGGCCAGGCGGATCGTGTAATAGCCCTCGCCCGCACCGATATCGGCGACGGTCATGCCGCGCGCCACGCCACCCTTGTCCATCACCTCGCGCGCCTCGTTCAGCCGGTCGCGATCCTCCTCGGTGGACCAGCGCGACGAGACGATCCCCGCGACCGGCCGATCGGCGGCGGGAAAGGGGCCGGGCTGCTCGGGTTCGTGGTGGATCAGCGGCTTGGAGCCGTCGCACGCGGCGAGGAGAAGGGCGATCGCCACGGCCACCCCGTGCCGCGTCCGGAGCGGAAAGCGCGTTCGAGGCGGGGACAGGGGCAAACGCGCGACCGGCACTTAATCCACGTCCTCCACATCGGCGACTTCGCCCGTCACGCGCTGCGACAGCGCGGCCGCCATGAAGGCGTCGAGATCGCCGTCGAGCACGTCGGACGGGCTGGTGGAGACGACGCCGGTACGCAGGTCCTTCACCATCTGATAGGGCTGCAGCACATAGGAGCGGATCTGGTGGCCCCAGCCGATATCGGTCTTGCCCGCATTCTCGGCATTGGCCGCGGTCTCGCGGATCGCGAGTTCGCGTTCGTAGAGCCGCGCGCGCAACTGGTTATAGGCCTCCGCCTTGTTCTTGTGCTGCGATCGCTGGTTCTGGCACTGGACCACGATACCGGTCGGGATGTGCGTGATGCGCACCGCCGAATCGGTGGTGTTGATGTGCTGGCCGCCGGCGCCGGACGCACGATAGGTGTCGATGCGCAGGTCGCTTTCGTTATATTCGACCTCGATATTGTCGTCGACGACGGGATAGACCCAGACGCTCGCGAACGAGGTGTGGCGCCGCGCCGCGCTGTCATAAGGGCTGATGCGGACGAGGCGGTGCACGCCGCTTTCGGTCTTGGCATAGCCATAGGCGTTCTCGCCCTTCAGCAGCAGCGTGGCCGATTTGATCCCGGCCTGCTCGCCCGAATGCTGGTCGATCAGCTCGACCTTCAGCCCGTGGCGCTCGGCCCAGCGCGAATACATCCGGCTGAGCATGCCCGCCCAGTCCTGGCTCTCGGTGCCGCCCGCGCCCGCATTCACCTCGACATAGGTGTCGTTGCCGTCGGCCTCGCCCGCCAGCAGCGCCTTCACCTTGTCGCGGTCCGACCGTGCGGCGAGCTCGGCGAGCGCGGCGACGCCGTCCGTCTCCATCGCGGTATCGCCCTCGGCCTCCGCCATCTCGATCAGCTCGACGGTGTCGGCCAGCTCGCTCTCGATCGCGCGCGTCGCGGTGATCGCCTCGTCCAGCCGGCGACGCTCGCGCATCACCTCCTGCGCGGCCTTGGGATCGCTCCACAGGGCCTGATCCTCGACGCGCGCGTTCAGCTCGTCGAGCCGGCGCAGCGCGCGGTCCCAATCGAGGAACCGGCGCAGCAGCGCCAGCGCATCGTTGATGGTGTCGACATGGGCCTGCGCTTCGGCGCGCATCGGTAATCTCCTTTGCCGTCATCCCCGCGAAAGCGGAGACCCATCTCGTACCGTTCGATCGAGGGACCGGGGAAGATGGGTCCCCGCGTGCGCGGGGATGACGTCGATGTGGCGGGTCACCACGCTATATAGGAATGGGCGCTAGTAGATTCCGCCCTGTCTTTGCAAGAAATCGCTGTCGCTTGCCGCCTTGGCGCGCGGCGCGGCGGTGGGCGTCGCGCCCGGCGTCGCCTCGCGGCGCGCCGCGCGGCGCGGTTCGCTTTCGGGCTTGAACGCCTCCCAGATTACCGCCGGCCGGGGGTCGCTCATGTCCGGCCAGGCGCCATAGACCGGCCGGCCGCTCGCCCGATCGATCCGCACCATGCGGATGCCCGGCGGCGCGCGGAACGGGATCTTCTCCAGCCCTTCATAAGCCTTGATCGCGAACTGCTTGAAGATCGGCGCCGCGATCGTGCCGCCCTGCGCATAGCCGCCGAGGCTCACGGGGTGATCGTAGCCGATATAGAGGCCGCCCACGAACTGCGGCGTGCCGCCGACGAACCACACGTCGGTCGGGCCGGAATTGGTGCCCGTCTTGCCGAACATCGGGCGGTTGAGATCGGCGAGCGTCACCGCGGTGCCGCGCTGGATCACGCCTTCGGTGATGTGCACCATCTGATAGGCGGTCATCGCGTCGATCACCTGGCGCAGGTGCGACGGCGGCCGCGGCATCGCCTTGCCGTTCCAGTCGGGCGCGTTGCAGCCGTCGCAGGCGCGCCAGTTCTCGGGCAGGATCACCTTGCCGTGGCGGTCCTGCACGAAATCGATCAGCGTCGGCGTGTTGCCGCGGCCGTTATTCTCCAGGATCGAATAGGCGTTCACCATCTGCGCGACGGTCGTCTCGCCCGCACCCAGCGCATAGGCGAGATAGGGCGGGAAGCTGCCGATCCCCATCGCCTTGATCCGCTCCACCACCTTGGGCATGCCCGTCGCGGCGGCGGCGCGCACCGTCATCAGGTTGCGCGACTGTTCGATGCCCCAGCGCATGGTGTGCGGGCCGGAGCCGCCCTCGTTGCCGAAATTCTTGAAGCATTTCTGCCCGAGCCGCGCGCCCTGATAGACGCAGAACGGCGCGTCGAGCAGGATGGTCGCGGGCGTCATGCCGTTGTCGAGCGCGGCGGAATAGATGATCGGCTTGATCGTCGAACCCGGCTGGCGCTCGGCCTGCGTGGCGCGGTTGAACGCCTGCAAGCGGTTGTCGAAGCCGCCCTGCATCGCCAGCACGCGGCCGGTGCCCGGCTCCTCGACCACGAAGCCGCCCGAGACCTTGGGCACCGCGCGCAGCGCCCAGGCGCCGCCCTCGGGCGCCACCGCGATGATGTCGCCCGCCTTGATCGCGCCGAACGCGCTGCCGCCGCGCCCGCGCACCGGCATCTGCGCCGCGTAGCGCGGCAGCGTGCCGGTCTGGCCGTCGGCAAAGCCGATCCGCGCGCCCTCGGGATCGCGCGCGATCACGATCGCGGCGCGCCAGTCCGAATAATCGAGCCCGATATTGGTGTTGAGCAGCGGCTGGAGCCAATTGTCGCCGTCGATCTCGACATGGCGGATCGGCCCCGCCCAACCGCGCCCGCGATCGTAGCGCAGCAGGCCGTCGCGCAGCGCCTGCGCGGCCAGATCCTGCAACCGCGTGTCGAGCGAGGTGCGCACCCACAGCCCGCCCTGATAGACGCCGTACGGCCCGTCGCGTGCGGTCTCGCCGAACTTGTCGATCAACTGGCGGCGGACCTCCTCGACGAAATAGCCGCCCACCGCCTCGAACTTGGGCTTGCGCCGCAGCACGGTGCCGAGCGGCTCCGCCACCGCCTCGTCATGCTGCGCGCGGGTGATGAAGCCGTTCTTCAGCATCTCGCCCAGCACGTAATTGCGCCGCACGAGCGCGCGATCGGCGTTGCGCACCGGATCGTAATTGGACGGCCCCTTGGGCAGGATCGCCAGATAGGCGAGCTGCGCCAGATCCAGCTCGGTCAGTTCCTTGTCGAAATAGGCGTGGCTCGCGGCCTCGACGCCGAACGCGTTCCGGCCGAGCGCGATCTGGTTGAGATAGAGTTCGAGGATCTGCGGCTTGGTCAGCGTGTCCTCGATCTTGATCGCGAGGATCGCCTCCTTCAACTTGCGGGTGGGCGAATATTCGTTGCCGATCAGCAGGTTCTTGGCGACCTGCTGGGTGATCGTGGAGCCACCCCGTGCCCGCCGGCCGGTGCCGATCTTCGACGTATAGTCGATCACCGCGCCGGCAAGGCCGGTGAAATCCACGCCGTGATGCTCGAAGAACGACTTGTCCTCCGCTGCCAGAAAGGCGCGGATCAGCAGCGGCGGATATTCGGCATAGCCCAGTTCGACGCGGCGTTCGCGGGCATAGCTGTGGATCGGCGTGCCATCGATGCCGCGCACGTTGGTCGGCAGCGGCGGCTCATAGGCGCGCAGCGAATCGACCGAGGGCAAGTGGCGGATGACGATCACCCACAGCAGCGCATAGCCGATCGCGGCGAGCGCCGCGACGATGACGAGCAGCTTCACCCACCAGCGCCCCCAGGCGCGGCGGAGCCGGGATCGTGCGGGAGGAGGAGCTTCGGACGCCATGGACTGGCGCCCGCATCTAGCAGGTTCGCGCAGGCTTGAAAGCACCGATCGATGGGGGTCAGATACACGGAAAAGGACTCATCCGATGCGAAGCCCGTCACACCTCGTCCTCACCCTCGCCTTCACGCTCGGCGCGCTGGAAGGGCCCGCGGCGGCGCTTGCCGAGCCGCTGCCGCTCGCGCACGGCATCTATGTCGAGGCCGGCACCCCGTGCGCCGATCCGCCCTTCGCGGTGATGCGCAGCTATGACGGCGTGGGGTTGGGCGATCCGCATTCGCATGCCTGCCGCATCCGCGTGCTGGCGCGGCATGGCGCGCATTACATGCTGGCCAATTCCTGCATCGGGGTGGGCGTGGGGCCGGGCACGCGCAGCACCGAAACGCTGCGGCTGATGGTCCGTTCACGACGGGCATTCGCCATATCGGGCTCGACCTTCCGGCTCTGCCCGGCGAAGGTCACCCCATGGGCACCGGGCCGGCGCCCGCCCCGCGGCTAGCCTATTTCGCCGCCATGCGCCGCGCGAAATGCGCCTCCACCGCGTTGGTCACGCTTTCCGCGATCCGGTGGCGGCCATCGGCGCTGTCGAGGAAGCTCGCATCGGCGGGGTTCGAGATATAGCCCGTCTCGAACAGGATCGAGGGCATGTCGGGCGCCTTCAGCACCATCAGCGACGCCATGCGGTGGAAATTCGCCTTCAGCGGCATCAGCGGCTTGGCCTCGCGCCCCAGCAGCCGGGCGAAGCCTGCGGACGAGTTCATCGTCTCGCGCTGCGTCAGGTCGATCAGGATCGACGAGACGTCGGCCGGCGCGTCGCCCAGGTTCACGCCCGAGATGATGTCGGCCTTGTTCTCGCGCGCGGCCAGCCGGGCGGCCTCCTTGTCCGACGCCACGTCCGACAGCGTGTAGACCGACGCGCCGGTCGCATCGCCTGCCCCCACGCTGTCGCAATGGATCGAGATGAACAGATCGCCGTGCAGCCGCCGCGCGATGCCATAGCGTTCGCGCAGCACGAGATAGCGGTCGTCGTCGCGGGTCAGCGCCACGCGCACCCGGCCGCTCGCCAGCAATTCGTCGCGGATCGCCTTGGCGACGCGCAGCGTCACGTCCTTCTCGCGCAGCCCGGACGGGCCGATCGCACCGGGATCGACGCCGCCATGGCCGGGATCGATCACGACGAGCGGCCGCGTGTCGTCGCCCGCCACGCGGGGCAGCGGCGGCGCCTTGGCCGCCGGCGGCACCGGCACCGACACCTTGTAGCGCGCACCCGGCCGCGTTCCCCAGCGGAAGGGGAAGAAGTTCAGCGGCCCGGCGATCCCGGCTTCGGTGAAGGCGGCGGCATCGACCGGCTGGAGCGACAGGGTGAGTTCACGCCCGGCGCTGTCGAACCCACCGTCCGAGACGATCGCGGGCTTGGCGAGATCGAGCAGGATGCGCGTACCGTCCGCGGTGCGCGTCTGGCGGACGCGGCTGACGATCCCCGCGCCAGTCGCCGCCGCGCCGGGCGCGGCGTCGCCCACGTCGATCGCGATCTGGTTGCGCCCGTCCACCACCATGGTGGTCGCGCGGTCGACGCGCGAATCGAAGTCGACGATCACCCGCCCGCCGCGCACCGCGACGCGCTCGATCGTCGCGGCGAAGGACGGCAGCGCGCCGAACCAGCCGAACAGCAAGGCGAACAACGCAGCCACCCGGCGCAGATGCCGCGCCGCAGGCCGGTCGGTCCAGCGAAAAACCATGGAACCCCTTTCGAGCCTTTGATCGTTGTCGAGCCACGGAATAGGCAGCGAGGCGCGAAGAGGGCCTTTCCCGAACCGGTTAACCGGCAATTCGGCATGTTTTTGCCGGCAATGCGGCAACTTACCGCCGGTTGCGATTGTGCGAGCGCGATGCTAGTCAGGTCGTTGCACCCATGTGTCGTTCTTCCGCCTGATCGCTCGCGCGATTGCGGCCGGCGACACGCCGGTGCCGACGGGCCGCCCTGTTTCGGGCGGCGCCAACCAGGTTGACGTACGCATGACGCATTCCCCCCGCTCGACCGACCGACCGGCTTTCGCCGGACGGGTCGTCGTCGCGCGGGCGCTTCCGGGCCGCTTGCCCGAGGCTGCGCGGCGGACAGAGGCATCTTCGCTCATCCGCGGGACGGAGCCCAGCTCCGCCGCACCACATCATCGCGCGCGACGGCAGCCCCACGGCCCGGCGCGCGCGTGGAGACATCATTATGACCACACGCATGCTGATCGATGCGCGCCACCGGGAAGAAACCCGCGTCGCCGTCGTCAAGAATAACCGGATCGAGGAATTCGATTTCGAGAGCGCCGAGCGCAAGCAGCTCAAGGGCAATATCTATCTCGCCAAGGTGACCCGCGTCGAACCGTCGCTCCAGGCGGCGTTCATCGATTACGGCGGCAACCGCCACGGCTTCCTCGCGTTCAGCGAGATCCATCCCGATTACTACCAGATCCCCAAGGAGGATCGCGACGCGCTCCTGCGCGAAGAGGCCGAGCACGCCGCCGAAGAGGCCGCGCTGCGCGCCGAGCAGGATGACGACGATCACGACGGCGACGATCACGAGGGTGACGGGGACGGGTTCGAGGACGAGCCCGATCATGACGAGCACGACCATGATTCGGAGGGCCAGGACGGCACGCCCGCGGCCAAGCGCCGCGGCAAGTCGGCCGACAGCGAGGCGGTCGAGGAGCTGCGCGAGCGCCGGATGAACCTGCGCCGCCGCTACAAGATCCAGGACGTGATCCGCCGCCGCCAGGTGCTGCTGGTGCAGGTCGTGAAGGAGGAACGCGGCAACAAGGGCGCGGCGCTCACCACCTATCTGTCGCTGGCCGGCCGCTATTGCGTGCTGATGCCCAACACCAGCCATGGCGGCGGCATCAGCCGCAAGATCAGCAACGCGGGCGATCGCAAGCGGCTGAAGTCGATCATGGCCGACATGCAGTTGCCGCCCTCGATGGGCTGCATCGTTCGCACCGCCGGGCTGCAGCGCACCAAGGTCGAGATCAAGCGCGACTTCGACTATCTCGCGCGGCTGTGGGACGGCATTCGCGAGGAGACGCTGAAGTCGGCGGCGCCCGCGCTCGTCTATGGCGACAGCGATCTCATCAAGCGCGCGATCCGCGACATCTACAACAAGGATATCGACGAGGTGATCGTCGAGGGCGAGGACGGCTATCGCCACGCCCGCGAATTCATGAAGCTGCTGATGCCGAGCCATGCGCGCAAGGTGAAGCATTATGCCGATGCCGTGCCGCTCTATCAGCGCGCCGGCGTCGAGGAGCAGCTCTCGGCGATGTACCACCCGGTGGTGCAGCTCAAATCGGGCGGCTATCTGGTCATCAACCCGACCGAGGCGCTGGTGTCGATCGACATCAACTCAGGGAGGTCGACGCGCGAGCACAATATCGAGCAGACCGCGACCGCGACCAACCTGGAGGCCGCGACCGAGATCGCCCGCCAGCTCCGCCTGCGCGACATGGCGGGCCTCGTCGTCATCGACTTCATCGACATGGACAACAATTCCAACGTCCGGAAGGTCGAGAAGTGCATGAAGGAGGCGCTCAAGAACGATCGCGCGCGCATCCAGGTCGGCCGCATTTCCAGCTTCGGGTTGATGGAGATGAGCCGCCAGCGCCTGCGCACCGGCGTGCTGGAAGCCTCCACGCGCGCCTGCCCGCATTGCGAGGGCACCGGGCTCGTCCGCACCGCCTCGTCGGCAGGCCTGTCGGCCTTGCGCATGATCGAGGACGAGGCCGCCCGCGGTCGCGGCTCGGTGCTGACGCTGCGCGCGAGCCACGAAGCGACGATCTACGTGCTCAACCGCAAGCGTGCCGACATCGCCGAGATCGAGGACCGCTATGGCGTGGTCGTCGAGATCGTGCCCGACCGCGAGGAAGAGGGCGCGCGCATGTCGGTCGAGGCCAGCGGCCCGCCGCCCGAGCATGCCCCCAAGATCGAGGCGCTCATCCTTGAGGATGACGACGAGGACTATCCCGAGGAGCTGGAGCTCGACGAGGAGGAGGTCGAGGCCGACGACGAGCCCGTCGAGGACGCCCGCGAGCCGCGCGAGACCGCACGTCGCGACGAGCGTGGCGAGGGCGACGATGCGCGCGGCAAGAAGCGCCGCCGCCGTCGCGGCCGTCGCGGCCGTGCGCGTCCCGAGGGCGAGGGCGAGGGCGCCGAAGGGACCGACGCCGAGAGCGAAGGCGACGAGGCCGAGGGCACCGCGCTCGATACGGGCGACGCGACCGACATGGCCGAGGACGAAGCCGCCGAGGCACCAGCCCGTGACGGTGGCGAACAGCCCGCCGGCGAAGGCGAAGGCCGCCGCCGTCGTGGCCGTCGCGGTCGCCGTGGCGGTCGCCGCGACGACGCGCGCGAGCAGGCGCCGCGCTCGGAAGATGCCGAGATCGCCGGAGAGGTGACGATCGACGCGCTCGCCGAGGATGCGACGCCCGTCGAGGCCGAGCCGACCCCGGTGGCGGCGACGCCCGAACCAGTCGAGCCCGAGCCCGAGCCCGAGACGGTGACCGAGCCCGAGGCGGAGGCGCCCAAGACGCGCCGCCGTCCGCGTGCCCGTGCCGCCGCGCCCGCACCGGTGATCGAGGCAGCACCGGCCGACGAGGCGCCCAAGCCCAAGCGCGGTCGCCCGCGCAAGGCCGCGGCCGAGCCGGTCGAAGCGCCCGCGACCGAGGCGGCACCCGTCGTCGACGAAGCGGCGAAGCCCAAGCGCACGCGCCGCAAAAAGGCCGAGACGCCGATCGCCGACGCCGCCGACGAAGGTGCGCCGGTCTCCGCGCTCTCGCCGCAGACCGAGGCCGAACCCGAGGTCGCCCCCGAGGCGCCCGCGGAGGCCGAACCCGCCGAAACCGGCGCGGGCGAACAGCCCCGCCGCGGCTGGTGGCAGCGCACCTTCGGCGCGTGACCGCCCTACCCTCCCGCGCTTCGGCGCGGGAGGGCCCGGCCGGGGCATGTGGCCTTGGCTCTCCCCCACCCTGTTCCCCGGCGAAGGCCGGGGCCCAGGTGGGGGAGGCCGATGACAGGCGCCACGCTTTGCCAAGCAGCGTCCCCCACCTGTTCCCCGGCCTTCGCCGGGGTACAAGTGGGGGTACACGACACGCCCGCTTCACGGGCCATTCACGCGCCATGATCCAGCCTTCCCCGCCATGACGCCCGCCATTTCCCGCTGTCCTACATCGCCGAAATCTGCTGCTATGCGCGGCATGGCCGCCCCGTCCTCCGCCCGCCGCACCCACGCGGGAACCGTCCCTGGCGGGGCAAGTGGAAACCGGCGCGCACGCCTCCACTTCCTCCACTTCGCCATCGGCGAAACCGCATGATCCGCCGCATCGTCGCGGCCTGCGCCGCCGCGTTCCTGCTGGCCGCGCAGCCCGCCGCCGCCCAGTCGATCCTGCGCGATGCCGAGACCGAGGCGATGTTCAAGCAGATGGCGGACCCGCTGATCGTCGCCGCCGGCCTGTCGCCGCGCAACGCCAAGGTCGTGCTGCTGAACGATCCCGCGATCAACGCCTTCACCGCGGGCGGGCAGACCGTCTATGTCAATTCCGGCCTGCTCCAGGCGGCGGACAACGCCAATCAGGTGCAGGGCGTGATCGCGCACGAGCTGGGCCATGTCGCCGACGGCCATGTCATCCTGTCCGACGGCGGCACGCGGCCCGCGCTCGGCATCCAGATCCTGTCGATGGTGCTGGGCCTCGCCGCGATGGCGGCGGGCAGCGGCGATGCGGGCGCCGGGATCATGGCGGCGGGCCAGTCCGCCGCTTTGGGCAAATATCTCGCCTTTTCCCGCGTGCAGGAATCGACCGCGGACGCCACCGGCGCACGCTTTTTGCGCGGCGCGAACATCTCGGGCAAGGGCATGCTGGCGTTCTTCAAGAAATTGCAGAACGAGGAATATGCCTATGGCCTGAAGAACATCGATCCGTACATGCAGACGCACCCGCTGTCGGGCGATCGCATCCAGGCGCTGTCTGCCGATCTTCAGGCGTCGCCGGCGTGGAACAACCCGCCCGACCGCCCGCTGGAGGAGCGCTTCAAGCGGGTGAAGGCCAAGCTCGAAGGCTATGTGCTCAGCCCCGAACGGACGCTGCGCGACTATCCGCTGACCGACACGACGATCTATGCGCATTATGCGCGCGCCTATGCCTATCACAAGGCCGGCTATCCCGACAGAGCCGCCGCCGAGGCGGACGCGCTCGTCCGCGCCGATCCGGCCGACCCCTATTTTCTCGAAATCCAGGGTCAGATCCTGCTCGAGGCCGGGCAGCCGCAGGAATCGCTCGCGCCGCTCCGCGCGGCGGTCGCGGGCAGCCACGACAATCCGCTGATCGCGACGACGCTGGGCCATGCGCTGATCGCGACCGAGAAGCGCGCCAATTATCCCGAGGCGATCCGCGTGCTGCGCACCGCCGTCGGGCGCGACGACGACAATCCCTTCGCCTGGTATCAGCTCGGCACCGCCTATGAGGCCAGCGGCGACAGCGCGCGCGCCGCGCTCGCCACCGCCGAACAGGCGAGCCTGACGGGCGACCTGCGCACCGCCAACCGCAGCGCGCACGATGCGCTGGCCAACCTGCCGCCCAATTCGACCGACTGGATCCGCGCGCAGGACATCGCCACCGCGGCGCAGAACGAATTCGACGACAATCCCAAGAAGTACAAGAAACGCCGATGAAATCCTGGCCTCTCCTCACCGCCGCCCTGCTCGGCGCGATCGGCGGCAGCCTTGCGCTGCTCGCGTACGACCGTACCGATCAGCGCGCGCGCACCGAGCGCATCGTCCACGATTATGTGCTCGCCAACCCGCAGATCATCCCCGAGGCGATGGAGAAGCTGCGCGCGAACGACGCGGGCCAGGTGATCGCCGCCAACCGCGCGCAGATCGTGACGCCGGTGGGCGATGCCTGGATCGGCAACCCCAAGGGCGACGTCACGCTCGTCGAATATTACGACTATAATTGCGGCTATTGCCGCGCGAGCCTGCCGATGATCCAGCAACTTGTCGCGCGCGATCCGAAGCTGAAAGTGGTGTTCCGCGACCTGCCCGTGCTGTCCGAACAGAGCGGCACCGCGGCGCAGCTTTCGGTGGCGGCGGCGCTGGCGGGCAAGTTCAAGCCGTTCCACGACACGCTCTACGCCGCCGGGCCGATCACGCCGGCCAGCCTCGCCGCCGCGTCGCGGGCCGCGGGCTTCGATCCGCAGGCGCTGGCGACGGCCGGCTCCACCCCCGCCGTGACGCAGGCGATCCGCACCAATCTGGCGCTCGCCCGGCAATTGGGGATGGCGGGCACGCCCGCCTGGGTGGTAGGCGATCAGGTGCTGGCCGGTGCGCTGCCGATCGAGACGGTCGAGGCGGCGATCGCCGCCGCACGGGGGACAAGATGAGCGAACCGATCCTCCGCATCGCCGGCGTTTCCAAGACCTATGACGGCGGCACCACCGCGCTCCACACGGTCGATCTGGCGATCGCGCGCGGCGAGATCTTCGCGCTGCTGGGGCCGAACGGCGCGGGCAAGACGACGCTCATCAGCATCGTCTGCGGGATCGTCACGCCGTCGTCGGGCACGATCACGGTCGACGGGCACGATGCGATCCGCGACTACAAGGCCGCGCGCCGGCGGATCGGGCTCGTGCCGCAGGAGCTGAACGTCGACATGTTCGAGACGGTGCTCGCCACCGTCACGTTCAGCCGGCGGCTGTTCGGACGATCGGGCCACAGCGCCTATATCGAGCAGGTGCTGCGCGACCTCTCGCTCTGGGACAAGCGCGACGCCAAGATCATGACGCTGTCGGGCGGGATGAAGCGCCGCGTGCTGATCGCCAAGGCGCTGGCGCACGAGCCCGAGATCCTGTTCCTCGACGAACCCACGGCGGGCGTCGACGTGGCGCTCAGGCGCGACATGTGGAAGCTCGTGCACGGGCTTCGCGCGCGCGGCACCACGATCATTCTGACGACGCATTATATCGAAGAGGCCGAGGAGATGGCCGATCGCGTCGGTGTCATCGCGGGCGGCAAGCTGTTGCTGGTGGACGAGAAGCGCGCGCTGATGACGAAGCTCGGCAAGCGTGCGCTGGAATTGCGGCTGGAGGTGCCGATGACGGCGGTGCCGGAAGGTCTTGGCGACTGGGATCTGGCGCTGGCCGATGACGGGCGCCGCCTGCGCTACACCTTCGACGCGCGCGGCGAGCATACCGGCATCCCCTCGCTGCTGCGCCGGATGGGCGAGCTTGGCATCGGCTTCGACGATCTGGAAACCAGCCGGTCGAGCCTCGAGGACATCTTCGTCGATCTGGTCGAGGAGCGGGTGCGATGAACCTTCATGGCGTCTGGGCGATCTATCGCTTCGAAATGGCGCGCGCGCTGCGCACCTTGTGGCAGAGCCTCGTCACGCCGGTGCTGACGACCTCGCTCTATTTCATCGTCTTCGGCGGCGCGATCGGCAGCCGGATGAGCCAGGTGGGCGGCGTCGGCTATGGCAGCTTCATCGTGCCCGGCCTCGTCATGCTGTCGCTGCTGACGCAGAGCATCGCCAACGCCTCGATCGGCATCTACTTCCCCAAATTCACCGGCACGATCTACGAGCTGTTGTCGGCGCCCGTCTCGGCGATGGAGATGGTGCTGGGCTATGTCGGCGCGGCGACGACCAAATCGGTGATCCTCGGCCTCATCATCCTGGCCACCGCTTCGCTGTTCGTGCCGCTGCGGATCGCGCATCCGGGGGCGATGATCGCGTTCCTGCTGCTCACCGCGATCGCGTTCAGCCTGTTCGGCTTCATCATCGGGGTGTGGGCGAACGGGTTCGAGCAATTGTCGTTCGTGCCCGCCCTGCTCATCACCCCGCTCACCTTTCTGGGTGGCGCCTTCTATTCGATCGACATGCTGCCCCAGCCCTGGCGGACGGTCAGCCTGTTCAATCCGGTCGTCTATCTGGTGAGCGGTTTCCGCTGGAGCTTCTTCGACAAGGGCGATGTGGACGTGGGGCTCAGCCTCGCGGTGACGGCCGGCTTCCTGGCGCTGTGCCTCGCCATCATCGCGTGGATCTTCAAGACGGGCTGGCGCCTGAAGCGCTGACCCGCCCCGCGCCGCCGAGCAGCGGGCGCAGGACCAGCCCGTTGAGATCGATCAGCATATGGAGCAGCATCGCCACCCACAGCTTTCCGGTCACCAGATAGATCGCCGCCAGCAGCACGCCGATCGCGCCCGTCGCAAGAATACCGGCCCAGCCCTGATAGCGGTGCATCGCCGCGAACAGGACCGTCGCGACCCCGAACCCCAGCCCCGCGCTGCCGGTGACGAGCGCGACGAGCAGCGGCAGATAGAGCCGGAACCCCAGTTCCTCGGTGATCCCCGCCGTGATCGACAGCAGCGCCGCATGGCCGATCTCCGCCCGGTTGCGCGGCATCAGCGCGGCGGTATCGCCGATCGGCCCAGGCATCCCCCGCCCCCGCCCCCGCCGCACCGCCGCCCATATGGCCACGCCGACACCGCCCACCGCGGCCCCGCCGACCATGCCCCACAAAAAGGAGCCGGTGCCATGATGGAAGGACGGCAGTGCCGCGCGCAGCGGATCGAACTCCGGCGGAAGGAGAGCGATCGCGTCCAGACGCCCGAGCCATGCAAGCCCGACCAACGCCGGCATCGCGAACGCGATCGCCGCCTTCACGATCCACAGGCGAAACCGCTGCTGACGCGCATCGCTCGCCGCCAGCGCCTTGAAGAATGCGAATTCGCGCCGGTCGCCGCGCTGGAACCACCCGAGCGCGCCGAGCGCGACGATCAGCAGCGCGCCGGCAAGCACGCCGGATCAGATCCGGTGTTCGCCCTTCACCCAGCGCACGGTGCCCGACGACGCGCGCATCACGACGCTTTCGGTCGTCATCTTGCCGCCCTTGCGCTTCACGCCCGCGAGCAGCGACCCGTCGGTCACGCCGGTCGCCGCAAAGATACAGTCGCCGCGAGCCAGCTCGGTCAGGTCATATTGCTTGTCGAGATCGGTGACGCCCCATTTGGCGGCGCGCGCGCGCTCGTCGTCGTTGCGGAAGATCAGCCGCCCCTTGAACTGCCCGCCGACGCAACGCAGCGCCGCGGCGGCCAGCACGCCCTCGGGCGCGCCGCCCGATCCGATATAGATGTCGATCGTCGTCTCGGGATCGGTCGTCGCGATCACCCCCGCCACGTCGCCGTCGCCGATCAGCATGATCCCGCAGCCCAGCCCGCGCAGCTCGGCGATCAGGTCGGCATGACGCGGACGATCCAGCACGCAGGCGATGATGTCACCCGGCGCCACACCCTTGGCGGCGGCCAGCGCGACGACATTCTCAGTCGGCGTCCGGTCGAGATCGATCAGCCCCTCGGGATAGCCCGGCCCGATCGCGATCTTGTGCATATAGACGTCGGGCGCGTTGAGCAGGCCGCCCTCTTCGGCGATCGCCAGCACGGCGAGGCTGTTCGGCCCGGCGGTGGCGCAGATCGTCGTTCCCTCCAGCGGATCGAGCGCGATGTCGATCTTGGGGCCCTTGCCGATCGCGGAGCCCACCTTCTCGCCGATGAAGAGCATCGGCGCCTCGTCGCGCTCGCCCTCGCCGATCACCACGGTGCCGTCCATGTAGAGCGAGTTCAGCGCCTCGCGCATCGCCTCGACCGCCGCCGCATCCGCCGCCTTCTCGTCGCCGCGCCCGACGAGCGTGGAAGCGGCGATCGCCGCCGCCTCGGTCACGCGGACCATTTCGAGCACGAGGACTCGGTCGAGTACCTGGCTGGCGGCGGTCATGGCGTTCCCCTCATGCTGTTTGCGCGTTCGATAAGCAGCCGGCTCCCCGCTGTCGAGCCGTCAATCCCGCAACAGTTCGTTGATACTGGTCTTGCTGCGCGTCTGCGCGTCGACGCGCTTGACGATCACGGCGCAATAGAGCGCGGGCTTGCCGTCGCCCCCGCCGATCGAACCCGGCACCACCACCGCATAGGGCGGAACCGCGCCGCGAAACACCTCGCCCGTCGCGCGGTCGACGATCTTCGTCGATGCGCCGAGATACACGCCCATCGACAGCACCGCGCCCTCGCCGACGCGGACGCCCTCGGCCACCTCGGCGCGCGCGCCGATGAACGCGCCGTCACCGATGACGACCGGATCTGCCTGCAGCGGCTCCAGCACGCCGCCGATACCCGCGCCGCCCGACAGATGGACGTTGCGCCCGATCTGCGCGCACGAGCCGACCGTCGCCCAGGTATCGACCATCGTCCCCTCGCCGACATGCGCGCCGATGTTCACGAAGCTGGGCATCAGGATCGCGCCCTTGCCGATGAAGGCACCGCGGCGGACGACCGCGCCCGGCACGACGCGAAACCCGCCGTTGCGGAATTCGGCATCGCCCCAGCCGGCGAATTTGGAGGGCACCTTGTCGAACGCCGGTGCCCCGGCCGCACCACCCTCGACCAGCGCATTGTCGTTGAGGCGGAACGACAGCAGCACCGCCTTTTTCAGCCACTGGTTGACGCGCCAGCCATCGCCGTCCGGCTCCGAGACCCGCGCCTCGCCCGAATCGAGCAACGCGAGCGCCGCCTCGACCGCGTCGCGCACGGGGCCCTGCGTATCGAGACCCAGGCTCGCGCGGTCGTCCCAGGCGGCATCGATCGTGGTGGCGAGGTCGGTCATGCGGGTTCCAATATCTGGTGGAGCCATGTCGGCAGGTCGTGGACGATATGGTCGATATAGCTGCGATCGGGATCGGCGGACTGTTCGGAGCCGTTGTCGATCCACACCGTCGTCATCCCGATCGCCTTGGCCGGCTTTAGGTTGCGCGCCATGTCCTCGACGAACAGCGCCGTGGCGGGGTCGATCGCGAGGGTGGCGCACAGCCCGGCGTAGGCGCTCGGGTGCGGTTTGGGCACGAGCCCCATGGCGTGAATGTCGTGGATCGCCTCGAAGCTTTCGCCGAGGCCAAGGCGACCGAGCACCCTGATCGCATAAGGCGTATCGCCGTTCGTGAAGACGAGCTTGCGGCCAGGCAACCGGGCGATGGCGGCAGCAAGCGGCGCGTCCTCCTCCAGCATGCCCATCTCGACATCATGGACATAGGCGAGGAATTCGTGCGGATCGACGTCGTGCTCGGCGATCAGCCCCGACAGGGTGGTGCCGTGATCGAGGAAATAGCCTTTCTGGATGCGGTGCGCCGCGGTGGGATCGACACCCAGCCGATTCGCGATGAAGGCGGTCATCCGCGCATCGATCCCGGCGAACAGATTGGCGCGCGCCGGATACAGCGTGTTGTCCAGATCGAAGATCCAGGTGCGGATGGAGGCGAGCGCGGCGATCACGCGCCGGCTGTAGGCAGGCATATCCTCGGCGGCAAGAAGCGCGCATGATGGCCGTGCTTAACGGACGGCAAACCGATGAACGCTATGACGTGCCGGTGCCGCCCGGGGTGAGGGCGGCGGGGCGTAGGGGACGGGGCATGGCGCGAATCAGGGCGTGGTGGATGCACACGGCGGCGATCGGCGCGAGCGTGATGCTCGCGGGTTGCGGCGGTGGCGGTGGCGTGAACAGCACACCGACCCCGGTCTCGACCCCCACCCCGGACCCGACACCCACACCCACACCCACACCAACCGCGACGCCGACCCCCACCGCCACGACCAGCTACGACACCGCCGAATATCGCGCGACCGTGGGCGCGACGTCGATGAACGCGCTGGCCGCCTATAACGCCGGTGCGACCGGCAAGGGCGTGGTCGCCGCCGTGATCGACAGCGGCATCGACACCGGCAGCGCGGAATTCGGCGACCGGATCTCGCCCGCCTCGCAAAACGTCGCCGGAGGTTCGGGGATCGTCGACGCAAGCGGCCATGGGACGGCGGTGGCGTTCACGCTCGCTGGGCGAATGAACGGCACGGGAACCGAAGGCGTCGCGTTCGACTCGACCGTGCTGGTGCTGCGGGCGGACACGCCGGGCACCTGCACATCGGCGGCGGCGAGCACCAGCACCGACGGGAGCAACTGTTCGTTCAACGACGACAATATCGCGCGCGGCGTCGATCTGGCGCGCACCAACGGCGCGCGGGTCGTGAACATCTCGCTCGGCGGCGCGGACGCTGCCTCGAACGCGCTGATCGCCGCGATCAACCGCGCGACCGCGGCCGGCATCGTGATCGTGATCGCGGCGGGCAATGACGGCACCGCCAATCCCGAGGCTTCCGCCGAGTTCGCCAACAACGCCGCGGTATCGCGCAATCTCGTGATCGTGGCGGGGTCGGTTGGCGCGAACAGCAGCGCGACCGCGGGGGCCGATGCGATCTCCAGCTTCAGCAACCGCGCGGGCGACACCGCGCAACATTATCTCGCCGCGGTGGGCGAGCGCGTCCGCGCGCCCGACCAGACCGGCACCGCCTATCTCTGGTCGGGCACGTCGTTCGCAACGCCGCAGATCGCGGGTGCGGTGGCGCTGCTCGCGCAGGCCTTTCCGAACCTGACCGGCGCGCAGATCGTGAACCTGCTCTTCTCCACCGCACGCGACGCCGGCGATGCGGGAGTCGACCCGATCTACGGCCAGGGCGTGCTCGATCTCACCAAGGCGTTCCAGCCCGCCGGCACGGTGCGCGTGGCCGGATCGAAACAGGCGGTCTCCACCGCGGTGAACGGCACGCTCTCCGCGCCGATGGGCGATGCCACCTCGGGCGCGCTGGGTGCGGTGATCCTCGATGGCTATAGCCGCGCCTTCTCGCTCGATCTCGCACAGACGCTCCGGCGCGCGCAGCCGCAGCGCGGCCTGGCGGCCATGCTGCAATCGACCCAGCGCAATGTCGGCATGAGCGCCAACGGCATGACCGTCTCGCTCACGCTCGCGCCGCGCATCAACGGCGATGTCGGGATCGAACGCACCACGCTCACCAGCACCGACGCGCAGATGGCGCGCGCGATCGCCGGCACCGTGACTCAGCGGCTGGGCAGCGGCGCCGCGTTCGGCTTCGCCTTCGCGAGCGGCGCAAGCGGGATCACAGCCCAACTCGCCGGCCAATCCTCGCCCGCCTTTCTGGTCGCCCGCGACGACGGCACGGGCTTCGGCACCGCAGCGAAGGGCGCGAGCGCGCTGCGCCAGCAATTCGGCGCCTGGGGCGTATCGGTGGAGGGCGAGACGGGCGCGGTGCTGTCGCCGCGCGACGTCGACGTGCTGGCGGGTGCCGAGCGGTGGCGGCGCACCGGCTATGCGCGGTATGGCCTGTCGCTCGACCGGCATTTCGGCGCGCTCGCCATGCTGGTCACCGCCAGTCGGCTGGACGAGCACGACACCGTGCTGGGGGCGAGCTTCGGCAGCGGCCTGGGCGGTGCACATGCGTCGAGCTGGTTCGTCGATGCCGCCGCCCGCTTCGACATGGGCGCCGGCTGGTCGCTCGGCGGATCGATGCGTCAGGGCTGGACCGGCGCCGCGCTGCGCAGTGACCTGCCGGGCAGTGGAGCGCTGCGGACCGATTCCTATGCGGCCGATATCGGCAAGGATGGCGTCTTCGGCCATGACAGCGTCGGCCTGCGCGTGGCGCAGCCGCTCCGCGTCGCGCATGGCGGGCTCGATCTGGCGCTGCCCACCGCCTATGATTATGCCAGCGCCGCGGTGACGGGATGGACAACCGAGCGGCTGAACCTCTCGCCCACCGGCCGCGAAGTCGATGTCGAGGCGCGCTATAGCCGGCCGCTCTATGCCGGCTCGATCCAGACCAACCTGTTCTGGCGGCGCGATCCCGGCAACGTCGCCGCGCTCGCACCCGATTATGGCTTGGCCGTCCGCTACGCACTGGGGTTCTGAGGCCCGCGAGGCCGGGCGCACTGGACCTTGCCCGGTCGCCTCCCCATCTTCGCTCCATGACCCGATATGCTCTGCTCGATCTCGTCCCCGTCGTCGAAGGCGGCACCGTGGGACAGGCCCTCGCCAAAGCCGCCGACCTTGCCGTTCACGCGGAAAGCCTCGGCTTCACCCGTTATTGGTGCGCGGAGCATCACGGCATGCGGGGGATTGCGAGTGCGGCCACCGCGGTGGTGATCGGCCATGTCGCCGCCGCCACGCGCAGCATCCGCGTGGGCGCGGGCGGGATCATGCTGCCCAACCACGCACCGCTGACGATCGCCGAACAATTCGGCACGCTCGACGCGCTGTTCCCCGGCCGGATCGATCTGGGCCTCGGCCGCGCGCCCGGTTCCGACCAGCGCGTCGCTCGCGCCATGCGCCGCACGCTGGAGACCGACGCCAACGCTTTCCCGCAGGACGTGCTCGAACTGCAAAGCTATTTCGCCGACGACGGCCAGACCGGGATCGTCGCGACGCCGGGCGCCGGTGCGCGGCCCGACATGTGGATCCTCGGCTCCAGCACCTTCGGCGCGCAGCTCGCCGCCGCGCTCGGCCTGCCCTATGCCTTCGCCTCGCACTTCGCGCCCGATGTGCTGGATCAGGCGCTGGCGATCTATCGCCGCGACTTCCGCCCCTCGGCGCAGCTTGCCAGACCCTATGCGATGGCGGGCTTCAACGTCTTCGCCGCGGATACCGACGCGGAGGCCGAACTGCTGGCCAGCTCGCAGCAGCAGGCGTTCGTGGCACTTCGCACCGGCAATCCGCGCCAGCTCCCGCCGCCCGTCGCGGGTTATCGTGAGAGTCTCGGCGCGCAGGGCAATGCGATCCTCGATCACGTGCTGTCCTGCTCCGCGATCGGGGCGCCGGCCAAGGTCACGCGTGAGATCGGCGCCTTCGTCGCGCGCACCGGCGTGGACGAGGTGATGCTGACGAGCGCGATCTACGATCATGACGCCCGCAAGCACAGCCTGTCGATCGCCGCCGCCGCGATGCAGGACTTGCGTCAGGCGGCCTGAGCGGCTTGCGTCAGGGCGCTGCCGGCAGCCTCAGTCGCACGAGCAGCCCGCCGAGATCCTCGCTCTCCTCCAGGCTGACGGTGCCCTCGTAGATCTCCGCCACGTCGCGGACGATCGCGAGGCCGAGCCCGGTGCCGGGCTTGCTCGTATCCAGCCGCGCGCCGCGATCGAAGATCCGCGTCCGCTCCTCTTCAGGGATGCCGGTGCCGTCATCCTCGACGAGGAACTCCACAAATCCGGCCTCGGCGCCCACCGTCACGAATACGCTGCCGCCGCCATATTTGGCGGCGTTCTCGATCAGATTGCCCAGCATCTCGTCGAGATCCTGCCGCTCGACATGGACCGACAGGTCGCGCGGCCCGTCCACGTCGATGCGGACATGGCGATACAGCCGCCCCACCGCGCGCTCGACCGATTCGAGGCTCGGCCACACTTCGGCACGGCTGTGCGCGGAGCCGCGCCGACCGACGGCGCGGGCGCGGGCGAGATGGTGGTCGACCTGGCGGCGCATCGTCCGCGTCTCGCGGATCACCGTCTCGTCCAGATCGTCCGCATGCGCGGTCGCGGCGTTCATCAGCACGGTCAGCGGGGTCTTCAGCGCATGGGCGAGATTGCCCGCATGACGCCGCGCCTCCTCCGCCTGGCGCTCGTTATGCGCCACCAGCGCGTTCAGCTCCTCAACCATCGGCGCCACCTCGATGGGCATGGCGCTGCCGATGCGGCTCGATTGACCCGCCCGCATCCGCGCGATCTCCTCGCGCACCCGGCGGAGCGGCCATAGGCCATAGAAGGTCTGGAGCGCGGCCAGCACGATCAGCCCCAGGCCCAGCAGGGCGAAGCTGCGCACCAGCGTCCGCCGAAGCGCCGCGATCTGCGCGTCCAGCCCGTCGCGGGTCTGCGCCACCTGGAAGCGCCATTTCACCTTGGAGCCCGGCAGCGTCACGTCGCGTTCGAGGATGCGCAGCCGTTCGCCGGCGAACTGGTCGCTGTCGTACGAATGCACGCTGCGATCGGTATGCGGGCCGCCATAGCCGAGCCGCCGATCCCAGAGCGAGCGCGACGGGAACGGCTCTCGCCCCGTCGCCGACACCTCCCAGTAGAGTCCCGAATACGGCTCGAGGAAACGCTGGTCGGCAGGCTCGCGGTTGAAGATCACCTCGCCGTCCGGGCCGATCTCCGACGACACGATCAGGGCGGTGAGGACATATTCGAGCTGGTCGTCGAAATTGCGCGTCACGGCGCTCGCCAGCACCCGGTCGAGCGCAAAGCCCCCGCCCGACAGCAACAGCGCGATCCACGCCGCCGCGATCAGGATCATGCGCCGCGACAGCGAGCCCGTGGTGCGCGCGGAGGATCGCGCCTCGTCCACGCCCGTCATCCCACCGCAGCGCTCACGCGTCGGGATCTTCGAGGCTGTAGCCAAGGCCGCGGATCGTGGTGATGACGTCCTGGCCGAGCTTCTTGCGGATGCGCGTCACGAACACCTCGATCGTGTTCGAATCGCGGTCGAAATCCTGATCGTAGATATGCTCGATCAGCTCGGTGCGGCTCACCACCTTGCCCTTGTGGTGGATCAGATAGCTGAGCAGCTTGTATTCCTGCGCCGTCAGCTTCACCGGATCGCCGGCCTTGGTCACCTTGCCGCTGCGCGTGTCGAGCCGCACGTCGCCCGCGGTCAGCTCGGACGAGGCGTTGCCGCTCGCCCGGCGGATCAACGCGCGCAGCCGGGCGATCAGCTCCTCGGTCTGGAACGGCTTGGCGACGTAATCGTCCGCGCCGGCGTCGAGCCCGGCGACCTTGTCCGACCAGCTGTCGCGCGCGGTGAGCACCAGCACCGGCGCGGTGCGGCCCTCCTTGCGCCAGCGATCGAGCACGGTCAGTCCGTCGATCTCGGGCAGGCCCAGATCCAGCACGATCGCGTCATAGCTTTCGGTGGAGCCGAGGAAATGGCCCTCCTCGCCATCGGTGGCGAGATCGATCGCATAGCCTGCACCCTCCAGCGTGGCCTTCAACTGCTGGCCGAGATGGGGCTCGTCCTCGACGATCAGAACGCGCATGTGTCTCTCCCGGATTGCATGGAATTCTAGCGGCCGGTGCGGCCGACGATCTGCCCCGAATGGCCATCGACCTCGACCCAGATCACGGCTCCATTGCGCAGGAACTTCAGCGTGTAAATGCCGGCCCCCGCATCGAAGTCAAAGCCGAGATACTGCGCGCCGCGCATCGTGGGCACGACGCGCCCTTCGATCTCGCGCAGCGGCAGCAGCCGCCCCTCCCGCCGTGCCTCGAAGGCGCGCATCTGGTCGCTATGGCGCTGGTCCGGTGCCTGTTCGGGCATCGGCTGCGCGGTCAGCGCAAGAAGGAGGGCGATGGGCATCGTCATGAGAGGTGGCATAGCCATGCCGCATTGAACAGCCTGTGAACGCGAAGCCGCGCGCCCTTGCCCGTCCGGCCGCGCTTAGGCCTCGATTTCGCGTCGCTACATCGTTAGGCCGCCCGGCCATGGCAGCACCCATTCTATCCTATGAAGACCTCGGCATCGTTCAGGGCTCCGGCTGGCTCTTTCGCCACCTCGACATCCATATCGGCCCGCGCGACCGGCTCGCGCTGATCGGCCGCAACGGCGCCGGCAAGACCACCTTGTTGAAGCTGATCGGCGGCAGCGTCGATGCGGACGAGGGCCGCCGCACCGTCGTACCCGGCACGCGCATCGTGATGCTCGAACAGGAGCCGGATCTGCGCGGCGTCGCGACGCTGCGCGATTATGTCATGGGAGGCGCCGATGCGCCCCTGCCTCACGAGGCGGACGCGATCGCGGACCAGCTCGGCATCGACCTGTCCCGCGATGCCGCATCCGCCAGTGGTGGCGAGCGGCGGCGCGCGGCGATCGTCCGCGCGCTGGCGCAGGACCCGGACGTGCTGCTGCTCGACGAGCCGACCAACCATCTCGATATCGCCGCCATCGAATGGCTGGAGGATTGGCTGAAGCGCTTCCGCGGCGCCTTCGTCGTCATCAGCCACGATCGCACCTTTCTCACCCGCCTCACCCGCCAGACGCTGTGGCTCGACCGCGGCGCGATCCGCCGCGCCGAGATCGGCTTCGGCGGGTTCGAGGCCTGGACCGAGCAGGTCTATGCCGAAGAGGCGCGCCAGGCCGAGCGGCTCGATGCTCGACTGAAGATCGAGGAGCATTGGCTGCTGCGCGGCGTCACGGGGCGGCGGCGGCGCAACCAAGGCCGCCTGACGCAATTGAAGGAGATGCGCGCCGAACGCGCGGCGATGATGGGGCCGCAAGGATCGGCCAATCTCGTCACCGGCACCGACGACGCCAAATCCAAGGTGGTGATCGACGCCAAGCATGTGACCAAGGGCTTCGGCGCCGGGGAGTCGCGCCGCACGATCATCGGCGACCTCACCCTGCGCGTCACGCGCGGCGACCGGATCGGGATCGTCGGCCGCAACGGCGCGGGCAAATCGACGCTGCTCAAGCTGCTCACCGGCGAGATCGAACCCGATGGCGGCAGCATCAAGCTCGCCAAGTCGCTCGACGCGGTGGTGATCGATCAGCAGCGCAGCCTGATGGCGCCGGAAAAGACGGTGCGCGAGGTGGTCGCCGATGGCGGAGACTGGATCGAGGTGCTCGGCACCAAGAAGCACATCCACGGCTATCTGAAGGAATTTCTGTTCGATCCGAACATGGTCGAGGCGAAGATCGGGTCGCTGTCGGGCGGCGAGCGATCGCGGCTGCTCCTGGCGCGCGAGTTCGCGCGGCCGTCGAACCTGCTGGTGCTCGACGAGCCGACCAACGATCTCGACTTGGAGACGCTCGACCTGTTGCAGGAGGTGATCGCCGATTACGACGGCACCGTGCTGATCGTCAGCCACGATCGCGATTTCCTCGATCGCACCGTGACGATCACGCTGGGGCTGGACGGAAGCGGCACGGTCGATGTGGTGGCGGGCGGCTACGAGGATTGGGAACGCCGCCGCAAGCCCTCGACCGAGGCGAAACGCGCCTCGGCCAAGCCCAGCCCGGCCGCTCCACCACCCCCGGCGCGCACCAAGCTCAGCTACAAGGACCAGCGCGATTACGACCAGCTCCCCGCGCGCATCGAGGCGCTCGACGCGCAGATCGCCCGCGACGAGGCGGCGCTGGGCAAGCCCGATCTCTACACGCGCGATCATGCGGGTTTCGTGCGGCTGACCAAGGCGGTGGAAACCGCCCGCGCCGAGAAGGATGCGGCCGAGATGCGCTGGCTCGAACTGGCGGAGCAGCTCGAGGGGCTGGGTTAAACGGGTGTGACGTTGGTCCGATCGGTCTGCAAACCCGTTCGTGCCGGGCCTGTCGAAGCACGCTCTTCGTGGGCGGACCTTTGCTTGCGGAACAGACCCTTCGACCGGCTCAGGGCGTACGGAGCGTCATGAACCGCTGAGCCGCGCCGGGCGGCCGCTCCGCATCGGGCGGAGCGGCGGGCTTACCGCCCTACCCAGTCGGCGACCTGCACCGCGACCTGATTCGCCGCCTGGCTGATCGCGGGCGCGGCCGATGTCGCGTCGATCGCGCCCACCGGCACATGCGCCTCGAAACGCCGCTTTTCGATCGTCGTCGTGTTCACGCGGATCAGCGACGCATCGAACACCACCACCGCGCTCTGCGTCGCGGCATCGAGCCCGAAGCTGCGCAATTCGCCGCTCAGCCGTGCGCCCGGATCGATCGTTGACTGCGCGCCGGACAGCACCACCCGCCCGGTACGCGCCGTCATCGTGTCCGACAGCAGCCGAGCGAACAGCCGCGCCGGAGGCTCGGCCCAGAGCGCGTTCTTCACATAGGCGATCGAGGTGGGCGTTGCCTGCACCGGCACGCGCGCGGTCGCCAGGCTCTGCGGCACCGACGGCACCTGGATCGTCACCGATTTGGCGGTGCCCGAACTCTGGTCCTGCCCGACGGGAACGCTCGCATCGGCGCTGAGCGTCAGCAGCGAGGGCGGCGGCTTGGCGGCGAAGCTGATGCAGCCGGCGAGGGGCAGGGCAGCGAGGAGGAGGAACGGCGTCTTCATCGTCATTTGCCCTTATAATCCGGAAGCTTCTGCTGGCCGATCAGCGAGCCCGCGCCCTGCTGATCCACCTTGTTGGCGACGGAGGAGAGCGATTCGGCCATGATCCGCAGGTCGCGAACCAACTGACCCACTTCGGGGATGGTCTGCTTCGAGAAGGATTGCAGCCCCGGCCGCGCATCGCCCACCGCCGCGTTCAGCGTGTCGGCACTCTGCTTGGCCGATGCGATCGCCTGGTTGAGGTTCTGCATCGCCGGCTTCACGTCATCGGTCAGCACGCCGTTGCTCGTCTCGGCCAGCTGGCCGATCTTCTGGGCGGCGTCGCCCGCCTGCTGGATCGCGACTCGCGTCTGCGCCAGCGTGGCGGCGATCTCGGGACCGCGGTTCGCCAGCGCCTTGGTCAACTGGTTGGTGTTGTCGAGAATGCCGGCGATCGACGCCTGGTTGCGATCCGACAGCATGCCCGTCAGCCGCTCGGTCAGCGTCGACAACCGCTCGAGAAGCTGCGGCGCCGAATTGAGGATCGCGCCCAGGCCGCCCTGCTTCGTCGGGATCACGGGCACGCCGTACGGGCAGAGCTGCTGCGGATTGGTTTCCGGGCAGCCGATCGGCGCCGCACCCTTGCGCGCGCCGTCGAGCGACACCTGGCTGACGCCCGTGAAGCCCACGCCCGAAATGGTCGCGGTCGTACCCTGGAGGATCGGGGTATCGTTGTTGACGGTCACGCGCACGCGCACGAACTGGGGATCGGGCTTCCACAGCGCGATCTCCTTCACCTGCCCCGTCGGCACGCCCGAGAAGGTGACCGCCGAACCCTTGGCGAGGCCATCGACCGACGTCTTGAAGAAGATGTCATACTCCTTCTCCGACGAACCGCCCAGATGCGCGATCCAGACGGTGAAGAGCGCCAGCACGGCGAGCAGGATCAGCACGATGGCCCCTACAAGCACATGGTTCGAACGGGTTTCCATCAGCTAGCCCCTGCTTCCTTCCCGGCAGCCGCGCGGCGGTTCTCGGGTGCATTGTCTTCGGCATAGGTCGCAGGCGCGCGATCCTCGGCGGTTTGGTTGACCTGCACCTCGGTCGGGTGCCGGGCGGCCTCTTCGTCGGCACGCGCATGCGCCTCCTGCGTGGCGACGGCAGCGCGGCCACGCGGCCCCTTGAAATATTCCTCGATCCACGGATGGTCGAGCGCGAGCAATTCCGGGATCGTGCCGACCGCGATCACCTTCTTGTCCGCCAGCACCGCCACCCGGTCGCAGATCGCGTACAAAGTATCGAGATCGTGCGTGATGAGGAAGACGGTCAGCCCCAGCGTCTTCTGGAGCGACTCCGTCAGCGTGTCGAACGCCGCCGCGCCGATCGGATCGAGGCCCGCGGTCGGCTCGTCGAGGAACAGCAGTTCGGGATCGAGCGCCAGCGCGCGCGCCAGCCCCGCGCGCTTCTTCATGCCGCCCGACAGCTCGGCGGGATATTTCGGCCCCGCATCGGCTGACAGGCCCGTCATCACCACCTTGTACGACGCGATCTCGTCGAGCAGCGCCTGATCGAGCTCGCGGTAGAATTCGCGCAAGGGAACCTGCACGTTTTCGGCGACGGTCAGCGTCGAGAACAGCGCGCCGCCCTGGAACAACACGCCCCAGCGCTTGCGCACGTCGGTCGCCTCGGTCGCTTCGCGGCCGATGATATGTTCGCCGAACACCGTGATCTCGCCGGACTCGGGCGTCTGCAACCCGATGATCGAGCGCATCAGCACCGATTTGCCCGTGCCCGAGCCACCGACGACACCCAGGATCTCGCCGCGCCGCACGTCCAGATCGACGCCGTCGTGCACGAGCTGCTCGCCGAAGCGGTTCTTCAGCCCCTTGACCGAGATGAGGATCTCGTCCGAACCCTTGCCCACCTGCGGCATCAGTTCCACCCCACCCAGGTGAAGAACACCGCGAAAAAGGCATCGAGCACGATCACGAGGAAGATCGCCTGCACCACCGCCGACGTGGTGCGCAGGCCGACCTGTTCGGCGTTGGCCTCGACCTGCATGCCCTGGAAACAGCCAGCGATCGCGATGATCGCGCCGAACACGGGCGCCTTGATGAGCCCGATGAACAGATCGGTGATCGGCACGACCTCGCGGATGCGCTGCACATAGGTGACGGGCGGGACGCCGATGGTGATCCACACCAGCAGCCCGCCGCCGACCAGCGCCACCATCGAGGCATAGAAGCCGAGCAGCGGCATCATGATGATCGCCGCGATCGTGCGCGGAACGACGAGCGCCTCCATGGGCGACACGCCGATCGTACGCATCGCGTCGATTTCCTCGGTCAGCTTCATCGTTCCGAGCTGCGCCGCAAAGGCCGAGCCCGAACGCCCGGCGACCATGATCGCGGTCATCAGCACGCCCATCTCGCGCAGCGTCAGCCGGCCGACCAGGTTGATCGTGAACACCTCCGCGCCGAACTGGCGCAGCTGCACCGCACCCTGTTGCGCGATGACGACGCCGATCAGAAAGCTCATAAGGCCGATGATCGCGAGCGCAGCCACGCCGACCACCTCGAACTGCTGGACCACGGCGTTGAAGCGGAAGCGGCGCGGGTGGCGGATCATCGCCCCCATCGCCAGGCTGGTCGCGCCGAGGAAGCCGAGCAGCCCGAGCAAGGTGCGCCCGGTGAGCGCCACCGCGTTGCCGATCTCGCCCAGCACGCGCACGAACGCGCCGACATGCTGCGGGCGCATCGCCACCGGCTGATCGGCCGCGACCACCTGGTCCATGAGATGCCGGCTATCCTCGCCCAGCCCCTCGACCGTGGCGTCGTGGCGCGCGGCGAAACGGTGGACCACCCAGGCGCCGACGGTGTCGATCCGCTCGACGCCCGACAGGTCGACACGCTTGACGGTGCCGTCCAGCGCCTCGAGGCGTTGCGGCAGATCGCCGATACAGGCGAGCGAGAGGTTGCCGCTGAAGCGCAACGTTCCGCCGCCCGTGCCGTCCTGCTTGAAATCGGCTGTCGCGCTCATCGCCATCACCTTTGCGTCAAAGTCGCGGGATCGGCAAGGTGGATGCGGCGTAGGACGAACCGAACCGTCGCATCGATCCGCCCGTCGCTAGCGTTTGATACCGTCACCGCGATCCGTTCGCCCTGAGCTCGTCGAAGGGCCTGTTCCACACGCACATGCTCGACGGCAGACAAGGTGCCTCGACAAGCTCAGCACGAATGGACCGAGAGGCTGGATCGCCCTGACGTCACCTGCGCTAAAGCAGCACGTCCACCGCATGGATCGCGACGCCGACCAGGCCGCCCACCAGCGTGCCGTTGACGCGGATATATTGCAGGTCGCGCCCCACCGCATTTTCCAGGCGTCGCGTGATCGTCTGGGCATCCCAGCCGCGCACCGTCTCCGACACCAGCCGGACGATGCCGTCGCCATAGTCCGCGGCGATGCCCACGACGGCACGGCGGACGAAGCGGTTGATCGTCGGCCCCAGCCGCGGGTCGTGTTGCAGCGTGTCGCCCACCTGCCGCAGCAGCGCGCCGATCGGCCCCGCCATCGCCGCCTCGGGATCGTTGGCGATGGCCAGCAGCGCACGGCGCCCCTGTTCCCACAGCCCCTCGATCCAGCGCTGCATGGCGGGATTGTCGATCACCGCGGCCTTCATCCCCTCGACGCGTTCGCGCATCGCCGGGTCATATTGCAGATCCCAGGCCAGCCGATCGAGCCCGAGTTCGGCCTTCTGGCGGAGCGGGTGCTGCGGATCGGCGGCCATGTCGTCCAGCAGCTTGTCGAGCCCGGCGATCAGTTTGTCGCTCACCGTCTCGTCCAGACCCGTCCAGCGCAGGATCGACCCGGCGCGATCATGCACCATCGCGCGGACGAGCTGCTCGTTTTCGCGCAGCGTCGCGGCACCCCAGCGGATCGCCGCCTCCAGCATCGGCGCGTGGCGGTTCTCGGCAATCGCCGCCTTCAGCAACTGGCCGAGGATCGGGGAGGCCTCGGTCTCGCGCAGCCGCGTCACGACCGCGCCCTTCACCATGCCGCCCAGCCGCGCCGGATCGAGCCCCTCCAGCACCTGCGCCACCATCCGCGACGCGCCGCCGCGAAAACGTCCGCCAGCGCCCTCGGGCGGATCGGTCAGCCAATGCGCGATGGCGCCCGCCACGTCGAGCCGCCGCATCCGCCTGGCGATCACCGCCGGGATCAGGAAATTGGCGCGCAGGAACTGCGCCAGCGTGTCGCCGATCCGATCCTTGTTGCGCGGCACGATCGCGGTGTGGGGGATCGGCAGCCCGAGCGGGTGGCGGAACAGCGCGGTCACCGCGAACCAGTCCGCCAGGCCGCCGACCATCGCGGCTTCGGCAAAGGCGCGGACATAGCCCCAGCTCGGGCCCCAGCCGGGATGGCGCGCGTCGAGCCCGCGCGCCAGCAGGAACAGCGCGGCCATCGCGATCAGCAATCCGGTCGCGATGATCCGCATCCGGACCAGCCCGGCGGGGGGCGCTTCGCTGGCGGATCGGGCAGGCATGGTCATGCCCCGGACAATCCCCCAGCGGCGGGATTGTTCAGGACGGACGCCGATCGAACCGGATCATTCGGCGGGATGCGGGCCATCGTGGAAGCCGATCGCGCCGGGATGCGCAGGCCCCTCGATCACCCGCGAACCATCGTCGCCGGGACGATAGGTGAGCAGGCGTCGGCCGAGCCGCGGCCCTACGAAGCGTTCGATCCCCACCGCGAGGCTGAAGGTCGCCGGCACGATCAGCAGCGTAAGCAACGTCGACAGCAGCAGGCCGCCGATGACGGTGATGCCCATCGGCGCGCGCCACGATCCGTCGCCGCTGAGCGACAGCGCGGTCGGGATCATGCCCGCCACCATCGCCACGGTCGTCATGACGATCGGCTGCGCGCGCTTGTGCCCGGCGTCGAGGATGGCGCTCAGCACGTCGACGCCCTTGTTCATCTCCTCCAGCGCGAAGTCGATCAGCAGGATCGAATTCTTCGCCACGATGCCGAGCAGCATCAGGAGCCCGATGAACACGGGCAGCGACAGCGGATTGCCCGTCGCCCACAGCGCCAGCAGGCCGCCCAGCGGCGCCAGCATCAGCGAGCCCATGTTGACGAATGGCGGCAGCGCGCGGCGATAGAGCAGCACCAGCACCGCGAAGACGAGGAACGTGCCCGCCACGACGGCGACCAGGAAGTTGACGAGCATTTCCGCCTGCCACTTGCTCTGCCCCAGCGTCAGTTCGGTCACGCCCAGCGGCAGGTTCTTCATCGCGGGCAGATCATGGATCTGCTTCTGCGCGACGCCCGTCACCACGCCGGGTGCGAGATCCGCGCCGAGCGAGATCTGGCGCTGCTGGTTCACGCGGTCGATCTTCGTCGGCCCCGAACCGAAGCCGATATCCGCGACGAGGCTCAGGGGCACCGACCCGCCGGTCGCGGTCTGCACCGGCAGGTTCTGGATCGTCGACAGGCTGGAACGCGCATTCTCGTCGAGCGCCACGCGGATCGGGATCTGACGATCCGAAAGCGAGAAGCGCGCGCTGTTCTGGTCGATATCGCCCAGCGTGGCGATCCGGATCGCGGTGGAGAGCGCCTGCGTCGTCACCCCCAGATTCGCCGCCAGGTCGAAACGCGGCTTGATGACGATCTCGGGCCGCTGGAGATTGCCGCTGACGCGCGGGGCGGTGACCGTCGGCAGCTTCGCCATCTCGGCGACGATGCGGTTGGCAGTGTTCTGGAGCAGCACAGGATCGTCGCCGCCCAGCGTCACGTTCAGATCGCGGCTGCTGCCGCCGAAGCTGAACTGCGAGCGGAATGCGACGCGCGCATCGGGGATGGCGGCGAGTTGTGGCGCCATGCTGCGTTCGAACTCGGTGCTGGTCAGCGTGCGCTTGTCATTCAGCGTGGCGGTCACGCGGCCGGTGTTCACCGCGCCATTGGAACCGGTGCGGGCATAGACCGATTCGACCACATCCTTGCGCGCGCGCAGCATGTTGGCGACGCGCGTCACCACCGCATCGGTCTGGTCGAGCGTGGTGCCCGGCACCATCTCGATCGTCGCGGTGGAGGTATCCTCGTTGGTGGACGGCTGGAACGTCATCGGCAGCACGCCGAACATCACCACCGTCATCAGGAAGGCGAACACGCCGAAGCCGGCGACCCACAGCCGATGGTCGCGCGCGCGCGCCAGCAACCGGCGCCCGAAGCCCGCGACCGCGCCGGCCGGAGCGCCGCGGCGCAGCGTCCAGCGCAGCGTGGCCATATAGCCGTCCATCAGCCGCCCCTCGCCATGGCTGGCCTGCCCGTGGGCCTTCAGGAAATAGGCCGCGATCATCGGCGTGATGAGGCGCGCGACGGCGAGGCTCATGAGCACGGAGGCGACGACCGTCAGCCCGAAATTCTTGAAGAACTGGCCCGACACGCCCGGCATCAGGCCCACGGGCAGGAACACCGCGACGATCGACATGGTGGTGGCGAGGACGGCGAGACCGATCTCATCGGCCGCGTCGATCGACGCTTGATAGGCCGATTTGCCCATCCGCATGTGGCGGACGATGTTCTCGATCTCCACGATGGCATCGTCGACCAGCACGCCCGCCACCAGCGACAGCGCGAGCAAGGTCATCTGGTTGAGCGTGAAGCCCATCAGATCCATGAACCAGAAGGTGGGGATCGCCGACAACGGGATCGCCAGCGCCGAGATCGCGGTGGCGCGCACGTCGCGCAGGAACAGGAACACGACGATGACGGCGAGCACCGCGCCCTCGATCATCGCCTCGATCGCGCTGTCATATTGCTGTTCGGTGCGCTTCACGCTGTTCTGGCGCTGGATGAAGTGGACCGACGGATTGCGCTTCTCGAGCGCCTCCAGCTTCTTCACTGCCTCGTTGAACACGGTGACGTCGGAGGCACCCTTGGCGCGCTGGAAATCGAAGCTGATCGCCTGGCGGCCGTCCACCGCCGCGCGGCTGCGGCGTTCGGCGAACAGATCGCGCACCACCCCCAGGTCGGACAGGCGCACGGTGCGGCCATTGCCGACGTTGATCTGAGTCATCCCCAGATCGTTCGCGTTGCGCGCGTTGCCCAGCACGCGGACCGACTGTTCGGAACCCGCGATCTGCGCACGGCCGCCCGCGGCATTCAGGTTCACCGCGCGAAGCTGCGCGTTGACCGAACTCGCGGTCAGGCCCTGCGCCTGCAGCTTCAGCGGATCGAGGATCACGCGGATCTCGCGGCTGACGCCGCCGTTGCGGTCCACCTCGGCCATGCCGGGCACCGACAGCAGCTCCTTGGCCACCGTGTTGTCGATATACCAGCTGAGCTGTTCGACCGTCATGTCGGTCGCGACCGCCGAATAGCTCGCCAGATCGTTGCCCGTCGTGTTCGCGCGGAACACCTGCGGCTCCAGGATCCCCTCGGGCAGGTTGCCGCGGATCTGCGCGATCGCATCGCGCACGTCGTTCACCGCGCGGTCAATCGGCGTGCCGATCGCGAGCTGGACCACGGTTTGCGACTGGCCCTCGGTCACTGTCGAGTCGATCTCGTCGATGCCCTGGAGCGAGCGCACCGCGGCCTCGATCCGCTGAGTCACCTGGGTTTCCAGCTCGGTGGGCGCGGCGCCCGGCTGGCTGATGATGACGATCGCGACCGGGAAATCGATGTCCGGCTGGTCGTTCACGTCCATGCGCATGAAGCTCAGGATGCCCGCCAGCGTCAGCGCCAGGAACAGGACGATCGGCGGCACCGGGTTGCGGATCGCCCAGGCCGAGATGTTGCGAAAGCTCATGCTCAGTGCGCCTTCTCGACGATGGGATTCACATGCTGGCCGGGCGCCAGGAAGCCACCGGCGGAGACGACCACCCGCTCGGTGCCGTTCAGCCCCGACAGGATCGTCACGCCCGCATCGGACACCGGCCCGACGCGCACGTTGCGGCGCTCCACCTTGTCGCCGGCGCCGACGATATACACGAAATTGCCCTTGTCGTCGCTCTGAAGCACCGAATCGGGCAGCAGCGGCGCGACATTGGCGCCGCTGACGATCGTGGCGGCCGCGAAGCCGCCGGGACGGAGTTCGGGCGCATAGGCGAGCGCGACGCGCGCGATCCCCTGGCGGGTCTGCGGATCGATGACCGGCGAGACCTGCCAGACCGATCCCGGAAAGCCCTGGGTGCTGCCGACCGGCGTCACGGTGGCGCGGGCGCCGACGTGCAGCCCGGCGAGATCCGATTCGCTGAGCGCGGCACGCATCTCCATCTGCCCGTCCTGTGCGATGCGGAACAGCACGCCCGAACCCGAACTGACCACCTGCCCCGATTCGACGGTGCGCGTGAGCACCAGCCCGGCGGCCGGCGCGCGGATATCGAGCCGGCCGTTGCGCGCGCGCGTTTCCTGAAGCGACGCCTGCGCGACCGCCACCCGCGCCGCCGCGGCGTCGCGCGTTGCCACCTTGCGCTGCAGATCGGCCTTGGAGATGAAGCCGCGATCGACGAGTTGCTGCGCGCGCTCGAGCTCGGCCTGCGCGATCACCTGATCGCTTCGGGCCACCGCGACCTGCGCCTGCATCGAGCTCGCCGTCTGCGTCTGGACCGAGCGATCAACCGTGGCCAGCACCTGCCCGGCCTGCACCCAGGTGCCCGGCTCGACCAGCACGCGCGTCACCGCGCCGCCCTCGCCCGCCACGCCCACCGGCATCTCGCGGCGTGCGGCCAGCGTGCCGTTCGCGGAGATCGTGCGGTCGATCGTGGAACGGCCCGGCACCACGACCGAGACGTTGGGCACCTGCTCGCCGGGCTTGGCCGCCACGGGCGCCTTGCGATGCATCGCAAACCACGCGACCGCGATCGCCAGCACGACGAGGACGGCGATGATCCCCGTCCGCCGGCCCCTGCGCGGCGCGGTATAGTCCGGCAGCGCCATCTGTTCCTCGCCACCGATCTGCCGCGGTTCGTAATTCATCGCCTGCCCATCCCCGTCCCGCCAGCCACCCGGCCTCAAGCTGTGTTAGCCCAATAAGTCACTATGCTCAAGTGGCCCCCGCGCACTCGAAGGCGGGTGTGTGCGAAAGCAGCGCTTTCCGCAAGGTGAAGCGTCCGTTCAGGATCGGTTCGCTGGCTCCGGGGCACGAGCGGCGCTATCGACGCAACATTCTGTCGTGACCGGGAGATACACGATGCCTGCCCTGAAACCCGCCTTGCTCGCGGCGCTTGCCGCCCTGCCCCTCGCCGGCGCCGCCTCCGCGCAGGGGCCGGCGACGGTCGAGCCGCTCGTTCCCGCCGCCGGCACGCTGCTCGACGTGACCGCAGAGGGGCGTACCATGCGCGTGCCCGACGTGGCGACGATCCACGCGGGCGTGGTGTCGCAGGCGGCCGCCGCCGCCGCCGCGCTCGGCGACAATGCCCAGCGCATGACGCGCGTGCTGGCGGCGTTGAAGAAGGCGGGCGTCGCGCCGCGCGACGTGGCGACCGCCAACGTCTCGCTCAATCCGCAATATCGCTATGCCGAGAACCAGCCCCCCGTCGTCACCGGCTATCAGGCCAGCAACGGCGTCACGATCCGCTTCCGCGACGTGGCGCGGGCCGGCGCGATCCTCGATGCGCTGGTGGCCGAAGGCGCGAACCAGATCGAGGGTCCCAATCTCTCGATCGACCAGCCCGATGCCGCACTCGACGAGGCGCGCACCGATGCGGTGAAGCGCGCCCGCGCCCGCGCCGACCTTTATGCGCGCGCCGCCGGGCTGCATGTCGTGCGAATGATCTCTATTGCCGAAAACGGCGAGAATGCGGGCGGCGGCAACCCGCCGATGGCGATGATGCGGACGATGGCGATGAAGGACAGCACGCCGATCGCCGCCGGCGAGAAGGACGTGACCGTCACGCTGTCGGTGCGCTTCCTGCTCGACTGAGCCCCAATGAGAAAAGGGCCGCCCGGTCGCCCGGACGGCCCTTTTTCGTGACGAACCTTATGGTGTCAGCGGACGGTGCCGCGACGCACGAGATTGACGATCGCGAGCAGGATGATCGCGCCGATTAGCGAATAGATGAACGTCGTGATCGTGATGACCTGGTTGATCCCGCCACCGAACAGAAACGACGCGATCACCGACCCGATGATGCCGACGACGATGTTGAGCAGGATGCCCTGCTGGCCATCGGTGCGCATGACTAGGCTGGCCAGCCAGCCCACGACGCCACCCACGATGAGCCAGATGATGATACCCATGTCGCATTCCCTCCGTTGAACCCGTAAGCCGGGCGATGGGAGTGAGACTCGCGAGCTCGCGCAATTGTTCCGTGTGCGTTTCGTTAATGCGCGGCCTCAGTATTTCTGCTGACGTTCGTAGAGCGACTTGTAGTGCTGGATGCGCGTGACGCGCAGCCCCGGCATGCCCGATCGATCGATCGCGCGCTGCCATCCGGCGAACTCCTCGGGCGTGAGACCATAGCGATCGCACACCTGATCCACCGAGAGCAGCCCGCCATTCACCGCGGCCACCACCTCGGCCTTGCGGCGTACCACCCAACGCGTGGTGGACGGCGGCGGAAGTGAGTCGAGCGTCAGCTCCTCACCCAGTGGACCGATGACCTTGGCAGGACGAATTTTCTGGTTCTCGATCATTCTTCAACCTCGATGGGGCCGGAAACCCCTTCCAAATTCCATGCTCGGCGATAACGGGCGGGCTTGAAGATCGCCTGAAATCCTTGGGTAAACGCAGTCTTCATCCGTCTTTCCAGCGAATGAGCGCCCGGGCCATCTGGCCGTTGAACGCGCCGTCCAGCGGCGCGAACAGCCGCGAGTCGGGGTCGGGCAGGAACAGCGCCTGTATCCCCGCGGTGGGGCTGGACACCTGGCGTGCGACGATCCCCACCAGCAGCACCGACAGATCCCCGCGCAGCACCGCGAGCTCGCACGTGCCGAGCTCGCGGGATTTGTCGAAACGGGGAAAGCTCAGATCCAACGCGCGGGCACCATCGTCATGTTCGGGATCGCCGCTCTAGGCGCGAGGGGGTGAAGGCGGGGTAAAGCCCGGTGCAACGCTTCGTGAACCCACGCGATTTTGCATGGCCGCGCCGCCTGCTGTAGAGCGTTCGCATCATGGACAAGGTGGATTTCCAGCTCGGCCCCGCGGCGGGCACCAAGCGCATCGTGGTGGCGATGTCGGGCGGCGTCGACAGTTCGGTGGTGGCCGCGCTGGCGCATGCGACGGGCGCGGAGACGATCGGCGTCACGCTTCAGCTCTACGATCATGGCGAAGCGGTGGGGCGTGCCGGATCGTGCTGCGCCGGGCGCGACATCCGCGATGCGCGCGCGGTGTGCGACCGGCTGGGCATCGCCCATTACGTCTTCGACCATGAAACGCGCTTCCGCACGCAGGTGGTCGACGCGTTCGCGGACGATTACCTCGCCGGGCGCACTCCGATCCCCTGCGTCCAGTGCAATATGGGCCCGAAATTCACCGATCTGCTGGCGCTCGCCCGCGATCTGGGGGCCGATTGCCTCGCCACCGGCCATTATGTCCGCCGGATCGAGGGCCAGCACGGCGCCGAACTCCACCGCGGCGCGGATCCGGCGCGCGACCAAAGCTATTTCCTGTTCGCGACGACGCAGGCGCAGCTCGATTATCTGCGCTTTCCGCTGGGCGCCCTGCCCAAGACGCGGGTGCGCGAGATCGCCGCCGAGATCGGCCTGGGCGTCGCGGCCAAGCCGGACAGCCAGGATATCTGCTTCGTCCCCGACGGCGATTATGCCGGGCTGGTGAAGAAGCTGCGGCCCGGCATCGACACCACGGGCGACATCGTCGATCTCGCCGGTGCCAAGATGGGCGAGCATCGCGGCCTGATCCACTTCACCGTGGGCCAGCGCCGCGGGCTCGAGATCGGCGGCACGCCCGAACCGCTCTATGTCGTACGGCTCGAACCCGAGACGCGGCGCGTCGTCGTGGGCCCGCGTGCCGCACTGGCGGTCGGCGCGGCGCGGATCGAGCGGATGAACTGGCTGGGCGGCGATTTTATGGGGCCGCTCACCGCCAAGGTGCGCTCGATGGCCAAGCCCGTGCCCGCGCGCCTCGTGGGAGACCGGGTGGTGTTCGACGCGCCCGAATATGGCGTCGCCCCGGGCCAGGCCGCGGTGCTCTATGCGGAAGAACGGGTGCTCGGCGGCGGCTGGATCGCGGCGACCGAGGCGGCGCGGATCGCGGCATGACCATCGAGGAGCTGCGCACCGCGATGGAGGCCGCTGCCGCGCGGCTCGATTTCGAGGAGGCGCAGCGGCTGCGCGACCGGATCAGCCTGTTGCGCGGCGGCGCCGACGATAGCGCGGCCGACACCGCCGGCCTTACGCGCCAACAGCCGGGCGCGATGGGCCTCGGCACCAGCCAGCAGCGGATGACACCGCCCGAAGGCTGGGTGAAGCCGACAAAGCCCGATCCGATGACGCGCGGCCGGAGTCGCAAGCCGGGGCGTTAAGGCAGCAGGAACGCGCCTTCGATCACGGTGACGCACGTGCCCCCGAGGATCACGTGGTCGCCCGCCAGCGTGCAGGTCAGCCGGCCACCCCGCGCGCTCGCCTGGAACGCGGTGAACCGGCCGCGGCCGAGGCGCTGCGCCCAATAGGGCACCATCACCGCATGGGCAGAGCCCGTCACCGGATCCTCGTCGATGCCGAAGGCGGGCACGAACACCCGGCTCACGATGTCGGTCGCGCCGGCGCCACCGGCGCCTGCCGCAGCGACGATCGCCACGATCCCGCCCTCGGCCGCCAGCGCGCGCATGTCGGGCGCGCAATCCTGCACGCGCGCTTCGTCGCCGACGATGACGAGCGCATAGCCCTTCTCGTGCCACAAGGTCGCCTCGACCGCTTCGGGCGCCAGGCCGAGTGCGGCGACGATCGAGTCGAGTGGCCGCGGCGACGGGGCCCAGGCCGGCAGCCGCATCCGATAGCCGGCGCCGTCTCGCGCCACTTCGAGGATCCCGGTGCGCCGCGTCGCGAAGCGCACGCGATCGATCGCGGGATCGGACGACAGCACCATATGGCCGCTGGCGAAGGTGGCGTGGCCGCATAGAGCGACTTCGGCCGCGGGTGTGAACCAGCGCAGCTCGAAATCCGCCTCCGTCCCGTCCGCGGGAACGAGGAAGGCGGTTTCCGACAGGTTGTTCTCGGCCGCGATCGCCAGCAGCACGGCATCGTCCAGCCATGCGGCCAGCGGCATCACCGCCGCGGGGTTGCCGCCGAACGGGCCATCGGCGAACGCATCGATCTGGGTGAAGGGAATGCGCATCAGATTCGCTTCCCGAACCAATGGGGGGTCACGTCCGCCTCGATCAGCGGATTGTCGGTATCGACATGGCCTTCGGGATCGAGGTGGATCAGCACTTCCACCTTGGGAAAGGCGCGGCGCAGATTATGCTCGACCGCCTCGACCAGATCATGCGCCGCGCCCACCGTCAGATCGCGATCGACCTCCATGTGGAACTGCGCGAAATCATGCGCACCCGAACGGCGGGTGCGGAAATCGTGAATGCCCTTCAGTCCCTCTTGCCGTGCCGCCACGTCGAGGAACGCGATGCGCTGATCCTCGGGCCATTCCTTGTCCATCAACTGATCGATCGCGCTCGACGACGCCTGGAACGCGCCCCAGGCGAGCCACAGCGCGATCACGATGCCGAAGACCGGATCGGCCTTGTGCCAGCCCAGATATTGATCGAGCACCAGCGCGACGATCACCGATCCGTTCAGCGCCACATCGGACTGATAATGGACGTTGTCCGCCAGGATCGCGACCGATCCCGTCCGGCGGATCACCTGGCGCTGATACCAGAGCAGCACCGCGGTCGCCGCGATCGCCGCGACCGAGACGCCGATGCCGAAATTGGCGTCGCTGGTGGGCGTATTCTCGCCGAACGCCAGGATCGCGCGCCACGCGATGCCCACCGCCGAGGCGGTGATGAGCCCCACCTGGAACAGCGCCGCCAGCGCCTCCGCCTTGCCATGGCCGAACCGGTGGTCGTGATCGGCGGGCGTCGCGGCGAGGCGGACCCCGTACAGCGTGACGAGGCTGGCGAGCAGATCGAGCCCGGTATCGGCGAGCGACCCGAGCATCGCGATCGACCCGGTGAACCACGCGCCCACGCCCTTCAGCACGAGCAGCGCGGTCGCCATCGCAACGCTCGCCAGCGCGGCGCGCGTCGCGAGCGGGATCACCTTCCTGCGTTCGTCCTGAGTCATGGGAACAGCAATCCCTCGTTCCAGCCCGTATCGGTGCGCGTGAACAGCCGGCGCTCGTGCAGCCGGTGCGCGCGATCCTGCCAGAATTCGATCGCGCGGGGAACCACGCGGTAGCCGCCCCAATGCGGCGGCCGGGGAACGTCCTGCCCCTCGAATCGCGCCTGCATCGCGGCGAACCGCGCCTCGAACGTCTCGCGCGCGTCAAGCGGCCGCGACTGGTCCGATGCCCAGGCGCCGAGCCGGGAATCACGCCCGCGCGAGGCGAAATAGGCATCCGACTCGGCGTCGCTCGCCAGCACGACCGATCCTTCGATCCGGATCTGCCGGCGCAGCGACTTCCAGTGGAACAGCAACGCCGCCTCGGCATTCTGCGCCAACTCGCCCGCCTTGCGGCTTTCGCGATTGGTGTAGAACACGAAACCATCGGGGCCATGCCCCTTCAGCAGCACCATGCGCGACGACGGGCGGCCGTCCGTACCGACGGTGGCGAGCGCCATCGCATTGGGATCATTGGGTTCGCTCGCGTTCGCTTCGGCGAACCAGCTATCGAACAGCGCAAAGGGATCGTCGGCCATCGCCGCCCCATAGCGGGATCGCGTGCCCGGCGAAACCGGCGGAACGACTCCCGCTGCCGATGATTGAATCGGATCCGCAACGAGGAACAGGCATGGCCGCGCGCGCTTACTGGCAGGGACAGATCCGGCTCGCGCTGGTGTCGATCCCGGTCGAGATCTATTCGGCGACCAAATCCGGCGCGGCGATTTCCTTCAAGCAGATCCACGAACCCTCGGGGCAGCCGATCCATTACGAGAAGGTGGTGACGGGCGTGGGCCCGGTGGACACCGACGAGATCATGAAAGGCTATGAAGTCTCGAAGGGCGAATATGTCCTGCTCCAGCAGGACGAGATCGACGCGGTGAAGCTCGAATCGAAAAAGACCCTCGAACTCACCCAGTTCGTCGATGCGAGCGAGATCGACGTGCTGTATTACGAAAAGCCCTATTTCGTCGTCCCCGCCGACGATCTGGCGGAGGAGGCGTTCATCGTGCTGCGCGAGGCGCTGCGCCAGTCGAAGAAGGTCGGGCTCGGCCAGCTCGCGATGCGCGGCCGCGAATATGTCGTGAGCCTGAAGCCGTGCGGGCGCGGCATGGTCCTGGAAACGCTGCGCTACGCCGACGAGGTGCACAAGGCGCAAGGCTATTTCCGCGAGATCCCCGACGACAAGCCCGATCCCGAGCTGCTCGATCTTGCCCAGGCGCTGATCGACAAGAAGACCGCGGCCTTCCACCCGCAGGAGTTTCACGACCGCTATGTCGATGCGCTGAAGGATCTGGTGGAGCGCAAGCGCAAGGCCAAGGGCGAGACGATCATCGAGGACAAGGGCGAGACCAAATCGGGATCGAACGTCGTCGACCTGATGGCGGCGCTGAAGAAGTCGATGGGCGGCGCCACGGCCGACAAGACACCAGCCAGGAAGCCGACCGCCGCAAAGCCGCCGGCGGACAAGGCGCCGGCCGAAAAGAAGCCCGCCGCCCGGAAGCCACCGGCCAAGAAACGTGCCTGACGCCAAGCCCGATCCGCTCGCGCGCTACAACGCCAAGCGCGATTTCGCGAAGACCGCCGAACCCGCGGGCACGCTCGCGCCCGGCAATGGCAATTCGTTCATCGTGCAGAAGCACGACGCCAGCCGGCTCCACTGGGATTTCCGGCTGGAGGTGGACGGCGTGCTGAAAAGCTGGGCGGTCACGCGCGGCCCGAGCCTCGACCCGGACGAGAAGCGTCTGGCCGTGCGCACCGAGGATCATCCGCTCTCCTATGCGACGTTCGAGGGCACGATCCCGGCCGGGGAATATGGCGGCGGCACGGTGATGCTGTGGGATCGCGGCACCTGGGCACCGGTCGCGGGCAAGAGCGCGAAGGATATCGAACAGGGCCATCTTCATTTCATCCTCGAAGGCGAGCGGATGAAGGGCGAATGGATCCTCGTCCGCCTGAAACCGCGCGGCAAGGAGCGCGGCGAGAACTGGCTGTTGCGCAAGGTCGCCGATGCGGACGCGGGCGGCACCGACCTGTTGGTCGAGGATGCGCTCACCAGCGTGTCCACCGGCCGTACCATGGCGGAGATCGCGGAGGGCAAGGCCGCGCCCCCTGCCTCGCCATCACCGTCGCGCAAGCCCAAGCGCGCCACCCGGCTCGAGCATGCCGGGGATGATGCCGTGCCGCCCCTCTTCCGAGACCTTCAGCTCTGCACGCTCGTCGATGCGGTGCCGGCCGGCGGGGCCTGGCTGCACGAGGTGAAATATGATGGCTATCGCGCGCTGATCGCCATCGCGGACGGCAAGGCGAAGGTCTTCACCCGCACCGGGCTAGACTGGACCGACAAGTTCGCCGCGATCGCCGAGGCCGCCGCGGCGCTCCCTGCGAGGACCGCGCTGATCGATGGCGAGATCGTCGCCTATAAGGACGGCAAACCCGATTTCTCGACGCTGAAGGACGCGATCGCGAACGCGGGCGACATGACGTTCTTCGCCTTCGATATCCTGATGCAGGATGGCGAGGATCTGACGCCGCTTGCCAATCTCGATCGCAAGGAACGGCTGCGCCCGTTGATCCCCGGCGGCGAGCGCATCCAGTTCGCCGACCACATCGTCGGCGCGGGCGAGAAGCTTTTCGAAGCGATGTGTCGCGAGGGGCTGGAAGGCGTGGTCTCGAAACGCGCCGACGCGCCCTATGTCGGTAAGCGCACCACCGCGTGGCTGAAGACCAAATGCACGCACCGGCAGGAATTCGTGATCGTCGGCTGGCTACCATCCGACAAGAAGCGCGGCTTCAAGTCGCTGCTGCTGGGCGTGAAGGGCGAGGACGGTTTCGTCTATGCGGGCAAAGTCGGCACCGGCTTCGACCAGGCGACCATGGACGATCTGCGTGAACGGCTCGACGCCGTCGCCGCCGACACGCCGACGGTGAAGGCGCCCAAGGCCGCGGTGCGCGGCGCGCGCTGGGTGAAGCCCGAAATGGTCGCCGAAGTCGCCTTTGCCGAAACTACGCCCGACGGCGTGCTGCGCCATTCGAGCTTTCTCGGCCTGCGCGCGGACAAGCCGGCGGACGCGGTGGTGGCAGAGACGCCCGTTGTGGTCGATACCGCGCCCGAGATCCATGTGAAGGTCAGCAGCCGCGACCGGCTGATCTTTCCCGATTCGGATATCACCAAGGGCATGCTCGCCGATTATTACGCGCAGGTCTCGGCGATCATGCTGCCCTGGGTCGCGAACCGGCCGGTCAGCCTGGTCCGCTGCCCGCAGGGGCGTGGCCGCGCCTGTTTCTTCCAGAAGCACGATGCCGGCAGCTTCGGCGAACAGGTCCATCAAGTGCCGATCCGCGAAAAGGACGGATCGACCGAGAATTACCTCTATGTCGACGATGCCGACGGGCTGGTGGCGTGCGTTCAGATGGGATCGATCGAATTTCATGGCTGGGGCTCGGCCAATGCCGCGCTCGAACGGCCCGATCGCATGGTGTTCGACCTCGATCCCGACGAGGGGCTGGGCTTCGGCGAAACGAAGACGGCGGCAGAGCATCTGCGCGACCAACTGGCAGAGATCGGTCTGGCGAGTTTCCCGATGCTGTCGGGCGGCAAGGGCGTCCATGTCGTCGTGCCGCTGACGCCCGAGGCCGAATGGCCGCAGGTGAAGGATTTCGCCGACCGGTTCGCCCGCGCGCTGGCGGGTGCCGAGCCCGAACGCTTCGTGGCGGTGATGGCCAAGGCGAAGCGCAAGGGGCGGATCTTCATCGATTGGCTGCGCAACCAGCGTGGCGCCACCGCGATCATGCCCTATTCGGCGCGCGCACGCGCCGGAGCGCCCGTCGCCGCGCCGGTCTCCTGGACCGAGCTGCGCGACCTCGACACCGCGGCGCGCTACCATGTGACCGACGCGGACGAACTGATCGCGCGGGCGGCCTCCGCGGCGCTCGCCGGATGGGGCGTCGCGGACCAGACCCTGCCCGACCTGTAGCGCGCGCGCATTTCACGGTTGCCTCGATCCGATGAACCGTCCAGCAAAGGCGGGGTGCAAACGGGGATCGGACAAGCATTGGCGATGGCGAGCGATCCCGCCCCCCTGTTCGACGCGAGCGTCCACGCCCGCCGCTGGATCGCGGAGTATCGCACCCACGCGCATGCCGGCGACGTGCTCGGTGGCAGCGACGATCCCGCCTGGCCCGCGATGTTCGAGGAACTGGCGAGCGTCGCCTCGGACGATCTCGGCCATGCCCGCGAACGCGTACAGCGCCACGCCGCCGATATCGGCACCGGCTTCCGCATCGTCGGCGAGGCGGACGAACGGCCCTGGCCCGTCTCTCCGGTACCGCTGCTGATCGGCACCGGGGAGTGGAACGCGATCGCGCGCGGCGTGATCCAGCGCGCCGAACTGATGGAGACGGTGATCGCCGATCTCTACGGCCCCGCCCGCCTCGTCGAACGCGGCCTGCTGCCCGCCGCGCTCGTCGCCGGCAGCGCCGGCTTCCTGCGGCCGATGGTCGGGATCGAACCGCCGGGCGGCCGGCACCTGCAGTTCGTCGCGATCGATCTCGGCCGCGGGCCCACCGGCGAATGGTTCGTGCTGGCCGATCATCTGCGCGCCCCCGCCGGCGCGGGCTATACGCTCGAAAACCGGCTGGCGCTGGGGCGCACGCTCGGCGGCTTGCAGGCGCGGCTGAACGTGCAGCGTCACGCGCCCTTCTTCGCCGCCTTCCGCGAAGGGCTCGCCGCCTTGTGCAAGCGCAGCGATCCCCGGATCGGGCTGCTGACGCCCGGCCGCTACAACCCGACGTATCCCGAACAGGCGCATCTCGCGCGCTATCTGGGGCTGTTGCTGGTCGAGGGCGCCGATCTCGCCGCGCTGGAGGACAAGCTCTATGTCCGCACCATCGCCGGGCTGAAGCGCGTCGATGCGCTGTGGCGCCGGGTCGATCCGCGGATGCTCGATCCGCTGGCGTTCGATTCGCGCTCGCAGATCGGGGTGCCGGGGCTGATCGACGCCTATGCGGCCGGAAACGCGGTCATCTCGAACGCGCCGGGCTCTGCCGTCCTGGAAGCGCCCGCCTTCGGTGCGTTCCTGCCCGCGCTCGCCAAGCGGCTGCTGGGCGAGGATCTGCGCCTGCCCAATATCGCGACCTGGTGGTGCGGCCAGCCGCACGAGGCGGCGCGGGTGCGCGAGGACTTCGATTCGCTGCTGATCGGCCCCGCCTTCGCCGCCGCGCCACTCGGCCTGCCGGGCGGACTGCCGGTGCCGGGGGCCGAGATCACGGGCGATGCGCGCGCGGCGCTGCTCACGGATATGGCCCGGCGCCCGCAGGATTATGTCGGGCAGGAAATGGTCCATCTCTCGACCATGCCCGTCGTCGTGGAGGATGCGCTCGCTGCCCGCCCCTTTACGCTCCGGGTGTTCGCGGCGCGCGGGGCCGATGGCGGCTGGACGGTGCTGCCCGGTGGCTTCGCGCGGATCGGCGCGCTGGCCGATGTCCGCGCCGCGGTGATGGGCGAAGGCACCTGGTCCGCCGATGTGTGCGTCCATGGGCCGGAACCCGTCGCGCCCGTCTCGCTGCTGCCCGCCAGCGACTCGCTCCACATCCGCCGCAATCCCGGCACGCTGCCCAGCCGCGTCGCGGACAATTTCTTCTGGCTCGGCCGCTATCTCGAACGCGGCGAGGCGCTGCTCGGCGCGATCCGCGTGCTGCTCGGCCATTCGATCGATGCGGATGGCGGCGCGGCGCTCGCGGGCGAGACGGTGGGGCGCCTGGCCGGGCTGATCGCGGGCGCGGGCGCCGCGCCGCACCCGCCGTCGCTGCGCCGCGCCGACCTTCAGGCCTTCGCCCGCACCGCGATGGAGGATAGCGCTTGGCAATCGGTGGCGGCGCTCAACCGCCACGCGCGCGCCATCGGCGACGGCTCGCGCGACCGGCTGTCGGCGGACATGATCCGGCTGCTCGAGGCGCCCTTTCCCACGCACCGGGGGCTGCTCGACCGCGCCGGCTCGCTCCAGCGCCGCTATGCCGCGATCGCCGGGCTCTCGGCCGAGCATATGGGGCGGACCGCGGCCTGGCGGTTCCTCGATCTCGGCCGCCGGATCGAACGGGCGACGACGATCGCGCGCGCCTGCCGCCTGTTCGGCATGGCGGGTGCCCGCGCGGACGATCTGTCCACGCTGCTCGATCTCGCCGACAGCCAGATCAGCTATCGCCAGCGTTACCTCACCGGGATCGCGCGCGTGCCCGTGGTCGATCTCGTCGCGCTGGATCCCGGCAACCCGCGTGCGCTCGCCTATCAGACGCAGCGGATCGTCGAGCGCCTGTCCGAATTGCCCGTACTCGACGACGACGGCATGGCCGAGCCGCAACAGGCCCAGGGCATCGCGCTGAATGCCATTCCCGCCACCACGACCGCCGCCCGGCTCGATGCCGATATGCTGGGCGATATCGAACGGCGGCTGGGCGCGCTGTCGGATGCGATCGCACGGCGCTATTTCCTGCAAGGTGCCGAACCCTTGCGCGAAACCGGCCTGACGCTCGCATGATCTACGACATTCGCCACATCACGACCTTCGATTACGGCGCCAACGTCAAGTTCGCGCGCTGCAACCTGCGGCTGAAGCCGATCGACTGGCCGGGGCAGCGGCTCGATTCCTATACGCTGAGCGTCCACCCGGCCGGCCACACCTTTCCCGCGCATGCCGAGGCCGGGCTCGCCAACGTCACCCGGCTGGTGGTCGATTCGCCCGTCCGCACGCTGACGATCGAAAGCGTGTCGCGAATCATGGTCGATCGGCTGATCCCCATTCCCTCCCCCGACGATCCGACGCTGGCGGACGTCGCGGCGATGGCGCGGCTCAGCCGCGATGCCTCCGCGGCGGGTCCCGCCGGCTATCTCTACCCCTCGCCCCTCATCCCGCTCGACCGTGCCATCGCAGACTGGTGTGCGCCCGATCTCGATCCCGGTCGCGGCGCGCTGGAGGCGGGGATGGCATTGGCGCAGCGCATCCAGCGCGAATTCGTCTATGACGGCGATGCGACCTTCGTCGACACCACCCCGCACGACGCCTTCGTCCAGCGCCGCGGCGTTTGCCAGGATTTCGCGCAGATCATGATCGCGGGCCTGCGCGGCGCGGGGCTGCCGGCCGCCTATGCCTCGGGCTATATCCGCACGATCCCGCCGGCTGGCCAGCCGCGTCTGGTGGGTGCCGATGCGACCCATGCCTGGGTGCTGCTGTGGTGCGGCCCCGCGATCGGCTGGGTGGGGCTCGATCCCACCAACGGCATCTGGATGGCGGCCGATCACATCGTCATGGCGGTGGGGCGCGACTATACCGAGATCGCGCCCGTCGACGGCGTGGTGCTGGGATCCGCGGCGCAGGACATGACGGTCAGCGTGGACGTGGCGCCGATCGAAACGCCGGCCGGGATTGGCGCGCCCGCCCCCATGACCTACATATCCCCGTAACACACCGAACGGGGACAGAATGGCCGATCCGTACCAGACCTTGGGCGTCGCCCGCAGCGCGACCGAGGCCGACATCAAGAAAGCGTATCGCAAGCTCGCCAAGGAGCTGCATCCCGATCGCAACAAGGACAATCCCAAGGCGTCCGAGCGCTTCAGCCAGGTGACGAACGCCTATGACCTGCTGAACGACAAGGACAAGCGCGCGCGCTTCGATCGCGGCGAGATCGATGGCGACGGCAATCCCGCCGCGCCGTTCGGCTTCGGCCAGGGCGGCGGCGGCCGGCCCGCTAGTGCCGGCGGCGGCTTTCGCAGCCAGGGCTATGAATTCGGCGGCGGCGAAGCGGACATGGGTGACATCTTCGAGGGGCTGTTCGGCGGCGGCCAGCGGGGCGGCGGCGGGTTCGCCGGCGGCTTCGGGCGGCGGCCGCAGCCCAAGGGCGCCAACATCGCCTATCGGCTCCAGGTGCCCTTCATCGATGCCGCGACGCTCAACCCGCAGCGCGTGACGCTGGGCGACGGCAAGTCGATTGACCTGAAGCTGCCCCCCGGCGTCGAGACCGGAACGCAGATGAAGCTGGCCGGCAAGGGCGAGAGCGGCCCCGGCGGGGCTGGCGATGCGATCGTCACGCTGGAGGTGCAGTCGCACCGTTTCTTCATCCGCGACGGCGACGACGTGCGGCTCGATCTGCCGATCACGCTTGCCGAGGCGGTGCTGGGCGGATCGATCCGCGCGCCGACCGTCGAGAAGCCGGTGAACCTGACCATCCCCAAGGGCACGACATCGGGCAAGACGTTGCGCCTGAAGGGCAAGGGCTTTCACAAGAAAGGCGGTGGCCGCGGCGACCAGCTCATCACGCTGATGGTGGACGTGCCCGGCGAAGATCCGGCGCTGCGGGAATTCGTCGAACATTGGTCGCCGGCGAATGCCGGGAACCCCAGAGCCGCCATGGGCGTCTGACGCCCATGGACGAGCCCAATGCGCTGACCCCGGAAGACCGGGCCAAGAACCGGGGCCCTCGCGCTCGGATCGATCACCAGCTCGCGAAGATCGGGCCCGGCAGCTATGCCTTCCAGGTGCTCAAGCGAACGAGTCTGGGCGTCTATAATGACGGGTTCATCTATGCCGGGAACCTCGCCTATCTCGCGTTGATGACGCTGTTTCCGTTCTTCATCGTGGCGGCGGCGGTGCTGTCGCTGCTCGGGCAGAGCACGGAGACGCAGCGTGCGGTCAGCTCGTTCCTCCATGTGCTGCCGCCCAATGTCGGCGATCTGCTGCGCAAGCCGATCGCCGACGTGCTGGCGGCGCGCACCGGGTCGTTGCTGTGGCTGGGCGGTCTGGTCGGGCTCTGGACGGTCGGAAGCTTCGTCGAGACGATCCGCGACATCTTCCGCCGTGCTTATGGCACCACGAGCAAGACGCCGCTGTGGCGCTCGCGTCTGGGCACGACGTTCGCCATCATCGCGTCGGTGATCCTGGCGCTGGTGTCGTTCCTCGTTCAGGGCATCCTCACCGCAGTCGAACAGTTCATCTATCGCCTGCTGCCGTTCGCGCAGAACGCCGCGACGTGGATCGGGATTTCGCGCGCGATCCCCGGCCTCGTGATGTTCGGCGCGCTCTACATGCTGTTCTATTCGGTGACGCCGGCCAAATATCGCGAAACGAACTGCCGCAAATGGCCGGGCGCATTGTTCACCACGGTCTGGTGGGTGACGATGACGGCGGCGCTGCCGCTCGTGCTGGCGAGGCTCGGTGGGTACGACCTCACCTATGGCAGCCTGGCGGGCGTGATCGTCGCGCTGCTGTTCTTCTACCTGATCGGGCTCGGCCTCGTCTTCGGTGCGCATCTGAACGCGGCGCTGGCGGAACCACCCGAACCGGCGCTACAGACGCCCCACGGCACAACGATGGAGGCAGTGGTCGCGTGAACGGTTTGATGGCGGGCAAGCGCGGACTCATCATGGGTCTGGCGAACGACAAATCGCTCGCATGGGGGATCGCGAAGAAGCTGTCCGACGCGGGCGCCGAACTCGCGTTCAGCTATCAGGGCGCAGCGATGGAAAAGCGGGTGCGCCCGCTCGCCGAGCAACTCGGCGTCGCGCGCCTCTTCGATTGCGACGTGTCCGACATGGATGCGCTCGACGCCACCTTCGCCGAATTGAGCAATGCCTGGCCGACGATCGATTTCGTCGTCCATGCGATCGGCTTTTCCGACAAGACTCAGCTTCGCGGCCGTTTCGCCGACACCACGCTCGACAATTTCGCCATGACGATGAACATCAGCGTCTATTCGTTCGTGGCGGTGGCGCAGCGCGCGGCGCGCATGATGCCTGATGGCGGCAGCCTGCTGACGCTCAGCTATTACGGCGCCGAGAAGGTCATCCCGCATTACAATGTCATGGGGCTCGCCAAGGCCGCGCTGGAGACGAGCGTCAAATATCTCGCGGTCGATCTGGGCCGCGACGCGATCCGCGTGAATGCGATCTCGGCGGGCCCCATCCAGACGCTGGCGGCGCGCGGCATCGGCGACTTCAACTATATTATGAAGTGGAACGAGCTGAATTCCCCGCTGAAGCGCAACGTCACGATCGAGGATGTGGGCGGCGCCGGCCTGTACCTGCTCTCCGATCTGGCGAGCGGCGTGACGGGCGAAATCCACCATGTCGACGCGGGTTACAACGTCATCGGCATGAAGGCCGAAGACGCGCCGGACATCGCGCTGGCGTGAGCTGGAACAGCTTCGGCCGCGTCTTCCGCTTCACCACCTGGGGAGAAAGCCACGGGCCGGCGATCGGCGTGGTGGTCGATGGCTGCCCGCCGGGGATCGCGCTCGCCGAAGCCGATATCCAGCCCTGGCTCGACCGGCGCCGCCCCGGCACCTCGCGCTTCACGACGCAGCGCCGCGAGCCCGATGCGGTGCGCATCCTGTCGGGCGTGTACGAGGGGCATACGACGGGCACGCCGATCAGCCTGATGATCGAGAATGTCGATCAGCGATCGAAGGATTATTCCGAGGTGGCCCGCGCCTATCGGCCGGGCCATGCCGATTACGCCTATGACGCCAAATACGGGTTTCGCGATCCCCGCGGCGGGGGCCGCTCGTCCGCGCGCGAGACCGCCTCGCGCGTGGCGGCGGGCGCGGTGGCCCGGCTGGTGATCCCGCAGGTCCGCGTCCGCGCCTGGGTCGAGGCGATCGGCGGCGACGCGATCGATCCGGCCAATTTCGACGATGCGCAGATCGATGCCAACCCGTTCTTCTGCCCCGATGCGCAGGCGGCCGTGCGGTGGGAAGCGCTGGTCGATGATGCGCGCAAGGCCGGATCGTCGCTCGGCGCGGTGATCGCGGCAGAGGCGAGGGGCGTGCCCGCCGGCTGGGGTGCACCGCTCTACGCCAAGCTCGACAGCGAGCTTGCGGCGGCATGCATGGGGATCAACGCGGTGAAGGGCGTCGAGATCGGCGACGGGTTCGCCGCCGCCGCGCTGTCCGGCGAGGCCAATGCCGATCCGATGCGGCCCGCGCCGCCGGGAACGGGCGGTGGCCCAGAATTCCTCGCCAACCATGCCGGCGGGATCGCGGGCGGGATCGCGACCGGTCAGCCCGTCCGGCTGCGCGTCGCGTTCAAGCCGACCAGTTCGATCCTCACGCCCATGCCGACGATCGCCCGCGACGGCAGCGCGACCGAGATCGCGACCAAGGGGCGCCACGACCCCTGTGTCGGTATCCGCGGCGTGCCCGTCGTGGAGGCGATGATCGCGCTCGTTCTGGCGGATCAGGCGCTCCTCCACCGCGCCCAATGCGGCTGACCAGGGAACGGACGGACGATCCAACCGTTGGAGCTTCTGTCAATCCTGGAGAGAAAACATGCGCATCATCATGGCCTTAGGCGCTGCGGCGCTGATCCTTCCCGCCGCCGCAATGGCACAGACGACCGGTGGCACCGCTGGTTCGGCATCCGGTTCGGTTTCGGGTGGCACGTCGATGCAGAGCGGAACGACCGGCATGTCGACCGGCAGCACGACTCAGACGCGTTCGACCGGCCGTCGTGGCTCGCGCAAGGGCTCGATGGGTAGCTCCACCACGGGCACGATGGGCGGCTCGACCACGGGCACGATGAGCGGTGGTACGAGCACCGGCACGATGGGCACCACGGGTACCATGGGCGGCACGACCGGAACGATGGGCACGATGGATGGAGCCACCGGTTCGAACAACGGCACGAGCACGACCGGCACCACGACTCCGCCGCGCTGATCGCGCTCCGCGAACGAAAATAACGGACCCGGCCGAGCCCCGCTCGGCCGGGTTTTTCATGTCAGTCGGCGAAGGGATCGCGCACCAGGATCGTGTCGGCGCGTTCCGGGCTGGTGGAGACGAGCGCGACCGGGCACGCGATCAGCTCTTCGATCCGCCGGATATATTTGATCGCCTGCGCCGGCAGATCGGCCCAGCTCCGCGCGCCCGCGGTCGTGCCCTGCCAGCCCTCCATCGTCTCGTAGACGGGCTCCACCTGCGCCTGATCCGCGGCATGGGCGGGAAAATAGTCGAGCGTCTCGCCGCGCAGCCGATAGCCCGTGCAGATCTTCACCGAGTTCATCCCGTCGAGCACGTCGATCTTGGTGAGCGCGATCCCCGTGATCCCGCCGACCGCGGCCGATTGCCGCACCAGCACCGCATCGAACCACCCGCAGCGCCGCTTGCGGCCGGTGACGGTGCCGAATTCATGGCCGCGCTGCCCGAGCCCCTGCCCCACATCGTCGTGAAGCTCGGTCGGGAACGGTCCGGAGCCGACGCGGGTGGTATAGGCCTTGGCGATGCCGAGCACGAAGCCGACGCCCGATGGACCGATGCCGGATCCCGCCGCCGCTGCCCCCGCCACCGTATTGGACGAGGTGACGAAGGGATAGGTGCCGTGATCGTTGTCGAGCAGAACGCCCTGTGCGCCCTCGAACAGGATCCGCTTGCCGCCCGCGCGCGCCGCGTTCAGGTCGCGCCAGACGGGCTTGGCGAAGGACAGGACGAAGCCCGCGATCTCGCGCAGATCGGACAGGAGCCGCGCGCGATCGATCGGCGGCTCGCCGAAACCCGCCCGCAACGCGTCGTGATGTGCGGTCAGCCGGTCGAGCTGCGCGCCCAGATCGTCCAGATGCGCCAGATCGCACACCCGGATGGCGCGGCGGCCGACCTTGTCCTCATAGGCCGGGCCGATGCCGCGCCGCGTCGTGCCGATCTTGCCCGCGCCGCTCGCATCCTCGCGCAGCGCGTCGAGGTCGCGGTGGAACGGCAGGATCAGCGCGCAGGTGTCGGCGATGCGCAGCGTGTCGGGCGTGGCGACCACGCCCTGGGCGCCGAGCCGGGCGATCTCGTCGCGAAGCGCCCAGGGATCGAGCACCACGCCGTTGCCGATCACCGAGGGCGTCCCGCGCACCAGCCCCGACGGGAGCAACGACAATTTATAGGTGCTGTCGCCCACGACGAGCGTGTGGCCGGCATTGTGGCCGCCCTGGAAGCGCACCACCATGTCGGCGCGGCTCGCGAGCCAATCGACGATCTTGCCCTTGCCCTCGTCGCCCCATTGCGCGCCGATGACTGCCACGTTCGCCATGTACCAAGCTCCGCCTGCCGAGCGGACCCGCGCGCCCTTCGACAGGACTCGGCGCGACGGGTGTGTCCAATGATTGCGGAGGCGCGCCTAGCGGCTGCCCGGCGCCCGTGTCAACCGCCGAGCGGCACTGCCTGCCCCTCGCGCCAGACATGCGTGCACAGTTGCGCTTCGGGCGTATCGTCCGCCTCCAGCGCCGCCACCGTCACCCAGCCGGCCTCGCGGAGCGCCGCAGCCTGCGCGGCCGGCGTAGCGAGCGGCAGGAAGAGCCGACGCCGCTCGCCGCCGCCCGCCTGCCCCACCAGCGCGTCCGCATAGATCGAGAAGCCGGTCGCCGGCTCCTCGCTGCCGTTCTCGTGGACGATCGTATAGGTGCCGCCACGCCCCACTTCGCCCGCGATGCCGTCGGCAAACAATGAGAAGCCGAGCCAGCTCTGATATTCGAACCCGTGCCGCTCGGTGGGATCGAGCGTGAGCCGCACGCCATCGCCCAGTGCCGCCGCGATCCGCGCCAGCGCATCGAGCCGCGAGGTGAGGACGCCATGCGCATCGAACGCCCGCAGCCGCGCCATGGCGGTGGCGAACGACCCTGCCGCCGCCACCAGCGGCAGATAATCGGGCGCGAGCGCGGCGACCCCGCCCGCATCCTTCGCATCGAGCCGGTCGCGCAAGCCGGCGATGTCGCGCACCGGCAACGGCCCCGCCGCGAGCGTATCGACCAGATCGGGCAGCGTGAAATCGATCGACACCGGCCCCGTGCCCGCCGCCGCGAGCGCCGCGACCGCGACGCCGACCACCTCGCCCGCCGCCGCGACCGAATCGAGGCCGATCAGCTCGCAGCCGATCTGGCGAAGCTCGCGCGCGGGTGCCAGTTGCGAGGCGCGCAGCTTCAGCACCGATCCGGCATAGCTGAGCCGCACCGGGCGCGGATGGTGCCCCATCCGGGTGGCGGCGATCCGCGCCACCTGCGCGGTGAGATCAGGCCGAATCGCCAGCGTCCGCTGCGACACCGGATCGACGAAGCGCACCGCATCGTGCAGCCCGCCCGCCTTCAGCCGCGAACCCAGCCCTTCGGCGAATTCGGCGAGCGGCGGGTCGACCCGTTCATAGCCGTGACGCCGCGCCGCCTCCAGCACCCGCGCTTCGAGCGCCGCGGCCGCATCGGCGAAGGGCGGCAGGCGATCGTGAAAGCCTTCGGGGAGGAGTGCGGTCATGAAGCGGCTGATAGCGCGAGCGGCTCCAAGCGCAATCCTCCCCGCATCGCCGGGTTCAGAACACCAGGCCCATCGCGGTCTTTACGCCGGGCAGCGCGCGCACCTGGGTCAACAGGTCGGCGGTGACCGCCTCGTCCACCGACAGCAGCAGCACCGCCTCGCCGCCGGCCTGACGCCGGCCGAGGTGGAAGGTGCCGATGTTGACACCGGCGGCGCCCAGCGTGGTGCCGAGCCGGCCGATGAAGCCCGGCGCATCTTCGTTGACGACATAGAGCATCGGCCCGGCCAGATCGGCCTCGACCTTGATGCCGAACAGCTCGACCAGCCGCGGCGCCTGATCGCCGAACAGCGTGCCCGCCACCGAGCGATCGCCCGCATCGGTCTTGAGCGTCACGCGGACGAGCGTATGGTAATCGCCCTCGCGCTCGCGCCGCACCTCGCGCACGTCGAGCCCGCGTTCCTTGGCGAGGAACGGCGCGTTGACCATGTTCACCGTATCGGTGTGGACGCGCATGAAGCCCGCCAGCACCGCGCCGGTGATCGGCTTGGGGTTGAGCGCGGCCGCAGCGCCCTCGACTTCGACCGAAATGCCCGAGATCGAACCATGCGCCAGCTGCCCGACAAGGCTGCCGAGCTTTTCGGCGAGCGCCATGTACGGCTTCAGCTTCGGCGCTTCTTCCGCCGACAGGCTCGGCATGTTGAGCGCGTTGGTGACGCCGCCCGACATCAGGAAATCGGCCATCTGCTCGGCGACCTGGATCGCGACGTTGACCTGCGCTTCGGTGGTGGAGGCGCCCAGATGCGGCGTGCTGACGAAATTGGGCGTGCCGAACAACGGGCTCGCCTTGGCCGGCTCCTCGACGAACACGTCGAGCGCGGCGCCGCCGATCTGCCCCGAATCGAGCCCCGCCTTCAACGCCGCCTCGTCGATCAGGCCGCCGCGTGCGCAGTTGATGATTTGCACGCCCTTCTTCGTCTTGGCGAGGTTTTCGGCCGAGAGGATGTTGCGCGTCTGGTCAGTCAGCGGCGTGTGCAGCGTGATGAAATCGGCGCGGGCGAGCAGCTCGTCCAGCGTCACCTTCTCGACGCCCATCTCGATCGCGCGCTCGGGGGTGAGGAACGGATCGAACGCCACCACCTTCATCTTGAGGCCACGCGCGCGATCCGCGACGATCGAGCCGATATTGCCCGCACCGATCAGCCCCAGCGTCTTGCTGGTCAGCTCGACGCCCATGAAGCGGTTCTTTTCCCATTTGCCCGCCTGGGTGCTGGCATCCGCCTCGGGCAATTGGCGCGCGAGCGCGAACATCAGCGCGATGGCATGTTCGGCGGTGGTGATCGAATTGCCGAACGGGGTGTTCATCACCACCACGCCCTTGGCGGAGGCGGCGGGGATGTCGACATTGTCCACGCCGATGCCGGCACGGCCCACCACCTTCAGGTTGGTGGCGTGCTCGAGGATCGCCTTGGTCACCTTGGTCGAGCTGCGGATCGCAAGGCCGTCATATTCGCCGATCATCGCGGCGAGTTCGTCGGGCGTCTTGCCGGTGATCTCGTCCACCTCGACGCCGCGCTCGCGGAAGATCTGCGCGGCGCGGGGATCCATCTTGTCGGAAATCAGGACTTTGGGCATGGAAATATCCTAGAGGCCGTTCGGGCTGAGCCTGTCGAAGCCCATGCCCGGAACGGTAACGTTTGTGACACGCCCTTCGACAAGCTCAGGGCGAACGGAAGAGGGTGGGTTCAGCCCGCCTTGGCGGTCGCGTAGGCCCAGTCGAGCCAAGCGCCGAGGGCCACGATATCCGCGGTGTCGACGGTGGCGCCGCACCAGATGCGCAGGCCCGGCGGCGCATCGCGATAGCCCGCCACGTCGAAGGCCACCCCTTCCTTTTCGAGCAGCGACGCCATCGCCTTGATGAGCACCTCGTCCGCGCCCTCCACGGTCAGGCACACGCTGGTCTTGGAACGCGAGGCGGGATCGGCGGCGAGATGGCCGAGCCAGGCGCGTTCCGCCACAATCCGGTCGAGCGCGGCGGCGTTGGCGTCGCTGCGCGCGATCAGCCCGTCCGGCCCCAGCCCCTTGGCCCATTCGAGCGCAAAGATCGCGTCCTCGACGGCCAGCATCGACGGCGTGTTGATCGTCTCGCCCTTGAACACGCCCTCGGCCAGCTTGCCCTTCGACACGAGGCGGAAGACCTTGGGCAGCGGCCAGGCGGGCGTATAGCTTTCCAGCCGCTCCACCGCGCGGGGGCCGAGGATCAGCACGCCGTGCGCGCCTTCCCCGCCCAGCACCTTTTGCCAACTGAACGTCGCGACGTCGATCTTCGCCCAGTCGATGTCATAGGCGAAGACGCCCGAGGTCGCGTCGGCGAACGACAGGCCCTCGCGGGTCTCGGGGATCCAGTCGGCATCGGGCACGCGCACGCCGCTCGTGGTGCCGTTCCAGGTGAAAAGCACGTCGCTCGACCAGTCGACCGCGGCCAGATCGGGCAATTGCCCGTAATCGGCGCGGATGACGGTCGGATCGATCTTCAACTGCTTGACCGCGTCGGTCACCCAGCCTTCGCCGAAGCTCTCCCAGGCGAGCGCGGTGACGGGCCGGGCGCCCAGCATCGTCCACATCGCCATCTCATAGGCGCCGGTGTCGGAGCCCGGCACGATGCCAATCCGGTGCGTGTCGGGCAGCTTCAGCGTCTCGCGCATCAGGTCGATGGCATATTGCAGCCGCTGCTTGCCGATCTTGGAACGGTGCGAGCGCCCGAGCGACGCGGTGGCCAGCTTCGCCGCGTCCCAGCCGGGCGGCTTGGCGCAGGGGCCGCTGGAGAAATAGGGGCGTGCCGGTTTGGTGGCAGGCTTCGTCGTCGCGCCCGATTCGGGGGCGGTAAGCGTATCCGTCAATGTCTCTCTCCTCACAGAGAGCACGCGCCGCGTTGGGGCGGCGTGGCCCGTCGACGGCGTTAGGGATGCAGGAGCATTGTGGCAAGCAGAATGGCCGGACACGGACGAGCGGTGGCTTTTCCCGTCCGTGCCGAGCTTGTCGGCGGGCAGGTCTTCTCTCTACGTCTATGCGCATGAAGAACGATGCTTCGCCACGCATGACGCGAACGGACATGCGATGGGCGCTCCTCGCCCTCCTCGTTGCGGGGTGCGGCCGGGTCGAGCATCCCGCCGCCACGCGTGGCCAGCCGGCGCGGCCCGCGATTCGCGAGACCGCGCAGTGCGAGGCGGACCTCACCCGCATGGGCGTGTCCTACCGCACCCTGCCCGATCATGATTACGGCACCGGCTGCGGCGTGTTCGGCGCGGTGCAGTTGATCGACATCGGCGTGCCCGTCACCGGCATCACCGCGCTTCGCTGCGGCGAGGCGCGCGCGTTCGCGAGCTGGACGCGCAACGCGCTGGCGCCCGCCGCCTATCAGATGCTCGGCAGCGAGATCGCGCGAGTCGAGGGGATGGGCAGCTATGCCTGCCGCAACGTCGTCGGCTCGGTGCGCAATGCCGATCGCCGCTCGGGCCATGCGATCGCCAATGCGGTGGATTTCGGCGGCGTGGTGCTGAAGGACGGCCGCCGGATCACGGTCCTGAACGACTGGAACTCACCCGATCCGCAGGTGCGCGGGTTTCTCCAGACGGTCCATGTCTCCGCCTGCAAACGATTCGGCACGGTGCTGAGCCCCGACTACAACGCCGCGCACCGCAACCACCTCCATCTGGAGGACGATCATGCGGGCTTCTGCCGTTAGGATCGACGACGCCAGATGGCCCCGGTTCCCTTACCGTTCGTGCTGAGCTTGTCGAAGCACCTTCTCTCCGCATAGGCCTTCGCATTCCGGACAGGCCCTTCGACAAGCTCAGGGCGAACGGGTGGCGGTATCGTCATCGAACTCGATATCAATAGGCGCGGGCGACCGCGAATTCGACGGCTTCGGTCATTGCGTCCTTGGCCTTGCCCGATGCGAGCCCGGCGATCGCGTCGATCGCGCGCTGACCGTAATGGCGCGCCCGCGCGATGGTGTCGTCGATCGCGCGAGTCGCGCGGATCAGGCCGACCGCATGCGCCAGATCGGCATCGGTGGAACGCCGCCCCTCGACCGCGTCCTTCCAGAAGCGCCGGTCGTCCGCCGAACCGCGGGCATGCGCCAGGATCACCGGCAGCGTCATCTTGCCCTCACGGAAATCGTCGCCGCTGTCCTTGCCCATCGTGCCCGCATCGGAGACGTAATCGATCGCATCGTCCACGAGCTGGAACGCGATGCCCAGATTGCGGCCATAGGTGTCGAGCGCGATCTCCTCGCTCTCGGGGCGTTCGGCCACCACCGCGGCGATCCGGCAGGCGGCGGCGAACAGCGCGGCGGTCTTGGCACCGATGATGTCGAGATAGCGATCCTCGGCCAGATCGATGCGGCGCGCGGCGGTGAGCTGGTTCACCTCGCCCTCCGCGATGATCGCCGACGCGCTCGACAGGATCTTCAGCACCTTCAGGCTGCCGTCGTCCACCATCAGCTCGAACGCGCGCGAGAACAGGAAATCGCCGACCAGCACGGTCGCGGGATTGCCCCAGATGATGTTGGCGGTGCGCTTGCCGCGGCGCAGATCGGATCCGTCGACCACGTCGTCGTGCAGCAGCGTGGCGGTGTGGATGAACTCCACCGCCGCCGCCAGCCGGTGGTGGCGCGTGCCGGTATAGCCGATCGCCTGCGCGCTCGCGAGCGTCAGCATCGGCCGCATCCGCTTGCCGCCGCCCGCGATCAGGTGGCCGGCCAGTTCGGGGATCAGCGGAATGTCCGACTGCATCCGCGACAGGATCACCGCGTTCACCTGATTCATGTCGCCGGCGACCAGCTTCACCATCGGCTCGAGCGACGGCGGCTGGCGGGAGTCGAGGCGGTGGATCGTGGCGCTCATGATGCGCTGAGCCTCTGACGGCTGGGGCGGCGCAAGGCAAGCCTTGTGGCCTCGTACCGGCGCTTGCCCGGGGCGGCCGAACCCGGCAACATCGGCGCATCACCATGATGGGAGCTGCCGACGATGCCCGACGAGATCCTGGACGGCTATCGCCAGAGCATCGACAATATCGATGCCGCGCTCGTCTGCCTGCTCGCCGAACGGTTCAAGGTCACGCAGGCGGTGGGGCGGCACAAGGCGACGACCGGCCTGCCCGCCGCCGATCCGGGCCGCGAGGAACGCCAGATCGCGCGGCTCCGGCGGCTGGCCACCGAAGCGCGGCTCGATCCCGAATTTTCCGAGAAGTTCCTGCGCTTCATCATCGACGAGGTGATCCGCCACCATGCGCGCCACCAGGCGCAGGCGCAGGGGTGACGCGCTCGTCATCCGCCGTCCACGCGGCGTTCATCGCGGTCCGTGCAGGGCGGGCGGGCTGACGACGCGCGCCGGCGCGTTCCCTCCTGTGTTCGAGAGCCCCGATGATCGCAGCCCTGCTGATGGCAGCCGCCCTGCCCGCGCCCGCGCCGGTTATCGACGGGGTGTGGCACAATCCCAGCAACAGCGTCGCCGTGCGCACCGGCCCCTGCGGCGCCGCCACCTGCGGATGGGTGGTGCGCGCCTCGGCCGCCGCCGAGGCCGATGCGAAACGCGGCAGCGGCGCGGCGCTGATCGGCGTGGCGCTGCTGCGCGATTACAAGCCGAGCGGGCACAATGTGTGGAGCGGCACGCTGTTCGTGCCCGACATGGGCCGCAGCTTCGATTCGACCATCACGCTCGCCGATCCGCAGACGATCCGGGTGAAGGGCTGCCTCATGGGGCGCTTCCTCTGCAAGACGCAGCTCTGGCGGCGCGATTGATCGCCACGCCGCACGGTGTTCCGCGCGCGACTTTGCGCTAGGGCATTGGCCATGAGCTTCCTTCTCGCGATCGAGGGCGCCGACGGCGCCGGCAAGGCCACCGCATCCGCCGCCGTCGCCGCACGGCTGAACGCCGCCGGCACGCGCGCGACGGTGATCTCGTTCCCGCGCTATGCCGAAACGATGGGCGGCCACATGCTCGGCGAGCTGCTGTCCGGCCGACTGCCGCGCACCGCCTCGCCCCAGGCGGCGGCGGTGCTCTATGCGCTCGACCGCTACGAATCGCGCGACCACCTGGCGCGCGCGGCGGCGGAGAACGACGTGATCGTGTTCGATCGCTACATCGCATCCAACATGGTCTATCAGGCATCCAAGGTGCCCGCCGACGAGGCGGCGGCGCTGATGCGGTGGATCGTTGCGCTGGAGACGGTGCAGTTCGCGCTGCCCGCGCCCGATCTCTCGATCTTCCTGGACACCCCGCTCGATCGCGCGCGCCGGCAGGTGCTTCAGAAACAGCAGCGCTCCTACACCGACCGCGGGCTGGACGAGAACGAGGCGGACGATGCGCTCCAGGCGCGGGTGCGGGCGAACTATACCGCGATCGGCGCGACCGGGATGCTGGGCGCCTGGGCCACCGTCTCCACCATGGCCGACGGCGCGATGCGCACGCCGGACGCGATCGCCGCGGAGATCGTCGCGGCCTATCGCGCGCAGGTGGCGGGCGGGCCCTGATCCCCGTCTCGTTCCCCGGCGAAGGCCGGGGAACGATCGTCGGAAACGCCCCCCTACCCCGCCGCGCGCGTCAGGACGCGGGCCAGCCGCTCGCTCCACGCGGCACAGCCCGCCGCGTCGCCGATCAGATCCTGCCGCACCTCGATCTCCACATAGGGGCGAAGCGCCGGATAGGCGTGGCGGGGAATGGTATAGTCGATCAGGTCCATCCGGTATGGCTCGTTGTCGCCCACTGTCAGGTCGCCCTCCGCGCGCAGGGCGGCCAGCATCGCGTGCGAGAAGCCGGTATTTCCCGCATCGTGCAGGATCCCCACCTCCCAGGGCCGCGCGAAGCCGCGCATCACCGGCGTGAAGCTGTGCAGCGAGACGAGGATCGTCGCCTGCCCCGCCGCATCGCGGCGCGCGATCTCTGCGGCAATCGCCGCTTGATAGGGTTCGTGGATCTCGGCGAAGCGCCGGGCGCGATCGGCCTCGGTCAGATCGGCATTGCCCGGCACCACCGTGCCGTCGCTCGCCGGCGCGATCGCATCGGGCGCCTGGTGCCGCCGGTTGCAGTCCACCACCAGCCGCGAATAGGTCTGGCGCACGAACACCGCGTCGAGCGTCTCGGCGAGCAACGCGCCCAGCGTGGCGATGCCGATGTCCCACGCGATGTGCCGCACGCGCTCGGCGGGCTCCAAACCCAGCGTGCCGAGCCGCTGCGGGATCGCATTGCCGGCGTGATCGCCGATCAGCAGGAACGATGATCGCCCTTTGGGGTTGATTGTTTGGACCGGCGCGGCATCATCGGTCCCCAGCAGCCGGTCGGTCGGTTCGTCGCTCACGGGGTACGTACCGATGCCATTGCTCACCCTTTCGCACATCACGCGCTACACTTACCGCCAACCGGTGGCGTTTGGCGAGCACCGGATCATGGTGCGCCCGCGCGAAAGCTATGACCAGCATCTCGTCGACGCGACGCTCGCGATCACGCCAGAACCCGCCGATATCCGCTGGCTGCAGGACGTGTTCGGCAATTCGGTGGCCATCGCCACGTTCGACCGCACCGCCGCCGAGCTGGTGTTCGACAGCCGCATCCGCCTCGATCACCGCCCCGCCGAAGTGCAGGACGTCGATATCGAGGATTACGCCCGGCTCTATCCCTTCACCTATTCGTCCGAGGAAATGCCCGATCTGCTGCGTTCGATCGAGCGCCAGCATCACGATCCGCAGCGCCGGATCGACGCCTGGGCGCGACGCTTCGTCAGCGCGTCGGGGCAGACCGATACGCTCGAGATGCTCTCGGCGATGACGGCGGCGATCCGCCGCGACTTCACCTATGTCGCGCGCCCCGAAAAGGGCACGCAGACGCCGATCGAGACGCTGGAGCGCCGCAAGGGCACCTGCCGCGACTATGCGATGCTGATGATCGAGGCGGTCCGCGCGCTGGGCTTCGCCGCGCGCTTCGTCTCCGGCTATGTCTACAGCCCCACGCGCCGCGAGCAGCGCACCGGCGGGGGCAATACCCATGCCTGGGTGCGCGTGTATCTGCCCGGATCGGGCTGGGTCGAATTCGATCCCACCAACGGGATCGTCGGCAACCGCGGGCTGATCCGCGTCGCGATCGCGCGCGATCTTTACCAGGCGGTGCCGATCTCGGGCACCTGGAGCGGCTTTCCCGGCAGCTTCCTCGACATGACCATATCGGTCGACATCACCGTCGATCCGCCGGCGCTGCAATCCGCAGCCCCCACCCCCAGGAGTATCGCGACATGCTGATCCGCGCCGGCTACGACATCCGCTTCGACACCGAGAGCCCCACGCCGATGATGGCGATGCTCAGCATCCATCCGTCGCGCAACAAGGACCTGCGGACGCTGCAGCGGATCGTCGCGACACCCGATGTGCCGATGTACGATTATCTCGATGCGTTCGGGAATGTCTGCACGCGCGTCACCGTGCCGGTCGGTGGCCTGACGCTGAGCTGCGACTTCACCATCCACGACAGCGGCGAGCCCGATCTGCAGAGCCCCGATGCGGTGCAGCATGCGGTGGAGGACCTGCCCGACGACGTGCTGATCTATCTGCTCGGCAGCCGCTATTGCGAGACGGACCGGCTGTCCGACACCGCCTGGGGGCTGTTCGGCCATGTGAAATCCGGCTGGGAGCGGGTGCAGGCGATCGTCGAATTCACCCACAACCATATCGAGTTCGGCTATCATCACGCCCGCTCGACCAAGACGGCGTGGGACGCTCATCAGGAGCAGCAGGGCGTGTGCCGCGATTTCGCGCATCTGGCGATCACCCTGTGCCGCTGCATGAACATCCCGGCGCGCTATTGCACCGGCTATCTGGGCGATATCGGGATCGCGCCGATCCCCGGTCCGATGGATTTTTCCGCCTGGTTCGACGTGTATCTGGGCGGCGCCTGGCACACGTTCGACGCGCGCCACAACAAGCCGCGGATCGGGCGCATCCTGATGGCGCGCGGCCGCGACGCGACCGACACCGCGCTGACCACCACCTTCGGCCCGGCGACGCTGACGCAGTTCGACGTGCATACCGGCGTCGCAGAAGAATAGGGCGGCGCTTCAAACCGCTTGGCGGAGCGCCCACCCGCGATCATAACGACGGCGAATCCTTCGAAGGGAAACGCCGCTTGCGCCTGTTGATCGCCGCCCTGCTCGCCGCCACTGCCGCCCCGGCCTTCGCGCAGGCGCTGCCGCCGCCCGTGCCGCTGCCGGGCGACGGGCCCGAGGATGCGACGCTGAAGCGGCTGTTCTACGACAGCGACGAGGCCAGCCTGAAGCGCAACCCGGTGAGCGCGATCAGCCGCGGCGACCTGCGCTATGCCGATCGGCTGGGCGATTTCTTCTCGGACGCATCGATCGCCGCCGAAAAGGCTGCCGCGGAGAGCGATCTCGCCGCACTGTCGCGGATCGACCGCGCCCGGCTCAGCCATGTCGACCAAGTGGCCTATGACGTGTTCAAGAACCAGACCGCGATCGGCCTGCGCGGGCTCCAGCCCGATCTCGTCGCGCTCACCGTCGTGCGGCCGATGGACCATTTCTACGGCATCCAGACCTTCTATCCCGATTTCGCTTCGGGCCAGGGCGCCGCGCCGTTCAAGACGCTGGTCGATTACGAGAACAACCTGAAGCGCAACGCGCAATATGCGGTGCTGCTCGACGAGGCGATCGGCCGATTCCGCCAGGGCATGCAGGCGGGCATCGTCCAGCCCAAGCTGGTCGTGCGCAACATGATCGGCCAGTTCGACAATCTGATCGCGCAAGGCGTCGAGGGATCGACCTTCTACGCCCCGCTCAAGCGCTTTCCCGCCACCATCACCCCCGCCGATCAAACGCGGCTGCGCGCCGCCTATGCCGCGCAGATCCGCGACGTGGTGATCCCGGCCGAACGGCGGATGCGCGATTTCCTCAGCGGCACCTATCTCGCCGCCGCACGCGACAGCGTGGGGCTGTCGGGCATGCCGGGCGGCGACCGGCTCTATGCCTATCTGATCGAACAGAACACCACGCTGCCGCTCACCGCCACCTATGTCCACGATCTCGGCCTGTCCGAAGTCGCGCGCATCACCAAGGCGATGGAGGCGCAGCGCGTCGCCGTGGGCTTCAAGGGGACGCTGCCCGAGTTCTTCACCTTCCTGCGCACCGATCCGCGCTTTGCGCCCAAATCCGCCGAACAGCTCCGCGCGGGCTATGAGGCGATCGGGCGGCGCGTGTATCAGCGCATTCCCGAGCAATTCTCGCTGACGCCCAAGACCCCGCTCGAGATCCGCCCGGTGCCCGCGTACAAGGAAAAGACCGACGCCGGCGGATCCTACCAGCAGGGCACGCCCGACGGATCGCGGCCAGGCGTGTTCTACTACAACACTTACGACCTGCCCTCGCGCTACATGTGGGAGATGGAGACTCTGTTCCTGCACGAGGCGGTGCCGGGCCATCATTTCCAGATCAGCCTGGCGCAGGAGAATGTGGCGCTGCCCGCCTTCATGCGCTTCGGCGGCAACACCGCCTATGTCGAGGGTTGGGCGCTCTATTCGGAATCGCTGTGGCACGATCTGGGAATGGAAACCGATCCCTATCAGCGGATGGGCGGCCTCAACGACGAGATGCTGCGCGCGATGCGGCTGGTGGTCGATACCGGCATCCACGCGCAGGGCTGGAGCCGCGACAAGGCGATCGACTATATGCTCGCCAATTCGCCGATGGCGCGCACCGACGCCACCGCGGAGGTCGAGCGCTACATCGCGATTCCGGGACAGGCGCTGGCCTACAAGATCGGCCAGTTGACGATCCAGCGCACCAAGGACAAGGCCAAGGCGGCGCTGGGCGCGAAGTTCGATCCGCGCGCGTTCCACGCGCAGGTGCTCGACACGGGATCGCTGCCGATGCCCGTGCTGGAGGCCAAGATCGACGCCTGGGTCGCCGCCACGCGCTGAATGGCCGGGCATTCATCCACGGTTCAACGCGATCGTCCTTACGGCAACACGAAAGCAGCGGCGGCGGCTTGACAGCGTGCCGCCTCGGGCGGTGAAGATCAGGTCGACGGCGACGGAGTCAGCATGACCGAATATGATCCCCAAGACCCGTCGGCGATGCAGACCGGCGCCGTTTCGGACCCGCTGCCAAGGCGCCTGTCCGCGCGAGGTCGCACGATCAGCTGGATCGGCGGCATCCTGGGGCTGTTGCTGCTCATCGCTTTCGCCGTGTTCCTGTCGCACAACAGCGCGTCGAACTCGGGTGGACAGGGCGGTGGTGGCGGGCGGCGCGGCGGTGGCGGCGGCGGGCGTGGCGGGCCCGGCGGCGGCATGCAGCAGCCGACGACGGTCGGCACCGCCAAGGCGGCGCAGGCCGATCTGCCGATCCAGGTCGAGGCGCTGGGCACCGTCACGCCCGCCGCCACCGTCACCGTGCGGCCGCAGGTATCGGGCACGATCGTCCAGATCCTCTACCGCGAGGGGCAGAATGTCGCGAAGGGCCAGCCGCTGGCGGTCATCGATCCGCGGCCCTATCGCGCCACGCTGCTCCAGGCGCAGGGCGCGCTCGCCCGCGACCGCGCGCAACTGGCGAACGCGCGCGTCCTGCTCGAACGCTACGACACGCTGCTGAAGCAGGATTCGATCGCGCGGCAGGACCGTGACACGCAGGCCGCGCTCGTCAGCCAGCTCCAGGGCACGATCGCGATCGACCAGGGCCAGGTGGACGCGGCGCGGATCAATCTGGGCTTCACCCGGATCGTCTCGCCGGTATCGGGCCGGGTCGGTCTGCGCGTGGTCGATATCGGCAATTATGTCGGCGCGGGCGACACCAACGGAATCGTCGTGGTGACGACGCTGCAGCCGATCGACGTCGAGTTCGCGTTGCCCCAGCAACAGGCGCCCGCGATCCAGAAGCGCATCGCCGCCGGTGCCGAGATCCCCGCGATCGCGCTCGACAGCACGCGCACACAGACGCTCGACACCGGGCGCTTCTCCACGCTCAACAACGCGGTCGATACCACCACGGGCACGATCAAGGGCAAGGCGCGCTTCCCCAACGCACGCTACCAGCTCTACCCCAGCCAGTTCGTCAACGTGCGGCTCACCATCGACACCGTCGCCGATGCCGTCACGGTGCCGCCCGCCGCGATCCGCTCGGGGCCGGACGGCAGCTTCGTCTGGCTGCTGAAGCCGGACCGCACCGTCACCGAACGCAAGGTGACGACGGGGATCGTCGGCGCCGACCGGACGCAGATCGTCTCGGGGCTGGCGCTCGGCGAAACGATCGTCACCGATGGCGGCGACCGGCTGACCGAGGGCGCGAAGGTGGCGCTGCCGGGCGATGCGCCGGCGACGGGTGGCGGCGGACGGCACGGCCGGCGTCAGCGCGGCTGATCGCCACCATGGGCCCGTCCCGCCTCTTCATCCTGCGGCCGGTCGCGACCGCGCTGTTCATGGTCGCGATCGTGCTGGCCGGGCTCGTCGGCTTTCGCCTGCTGTCGCTGTCCGCGCTGCCGCAGGTGGATTATCCGACGATCCAGGTAACGACGCTCTATCCCGGCGGCAGCCCCGAGGTGATGAGCCAGACGGTCACCGCGCCGCTGGAGCGCCAGTTCGGGCAGATGCCGGGCCTCGCGCGAATGGAATCGACCAGCGCGTCGGGCGCGTCGGTCATCACGCTCCAGTTCACGCTCGCCGAAGGGCTCGATGTGGCGGAGCAGGAGGTGCAGGCGGCGATCAACGCGGCGCAGGCGCTGCTGCCAGCCGACCTGCCCGCGCCGCCGGTCTATGCCAAGATCAACCCCGCCGACGCGCCGATCCTGACGATCGCGATCACCTCGACCACGATCCCGCTCACCCAGGTCCAGTCGATCGTCGACACGCGCCTGGCGCAGAAGATCAGCCAGATCACCGGCGTGGGTCTGGTCGGACTGGCCGGCGGGCAGAAGCCCGCGATCCGGATCCGTGCGGACACGCAGAAGCTGTCGAGCTACGGGCTCAGCCTGGCGCAGATCCGCACCGCGATCACCAACGCCAACGCCAATTCGGCCAAGGGCAGTTTCGACGGGCCCAACCGATCCTACCAGATCAACGCCAACGACCAGCTCGAATCGGTCGACGACTACGACAACCTGATCGTCACCTATCAGAACGCCGCGCCGGTGCGGCTGAAGGACGTGGCGCAGGTGACCGAGGGTGCGGAGAACGCGCGGCTGGGGGCGCTCGCCAACACGACGCCGGCGATCATCCTGAACGTCCAGCGCCAGCCGGGCGCCAATGTCATCGCCACCACCGACGCGATCAAGGTGCAGCTTCCCGAACTGCTGAAGAGCCTGCCGGCCGGGCTGCATGCCACGATCCTGGCCGATCGCACCACGGGCATCCGCAGCTCGGTGCACGACGTCGAATTCGAACTCGTCCTCGCGGTCGCGCTCGTCGTGCTGGTGATCTTCTTCTTCCTCCATTCGGCGCGCGCGACGCTCGTCGCCGGGCTCGCCGTGCCGATCAGCCTGATCGGGTCATTCGGCGTGATGTACCTGCTCGGCTACAGCCTCGACAATCTGAGCCTCATGGCGCTGACAATCGCGACCGGCTTCGTGGTGGACGACGCGATCGTGATGATCGAGAACATCCAGCGCCATATCGAGGAGGGCATTCCGCCGTTCGAGGCGGCGCTGAAGGGCGCGGGCGAGATCGGCTTCACGATCATCTCGCTTACCGTCAGCCTCATTGCGGTGCTGATCCCGCTGCTGTTCATGGGCGACATCGTCGGCCGGCTGTTCCGCGAATTCGCGGTGACGCTGGCGGTGACGATCCTGATCTCCGCGGTGGTCTCGCTGACGCTGACGCCGATGCTGTCGGCCCGTTGGCTGAAGGCACCGGGCGACGAGCGCCCGAGCCGCGTCGCGCAGCGATCGGCGGCGCTGTTCGAGCGCGTGGAGCGCCGTTACGAGCGCGCGCTCGATTTCGTGCTCGCGCGCCGGTTCGCCACGCTGCTTGTCGCCATCGCCACGCTCGCGCTGACGGTGGGGCTGTACCTCGTCATCCCCAAGGGGCTGTTCCCGACGCAGGACACCGGCCAGTTGCAGGCGCGGATCGTCGCGTCCGCCGGCGTCTCCTATGACCGGATGGCCGCGCTCCAGCTCCAGGCGGCGCGGACCATCCTTCAGGACGGCGACGTCGAATCGCTGTCGTCGTTCGTCGGCGTGGACGGCGCCAACAACGCCGCGCTCAACACCGGCACGATGCTCGTCAACCTGAAGACCAGCCATGACGACCAGCAGCGGCTGATGGCGCGGCTGAAGGACGCGGTGGACCGCATTCCCGGCGTGACGCTCTATCTCCAGCCGACGCAGGATCTGACGATCGACGCGGAAAGCGGCCCCACCCAATACCGGATCGCCGTGCAGGGCTCGAACACCGCGGACGTCACCGCCGAGGCCAAGCGGATCGCCGCGGCGCTCGGCCATGTGACGAAGGTGGCCAATATCTCCACCGATGCGGGCGCAATGGGGGCGTCCGCCGTCGTCACCGTCGACCGCGACACCGCGGCGCGCCTCAACATCACCGCCTCCAGCGTAGACGACACGCTCTATTCCGCGTTCGGCCAGCGCATCGTCTCGACGATCTTCACCGAGACGACACAGTATCGCGTCATCCTCGAGGCCGCCGCGGGGCTCGTCACCGATCCGCAGCAACTGGGGCTGCTCCATCTGCCCGCACAGGGCGGCGCGACGCCGCTCAACGCCGTCGCGCGGATCACCGAGGGGCAGTCGCCGCTGGCCATCACGCATGTCGGCCAGTTCCCCGCCGCCACGGTCAATTTCGACACCGCGCCCGGCGTCTCGCTCGGCACCGCGACGCATGCGATCCAGAAGGCGGTGGACGACCTGCAACTGAAGCGCGGCGTGACGATCACCTTCCTCGGCGCGGCGGGCGCGTTCGCCTCGTCGCTCTCGAACCAGCTCTGGCTGATCCTGGCCGCGCTGGTGTGCGTCTACATCGTGCTCGGCGTGCTCTACGAAAGCTTCATCCACCCGGTGACGATCCTGTCGACCCTGCCCTCGGCCGCGGTCGGCGCACTCTTCGCCCTGTGGATCACCGGCCATGATCTCGACGTGATCGGGATCATCGGCATCGTGCTGCTGATCGGCATCGTGAAGAAGAACGCGATCATGATGATCGATTTCGCGATCGCGGCCGAACGCGACGAGGGGCTCGCGCCGATCGCGGCGATCCGCCAGGCCGCGATCCTGCGCTTCCGCCCCATCCTGATGACGACGCTCGCCGCGCTGTTCGCCGCGGTGCCGCTGATGGTGGGATTGGGCGAAGGCGCCGAGCTGCGCCGGCCGCTGGGCATCGCGATCTTCGGCGGGCTGCTGGTCAGCCAGTTGCTCACGATCTTCACGACGCCGATCGTCTATCTCTATTTCGATCGCGCGCAGCAGCGGCTCGCCGCGCGCGGCTGGGGCGTGAAGGCCACCCCCAATGTCGGGCCGGAAGCCCGCCCGTGAACCTCTCCGCGCCCTTCATCCGGCGGCCGATCGCGACGATCCTGCTGACGGTGGGGCTGGCGCTGGCGGGGATCGCGGGCTTCTTCTCGCTGCCGATCGCGCCGCTGCCGCAGATCGACCTGCCGGTGATCGCAGTGTCCGCCAATCTGGCGGGCGCCAGCCCCGAGGTGATGGCGCAGAGCGTGGCGACGCCGCTCGAACGCCGGCTGTCGACCATCTCGGGCGTGAACGAGATGACGTCGTCCAGTTCGCTCGGCTCGACGCGCGTGATCCTGCAATTCGATCTGTCGAAGAATATCGACGGCGCTGCGCGCGAGGTGCAGGCGGCGATCAACGCCGCGCGCGTCGACCTGCCCGCGACGCTGAAGCAGAACCCCACTTATCGCAAGGTGAACCCGGCCAACCAGCCGGTCGTCACGCTCGCGCTCACCTCGGATACGCGCACCGCGGGCCAGGTGTACGACGCGGTGTCGAACATCATCCAGCAGCGCATGCTCCAGATCCCGGGCGTCGGCGACGTCGAGGTGGGCGGCGGATCGCTGCCCGCGGTGCGCGTCGACGTGAACCCGTACCGGCTCAACAGCTACGGTATCGCCATGGAGGACGTGCGCGCCGCGATCGAGGCGGCGAACGCGAACCGTCCCAAGGGGCTGGTGCAGGGCACCAACGGCCGATCGTGGCAGATCTACACCAACGCCGCCGGGCGCGTGGCGGCGGATTACCGCCCGCTGGTGATCGCCTGGCGCAACGGCGGCGCGGTGCGGCTGGAGGACATCGCCGCAGTGACCGACAGCGTGGCCGACACGCGGACGCTGGGGCTCTACAACGGCAAGCGCGCGATCATCGTCAACATCACGCAACAGCCGGGCGCCAACCTGATCCAGATGGTGAACGCCATCACCGCGGAGCTGCCCGGCATCCGCGCGCAGATCCCGGCCGACATCCGGCTGGATGTCGCCAGCGACCGGACGAGCTCGATCCGCGCGTCGATCCGCGAGATCGAGATCACCGTCGTCATCGCGCTGATCCTGGTGGTGATCGTCGTCTATGCGTTTCTGCGCGACGTGCGCGCAACGATGATCCCCGCCGTCGCCACGATCGTGTCGCTGCTCGGCACGTTCGGCGTGATGTACCTGATCGGCTTCAGCCTCGACAATCTGTCGCTGATGGCGATCACGGTCGCGACCGGCTTCGTGGTGGACGACGCGATCGTCGTGCTCGAGAACACGACCCGGCATCTCGAATCGGGGATGAACCGGTTCGACGCCGCGCTGCGCGGCGCGTCCGAGGTGGGCTTCACCGTGCTGTCGATCTCGCTCAGCCTCGTCGCGGTGTTCATCCCGCTCCTCTTCATGGGCGGGATCGTGGGGCGGCTGTTCCGCGAATTCGCGGTGACGCTGTCGGTGGCGGTGATGATCAGCCTGGTGCTGTCGCTCACCACCACGCCGATGCTGTGCGCCTGGTTCCTGCGCGCCGACACTGTCTCGCCCGAGCATCGGCCGGGCCGCGCGTCGCAATGGCTGGAGCGCGGCTGGGTGCGGGTCGAGCGCGGCTATGCCCGCGCGCTCGACTGGGCGCTGCAGATGAAGCGGCTCATGCTGCTGCTGCTCGTCGCGGTCGTGGGGTTGACCGTCTATCTCTATATCGAAGTGCCCAAGGGCTTCTTCCCGCAGCAGGAATCGCCGCTGCTGATGGCCGGCGTGCGCGCCGACGAAAGCGTGTCGTTCCAGGCGATGCAGGACAAGCTGCGCCAGATCATCGGCATCATCAAGGCCGATCGCGCGGTGCAGAGCGTCGTCGGCTTCACCGGCGGCAATCGCGCGGGCGGCGCGTTCATCATGGTCGGCCTGAAACCCATCGGCCAGCGCCACGGCATGACCAGCACCAAGGTGATCGCGCGGCTCCAGCAGCATCTCCAGCCGGTGAAGGGCATCCGCCTGTTCCTCAACCCCGTACAGGATCTGCGCGCGGGGGGACGGCAGGGCAACGCGACCTACCAATATACGCTGATGGCGGACAGCACCGCGAACCTGAAGACCTGGTCGCAGAAGCTGACCAAGGCGCTGGAGGCCAGCCCGGTCCTGAAGAACGTCGACAGCGATCTGGCCGAGAACGGTGTCGAAAGCTTCGTGACGATCGACAAGGATGCGGCCTCGCGCGTCGGCATTGCCCCGCGCGACGTCGACAATGCGCTGTACGATGCGTTCGGCCAGCGCAACGTCGCGACCATCTATGAAGACATCAACCAGTATAGCGTGATCCTCGGCTGGCGGCAGGCCGATGCGCAGGGGCCGCAGGCGCTGCCCGACATCCGCGTGCCGGCGGGTGCCACGGCGTCGGCCACGACCAGCGTTGCCAGCACGTCGGGCAGCGCGGGCGGCAGCGGCAGCAGCCTGTCGTCGGGGCTGACGACGCAAGGGGCGGCAAACGGCGCCGCCACCGGGACGGGCGTCGCGGTGGCGAACGGCACTGCCAGCACCGCCTCCGGCCAAAGCGCCACCGCGACCGTCTCGACCAACCCCGCGCTGCGCAACCCGTCGACCGGCTCCGCGCTCGCCAACACGGTGCGCAACATGGTGCCGCTGCCCGCCATCGCCCGCTTCGGTCAGGCGCCGACCGCGGCCAGCGTCAACCATCAGGGCACCGAGGTGGCCGCCACCGTTTCGTTCGATCTCGCGCCCGGCAAGGCGCTGTCCGACGCGCAGACCGCGATCACCGCCGCCGAGGCGCGGATCGCGATGCCCACCACCGTGCACGGCGCGTTCGCCGGCACCGCGCTGCAATTCCAGCAGAGCCAGGGATCGCAGCCGCTGCTGATCCTCGCCGCGCTCGTCACCATCTACCTCGTGCTCGGCATCCTCTACGAAAGCCTGATCCATCCGCTGACGGTGCTTTCCACCTTGCCTGCCGCCAGCGTCGGGGCGGTGCTGGGCCTCATGATCATGGGCATGGATTTCTCGATCATCGCGCTCATCGCGGTGTTCCTGCTGATCGGCATCGTGAAGAAGAACGCGATCCTCATCATCGATTTCGCGATCCATGCGCAGCGCGACCGCGGGCTCAGCGCCGAGGAGGCCGCGCGCGAAGCCTCGCTGCTGCGCTTCCGCCCGATCCTGATGACGACGCTGGCCGCAGCCCTCGGCGCGCTGCCGCTGGCGATCGGCTTCGGCGAGGGCGCCGAATTGCGTCAGCCGCTCGGCGTCGCGATCATCGGCGGCCTCATCGCCAGCCAATTGCTCACCCTTTTCACCACGCCCGTCGTCTATGTCGCGCTCGACCGTCTCGCCACGCGGCGGACGCGGCGGCGCGAACGGCGGCTGCGCCTCAGCGAGCGACCCGCATGATCCTCCGCCGTTCCATCGCCCTTCTGGCCACGGGCGCCCTCGCCGGCTGCTCGCTCGCGCCGCATTATGACCGACCGGCGCTGGGCGTGCCCGGCACCTGGAAGACCGCGCCCGGCTGGCAGATGGCGAGCCCCGCCGACGACCAGCCTCGCGCGGACTGGTGGACGGGCTTCGCCGATCCGACGCTCGACGATCTCGTCGCGCGCGCGGTGGCGCACAACCAGACGCTCGCCCAAGCTGCCGCCACCTCTCGCCAGGCACGCGCCGCCACGCGCGAGGCGCGTGCCGCGCTCTTCCCCACGGTGACGGCGAACGGCCAGGTGACCCACACCTATTCGGGCGGCAACACCGCGGTCGTCACCGGCGGCACGATCGCCAGTGGCAGCACTGGAACGGGAACCGGCGCGGGCACCACGACGAGCACGGGAACCACCACCGGCACGATCACCACCGGTGGCCGCACCACCACCAATTACCGCGTGAACCTGGATGCGGCCTGGCAGCCGGACCTGTTCGGCCAGTTGACCAACACCACGCGCAACGCCCGGCTGACCGAACAGGCGCGGCTGGCCGATCTGGCCAATGCCCGGCTCGCGCTGGAGGGCGAACTCGCCACCGACTATCTGTCGCTGCGCGCCGTCGATGCGCAGATCGCGAGCCTGGCGGCGACGGCGGACGCCTATCAGCGTTCGCTGACCATCGCGACCAACCGCTACAATGCCGGCATCGTCGCGCGCACCGACAGCTATCAGGCGCAATCGCAGCTCGCCTCCGCGCAATCCGATCTGGAGGGCGAACGGCGGACGCGTGCGCAATATGAGGATGCGATCGCGGTGCTGGTCGGCGAAAACCCGGCAAGCTTCACCCTGGCGTCGATGGGCCCGAACTGGACTCCCGCCGTCCCCGCGGTGCCCGCCATCGTGCCCGCGACGCTCGTGCAGCGCCGGCCCGACGTCGCCGCGGCCGAGCGCGCGGTCGCCGCCGCCAATGCCGAGATCGGCGTGCAGCGCGCCGCCTTCTTCCCGACCGTTAACCTCTCGGCCGAGGGCGGCTTCAACAACAACGCGTTGTCCGGCCTGTTCTCGTCCGCCGCCTCGCTCTGGTCGCTCGGCGCGCAGGTGGCGCAGACGTTGCTCGATTTCGGCGCCCGCCGTGCCCGCGTCGCGCAGGCGCGGGCCGCCTATGACGCGGCGGTGGCGAATTACCGGCAAGTGACGCTGACCGCCTTTCAGGAGGTGCAGGACGATCTGATCGCGTCGCAGATCCTGGCGCGGCAGGAGGCGTATCTGCGCACCGCCTCGTTCGCCGCCGACAAATCCGAAGCCTCGTTGCGCGATCAGTATCGCGCGGGGATCGTCGTCTTTACCGACGTGGTGAGCGCACAGGCCACCGCGCTCACCGCCCGGCGCGCGCTGATCCAGGCGCAGCTCGACCGCCAGACGACCGCGGTGGCCCTCGTCCAGGCGCTGGGCGGCGGCTGGAGCGCCTCGGACCTGACCAACGGCGCCGAGGCCGCCCGCGCCGCCCGACCCTGATTGGAGCGGCCGGGGGTCGGCTGGATCCAATCTCCCAATCCGTTCGTGCTGAGCTTGTCGAAGCACCCGCTCCGCCATCGGGCCATCTTGTCCGAAACAGGCCCTTCGACAAGCTCAGGGTGAACGGAGCCAGATAGCGTCGTCAACTCTACGCAGACGGCCCTCAATCCGTATCGAACAGCGCGGCCAGTTGCTCGATCAGCGTGCCGCCCAGTTGCTCGGCATCCATGATCGTGACGGCGCGCGAATAATAGCGCGTCACGTCGTGGCCGATGCCGATCGCGGCGAGTTCGACGGGTGACTTCGTCTCGATCCAGCCGATCACCTGGCGCAGATGGCGCTCCAGATAGCTGCCCGAATTGACGCTGAGCGTCGAATCGTCGACCGGCGCGCCGTCCGAGATCACCATCAGGATCCGCCGCTCCTCGGGCCGTGCGAGCAACCGCGCATGCGCCCAGAGCAACGCCTCGCCGTCGATATTCTCCTTCAGCAGCCCCTCGCGCATCATGAGCCCCAGCGCGTTGCGCGCGCGGCGCCACGGCTCGTCGGCCTTTTTGTACACGATGTGGCGGATGTCGTTCAGCCGTCCGGGTTGCGGCGGCCGGCCTGCCGCCAGCCATGTCTCGCGCGACTGGCCGCCCTTCCAGGCGCGGGTGGTGAAGCCCAGGATCTCGGTCTTCACGCCGCACCGCTCCAGCGTGCGCGCGAGGATGTCCGCGCTGATCGCCGCGATCGAAATGGGACGGCCGCGCATCGATCCCGAATTGTCGATCAGCAGCGTGACGACGGTGTCGCGAAAATCGGTTTCGCGCTCGATCTTGTAGCTGAGCGACTGGCCCGGGCTCACCACCACGCGCGCCAGCCGCGCGGCGTCGAGCAGACCCTCTTCCTGATCGAAGTCCCAACTGCGGTTCTGCTGTGCCATCAGCCGCCGCTGGAGCCGGTTGGCGAGCTTCGACACCGCGCTCTGCAGATGGACGAGCTGTTGATCGAGATAGCCGCGCAACCGCGCCAGTTCGTCGGCATCGCACAGTTCGCTCGCAGCGATCACCTCGTCGAACTGCGTCGTCCACGGCTTGTAGTCGAACTGCGCGGACGGGTCCGCGAACGGCCGGTTGGGGCGCACCGGCTGCGCACCCTCCTCGCCATCGTCGCCCGGCTCGCCGTCCATGTCGTCGAGCGAGTCCTCGCTGGTGTCCTGCCCCTCGCCCTCGTCGTCGCTCTCGCGCGATTCGCCGCGCGCCTCCATCTCGGCCTGGCCTTCGCCGCCCTGTTCCTCGCCCTCGTCGGCGTCGTCGTCCTGCGCCTGTTCCTCGCTGCCCTCGTCCTCGTCGCCGCCCTCGTCGGCGTCGTCGGTGGCAGGCTCGCCCTCGACGAGTTCGAGATCGGCCAGCATCTTCATGGCCAGCCCCTGGAACGCGCGCTGGTCGTCGAGCGCGAGCGCCAGCGCGTCGAGGTCGGTCTTCGACTCGACCCATTCGCGCACCAGCGCCAGCCCCGGCGCGGCGACCGCGGGGGACGCCTCGCCCGTCAGCCGCTCGCGGACGAGCAGCGCCAGCGCGGTCGACAGCGGCACCTCGTCGCGGCCCCGCGCGCGCGTGATCGGGTCGGCGCGCAGCCGCACGTCGAGCGCCATCGCCAGATTGGCGGTGATGCCCTGATAGCCCCGGCTTCCCAGCGCCTCGACGCGCGCCGTCTCCACCGCGTCGTACACGGCGCGGGCCACCGCCTCGGCCGGCGCGGCGCGCAGATGCAGCGGCGCATCATGGTGGCGCAGCCGCAGCGCGAAGCCGTCGGCGAAGCCCCGCGCCTCCGCCACCTGATCCGCGGGCAGCGCGCGCGCGGGCATCGGCACCTTGATGTGCTTGCCGCTTTGCGCGGGCGCGTCGGCGGTGAAGGCCAGCTCGATCTCGGGCTCCGCCGCGATCGCGCGTGCGGTTCCGCCGAGTACCGCCTTGAACCGGTCGAGAGGGGTTTCGTTGGCCATCAGCCCTCGTCCAGCGCGTGTTGCGCGGCGGCAGCCAGCGCGGGCACCTCCGCCCGAGCGATCTCGAACACGACCGCCCTGTCCAAGTCGCGATATTCGTGGCGCAGCCGATTCCCCAATCCGCGCATCTTCGCGATCGGCAAGGCCGCCGAAAGCCGCTCGGCATCCTTGGGCTCGATCTGGATGGCGGCTTCGGTCATCCGCTGCAACAGCCGCTCAACTGCGAAAAGCGTGCGCTCGCTCGCCAGGAAATCGTTCAGCGTCATGGTGCCGAGGAAGTCGCCGATCCGCCGGGCATCGTCGATGATGTCGCGCAGGCGATCCGCGGTTCGTTCAGAAAGCATCGATACGGTCGCGTTCGATGGCAGCCTGCAGCCGGGGTCGGCGTCCGGGGTCGGACACCACGTCCACCGAAACCCCCAGCAATTGCCCGACACGCTGATCGAGGTCGAAATAATCCCACCCCAATCGCATGTCCGCGCGCAGCGTTACCGCCAGATCGAGGTCCGACGATGGCGTCGCCTCGTCGCGCGCGGTCGAGCCGAAGATCGCGACATGCTCGATTCCCATCGCATAGAGATCCTGGCGATGGTCGCGCAGTCGTTTCAGGGCTTCGGCGCGAGTCATGCGCTCAAGCCTTCCCCACCACGCTTTCGGGCAGATCCTTGCCGAACACGCGCTGATAATATTCGGCGACCAGCGACCGCTCCGCCTCGTCGCACTTGTTGAGGAAGCTCAGGCGGAAGGCGAAGCCGATATCGCCGAAGATCAGCGCGTTCTGCGCCCAGGTGATGACGGTACGCGGGCTCATCACCGTCGAGATGTCGCCGTTGATGAAGCCCTTGCGCGTCATGTCCGCCACGCGGACCATGTTGTCGACCGCCTTCTTGCCGTCGGGCTTGTCATATTCGCCCGATTTGGCGAGCACGATCCGCGCCTCGACCGCGGCGGGCAGATAGTTGAGCGTCACGACGATGTTCCAGCGGTCCATCTGGCCCTGGTTGATCTGCTGCGTGCCGTGATACAGGCCACTGGTGTCGCCCAGGCCCACCGTGTTGGCGGTGGCGAACAGACGGAACCAGGGGCTTGGGCGGATCACGCGATTCTGGTCGAGCAGGGTCAGCTTGCCCTCGGTCTCCAGCACGCGCTGGATCACGAACATCACGTCGGGGCGGCCCGCATCATATTCGTCGAACACCAGGGCGGTGGGCGTCTGCAGCGCCCAGGGCAGCAGCCCCTCGCGGAATTCGGTGACCTGCTGGCCGTCGCGCAGGACGATCGCGTCGCGCCCGACGAGATCGATGCGGCTGATATGCGCATCGAGGTTGATGCGGATGCACGGCCAGTTGAGCCGCGCCGCCACCTGCTCGATGTGCGTCGACTTGCCGGTGCCGTGATAGCCCTGCACCATGACGCGGCGGTTGTGCGCAAAGCCTGCCAGGATCGCGACCGTCGTGTCGGCATCGAACACATAGGCGGGATCGAGATCGGGCACGCGCTCGTCCGCTTCGCTGAACGCGGGCACCTGCATGTCGCTGTCGATCCCGAACAGGTCGCGCACCTTGACCATCTTGTCGGGCGCGTCGAGGATCGTCGTTTCGCGGCTGTCGGGTTGCGTGTTGGGAATGTCGGTCATGCGCACAGCCTTAGGCGAAGGCCGGGCACCGCATCAACCGCGCACGTCCTCCGGCAGGGAAAGAGTGTGACGAACCGTCCGGCCCCGCCGACGGTTCCCTCGATAGGCCGGCGCCCGTGCGGTCAGGCCGCGATGTCGGGCTTGGCCGGGGTGCCGCGCAGGAAGGGCTTGGCAAGGCCATGATAGAGCCGCGTCGGGCACACCATGGCGCCGACGACATCGGCGAGCAGCGCGGTCGCGAACAGCGGGATGATGAGGCCGCGGCTCGCGGTCGTCTCGCTGATGATGATGACCGCGGTGAGCGGGGCGCGGACGACGCCGACGAAATAGGCGATCATCCCCAGCAGCACGATCGCCCCCGCCGGATCGTGCGGGAACAGGATCGTCAGCACGTTGCCGACCCCGGCGCCGACCGCGAGCGACGGCGCGAAGACGCCGCCCGGCGCGCCGCTGAGCGTGGTCGCGAGCGCCGCCAGGAACTTGGCGGGCCCGAACCACAAAGGCTGGCCGTGGCTTTCGACGAGCTGGCGGGTGGCCGCGTAACCGGTGCCCCAGGTCGCACCCGCGCTCACCAGCCCGAGTGCCGCCACGACCAGGCCGCAGCCCGCGGCGAACATCACCGGCCGGCTGCGCAACCGCGCGATCCAGCCCCGCGACGGCGCTGCGAATTCGAGCACCACGCGGCTGAAGATGCCGCCCGACGCGCCGCCGAGGATCCCCGCCACGGGCGTGACGAGCAGGACGGTGCGCAGCCCCAGCGTCTGCCCCATCGTGCCGAAATAGACATAGTCGCCCGCGATGCCGAGGCTGACGAGCCCCGCGATCATCACCGCCGCCATCACGAGGACCGCCACCTTCTGCTCATAGGCCGATGCCAGTTCCTCGATCGCGAAGGCGACGCCGGCGAGCGGCGTGTTGAACGCCGCCGCCACCCCCGCCGCGCCGCCGGCGATCAGCACGCCCGCGCCGATCGGCACGCGCAGCAGCCGGTGCACCGCGACCATGATCGCGGCGCTCAACTGCACGGTCGGCCCCTCGCGCCCGACCGATCCGCCGCCCAGCAGCATGGCGAGCGTCATCGCCACCTTGGCGAGCGCGGTCCGCATCGAAACCAGCGGCCCCAGGGCCTCGCGCTGCGGATCGCGGCCGGCGGCGATCACCTGCGGGATGCCCGAGCCGCGCGCATCGGGCACCCAGCGCATCGTGGCATAGACCACGCCCGCAAAGATCGCCGGCGTCAGGAGGAGCACCCCGTAGGAGAGCGTCGCGAGAAGATGGCCGAAGAGCTGCTGCGCCAGATCGCCCAGCTTGGCGAAGGCGAGCGCCGCCAGCCCCAGCACCACGGCGCCGATCCCGGTCGCCAGCCGCCGCCGGAGCCGCGAGAGCGCCTGGCGGCTCCGGCTGAACCGGCCGTCGACGAAGCCGGCCATGCGGCGGGAGATGTTTTCGAACGACAAGGCCATCCGCGCCTTATCGGCGCTGCGGCCCCGCCGGGGCAAGCATCATCGCGGTTCGCCGGCTCCGGCGTTTCCGGACCCTGCATTTCCAGCCACGCGCCGCGAACACCAACCGAGCACGCGTTCGATGCTGCCGCCCTGGACGATCACCGAGAACAGAACGATGATATAGGTGGCGGTGAGCGCGAGATCGCGCGCGCCGGAATGCGGCAGGCTGAGTGCGAGCGCGACCGAGATGCCGCCCCGCATCCCGCCCCAGATCAGCGTCACCGGCGCCAGCGGCCCGAGCGACAGGAACGGCCTCACCACGATCAGCGGCCCGAACACCGACAGCGTGCGCGCCAGCAGCACCAGCGGGATGGCGGCGACACCGGCGATCAACAGCGGCATTTCGGAGGGGATCGTCACCACCTCCAACCCGATCAGCAGGAACAGCACGGCATTCAGCAGATCGTCGATCACCGACCAGAATTTCAGCAGATAATCGCGCGTATTCTCGCTCATGGCGTGCGCCACGCCGTGGTTGCCGATCAGCAGGCCGGCGACCGCCATCGCCACCGGGCCGCTGACGCCGATCCGGCTCGCCACCGCATAGCCGCCCATCACCACCGCCAGGCTTATCATCACCTCCACCTTGTAATCGTCGATGCGGCACATGCCGCGCATCGCGATCCAGCCGATCAGCAGCCCCAGCACCGCGCCACCGCCCGCCTCCTGGACGAACAGCACGGAGGCGTGGCCGGCGGACAGCGGATCGGTGCCCATCGCGGCGGCGAACAGGATCGTGAAGATCACGACACCCACGCCATCGTTGAACAGGCTCTCCCCGGCGACCGTCGCCTCGAGCGTCGGCGTCACGTCGGTGCGTTTCAGGATGTCGAGCACCGCGACGGGATCGGTCGGGCTGATGAGTGCGCCGAAGGTGAACGCCCAGAGCCATGGCACGGGATAGCCGATCGCGCCGGTCAGCAGGTGAAATCCCGTTCCGATCAGCACCGTCGAGACGAGCACGCCGACCGTGCTGAGCACGATCACCGCCGCGCGGCCCCGGTGCATCTCGCGCCAATCGACATGCAGCGCACCCGCGAACAGCAGGAACGACAGCATGCCGTCCATCAGCGTCTTGTGAAAATCGATGCCGTCGAGAAAGCGCGTGACGCCGTGGCCGAGGTTGCCGCCTGGGATCAGCCGATCCAGACCCACGACCAGCAACGACGCGACCGCGCCCATCACCGTCAGCCCGATCGATTGCGGCAGGTGGAGAAACAGGTTGTTGATGAAGCCGAGCACCGCGGCCAGCACGATCAGGATCGCGGCGGCATCGAACGGCGTGATCGTCACGCCGTGGATCATCGACATCGGTGTGCTCCCCCGTTCGTGGCGCTCATGCCCGGCCCCGCGCGACGGCCACGGGGCCGCCCGAGCGCATCGCCGCGAACCGCGTATGCCGCATCCGCAATTCCTCCAGATCGTCCGGGTTGGCGATATCGCGCTCGCCATCGGCCAGCACCAGATCGGCATGCCGCTGAAGCACCGCCCCGCGATTGGGCCGGCGCTCATAGCCGACGACCACCGTCATCACCTCGATCATCCGGATCAGCACCGCAGGGCTGCCCGCCGCATTCTGGCGGATCATGTGGAACATCGAATCCACCAGCCCGTCATAGCACACCACGGGAAAGGCGAGGCACGAGCGGCCGTCGCGCATCACCACGCCGTCGGGCAGGTGGCGCGGCACCATGTCGCACAACGCCGCGCCCATCCGGTCGAGCACGCTGAGCGCGGTGTGCGGATCGTTGATCCCGGGCGACAGCGCGCGCACCGCGATCTCCACCAGCTGCCGTACCGCGAATTCGAGATCGACGCTGCTGACCCGCTGGCTTCCCAGCGCAGTGGCATGGCGGATCGCGCGTTCCGCACCCTCGATCGCGGGCTCGACCAGCGCGATCGCAGCGCCAGGAAAGACATAGTCGCCAGGACGGACGAGCAGCCGGATCGCGGCGCCGTGCGCGGCCGCCCAATCCGCCAGCCGGCCGGCGTCGAGTTCCTGCAGATAACCGCGCCGGCCATCGGGCACGCTCGCCGCGGCGGCGGTGAAGACCGGACCGGCATCGCCGCGCACCGGCTCGGTCGTCGTCAGCCGGTCGATTGCGCGGCGCACATCGGCGCTGACGAGCTCAATCACCGTATCGACGTTGATCCGCCCCGCCATGTGGCCGACGAAGAACACCAGCACGCCCACGCACAGAAAGGCGAGCAGGATGCCCACCGTCATCGACGCGTGCGGGACGAACGATCCCTCGCTCTGCGTACGCACGCTGCGCAACACCATCAGCGCATAGGAGAAGGTGCCGAGAAAGGCGCCGAGCGTGAACTGGTTGCCACGGTCGCGCACGAAATTGCGCAGCAGCCGCGGCCCCATCTGGCCGGCGGCGAGCGACAGCGATGCGATCGTGATGGAGAACACGGTGCCCGCCACGCCGATCGTCGACGACGCCACCGCGCCGAGCAGCGTCCGCGCGCCGGTGCCGCCGCCATTGTACAGCCAGGGGCTTTCGATCAGCCACTGCGGAACGAGCCCGCTGCGATCCAGATCGACCAGCCCGACGGCCAGCAGGATGCCAACGACCACAAGGATCGCCGGCAACAGCCAGAATTTTTCGCCGATATTGACGAGGAGCTGGCGCAGACGGGCGGTCACCGCGATCCGCCAGCCGGACGGGCCGCCCCGGCGGCGGCGATCACTGGACCGCGGGTGCCGCGCCGTTGACGATCGCGGCCTTTTGCGCGTTGCTCATGGCGGCGGTGTTCAGGTTGGCCGCGTCGATCGCGTCGGCGCGGCGCTCGCCCGTCTTGCGGACCTGCTTGGCCTCCGCCGACAGCGCGGCGGCCTGGTTCTGCAGGGCGTCGGCCTGCGCATCGGCGTGGTTCTCCACCCGGTCCGCCAGCTTCTTGTCGCCGCTCTTGTCGCATGCCGCCAACGAAAGCGCCGCGCAGGTGACCAATGCCAGACCCAGAATTCTCATCGCCGTCATCCCCTTGTTCATGGATAGTCCTGATCGGCTTGCCGGACGCGGTTGTCGATCGATTTCATGCGGGGCCGGCAGCTCAGGGCCGTGCGCGGTTCGCGACGAGATCGTCCACGACGGCCGGATCGGCGAGCGTCGAGGTGTCGCCCAGCGACGATACGTCGCCTTCCGCGATCTTGCGCAGGATGCGGCGCATGATCTTGCCCGATCGCGTCTTGGGGAGGCCGGGGGCGAACTGGATCACGTCGGGCGCGGCGATCGGCCCGATCTCGCTGCGCACCCAGGCGATCAGCGTGCGACGCAGATCATCCGACGGCTCCAGACCGGCGTTGAGCGTGACATAGGCGTAGATGCCCTGCCCCTTGATGTCGTGCGGAAAGCCGACGACCGCGGCTTCGGCGACCTGTGCGTGCAGCACCAGCGCGCTCTCGACCTCGGCGGTGCCCATGCGGTGGCCGCTCACGTTGATGACGTCGTCGATCCGCCCGGTGATCCAGTAATAGCCGTCCGCATCGCGCCGGGCGCCGTCGCCGGTGAAATAGGTGCCCGGAAAGGTGCGGAAATAGGTCTCGAAGAAGCGTTCGGCATCGCCCCACACGCCGCGCATCTGCCCCGGCCAGCTCCGCGCGATCACCAGCGGCCCCTCCGCCGCGCCGTCCTGCACCGCGCCCTCATTGTCGACGATCTGCGGAAAGACGCCGGGCAGCGGCCGGGTCGCCGATCCGGGCTTCAGCGGCGTGGCGCCGGGCAGCGGCGCGATCATTCCCGCGCCCGTCTCGGTCTGCCACCACATGTCGATGATCGGGCAACGATCCTCGCCGACCACGTGGTGATACCAGCGCCACGCCTCGGGATTGATCGGCTCGCCGACCGAACCGAGCAGGCGCAGCGACGCGCGGCTGGTGCGCTTCACCGGCGCATCGCCCTCGCGCATCAGTGCGCGCAGCACGGTGGGCGCGGTGAACAGCGTCGCGACGCGGTGGCGGTCGATCACCTCCCAGATACGGCTGGCGCTCGGCCAGTTGGGCACGCCTTCGTACATCAGCGTCGTGCAGCCGTTCGACAGCGGGCCATAGACGATATAGCTGTGCCCGGTGACCCAACCGACATCGGCGGCGCACCAGAAGATCTCGCCCGGCCGCGGATCGAAGCACCAGGCGTGCGTGAGGTTGGCCCAGAGCAGATAGCCGCCGCTGGTATGGACCACGCCCTTGGGCTTGCCCGTCGATCCCGAGGTGTAGAGGATGAACAGCGGATCCTCCGCGTTCATCGGCTCGGCCGCGCATTCGGCGGCGACCGTAGCGGCGGCCTCGTGATACCAGATGTCGCGGCCTTCGGTCATCGCGACGTCGGCGCCGGTCGCGCGGACGACGACGATCCGCTCCAGCCCCGGCGCGAGCGCGGCGGCCTTGTCGGCATTGTCCTTCAGCGCCACGCGCTTGCCGCCGCGCCGCCCCTCGTCCGCGGTCACGAGGATGGTCGAGCCGCAATCGGTGATCCGCCCGGCGAGCGCATCGGGCGAGAAGCCGCCGAACACCACCGAATGCACCGCGCCGATCCGCGCGCAGGCCAGCATCGCGACCGCCGCTTCGGGAATCATCGGCATGTAGAGCGTCACCCGCGTGCCCTTGGTCGCGCCCGCCTGCTTCAAGACGTTCGCGAAGCGGCAGACCTCCGCGTGGAGTTCGCGATAGGTGAGCGTGCGCGCCGCCTCCGACGGCTCGTCGGGTTCCCAGACGATCGCGGTCTGCGCGCCGCGCTGCGCCAGATGCCGGTCGAGGCAGTTCGCGGCGACGTTCAGCGTGCCGTCGGCGAACCAGCGGACGCGGAAATCGGCTTCGGCGAAGCTGCTCTCGTCCGCGACGCCCGGCGGCCGGATCCAGTCGAGCCGCGTCGCCGCATCCAGCCAGAACCGCTCCGGCGCCTCTTCAGCCTGCGCGTACAGGGCGGCATAATCGGACGCGCCGATCCCGGTTTCCTCCGCCCAGTCCGGCACCGCCACCACATCGCCCGTCATCGCGCTCTCCCGATCCGTATGCCGATCCATAGCGTACGCGGCGTGCCGAGGTCGATGGAGCCGCCGGAATTCCGTGTGACGACGGTCGCGTCGAACAGGTTTTCCGCCCGCGCGACCACCGACACGCCGTGGCCGACCGGGACGCCCGCGACCGCGTCGATCACGGTCGCTGCGGGCAGCACCGCGGTTTCGAGATCGTCCTCATATTGCCGGCCGATATAGCGCACCGTTCCCGACAGCGACGGCCCGCCCGCCGGCGACCAGGCGAGCGTGGCGCTGGCGGCGTGCCGCGGGCTCTGCGCGGGATCGAGCCCGTCGAGCTGCGCCTGGACGCCGTTCGCGCGGACATGGCTGTCGTTGAACGCGTAGGACCCGGTCAGCGAAACCGCGTCGTGGCGGAGGCTCGCCGATGCCTCGATCCCCTTCGCGACGATCGCATCGACATTCTGGCGCTGGCGCAAATTGGTGCCGATCGTGACGTTGGCCACCGCATCCTCCAGCCGGTTGTAGAAGCCGGTTAGCGACAGTGACGCCCATGCGGCCGGATGGAGATCGATCCCACCCTCCACGCCCTTCAATCGCTCCAGCTTCAGATTGGCGTTCGCCTGGGTGGTGATCGGAAACACCACGAACGGGCGATACAGCTCGTTGAGCGTGGGCACGCGGAAACCGGTATAGGCCGCGGCGCGCAGGTCGATCGCGGGCATCGCATGGAACAGCGCACCGACGCGGCCGGTGCCGATCGTGCCGTTGCGATCGGGATAGGCGCTGGTGATCGTGGGCGTGCCGGTCACCGTCGTCTGGCGAAAGAAGCCGTCATCGATCGTCCAGCGATCGATCCGCCCGCCGCCGGTCAGCACCAGATGCCCGATCGTCCAGTCGTCCTCCGCATACCCACCCGTGGTGCCCGTCTCGCCGCCAGCGGTGCGCCGCGCGGTGACGAGCCCGGTCGCGCCATACGCGTCCTCGTACAGGGTGCCGTCCGCGCGCCGCGTGTCGACGCCGATCCGCAGGACGTGATCGGGGCCGACCGGCGGCCGGATCTCGATCTTGCCGCCAATCCCGGTCGAGGGGGTGCGGCGCTGGTCGAGCGTCACGCGGTAGGTGGTCGAACTAACCACCTCGTTGCCGAAGTCGCGCGCCTGGAGATAGGCGAGCGCCTCGACCTGCCAGGCGCCGCGATGGATCAGGCGGACGCTCGCATCCTCGCCGTTCGAGAACGACGTGGCGCCGGCGAAGCGCAGCACGCGGTCGTCGCGCAGGATCGTGCCGCTCGCCTGCAATTCGGTCTGCGCGTCGATCGGCGCGACCGCGCGGAAGCCCGTCGTCCAGTCGCGATAGCCGGCGCGCACCGTCGCTGCGACGCGCTCGTCCGCGGGCGTGGTGTAGAAGCCGTCCGACCGGTCGTAGCGGCCAAAAAGCGAGACATAGCCCGCGCCGACATTCGGCGAGACGGTGGCGGCGAGCTGCTGCGAATCATAGCTGCCATAGGACGCCTCGCCGCTGACGAGCGGCAGGTCGGCGCGCCCTGCGCTCACCAGCTCGATCGTGCCGGCGACCGCGCCCGCCCCGAACGCCCCCGTACCGCCGCCGCGCGTGACTCGCACCGCGGCCAGCCGCTCGGGCGACAGCGCGTTGAACGGGATATAGCCGAAGAACGGATCGGCGATCGGCACGCCGTCGAGCAGCACCAGCGTCCGGCTGGTGGCGTTGCCGCCGAGCGACCGCAGCGTCACCCCTTGCGCAGACGGATTGGCGGAGCGGCTGTCCGACCGGCGGAACTGCTGGAGCCCCGCGACATCGGCGAGCACGTCCTCGACACGGCCCGACGCATCGGTCGTCAACCGGTCACGATCGATGATCGTCGCGCCGTAAGCGGGCGTCCCCGGCGGCAGGTCGAGCCCGCGGCCGAGCACGACGATATCGGGTTCGGGGGCGGGATCGGTCGCCGCGGTCTGCGCCGAGACGGTGGTCGGGATCGCGAGGAGCAGCAGCGCGAAGGGCAACGGACGGGAAAGACGGGTCACCTCGTGGCGCATGGCCCGCCGATGGGCGCGCCACAACCTTAGTTTTAGCGGCCGCCGCCTGCCGCCCGCCGCTCGCCGCCTCGTCTTGCAACCCCTGCCCAGGCTCAGCGAACTACGAGCTGCTTGGTCGCGGGAAGGCCGTCGATCAGCGCGCGATCGATCTTGAGATGCGACTGGACCAGTTGATGCGGCGTCAGCGCGAGCCACTGGGTAAGCGACAGATCCTGAAACAGCGGCGCACGGAACACCTCGAGAAAGCGCAGCCGCGTCGTGCCGGTATTCTCGATATAATGGCCCATCGCCCGCGGGACATAGCCCACGTCACCCGCCTGATAATCGAAGGTGCGCGCCTTGGACTCGCTGGCGAACACCGTCATCCGCCCCTGGCCCTCGATATAATATTGCCATTCGTCGCCGTTCGGGTGCCAGTGAAGTTCGCGCAAGGCACCCGGCTCGAGATCAACCAGCGCGGCGGAAATGGTCTTGGATGCGGGGAATTGCCGCGTGTCGGTGATGCGCACCTCACCACCCTTCAGCTTGATCGGGGCCTGCGCGGTCATGCGATGGCTGAAGCTTTCGGGCACCTTGCCGTTGCCGTGCATCGTGTCGCCCGCAAGCGTCGGCGACGGCGGGGCGCCCGGAAAGATGTACAGCTCCTTCTTCGGCAGGGGTGCGAGCTGATCCTCGGTAACGCCCAGATTCTTGGCGAGCACGTCGCGTGGCGTGTGCGCCAGCCAGTCGGTCAGCAGGAAGGTCGAATCTTCCGAGAAATCGCCATCGTCGAACACCAGCAGGAACTCGACGCCGTCGATGTCGGCGCTCGGCAGGCCCTGGATCGAATGCGGGATGCCGCCCGGGAAATACCAGAGATCGCCCGCGTGCACGTCGTCGGCGAAGGTGCGCCCTTCCTGATCGACCGCGGTGATGCGCGCGCTGCCTTTCAGGATGAAGGCCCATTCCGCCTCCTTGTGCCAGTGCATCTCGCGGACGACATAATGTTTGAGCCGCATGTTGACGCCCGCCATCTCCTTGGAGATCGGCAGCTCGCGCGTCGTCGTCTGGCGCGCCCAGCCGCCTTCCTCCAGCCGCATATGGCTGTCAGCGAACGACCATTTGAGGTTGGGGATGGTGCCATGATCGGTGCTGGGCGGGCTGATCGTATTCGGATCCTCGGCCTCGCGCGCCGGGTTGCGAGGGCCGATGATCGGTGCCCCCTGCCCGCCCTGGACGGGTTGCGGGCCACTCTGCGCCGCCGCGTTGGTGGCCAGCATCGTTCCTCCAGCCGCAGCGGTGGCGATCAGGTCGCGTCGGGACAGGGTCATGGGTATATTCCTTGGTCGATGATGCGCCGAAGACGGCTGACGGTCGTGAGATGCGGGGCCGCCGTTCAGGATCGAAGCGTGCTCGCCACCTGCGACCGAACAAGCTCGGTCGTTCCGCCGAAGACCAGATGCGATGCATAGGCGTAGAGATTGGTGCCGCTCCCCGCCTTCCACGGCGCCGGTCCCAGCCCGAGCGCGGGGACGACGGCCTCGTCCATCACGGTGGCCGTCCCCAAGCCGAAGACGGCGCCGAAGCCCGTGGTGACCGCCGGCTGAAACTCGGCCGCTATGCCGTAAGCGATACCGAGGCCGATCCCGAGCGCATAATGGACCGTTTGCCCGGCGAGCGGCTTGTCCGCCTGGGGCACCGCACCCCCCGTCAACGTCCGCGCGATCCCGTCCGCCGCCTTCTCCGTCGCGGGCTCCGCGTCACCATCGCCGTCCTTCGACGCCATCGCGGCGACCGCGGCCTGAAAGCGATCCATGACGAACGAGGCCGTAGCCCCCGCGATCAGCCCCGACAGCGCACCGCGAAGGATTTTGGCCGTGGTTTCTTTGTCTTGCGCACGCACGATCGGCTTTCCTCGATAGAGATGCTGTGAAGCGCTATCGGGGCGATCGGGTTCCCTCCGGCATGTGAAGCGCCGATGGTCTCGCGGCCGATGGCCAAACAGGCGATCGGCCTAACATACGGCATCACAGCGTTATTTTACGCCGCGCCATCTCCGTGGAGGCCCATCGGAAGATCGGAGTTTCCGGCTGGTGGCGGAAGATGTCGGCAAGATCGAGCAGGTCCTCGTCGCCCAGCGCCCCGATGGAAATCACGATCTCGTCCAGCCGCTTGGCCGCACGCATGTTCTGCTCAGCTTCGCGCTTGATCCGGAATTTCAGCATGCCGCCCCGTGTCATGAATCGGTCACGACGCAAAGACCATTTTTCGGAAGAATGCTTAACCCTGTCTAGACAAGCTCGTGTTAACGCTTCCGTGGCATCGGGCGTTACCATGAGCATCATGGCATCTCGTATCGCAGCGGCACGTCGCGGATCGCGGCCCACGCCATCGATGAACCCGGACGGCGTGTCCATGCCGCGCGCCCTTGATGGCCGGGGAGGCGCCATGCATGTGGCATTGGTCGTCCTGATGGCGGTCGTCGCGGCCATCCTGCCACTTGCGTCCGCGTCGATCGCGGCACGGACGGCGGCCGCCGATGTCGACACGCTGACGCCGCTGCTGCCCGGCCTGATCGATCAGGCCGGGCGTCCGGTGACCGCAGCGCGGTTCGCCGGTCGCTCGGTGCTGGTCAACTTCATCTTCACCCGCTGCGGCTCGACCTGCCCGATGCAGACCGCGCAGCTCGCGCGGTTCGACCGCGATCTGCCCCCGGCGCTGCGCGACACGGTCGCGCTGCTGTCGGTCAGCGTCGATCCGCAGAACGACACGCCCGCCGCGCTTGGCCGCTTCGCCCGCCGGTTCGGCGCCGACACCCGCCATTGGAGCTTCGTCACCGGCCGCCCGCAGGATGTCGCGCGGCTGACGTCCACCTTCTCGGCGATGCGCCCCGGCGGCGGCGGCCTCGGCTTCCATTCCAGCGAGTTGTGGATGTTCGACGCCCGCCACCGGATGATCCAGCGCTATGCCGGTGCGCCACTCTCCGACGCCCGGCTGCGCGCCGACCTGCTGACGCTGGCCGCGACGCGAAGCTGACGCTTCCGACGCCCTTCCAACCCCTCTGCACCGGAACCCCTACGCCATGGCTCCCTTCCCCCGTTCGTCGCTGTGCTCCCTGACGCGGCGCGCCGCCATCGTCGCGGCGACGGCGCTGACGCCGCTGGCCGCGCAGGCGCAACAGGCGCAGACTCCCGCCGCGATCTACCCGATCGTCGCCGACGCGACTGCCGATCCGCTGCTCGCCAATCTGGCCATCCCCGCCAATGCGGCACAAGCGGGCATGTGGTCGCAGACCGCGGCATGGCCGATCGTCGCGATCCATGCGGCGATGCTGCCCGACGGCCGGATCCTCACGCTCGGCGCGCCGCAGGGCGGCACCGTGCAGGACGGCCGCACGCTCGTATTCTGGGATCCGCACAAGGGCCTTGCCGCTGGCGCGTTCCAGATCGTGCCCAATGCCCAGAATGTCGACAGCTTCTGCTCCTCGGCCACCCTGTTGTCCGATGGCCGGCTGCTCACGTCGGGCGGCGCTTCGAGCACCAGCGGCTATTCCAGCCGCGAGAGCATGGTGGTCGACTGGAAGACCTCGACGCCGGCGCGCGACTACGACCTGACCGCGCAGCGCTGGTACGCGACGATGACCAAATTGCCCGATGGCCGCGCGATCATCACCGGCGGCGGCGCTCCCTATACCAGCGCCGATCCCAACCGCGCCGACGCGGCCAACGACGTCTCCTCGACGCCCGAAGTCTATACGCCGGGCCAGGGATGGCGCAGCCTGATCGGCGCGTACAGCACCGACGCGTTCGGCGCGAAGAACGCGCGCTGGTGGTATCCGCGCCAATGGGTGTCGCCGGCGGGCACGCTGTTCGGCATCTCCACCGACAAGATCTGGGAAATGCGGCTGGACGGCAACGGCGCGATCCGCACCATCGGCGACTTCAAGACGCCGCCGGGCATGACCTCGCGGATCAATTCCGGCCCGACCTCGACCGCGGTGATGTACGATACGGGCAAGATCCTGCAGGTCGGCGGCGGCGGCTATTACAATGGCTATGATTCGCTCTCGAGCGCGAGCGCCACGCTGTTCGACATCACCCAGATCGCCAGCGGCACGGTGAAGGTGACGGAGGGGCAGCCGATGAACGCGGCGCGCCAATGGGCCACGTCCACCGTGCTGCCCGATGGCCGCGTCGTCGTGACGGGCGGCACCGGGCAGGGCGATCGCCAGGCGGCCGGCGTCTATTCGGCCGAGACCTGGGATCCCGGCACCGGCAGCTGGACGGTCGGCGCGGCGAGCGCCAATTATCGCAGCTATCATTCGTCGGCGATGCTCCTGCTCGACGGCGCGGTGCTGGTCGGAGGCGGCGGCATCCCGGGTCCGGTCACGAACCTCAACGCCGATATCTATTATCCGGCCTATCTGTTCGCCAGACAGGGCAATGGCTCGGTGCTCGCCGCCCGCCCGCAGATCATCAGCCTGTCGAAGAACACGGCGAATTACGGCGACGTGATCCAGTTGCAGACGGGCGGCGCGGGCACGATCCGCGAGGTGTCGCTGATCGCCACCGCGGCGGTGACGCACGGTTTCAATTCCAACCAGCGGCGCATGAAGCTCGCCTTCACGCCGATCGCGAACGGCATCGGCGTGACGGTGCCGGCATCGCCGAACCTCGCTCCGCCGGGCTATTACGAGCTGTCGGTGGTCAACACCGCCGGCGTGCCGTCGGCCGCGACGATCGTGGCGATCGGCGCGGCGGCTCCGGGTAGCGGCACGACGCCCACCCAGGGAGGGCAGATCGTCCCCGCCAAGCAGGCCCCGAGCCTGGGCGCGTCGATCGCGTTCGAACCGGCGACGTGGCCGGGCTATCTCATCCGCCATCAGAATTTCCTGGGCATGATCGCGCCGATCACCAGCAGGAGCGATGCGCTCAGCCGCTTCGACGCATCGTTCATCGTGCGCGCGGGGCGTGGCGACGCCACCTGCCTCTCGTTCGAAGCGGTCAATTACCCGGGCTATTTCCTGCAGCACGAAGATTTTCGCGTTAAGCTGAAGCTGGGCGATACGAGCGCTGCGTCGCAGCGCGGATCGACATTCTGTCCGCGCGGCGCGCTGAACGGCAGTGCCGATCCCGCGACATTGTCGTTCGAATCGCTCGATTGGCCCGGCTATTTCATCCGGCACAAGAATTTCGAGACGTGGCTGATCAAATATGACGGCACCGCGAGCGCGGCGGCCGATTCGACCTTCCGCACGAGCGCTGCCGGGCTGGTGCCGCAGGCGGCGGCCAGCATGGGGGCGATGAGCCAACCCGGCTATCTCGTGCGCCATGCCAATTTCATCGGCTATATCGCGCAGATCGGCAGCGCCAGTTCTGCGGGCGAAAAGCTCGACGCGTCGTTCATCGTCCGGCCGGGGCTCGCCGACACGACCTGCGTGTCATTTGAGTCGAAGAACTATCCCGGCTTCTTCTTGCGTCACGCCAATTTCCAGCTCCGTCTCATGAAGGATGACGGCGTCGCCGCCAATCGGCGCGACGCCACCTTCTGCGTGCGTCCGTCGCTGAACGGGGCGACGAGCCTGTCGGCGGTGTCGCTCGAGTCCCTGTCCTGGCCGGGCTATTTCATCCGGCACAAGGATTACGGGCTGTGGATCATGCAGAACGACGACAGCGCGGACGCACACGCCAATTCGAGCTTCACCGTCACCGCGCCGCTACCTTGATCGGGATCAGTCGGCTTAACGGCCATTTAAGCATCGCAGCTTAGCATCATGGGTGCGCAGCCGTCTGGCGGTTGCGCCCGTCCGAGGATCATCACCCCTATGCCCTATCCTCTTGTTCCCGAAGGCACGCGCCACCGCCGGTGGCTCGGGATCGGCAGCGCCTTCGCCGCTCTCGCCGCCTCCGCCGCCCCCGCCCAGGCCCAGATGACGGGCGATCCTGCCGGATCGGGTGCGATCGTCGGCGCGGTCCAGTGGTTGCAGGGCACGCTGCTCGGCACCGTCGCGACCGCCGTGGCGGTGATCGCGGTGGCGTTCGTCGGCATGATGATGCTGACGGGCCGGATGAACTGGCGCCACGGCGCCGCGGTGATCGTCGGCTGCTTCATCCTGTTCGGCGCGGCGAGCATCGTCGCCGGCATCCAGTCCGCCGCCCAGACCGGCTTTTAAGGTACGCCGCCCGTGAACGGCCTGAACAGCGATCCCCTGTTCGTCGCGATGACGCGTCCGACGATGCTGGCGGGCGTGCCGTTCGGCTTCGTGATCGGCAACGTCATCCTGATGCTGGAGCTGTTCCTGATCTTCCGCACGCCGCTGGTGCTGGTCGCCGGTATCATCGTCCATGCGATCGGCTGGCTCGGCTGCCTGCGCGAACCGCGCCTGATCGATCTGTGGATGGTGCGCCTGCGCCGCTGCCCTCGGGTCAAGAACCACAGATTCTGGCAATGCAACTCCTATCGCCCGTAGCGCCGGGGCGCACCGCGATCGCGGCCGAGAAATCGGCGGGATCGATGCTGCCCTATGCGGCGCAGCTCGATCGCCACACGATCCTGCTGCGCGATGGCCGGCTGATGCAGGTGCTGCGGCTCGACGGCTTCCTGTTCGAGACCGCCGACAGCGAAGAGATCGATTACCGCAAGGAATTGCGCGATGCGATGCTCCAGGCGATCGGCTCCTCGCGCTTCGCGATCTACCACCATGTGCTGCGCCGCCGCGTGCGCCCGATGCTGCCGGGCGTGTTTCCCGATGCCTTTTCGAACACCGTGGAGGCGATCTGGAACGACCGGCGCGAGGCCCGCGCGCTGTTCGCGAACAGCCTCTATCTCGCCATCCTGCGTCGCCCGGAGGCGCGCGCGCGCGGCATCGGCCGCTGGATCGGCAGCCGCGTCGCCGGCCCCAACGAGCGCGCCGCCGCCCGCGTCGCCGAGATCCGCGCGCTCGACGCCGCACGCGAGACGCTGGTGTCGTCGCTCGCCGCCTATCGTCCGGCCACGCTCGACACCTACGACACCGCGCAGGGGCCGGCATCGGAGCCGCTCGAATATCTCGCCGCGCTCTACAATGGCGAGCAGCGCCGCGTCCGCCTGCCCGACGGCGACGTCGGCGACTATCTGCCCGCGCGCCGCGTCAGCTTCGGCGCGCAGACGCTCGAACTCGCCGCGACCGGCGACAGCGGTCGGCGCTTCTCCGCGATCGTCTCGGTGAAGGACTATCCGGGCCTGACGACGCCCGGCATGCTCGATTCGCTTTACCGGCTGCCGATCGAGATGACGATCACGCAAAGCTTCGCCTTTGTCGAGCGCGCCGCCGCCTTGTCGCGGCTCAACCTGACGCTGCGCCGGATGCTCGCCGCCGACGATGCCGCCCTGGGCCTGCGCGACGAACTGGTCGAGGCGCGCGACGCGGTCGCCTCGGGCCGCGCGGGTTTCGGCGAACATCATCTGACCATCGCCGTTCACGGCGACACCCCGGCGGCCGTCGACGCCGCGGTGGCGGACGTTCAGGCGACGCTCACCGATCTCGCGATGGTCGCGGTGCGCGAGGATATCGGGCTGGAGCCCGCCTTCTGGGCACAATTCCCCGGCAACGACGCGTTCATCGCGCGCCGCGCGCTGATCTCGACGCGCAATTTCGCCAGCCTCGCCAGTTGGCACAGCTTTCCCGTCGGCCAGGCGACGGGCAACCACTGGGGCCCGGCGATCGCGCTGCTGGAGACGACTGCGGCGGGGCCCTATCATTTCAACTTCCATCAGGGCGATCTCGGCAATTTCACCGTCATCGGGCCCTCCGGCTCGGGCAAGACGGTGGTGCTGAACTTCCTGCTCGCCCAGGCGCAGCGGCTGAGCCCCCGCGTCGTGTTCTTCGACAAGGATCGCGGTGCCGAACCGTTCCTGCGCGCGCTGGGCGGCACCTATGACGTGCTTCGGCCGGGCCGCCCGTCGGGGCTCAACCCGCTGCTGCTGCCCGATACCAGCGAGAACCGCCGCTTCCTCGTCGATTGGGTCGGGCGTCTCGTCGACGATGGCCGCCCTCTGTCGCCCGAAGACCAGGCGCTGATCGAGCGCGCGGTCGCGATCAACATGGAGGCGCCTTTCCATTTGCGCCGGCTCGGCGTCTTCGCGCAATTGCTGCGCGGCGGCACGCGCCCGCATGCCGGCGATCTCGGCGCGCGCCTCGCGCCATGGATCGGGTCTGGCGAACATGCCTGGCTCTTCGACAATGGTCGCGACGCGTTGAGCATCGACCAGCGCGTGATCGGGTTCGACATGACGCGGCTGCTCGACGATCCGCGCACCCGCACGCCGGCGATGATGTACCTGTTCCACCGCGTCGAGGAGCGGCTCGACGGATCGCCGACGATCATCGTCGTCGACGAAGGGTGGAAGGCGCTGGACGACGACGTGTTCGTCGCGCGCATCCGCGATTGGGAAAAGACGATCCGCAAGCGCAACGGCATCGTCGGCTTCGCGACGCAGAGCGCGGAGGATGCGCTGGACAGCCGCATCGCCTCGGCGATCGTCGAGCAGGCCGCGACCCAGATCTTCATGCCCAATCCCCGCGCCCGACCCGAACATTATTGCGACGGCTTCGGCCTCACCCGGCACGAATTCGATCTCGTCCGCATGCTGCCCGACAGCTCGCGCGCGTTCCTCGTCAAACATGGCCGCGACAGCGTCGTCGCGCAGCTCGACCTTTCGGGCGAGCGCGACCTGCTGACCATCCTGTCGGGCCGCGAGAGCACGGTGCGCCGGCTCGACGCGATCCGTGCCGAGGTGGGCGACGATCCGCTCGCCTGGGTGCCGCGCCTGCTGGATGCGGCGGCATGAGCGGCGCGTGCGGCACGGTCGATCCCGATGCGCTGATCCGCAGCCTGATCGGCATGGCGGATTGCCGCACCGCCGCGCTCAGCGGCGACGGTTGGCACGGCCTTGCCACCAGCGGCCTCTTCGCCGCGACGCTCACCGGCCTGCTGACCATCGCGGTCGCGCGCGAGGGCTATCGCCTGCTCGCCGGCGGCGGATCGCTGCTGCCTGCCGACGCCGTTGCGCTGCTGATCCGCTTCGGTCTCGTCATCGCGCTCGCGACAAGCTGGCCCGCCTATGACCGGCTCGTCTACCGCGTCGCGATGCAGGGCCCGGCGGAACTCGCCGACGTGATGTTTCCCGCAGCGGGCATCGAGACGGGATCGCTCGTCGACCGGTTGCAGAACGCCTATGACGCGATCGACACCGTCCCGCCCGCACGGCCCGCCGCGGCGACGGCGCCCGCCAACACCGCCGCCAGGCCGCCTGCGGCAGGCGGATCGGAAATGCCCGTCACGGTCAGCGACGGCCTGCCCGGATCGGGGCGCCACGCCGCCGCCGGCATTCTTGCGGTCACCGGTGCGGGCTCGTGGATCGCGGCGCGGTTCGTGCTCGGCCTGCTGCTCGCGATCGGGCCGCTCGCCATGGCGGCGTGGCTGTTCGAGACCGCGCAGGGGCTGTTCGTCGGCTGGCTGCGCGCGCTGGTCGGCGCGGCGCTCGCCTGCCTCGTCATCCCGCTGTCGCTGTCGCTGGAATTGCAGGCGCTCGCCGGCCCGGTCGTCGCGGCGGCGCGCGCCGGCACCGCGGACGTGCCGGGATTGGGCGCCATCGTCTGGATCTTCGCCTTGGTCGACGTCGCGCTGATCGTCGCGGTGCAGCGCATGGCCGGGGGGCTCGACCTTCCCGCCCGCGTGGAGCGCATGATCCGGCCGCACGGCCCCGCCGCCGCCGATGCCGACGCGCGATCGCCTGCGCCCGCGTTCGCGGTCGCGTCCGCTCCGCGCGCCGCCCCGGCGCCGGTGCCGCTCGCCCCGTCGCGCGCGCAGGCGATCGCGCGCGCCGCCCAGGCCCGCATACTCGTCCCCGGCGACGGGCCCGCCCGCGCCCGCGCCACGCCGGCACCCGCGCTGCCCGCACCGATGGGCGCAGCGGTCGAAATCCGGCGCGGAACCCAGTTCATCGACAGCGCGCGCCGATCCGCCGCCGGTCGCCGGGCCGTTCCCGGAAAGCGCCTGGATCTGCCATCATGAACGAACAGAGCAGCACCTATTTCGATGTCGCCCGCAGCTGGGCCGACGATCGCGACGCCGCGTCGGCGCGCTCGCGCCGGATCGCCTGGACGATCGCGGGCCTCGCTTGTTCGATCGCCGCGCTGGAGGCGGTGTCGCTGGCGATGCTGCTGCCGCTGAAGCAGGTCGTGCCGGTCGCGGTGATGGTCGATCGCACCACCGGCTATGTCGAGCGCGTGGATCTGTCGCAGCCCAAAGCGCTCACCGCGAACGAGGCGCTGCAGCGCGCGCTGCTGGCGCAATATGTGGTCGCGCGCGAAAGCTATGATCCGGTCGGCATTCGCGCCGCCTATCGCAAGGTGGCGCTCTGGTCCGCCGGTCCGGCGCGGTCGGGCTATATCGAGGCGATGAACCAGCATCCGCCATCGGCCCAGCTCGCATCGGTGCGCCGCGAGATCGCGCTGGCGACGACGATCCGCAGCGTGACGATGCTGTCGCCCAGCACCGCGCAGGTCCGTTTCGACGTCGCGCATGTCGGCTATGACGGCCGCAACACCGATATCCGCCCCTATGTGGCGACGATCGCCTTCACCTTTTCGGGCCAGCCGATGAAGGTGGAGGACCGGCTGGAGAATCCGCTCGGCTTCGCGGTCGGCTCGTACAAGGTGGATGCGGAAGCGCCCCCGCCCGCGCCGCCGCGCGACCAGCCGGTCGTGCCGATGGCGGTGCCGCCGATGGCCGTGTCGCAATGAGGATCGCGCACCCTCCGGCCGCGCTCGCCGCCGCTGCGATCGCCTTCGCCGCGACGCCCGCCGGCGCGCAGAACGACCCGCGGCTGCAGGTGCTGCATTATGTCCCCGGCGCGGTCTTCACGCTGCGCGTCGCGCCCGGCTATGTCGCGACGGTCATCCTGGGCGACGACGAACGGATCGAAAGCCTGGCGGTCGGCAATGCCGCCGCGTGGGAAGTCACGCCGAGCAAGAGCGGCGACCATCTCTTCATCAAGCCGCTCGCCACCGGCGTTTCGACCAATGTCGAAGTCGTCACCGATCAACGCCATTACAGTTTCCTGCTGCAATCGACCTTCGACGGCGATCCGCAGGCCGCCTTCCAGCTCCGCTTCGATTATGCGGGTTCGCTCCCGGCAGGGCCGGGGCCGCTGCCGGGCGCACCATCCCCAAACGTGCCGGCCGCGGCGGTGCAGGAGGATGCCGTCGGCCGCTATCGCCTGTCCGGCGCGCGTGAGATCCGCCCGGTCTCGATGGACGACAATGGCGTCCGCACCCAGTTCGTCTTCGCCGATGCCGCCAGCCTGCCCGCGATCTACGCGGTGGACGAGCACGGGAACGAGACGCTGGTCACCACCCGCCATGCCGGCGACGTGCTGATCGTCGACCGGGTGTGGCGCCGCTACGTCTTCCGCCGCGGCCATGCGACCGCGGGCGCGCAGCGGATCGCCCCGCGTGCCGATCGGGTGCGGCGATGAACGCCGCGCCCGCCACGCCCGACGCCATGGATGCGCCCTTCGCCGAAGAGGATTGCCGGCCGCAGGTCATGCTGCCCCGCAGCGGCATGCCCACATGGGTGATGGCGGCGATGGCGGGAACGCTCGGCACCGTCGTGCTGCTCGGGCTCAACGCGCAGCCGCGCCTGCGCCTCGCGACGCTGGACGACCAACGCTATGCCGCGGCCCGCACGCCGCCGCTGCCGCATTCGCTCGATCGCGACCCCGGCCGCGCGCTCGGCCTCGCCGCCATCGACGCGTCGGTCCCGGCGGACGGTCCGTTCCGACACGGCGCGGCGCCGCAGGACGACGCGGCCTTTGCCCGCCCGATGGCCTATGCGCCGACTGCGATGCCGGGCCTCGCGCCATTTTCCGATCGCGCCGCGGCGATGGGCGGCGCCCCGCGCGGAACCGAAGGCGCGCCCACCCATGCCGCCTTTCCGACGACGCCCATGCCCGGCGCACCGGTGGCGCCGGGCGCCGGCACCGCGACGATCATCGGCACGGGCGGATCGGCCCTGGTCTATGATGCCGGGCGTCCTGCCGACGGCGGCGCGGGCAATGACCGGATCGCGGGAGACGGCGGCGCGCGCGCGAGCCTGATCCGCAACCGAGCGATGATCGTCGCGCAGGGCGAGGTGCTGGCCGCGACACTCGAAACGCCGGTCAATTCGCTGCGCCCCGGCCCGATTCGCGCGATCGTCGCCCGCGACGTGCGCGGCTTCGACGGCAGCCGCGTGCTGATCCCGCGCGGCAGCCGCCTGATCGGCGAATATCGCGCCGATCCCGCCTCGGGCCGGCGCCGCGTGCTGGCGACCTGGACGCGGCTGATCCGCCCCGACGGCGTCGCGATCCGCATCGATTCGCCCGCGGCCGACGCGCTGGGCGGCACGGGCATGCCGGGCAAGGTGGATACGCATTTCCTCGCCCGCTTCCTCAACGCGACGCTGCAATCGGCGTTGCAGGTGGGCGTCAACCTCGCCGCGCGTCGGGGCGACGGTTCGGTGATCGTCACCAACTCGCCCCAGCTCTCCAGCACGGTCGGCCCCACGATCATCCCCGGCGCGGACGAAGCGCCGACCGTCTCGGTGCGCCCCGGCGCCGCGATCTCGGTCTTCGTCGCGCGCGATCTCGATTTCTCCGGCACGCCGTCGGTCCGATGACCGCCCTTCGCGCCGTCGACGATTATCTCGCGACCTTCCTCGCGCCACTCCGCCCCTATCTCGCTTGGCCCGACACCACCGATCTCTACGTCAATGGCGCGGGCGAGATCTGGGTCGAGCGCGGCGTGGGCCGGATCGACCGGCACGCCGTACCCGCACTCACCGACGACTGGCTGTGGCATTTGTCGCAGCAGATGGCGTGCGCCGCCGATCAGGGGATCAGCCGCGCCGAGCCGCTGCTCTCCGCGACACTGCCATGCGGCACGCGGGTGCAGGTCGTCGCACCGCCCGCGACGCGCACGGGGTTCGCCATGGCCTTTCGCCGCCAGGTGACCGCCGCCTTCACGCTCGCCGACCTCGGCGCCACGGCGATGTTCGACGGGGTCGGCGCGCGGGCGGCGGAAGATTCCGATGCGGGGCTCGACCGGCTGCACGCCGCGGGCGACCATATCGGCTTCCTCGCCGCCGCCGTCGCGCGCCGCAAGACGATCATCGTGTCGGGCGGCACCGCTTCGGGCAAGACCACGCTCGTCAACGCGCTGCTGCGCGAGGTGCCCATGCACGAGCGGATCGTCGCGATCGAGGACAGTGCCGAACTGCTGTTGGCGCAGCCGAACGCCGTCGGGCTGATCGCGACCCGCGGCGCGCTCGGCGAAAGCCATGTCGATGCCGACGATCTGCTGCGCGCCGCGCTCCGCCTGCGCCCCGATCGGATCGTGCTCGGCGAGATTCGCGGGCCCGAGGCGCTCACCTTCCTGCGCGCGGTGAATACGGGCCATCCCGGATCGTTGACCACGATCCATGCCGACAGTCCCAAGCGGGCGCTGGATCAGCTCGGCATGCTGGCGCTGCAGGGCGGCGCGCGGATCGATACGAGCGAACTGCGCGCCTATATCGATCGGCTGGTCGACGTGGTGGTCCAGCTCGAACGCGCGCCGCAGGGACGCCGCGTCGTCGCCGTCGATTGGCGCAGAGCCTCCGCCTGACGCCTGGGATTGCCGCGGCGTCGATCAGGCGCGGCGAAGCGGGATCGTCACCGTCGCCGTCAATCCGCCGCCCGGCCGGTCGGCGAGGCCGATCGCGGCGCCGATGCGGTGGGCGAGCAGCCGCGCGATCGTGAGCCCCAGCCCGCTGCCGCGCCCGCTCGGCCGCGCGGCGTCGAGCCGGCGGAACGGATCGAAAACGCGTTCCAGGTCGGCGGCGGCGATGCCCGGCCCGCGGTCCGCCACATGGAGCCGCAGCGCCGTGCCGTCGCTCTCCAGCCGGACCTCGGCGCCGCCGCCATGGAGCAGCGCATTGTCGATCAGGTTGGCGAGGATGCGGCGAAGCGCCTCGGGCTGGGTCGGCGCCACCAGCCGGTGCGCGGGCGGATCGAAGGTCACCGGATGCCCGACATCCTGCGCATCCTCGCACAGGCTCGCGGCCAGCGCGCCGATGTCGACCGGCACGAACGCGACGCCGTGATCGTTCGAGAGGCGCGCCAGTTCCAGCCCCTCCGCGATCAACGCCTCCATCGCCCGCGCATCGGCGATCAGCTTGTCGCGCACCGCCTCATCCGCGATCGCCTCGAGCCGCAGCCGCATCCGCGTCAGCGGGCTGCGCAGATCGTGCGAGATCGCCGCCAGCATATAGGTGCGCTCGTCGAGCGTGCGGCGAAGCTGGACCTGCATGTCGTTGAACGCCCCGATCGCCCGGCGCACGTCGCCGGGGCCGCTCTCGACCAGCGGATCGGCGTCGAGATCGACGGCGAGATCCTGCGCGGCCGCGCCGAACCGCTCGATCGGCCGCGCCGCCATGCGCGCGACGATCAGCGCGAGCAGCAGAACCACGACCCCGAGCGTGACGAGGAACGACCGGCTGGCGACGGGCGCGCCGCGTGGGCCGGCCGGTGGCGCATCGATCGCCAGCAGGACCGGCGCTCCGGCACGGCCAGCCAGCCGAACGACATAGCATCCCGCACCGGACGGCGCCGGCGCGGGTACGGGCGGCGGCGCACCGCCCGGCGCGGCAGGGGGCGGGGGTGCGGGTGGCGGCGCGGGTGGGCACAGCGCCGGATCGACGTGCGCCACGGCCACGCCGGACCATCCCGGCAGGCGATCGGCCAGACGGCCGGCGAGCGCGCTGTCGGGAACGCCAGGCGGGACGCGTTCCAGGCGCCGCGTTCCGGGCGGTGGCGGATCCGCGCCGATCGCGGCCACCACGCGGTCCGCCACGCGGTCGGCGCGCTCCGCGGCGATCTGCGCGTCGCGCTCCCGACCCGCCAGCAGCGACGCCACCGCCGCCGCCGCGATGATTCCGAGGATCAGCACGGCGAAGATGCGCCCCGCCATCGAATCGGCAAAGCGCCCGGCCCCGTTCAGCATCGCTCGACGGCTTCGCTGAAGACATAGCCGCGCCCGCGCACCGTCTTGATGATCGGCGATCCGTCGAGCTCGTCGCCGAGCTTCGCGCGCAGCCGGCTGATCCGCAGATCGATCGACCGGTCGAGCGCGACGTCGTCGGCGCCGCCCGTCAGCCGGTGGAGCACTTCGCGCGGCAGCACCTCGCCGCGATGCGCGACGAGCGTGACGAGCAGCCGGTATTCGCTGCCCGACAGCGGCACGACGGTGCCGTCCGCCGCGATCAGGTGGCGCCGGCCATGATCGAGCCGCCAGCCGCCGAAGCGGGTCTCGGCGAAGTCGGCGGACGGCGCCGGCTCGGCGAGCGGGATCGCCGCGGTGCGCCGCAGCACGCTGCGGATCCGCGCCAGCAGCTCGCGCGGCTCGAACGGCTTGGCCAGATAATCGTCCGCGCCGATCTCCAGCCCGATCACCCGGTCGATCGGATCGCCGCGCGCGGTGAGCATGACGATCGGGATGCTGCCGGTGCGGCGCAGCCAGCGGCACACGTCCAGCCCGTCCTCGCCGGGAAGATTGAGGTCGAGCACCACGAGCGCGACATCGCCGTGCCGCCCGAGCAGGATGCGCAGCGCGGCGCCGTCATGCGCGACCGAGACGCGAAAGCCGTTCGCGCCGAGCATCGCCGCGACCAAAGCGGCGATCTCGCGATCGTCTTCCACGACGGCGATGTGCGGATCGTCCTTCATCCCGCCCATCTGCCCCAGCGCGCGCGATCCGTCGCGGGCGAATCATGTCGAAAGCCGCAGGATCGGCGGAATGATACGTTTCGACACCGGTTCGGCGCCGCACCGATACACTGCGACATCCTGTGTCCGGTTCGGGCCGCAATTCGGCGCGATTTCGGTTCTGCGCCCATCCAAGGGCGATAACACAGGATAGAGCAATGAAAGCCATGATCTCCGGCCTTGCGATCGCCGCGCTGTCGCTGACGGCCCTGGCCGTTCCCGCCAGCGCGCAGGCGCCGCTGGCCCCGGCCGCCCCCGCCCCCGCGGTTCGCGGCGACGCACCGC
>NZ_JAKNQJ010000019.1 GCF_022662335.1 Sphingomonas sp. CROZ-RG-20F-R02-07 | reverse complement strand
ATGAAATCGCTCAACTCAATTTTCGGTCGGGCTCTAAGGGAAGGGCGGTCTGGAACCCGATGTTCGCAAACTGGGTGTGCCTACCGGAAATCGCGACCGAGATACGTGCTGGCCTTCCGAGCGCCGTGCAGCTGGCGCAATTGCCATGAACATGATGAGCCTGCCGCGGCCGACGTGCCCGTACTGCCATGCAGAAATGCGACGCTGGCCGCTCGGGCAGGCGATGCTAGCCTGCGATACCTGCAGGCGCCCGATCGTGCGCTACCTTGCTCAGCCGAGCGCGCGCATCTTCCACCTTCGACCTGTCTACACCGTGATCTACGCTGCCGCTTTCGTGGTGCTCCTGATCACGATGGCCTTGATTGCCTTCAACCCGGTCGAGACGCGCCATATAATCCCAGCGATCGCCATACCGATCGCCATGTTCGGGGCCTGCGACATCGCGGACGGTTGGCTGTCTTGGCGCACCTCGATCGATCGAGGCTGGCGCACACTTCGCCGCGGCAGGGCGGCACGCGCGATCGGTCTGGCGCGCGGGCTCTTCGGCATCGCCGGCGTTGCTGTCGCAGTAATCGGATTGCTCGCCTACGACGAAATGGCAGGTCGCACGCGAGTGGGAACGCCATTCCCGAAAGTTCAGGCTGAGCGCTCATGATACCGCTCTGCCTTGTCCTTGGCGACAGCACGGCTGCGGGCACCGCAGACGCACTCGCGCTGCAGGGCATCCGATGCGAGGTTCACGCGCGCGTTGGAGCGCATGCGAGCGGCTTGGCGAGGGAGTGGCAGGGCGGCACCGCGCCGGTAGTCGCTCTGATCGCGCTAGGCTCGAACGATGTGGGAGACCCGCGCCTGGAACACAGCTTGATCGTGGTGCGCGCACGAACCCGGGCGCCCCGCGTGACGTGGCTCGTCCCGTATGAGCGTTCTGCAGCTCTAATCGTGACGAAAGTCGCCGTTCGGTTCGGCGACAGGGTAGTCCCGCTCGCCCAGGAACCCACCCGAGATGGGGTGCATCCGACCAGCTATCGCCCGGTCGCGAGCCGACTTGAATGGAAACCTTTTTCCGCGATCCGGAAAGAAGTTTCCAACGGGAGCCATGTCGCATCGCCAGCATGGGCCACCAGACCGCCTGTCAGAAGAGTGGTCGTGCTAGAGATGCAATAGGGCGAATGAGTTCGACCAGAGCGCTCAATAGGCGGTTTCGCAGGCCTCCCTCTTTCAGCTTATCCCAATTGCGATCTAATACTTAGTGCGCATTAAAAGCGCGATCAGGTGTCTCGGATATAAAATGGTAGGTAACGTGAAGCCAGCCACTCCTCTTCGCCGTAGCTCCAGACCGGCTCACCTTTGTAGTATTCATCGTCGATCAGGCCATCATCGTTAAGCTCGCCTACCTCGCAGGAATAACGGTTGAACAGGAGCCTGTAGATAGTTATCGGAACAGCGCTGCTTACTAGCTTCTGGAAATCGTCAGATAAGGCAAATGCGGACGGATGCTCCGCAATAAGCGCTAGAACTATCCGCTCCCCATATATGGCGTTACTCGGATATTCATCCAGCAGGTCCGAGAGCCTCTCGGTCTCGAACCTACCATATCGAGCAACCAGAAACTGTAACTGAACCGTTTCCTCGCCAATTGTAACAAGATGGTCGGCACCTCTATAATCTCGAGGCAAGGCGAAAATACCGCAGAACTCGACCCGTTCAGCGTGTTTTCCATGAATCCACCTTTGCGCGGCTAGGTCAATTACGCTCCTTAGGTAATTTCGCCGCGCGACTGACTCAAGCGTGGTCAGTGATCCTGCCAGCGTGCTCGTCTTTGCTATAGGTATCTTCCAACCGGTCTCGGTTAGTTCAACAAGCCCGGGATTGACTTCTGACCAGTAGGCGTCTCGTGTGTCCGGATGGCATATCACTACGATAACAGGCACCGAGAAGCCCAGCCAGTAATCTAGGTGCTTCATCTCACCACGAAAAACGAAGTGGTCGTCCTTTTCCTCTGCGAAAAAGCTGTGACCACATTTTATCTGAACAGCTATCAGCCGGCCTGTGCCGCGACGCTTTCCGTCAGATTCGCTGGAGAGCAGTTCAATTTCGCCGTCAATTCCAAGATCAGCCCGTTCTTTGGGCCGAAATAGGTGGCCGAGATTGCCCTCGACAGTCTCGTCGACGATCCTGACGCCGAGTGCGGCCAGGGCAGCCTCTCGTGAGTACTCAGGTAGGGCCATCTTAGGGCTGCCAGCCGGTAGTGAAGTCTAAAGCTTCGATCATGTCGAACAGAGAACAGCACGGCACTCCGAAGCCTTTGCAAACGTCAGGCACCTTGCGGTTGGCTCCCTGCTTGCTCGGCTTCGAGACCTCGAAACTGACGACGGTACGTTCGCCCGGTTCGAGGCGCCCGTAGGAGATAAGGAAGGGATCGCGGCCAACCAACTCGACGCCATTTTCGTCGAGCGGTCCATAGCCCGCCATTATAGTGTCTGCGACCAGCGCGGGATCAAGCTCCTCGGCAAGCACGAGCGCTGCCTTGCTCTCCTCCATGCACAGCCACTCAACGATATCGCCGCGCCCGGAAACAACTTCCTCATACTGCTCGAGCGGGATTTTGACGTTGCCGATCGTGCCTTGGTGACGCAGCCAGTCCCAAAACACAGGGAAGCGCTTGACCGGATAGGCGCGGCGGTCCCCGGTGATGAGTGTGTCGGCGTCCAGGAGGTACAGCAACCCGACCCCGCTATGCCGTTAATTCGGTCATGCGACCGATTGCCGTCGGCTTCACGCCGAGGACCTTGCCCGCCTTGGTGGTGGTCAGCGCGCCACCAGCGACCATGCGGTCGACCAGACTTAGCAGGCCTTGGCCAACCCGGTGACGCCGCACGACATAATAGTCAGGAGCACCCTTGCCGGCCCTCTGAGGAAACTCGCGACGATCTTCGTCGAAACGATCAGCCAACCGTCGGTACATTGCAGCGTCGATCAACCTCTCACGCAGCAAATTGTACGCCACCATCTTCCGGCTGACCTTCCGGGCGCTGGCAAAGGCGCCGATCTGCTCGACGAGATCCTCGAAAGCGACATCAACGTCGATCTCGCGCAGCTCATCGCGAACCAGCAGAAAACGAGCGGCAGCGTCGTCGCAGAGGCGCTCGATGGCTTGCTCGCTATCATAGCCGCTGATCCCACTCTGTCCGAGCAACACGTGCCCCAGCTCGTGCAGGAGAGTGAAGGGCCACGCCGTTTTGGAATCCGTCTCGTTGATGACGATGAAGGGCGCGACGTCATCCGCGAGCGCCATGCCACGAAACACACCAGGGCTCAGGTTGCTTCGATAGCTCCCGAGATTGCCGATCAGCAGGACATAGACGCCAGTGGCTTCGACAGCATCGCGGAGAATGCGGAACGCCTGCTCGATAGTGCGCGCCTCTCGGTATGCGGTGCGATCCAGCGCGAGAAGATCCGCCATCGCCGCAGCGAGGCCATCGGGTCCGGCCCGAGGATCCACGGATCCGACGAACGTGCGACGTTCGGCTTCCTCCGCATCTTCCAGCGCACCGCGCACGAGCGCCTGTCGCGTTCGCACGTCACGCACCAGCGCATCGACCGTCGCCTCCGCCCCGACCTCACGCTGTCGCAGCGTGCGAAAGTCGTGGGCCCTAGCCGCGGCTGCCGGCGGCTCCGGAAGGTAGAAGGTTAGCAACGGCCGCCTGTAACGATCAGCCATCTTCAGCAGCTGCGGCCGGCTCGGCTCCCGATCGCCATTTTCCATCTCCGCAAGGCGCGCAGATGCGCTCTCGCCGGCGAGCCCGATACCTCGCGCGGCGTCCTCAAGCGTCAGGCCCGCGCTTTCGCGCGCCCATGACAGGATCTGAGGATTGACCTTCGGCATCTTAGGCTCGGCGAACTCCACGGCTTGGCTGGATCGTTATGGACACTAGCGAGGCGTCTGTCAGGCCCTAGCTGGCGGTTGGCGTTCGAGAACCCGGCAACACGCGGTCCTTACGAACGCTACGAGCGCTTCTAGGCCTAGTCCTGCGAGATCGTCATCAACTGAGATGGGTAGGGAGCAACGAGCTCGCTGACCTCCTCCCAAGGAGCAGTCAACCAGCGGTCGTAATCCTCGTCATGGAGGATCACCGGCATAGCCTTGGGGTGGATCGGGGCCACAATCGCGTTCGGCTCGGTTGTGAGGAATCCGTAGGCGTTGCCCCGCTCTGTCGGTCGCCAGATGCCTGCAAAGGCAAAAATCGGCCGGCTTGGCACATCGAACCAATGCAGCGGCTTCTTTCCGTCCTCGCCGGGCGCAAGGCCATATTCGGAGAACGAGGTGACAGGCACCAGGCAGCGCCGAGCAGGCGTCGTTAGCATCGACTTCCAAAAAGGTGAGCGCAAATTCCTGACGTTCGTTACGTACTTCGTCAATTTGACCGCCGGGTCGCGCTTACTCGGGACTTGCGTCGGGACGCCCCACTCCATGCGCTCGGCACGGCGCTCGTCGCCGTCCTTGACCATGACCACACCATAGAAGGGAGTCTTCTTGCCCGTCGGAAAGATGTCGCTGGGAGGGAAGGTCTCGTCAGGCTCATAGGGCGGCCGAATGCCAAACGTGGCCATCACCTCGGCCTGCTTAGCCGTGAGCCGATACCGATTGCACATCCGCGCCTCCTGTCGGCGCCGGCGAGCTGCCCCGCCGGCGCGCACGCCTCAAAGCTTGTCCTTCAAGCCCTTCGCCGCAGTGAACGCCACCTTCTTCGACGCCGCGATCGTCATGCTCTCGCCAGTCGCCGGGTTGCGACCCTCGCGCTCGGGCCGATCCTTCACGGTGAACTTGCCGAAGCCATTGATCGACACCTCTTCGCCCTTGGCGGCCGCGGCAGCGATCTGGTCAAACACTGCAGTGATCGTCTTCTTCGCGTCCGCCTCGCTTGCGCCCGTTGCGCTCGCGACACCCTTGGCCAGGTCACCGATGTTCATGCTATTGCTCCCTTGGAAAACCGGGAAGACCCTTACCGATGACGAGCGACGACACAACGACGGTGCTGGATGCGGCAAACGAAGCGGCCGTTCGGATGATGCTCGAGAAGCTCACCGACCACGACGTGACGGTGGTTTACAACAACGTCGGCGGAATTGGGCCAATCGGCGATGTCGCCGCTCAGGCGATGAAGGATCGAAACATCGACCTCTGATCCGCTACTCCTTCCGGCCTTTCGTGCGCGGAGCTAGCGACCAGCGTGATGCAATCGTGTGATCCTAGGATCCTCGTACAGGTCCCGCAGCGCACGCTGTCGAAAGGCGTTCCACCAGCGCTGCCAACGATGCTCGGGTCCGTCGTGGATCATGTGGTACCGCTGGCAGAGAGCCCGCAAATTCGCGGGTGCGCTGTTGCCCGGGTCGTGATCGAGGTGAGCGCACGCCAGCGCAACATAGGTCATCCGCACGCTGGCAAGAGTGAAGCCTCCTTTGACAGCAACCCGCTTGCCGCGGTCCGAACGCCAGCAAGCCGCCTCCGCGTCCCACCAACGACCATCGCCGAGATGCGCAACGCGCCGTAGGTGCGGTCGACTGCACTGCTCACAGCGTCTGCCGGCGCGCTCGAACCGGATCGTGCCCGACAGCTGCTACCAGTCGATTGGGTAAAGCCAACGGTTTTCGGGGCGGATCGGCATCCGTATTCTATGAGTGACGCCGCCGCCCATGGGAAGATATTTTTTCCCTGTTTGTTTGCGCTTCGTTGCGGTGCCGTTCCGCCTGAATCGATGAACCGAGCCGATCCGAGCTTGACCAGCGGTATCCATTAACGGAACATAAAGGGAACGAGTAGAGTCTAGTTCCTTATGTCCGCCGTCCTCGAATCCTTAGCGCCCAGCATAGCGCATCTGCGGACGATCGCCACGCCGGCCGCGGATCATCGCGTCATGCCGTTCGGCGTAGACGCGCTCGACAGCCGGCTCGGGGGAGGGGGGCTGCGCGCCGGCGCGCTGCACGAAGCGACTGCGCGGAGCGCCGCGCTGGTCGACGACGCCGCCACCACGCTCTTTCTCGCCGGCATCGCCGCGCGCGAAGCGGCAGGGGCAGGCGGGCCAGTGTTGTGGGCGAGCTGCCGCGCCGACCTGTACGCTCCGGCGCTCGAGCAAGCGGGATTGCCGTCGGCGAACGTGATCTACGCGCAGCCACGCGACGACGCTGCGCTGCTGGCGGTGGTCGAGGACGCTATACGCGACGGCACACCCGCGGCGATCGTCGCGGAGGCGAGCAAGGTCTCGATGGTAGCGACGCGCCGCCTGCAGCTCGTCGCAGCGGACGCCGACATGCCCGTGTTGCTACTTCGCCGCACGCGCGGCCTAAACCAAGACGTGTTTGCCGAGCCATCCGCCGCGTGGACACGCTGGCGGATCGGTGCCGTGCCGTCCGAGCGGTTGAGTGTCGCGGGCGTGGGAAGATCGAGATGGGCGGTCGAGTGCGTCCGCCAGCGTGGGGGTGAAGGCTTCTCCCTGATTGTGGAGGGCAGCGATGAGACGGGTCGTCTCGCTGTTCCTGCCGAGCTTGGCCGTGGAGCGGCTGAGACGGTTGGAACGGTCCGCTTCGCGGCAGCCTAACCGGCCTGTCCTCGAGCTGCCGGTAGATGACGACCCCGGCGCCTGTTCGGTGCCGCGGGGCGGAGGATGGCGGCCAGGAGCGCGTTGGGCGCGCGAGGGTGTGCCATCGCGCGGCGACATCGAGGCGCAGATCGCGACGCTCCCGACGCACGCGCAGCCACCAATGCGGGAGCTCGGCCGGCGCTCTGAGACAGCTAGCCATCCCTACAAGGCGGCAACGCCTGCACCGCGCATCAGCATGCCCGCCGCCAAGCCGCTCGAGCACGCACCGATCGCGCTGATCGACAAGGTCGGTCGACGTGAGGAGGTGGTCGCCGCCTGCGATGGCGCACGTGCGCTTGGCGTGCATCCAGGGATGGCCGCGACCCACGCGCGCGCGCTCGTGTCCGATCTGGATTTCCGTCCGGCGGATCCGAAAGCCGACGCCGCCCTGCTCGACCGGCTCTCGCTGCTGGCGGTGCGCCGCTGGTCGCCGATCGCTGCGGTTTCGCCAAGCGATGGTCTTTGGATTGATCTCGCCGGGTCCGAGCACCTGCATGGCGGCGAGGAGCGCTTCTGCAGGCGTCTCATCGCGTTCTGTAGGCGAGCGGGCTTTACTGCGCGCGTGGCGGTTGCGGACACTCCAGGCGCGGCGCACGCGCTCGCGCGTTTTGGCCGCAGCGATCTGATCCGCGCTGAGCCGGGCGCAACTGCCGACGCACTGGCGCCGCTCCCGATCGTGGCGTTGCGGCTCGGCGAGGCGCCGCTGCCGCTGTTCGCCGCAGCCGATCGCGCGGCCGAAACGCAGAGCGCAGAGGGGATCGAGCCCGAGGTGCAGCTGCGCTCGCTTACCGACGGCCGCGAGGTGATCGAGGATTACCGCAACCTGCAGCTGTCGCTCCGCGCGCATCCGCTGTCATTCGTGCGCGACGAGCTGACGCGCCGCGGTGTGACACGCTGCGCGGATCTCGCCAGCGTCCGCGACGGCCGCCACGTCGAGGTCGCCGGCATCATCCTGGTCCGACAGAAGCCCGGTTCTGCGAAGGGCGTGCTTTTCATCACGATCGAGGACGAAACCGGCGTCGCCAACGGGATCCTCTGGCCCGACCGTTTCGAGGCACAGCGTCGCACCGTGATGTCGGCTTCTATGGTCGGCCTGAAGGGGCGCGTGCAGAAGGAAGGCGAGGTGATCCACGTCATTTGCGACCGTATCGTCGACCACGGCGACCTGCTTCACCGGGTTGGCGATATGTCTTTTCCGCATCGCACCGGCCGCGGAGATGCCGCTCAGCATCCCGGGTCACCCGACCGCGGAGACAAGGAGTGGAGCCCGGAGCCACGCAACTGCTACTGGCCGCCCCACGCCGAGGGCATGGATCCTGAGGACGTCGTGCGCTTCAAGTCGCACGACTTTCACTGATCCGTGTCGACGCTGCCTAAGCATCAGCGCGTCGTAATCGCGCTGTCGGTGCACATCCTGCGCGCCGGCGTGGCGAAATGTTCGGAGACGACGGTCGACGGGATGGAGGTGCGGCTAGCGCTGCGCTGCCTGCTGCCGCACTGCCCTGAGCGCTGGCCGCTCGAGCTCTACTGGGACGCTGCCTCGCAGGCGAACGAGATTGGGCGCGCCCAGGGCGTGACCGCGGCCTTCAACGGCATTGTGAGGCAGCTGCGGAAAGCGGGGCGGTACGAGGACGTTTCGCCGCTGTGAGCAGGCGGCAGAGAAACGAACCTCCGTGCAGCATGACCACCATCGTAGTCGGGGCGATCGGCCACGCTGGTTCAACAATCCCTCCGCACTCGCGCGCGTCCAGATGCTCGACGCGCTCGATTTCCGATCGGCAGGAGCGAGCGCGATCCTTGAAAATGCTGCGCGAGATCCCGCTACCTACCAGCGCCGGTTTGCGGCGCGCGATCGGAACGTGAAGCTGGTCGTCGACCATGCTGTTCCGATTGGCGTCATCGTGGCAGCATTGTTCGCCGGCGACGTCGAGCTGACGCGCGCGAGCATCGGTGCGTATCTCAACCGCTGGTATCGGCTCGGCCTTCTAAGTCACCACGAGGACGCCAGCCTCAACGCGCAGGGATTGCGGGCGGCAATGCCGGTGAAGTGGGATCGGGAGAATCCGTTCGCCCGCTACGAGGCGGCAGGGATCAGGGGCGCGCATGTCTAAGAAGACACGCCAGCCTACTCGCGCCGAGCTTGCTGCGCGTCCGACAATAGCGATCGACGATCAGTTCGCCGGGCGCTCCCTGCGCCAAGGAGCAAGCGATCTTCAGCAACAGCCACAAGGCGATAATCGTCACCGCGTAGAACATTCTACCAAGTTCTACGTCGTCCAGCTAATAGGAACGTGGGTCAACATCGTTGAATCAGCGGAGCGTACGGTCAGGTCGCGCAACAATCTGCGCTGGGTCACATTCGAGAACAAGGAATATGAACTGAGAAAGGCTGACGCTCTCAAACCGTTTCTGACAAGGTTTGTCCAAGGCGGGTGCTATGCCTATGTTGGCGGAAATCACATCGACACCGAGCGCGAGGTCGGATCGATTACAGCCCATCCTTATATATACATCTCGTCCACCGCCGCCCTGAAGATCTTCAATGAAATGCGACTTAGCCGAGTCGGATCGTTGAAGCGGAAGTCCGGGTAGCAGCTTCTCGGCGCGCTTGGTGGCGAGCGGGGACGGTTATCTACCCGAAAGCACGAACTTACGCTCGCCTGCACACGGCCTTTACTTACCTTGAATCTCACGGACAGGCCCCACCCTCTCACTGGACGCCGGGGTTGCTGGCCCTGCCTTCAGCGCTTGAATCGGACGCGCAACCGGCGCGCCCGCTCGCGAAAAGCGTGCTCGCCGCCTTCCAGAATTTCGCAAACACGCTCTCGGATCGCTGCGTCCTCCAGACCACCCGCCATGTAGCTGATCCCAGGTAATCCTCCCGCCTCACGGGGGCCCGCCTCGGCGATGATTATTTGATCGGCGTCGGTATTGATGACCAGGTTGGCGTTGTGCGTCACCATGATCACCTGACGCTTTGCCTTGGCGGCGATGAACAGCCCCACGAGCTCGTCATAGATTGACTTAGGGTCGAGGTTCTCCTCGGGCTGATCGATGATCAGCGGACGGTCGTCGCCTGTATCAAGCGCCAGGTACAGCAGGAGAAGTACGATCCCGCGCGTCCCCGGAGAAAGGCTTCGGATGTCGGTGCCGTCATAATCGACGCTATAGCGCACCTGGATATGGTCGGTGCTGTAAAGCCACTTAGCAAAGCTTTTCAGCCAGCTACGGTAATCAGTCGGATTGCCCTTTGGTACGCGCGCGGCCTCCAGCAGTTCGTCCTGATTGTCGTCGCGGAACGCGGCCATGGCTACGGTGACCGCGTGCGCATCGCCAGTGCGCCAAGCAGATGCTAGGCCGCGCTCGGCTCGCGCAGCTACGGAGCCGCGCCCCTGGAACGCACCCATTCGACGCAGATCTAGCAGCTTCTCGCCCTCGATAGCCCAGCGCTCAACATTTACGGATCGGCGCACACTGAATGACAACTTGGCTAGCGTTCCACCCTCAGCTTCAAGCCTCTTGCGGATCGGCGCATAGAGCTCCCGCAGAACCTGCTCTTCCGCGAGAATGTAGTCGAAAACGCGTGCATAGCCGTCCTCGCGATCGCGCAGCAGCGGCGGGATCCTGGTTTTGGCGCCCTGACAATCGGTGAGACGATCGACCATCTTTCCAAGCTCGACATTCTCCGCCGCGATCTTCTGCGTCAGCGTCATGAAGCGCTTCTGCGTATCGGTGTCGAGCGCCACTAGGCGCGTAAGTCGCGCGACCTCAGCGTCGAGAACTGCCTGGGTCTGCTGTGCCAGATCAACATCGTCGGCTACGAGCGCAGTCGTCGGATCAGCAGGGGGAGATACGGGCCTGCCACGCCAGCCCTCAGCACCTGATTTGGCGTCCGCAACCTGGGCCTCAATGAAGGCGTCGACGTCACCTTCATAGTTCAGAAGGAACGGGCACCACTCGGGATCTTTGATCCGGGCTGCTTGATGCCGCTCCTTGGTCACGCGTAGCGTGGCAGGCGCCCGATTGGTGCGCAGGTCGGTTACCTCGTCCCGGAGCTTCAGAAGAGCCGCTTCCCGATTGACGAACCAGCGCACATTGCCGGCAACCTTTTCCGCAGCCGTCGCAACGTAAGCCAGTCGCTCCGCGCGGGCCTCGCTGCCTTTGGCTACTAGGCGCCCGCGATCGGCGGTGTAGCGCTTCACGGCGAGGCGCTTGTCCTCGACCTGCTTCACGAGCGTGCTCACCGCTTTGGTCTTTTCGATTTCGTTGCCGATGAGGTCAGATAGTGTGACCAACGCTTCCTCTTCGCGCCCGCGTGAAAGGCGGTGACGGCTGACCAGCGCGTCGAGTAATTCCTGGAAATCGATAGCGCCGTCGCGCGTGTCGGGATCATGCGCGTCAAAGACAACACGCTCGATCTCGGCCAGCAGCGCGTCGGTCATCCCGTCCGCCGAGCAGAGCGCGTCAACGAACTGCTGGGAGAGGTAGCGAGCCTTGGGATAATCCGAGGCGACTGGATCATGGCTGCCGTCGAGCGCGCGCATGTCGACGGTTCCGTCACCCCAAACCAGCCGGACGTTGTTGCCATCGAGCAGATCACGCGCACGGGCGAGAAATGACATTGTGTTCGGCGGATCGTCGCTGGCATCGCAGCCGTGCGCGATCGCATCGGCCAGCGCAGTCTTACCAGATCCGCGGGCGCCGATAATGGCTACCAGTCCAGGATTGAGCGGGATTTTGGGTGTGACCGCCCAAGGGGCATCGATGAGTTCTACCTCGGACAGCACTTGCGAGGACCCGGCGTGCGCGGGCGGCGTGTCCCCGATCCAGGTGCGCCCCGCCGGCTCGATTTGTGCCTGTCTTAGCGCGTCGAAATGCGGACTGCCCTTGATCCACGAATAACGCTTAAGGTCTGGGGTAGCGACCTTTTCCAGGCTGTGCGCATCGCTACCGTGAAGGCAGGGCTTCAGCGCGCCGAAACGCCCTATGACATCGGCGGGCGACGTCTTGTCACCTAGCCAAAAGTCGCGCTGGGAGGGGGTGCTAGCGAAGATGATGTGAGCGAAAGCCTCGATCTCTTGGCGCAGCGTGCGATCGGCCGCATCGCGCACGCCCGAGACGCCGTCGGTGCTGCCGCCTGCCACGGCGATAAGCACGTTAGCTTGGGCCCAGTCACTGTTGGCGAACGCGTCGCGGAGCTGATCGAACGACACCTTGAACTGGCGCGACCCCTCAGCCAGCGCCGCCGCGGGATCGCTGATAGCGGGATCGCTGCGTCGGCCGAGATCAGCCAGCTCGTCCGGCGTGCAGGAGAAGGTCTCGCCGTGTGCGCGTAGGCTCAGTCGAGCAAGAAAGCGACGGATCTGGCTGACATGGTCATCGCTTTCGGGACTAACCAGAAGATGAATATTCACGAAGGCATTGCGGACCGTGCCGACGCCGAGGCGCATCTCGATGTTCGGGAAGAGAAGTGCGCAGTCCTGCAGCCTTCCATCGTTTTTCGCAGCCGTCAGGCGCTCGTAGCAGTCGAGGCTGTAATAGTCGGTGACCCCGATCGCTCGCAGCGCCGGCGTCGCCTGTTCCAGCCGCTCGAGGTACTCATCCCACGAGTTTGCGCCGCCAAACTGATCGTTGAGCTTGGTGCCAGGCGCGTGGACGTGCGGCTCCCAGCGGTGCCATTGCGCGCCGATTGACGTAATTGGAGCCGAAGTCACCTGAGCCATAGTCTGTCACCACCTGATCTGCGCGAAGCTGGACGTTGTTCAGGAGCGTCTTCTCGTTTCATCGAGAAAGCGCATCAGCTTGGCCTCTTTATCGTTCCGCATATCGAGATTGAGCGCCGACCTTCCGCTCTTGACGACACCATTTAAGTTGTATTCCAAGGTATGTGTGATGCGTACGTCAGCCTTGTCCCTGATGTATCCCTTGACACACCTCTCCGCCGGCGCATTCAAGTCAATCCCTGTAATGGTTACAGGGCCTGCTTCGGTGTCGAACGTCTGCGGCTTGTCGAGGTTTGTTACCGCCATATGCACTTGATCCATTGAGCTCGACGCATCCCTCTGCGCCTATCCGATCCTGCGGTGTTACGTCACCGGGGCCGAGTGAGCGAGCACGGGGCGGCAGTTTTCGGTCCGACTAGACGATAAGAGTGACGCCGGATCTATCGGCGAGTGACTTGAACCTGACGGCAAGGCTGGGGTCGGCGTCAATCCGGACGGTGCTGACCACGCTGAGCGCCTCGTGCGGCACGCGATCGCCGAAGAACATCATCGCCAGCGACGAAGGATAGGCGCGAGACTCCCAGACCATCCCGAGCGTAACGGCATCCTTGCGGTGTAGCGCCGCAGACCAGCGCCGCGTGGCCGGGAACTCCCGCGCGGGCGTATCGATCAGCTGATTGCGGGCGACGCCGAGCTTCATCAGATCGGGGGCGAGAAAGGAGCGCAGCCCCAGCGGGTTGGCGACGCGCAGCACCGAGCAGCGAACGTCGGCGAGCTTGCTGAGCGGGTACGTCTTGAAAGACTGCGCCGGATCGAGATCATGGAAGATCGTCTCGTACACCGCCGCCTCGAACTCTTCCGCGGCATAGGCGGTTGGCACCCGCTTTCGCACGGGTCCGATCGGCGCAAACCGCGAGAAGCCGAAGCCGGGGTTGAACGCGTCCCCGGCAAGGCTCTCCGCATGGATTCGCCAGAGGACTGCGCCTACGGCCAGATCGGTGACGTGGGTCGGAAAGGCTGTCGGTGGTTTGGGGACGATGCCGGTCGGCGCCAGCGCTGTCACCCGCCGGTCTCGTCGCTCTCACGCGCCGCGGCTTCCAGGACGGCCGCCGTATCGTCGAGCAGTTCCCGTGGCGCGGGACCACCGAGCCACGAGTTTGACGACACAAACCAGAAAGCAGTTTGCCAAGGCGTTCGGTTGGCCGGCAGAACCTCGAGGACCTTCTTGATGAGGGGAAGCGGCTTGCCGTCGGCATCGAATTGGAATGCCGGAAAGCGGTCCTGTCCCTGGTAGGAAACCGCGAAGACGCGAGCTTGCCCCTTCCAGCGCGCGGCGGTCTGGTGGCGGTTCTTGGCTTCATGCCCGGCGCGCGCTGCGACCTCGGCCGAGGTCAGCGTCTCGACCTCGTGCATGAAGCGCTGGCGGATGGCGGTGTTGTCAGCCGCGACTGCGGTATGGAACTCGGCCATCGGATCATGGGTATCGGCCAGGACGTCGAGGAGCTGCTCGATCTTGCGCTCGAGATGCCGCGCGCGGACATCCGGCAACAGCTTGTCGACGATCGCGTAGAGTGCCTGTCGATCCGGGTCGGCTGCGATGCCCGTGGCGGTCATCTGCTCGATCGCGTGATCGACGGCGGTTCGATACTGTTCGGAGAAGCCCTCAACAGTAGGTGCTATATATAAGGTGTCGCTGGCGGCCTCGGAACGCGGAGCCCCGCGCCGCTTGGCCGGCTTGGCGCGCGCGGTTTCGACCAGGCTGGCGAACACCAGCTTGGCGAAGGTACCCGGATCGACAGCGGTGGCGAGGGTCGCCATGGACAGCTCCTGTGGTTAGTCTCGCTAACATATAACCGAACTAACCAAAATTGCCACCCCACGGAGGCAATGGCGCTTAGCCATGCTAACACATAAGCGATCTAACCATGTCGGTTTTCCTGAAACAGCGGACGCTTTTGCAGAGCGGACGCCGCACCTGAAATGGTGGACGTTCACGTAAAAGAGTGGACGTTTGCGGACCTCGCTACGCTCAGCTTTGTCGCACCTGCGCCCGTCTCCCGATTACCGGATGTGCTCGACCTTCAGGTTCTTGACCCGAACCTTCTTCCACTCGCGATCGGCGGTAAGGGCAGGGGCGCCGAGTTGCATGGCCAGCGCCAGGCAGGACCGATCACCTAGACCACGACCGTACTGGCGCGTCTGCGCGTGAAGACCCGCAGCCGCGTAAGCTGCACCGACATCATGCGCGCGGACATCGAGGCGTAGTTCGTCCAGCAGTTCGCGAGTGGTGGCTTCATCGAGCCCGCTGAGCAGCAACTCCTTGATGACCTCCTGGAGGTTGACCGCCGAGATGGCAGCACGCCCGACATGGGGTGCGACCGTGTCGGCACCTGGTTCGTCCCGAACCAGCGCCAGCACCGCGGATGCGTCAAGGACGACGGACGTCATTGTGCGTCCCGATCCTCGTCACCGGATGCGGCCTCATCAAGCTCTGCGGCAGCTTCGGCCTTTCGGTCACCCAGGAAGTCGTCGGTCGTGCGCGCCTGCTTGGCATGTTCGCGGTAGAGCGCCTGCGCACGTGACACACCGTGCCCGATCGGGGACAGGCGCACCTGATCGTCCTCAATCGTCAGGATGACCTTGGCATCTCCATGCAGGCCCATCGCCTTCCGCACCGAGGCAGGCAGGATCATGCGGCCGTTGCCGGCCACCTTGATGTCTATGGTCTGCATTGCCACCGTTAGATATCCTTCGTGTGTCCCCAAATGCTGTATGCCAACACCAGCGATGTGGCACAAGGTGGCGACGTTCCAGACTCGGCAACTAGGTATCCGCCATGCGTCAATTTGGGTATACTCAAACAGGACAGCAGCTTGGCGCAGCTTCTTACGTCCGATTAGGGTTGCCTGGCGCGTTTCCGGACGATAATTGTCGTGAGTTTAGACCCACACGGGACACTTAGGGATCAACATGGCCTTATATGGCTACGCGCGCGTGTCCGCGACCGATCAGGACTACTCGATCCAGGAACGCGCGCTGCGCGCGGCAGGCTGCCAGGTGATCCGGGCGGAGAAGAAGACGGCCACCAAGCTCGAGGGCCGGGTCGAACTCGATCTGCTGCTCCAATTTCTGCGCGAGGGCGACACACTGGTGGTCACTCGCGTCGACCGGCTGGCGCGGTCGCTGCGGGACCTGCAAAATATCGTACACGAGTTGAAGGGCAGAGGCGTGGCCCTGAAGGCGACCGAGCAGCCGATCGATACCGGTACGGCCGCGGGCAAGGCGTTCCTCGACATGCTGGGCGTATTCGCCGAGTTCGAGACGAACCTGCGTCGCGAGCGACAGATGGAAGGGATCGCCTTGGCTAAGGCACGGGGCATCTATAAGGGACGCCCCGCGACTATCGACCCGGCAGAGGTCAGGCGTTTGCATCTAGATGAAAGACTAGGGCCCGCGGCAATCGCGCGGCGGCTAGGCGTGTCCCGCTCGTCGGTGTACAGAGTCATGCCCGAACTATCGCGAACGGGATAGGCTGTGGCTTCCTTCGACTTATAGACCGATCAGCAGCGGCAAGCGCGGGTCTGGCCCAAGCCCGTGCGACCCCATCAGCCGTCATATGGTCGGGGCCAGCCAGCGTGCCGCTTAGCCGCGCGCCTTTTTGAAACTAAACAATGAAAGTACGACAAGCTCAAGCAGCCGTCTTTAGCGCAAAAGTTGCAGTTTTCAGAAGAGTGGGGCTAACAACCGAGTCATCGCCCTTGGAACACAGGCAAGCGCCGCTCTATGAAAGCTGTGAGTCCCTCGTTTCGATCGTCGGTCGCTATGTAGTCGATGTTTGAACGAGCTTCAGCCCGCAATGCATCAACTAGACTGAGATCGAGAGATCGGTCGGCCAGCATCTTCATATGACGTAGCCCGATCGGGCTCTTTGACGCGATCTTGTCGGCGACGCGGTCAACGGCTTCGACTAGCCGTTCTGCAGGGACGACGTCAGTTACGAACTGCGCAAAAATTCGGTGGGTCACCGGCATCAAATCACCTGTAAAGAACAGGTATTTGGCGTGACTAAGCCCGATCCGTCGCGGTAACCGCACAGAGGCACCCGCGCCGGGCAGCAGGCCGTAGTTGGCGTGGCCGTCGCCTATCCGAGCATTATCCGCGGCAATGATAAGATCGCAGCAGAGCAGCAACTCCGTTCCGCCTGCGGTCGCGACGCCGTTCACGGCCGCGATGACCGGTTTTGGCAGGCTTTCGATCCTGCTCATCAGCGCGGTCGCGCGCGCTAGGAACTCGGCGGTCGCGACGGTCCGCTGCTCTGCCGGCATCGCATGGACGAACTTCAGGTCGGCGCCCGCGCAAAATGCGCGCCCCGCTCCGGTGAAAACGACGCAGCGCACCGCTCCGTCAGCTTCCGCCCGGTCGAGCGCTAGCCCGATCTCATCGATCATGGGCCCGCTCAATGCGTTCAGCTCCGCCGGGCGGTCGAGCGTGATCCACGCGGCGGAACCCCGCATGGCGTAGGAGACGACCAAATCGTTCATGAAGTTGCTCCGATGGCCCTTGCGGACAGGCGCCCATAGGCGCCTGTCATAATAGGGAGATGGTGCTGAAGGAACCGACGCACCCGATCGGCGAAAACCCGGCCTTGGTCACGGGCGATCTGGTGCCCTGCGTCCTCAATCACCTCGACGCAAAGGCCGGGTATGAACGATTGCAGGTGATCGACGCCGGCATCATCGACGACCGGGCTGCGAGCGCCGCGTAGCAACAGAACTGGACAAGCCACCCCCGCTGCAACGGCGGCCTCCGCCGGTGCGAAGTCCGGCAGCCGGAGCCGATCGGGAGCGCCCAGCAGGCGCGGATCCCATCGCCACCACCAACGTCCATCTAGGAGACGTAATTGTCGGCTCAACCCGGCGGGATTAGCTCGGGTCTCATCCGGGAAGGCGGTGGAAAGCGCCGCTGCCGCAGCTTCGACGTTCGCGAACCCGGTTTCGCTCAGCTCCGCCAAGCGCAAGATCCCGGCATCTCCCTCCCTTGCGGGGCGGAGCACGATATCGGCGATAACCAACGCCCTGATCGACAATTCAGCGGTGGCGACGGCGTGCAAGGCCACGATGCCGCCGATCGACGCACCCACGATCGCCAGTGGCCCGCTGGTGACGTGCGAATAGATCGTCAGGAGGTCGTCCCTGAACGCATCGAGCGAGTAGTCGCCATCGGGAGCCCAGTCGCTGTCGCCGTGCCCGCGAGCGTCGTACCGAACGACGCGGTATCCCGCAGCGATCAAGGCGTCAGCCGTTCTGTCCCAGCTCCTGCGCGTCTGGGCACCGCCGTGCAGCAGCAGCACGCACCGCGCATCGACCGGACCCGCACTCTCGACGGTCAATGCGAGGCCGCCACGGATCACTTTCTGGAGACATGCTCGGTCCGACACGCTGCGCAACGTTAACTAGTGAACATTGACGGAAACGCGCAGGCCAATCTGGCGCTCGCGGCCGTAGGTACCGAAGATGGCCGTGCTCTGCGCGGGCGCGAGGACCGCATAGTCGAGTACCCGCTTGTCGGTGAGGTTGCGCGCGAACAGCGAAAGCGTCCAGATGCCGTCGGTCGGCAGCAGGTCCAGATGCCCGTCGAGCTGCGCGTATCCCGGCTGGACCATGCGCGGGTCGTTATAGGCACCGGCATTGTATTTCGACCGCGCGAGGACCGATAGCCCACCGCCCAGCTTGTAGGTGCCGCTGCCGATCGGCCGCTGGTAATCGATGCTGGCAGTGCCGGTCCACTTCGAGGCATATTGGGTCGGGGTGTTGGACAGGTTCTGAGAGCAGCCGCGCGGCGTCGCCAAGTTCTCGACGCTGTTGCAGGCCGCGCCGGGGAAGTCGATGAACTTCGCATCGAGGTAGCTGCCGCCTAGCCCGATGCGCAGGTCCGTCACAGGCCGAAGTGTCACGTCTGCCTCGACCCCCTGTGAGCGGGCCTTGCCGACGTTGGAGACGACGAACACCAGGTTGGAGAACACCGACTGCTGGAGCGAGGTGAACGTTGTCCGATAGATGTCGATCGCGTATTCGAGCTTGCGGTTCAGGACCAGCCCCTTGAACCCGACCTCTACCGACTGCGCCTCCTCGGGGCGGAAACGGGCGGCGTTCGGATCGGTGCCGGCGTACAGGAAGTCGAACCCGCCGACCTTGTCGCCTTTCACGTACTTGGCATAGACGTTGTTGGTGGGATCGAGTTTATACTGCACGATCACCTGCGGCTGCCAGTGATCCTCGGCGAGGGCGAGCGCGCCGAAGGGGAAGGTGTGCTCGGTCGAACCGGTGACGGGCGACAGCAGCGGCGCGAGCGCCTCGGAACGCGCCTGCAATAGCTCGTCGCGGCTAGTGTAAAGTCCCAGGCCCGGGATGATCGGCGCGGCGAAGATCGCCTGCCCGGCGGTCTTATCGATGTGGCTGTAGCGGACACCGGCGGCGACACTCAATGCGCTGGTCAGCCGATACGTCAGGTCGGCGAAGCCCGAATAGCTGCTAGTGCGCTGGTCATAGGTTGCGATGCGGCCGAACGGAGTCGCGGCGGCACCGGTCAGGCCGTAGCCTGCAAGCTGGAACTCTTGGATCAGATTGATGTGCAGCGTATCGCGTTGATAATAGGCGCCCAGGCTGGCATCAAGGGCACCGAAGGTGCCGTTGAAGCGCAGCTCCTGGCTGAACTGCTGGTAGCGCTGGTTGAGCGAGTTGAAATAAGGCTGGCTGTCGTTCGGCCCTTCGGTGCCGAACTGCGTCACCGACAGCGTCTTGCGGAACGCGGTGGTGGACGCCAGTGTGCCACCGAGTACGTCGTAGCGGATGTCCCCTTGATAGAGCTGCGCGTTCATGCCGCTCAGTTCGGATGACGCGGTGGGCGAGCGTTCGAAATCGTTGCGCCGGACGTCGGGGTCGTTGACCTCGGGATAGAGCAGTGCGCCCGGGCGCAGCGGTTGGGCGATCGGCTGGACCGCGTTGCCGAACGTGCGGACGTGGTCGTACTCGCCGTGCAGCATGATCTCGAGGCCGGGCGCGGGTGTAAGCCTGAGCGTCGGCCGTACCGCCCAATTGCGGACGGTCGGTTCGTTGCGGCCGAGCAGCGGATTGTATAGCTGCCCGTGGGCGAGATCCTGAAACAGGCCCGCGACGCGGAGGCTCGCCCAGTCTGCAAGTGGCGCGGTCACGCCTCCCTGCGCCTGCACTTCGTGCTCGTTGAACTCGTAGCCGATCGAGCCGTCTGCCGCAAAGGACGCGCCGGGCTTGCGCGTGGTGATGTTCAGGGCGCCGACTGTGGCGCTATTGCCAAACGCGATGACCTGCGGACCTTTCAGGACCTCCAGGCGCTCGACGTCGAAGATCGGGATGCGACCGTCCTGGTCACGCCCGAACGAGACGTTGTCCACGAACTTGCCTACCGACTGCTCAAAGGAGGCATTCGCGCCCGAGCCGAAGCCCCGGATGAAGATGAACGGCTGCACCGCGCCGTAGCTGAACTGGAAGTTGGGCGTCACAGACGCGAGGTCGATTATCTGCGTGATGTTCTTTGCCTGGAGCTGCGCCCCCAGGATCGCGGTTACGGCGATCGGCACGTCACGGGCGTATTCGGAGCGCTTGCGCGCCGTGACGACGATATCGGTTGCGGAATCCGCCTGCTCGGGCGCAGCCGCACCCTGAGCAGCCAGCGCGGCAGGCTGCTCGCCTTGGGCTTGCTCGGCGGTCTGCGCGTGGGCTGACGGTGTCGTGAGGATCGCAGCCAGGGCGCAGCCGCCCGCCAGCGCCGGCTTCCAGGTCCGACCGGACATGTTCATCTGCTTCATCGCCACGACGTCCTCCTCTCCTGACGGTCGGCGCTTCTCCGCACCGATCCGCTAGCGTCACATTGTTGCGATTCGACCGGCGAGTCAACCAACCTTCCTATTGGTTAGTGAAACGCTACCAGACAGCCTACTTGATAGGGGAGGCGCTATGCGGGATGGCGGGTCGGAGCAGCGAGGAAGTCTATTGGCGCGTCCGAAACGAGAAGCCGTCTGGAAGAACGCGGTGCAAAGCTCCGACGAGCAGTTCGGCGCGAAGCGGGCAGCGCTGATCCGCGAGGCCGCGCGGGCCTTTAGCGCTAGGGGCTATCACGACACCTCGCTCATCGACGTGGCCCAGGAGCTCGGCGTCACCAAGGCCGCCCTTTATTATTACGTGAAGAGCAAGCAGGACATCCTTTTTGAATGCCATGTCATCTCGAACGATCTTGCCGACCAGGCGTCGGCCATCGCGCTCCAGGCCAAAGGAACTGGGTTCGATCGCATGGTGCTGTTGGCGCGGACCTATATCGACCTGCTGGTCGGCGAGGCGGGGACGCTGGCAGTTCTGACCGAGTTCGATGCGCTCGAGCCGCATAATCGCAAGGTCATTGCGGCGCGGCGCGCCAGGTTCGACCGGACGCTGCGCGAGCTGCTGGAAGAGGGCATGAAGGACGGGTCGGTCCGGAGGCTCGACCCGAAGCTGACCGTCTTCTTCTTCCTGGGCGCGGTCAATTGGATGACCCGCTGGTTCGATCCGGGCGGAGAGCGGACGGGACAGCAGGTCAGCGACACGTTCGTCGATCTGCTGTCTCAAGGCATTCGCGCGACGTGAGCGCCTAGGCGACGCGGGCGTTCAGGCCCGGACGCGCCGCGGCGCGGTCGTAACCGACCGCCAGCCGCGCCACGATCGACGCGGCGGGCTCGATTGACCTGACGTCGCCCACCCCGTGTCCCGCGCTCCAGATGTCGCGCCACGCGCGAAGCGTGCTGGTTTCGGTGACGACGTCGAATTTCTGTCCCTTATGCTGCTCGTCCGGGCGGAAACCGGTCCTATCGAGGCTCTTGCGAAGCATGTTGGCGGGAATGCCGGTGATCTCGGCGGTGAGCACGATATCGTCGGCATTGCTGTCCACCAGCATCTGACGGTAGTCTGTCGACGCGAGGCTCTCTTCGGCGGCGATGAACGGTGTTCCGAGAAGCGCCATGTCCGCACCCAGCAGTTCGGCGGCCCGGATATGCTCGCCACGCGACAGCGCGCCGGCCAAGATGACCGGCCCATCGAAGAAGGCGCGCACCTCGGTCAGGAACGCGAAGGGACTCATCCACCCCGTGTTGCCGCCAGCGCCGGCGCACAGCAGGATCAGGCCATCGGCACCGCTCTCTGCGGCGCGGCGGGCGTGCCGCACGGTGGCGACATCCGACAGTACGACGCCGCCATAGCCCTTCACGCGGTCAATGACCGGAGCCGGGTTGCCGATCGAGGCGATGATGACCGGTGCCTTGTGACGCGCGGTGATGTCCAGGTCGGCTTCCAGCCGCGGGTTTGACCGGTGGACGATGAGGTTGACCGCATAGGGCGCCGCGTGAGCGGGCAGCGAAGCGGCCAGATCGGTCAGCCAGCCATCGAAGATGTCGCTGGTACGGGCATTGAGCGCCGGCAACGCGCCGATCACGCCGGCGCGGCACGTCGCCGCGATCAGGTCGGGACCGGACACCAGGAACATCGGGCCCGCTATCACCGGCACCCGCAGTCCCGACCGCATCTCGGCGGCGAGTCCGGGTCGCCCATATCTGATCTCGCTCATAGCTGCACGGCTCCACGAACAATGTATTTGACTCGTTGGTAGAAACGTATTCCAAGGGGTCGCAACAAGCAAGCGGGAGCGGGATCGTCTTGAGCGGCGACGTGTACATCATCGGCAGCGGCATGACGCGCTTTGGTCGCCTGCTCGATTGGAGCGTCAAGCGGATGAGCGCCGAGGCGGTCGCGGCGGCGCTCGCGGACGCGGGCATAGAGGCGTCCGCGATCGAGGCGGCGTTCTTCGCTAACGCCGCCCAGGGCCATATGGACGGCCAGCACATGGTCCGCGGCCAGATCGCGCTACGCGAGATGGGCATCGGCGGCATTCCCGTGTTCAACGTCGAGAACGCCTGCGCGAGCGCCAGCTCGGCCTTCGCGCTCGCCGTCGCGCAGATCAGGGCGGGCGAAGCGCACATCGTGCTCGCGCTCGGGGCCGAGAAGCTGTTCTCGCAGGACCGGTCGCGGATGATGTCCGCGTTCGACAGCGGCATGGACGTCGGTGACGCGGAGGGCACCCACGCACGGCTGCGCGCGCTGGGCGCAGGGCTGGACGTGCCCAACGGCACGACCTCGCCCAAGCCGTACAGCGCCTTCATGGACGTCTACGCGGCGTTCGCTCGCCAGCACATGCGCGAATACGGCACCACGCAGCGCCAGATCGCGGCAGTGGCGGCGAAGAACCACCACCATTCGGTCCACAACCCGCTCTCCCAATTTCGCGACGATTACTCGATCGACGACGTGCTCGCCGCTCCGCCGATCACCTATCCGCTCACCTTGCCGATGTGTTCGCCGATCTCGGACGGCGCGGCGGCGGTGATCCTGGCGAGCGAGCGGGGCCTCGCCCGCGCGGGCGCAAGCCGGTCGCGCGCGGTCCGCGTGCTCGCCAGCGTCGTCCAGACGGGGAGCGACCGCGACCCGCTCGACGTCAGGCGGCACCTGACCGCGCTGGGCGCGACGCGCGCCTATGAGCGCGCGGGAGTCGGGCCCCGCGACGTCGACGTCGCCGAGGTCCATGACGCGACTGCGGTCGGCGAGATCATCCAAATCGAGAATCTCGGCTTTTGCGGCTTCGGCGAGGGCGGGGCGTTCTCCGAAAGCGGCGCGACCTCGATCAGCGGTGCCATTCCGGTGAATCCGTCGGGCGGACTGGAGTCGAAGGGGCACCCGGTCGGGGCCACCGGGCTCGCGCAGCTACACGAGCTGGTCACCCAGTTGCGCGGCGAGGCGGGGCCGCGCCAGGTCGAGGGCGCGCGGGTGGCGCTGGCGGAGAATGGCGGCGGGCTGCACGGGATCGAGGAAGCGGTCGCGTGCATCACCGTGCTGGCGCGATGAACGGGCAGGGAGGGCGGCGGTGAGACTTCAGGGGAGAATGGCGGTCGTGACCGGCGCGGGGTCGGGCCTCGGGCTCGACACCTGCCGCGCGCTGGCGGCCGCGGGCGCGCGCGTGGCGGCGCTCGACCGTGATATCGCCGCCCTCGATGCCGTCCGGACCGAACTGGGCTGCTTCGCCCACATCGTCGACGTGGCCGACGCGGCCAGCGTCAGCGCGGCGCTCGACGCTGCCGTGGCGGCGCTCGGCAGGCCGTATCTAGCCGTGAACTGCGCCGGCGTGGCAGACGCCGCCAAGACCGTTTCCAAGGGCGCGCCGTTTCCCTTGCCGACGTGGGACAAGGTCATCGCGATCAATCTAACGGGCAGCTTCAACCTCATCCGGCTCGCGGCCGCGCAGATGGTGGAGAACGCGCCCGATCCCGACAGCGGCGAGCGCGGAGTCATCGTCAACACCGCATCGGGCGCGGCCACGCAGGGGCAGGTCGGTCAAGCGGCCTACAGCGCCAGCAAGGCGGGGGTGATCGGGCTTACGCTGCCCGTCGCCCGCGATCTCGCGCCGCATGGCATCCGGGTCGTCACGATCTCGCCAGGGGTGTTCGAGACGGCGATGATCGCGGGCCTGCCGCCGCAGGTCGCGCAGTCGCTGATAGACAAGACGATCCTATTCCCGAACCGCATGGGCCGACCGACCGAGTTCGGCGCGCTGGTCCGGCACATCGCGGAGAATGCCTATTTGAACGCCACCGTCATAGACCTCGACGGCGGCGCGCGGATGACGGCGCGGTAGGGCGGGACGATGGGCCAAGCTGGTCGCCACAGCGGACTGACAATGAGCGGACAGGCGCTGGCCGCGCTTACCCGCTATCCGGAGCGGGTTGCGTTTGCCTGGCCGGGCGGGCGGCTTCGCTATCGCGGCGCGCTCGATCTGATCGGGCGCATGCAGGCGGTGTTTGCCGGCATGGCGCTGCCGCCGGGAGCGATGATCGCGATCCTGTCCGACAATTCGGCGGAATCCTGGTGCGCCGGGATCGCCGCGCAAGCGTCGGGCCTTGGCATCACCTGGCTGCATCCCAAGGCGTCCCTCGACGACCAGCTGTTCCAGGTAGCCGATAGCGGCGCCGCTTGCCTCCTGGTCGATGCGACGGGCCATGCCGACCGCGGCGAAGCCCTCCACGGCCTGTTGCCGCGATCGGTCGCCCTGCTCTCGCTGGGACGATCGGGCTTCGCGCCCGATCTGGTCGAACAGGCCGCAGCTCAAGGTGCGGCAACGGTACGCGACCTCGCCGATCCCGACGCGGTCGCGACCATTCACTATACGGGAGGCACGACGGGCCGCAGCAAGGGCGCGGTGCGGAGCCACCGCGCTGCCGCGGCCTTTGCGGTTCACGCACCGCTCGCCGATTGGGAGTGGCCGGCGACCCCCCAATATCTTGGCATCGCGCCCAACAGTCACGCGGCCGGCACGTTCATCATCCCGACGTTGCGCCTGGGCGGCACCGCTCACCTGCTGCGCGGCTTCGATATCGATGAGGTTCTCAACCTTATCCCGCGCGAGGGCATCAACACCTCCTTCCTGGTCCCTTCGATGATCTACGCGCTGCTCGACGCGCCGGGTCTGGACGCGGCCGACCTGTCCCGTCTCGAGCTGCTCCACTACGGTGCGGCGCCCATGTCGCCAGCGCGACTGGCCGAAGGACTGGAGCGGATCGGCCCGGTGTTCTCGCAGGGCTATGGCCAGACCGAATGCCTGCCGATCGCCATCCTTGGTCGGGCCGACCACGACCTTGCTCGTCCGGAGCTGTTCTCCTCGTGCGGCTTCCCCGCCTCGTCCTGCGAGGTGCGCCTGCTGGACGAGCAGGGGAATGAGGCGGGTCCCGACGAGACCGGCGAGATTTGCGTTCGCAGCCCGGCCGCGCTCGACTGGTATCATAACCTGCCCGAACAGACCGCCGAAACGCTGGGCGACGGCTGGCTGCGCACGGGCGACATCGCCCGACGCGACGATCGGGGGTTCCTCTTCATCGTCGATCGCAAAAAGGACCTCATCATCAGCGGCGGGTTCAACGTCTACTCCCGAGAGGTCGAGGATGCGTTGGCGGCCCATCACGCGGTCGCGGTGTCCGCGGTGATCGGCCTCCCCGATCCTCGCTGGGGCGAGGCGGTGACCGCCTTCGTCGTGCTCAGGCCGGGCGAGGATTGTACGTCCGATGCGCTCATCCGCCACGTGAAGGAGCGCAAGGGCTCGATCCAGGCACCCAAACGGGTCGAAATCGTCCGCGAGCTGCCGATGACGGCGATCGGCAAGATCGACAAGAAGCTGCTGCGCCGCCTCCACGAGCAGGCCGCGCTTGCAGAAACAGAGGTAACGCATGGCTGAGTTCCAGGCTCCGATCGACGACATCGCCTTTGCGCTCGAGCGCGCTGGCCTCGCGGCCATTGATCCCGACGCCGCAGAACTGTCCGGGCCCATCCTCGAGGCGGCAGCCGGGTTCGCGACCGGTGTGCTCGCGCCGCTCAACCGACCGGGAGACGTCGAGGGCTGTACGTGGACGGCGAACGGTGTGCGAACGCCCGCGGGCTGGGTCGAGGCGTATCGCGCTTTGCGGGATGGAGGCTGGACGTCGCTGGGCGCCCCGGAGGCGTATGGCGGGCAGAACCTGCCGCTGCTGCTCGCCAATGCTGTAGGAGAGATCTGGCACGCGGCTAACCTGTCCTTCGGCCTGTGCCCGCTCCTGACGCTCGGCGGGGTGGAGCTGCTGCTCGCCCACGGCACGGACGTACAGCGCAAAACCTATCTGCCCAAGCTGGTGAGCGGCGAGTGGACCGCCACCATGAACCTGACCGAACCGCAAGCGGGCTCCGACCTGTCGCAGGTACGGTCGCGGGCAGCGCCGACGGAAGACGGGCGCTATGCGATCGTTGGCCAGAAGATATTCATCAGCTGCGGTGAACATGACTTGGCCGACAACATCGTCCACCTCGTGCTCGCGCGCCTGCCAGACGCGCCCGAGGGCACGCGGGGCATTTCGCTCTTTGTCGTGCCCAAGTATCTGGTAGAGCCGGGCGGTGATCTCGGCGCACGCAACGGCGTCCGCTGCGTCTCGATCGAGCACAAGCTCGGCCTGCGCGCTTGCCCGACCGCGGTGATGCAGTTCGGCGACGACGAACCCGCCATCGGCGATCTGGTCGGCGAGCCGCACCGAGGGCTCCAGGCGATGTTCACCATGATGAACAACGCCCGGCTGGGCGTCGGGCTGGAAGGGCTCGGCATTGCGCAACGCGCCTATGGTCGCGCTGCGGCCTATGCCGCCGAGCGTGTCCAGGGGAGAGATGCCGACGGGCCGGTCGCGATCGACGTGCATGCCGATGTCCGGCGCATGCTGGCCACCATGCGCGCGAAGGTCGCGGGCGCCCGCGGGCTCCTTTATCTGGCGGCAGCCGAGCTCGACCGCGCGCATCGGCTGCATGAGCCCGGCGCGCAGGCGATGGCCAGCCTGCTCATCCCGATCGTAAAAGCCTGGGCGACCCAGGTCGGCTGCGAGGTCGCCGATCTGTCGGTGCAGGTTCATGGCGGCATGGGATACATCGAGGAAACCGGTGTTGCCCAGGACCTGCGCGACGCGCGCATCCTGCCCATTTACGAAGGCACCAACGGCATCCAGGCGCTCGACCTGCTTCGGCGCAAGGTGCTGGCGGACGGTGGTGCGACCGCGTCGGAGCTGTTCGATCGGATGGATTCTGAGATTGAGGCGCTGCGGTCCACGGGCGGTGCGGTCTTGGCGCAGCTGGCGGACCGGCTGGCGAAGTCCGAAGCCTGCGTCAGGCAGACCACGGCTGCGCTGCTTACGCGGGCGCAGGACAGATTCGGCATCGACGCCGCGGCGACACCCTATCTACAGATGGTCGCTCTCACCTGCGCCGCGTGGATATTGGCCGGCGATGCTCGAGTGGAGGTCGCGCGGTCGGGAAGGAGCGATGGCGCGCGTGTCGCCACCGCCCTGTTCTTCTTCGGGCACCTCCTGCCCGCCGCTTTCGCATTCGCCGAGACGGCGCTGGCTGATCCTGCCGTGCTGCGCTCGACCGTTATGGTGGGAAAGCGAGTCGCATGACTGGCCTACCCGTCCGGGTCGATATGCCTCGCGCGCGCGTCCGACGCATCACGCTCGCGCGACCGGAGGCGTTAAACGCCATCAACGAAGCGGTCCGGGCGACGCTGCAGGCGGCTTTGGACGACGCGAACGCCGATCCGGATGTCCGCGTCATCATTCTGGCCGGCGAGGGTTCCGCCTTCTCGGCCGGTGGTGACCTTCACTATATGGAACAGCTCGACCTCGCCGCGTTCGGGGCGTTTCACCGCGACCTGCTCGGCTGCGTGCACGCAATCGCGGGCTCGCTCAAGGCAACCATTGCCTCCGTCCAGGGTGCCTGCGCAGGCGGCGCGCTCGGCTTCGCGCTCGCCTGCGATTACGTCATCGCGTCGCGGGACGCCCGGTTCAGTGCGCCATTCCTGCGCATCGGCCTGACACCCGATATGGGACTGCCCTACTTCCTGCGCGCCAGGCTCGGCGAACAAGGGGCGAGGCGGTTCATACTCGACGACCGGACGATGAGCGCGGAAGAGGCTACGGAGCGTGGCCTCTGCGATCTGCTGGCGGGAAACGGGCTCGAGGACGACACTCTCGCCCTTGCAGCCCGCTTGGCGGCGTTCGCGCCCAACGCGCTTGCCCAGACCAAGCGCCTGCTCTCGGGCGGTAGTGTCGCCCTGGATTACTACCTCCAAAGTGAGCAGGTCGCCGCGGCTTTCTGCCTTGGCGGGCCCGAGTTCCGGGAAGGAGTGGCGGCCTTCCGCGCCAAACGAACGCCGGTCTTCGGCTAAATCAGGAGCATAGCCATGCTGCCCCAACAGCTACGCGGAAGGTTGCGGTTGCCCGTCCTTGCCTCGCCGATGTTCCTGGTATCCGGCCCCGAGCTGGTGCTGGAGACGTGCCGGGCCGGGTTCATCGGGAGCTTTCCGTCATACAACCAGCGTACGCCCGAGGGTTTTGGCGACTGGCTTCACGACATCGACCGACACCGGCGCGCGGGCGACGCACCCTTCGCGGTGCAGTTCGGCGTTCACCCGACCAACCCGCGGCTGAGCGCCGACCTCGAGCTGACAATCGCTCATCAAGTCCCGATCGTGATTACCGCACTGGGTATTACCCGCGAGTTCACTGACGCGATCCACGCCTATGGCGGGCTGGTCTTCCACGACGCGACCACCATCCGGCACGCCAGAAAGGCACTGGAGGTGAATGTGGATGGCATCATCGCGGTCTGCGCCGGTGCCGGGGGTCATGCCGGGACGTACAACCCGTTCGCGTTCATCGGCGAATTGAAGCCGCTGCTCGCCGGTCGGACGCTGATCGTCGCCGGCGGGATCAGCAGCGGCGCGGGCGTCGCGGGCGCAATCGCGGCGGGAGCGGATCTCGTCTCGCTCGGCACCGTGTTCATCAACACGGCCGAGAGCATGGCACCGCAGGCTATGAAACAGATGATCGTCGACTCCACCGTCAGCGACATCGTCTACACCGAGGAAGTGTCGGGCGTGCCGGCGAGCTTCCTCGCCCAGACGCTCAAGTCGGAGCACACTAGGCCGCTTGGCGGCTTCAACGTCGCCGACGAGATAAGCCCGAAGATCTGGAAGGACATCTGGTCCGCCGGCCAGGGTGTCGGCTCAGTTAACTCGGTCGTGCCGGTCGCCGAGCTCGCCGACCGTCTCGTTCGCGAGTATCGGGCGACGCTGTCTCACATGGCCTCGCTCCTGACGATGGAAGCGGCATGACCCGGCTCGGAACCCGATTCACCGATCTAGTCGGGGTCGAATACCCCATCGTGCAGGGTGGCATGCAGTGGGTTGGCCGCGCGGACCTCGTGTCGGCCGTCGCTAATGCGGGCGCGCTGGGAATGCTGACCGCCCTCACCCAGCCAACGCCGGAGCACCTCGCGCTCGAGATCGCGCGCTGCCGCGAGCTGACCGACAAGCCATTCGGCGTGAACCTGACGCTGCTGCCCACCGTGACGCCGCCACCCTATGCTGAATATCGTCAGGCCATCATTGAGGGCAGCATCCGCGTCGTCGAGACGGCCGGGAGCAATCCGGCCGAGCATATTGAGGTGTTCAAGCAGCACGGGATCGTGGTGATCCACAAGTGCACGGCTGTCCGCCACGCGCTGTCGGCCGAGCGGATGGGAGCCGACGTGATCTCGATTGATGGTTTCGAGTGCGCGGGTCATCCCGGTGAGGACGACGTCGCCGGCTTGGTCCTGATCCCGGCCACGGTCGATCGCGTCGGCGTGCCGGTGATCGCCAGTGGCGGCTTCGCGGACGGGCGCGGCCTCGCCGCAGCGCTCGTGCTCGGCGCGGAAGGGATCAACATGGGCACGCGGTTCTGCGCCACGGTCGAGGCTCCGATACATCCCGCGGTCAAGCAGTTCATCGTCAGCAACGACGAGCGGGCGACGAACCTGATTTTCCGCTCGCTGCGGAACACTGGTCGCGTGGCTCGGAACAACGTGTCGGACGAGGTGGTCGCCATTCTTTCCCGGCCTAATACGACATTCGAGGATGTGGCGGCCCTGGTGCGCGGTGCTCACGGTCGGCTGGCGCTGGAACGAGGCGATTTGGAGGCCGGGCTGATCTGGGCGGGCCAGAGCCAAGGCCTGGTCCACGACGTGCCGACCTGCGCCGACTTGATCCAGCGGATCATCGCCGAGGCGAAGGCCCGCTTGGCCGCATTGGCTTGACTATCTCGGTCTCCGCTGCAGGCTCGTTGATGTTCATGATGATGTCCTCGCGGCGAAGGTCCGGGTTCGCCACCAGCTTCTCGGCAATCGCCTCGAAGATGAGCTGCTTTGTCACCGCCGCACGGGCGTTTCACCAGAACTGGATGAAGATCATTCGTTCGGTGCGCGGGATGTTCCAGTAGCTCACGGGATAGCGGAAGTTGGCTTCGTACAGCTCGTGAATGACGGAGAAGAAATCATCCTCCGGCAGTCCCATCGAATCCAGCATTCCCTGATGGACGCTGTCGGCGATGGCCCGGCGGTACTCGTCGAACGTGCCCTTGCGCATGGATATATGGAAAAGCGGCACGGATGACCTCCTGATGATGCAGGCTGTTCGCCAACGATTGAAGCATATCATTCAGGCCGCGACGGAACCGTCCGGCGCGGGAACGCGGAACGCGTTCAGGACGGCCGGCGCGGACAGGTAAGGCCCGATCAGATGAGTCGTCGCGACCAGTCCGGCATCGCCGAAGACGGCGTGAGCTTCGGCGTAGAGCGCGTCGTCGATCTCGTGCCGGATCACGAGCGCCCGCGTGAAGTCGCGCGCGACCCGCCCCTCCTTCGAAAGCGCCTTCGGCGCGGCCCCGGTCGCGAGCGCCTCGATCGTGTCGGGGGCAAGGCCGGCGGAGCGCGCGACGGCGCGATGCGCGCAGAGTTCGAACGGTGCGTTACACGCCGCGCCGACCGTCAGGATCACGGCTTCGCGCACCTCCCGGGTGAAGGGCAAATGGTCGTGCTGCGCCTCGATCCAGGCGATGTAGCCGTCGGAAATGTCGGGCACGTAGAAGTATGAGTTGAACGGCCCGATCAACGCACCCTCCGACGTATTGGCCTGAAAGCCGCCGTGCTCCGCCTCGGTTCGCTTGGCCGGTGCGAGGCTGTTGTACAGCCGCCGTTGCCGGTCGGTCATCTGCTCCGGGATCACCAGGGGAAGGCGACCGCCTCGTCATTTGCTGGTCCCGGTCATCGCTGCCGTCTTATTTGCGCTCATCTCGCCTCCGTCGTGTTCGCCTTGACGGAGCCGATATCATGTCGCCCGGTTACGACCGGGAGGGATACGATAATACCAATATGGCTGATGGTCAGGATATGGACGAGAGCGAGCGCAATCGGCGGCTGGGCGACTTCCTTCGCTTGCGCCGCGCGCGGATCAACCCGGAAACGGATGGGCTGGGAAACGCTCGCCGCCGCACGACGGGACTGCGGCGCGAGGAGGTGGCTAGCCTGGCCGGAATCAGCACCGAGTGGTACATCAAGCTCGAGCAGAGGCGCGGCGCGTCACCCTCGCTCGCCACGCTGAACGGCATCGCGCGCGCGTTACGGCTTGATCAGGCGGAGCGCCTTCACCTGCTCGCTCTTGCCGGACGAACCGTGCCATCCTCGGCGTGCTCAGCATCCGTGCCCGACACGCTACGGATGATTGTGAAAGATATGGCGCAGCCGACCTACCTGCCGAACCGCTGCTGGGACGTTGTGGCCTGGACTCAAGCGGCTGTCGACCTTCTCCAGGCGGACTTCGCCGCGATGTCCGTCGACGATCGCAACACCCTGGGCTGGATGTTGACCGACGCAGGCGCCCGCTACCTGTTTGGGGAGGGCTGGGAGGACGAGGCGCGGCGAATGATCTCGCTCTTCCGTACAACGTGCGATCTTTATGATGACGATCGGGCCCTGCTGAAGCAGGTCGCTCGTTTGAAGGCCCAAGGTGCGCACTTCGAGAGGTGGTGGCGGCAGCATGATATCGGCGCACCGCGCTCGGGTGCCAAGCGCTTGCGTCATTCGGTACGCGGTGACCTGACCGTATTGTTCTCGACTTTCCAAGCCAACGATGACCTAGGCCTGAACCTTGCTGCGTACATGACTGTCCTGTAAACGTTCCTGTGCTGCGGTCAGCCTATATTCTATGAGGTGAAAAGTTTTCTTCCAATCGAAACAGTCTATCAGAAAGAGTTTATCATTCTCAGAACATCATCTCACTCTGAATCAACAAGGCGCTGTTCTGGAGCGCGGTGCTCAACGGCGTGGTGACGGCGCCGATCATGGCGATAATGTTGGTGGTGGTGGCTTGACCCGCAACGATGGGGAAAGTCCTCGCCTCGCCTGACCTGTTTGCCCTCGGCTGGATCGCGACCGGACTGATGGCGGGGACTGCTGTCGCCAGTAAGCGTGTCGTGAAGGCCGCAGGTTAAGCGGCTTGCGCGATGGGCTGATCTTCTGCGACGCGCCAATTCCACGGCATGAGTTCGTCCCAACTGCTGATTCCGAGGGAAGCCGCTCCCTCATTCCGGAATAATGCCGCCCCCGTGTTCCGAGGAATAGTCGCCCCCTGATTCCGAAATGATGTCGCCCCTTGGGGGACGGTGTCGGTCGGGTTCCGCGGACGGGGCTAGGTTCGCTTCTTTGGGCAATCCGAAGGAGCATCCGATGCCGGCGGAAAGGGTGAACATGCGGCGTGTCCGCGAGATGATGAGATACCGGTCCGAGCAGGGGCTGGGCTACAAGGCGATATCGCTGCGGGTAGGCGCGGTGCCTTCGACGGTGCGCGAGACGCTGAAGCGGGCAGCGGCGGCGGGTATGGCATGGCCGCTCGGCGACGAGGTCAGCGACGCTGTGCTGGAAGCGGCGCTCTACCGCGAGCCGGGCAACAAGACCGGCTTTCGGCGATGCCCTGAGCCGGACTGGCCCCGGCTCCACCGCGAGATGCAGCGCAAGCACGTGACGCTGCAGATCCTGTGGGACGAATATATCGCCGCGCATCCGGACGGGTATCGCTACAGCCGCTTCTGCGATCTCTATCGCGGCTGGGCGATGAAGTTGCCGGTCACGATGCGGCAGAACCACACGCCCGGTGACAAACTGTTCGTCGACTATGCCGGCGACAAGATCGGCGTGGTCGTCGATCGGCTGACCGGCGAGGTTCGCGACGCACACATCTTCGTGGCGGTGCTTGGCGCATCGAGCCTGTCCTATGCGGAGGCGACCTGGACCGAGACATTGCCCGACTGGATCGGCGCCAACGTGCGGGCGGTGGAAGCATTTGGCGGCGCGCCGGCGCTGTTCGTGCCGGACAATGCCAAAGTCGCGGTCATCAAGGCGTGCCTGTACGACCCACAGGTCAACCGCAGCTATGCGGAGATGGCAGCACATTACGACAGTGCCGTGCTGCCGACCCGACCGCGCCGCCCGCGTGACAAGGCGAAGGTCGAGGCGGCCGTTCTCATCGTCGAGCGCTGGCTGTTCGGTCGCCTGCGCCACCGGACCTTCCACAGCCTGGCCGAGCTCAACGCCGCCATCGGCGAACTACTCGCCGACCTGAATGACCGGCGGGTCCTGCGCCGCGTCGACCGGACCCGCCGCCAGCTGTTCGAGGAACTTGACCGACCAGCGTTGAAGCCGCTGCCGGCCGAGGCCTATGTCTATGCCGAGTGGCGGCGCCGGCGGGCCGGGCTCGACTATCACGTCGAGATCGAGCGCCACTACTACTCGGTCCCGTACCGCTTCGCGCGCGAACCCGTCGAGGCACGGATCACGGCGCGCACCATCGAGCTGTTCCACCGGGGCGAGCGCGTCGCCGCCCACATGCGCGGTTCCGGCAATGGCCGCCATACCACGACGCCCGAGCACATGCCCTCGTCGCACCGGCGGTTCGCCGACTGGACGGTGGAGCGCATCGCCAGGGAGGCATCCGCCATCGGCACCTGCACCGCCTTGCTGTGCGAGCGGATCCTCGCCGAGCGGCCCCATCCCGAGCAGGGCTTTCGTGCCTGCCTCGGCATCGTGCGGCTGGTGCGAAGCTTCGGGCACGGCCGGGTCGAGGCGGCGTGCGGCCGCGCCCTCGACATCGGTGCGCGCAGCTACGGCTCGGTCAGATCCATCCTCGACCAAAAGCTCGACCAGGTGCCTCCCGTACGCCCGTCCGAGGGTCCGCCCATCGACCATCCCAACATCCGGGGTTCACGATATTACCACTGAGGAGACGACCATGTTGCCACATCCCACCCTCGAACGACTGACCGGCATGGGGTTTGCCGGGATGGCGAGAGCCTTCGGCGAACTTGCCACCAATGCCGAGTCCGACCGCCTGACCCACGCCGAATGGCTGGCGCTGCTGCTCGACCGGGAATGGAGCTTCCGACACGACCGCAAGCTCGCCGCTCGCCTGCGCTTCGCCAAATTGCGCCATCAGGCGACGCCTGAGGACATCGACTATCGTAGTGCCCGCGGCCTTGACCGCGCGCTGCTGATGAAGCTGGTAGCCGGCGACTGGATTGCCGCGCACGACAACCTCGTCATCACCGGACCGACCGGCGTCGGCAAGAGCTGGCTGGCCTGCGCACTCGGGCATAAAGCCTGCCGCGACGACCGCTCCGTTCTCTACCAGCGCGTGCCACGGCTCTTCGCCAACCTGGCGCTTGCCCGCGGTGATGGCCGCCATGCCCGGCTGCAACGGACGCTTGGCAGCGTCCAGTTGCTGATCCTCGACGATTGGGGTCTCGAGCCGCTGGACGCGCTGGCGCGCCACGATCTGCTCGAGATACTCGAGGAGCGGTACGGTCGACGCTCCACCCTCATCACCAGCCAGTTGCCCGTGGCAGCATGGCACGAGGTCATCGGCGACCCGACCTACGCCGATGCGATCCTCGACCGTCTCGTCCACAACGCCCATCGGCTCGACCTCGATGGCGACAGCATGAGACGTACGAAAACCGACCCGACCGCTTGACGCGGAACGCGAACGAAACAACAACCTACAGTGCCGGTATAGCCCGCTCCCAAAGGGGGCGACATCATCTCGGAACAGAGGAGCGCAATCTTCTCGGAACGAGGGGGCGGCTTCGTCGGAATCAGCATCCCAACGGCTGGTAGGCCAGTCGTCGGCGACCCTGGCGATGACGTCGGCGATATACGCCTGCGGGTCGACGCCGTTGGCTTTGCAGGTCTGGATGACGGTGTAGATCGCAGCGGCACGCTCGCCGCCCGCCCTGGAGCCGGCGAACAGCCAGTTGCGTCTTCCTATTGCGATGCCGCGCAGGGCACGCTCGGCGATATTGTTGTCGATCTCCAGCCGCCCGTCGTCGAGGAAGCGGCAGAGTGCCGGCCAGCGCCTGATGCCATAGGCGATGGCCTTGGCCATATCGGACTTGGGCGACAGGCGGCGAAGGGCAGCGTCGAGCACCTCGCGCAAGGCGTCGACCAGCGGCCTGGTTCGGTCCTGCCGGGCACGGTGGCGGACATCCGGCGGCTGGCCGCGCACCTCGGCCTCGACGGCGTAGAGCGCGCCGATGCGCTCCAGGACGTCGGTGGTCAGCGGCGTGGGGATGCGCTCGTGCAGGTCGAAGACCTTGCGCCGGAAGTGGGCCCAGCACGCCACCTCGGTGACGCCGCTGCGGTACAGGCCGTCGTAGCCGGCATAGGCATCGGCCTGGAGAAAGCCGCGAAAGCCGGCGAGATGCGCCTGCGGATGAGCACCGGTGCGGTCGGGCGTGAAGCGATACCACATTGCGGGCGCCGCCGTGTTGCCGGACGCGCGGTCATCGGCCGCGTATACCCACAGCCGCCCGGTCGCGGTCTTGCCACGGCCGGTCAAGCACCGGCACCGGGGTGTCGTCGGCATGGATCTTGTCGGCGCCCAAGACCGCATCACGGATACGGCTGACGACCGGGTCGAGCAGCGCAGCGGCCTGCCCGGTCCAGCCGGCAAGCGTCGAGCGGTCGATGTCGAGCCCCTGCGCCGCCATCATCTCGGCCTGGCGATAGAGCGGCAGATGATGGTCGAACTTCGAAACGACGATGTGCGCCAGCGTCGCGAACGTCGCCTTGCCGCGCGCGACGGCGCCGACCGGTGCCGGTGCCTGGACGACCTTCTCGCAATGCCGGCAGCTGTATTTCGGGCGGAGGTCGCGCACGACCCGCCAGCGCACCGGCACGACGTCGAGCATCTCGTGCGCGTCCATGCCGAGGAGACGCAGCGTGCCGCCGCAGTCCGGGCAGGTGCAGGCGCCGGATGCGGGTTCGTGGACGACCTCCTCGCGCGGCAGGTGACCGGGCAGGCTGCGGACCGGCGCCGGTCGCGGCGCTACGCCGGGTGCGGCAGTCTCGACTGCGGAAACATCCCGCTCCGTTTCCAGCTCTTCCAGCGCCAGTTCGAGCTGCTCGATCTCGCGGCCGAGCTTCTCCGACGAGGCGCCGAACTGTATCCGCCGCAGCCGGGCGATCTGCCCCCGAAGGGTGTCGATGAGTAGATCACGGGCGGCGAGCGCGGCATTGGCCCGGGCAAGCGAGGCCTCCAGCACGGCAATCCGCGCGGCGGTATCAGACGGGATAGCGGGCGCTGCCGACACGGGGATTGCATAGCAGATCGCATGCCGACGGGCGAGCAAAAGCGACGCAAAACCGCCGTTTTCATCCCGCCAGTGTTGGCACAAACGTGCGCTCGGGGCGACGCCAGTCGATGCCCTCCAGCAGCATCGACAGCTGCGCCGGCGTCAGCGTCACCGCGCCCGTCGCAGTCACCGGCCAGACGAAGCGTCCGCGGTCCAGCCGCTTCGAGAACAGGCATAGCCCCTGTCCGTCGAACCACAGCAGCTTGACCAGGTGGCCGCGCTTGCCCCGGAATGCGAACAGCGCGCCGGAATGCGGGTTCTCAGCGAGCACCTGCTGCACCAGCACCGCCAGCCCGTCGAAGCCCTTGCGCATGTCGGTCGCGCCGCAGGCCAGGAACACTCGCGTCGGCAACGGCGTCGGGCTCATCGCAGCACCGCCAGCACCCGCGCCAGTGCGCCGGCATCCACCGAGCCGTCCACGCTCACCCGTACACCACCCGGCAACTCAATGCGAATGAGGCCGGGCGTGGGCGTTGCCGGCGGTAGTGCAGGTGCAGCGACCTCGGCCACACGCACCTCGGTGAATGTCGGCAGCGCGGGCGCTATGCCGCCCAGCTTGCCCAACTGCGCCTGCTTGCGCCACGTGTATACCAGCCCGCTCGACAGGTCGCGTCGCTCAAGGACATCGCGTACCCGAACCCCCGGCCGGAACGCCTCGGCCAGGATCTCCAGCTTCTCCTCGTCCGACCAGCTCCGCCGGCCCGACACCCGGCCGACCACCTCCACCCGACCAGTCGTACGAGTGCTCGTATGACCAGTCTCAGACCCGAACACTTCCCGCACCGCTATCGCCCTCGTCAAAGGCGACCAACATCCCGGCTACGGCTGAACAGGCAAGGCGGCCCGCAGAACACGCTTACTGTCGCCATGCTAATCATTCGATAGCAAACCCCCGCCATGCTGAGTCCAAAGCTCGCCCTAGAGGCTGTTATGAACCTGCGGCGAGGGCAGCGGCTTGTTTCATCATGAGGCAGGCGAAAGCGACGACATGAAAGCCGGCGAGTGTTTCGGCATAGCGCTCGTAGTCTTTGACAAGCCGCCGATGCTAGCCGTTTCCGCCGCCAAAGCTACATGCATTTGTCCAACGACCATGATTCCTTTTCCAACCGTAGTGGGGACGCGTTTCGTGGAGCCTGAACGAGGATCGCCGATCGCGAACACCCGCGCGATGCTGGTCTTGAGCGATGCGCTCGCAGGCATCGATCGTCGCGCCCGTTTGGACGGATTCTCGATGGTCGAGCGTTGCTTTCGTACCCAGACTTATTAC
>NZ_JAKNQJ010000018.1 GCF_022662335.1 Sphingomonas sp. CROZ-RG-20F-R02-07 | reverse complement strand
CGCGGCGAGGGTGTGGCGGTCGAACGGGGCCGGTTCGCCACCGGCATGGCGACCGTTCGCGCGGCGCTCGGCTTGGCGGCGGAGGCGCACGGCCAGGCAGCGGGCGTCTTCGGCGCACACCGCGAGATCCTCGACGATCCGATGCTCGCCGAGGCGGCCGAGGCGGCGATCGATGCGGGGGCGAGCGCCGCCGCCGCGATCCTGACCGCGGCCGAGGCGCAGGCCGGGCTGCTGCGCGCGGTGGGCGATCCGCGCATCGCCGAGCGCGCTGACGATATCGTCGATGTCGGCGAACGCGTCGCGCACGCGATCCTGGGCACCACGGCGGGCGGCGAAGCACCGCCCGCGGGCGCGATCCTGTTGGCCGACGATCTGCTCCCCTCGCAATTCGTCGCGCTCGATACCGCGCGCATCGCGGGCATCGCGCTCGTCCGGGGCGGCCCGACCGCGCATGTGGCGATCCTCGCGGCGGGCGCGGGCGTGCCGATGACGGTCGCACTCGGCACCGCGCTGGAAAGCGTCGCGGACGGCACGCCGATGCTGATCGACGGCGATGCGGGCCATGTCGTCGCCGATCCCGACGCGGCGACTCGCAGGGCGGCCGATACTGCCATCGCGCGCCATGCCGCCGCGGCGGTGCGGGCCGGATCGATCGGCAGCGCGTCGGTCGCCACCAGCGACGGCACGCCGATCGCGGTGCAGGTGAATTGCGGTTCGGCCGCCGATGCCGTCGCCGGCATGGCGGCGGGTGCGGACGGTTGCGGGCTGCTGCGGACCGAATTCCTGTTCCTCGATCGGACCGCCGCGCCCGATGCCGCCGAACAGACCGGGGCCTACCGCGCGGTGATGGAGGCCTTGCCCGATCGGCCGGTGACGATCCGGCTGCTCGATATCGGCGGCGACAAGCCCGCGCCCTATCTGGCGCTGCCGGTCGAGGAAAATCCGGCGCTCGGCCTGCGCGGCGTGCGGATCGCGCTGGCCCAGCCCGCGCTGCTCGACGCGCAACTGGCCGCGATTCTAGCGCTGGCCGAGCCGACGCGCGCGAAGATCATGGTGCCGATGGTCGCGAGCGCGGCCGAGCTGGCGAGCGTGCGCGCCGCACTCGAACGGATCGGCGGCGGCGCTTGCGCGCTGGGCGCGATGATCGAGACGCCCGCTGCGGCGATCGGCGCGGACCTCATTGCGCGCGAAGCCGATTTCCTGTCGATCGGCAGCAACGACCTCACCCAATATACGCTGGCGGCGGATCGCGGCAACGCCGCGGTCGCGGCGATGCTCGACGGCCTGCACCCCGCGGTGCTGCGCCTGATCGCCGAGACGTGCGCGCGGGCGGGCGTCGTGCCGGTCAGCGTCTGTGGCGGCCTTGCGGCCGATCCGCTCGCCGCGCCGATCCTGATCGGGCTCGGGGTGCGTACGCTCTCGGTGCCGCCCGCCCGCGTCGCCGCGACCAAGGCGCTGGTGATGGCGCTGGCCCTGGATGCGGCCGCCGACCATGCGCGCGCCGCGCTCGCCTGCGCCTCGGCCGCCGAGGTTCGCGCGCTCGCCCGCCGTTTCGCCGAGGAGACCGGCCGATGATCGTCAAGTTCGGTTCGCCGATGCCGCTCCTCCAAGCGCTCGGTCGTGCGCTGATGCTGCCGATCGCGGTGCTGCCGATCGCGGGATTGCTGCTGCGGCTGGGCCAGCCCGACCTGCTGAACATCGCCTTCGTCAGCGCGGCAGGCGAGGCGATCTTCGCGCATCTCGGCCTGCTGTTCGCGGTCGGCGTCGCGACCGGCATCGCGCGCGACGGCAATGGCGCGGCGGCGATGGCGGGCGTGGTCTGCTATCTCGTCATCGACAATGCCGCGCAGGTGTTCCTCGTCGCACCCGCGGGGCTGGTTCCGCCCGGCAGCGCGGCGGCGGTGGGGCAGGCGCTGCTCGGTGCGTGGAAGGCGGCGGCGATCGACAAGCTGCAGGTGCCGATCGGCATCGCCGCAGGCCTGGTGGGGGGCGGGTTCTACAATCGTTTCTCAACGGTCAAGCTGCCCGATTATCTCGCCTTTTTCGGCGGCCGGCGGCTGGTGCCGATCCTGGCCGGCATCGCCGGTCTGGCGGTCGCGTTGCCGCTCGGCCTGACCTATGGCTGGATCAGCGCCGGGGTGGACGCGCTCAGCCAGGGCATCGTGGCATCGGGCAGTTGGGGCCTGTTCGCGTTCGGTCTGCTCAACCGGCTGCTGATCGTCACCGGACTGCACCACATCCTGAACAACGTCGCCTATTTCCTCGTCGGCGATTATCACGGGCAGACGGGGGATCTGACCCGCTTCTTCGCCGGGGACCCGAGCGCCGGCGTTTTCATGAGCGGCTTCTTCCCGGTCATGATGTTCGGCCTGCCCGCCGCCTGCCTTGCCATGTACCGATCGGCGGCGCCGGACCGGCGCGCGGCGGTGGGCGGTCTGTTGCTGAGCCTGGGGCTCACCTCGTTCCTGACCGGCGTGACCGAGCCGATCGAGTTCAGCTTCATGTTCCTCGCGCCCGTACTTTACGTCGTGCACGCGGTGCTGACGGGCACGGCCGAAGTGGTGATGAACCTCCTCGGCGTGCGGCTCGGCTACGGCTTTTCGGCCGGGCTGCTCGATTATGTGCTGAACTATGGACGCGCGACGCGCCCGCTGCTGATGCTGCCGGTGGGCGCGCTCTACGCGCTGCTCTATTACGGCCTGTTCCGCTGGGCGATCGTCCGGTTCGATCTGCCGACGCCCGGGCGCGAGCCGCTGGTCGCGGGGGCGCCGCTCGCACCGCCGGTGACCGCCAAGGGCAAGGCCGCCGCGTTCGTCGCTGCACTGGGTGGTGAAGCCAATCTCCGGCAGGTCGATGCGTGCGCGACCCGGCTGCGGCTGACGCTCGCCGATTCCGGTGTGATCGACGAGGCCGCGCTTCGTGCGCTGGGCGCGCGCGGCGTGCTGCGGCCCTCGGCGAAGACCGCGCAGGTGATCGTCGGCGGGATCGCCGACGGGCTGGCGATGGAGATCCGCGCGGTGCTCGATCAGCCCGAACCGGTCGCCGCCACGCCCGCGGTGGCCATTGCGGCGCCGGCCGGCACGCTGCCGCGTTCGATCGGGACGGCGGTCGGCGGGTGGGGCAATATCCGTTCGGCGACGCGCCATGCGGGTCGCTGGCGCATTCTGGTCGAGGATCCCGAGCGGATCGACGATATCCGGCTCGCCGCGTGCGGTATCCGTGCCCTGGCCCGGCCGGCCCCCGCCATCATCCACCTGTTGTTGCAGAACGAAGAGGTCTGATGACCGCCCGTCGCGGCTAGCGGTGCGTCACAGATCGCGCACCAGCCGCACGGCGCGCGCGATCCATGGCGGATCGGCGATCACCTGCTGACGCTGGCCCGCACCGGGCGGAAGCAAATGGAGGCGCGCGCCTTGCGCGCCGGTGTCGCGCCCGATCAGCCGGCCGAACAGGAACCGGCCCGCGGCGCGCGGCACCAGCACGTCGCGGTTGAGGGCATGGCCGAACGCGTCGGGCGCCAGCGGTTCGCACCAGATCGAATCGCCCGCGCGGTAATCGCCGATGCCGCCGGTGACGCTCACCGCCACCCAGCCCGGCTGCGCCAGGGGTGGCGTCACGCTCGCCGCGCGGCGTGGCGCATGCACGCCGCCCGCATCGAGGATCGCGGCCACGGGCAGGTCGGACCGGTCGGGCAGCGTCACCAGATCGGCCGCGGTGACGCCCATCGCGGCGGCGATCCGGTTGAGCCACGCGATCGACACCGTGCGCGTGCCGGTTTCCAGGCGGCCGATCGTCTGCGGCGTGGAGGGCGGGACACAGGCGCGGGCGACATCGTCGAGCGTCAGCCCGCGGGCACGGCGAACATCGCGAATGGCAGTAATCACGATCGCTCTCCAACCATATCGGTTCGCCACTGTCCTACACATGTGCCGTTGTGGCAAGCCCGCAGCGATCTGGAGGATGGAGGCATTATGCGCGAGCTGGTGGAACATGGGCTGGAGAATGGCGTGGTGCGGGCGAACCCCGCCGGTCGGGGTCGGCGCGTCAGCGTGAATATCGCCGAATCGCCGCTGGGCTGGCTGCGCGCGCGCGGGATGGTGGATGCCCGGCAGTTCGAGGCCGGGGAGCGGCTGCGCGCCGATTACGAGCGCGCCGCGCTCGCGCCCTCGGTCACGATGCGCTGGGCGGCGCGGGTGGACGGAGCGACGGGCGAGCGGCTCGATCCCACCAGCGCGCAGATCGCCGCCAAGCGCCGCTTCGATGCGGCGACGGCCGCGCTGGGGCCTGGCCTGCGCGACGTGGCATGGCGCGTGGTGTGCGCGTGCGAGGGGCTGCCCGCGGCGGAGCGGGCGCTCGGCTGGCCCGCGCGCGCGGGACGGATCGTGTTGGGGCTGGCGCTCGACGCGCTGGCCGACCATTATGGCCTCCCATGAGGTTCGCCATCGTCAAATGCCACGGGTCGGGCAACGACTTCCCGATGATCGACGCGCGGGGGCTCGCGCTAGGCGACGCCGAATGGGCGATCGTCGCGCGCGCGCTGTCCGATCGCGCCGGCCCGGTGGGCGGCGACGGGATCCTGCTGCTCGGGCCGGCGCGCGGCGGGGCCGATTTCGCGATGACGATGCGCAACGCCGATGGCAGCGAGGCGGAGACGTGCCTCAACGGGTTGCGCTGCGTCGCGCGCGCGGGCTTCGCGGCGACCGGGCTGAGCGCGGCGACGGTCGCGTTGAAGATCTCCGCGGCGACGGCGGTGCGCGCGGAGGATCTGGCACCCGGCGTGTACACGGTGCGCGAGCGGGCGGGGCCGGCGACGCTCGACCTCGCCTCCTGGCCGATGCACATCGGGGCAGTGACCCTGGTCGATGCGCCGATCGCCGCGCTCTCGCCGGCCCAGCGTTTCACCGCGGTGCGGATGCCCAATCCCCATCTCGTGGCGTTCGTCGAGGCGATCGACGAAGCCGAACTGGCCCGGATCGGCGCGCTGTGCGAGGCAGCGCCCGATTGGCTGCCCGGCCGCGCGAACGTCAGCTTCGTAGAGGTGCGCGGGGACGCGCTCTTTGTGCGCACCTTCGAGCGCGGCGTCGGCCTGACCGACAGTTGCGGCAGCGCAATGGGCGCCTCGCTCTACGCGGCCTGTCTCACCGGACGGGTTGGCTACGGCGTCGACACCATGATCCTCAACCGCGGCGGGATGATCCGCGGTCATGCGGAGGCGGATGCCATGGTGACGCTGTCGGGCAACGCCACCTATGAATGGGCCGGCCGCGTCACGGTCGATATGGCGACCGGCATCGCCTCCGATCTGGTGGTGGAACAGCGCTTTCCGGACGAAGTGGCGGCGTGGGACGCGCTAAAGGCGCGCATCGCCGGGTAAGAGCGCCTCAGATCCGCCGGATCGCGACCGCGCAGTCGCCGCTGACGGTGACGTCGAACGCCAGTCCGTGCTCGTCCGCGACCACCTCCCGCTCATCGCGGCTTTGGCCGGCGATCGTGTCCCAAATGGTCACGCGAAACCGGCCGGGCGGCATCGGCACCGTGATCGGGCGCAGCGTGAAGGTCGCGTTGTCCACCCGGCCGTCGGGCATTCGGCCGCCGCGGCGCACCAGCCACAGCACCGCCTGATCCGCATCGCCGCAGCCGAGCGCGTGATAGCTCCGCACGCGCACCGCGAACGGCGTGCGGCGAAAGCGTTGCCAGTCGATCAGCGGCAGGAAGCCGCTCATCGCTCGCTGCGCCAGCCGCATGCCGGGGGTGAGGACGTGCGGATGGCGGTTGGGCCAGCGCATCCCGCCGCCGACCCCACCGCTGGCGAGATGCGCCCAGCTCATGTGGCGGAAATATTCGTCGTCGAACGGCGCGGGCAGCGTGCGGTGCTTGTCCTTGAAGGCGTGGATCGGGCCATGTTCGGTATCGAGAAAGGGCCGGGTGTCGGTGATCTCGCCCAGGCACTGGCGCACCACGCGACCCATCGCGAGCGCGGGTCGCACCGTGTCCGTGGGGTTGTCGATCGGACCGGAGCGATAGATGTGGATGGTCGCGAAATCGAGATCGGGGTGGCGGAAGATCGGCTCGGCCATTGCCAGCTCCGGGCGCCACCACAATTCGGGGCCGTAGATCGACACGGTCTGCGGATGGCTGCGCCCATAGAGCCGCTGCTCCAGGCCGCGCACATGCTGCGACAGGTCGGCGATGAATTCGTCGAAACAGGCCGCGCCGTTCTCCGCCTGCGCGGGGTGGATCTCGTTCCACAGATCCCAGGCGAAAAGCGCGCCCGATCCGCCCCAACGCTCGACCATGAAGGTCAGCCGCGCCTTGATCGCCTGGCGCAGCTCGGGGCTGAGCAACAGGCGCGCGGCCGTGTCGAGCGGGCCACCATTGGCGGCGTTCCACGGATGGTGGCGCCAGTGGATCCACATCCAGAACGTGTCCACCGGCGTGAGCAGGATGCGCAGGCCGGCGCGTTCGCACAGCGCGAACAGATCGTCCCACAGCCGCACCATGGCGGGAACGCGCACGCCCGCCGGCCGCTCGAAATAGCGATGCCGCACCTGCGCATATTCGACCATCAGCCGCAGGCAGGTGACGCCGTGCTCGACCAGCCAGGCGAGATGGCGCTTCACCGCGGCCAGATCGCGGCGGCGGAACAGCGGCGCGAGTTCGGGCCAGGTAATCGCGTCGTTCTGGCCGATCGGCGTCCAGTTCGCGCCGGTATCGTCGATGAAATAGGGCGCGCCCGGCGCGGTCCGGATCCACGGCAGCGGGGGCGTGCGGGGCAGGGGAACGGAATCGGTCACCCGCGCGCTCCTGCCAGACGCCGCCGCCCAGACCAAATCGCGATACGGTAGCATGGATCAATGCCTTTTCCGTGTCTTACCGGTAGGGGCGGGGCTTGATTGGAGTTGCTGATGAACGTTCTGGCCCCGCGTGCCTCCCTCGATCCCGCTGCCCGTGCCGGCCTGTTCCTCTGCTTTTCGCATCTGCGCTGGGATTTCGTCTTCCAGCGGCCGCAGCATCTGCTGACCCGCATGGCGCGGCATCATCCCATCGTCGTGTGGGAAGAGCCCGAGACGGGGGGCGTCGCCTCGCCCGATCTGGCGATCCGCGCGTCGGGGCCGGGTCTGCGCATCGCGACGCCGCGCCTTCCGCACGGGCTGGACGACGGCGCCCGCGATGCCGCGCTCGCGCAGTTGCTGGCGGCGTTCCTCGCGGACGAGCCGCCGGTGGCGGTGCGCTGGTATTACACGCCGATGATGCTCGCCTTCTCGCGCGGGGTCGCGGCCGACTGCACCGTCTATGATTGCATGGACGAACTGTCCGCCTTCCGCTTCGCGCCGCCCGAGCTGCTGGCGCTGGAGGAGGAATTGCTGGCCGCGGCCGATCTGGTCTTCACCGGCGGCTACAGCCTGTACGAGGCCAAGCGCACCCGCCATCCGGATGTGCGCCCCTTCCCCTCCAGCGTCGACGTCGCGCATTTCGCCCGCGCGCGCGACACCGTTCCCGATCGGACGGCGCGGCCGCGGTTCGGCTTCTATGGCGTGATCGACGAGCGCATGGACCTCGACCTGCTGGCCGGGCTGGCCGATGCGCGGCCGGAATGGACGATCGAAATGGTCGGCCCCGTCGTGAAGATCGATCCCGCCGATCTGCCGGTGCGCGACAACATCCTCTATTCCGGTTCGCGCGGCTATGACGAACTGCCAGCGGCCGTGGCGGGCTGGGACGTGGCGCTGATGCCGTTCGCAATTAACGCGGCGACGCGCTTCATCAGCCCGACCAAGACGCCCGAATATCTCGCTGCGGGGCGCCCGGTGGTGTCGACGCCGATCGTCGACGTCATCCGCCATTACGGCACGGTCGCGGGTGTCCGGATCGCCAAAGGCGGCGCGGATTTTGTCGCGGCCTGCGACGCGGCGCTGGCGCTGGCGCGCGGCGATGACCGCGCCTGGCGCGACGAGGCGGATGCGCTGCTCGCGGCGATGTCGTGGGACGATACCGCCGACGCGATGCTCGCCGCGATCGACGCGAAACGCGCCGCGCCGGTGGAATTGCCGCATTACGACTATCTGGTGGTGGGGGCCGGATTCGCCGGATCGGTGATGGCCGAGCGGCTGGCGGCCGATGGCGGCAAGCGCGTGCTGGTGATCGACCGGCGCCCGCATATCGCCGGCAATGCGTTCGACGTGGCGGACGAAGCGGGCATCCTGATCCACCGTTACGGCCCGCACATCTTCCACACCAATTCGGCCGAAGTGTTCGACTATCTGTCGCGCTTCACCGATTGGCGGCCCTATGAGCACCGCGTCCTGGCCGAGGTGCGCGGACAGCAGGTGCCGATCCCGATCAACCGCACCACGCTGAACGCGCTGTTCGACGCCGGGCTCGAGAGCGACGCCGATGCGGCGGCCTTCCTCGCGGCGCGCGCCGAACCGGTGGCCGCGGTGCGCACCTCGGAGGACGTCGTCGTCTCCGCGGTGGGGCAGGAGCTCTACGAACTGTTCTTCCGCGGCTACACGCGCAAGCAATGGGGGCTCGATCCGTCGGAGCTGGACAAGGCCGTCACCGCGCGGGTGCCGACGCGAACCAACGTGGACGATCGCTATTTCGCCGACACCTATCAGGCGATGCCGGCGGAGGGCTTCACCGCGATGTTCGCGGCGATGCTCGATAACCCCGGCATCACGGTGCGGCTGGGGGTCGATTTCGCCGAGGTGAAGGACAGCGTGCGTTACGACCGGCTGGTCTATACCGGGCCGATCGACGAGTATTTCGACCATTGCCACGGTCGCCTTCCCTATCGCTCGCTGCGGTTCGAACATCGCACGCTGCCGGTCGCGCAGCACCAGCCCGTGGCCGTCGTCAACTATCCCGACGAGGCGGTGCCCTTTACGCGAGTCACCGAATACAAGCATTTGACCGGGCAGGTGGCCGCGGTGACCAGCGTCACCTACGAATATCCCGCGGCCGAGGGCGATCCCTATTATCCGATCCCACGGCCCGAGAACCAGGCGCTGTTCAAGCGCTACGAGGCACTCGCGCTCGCCGAGCCCGACGTGGTCTTCGTGGGGCGGCTCGCCACCTATCGCTATTACAATATGGACCAGGTGGTGGGCCAGGCGCTGGCGACCTATCGCCGGCTGAAGGCGCGCGAACCGGATACGCTGCTTGCCGCGGCCGAGTGACCGTGCGAACCAAAAGGGTACAAAACACTTGACAGCGTCACGCTTCTTGGGTATATAACAGGAACGCTGAAGAATTGCGAGTCGGGCCGGGATGGCGCGGGCAGAAGCCCGTGTCGTCGCCGGCCCGAACTGCGTTCGGCGGCCGGCGATCATGGCGGTGCGGGGGTGGATCATGGGCAAGCGGGACGACGCGCATGACGGCGAGGTCGCGACCCGCCGCTGGACTCCAGGGCGGCGGAAGCGGTTTTTCGATGGGCTGGCGCAAACCGCCGATGTGGCGGGCTCGGCGCGGGCGGCGGGGATGTCCGCCGAACGCGCCTGCCATGCGCGCCGGACCAATGCCGCGTTCGCCACGGCATGGCGCGACGCGCTGGCGATCGGTTACGAACGGCTGGAAACGGCGTTGCTCGGCCATGCTCTGACGGGCGTCGATGCGCTCGAGGTGGCGGCGGCGGATGGATCGGATGCGTCCCCGCGCGTGATGGCGCCGGATCAGGTGAAGGTGGCAATGGCCATCCTCAACCGGCACGACGCCGCGCAGCGCCGCGGGCCCGAGCTGCCGCGCGAGCGGCCCGCCGCGACGCTGGCCGAGGCCGAGGCGGCGCTGACGAAGCGGCTGGACGCGGTCGCGCGCCGCCGGCCGGTCATCGACGGCGATCCGGCGTGAACGCGCGCGTGGGGGTCGCGCAGCTCGCGGCGATGGGGCCGATCGAACGCGCCGCGGCGATGAAGGGGTTGAACGCGGCGCAGGTCGGCCGCCTGCTCGAACATTGGGATGCCTGGGCGCTCGACGGCCAGCGCGCACCTCCCGGCGACTGGCGGGTATGGCTCATCCGCGCCGGGCGGGGTTTCGGCAAGACGCGTGCGGGCGCCGAATGGATCAGCCAGTTCGCGCGCGATCATTCCGAGGGGCGGATCGCGCTGGTCGGCGGCACGCGCGAGGACGTGCAGCGCGTGATGGTGGAAGGCGAAAGCGGGCTGGTGAGCGTGGCGCATGCGGGCGAGGCGCCGCGGTGGCGCCCGACGGCGGGCGAGCTGCGGTTCGCCTCGGGTGCGATCGGCTTCGTCTATTCGGCCGGATCGCCCGAGGCGCTGCGCGGGCCGCAGCATCACGCCGCCTGGTGCGACGAGCTCGCCAAATGGCGATACGGCGACATCGCGTGGGACAATCTGGTGATGGGCATGCGGCTGGGCGACCAACCGCGCATCGTGGTGACGACGACGCCGCGGCCCACCAACCTGATGCGTCGCGTGATGGTGGAACGCGGGATGGTCGAGACGCGCGGCCGGACGGACGACAATCCGCATCTGCCCCAGGCGTTTCGCGATGCGATGCGGGCCTATGCCGGCACGCGGCTGGGGCGGCAGGAACTCGATGGCGAACTGATCGACGACGTGGCCGATGCGCTGTGGACGCGCGCGCGGCTGGAGGAGTGGCGCGTGCGCGTCCACCCGCCCGTGCGGCGCGTCGTGGTGGCGGTGGATCCGCCCGCGGGGATCGGCGGCGATGCCTGCGGGATCGTCGCGGTGGCGCTGTGCGACGATATGCGCGCCTATGTGCTGGACGACGCGAGCGTGGAGGGGCTCGCCCCCGAAGGCTGGGCGCGCGCGGTGGCGACGTGCGCCGCGCGGCACGGTGCGGACCGGGTGGTGGCCGAGGCCAATCAGGGGGGCGCGATGGTGCGCAGCGTCCTGCACGCGGCCGACGGCACGCTGCCGCTGAAGCTCGTCCATGCCGCGCACGGCAAGGTGGCGCGGGCCGAGCCGGTGGCGATGCTCTACGACAATGACCGCGTCCGCCATGTCGGCGTCTTTCCCCGGCTGGAGGACGAATTGTGCGGGCTGGTGCCGGGCGGCGTCTATGCCGGGCCCGGCCGGTCGCCCGACCGTGCCGACGCGCTGGTCTGGGCGATGACCGCGCTGATGCTGGAACGGCGCGTCGCCGCGACGGTGCGCCCGATCGGCTGAGCCGCTTCGGCCCCCGCCCCGCGGGCGGGGCGAACCTTTAGGAGAATCATCATGAAGATCTTCGGCTGGAAGACGCCGCGCGACGGCGCGCGCCCGGCGCTGTCGACATCGGGCGGGGCGGGGGGAAGCTGGGCGACCGCCGGCGGCTGGCCGCAATCCTATGAGGCGCAGCTGCGCGAGGGCTATGGCCGCAACCCGATCGCGCGGCGCGCAGTGCGGCTGGTGGCCGATGCAGTGGCCGATGCGCCGCTGGTTGCCTCCGATCCCGCGCTCGCCGCGCTGGTAACCGCGCGGTCGGGCGGGCAGGCGCTGATGGGCGACGTGGCGGCGCATCTGCTGCTGCACGGCAACGCCTATATCCAGGTGCTGAACGATGCCGAGGGGCGCGTCGCCGAACTCTATGCGCTGCGCCCCGAGCGGGTGGTGGTCGAGCCTGACGCGGGGGGCTGGCCCGCCGCCTATCGCTATGCGGTGGGCGCGAACGTGGTGCGGCTGAATGCGGGGCCGGAGCGTCCGCAGGTGATCCACCTGCGCAGCTTCAACCCGCTCGACGACCATTATGGCCTTGGCTGCCTGGGTGCGGCGGCGGCGGGGATCGCGGTGCACAATGCCGCGGCGCGCTGGAACGCGGCGCTGCTCGACAATGCGGCGCGGCCGAGCGGCGCGCTGGTCTATGATCCGGGCGACGGCTCCGCGCTATCGCCGGACCAGTTCGCGCGGCTGAAGGCGGAGATGGAAGCGGGCTTTTCGGGCGCGGCCAATGCCGGGCGGCCGATGCTGCTGGAAGGTGGTCTCAAATGGCAGGCGCTGTCGCTGTCGCCCGCCGACATGGATTTCGCCGGCACCAAGGCCGCGGCGGCGCGCGATATCGCGCTCGCCTTCGGGGTGCCGCCGATGCTGCTCGGGCTGCCGGGCGATTCCACCTATGCCAATTACAAGGAGGCGAACCGCGCGCTGTGGCGGCTGTCGGTGCTGCCACTGGCGGGCACGATCCTCACCGGCATCGCGCAGGGGCTGCGCGGCTGGTTCGCCGGCGCGGCGCTGTCGGTCGATCTCGATCAGGTGCCGGTGCTGGCCGACGATCGCCAGCGGCTCTGGGCGAGCATCGGCGCGGCGACCTTCCTGACCGACGCCGAGAAGCGCCAGCGCCTGGGTGTCGCATGAGCGGCGCGGTGCTGGCGCAGCTCATCGCGCAGGGGCAGGCGGGCGGCACCGATCGGCTGACGCTGCGCGCGATCGCGGAGGAGGCGGGCGAACTGGGCGCGACGCGCGCGCTCACCCGGCTGGGCTTGGCCGACGAGGGCGCCGAACGCGACATGGCCGAATTGCGCGAGCTGCTGGCGGCGTGGCGCGATGCCAAGCGTTCGGCGTGGAAGGCGGTGGTGGGCTGGCTTTGCGCGGCGTTGCTCGCGCTGCTGGCGGTCAAGCTGGGCCTGAGCGAACTGGTCAAATGAGCATGGCCTTTGCGGGCTATGCCGCGCTGTTCGACCGGGTCGATCGCGCGGGCGACGTGACTCGGCCAGGCGCGTTCGGCGGCCCCGCCACCGTGCCGCTGCTGTGGCAGCATCGCGGGCGCCCGGTGGGGCACGTCACCACGCAGGAGGATGCGCACGGGCTGCGCGTGGCGGGGGTGATCGACGATCCCGAGGCGGCGCGGCTGGTGCGCAGCGGCGCGGTGGCCGGGCTGTCGGTCGGTTACCGCCCGCGCCGCGTCCACCAGGGCGCGCACCGCGAATTGCATCGGGTCGATCTGGTCGAGGTGAGTCTGGTGGCGGTGCCGATGCAGCCGCGCGCCCGGGTCGACCGGATCGACGGATAGGTTTCACACGAGGAGAATGTCATGGACACGACGACGATGGATATCGGCGGCGCCGCGGTGGCGCGCCCGGTGCTCGAGGGCGGGACGAAGCCCGACGGCGCCTTTGCAGGCTATGTGCGGCAGGGCGCCACGCTCGAGATGAAGGCGTTCACCGGGGTGACGGGCGATGCCGGCGGCTATGCGGTGCCGCGCGAGATCGATGCGGTGATCGACCGCACGCTGACCGCGATCTCGCCGATCCGCGCGCTCGCCAATGTGGTGAAGGTGGGGACGGCGGGCTATCGCAAGCTGGTGACGACGGGCGGCACGCCGTCCGGCTGGGCCAGCGAGGTGGACGCGCGGAACGGCACCGCCACGCCCGTCTTCGCCGAGATCGCGCCGCCGATGGGCGAGCTTTACGCCAATCCGGCCGCGAGCCAGGCGATGCTCGACGATGCCGCCTTCGACGTCGAGCAGTGGCTCGCCGACGAGATCGCGACCGAATTCGCGCGCGCCGAGGGGGCGGCGTTCGTCAACGGTTCGGGGGTGAACCAGCCCAAGGGCTTCCTCCAGTCGCCGACCGCGTCCACGCCCGACAAGGCGCGGCCGTTCGGCACGCTGCAATATCTGCCCAGCGGCGCGGCAGGCGATTTCGGCGCGGCGCCGCAGGAGCGGCTGATCGACCTCGTGCAGAGCCTGCGCGCACCCTATCTTCAGGGCGCCGCCTTCGTGATGAACGCCGCCACGCTGTCGCGCATCCGCAAGTTCAAGACGAGCGACGGCGCGTTCGTCTGGGCGCCGAGCCTCGCGGTGGGCGTGCCCGCCACGCTGCTCGGCTATCCGGTGGTGGAGGCCGAGGACATGCCCGACATCGCCGCGGGCAGCCTGTCGATCGCGTTCGGCAATTTCCAAGCGGGCTATCTGATCGCCGAACGCGCGGAGACCGCGATCCTGCGCGATCCCTATTCGAACAAGCCGTTCGTCAATTTCTACGCGACCAAGCGGATCGGCGGGTGCGTCGCCAATTCGGAGGCGATCAAGCTGATGATGTTCGCCGCCAACTGACCGGCCGGGGCGGGTGCGCAGCCGCGGCTCGCCCCTTGCTCGGCTTCGAGGAGAATCACCATGACGCAATCGGCGATCCCGCCGGCCGTCGTCGCGCGGGCGGCAGCGGCGGCGGGCGCGTATCTTCGCCTGCAGGGGGGCGACGAGGACGCGCTGCTCACCACGCTGGCGGCGAGCGCGCTCGCGCTGGCCGAGGCGTTTCTCGGCAGCCCCTGCGTGATCCGCGGGAGCGAGGACCTGTTGTCCGCGGGCAGCGGGTGGCAGCGGCTGGCGCAGGCGCCCGTCGTCGCGATCGACGGCATCACCGGCCTGCCGGCGGACGGCGCGCCGTTCGTGCTGCCCGTCCAGGATTATGGCTATGACATCGCGGGCGACGGCACCGGCTGGGTCCGCGTGCTCGCGCCCGGCGCCGCGGGGCGGGTGGCGGTCGCCTATCGCGCCGGGCTGGCGGCGGACTGGGACGCGCTGCCCGCACCGATCGCGCAGGGCGTCGCGATGCTGGCGGCGCATCTGTTCGAGCGGCGCGACGGCGACGGTGCGCCGCCCGCCGCGATCGCCGCGCTGTGGCGGCCGTACCGGCGCATGCACCTCGGCGGGCAGCGCGCGGCATGAGCGCGCGCATCCTGTTGCAGGCGGCCGTCGTCGCCGCGCTGAAGCCGGCGCTGCCCGGTGCCCGCGTCTTCGATGCGCCGCCGGTGCGGGGCGGCGTGCCCTATGCGGTGGTGGACGAACCCGTGCTGGCCGATTGGAGCACCAAGAGCTGGTCGGGCTTCGAGGGGCGCGTCGTCGTCGCGCTGACCGATGCGGGCGAGCGGCCGGTGCGGCTGCGCCAGCTCGTCTCCACCGCCGAGGACGCCGCCTGCGCCACCGGACCCGAGATCGGCGAGGGCTGGCGGATCGTCCAGTTCCGCCTGGTGAAAAGCCGCATCGCGCGCAGCGGCGCCGACCGATGGGGCGCGGCGAGCGAGTTTCTCGTCCGCCTCTACCGTTTATCCTGAAGGGAGAAGAATGATGGCCGTGGAAAAGGGCAGTGCGTTCCTGCTGAAGGTGGGCGACGGCGCCGCGCCGCCGAATTTCGCGACGGTGGCGGGGCTGCGCACCACGCAATTGTCGGTGAACGGCGAGACGGTGGTGGTGACCAACAAGGGATCGGGCGGGTGGCGCGAGCTGCTGTCGGGCGCCGGAGTGCGCAGCGTCAGCGTGGCCGGCGCGGGCGTGTTCACCGGATCGGCGGCGGAGGCACGGATCAAGGGCAGTGCGCTCGGCGGCGTGCTCGACGATTACCGGCTGAGCTTCGAAAGCGGCGAGACGATGACCGGGCGGTTCCTTGTCTCGCGGCTCGACTATGCGGGCGATTTCAACGGCGAGCGCTCCTATACGCTCGCGCTCGAAAGCTCCGGCCCGGTGGTGGTGGCATGAGCGCGCAGACCGGCGCCCGGCCGGCCAATCCCGTGCGCGGCGAGACCGCGCTGCGTGTGAACGGCACCGAGCTGACGCTTCGACCGAGCTTCGCCGCGCTGGTGGCCGCCGAGCAGGAGCTTGGCCCGCTCTTCACGCTGGTCGAGCGCGCGGCGGAAGGGCGGATCGGCATCGCCGAGACGGTGGCGCTGCTCTGGCACTGCCTGCGCGATGCGCCCGCCCATGTGACCCGCGAGGCGCTGGGCGAGGCGATCGTCCAGGGTGGGCTCGCCGCGGCGACGCCGATCCTGCGCGCGCTGCTCGGGCAGATTTTGAGCGGCCAGGATCTGGCTCGGCGGTGACGTTCGCGCAGAGCGCCGGGCGGCTGGCCGGCATGGCGGGGGCGGCGCTCGGCTGGAGCCCGGACCGGTTCTGGGCGGCGACGCCCGCCGAACTGGCGAGCGTGGTGAATGCGCTGGCCGGGGCGGGCGGTGGCGCGGGTGCCGCCCCGCCCGACGCGGCGATGCTGGCACAATTGAAGGAGGCCTTTCCCGATGGATGATCCGATCGCACCGGTGACGATCCCGGTCCATGCCGACAGCGCGGCGTTCATGCGCGAGGTGGCGGCGATGCGCGCCGAACTCGAGACCGGGCTGGGTGCGGGCGCGGACCGCGCCGGCCGCACGATCGAAACCAGCCTGATCCGCGCGGCGACGAGCGGCAAGCTGGGTTTCGAGGAGCTGAAGACGGTGGCGCTGAAGGCCCTGGAGCAGATCGCCGCCGCCTCGCTGCGCGCCGCCCTGGGCGGCGGGACGAGCGGCGGGGCCGGGGCTGGGCTGGGGTCGATCCTCGCGGGCCTGATCGGCCTGCCGGGCCGCGCGACCGGTGGCCCGGTGGCGCCCGGCGCGGCCTATGTCGTGGGGGAGCGCGGCCCCGAACTGTTCGTGCCCACCGCAAGCGGGCGGATCGAGACGGGCGCCGCGCCCGGTGGCGGCACGCGCGACGTGCGCGTGGCGATCACGGTGAACGCGAACGCCGCGACCACGCCCACGGCGCTCGCACAATCGAGCCGCCAGGTGGCGCGCGCGGTGAAGGCGGCGCTGGCGGAATGAGGGATTGCGCGAAAGAGGCGCGCCGCTTCGTCCGGTGCGCCTCGTCCGTGACGATCGATCCGCTAGGCGGCCAGAACCGGTCTGCGATCGATCATGCTGCCGAGAATTTCCGTCAGGGACGCCAGCTTGCGAGTCATGCTGGATGGTACCGGACGAACCTTCGTATCGAGAACGCAAAGCGCGCCGAGCTGGATCCCGTCGCCGGACACGATCGGCTGACCGACATAGGTGCGGAAGCCCGGCGCTCCCGTAACCATGGGGTTGTTGGCGAAGCGCGGATCCGTCTCGGCATTGCCGACCACGAACAATCGGCCTCCGGCGATCGTATAATTGCAGAACGCGTCGGATCGGGGTCCGCTGGTCACGTCAAAGCCGAAGGATGATTTGATCCACTGCGTGTCTTTGTCGATGAAGGTCAGCAGGCAGACCGGAAATCCGGTCTCTTCCGCCACAAACCGCGTGACGAGATCGAATTCGCGCTCCCGCACGGCATTGTCGAGCCGCCGGCGCTGCAACTCGGCCAGCCTGGCCTCTTCATCGACCGGGATCGGTATGCCGAAATGAACGGGCTGACGCGAACTGCGGGACCCGCCGCGCGTTCGTCCGTCGGACGTCAGCGTCAGCAGCGGGCCGCTGACCCAGCTTTTCGCTTCCAGCGCCTCGCATGCCTTTACCATGTTCTTGAAGAAGGCCTCCGGGCGGTGAACGAGGTCCTGCTTTCCCAGACACAGCGTCGCGCCGAGTGCCTTTAGCTTGGCGGCCATGGCGATGTTGGTCGCAGCCAGATCGGAGACGACGATCTTGCAGGTCGCCGTCAACGGCGCGAGCATGTCCAGTAACGCCGAACCATCGATATACGGCATGCACAAATCGATCGTAACCAGATCCGGGCCGAGCCGCCGAACCATCGTGTAGCCGGCCGCCGCATCGCTGGCCATGCCGACGACGTCGAACCCCCCATGAGCTTGAAAGGCGGCTTCCAGTATCAGCTGTGACGTCCGTGAATCGTCGACGATGACCACGCGCCTGATCTTCGAAGTAGCAGCCTGCATTGTGCCCTCCCGACAACCGCTCCAATCGTGCCGCATTCGTAACGGTCACGTTATTTTTTATGACGCTTTCGTTAATGCTTCATGAAACGACGATCCATGTAATTGATCGAAGGAAGGTTTGTCCGTGTGCGCCGACGCTTGGTCGGCGCGATCGTAACCGCATCCACCGCCCCGACCATCCGCCTCGCACCCACGAACGCTGCGCGCCCTGCCGCGTGGACGATAAGGAGATCCGCCATGGGACATTGGCTCGCCGCCGCGCCGACGGTGCAGGCGCAGGATGTCGTCACGCGGTTCGATCCGCGCTTCTGGACGGTGAATTTTCCGCGGCCGATGATGGCCGCCGTTACCAGCATCGCCGCGGACGCGCTGCGGGTGGATGCCGTGTTCTACAAGGCGGACGATCTCGCCGGCCTGATCTGGGAGGCGGAGGACCGGTTCGATCATCCGCTGCTCGCCTATGAGACGGCGCGCGATTTCACCGGATGCCGGCTGCGTTTCCACTGGCGCTCGGCGGGCGTGATGCCGCTCGACGCGGTCAACGGCCCGGTGCTGACGATCGAGGGGCGCGACGCGGCGGGCGCGCCGCGCGCCTGGTATGTGCGGTTGTGGAACTATGCGGTCGGCCATCCCGAGGATGCCGCGATCGCGATCGATTTCGCAACGCTCGACGGCGGGTTCCTCCTGCCGGGCGAAGCCGATCCGGTGTGGGCGGGCGATATCGACCGGATGTTCGTCTCGCTGGTGCCGCCCGGCTATACGGCCAAGGACGCGGCGCTCGCCGCGGCGTCGGAAGCCTGGGTGGAGCTGACCGGCATCGCCTGCGAGGGGCCGGGCGCGGTGCTGGCGATCGGCGCGGTGGTGGTGCCCGAACACGGGTTCGGCATCGCGAGCGGCTATGACGACAGCTACAACATCACGCCGGCGCGGCTGCTGCGCGCGGCGCTGCATCTCGGCTATCGCGGCAGCATCGTCCATTATGTCGGCATGAGCCATTATTTCCGGCTCGATGCGCTGTATGGCGGCTATTATGTCAGCCTGGCCGGCGGCACGCTGAACGTGGCGTGCGCCGCCTGGCACCGCGATTTCGCCGCGCGGGCGCAGGCGCTGGGGTTCGGCATCATCTGGTCGGTCAGCTACGAGCTGTTCGACGCGCATTGCTGGAACGACTGGAAGCAACGCGCGTCGGACGGCAGCCCGGCGCAGACCGGCTGGGTGCCGCCATCGACGCTGCTGTCGCCCGCCCACGACGGCGCGATGGCGTATCTGCGTTACGTGGTGCAGGCGTTCATGGGTATCGCGACGGCGGCGGGGCTGGTGCCGCGGTTCCAGGTGGGCGAGCCCTGGTGGTGGACGATGCCCGACGGGCGGCCCTGCCTCTATGATGCGAGCGCGGTGGCGGCGTTCGCGCCGGTCGCGATCCCGACGCTGTCCGGCGCGCTGAGCGCCGACCAGATTGCGACGCTCGACCGCGCGGGTGCGTGCCTTGCCGCCTCCACTGCGGCGCTGTGCGCGGCGGCGCGGGCCGCGGCCCCCGGATGCGTCACGCATCTGCTGACCTATCTGCCGACCGTTCTCTCGACCGCGGCGCCGGAGGCCAAGCGCGCGAACATGCCGGTCGGATGGGCCTCGCCCGCGTTCGACGTGCTGCAGCTCGAGGATTATGATTGGGCGGCGGCCGGCGACGCGGCTTCCACCGCGCGCGGTGTCGCGCTGGCCGAAGCGCGGCTCGGCTATCCGCCTGCGCGGCAGCATTACCTCTCGGGCTTCGTGCTCCGATCCGATCAGTCGGCCGAATGGTCGGCGATCGATGCGGCGGCGGAGACGGCGCGCGCGCGCGGCGTCGCGGCGACCTTTCTCTGGGCGCTGCCGCAGGTGGTGCGCGACGGCTTCGTCCATTTCGATACGCAGGAGCAAGCCATGCAGGATTTCGACGACATCGCCTTCCCGCTGGCGATGGGGCGCGAGGCGGAGGTAACGCCCGGCTTTTCCACCAGCATCGTGACGAGCGCGGGCGGCGCGGAGCAACGCAGCGCCGCCTGGGCGGAGGCGCGCACCGCCTATGATGTCGGCCCCGGCATCCGGTCGGAGGCGGACATCGCGGTGTTGCTCGGCTTTTTCCGGGCGCGGATGGGGCCGGCGCGCGGCTTTCGGCTGCGCGACCCGTTCGACAGCGACGCGGTGGCCGTCCCGATCGGCACGGGTGACGGGCAGCAGCGCCGCTTCGCGCTGGCCAAACATTATGGCGACATGGTGCGGCGGATCACGCGGCCGGTGGCGGGCAGCGTGACCGTGGCGATCGACGGCCGCGCCACCCAGGCCTTCGCGGTGACGGACGGCGGCTGGGTCGAACTGGACGTCGCCCCTGCGGCCGGCGCGGCGGTGAGCGCGAGCTTCGCCTTCGACGTGCCGGTGCGCTTCGCCGAGGATCGGCTGAGCGTGACGCGCGCGACCTTCCTGGCGGGCAACGCCGCGCAGGTGCCGCTGATCGAAGTGCGCGAGGCATGAGCGCGCTCGTCACCCTCGCCTGGTGCTGGCGGATCGAGCGGCGCGACGGCGTGACGATCGGGCTGACGGGCCACGACCGCGATCTCGTGGTGGACGGGCTGGTCCATCGCGCGGCGCCGGGCATGACGCCGTCCGCGATCGTCCGCACCGACGGGCTGGAGGCGGCGACGATGGATGCGAGCGGCGCCTTGACGAGCGATGCGATCACCGAGGTCGATCTGCTCGCCGGCCGCTTCGACGGCGCGCGCGTGACGCTGTTCGCGATCGATTGGACCGACGGCAGCGGCCGGGTCGATCTGGGCGAAGGCACGATCGGGGCGGTCGAGATCCGCGACGCCGCGTTCACCGCCGAACTGGCGGGCGCGACCGCGGCGCTGGAACGCCCGGTGGTCGAGCAGACCTCGGCCGAGTGCCGCGCCGAACTGGGCGACCGGCGCTGCCGCGTGGCGCTGGCCGGCCGCCGCCGCTTCGCGCGCGTGATCGCGGTGGACGGACAGGTGGTGACGCTCGACACGGCCGAGCCGACGCCGGGTGCTTGTGCGGGCGGGCGGCTGCGCTGGTTCGGCGGCGCCAATGGCGGGCTGGAGGGCGCGGTGGCGCGGTCGGACGGCGCCACTGTCACGCTGCGCATGCCCCCGGCGTTCGCGGGGGAACCGGACACGCTCGTCGAATTGGTGGAGGGGTGCGACAAGAGCATCGCGACCTGTGCCGCCCGGTTCGGCAACGCGGCCAATTTTCGCGGCGAGCCCTATCTGCCCGGCATCGACCTGCTCACGCGTTATCCGGGCGGATGAGCGCGGTGGCAGCGGCGGCGCGCGCTCTGGTCGGCGCGCCGTTCCGGCTCCACGGGCGCGATGCGGCGGGTGGGCTCGATTGCGTCGGGGTGGTGGCGCTCGCGCTGCAGGGTGGCGGCCATAGGGTGGTGGTGCCGAGCGGCTATGCGCTGCGCGGCGGCGATCCGGCTTCCGTGATCGCGCGGATCGATGCGGTGCTGGCGCGGGCGGCGGCCGATGCGCCGGGCGACATCGTGCTGACGACGACGGGTCCGGGGCAACTGCATCTCGCGGTGCGGGTGGCCGGCGGGTTCGTCCATGCCGATGCCGGGCTGCGGCGCGTGGTGATGCGGCCGGGCGAGCCGCCATGGCCGCTGCTGGCCGCATGGGCGACATGAAGGGAGACGCAGGATGGCGACGCTGGTGTTGACCGCGGTGGGCGGCGCGATCGGTGGTCCGGTGGGGGCGGCGATCGGCGGGTTGCTGGGCGGCTTCGCGGACCGGGCGTTGCTCGCGCCCAAGGGCCGCGAAGGGCCGCGGCTGACCGAATTGTCCGTACAGACCTCCTCCTACGGCACGCAGATCCCGTGGATCTTCGGCACGATGCGCGTGGCGGGCACGGTCATCTGGTCGACCGACCTGATCGAATCGCGCGCCACCGGCAGCGCCGGCAAGGGGCAGCCGAGCGTCACGACCTACAGCTATTCCGCCTCGTTCGCGGTGCTGCTGTCGGGTCGGCCAATCCGGAGCGTCGGGCGGATCTGGGCCGACGGCAACCTGCTGCGCGGGAGCGCTGGCGACTTCAAGGCATCCACCGGGTTCCGGCTTCACACGGGCGGCGAGGATCAGCCGGTCGATCCGCTGATTGCCTCGGCCGAAGGCGGCCTCACGCCCGCGCACCGCGGCTGCGCCTATGCGGTGTTCGAGGGTCTGGCTTTGGCCGATTACGGCAACCGCATTCCCTCGCTCACCTTCGAGGTGACCGCCGACGACGGACCGCGGGCGATCGGTGCGATCGCGCAGGCGCTCGCGCCCGAGGTGACGGGGGACGCGGCGCTGATGCTCGACGGCTTCGCGGCATCGGGCGGCAGCGTGCGCGCCGTGCTCGAGACGCTGGGCGATGTCGGGGGCGCGTGGTTTTCACCTCAGGGGCGTGCGGTCGTGATGCGCGATTCGGCGACGAACCCCGTGGCAATCACCGATTGTGGCTTTGCTGCAGATGCGAAGAGGATCCGGCGCGCGCGCAGCATGGCGGCGGCCAGCGGCATTCCCGCCGCCATCGCCGTGTCGCATTATGATCCGGCACGCGATTATCAGATCGGTCTTCAGCGGGCACGGCGACCCGGTGCCGGGGTGTCGGAATCGCGGATCGAGGTGCCGGCGGCGATCGCAGCGGGCACGGCGAAGTCGATCGCCACGGCCATGCTCGCCCGCGCCGAAATCGGCCGGACCACCCGCAGCGTCGCCGCCGCGATCGACGCGCTCGCGATCGGACCCGGGGCATGCGTGACGATCCGCGGCGATCCGGGCGTTTGGCGCGTGACGAAGGCGCGGCTCGAGGCGATGGTGGTGACGCTCGATCTCGTCGCGCTGGCGCCCGCATCGCTCTCCGCGCCCGCAGCGAGCGGTCGGGCGCTGGCCACGCCCGATCTGACGATCGGCGCGACATGGCTTCAGGCGTTCGAGATGCCGGCGCTCGACGATACGCTGCTCACGGCGCCGCGGATCGCGCTGGCGGCGACGGGCGCTGGCGCGGGGTGGCGCCGGGCAGCGCTGCTCTACAGCCTGGACGACGGTGCGAGCTGGACGGCGGCCGGGGCGACCGCGTCGCCCGCGATCCTGGGCACGATCGAGGTGCCGCCCGATCCCGCCGCTTCCGCGGCCTTCTATGATCTGCGCAGCGCCGTGGTGGTCCGGCTCGCGCATGCGGATCTGATGCTAGGCGATGCCGACGATGCGGCGCTGGATCGCGGCCGGAATCTCGCGTTGATCGGCGACGAGCTCGTCCAGTTCGGGCGGGCGGAGCCGCTGGGGGGCACAGGCTGGCGCCTCTCGCGGCTGCTGCGCGGGCGGCGGGGAACCGAGGCTGCGATGGGCGCGCAGGCGGCGGGCGCGCGGTTCGTGCTGGTCGAAGCGGACACGGTGCGCACGCTCGATCTGCCGCTGTCCGCGCTTGGGCAGCGCGTGCGCGTGCTCGCATCGGGGGTCGGCGATACGAAGGTGCCGGTGGAATCCGCCTTCGCCCTGACGGGCGCATCGATCCGGCCGCCGGCACCGGTCCATCTCGCCGTCGCGACCGACGGAACGGGCGATGCGACGCTGCGCTGGACGCGGCGGAGCCGGGCAGGGTGGCGCTGGATCGACGGCGTCGATGCGCCTCTGGGCGAAGAGGCCGAGCGGTATCGCGTCGCCCTTACGCTGGGCGACGGCAGCACCCGCACGATCGAGACGACGGAACCCCTCGTCACCATCGCTGCCGCCGACCGGGCCGCCGGTCCGATAACCGCCGCGGTACGCCAGCGCGGTACGGTCGCCGAATCGCTGCCGGCCGGCATCACCATCGCTTCATCGACAGGAGGACATGCATGACCGACATCACCGCACGCCTGGCGCTGCCCTTGCTCGAATCCGGGCAGGCGCAGAAGGAGGTGACGCACAACGAGGCGCTCGCCCGGCTCGACCTCGCGGTGCAGGCCAGCGTGCTCGCATCGGGCCTGAGCACGCCGCCGGTTGCGCCGGCAGACGGCCAGGCCTGGATCGTGGGCGATTCGCCGACCGGCGCGTGGACGGGGCAGGGCCGCGCAGTCGCGGGCTGGACGGTGGGCGGGTGGCGCTTCGTCGCGCCGTTCGAGGGCATGGCAGTGTGGAGCGTGGCTGATGCGCTGGTCCTGCGATTCATCGCGGGAGCGTGGGTCGCCGGACGGGTCACCGCGACGCGCCTTGTCGTCGGTGGCGTGCCGGTGGTGGGCCCCCAGCAGGCGCCCATCGCGGCGCCTATCGGCGGTGCGACCGTCGATGTCGAGGCGCGTACCACGATTTCCGTGATCCTGCAGACACTTCGGAGTCACGGGTTGATCGCGGGTTAACAATTCCGGCGAAATGGTTCCGTTGTATTTGGGCAACACTCGAGTTTTTGTTCGCTTGCGCGGCAACTATGGTTCGGATAGTGAGTTTGCGCTGTCCGTAGTGACACTCATGGAAAGGGGAATATGATGCGGAAGCTTGCCGTAATTCTGGCACTCGCCTCCACCGCACTCGCCACGCCCGCCTTCGCCCGCGACAAGTCGTGGTACGTCGGCGCCGAAGGCGGCGGTATGATCGTGGAAGATATGCACTACGACCTGGGGGGCGTTGTCAACGGCGCCAAGGTCGATCACCATTATGGCTACGATGTCGATGGTACGATCGGTTACGACTTCGGTCCGATCCGCATCGAAACTGAGGTTGGCTATCGTCGTGCCGGCGTCAACGGCTACACGTCGTCGCTGACCACGCCGACGTTCACGGCGACTGGTGCGCGCGTGAATTCGGCTGCTGGCACGTACAACTATGCCGGCGGCTATGACTCGGCGCTCAGCTTCATGCTGAACGGCTTGCTGGACTTCGGTCCGGATGACGGCATTCAGGGCTTCGTCGGCGGTGGTGCCGGTGTCGCTCGCGTCAAGTCGAGCTACGGCCTGAACCGTTATGGCCGCTTCCTCGACGACTCGGACACGGTGTTCGCCTATCAGGGCCTCGCCGGCGTGCGTGCGCCGCTGACCAGCCACATCGATGCGACGCTCAAGTATCGCTACTTCCGCACGCTGAACGATCATCTGGTTGACGTGTCGAACCGTGGTGCGAACGCGCACTTCGTCTCGCACAGCATCCTGGGTGGCGTGACGTACAACTTCGGCGAGCCGGCCGCACCGCCGCCCCCGCCGCCGCCGCCGCCGCCGCCCCCGCCGCCGCCTCCCCCGCCGCCTCCGGCACCGGAGCCTGTGGTCTGCTCGCCGGGTCCGTTCATCGTGTTCTTCGAGTGGAACAAGTCGGACATCACCCCCGAGGCCGCGTCGATCCTCGACAACGCCGTCACCCAGTATCAGAGCTGCGGCAATGCGCAGGTCATGCTGGCCGGCTTCACCGACACCTCGGGTACGGCGAAGTACAATGTGGGTCTCTCGCAGCGTCGTGCCGACGCGGTGAAGGCGTACATGACGTCGCACGCCATCCCGGATGCGGTCGTGACGACCCGCGCCTTCGGCGAGGATCCCGCCCACCTCCGCGTTCAGACGGCGGACGGTGTTCGCGAGGTCCAGAACCGTCGCGTGGAAGTCACCTACGGTCCGGGTTCGGGCAACTAAGCCCAGACCCCTTGTGGGACGAGATCGGGGAGGTTGGCTCATGCCGGCCTCCCTTTTCTTTTGCCTTAGCCTCAGGACGCGAACGCGAGAGATACCCGGTCGCCGGATCGGGCATCGGCCGGAGATTATGGTTCCGTCGGTGGCAACACTTCCGGTTTATTCGCCGGCGGCGATCGCCTCGACCAGCCAGTCGGGCCGCAGTGCGTCGCCAAGCGCCTCGACGCGGCGATGCTCCACCATCAGTCCGAGATCGGGATAGATCGCCCTGGTCCGCTCGCCGGCCTCGGCCAGCGGCGCGACGACGAGGCGCCGATTCACTTTCGCGCGGTGGTGCATGCGCGCGGTATTTTCCTGCCCGACATAGCAGCCCTTGCCGAAGCTCACCCCGTTCAGCTCGCGTGCGTTGCATTCGAGCCAGAGCGTTTCGCCGGATCCGAGCTCGCCCACGCCCTCGCATATTCCCAGCGTCAGTCGGCGTGCCCGCCACCCCGCGGCTGGAGCGGCCTCCCCGTCCAGCCAGCGCCACCCGAGCGCCGCCAGGCGCGGATCCTGCGGTCCCCGCGGTTCGGTCGCCGACCAGTGCACACGCCGCGGATCGGGATCGATCGCGATCGCACGCCGCAAGCGATACATTGCGAGCCGCCGGGCAAGCGCTTCCGCCTGCTCCGCTTCGCAATCGATCAGCACGTCCGCAGCATCGGCCCAGAGCACGAAATCGAACAGCGCCTTGCCCTGCGGACTCAGCAGCCCCGCCCATAGTGGCGCATCGCTCGCCAAGGCGTTCAGATCGTTCGTCACGAGCCCCTGCAGAAAGTCGCGCACATCTTCGCCCGAAAGCCGCAGCACCGCGCGGTCTGCGAGCATCGTCCCTGGGGTGGTGTCGTCCATCGGCTCAAGGTAGGAGGCGTGCGGCATCGACGAAAGGGCTCACGTGACCTACGATCTCAAGCTCAGCGGCGGCACGGTCCATCTGCCCGGCGGCCCGGTGGAGGCCGATATCGGCGTCTGGGGTGGTCGCATTGTCGCGATCGGCGCATCCGGCGATGCGGGGCGCACGATCGACTGCACGGGGCTCGATATCCTTCCCGGCGTGATCGACACGCAGGTGCATTTCCGCGAGCCCGGCCTCGTCCACAAGGAGGATCTGGAAAGCGGCGCGCGTGCGGCGGTGATGGGCGGCGTTACCGCGGTATTCGAGATGCCCAACACCAAGCCCAACACCGACAGCGCGGATGCCATCGCCGACAAGCTGGCCCGCGCCCGCAACCGGATGTGGTGCGATCATGCCTTCTATGTGGGCGCCACCAACCATAATGCCGCGGATCTGGCCGAGCTGGAGCGGTTGCCCGGCACCGCGGGCGTCAAGATCTTCATGGGCGCCTCCACGGGCGACCTGCTCGTGTCGGAGGATTCGCGCCTCGCCGCGGTGCTCGCCTCAGGCCATCGCCGCGTCGCGATCCATGCCGAGGACGAGGCGCGGATGCAGGCGCGCGCGGGCGAGCGCATCCCCGGCGACCCCGCCTCCCATCCGGTCTGGCGCGACGACGAGAGCGCGCTGATCGCCACGCGCCGCATCCTCGGCCTAGCGCGCGCGGCGCGGCGACGGATCCATGTGCTCCATGTCACCACGCCGGCCGAGCTCGCGCTGCTCGGCGAGAACAAGGATATCGCCAGTTGCGAGGTGACGCCGCAGCATCTGACGCTGGCGGGCGAGGAGGCTTATCCGCGGCTCGGCACGCTCGCCCAGATGAACCCGCCGATCCGCTCGGGCGCGCATCGCGACGGGCTGTGGCATTGGCTGAATCAGGGCGTGCCTGACGTCATCGGCTCCGATCACGCGCCGCATACGCTGGAGGAAAAGGCCAAGCCCTATCCCGATTCGCCCAGCGGCATGCCCGGCGTGCAGACGCTGCTGCCGCTGCTGCTCGATCATGTCGCGCATGGGCGCATGACGCTTCAGCGCTTGATCGAACTCACCAGCGCCGGTGCCCAGCGGATCTTCGGGATCGTCGGCAAGGGCCGGATCGCAGTCGGCTATGATGCCGATTTCTCGATCGTCGACCGAAAGAAAAACTGGACGGTGACCGAGGATTGGCTCGCCTCGCGCAGCGGCTGGTCCCCGTTCACCGGCATGACCCTGACCGGCAAGCCGATCGGCACGATCGTGCGCGGTCAGGTCGCCATGTGGGAGGACGCGCTCGGCGATGCGGCGATGGGCGAACCCATCCGATTCGAGGCAGTTGAGTTCGGATAATCCGCCGAACCGGGTTCTTTACATTGCGTTAGGCGGCCCGATCCTACGCCCGATCCGAACGAAAGGATCGGTCATGGCTTCGCCGGAACGCACGCTTGGAACCCTTCGCGCCAAACTCGCGCGTGGCGGCGGCATCATATCCAAACCCTATCAGCCGCCCGCGATCGGAGACCTGGTGCGCCGGATCGATCAGGCACTGGCCGCACGCTGACGCACCGTTCTCGCCGCGGCTTCGGCGGCGAGCATAGTCACTAGAACGGCAACCAGCGGGTCTTGTGCGTGATGTTCATATAGCCGACATTGACGCCCGCGCGCCAACCCACGCCCAGCCGGATGGGAATGAGTACTACCTTGCCGCGCCGCAGATAGGTCGCCGAAAAGCCGCCGATCGCATAAAGCCGGCCTTCGGCCGCCGGGAAGCGGTGATAGAGATCCTCGGTATCGTAGAGATTGTAGACGAGCACGAACACCTTGTTCGCGTCGCCGCCCGCGTCGAAGCCAATCGAGGGACCGGTCCAGAAGACCGGCTGTTGGCCCTCGATCTTGTGCGTCATGATCCCCGATCCGTAACGCAGGCCGACGATGAAGGCGCCCGAGGCCTCGTGCCCCGCGATATACGCGTTGGGCTGGCCTTGATCCTTCAGGATCTTTTCGAGCAGCCCCGCCAGCCCCGCGGCCCCTTTACCGAAAACGCCCTCGCCGGCACTCAGCAGATCGTCGCGCTGATAGGTGTCGGCGGCATGCGTGGTGGCGTCGGCGCGTGCCTCCTGCGCGGTTTCTCCGTTCCGTGGCACCGGAGCGGGCTCGGTCGGGGCGGTCTGCCGCATCGGCGCGGATTGGGGCGCATCATAGTCGTCTGGCGTTTGCGGCTGCACGCGGGGAGAGGGCGCGGCGCCGCGCGCGCTTCCGCCCAGATCGCCATCGATCGCTTGATTGGGATCGATCGTGCGGACCTGTGCCGCTCCCGCCCCCGCCATCGCCATGGTCAGCGCGGCACCCATTCCCAGCCATTCGATACGCATACGCCGATCCCCGCCCTTGTGCCGGCGAGTTAACCAAGCTTTGCATTGCGGTGCAATGAACGCTCGCCGAGCCGCGTCGTTTTCACGCCCGCCCGCGTGTCGGCAATGCACCACATGCGGTTGATCGCGCGCGCCAGCCTCGCTATAGCGCCCCTCTGCCGCAGCCGGAGACGTGGGTGAGTGGCTGAAACCAACGCTTTGCTAAAGCGTCATACGGGAAACCGTATCGAGGGTTCGAATCCCTCCGTCTCCGCCATGCAGGCTCAACCTCCTGATATTACTGGGAAAATTGGCCATTTCTGGCGCTAATTCGCGCTATTCCCGTCTTGATCGGTAGTGCCGAGAATCGGCTTCGAACCATCAATATGGTTTTTAAGCCAGTTTTCTCCGCGGCGGTTTGCAGCAGTACGGTTCTCGATAATTCGTGCATCCTTCCACTCGCTCGCGGATAATGCACCATCAATCCCCGGGACCAAACACCTAGCAGCACCTGGGATACGCATCGCAGGATCGTTCGATCAGACCGGGCGCCCCGTCGCGGTCTTGAACATCGGCGCCGTGCACCACGCCTTCGAGCATATTGCCGAGCGTGTCCGTCACGATGTGCCGCTTGCGCCCCTTTATCTTCTTGCCGGCGTCGTATCCGCGAGGCCCGCCCGCCTCGGTCGTCTTGACCGACTGGCTGTCGATGACGCCTGCGGTCGGCGTCATCGTCCGACCTTCCAAAACTCGCACCCATGTCACCAGCACCGCGTTGACAGCATCCAGCAGCCCGTTGTCGCGCATCCGGTAGAAATGATACTGCACCGTCGTGAAGGGCGGGAAGTCCTTGGGCAGTTGCGCCCATCGGCATCCCGTCGCAGCGATATACTGGATCGCATCCCAAAGGGTCCGCACCTTGTGCTTGCGCAGGCGCCCCACCCGAGAAGTCCGCCTCAACAAGGGCCGGATGACAGCCCATTCCTCATCGGTGCAGTCGCTTGTATAGCGCAGCCCGCTTCTGTCATGCTCGCGTCGAGCGGTTTCAGTCCAGCCTATGTGGCCTCGTGGTATTCGCAACCCCCGGTGAATCACAAGCTACTGAAATCGCTCAACTCAATTTTCGGTCGGGCTCTAAGCCCTCGTTCATCAACCAGGCCCCGAGACTACCACTTAGCCAAGACTGGGTGCGCGAGTTCCAGCGTCTTGCAAACGCGTCCGAGTGGATCATGAGCTTGAGCAGAGGCGTCGGCTAGCTGCGGCCGCGTATCCAGCGCACGCTTGATCCGGTCACGGACCGTATCGCCGATGTCGTGGCGGGCGAGCGCCAGCGCGACATTGGCTTCGATGAATTGGGCCTTGTCGCCGCAATCATAACGTTGCCCCGCGAAGGTCACGCCATGGACCGGCTGTCGGCCGATCAATCGTGCGATGGCGTCGGTCAACTGGATCTCGCCGCCCGCGCCCGCCGTCTGCCGACCCAGGATGGCCATGATCTCGGGTTGAAGGATGTAGCGGCCGGGGATCATCAGGTTCGATGGCGCGGAACCCCGTGGTGGCTTTTCGACCAAAGCCGCGACCGTGGTGATGGCGCCCTTCGTCGCACCCGGCGCGATAATGCCGTAATTCGCCGTCTCGTCCGGATCGATCGCGAGCGCACCCACGAGATTGCCGCCCACCTTGTCATAGGCCTGGATCATCTGGGCGAGGAACCCCGGGGTGCCCACCATCAGCTCGTCGGGCAACAGCACCGCGAACGGTTCGTCGCCGACGATCTCGCGCGCGCACCAGACCGCGTGGCCGAGCCCTAGTGGTTCCTGCTGGCGGACATAGACGGGATTGCCGGGCGTCATCCGGATGCGGGTGAGGACGTCCAGCGACTTGCCGCGCGCCCGCATGACGCTTTCGAGTTCGTAGGCGATGTCGAAATGGTCGTCGATCGCGCCCTTGTTCCGGCCGGTGACGAAGATGATCTGCTCGATCCCCGCCGCCAGCGCTTCCTCGACCGCATATTGGATCAGCGGCTTGTCGACGACGGTTAGCATCTCCTTCGGCATCGCTTTGGTGGCCGGCAGGAACCGCGTGCCGAGACCGGCTATCGGAAAAACCGCCTTTCGAACGGGTCGCATCATCACTATCCCCTTTCGACAAGGGTTTAGCGGTTCAGCGACCTTCAGAAGCCAACAAAAGACGCTGGCCCGTCGCCTCTGGGAGGAAGCCGGAGCGGTTCGCGCCGGTGCCGCGCCTCGCCGAGGCCGGTCGCAAGGGTGATGCGCGTAGAACCGGCGTTCCGATAGGCCCTGGATCAGACACGGACGCCGTTCGTACCCGACGGGAGGAAGCCGCCGGCGGTACTCGCCGAGCGGTTGAGATAGACCAGGTTCAATGCCTGGGTCGGGGTGCGCAGGAACGGGATGGCGTGGCCGTCGGAATCGACGATGTTCGCGCTGTCGCCGTTCGTTCCCGCCAGCGTCTGGTCCCCGGTGTCGGTGCCGTCCAGCTTGGCGGTATAGGCCGACAAGGCGGTGTAGGAGAGGGTCAGCGCGGCATCCCCGTTGGCCTGCGCGGACAGCAGCGTCCGCACCAGGCCGCCATGATAGATCGCGCCGCCCAGATTGTCGGTCATCGTCTGGAGCGCGTCGCCGGCCGCCATCGTGGCCATCTCGCGACGATAGGTCGCGGCCACGGCGTTTTCGAGCAGGAAGGCGCTCAGCAGGAAATTGGCGTCGCTGGCGAACGGATCGAAGGCCACGCCCGATGCCACAAGGCCGGCCGCCTGGGCCGCGACCGAAAACGCGCTCGTCGCGGTGGCGGTGAAGTCGATCGTCGGCTGGGCTGCGGCGGACGTGCCGAGCCGGCCGCGCAGTGCGACGACGGTCGCCAGCTTGTCGGTCGCGCTCTCGGCGGCGTGCTGCGCCACGAGCGTGTTGGCGAGACTGGCCTGACGACCGCCGAGCACGCGCCCCTGTGCGCCGATGCCGGCGACCATGTCGGAAGCGAGCCCCGTGCCGTTCACGGCATAGCTGTAATATTGGGCGCACAGATATTCGAGATTGAGCGCGAGGTTGAGGCTGACCGCTTCGGGTGTCAGCGACAGGGGTGTGCTTTCGCTGGTCGTTGGGGGCGTCGATCCCGCTCCCGACGACACCACGGGGACGGGATCGCTGCTCGCGTCGCCCCCGCCACAGCCGGACAGGAGGACGGTGCCGGCAAAGCCGGCGGCGAGACGCAGGAAGCCGCGGCGGTCGGCGGCGTCGAGGCGGAGCGGGGAGGCGTATGGCATGCGGGCATGAGCCAGCATCGGAGCTAACGGATGGTTAACCCGCAGCGCAACTCGCTGCAAACCCATCAAATGATGCGTCGGCGACGCTTCGCCTTGCAACTTTTAAGCTCTGTTAACCAGGGTTCGGCGATCCCATCCTCATGACAACGCTCATGTCCAGCACCGACGCCACCGCAACGCTTCAGGCCTTGCTTGATACGGCCGCGACCACACGCAAGACGTGCATCGTGCCAGCCGGAGGCTACCGGCTGTCGAGTACGGGATTGGGGTATAGCAGCAATTCGGTCGTCCTGATGATCGGCGACATCTACAACGATCATGGCCCCGCCGTCGGCACGCTCTACTGCCTGACCAACCGCACTTCCGGGCGATTGTCGAACGTTACCATCCAGGGCGCGGGTGGAAGTTTCGTGGGCTCGACTTCGGCGTCGGCGGGTGCCACCCGCAAGGGCCTCGGCATCGTGGCGACGGACGGCTTCGTCGTCGTCAACGTGCAGACCAGCGGGCCGCTCACCGGCTTCGGCATGGAAATCAAGAATTCGACGGGCGGCCATATCAACGGGCTGAAATTGTTGTCGGGCGTGAACAAGCCCGGCGCCGACGGCTTGCACTTTTTCGGCGCCTGCTCGCGCATCACCGGATCGACGATCCGCGTGTCCAGCGGCGACGATGCCCTGTCGTTCACGTGCGAGAACAGCGAATCCACCAACGCCACGCTCGAACGGGTGACGCTCAGCGGACTGACGCTCGACAGCATGGGTTTTTCCTGCATCAAATTCTATACCGGCACGGGCACCGGCAAAGCGACGATCCGCAACATCCGGTTGAGCAACATCGTCGGCAAGATCACGCAAGGCCCCACGGGCTGTCCGCTGATGATGCAAAACGATGGCGTGGCGCAGGGCTGTACGATCGACAATGTCGTGATCGAGAACGCCGATCTCGACTTCGGCGCGGCGACGCAGGACGGGCCGACGGCTTATATCACCGATTGCTCGAACGTGACGCTACGCAACATCACGCTTCGCGGGCGTCGCAACGGCCAGTTTCTGCGCGCGATCCGCTGCAACGGACTGACCGTGACCGGCGATGTGTGGGACACGATCGGCGGAAACACCATGGACGACCTGGTACAGCTGGAGTCCTGCTCGAACTATTCGATCAATCTCGTGGTACGCTCCGCAAGCGGGGCACAGATCGGCACGATCGTCACGTCCAACTCGGGCACGGATACCAAGACGCGCTATATCGGGCTGACCGGCTCGTGACACGGTCGGCGACCCACCCCGCTCGCGTGCGGGTCGCTGCTTCGGCGTATCGACCTCGGTCGTCCGCCGCGGCATCGACGCATCGGTCGGCCGGGTCACCGGCATCATCCCATCCGGAAAGCGCGTCGGCGTTGACCGGATTGCGGATGATCGTCATCGCCGCGCTTGGTGCGGCATGCTGGGTGCCGATCGTCGCGCTCGTCTGCCGCTAAGGGTCCTTCAGTCGCGGATCACCGCACGGTAGCCGGGCTTGGTCACGACGATCGGGTGGCGGGTCGCGGCGTCGTCGCCATCATCGTCCAGCCGCCAGATGGCGATCGCCTCGTCGGCGTCGAAGGCGAAACGGCATTCCTCGGCAGTGCAAGACAGCATCGCCGCAAAGATGCGCCGGAAGGCGGGATGGTCGTCGAACACCGCGCCATGAACCGGATTTTCGTAGATGACGTGAATGACCCGGCCGGGCGCGTGCGACTGGACCAGATGCTGGGTCAGCCGGCGGATCAACGGTTCGCCGAAGGGATGATAGAGGAACAGCACCACGTCCCCCTCGGGCAGTGCCGGCGCGCTCGCGTCACCTTCGTCGATCCGAATGGCCGGCCGCGTCGGTTGGGCCGCGGAGACGCGGCGAGCGTTGCGGCGGGCGACGGCGACTAGATCGGGGTTGAGCTCGATGCCCATGACCGCCCGAAACGAAAATTCCGAAGCGACGGCCAGAGCCCGCCCCTTGCCGCAGCCGAGATCGACGAATGTCGCTTCATGATCGTTGGGCAGCGTGCCGAGCACGTGCCGAAGGGCGCTGGGTACACAGCCCGCATAGGGAATCATGTGCCCGTCGGCCGACGATCCGGTCTTGAGCAGATAGAGCGGAACGGGTGTCTGCGTGCTGATGCCGTACCGCCGATCGATCGGATGGGTATGTTCGCGCGCGATCAGCCCTGCGCCGAAAAGGTGAAACCGCGTGAGCGCGCGCCGCACCACCGGGTGTCGCGCCGCCGTCCGTTCAAGTCTGCGACGCAAACCCAAGCCCATGCCCGCACCCCCCGATCGCGCGTGGTACTAACCGCCAGCGGGCCGGCCACTTGTGCCAAATGAGGCATGTCACGGATGATGGACGATCCCGATCAGCAAGGGCCCCACGCGCATGAGGCGAAAGCGGCACCGGGCGAGATAGGCCGCATCGCCGGCCTGCGAGGCGCTGGCGACGATCGCCGGTCCATCAGCGGCGAAGCCGATCGTGTGCAGCGGCAGGTTGAGGCCGATCCCGCGGACCTTCGCATAGGCTTCCTTCAAGACCCAGCGACAGGCGAGCTCGTCGAGGATGCGGTCATCGGGCCAGGGCGCGAGCGCCTCGGCCTCGGAGGCGGAAAGCCAGCGATCGTGGCGGGTGGCATTCGCTGCCACCCGCGCGATCGTTTCCATATCCAGGCCGATCCGGCCGGCGGGCGCGACCGCCACGCCGCGCCATCCCGCCGCGCCGGACACACTGAAACCCGGTCGCGCGTCGCCCGCGCGACACTCCAGCATCGGCTCGCCATAGGCCGACCGAACGATCGACGACGTGCGGATCGGCCGACCTTCGTACCGGGAGAGCGTCATTGCCAGCAGTCGTTCGGACGAGAGCGACGGGGCGGACTGAACGAACAGCGTCGTTCCGCCCGGAACGTCATAGCGGGTGATGCCGGCTGCATCCGCCGCTTCGTAGAGCGCCACCGGTGCCGGTTGGTGGACGGTTGCGATCAAGCCACCGTTCGCGTTCAATGCTCCGGGGCGCCCCGGCTGGTCGGATCGACGCGATCCGCCAGTAGCGCGAGCGCCGTGAAGTCCTCGACGATGGCCACGCCCGACCGGATGCGGATCAGCGAATCCCGCTTCAGTTGCGCCATGATCCGGTTGACGTGGACGAGGCTGAGGCCGAGCAGGTCGCCGAGGGTTTCCTGCGTGAGCGGCATCGGGAACGTGCCGTCATGCGTGAAACCGATCGCTTCCAGCCGGGCGTGCAGCTCGAGCAGGCAATGGGCGGTCCGCTGAAGCGCAGTCTGGCAACCGAGCCGGACGATGTGATCGAGCAGATGGCTTTCCTGCATCCGGTCGATCCGGCCGAGCGCCGCGCACAATTGCGGATATTCGTCGGGTTTGCTGAGCAGGGCATCGTACAGCTTGCTCGCGCTGATCGAGCGAACCGTGGTGAGTGCGACGGCCGGGTTCATCGCCAGCGGCCGGCGTTCCCCACGATCGCCGATCAAGTCACCGGGTAGCAGCACGTTCAACATCTGTCGGCGCCCGTCGGGCAGGATGCGCGGCCGGCATGCCCAGCCCGAGGCGATCAGCCGCGGATGCGGGCTGCCATCGGCCTTGGGGCAGATCATCGATCCCGGGCCGTGAGTCTTGGCGCCCTCGTTCAACGACAGCACGAGGTTGATCTCGGCGCCGTTGAGCGACACCAGGCGCCGGAGCCGCCGCAGCAGCAATTCGCTGCCGATGGCGTTTCCCAGACTGCGGGTCTCGGTGGGCATGCGGGGGGCTGCGCTCATATCCATGATCGCCTCAACTCGCGTAATAGCTGCTGTACGACCCCATGAACTGCGCGGGATCGCCATAGCCCGAGCGGGCCAGTTCCTGAAGATCGACGCGGGTGAGCGCCACGCCCGTCATGGTGACGCCTAGCGACCGGAGCAGGTGCGCCGCCATCTCCACCGCCGAATCGGGCGTCTTGCGCCATCGCACCAGCAGCACGGTGGCGTCCGCCTTCTTCGCCACGATCCGCCCATCGACCACCGGGAGCACCGGGCTGGCATCGAGGATCACCACGTCGAACCGCGCCTTCAGTTCGGCGAGGAGCGAAACGAAAGCGGGCGTGTTGAGCGCCGCCGACGACACCTTGCCCATCCGCAGCATCGGCAGGATCGCGGCGCCGCTTTCTCCGTCATGGACCAGCGCTTCGCTGATGGTCGCATCGCCGTCCAGCACGTGCTGCAGACCGACGGCCGGTCGTATGCCGAGCGCATCGGCCACGCTCGGGCGCCGCATGTCGACATCGACCAGCACGACCTTCTTGCCACTCATCGCGAGGATCCGGGCAAGGCCGATCGCGGCGGTGGTCTTGCCCTCGTTGGGAAGCGCGGACGTCATCGCGATGGATTGCACGATCCCGGTATCGGCCGCGTCGAGCACGGCCGATGCGAGATTGCGGAAGCCCTCGGCATAGGCGGATTCCCGGTGATCGACGACCGCGGTGACCGGGTCGCTGCCCTGCGCGTGGCGCACCGAAGAACCGAGCGTCGGCAGGCCGGCGAGATAGGGCAGATGGAGCCGTCCCTCGACATCCTCCAGCGTGCGGATGCCCTGATCCATGCTCTGGCGGAGGAAGATCGCGCCGAGGCCGCCGCTGAGCGCGAGCAGCGCACCCACCAGCAGGTTGATCGGGATGTTGGGCGAACTCGGTTTCACCGGCACGGGCGCGAGGCTCGCGACACGCGAGTCCGCCTGGGTCGTCGCCGCCTGGGCGCCGATCTCGTTCACGCGGGCGAGGAGTTGCGCGTAATTGGCGCGCGCGGTGTCGGCGCGCAGTTGCAACCCGCCGAGCTTCACCGACGCGATGCTGTTGCCCGCTACGGCCGAACGGGCGGCACCGGCGCTGCCGGCGAGCGAGGCGACGCGCCGTGACGCCACTTGGCGCTGCGCTTCCAGATTGTTGATCGTGCGGTTGATCTCGCCCTGGATCTGGGTGTCGATGTCGCGCAACTGGCGCCGCGCGGCCGAGAGCTGGGGATAACGTTCGCCATAGCGGCCAGACAGATCGGCGACCTGCCCGCTCACCGCGGCACGTTGCGACCGGAGCTGCTGGATGACGGGAGAGCCGAGCGCTTCGCCCAGATCGTCGCCCGTCGATCCCGCGGCAAGCTGGCGGCGCGCGGTCTCGAGCCGGGCGCTGGCCTCGGCCTCCCCGGCGCGTGCGGTCGCGACCTGCTCGTCCAGCGACGAGAGCTGCTGCTCCGCGATGGTCGATCCCTGCACGCTCATGAGGTTGTGTGCGACCTTGTACTGACCGAGCGCGGTATCGGCGGCCTCGACCTCGGCGCGCGCCTGCGCCAATTGGCCGCGCAGGAGCGTGTCCGCGGACACCGCGCCTTCGCGCTTCACCACGGTGGACTGGGCGACGAACTGGTTGGCGAACGCGTTGACGATCGCCGCGGCCAGCCGCCGGTCGCTGTGCGCGAACGACAGCGTGATCGCAAAGGTCTGCGCAGTGCGGTGGATATCGAGCCCCTGTTGCAGCCGGTCGATGGCCATCTCGCGGCGGCCCTGCGCATCGCTGTCCTTGTCGCCCCATCCGCCAAGACCGGGGATCCGGTCGCGTAGGCCCGGCTCGTGCGTCAGCGTCGCAAAGCGCGCCGGCGAGGCCAGATCGAGCTGATCGACCACCGCGCCCGCCAGCCCGCGGCTTTTCAGCAGCTCGACCTGCGTGTCGACGCTGGAGTCGGCGGCGGGATCGCTCAGCGGCGACGTCCGGTCCGATCCGATCTCCGCCGGCCGGGGCGCGATCACCAACGTGGCGGTGGCGGTGTAGCGCGGCGTCTGCAGGAAGGTGTAGGCGGCGACCACGATCATGATCGCGCCCGCCACGCCCAGAAACAGCGGGATGTGCCGGCGATAGGTGCGGGCAAGATCGATCACGCCGCTGGGCGCGGCGCGATCGTAGCGCTGGGGGAGGGCGTTGGTGCCGTCGTACCGTTGAAGCGCAGTAGCCATGACGCGCGGTCTCCGATTAATATTGGAAAGTGAGGGCGGCGGTGATGCGGTGGTCGTCGAAGCTGGCGATGCCGGAATTGCAGCCGCAGTGGCGCGACAGGAAGCGATAGCCGAGCCGGGCATTCCAGTGGTCGCGCGACAGATAGGTGCCGCTGACCTCCGCGAAGGGCAGCCGGTCGCGGCGGTCGATGCCGCGATAGCTGTCTTCGAAATACCCGCCGGCCACGCTCGCGATGATGTAGCGGCGCAGTTCGTGATCGGCGCGGAGCGACGCGCCCGCATGGACATAGCCCGCCGTGCCCGGCACGCCGCTGTCCTGCACGCTGCGTTCGCCCTGGGCCGTGAACGTCCAGAGCTGGTTCGGGAAGAATTGCAGCGTGCCGAGCGCGCCCAGGCCCGCGATCGCATCCACCCCCGGAAGCTGGAACGTCTGGTGGATATAGCCGAGCCGGATGTCGCCCCGTGCCAGCCGAGTCACGTCGAAACTGGAACCGAGATAGGCGCCATAACCCCAGGAATCGCGCTGGAGATTGCCCGTTGCCAGATACCGATAGTCGATCTTGTTGAGCGTGCCCGCGGCGTAGAAGGAAATCGCCGGGCTCAGCGCGCGCTCGACGCGGACGAGGCCGCCATAGCGCGTGCGATCGCGGTCGCGCGTGAACAGCGTGCTGCCGTCATAGGCGGGCGTGTCGCTGAAGCGCAATCGGGTCACGTCGGCGCGCAGGATGACGCGCGTGCTCGCCCCCTCGATCGTGGTGCCGAGATACCCGTTCAACTGGTCGAACTGAAGGGGATGCGCGGCATCCTTGGGCGAATCCGAGGCGTAGCGCGGATCGATGAGGGTGCCATAGTTGACGCCGGCGGTGATGCTGCTGAGCGGCCCGATCGCGACCGATCCCTCGGCCCCGCCGAGCCCCTCCTGGCTGTTTTCGCTGCCGTGGGTGGCATAGCGGCGGATGTCGCCCTGGCCGTAGACCGAGAAGACATAGGGGCCGCCGCTGGTGCGCAGCGTCGCCTGGGGACGGATGACGAGCGCGGCGTCGCTGCGCTTGCGATCATTGTCGGCATAGAGGTTGGACGTATAGAGGCCGCCGATCGTCAGGCCGGGATAGAGGTCGAAATTGCCGACGCTCAGCCCTTGTGCGGAAAAGGCCGGCAGCATCCGGTCGGCGACCGGAATGGTGCTGTCGCGGGCAAAGATCGAATGCGCGGTGGTGATCGGCGGGGGCGGGGGGACGACGACGGTCTGCGGATCCTGCAGCAACTGCGCGTCCGCACCCCCGCATAACGCGCCGAGCGGCAGCGCCAGGTGCCATGCCCGGCGACGCTTGGCGGGAGATCCTGGCGCGCGGCTCAAAACCAGCGTTCCTTGATTTGGATGGTGTCGCCGGGCGCGACGGCGGTGGCGCTCGTCAGCGGGTAGATATGCGCGTCGGTCTCGCCGGCATGTTTGATGAGCACGCGGCCGGTCTTGGCGCGATAGGTATAGCCGCCTGCCTGCGCGACCGCGGTCGCGACGGTCATGCCGTCGCTGAAGGGATATTCGCCCGGCCGATTGACCTCGCCAAGGATGTAGAAGGGTCGCGTCGTCAACACTTCGACCGCGACGCGGGGTTCCTTGATATAGCCGTCGGCCAGCTTGGCCGCGATCCGCTGCTGCAACTGGGTGGAGGTCAGCCCCTTGGCTTCCACGTCGCCGATGAGCGGGATCGCGACCAGACCGGAACCGCTGACGGTATAGTCTCCACCGATCCCCGTCTCGCCGAAGACGATCAGCCGGATCTTGTCGCCGCCCGACAATGTATAGCTATAGGTCGGAAGGCCGGGGCCGTTGGGTTCCGCCGTCGCTACCTTGATCGTCTTGTCCCGCGCAATGGCGGGGTTGGCAAGGATCAGTATCGATAGAACAGCCATGCGCGCGTTCTTCACCAGTATCTCCCTGTGGCTTGATCCAGTGTGAAAAGCAAAAATATCCGGATGCCGCCTACACTATGTGCGACGACACCCACCCCAATTACGGAATGCTTGGCAAAATGAACGATATACAATCTTACTCTGCAATCTATGTTATGTTTATCGACTGCAAATCATGGCGTGTTGTTCAACGCCCACCAATTTCATCGTGTATCCGCCATCTAAAACGGTTTGGCGCTATACCAAGTTATCAAATTGCAGATAACTGGTTGAAAAACCGTCTTTTGATTGATTGGGGGGCGTTCGCCTCGCATGAGCCGCAGTTGGGTTAACTTTGGATAAGCGATATTTTTGCCCGAGGCGTTGGGAGGCCGCTTCTCGGAGAACAATCGATGTCCAAATTGCCCCCTTTCGGCGCGCCGCCCCGTGTCGCGCGCGCCATCGATGCGCACGCTGCGGGAACCGCTTCGCCGTCGAGCGTCGATGAGCGGATGATCCGTATACTCGACGTGACGCTGGCGCTGGGCCTGCTGGTCTTTCTTGCGCCGCTGATGCTGATCGTCATGTTTGGCATCACCATCCAAGACGGGCGCGCCGCGATCTTCGCGCACCGCCGCTATGGGCGCGGCGGTCGCACGTTCCTGTGCTACAAGTTCCGATCGATGGCGGCGGATGCCGATGCGCGCTTGGCGCGGCTGTTGTTGCACGATCCGGTTGCGCGGGCGGAGTGGAACCTCGACCACAAATTGCGTCGCGACCCCCGGATCACGCCGATCCGCCGTTTCCTCCGCAAGACCAGCATCGACGAGCTGCCTCAGTTGTTCAACGTGCTGCGCGGCGAGATGAGCCTGGTGGGGCCGCGTCCGATCGTAGCGGCCGAAGTCGCGCGCTATGGCCGGCATTTCCAAGCCTATTGTTCGATTCGGCCGGGCGTCACCGGCATCTGGCAGATCAGCGGCCGCAACGATGTCGGCTATCGCCGGCGGGTGGCGATGGACAGCATACTCGCCCGGCGCCTGTCGCCGCGGCTGTATGCGCGGATTCTGGTCGGCACGGTGCGCACGGTACTGCGCGGCTCCGGCGCCTATTGAGGCCGGGTCTACCGGGCGCGTGCGGCAAGCAGCGCCCGGTAGAGATCGGCAAAACCGCCCGCCACCGCGTCCGGGCTCGTCCGCGCGACCACCCGGTCGCGGCCGGCCGGTCGCGTGCGTCCGTCGCGAAGCGCGCGTGTCATCCGCGCCGCCAGCGCATCGACATCGCCCGGTTCCACCAGCCAGTCGTCGTCTGCGATGATCTCGGCGATGCCGCCGCTGCGCGATCCGATCACCGGCACGTCCGCCTGATAGGCCTCCAGCACGGTGCGCCCCAGCGGCTCGGCCCAGAGCGACGGGGCGACCAGCATGTCGATCCGGTCGAACAGATCCTTGGGCTGCGAGAAGCCGACGAACGTCACCGGCAGATCGCGCGCCAGTTCCTCGAACGCGGCAAGGTCGCCGCCGGGGGTGCTGCCGGCGATCAGCAGGTGCCAGCCGTCGCGGGGCAGACAGCGCACCGCCTTCAACAGCACGTCGACACCCTTTTCGGGGCTGATGCGGCCGAGATAGCCGAACACCATTGGCCCGGTGCGCGCGGCGCGGTGATAGTCGGGCCCGATCCCCTCCACCCGCGCGGTGTTCCAGATCACCCGCCGCAGATCGTGGGGCACGCCCTCGAAGAAGCCATAGCGCAGGTGTCGTTCCAGCACCTCGTTGCCGACCGCACTCACCGCCGAGACGATGCGCTGGTCGTAGCCCTTGGCAAAGGTGAGGACGCGGCATTTCAGGTGGCGGTGCGTGCACGGGCCGGTCTCGCGGTACATCGAGCTGGCCGCGCACAGCAGGTCGAAATCGCGCAGCGTGTGCACCACTGGCACGCCGCGCGCGCGGGCGGCGTGCCAGACGCGCGTCGAGATATCGACCATGGAATGCGTGTTGACGATATCGGGGTGGAACCGATCGATCACCGCGCCGAACCGTCGTTCGATCCCGAAATTCGCCTGCTGCTTGAACTTGGCCCATTCGCGCGCGCGCGGCGAATGCCGGGTCCAATCCTCCAGCCAGAAATCATTGCCGTGCGGCATGCGGAAGACGGCGACGCCGTTGCGCACCTCTTCCTCCGCGTCGCCAGGCGTCAGGCACGCGGCGGCGACCTGCCAGCCCGCCGCGGCCTGCGCCTCGGCCAGCATGCTGACCGATCGTTCCGCGCCGCCGACGATATGCGGCGGATAGAGGCTGCTGAGATGCAGGACGCGAATTGGCCGGCTCATGCGGCGCGATCTCTCGCCGCGACGTGCGCATAGAGATCGTCATAGCCATCGACCATCCGGTCGAGCCGCACCGCATCGAGCACGGGCGCGAAGGCGGCGGGCGGCGGCAGCGCTTCGCGGCCGGCGGTCATCGCCTGCCGCATGCGCGCGGCAAGTGCGGCGGGATCGTCCGGCTCGACCAGCCAGTCGTCGCCCACGGTTCCCACCAGATCGCCGATCGCACCCAGGCGCGATCCGATCACCGGCACGTTCTGCGCGAACGCCTCGACCACGGTCAGCCCGAACGGCTCGCGCCAGATCGACGGCACGACGAGGATGTCGATGGTGTCGAGAAAGGCGCGCGGATCGGTGAAGCCGAGAAACGTGACCGGCAAATCGTGCGCCATCGCGCGATAGGCCGCGTCGCCCTCCTGCGCCCGGCCGGCGACCAGCAGCCGCCAGCCCGATGGCGGCAGCATCCGGCATGCCGCGATCAGCGGCGCGATGCCCTTTTCGGGAACGAGCCGCCCGAGAAAGCCGAAGGTGAAATCGCCGTCGCGGGCGGGCTTCGCCGGGGGTGGGCCGCGGTCCTGCACGGCATTCCAGATCACCCGTGCGCGATCGTCGGGCAGGTCCGCGAAAACGCCGAAGCGACGATGTTCCGCCAGCACCGGGGCCGACACGGCGGCGACGGCATCGATGTCGCGCGCGAACCGCCGCTTCCACTGCGACGCCACGCGGCATGAGGCATGGAGCGCATCGCACGACCGGCCGTCGCGGAACAGCGACGCGCGCGAGCATAGCAGATCATAATCGTGCAGCGTGTGCACGGTGCGCGCGCCGCGCCGCGCCGCTTCGGCCCAGATCATCGGCGGCAGTTCGACCATCGAATGGGTGTGGACGATATCCGGGCGGAACGCCGCGATCGCCCGCGCGAAATCGCTGGCCGCGCGATAGTTCACGAACTGCCCCAGCTTGTTGGCGGTGCGCAGCGCGCGCGGCTGGCGGAACACATCCTCCATCCACACCAGGTTGCGGCTGGCCTGCGGCAGCACGGTCACGCCGTGCCGCGTGCCCGCCGCTTCCGGCGCGCGGGTGAGATAGGCGGCCGCGACCTCATGCCCGCGCGCGACCTGCGCCTCGGCGAGCATCTCGACCACCTTTTCCGCGCCGCCGATCACATGGGGCGGATAGACTGAACTGATATGCAGGATTCGCAACGGGGGTGGGCTTTCTTGCTGGCTCAGCCGCGCCGGAAGCGGCGTGCGGCGGCCGCGGTCATGTCGAGATAGCGCGTGCCATATTCGCGCGATGGCTCGATCTCGGATCCCTCGTGCCATTCGTTGAACGAGGTGACGATCACCCAATCCGCATCGTGGCGGATCGCCGCGTCCCATAAGGTGGCATAAGTGCGCCCGTCGAAGCGCGGCACGGTGGGGCGGGGCAGCGTGCGGCCGGGCACGCGCGTGTCGTCGAAGCCGGGGATGACGGTGGCGCAGAACAGCCGCGAACCGATCGCGCGCTTCCAGGCGGGATAGGTGCGGTCCGCCCAGGCGGCCATCGCCGCCGGCTCCATGCCCTTCACATAAGGAGCGAGCACATAGACATGGATGCCGTCCATGAACGGCGACCAAGCCGCGAAGGTCGTGGTTTCGCGCGGGCTGACGTCGCCTACCAGGAACGGCTGGCGGCCGGTCGCGTCGGCCGCCGTGCGCCAGCCGCTGGCGGGCAGATCGCGCAGCGCCTGGAGATAGAGGAACAACACGGGGCGGCGGTCGACCGCGAGCCAGGCAGGATGATCGCCATAGCGGCGCATCAGATAGGCGAGATCGGCATCGGCGCCAGCCTGCCCGTTCTTCTGTTGTTCCAGATACACGGTCACCTTCAGACCGCGGGCATGCGCCGCATCGAGGATCGCGGGCAGCGCGCCGTCCTCGAACGATCCCTGGCCCCACCAGCTTGTGACCAGCGCGGTGATGCCCGCCGCCTTCATTTGGTTCAGATGTGTGGCGATTACCGCGGGATCGTGGCTGTCATAGGCGCCGAGCGTCGGGTGATCGAGCGTCGGGCTCTGCCGCGGCGCCTCGCCCTTCGGGCCCTGCCAATGCGCCCAATGGCCGCTGCGCGCTGGCGTGGCGTACCAGGAATAATAGAAGGTCAGCACCTCGCGCGGGAACCGCGGCGCGCGCGGTGGCGCGGCCGGCGCGCGGACGGCGGCGGCGAGGGGAAGGGCGAGCCCGCCGCCCAGGATCAGGCGCCGCGAGATCATGCCGCGCGCCGCCCGGCGAACGTCGCCGCCCGCGCCCGGCCGAGCGCCGCGACGATCTGCGCGCGGTTGACCGCGAGCAGGATCATCTCGAGCGTCAGGAACATCAGCAGGCGCTTGATCTGCCCCGGCGCCGCCACGCTCCACAGCGAAGCCTGCTGGACGGCGAAATACACCTGAAGATAGGTCCATACCGCGAACAACAGGGTGAGCGGGAAGGCGGACGCGAAGGCACGGAAGAGATAGAGCGCGGCGAAGCCCATGATCGCGCCCAGCAGCGCCATGACGACGGCGGCTCCCCAATAGCCGAACATCACCAGCGCCATCGCCTCGGTGCCCATGGTTAACTGCACCCAGCCTTGGTTCTTGCGGAAGCTGGCGGCCAGCTTGGCGGGCGAATAATGCTGGATGAAATAATAGGTCTCGACGCCGTTGGCAAAGGCGGAGGCGGGCGGCGACTTGTCGTCGAGCACCGCGATGTACCGCTGGACGAGATGCGCGTCCCAGTTGGTCGGCCGCCGATCGTCCTGCGTGGCCACGAACCACAATTCGCCCTGGCCCGCGATCCGCTCGCCCACCAGCATCGCGGTGCGGTCGAGCGGCAGGCGACCATAGCCCGAATAGATATAGAGCGTGGCGGCGAGCGACCCGCACATCAGCGCCAGCCCCAGCGGCGCGATCCGCATCAGCGTCCGCCCTAGCGTGGCGCGGCGTTGCAGCAGCAGCGGCATCACGAAGAAAGCCACCTCGGCGAGGATCGTGAAGAACTTGTCGCCGAACAGGAAATACAGCGCGGTCAGCCCGGCGAAGGTCAGCTTGGCGCTGGTCTTCAGCAGCGGCGCATGGCGCGGCGCGAAGGCGATCGCGCCCAGCACGGCGGCGAACAGGAATTTGTTGTCCAGCAGCGCGAGCACCAGCCCGCTGCTATATTCACGGCGATAGAGAAACCGGTCGACGCCCTGGATCAGCGGAAAGCCGCCGCGAAGGCCGTAGAGAAAGGCGAGCGCGCCGCACGCCATGCAGGCTAGCACCACGGGCCAGCCGATCGCCGCGACGAGCCGGTCGAGCAGCGGCGAACGCGCGAACGCGGTCGCCTTGTCCTCGAACGGACGGAACGCGATCGCGAAGGTGAGAAAGAAGATCGCGGTGTAGACGACGAACGACGCGCTGGCGTCGCCCGCCTCGCCCAGCCGGTTGACCTCGGGCATATAGGCGCCGGCTTCGATCACCGAAAGCGAGATCAGCGTCGCCGCGCGGGTAAGGACGACCGGGATCAGAAGGATGAACCCCGCCGTGCTCAGCCGTGCCACGACCAGTAGCAGCCAGCCGAACAGCAGCAGCGACGTCAGCGAGAACAGCGAACTCGCGAGCGCGGCCGCAAGATACCAGTTGACCGCCATCGCCGTTGCCATCGCGACGATCTCGCCGAACCCGGCCCGCCGGTGGCCGACCGCCTGGAATTCCGATTCCGCGATTGCCGATCCGCCCGTCAAACCCGTTCTCCCGCGCGCGGTCCTACTACGCCGCTCTAGGAACGCGCTTCACCCGGCGGCGCATCAAATGATGCAGGTGCGAAGACGGGGGCGTGGTGTGCGAAGGCCGCCAACCGGAGGTCACGCGTGCTCGGCAAGAATATGCTCTCGATGTCCGGGCTGAGCCTGTACCGCAATGCCATCCAGTTCGGGATGAACATCGCGATCGCGGCCTTCGTGACGCCTGCGGATTACGGGCTGGTCGTCTTCACCACGCCGTTCGTCGTGCTGATCGCGATGCTGACCGATCTGGGCATGACGAGCGCGATCACCCGCGCGCCGACGCTCAGCCGCGACGAGGCGGGGGCCGCCTTCGGCGCCATGGTGCTGGGCGGGATCGGGTGCGCGGCGCTGCTCGCGATCGTCGCCTATCCGTTGCAGTTCGCGATCGGGATGAACGGCCTTGCCCCGGTGATGATGGGGATGGCGGTGGTCGTGATCCTGAGCGTTACCGCCGCGACGCCGCGCGCGATGCTGGAGCGGCAGTTGCGCTACGGCCGGATCGCCGCGATCGAGGCCGCCGCGATCGCGATCGCGGCGGTGATCGGGCTGACCGTCGCCTGGCACGGCGGCGGGGTCTGGTCGCTCGTGGTGTACAATCTGGTCAACCACCTGCTGCGTGCGGGCGCGTTCGGCTGGCTGACCCGCGAGACGCTCACCCCCAATCTCCGCCTGCGGCAACTCGGTCGGCTATTGTCGTTCGGCGGATGGGTGCTGGCGACCAACCTGCTGAACTTCCTGGCGCGCAACAGCGACAATCTGCTGGTCGGCGCCTGGCTCGGCGCCAGCATGGTCGGCCTGTACGGCCTGGCCTACCAGTTCATGCTGGCGCCGCTGATGGCGATCACTTGGCCGACCAGCGGCATCCTGCTGGCGACGCTGCGCGATCAGGATCCGCATGGGCCCGAGACACGCGCCATGGTGGCGAGCGTGTTGTCGGCCACCGCCATGATTACGATGCCGACGATGACGTTCCTTACCTTCGGCCTGGCCTTTCCGGTCCACGCGCTGCTGTCGCCGCGCTGGGCCGTGGTGCCGGCGATCGTCGCGTGGCTCGCGCCGCTGGGCGCGATTCAATCGATCGCGTCCTATAACGGCACGCTGCTGATGGTGGCGGGAAAGGCGCGCGCGCAATTCCTGCTGACCATCGTCAACACACTATTGCTGGTGGCGACGTTCGTCCTGTCGCTGCCCTTTGGGTTGCTCGCGCTCGTCAAGGCCTATGCGGTCGTCATCACCCTGCTGAGCCTCGCGTTCATATGGATGACCGTCGCGTTGACCGGGCTCGGCTGGGGTGCGCTGCTGCGCGCGCTGGGACCGGCGATCTCGGGCACGGCGGTCGCACTCGGCGTGGTCGGGGCGACGGTCGGGCTTGCGCCGGTATCGTGGCCCGGCTGGATCGCGGCGGCGGGGATCTATGCGGCCTGCGTGCTGGCGGTCTATGTCGCGCTCGGCGCGCATGTCCGCCGGACGATCGCGGTGCTGACGGCGCCGCGCCCGACGCTGGCTACAGATAGATAGCGGGCCGATAGGCGCCGGTGGCGAAGATGGCCTGGGTCTTGGCGGCGCGGGTGACGCCGACGCCATAGTCGGCGCCGAGCTGCTGGAGCCGCTTGTGAATCGCGGTGACGGTATCCTGTTCGCCCGGTCGCTCGGCATCGTCGAGGATCAGCACGACATCGTCGGGCAAGGTATCGTCCAGCATGGCGAGGATGCCGCTGCGCGAATGGCGGCGCGTGCCGTTCGGCCCGTCGCAGACCATCGCGTCGAAGCGCCGCCCCGCCCGCGCGCGTGGCCAGTCATAGGTGAGCGACGCCCGGCCACCGGCCCGGGTCGAGGCCAGCGGTGTCACCAGCACCTCGTGATCGACCTGCGCGGCGATGCGTGCGCCCCAGGACGCGTCGCTCTCCAGCGTCAGGACGTCGCCGACATAGCCCGCGCGGTGCAGCATCGACCAGAGACGCGAGCTTTGCCCCGCGCCGATATCGAGCACGGATCGCGGCCGAAGCTGCACGCCGACCTGCAGGATCAGATAGAGCAGGCTGTAATTGGCGGCGCCCCCCACCGGAAAGAAATCGTCCACCTCGCCGATCTTGGCGAGTTCGCGCTGGAACAGTGCGCGATAGATCGGCTCCAGTGCGGGTTCCGTGGCGAAAGGCGACGGCGTGCCGGTGAAGCGGCGGATATGTTCGCGCAACGTCATCATGTCTTGGCTCCTCGGATCGGGAAGGCGTCGTCGCGCGAGCGGGGCATGATCCGGGCGGCGAGCCGGGCGTTCACCCAGCGCGTCAGCGGCCGTTCCAGCCGGCGATGCGCGACCAGCGCGACGGCGATCGCGACGCCGACCATGCCGGCCACGATCGCGCCCCCGGGCAGCGCCCTGAAGGCGGCGGATTTCTGCGCCATCTTCTCCACCGCGATTAGCACGAAGGGGTGAAGCAGATAGAGCGAATAGGAGGCGTCGCCGATCGCGCCGAGCGGCGCCAATAGGCGGTGGACATGCGGCTCGGGCCCAAGCACCGCACCCGCCAGCACGAGGGCGGCGGGCAGGCCGGCGACGATGACGCGGGGCCAGCCATTGGCGACGGTGATCCCCACCGGCCCGTTGAACAGATGGCAGGGATCGGCACAGAGGATCGCGACGCCCGCCGCCACCATCGCCCATCGCACGAGACGCGGCAGGACGACCCCTTCGGCCAGCGCCAGCGCCACCGCGAGGCCGAGCGCGAAATCGACGATAATCGGCCGAGTCCAGAAGCGGAGCGCTGCCACCGGCATCGGCAGCCACGCCCCGATCAGCACGACCGCCAGGAGCGCGACCGCGATCCCCATGGTCGCGCGCACCCGTCCGATTCCGGTGGCGAGCGTGGCGGCGAACACCGCATAGAAGAACATCTCGTAATTGAGCGTCCAGCCCAGATCGAACACCGGAAAGGCGAGTGCGCCGTTCGATGCATAGGGCACGAAGGCGTAGCTCGCGAGGATGGCGGCGGCGGACGGAAAAAGATCGCCGCCCTTCAGGCTCGCTGCGGCCAGGATCATCAGGAACAGTGTCGTGGCGAGCCAATAGAGCGGGATGATCCGCGCCAGCCGTCGCTTGAGGAAGACGCGCGCGGCGCCCGCTTCGCCGAACAGCGCACGCGAGGCATGCACCATGATGAAGCCCGAGATGACGAAAAACAGATCGACGCCGGCCCCCCAGGGCAGCACCGTCGAGCGGGTGAAGGAACCGCCGGTAGTCCGGGCGATGCCGCCGACCACGCTCTGGCTGTGGCCGATCACCACCATCAGCGCGGCCGCCGCGCGCATCCACTGCACCGTCCACAAGGTGGCAGGCGCGTGCGGCTTCGAGGGGACGGAACGAACGCGCGCGACCATGAACGGACGACAAGCATGGCCGCCGCTTCGCGATCCGATCATTTGATGGTGCCGGGATCATGCTGCACCCGCACAAGCGGGCGATGCACGGTCAGCGATCCGGAACGGCCATGAGGGTTCTTCACGTCGCCGAATCGGCGCAAGGGGGCGTCGGCACCTATCTGGCGGAAATGCTGCCCTATCAGGCGCGGCGCCTGGGGATCGATCATGTGCGGGCGCTCTTGCCCGATCGCCATGCGGCGCATGTCAGCGGAGTCGATCGTCGCAGCGTGGAAAGCTGGCGTCGCCGCGGACGCTCGTTGCTCGCGCTGCTGACGCTCGGGATCGCGCTGGTGCGCGAAGTCCGCCGGTTCCGGCCAACCGTCATCCACGCGCATTCGAGTTTCGCGGGCGCGCTGGTACGGCTGATCTATGGATGGCGCCGCGTGCCGTTCCGCATCGTCTACTGCCCCCATGGCTGGGGCTTCGACCGAAAATCGGCGGGGTGGAAGCGGTGGCTGGTCGCGCGGGTGGAGCGGGCATTGTCCGGGCTGTGCGACCGGATCGTCGTGATTTCCGATCACGAACGCCGCCAAGGCATCGGCGCGGGCATCGCCGAACAGCGTATGACGCTGGTGCTGAATGGCATCGCCGACATCGCCCCCGCGCGGCCGGCGCGCTGGGACGATCCGCGGATCAAGGTGCTCTTCGTCGGACGGCTCGATCATCAGAAAGGTTTCGACACGCTGCTCGATGCGGTCGAGCCGCTCGGCGGTCGGCTGAGCGTGCGCGTCATCGGCGAGGCGATCGTCGGCCGGTCGGGCACCCGGCGCGCGGCGGGATCGATCGAGACGCTCGGTTGGCGCTCGCTCGCCGAGGTGGCGGCCGAGATCGCCGCCGCCGACGTCGTCGTGATCCCGTCGCGCTGGGAGGGCTTCGGCCTGGTCGCGATTGAGGCGATGCGCGGCGGCCGGGCGGTGGTCGCCTCGACCGTGGGGGGCCTGCGCGAGATCGTCGTCGACGGCGAGACGGGGCGGCTGGTTTCGCCCGACATGCCCGAACGGCTCGCCCATGTGCTCCAGCAGGTTGGGCGCGACGAATGGCATGCGATGGGCCGGGCGGGACGCGCGCGCTATCTCGCGCGGTTCACCGCCGATCGCATGAACGACGAGCTGATCCAGCTCTACGAGGCGCTCGGATCGGATATACCGGCGCTGTATCGCACCGTTGCGCGTGGTTGAGGGCCGCGCGATCATCCTGTCCGACTATGCCGGTGGCGATTCCGCGGCCAGCGGGGGGGCGGGCCATGCGGTACGCGATCATTACAGCGCGCTTCGCGACCACGGCGTGGACGTGCGGCTCGTCTCGGGGTTCGCGGCAGGCGAGGACGCGGACATCGTATCGCTCGGCGGCGCGGATCTGCGCGAAGGCGGCCGGGGCGGCGCGATCCGCACGATCTACAATCCCGCCGCCCGCCGTTCGCTGGGGGCGCTTTTGGCCGACGAGGATCCCGAGCGGACCGTCGTCATCCTCCACCAATGGACGCGCTATCTCTCGCCCGCGGCGATCGGGCTGCTCGCGCCGTTCCGCACGATGATCTACATGCACGATTATTTCTGGCCGTGCCCCAACGGCGCCTATTACGACTTCGTCGAACGACGGCCCTGCGATCGCCGGCCCTTGGGCCTGCGTTGCGTCGCCGCCGATTGCGACCGTGCCGGGCGCCTGCACAAGCTAGGGCGGCTGGCACGCCACGTCGCCCTGCGCGGGGTGACGCGGGGGCATGCCGATCGCCGGCTGTTCCTGCACCTGTCCGATCATGCGCGGCGCACCGCCGAGCCGCTTCTGCCCGGTGAGCGGCACGCCGACGTGCGCAACTGGCTCGCCATTCCGGCCGCCCCGCCGCCGGCGCGCGGCACGCCGCGGTTCGACATCGGCTATTTCGGTCGGCTGGAGCCCGAAAAGGGCGTGAGCGAGCTCGCCGACGCCGCCGTTCGGCTCGGCCTGTCGGGCTATTATGTCGGCACGGGTTCGCTGGTGGCCTCGCTTGCCGAACGCCCCGGCCAGCATCATCGGCGCTGGCGCCCGCGTGCGGAGATGACCGCCGCGATGCGGGCCTGCCGCGTGGTGGTGCTGCCGTCGCGCTGGCCCGAAACCTGGGGGCTCATTGTGCCCGAGGCGATGGCGGCGGGTGTGCCGGTGGTCGTGTCGATGCGCGCCGGATCGGCCGAGCTGGTGCAGCGCTTCGGTGGTGGGGCGACGTTCGATCCCGCCGTTCCCGGCGATCTCGACCGGGCGCTGCTCGAAGCCCTGACGGCAGGAGAACCGGTGGCGGCGGATCGCTGGCCGCGGTTCGCGCGCTATCTGTCGGCGGAGCGCCATGCCGATCGCATCGTGGCGCTGGCGGCGCAGACCTGGGCAATCGATCTCAGGCCGGCGCATGCCCCTCGACCAGTGGCGTCAGAATCGCTGCCAGGCGTTCGCCAGCCGCTCGCCACGTGAACCCGGCCGCGCGGCGGTGTCCGGCGGCGATCTTGGCGGCGCGCAGGGCCTGATCGCCCAGCGCCACGATCGCGTCGGCCCATTCGGCGGGCGAGTCCATGCCCGCGTAATGGACCGCGTCGCGGCAGATTTCCGGCACCGCCCCGGCTGGCGCGGCGACGACCGGGCAGCCGCACAGCATCGCCTCGACCGGCGGCAGGCCGAAGCCTTCGGTGCGTGACGGGTAGAGCAGCGCATGCGCGTGTTCGTAGAGATCGCGCAACGTGGCGTCATCGATCGGGCCGACGAACACGGCGCTGGCCGGCGGTTCGAGCCCCGCTGCGGTCAATCGGGCGCGATCGGGGCCGATCACCACGAGCGGCAATCCGGCAAGCGCGGGCAGCGCGAAGGCCGCGAACACCACCGCCAGATTCTTGTACCGCGCGGCGGAGCCGAACAGCACGCAATAACGCCGCGAATCGAGACCATGGCCGATCCGAACGTGCGGATCGGCCCGCGGTTCGAGGATATGGTCCGCGCCGTTGTGCAGCACGATCGTTGATGCCGGATCGGCGATCCCGAACGTGGCGAGGCTGTCGCGCGCATAGTCGGATACGGTGAGCACGATCCGGCTGGATCGCGCGCCGAGCGGGATCAGCGCCCGGTAGCCGAGGCGCAGCTTCGCCGGATAGGATTCGGGCGAGAGGCGGAACTGGGCATCGTGCACCATCGTCAACTTGCGCGGATGCGCACGCGGCGCGAGATTGGCGAAGCTGGCCAGCGCCCCGCCACGTGCCGCGCGCGGCAACAGCATCTGTTCCCAATATTGGGTGTGGCCGAGCCGCTGCGGCACGCGGACGATCGCCTGAAATGGCGGTGCCCAGTCGCCGCGGTCGGGCAGCAGCAGCCGCATGTCCCAGCGATCGGGCCCGCCGCCGCGCACCGCCAGCGCATCGAGTTCGCGGAGCAGGCGGTCCGCCACGCGGTGCACCCCGTTCATCGCGCCGCCATAGAATTTGCCGTTGAGGAACAGCCGCCCCGCGGGGCCGGGCGTCATGGGCATAGCGGACGCATCGGCCGGGCAAAAAGATCGGACATCGTTCGCCGGTACGCGGCCACATCGGCGCGTTATTTAACAAATGGCGGCGCCGGGGTGCCTCCTCCGGCCGAAGAGGCCCGATCCGCACACGGGCAGGGTGGTGGAACGACAGGGGGGCACGATGGCGCGTGACGATGCGGACTGGCGGCTGGTCGCGAACATCCCCGATCGTTGGTCCTCCATCATTCGCCGTTTCGCCGACCGCGTGGCGGAAACCCCGGACGCCGTCGCCGTCGTGGCGCGCGGTGCGCGTGCCACCTATGCCGAACTCGCGGAGGCGGCGGATCGCTGCGCACGGCGGATCGCACGCCATCGGCCGGAGGGCCCGGACGGTGGGGAGATGCTGGTCGGGCTGTGCCTCGAACGGACGATCGACCTGCCGACGTGGCTGCTCGGCGTGTTCCAGGCGGGGGGTGCCTATGTCCCGCTCGATCCGGCCCAACCGGCCCAGCGGTTGCGCCGCATCGTCGAGGGGGCGTCGCCCGCGGTCGTCGTCGTCCACCGGGCGCTTGCCGATCGTCTGCCGCCGCTGTCCTGCCCCGTGATCGTGGTGGAGGACGATGCCGACGCAAACGCCCCGCCGCTGCCGGCACGGGCGACCGCGCCCGATGCGCTCGCCCCCGATGCGCTCGCCTATGTCATGTACACCTCGGGATCGACGGGCCAGCCCAAGGGCGTCGAGATCGAACATCGCGGCGTCGTCGCTCTGCTCGACTCGATCGCCGCGGCGCCGGGGCTGGTCCGCGGCGAGACGCTGTTGGCGCCGACGCGGATCGGGTTCGATTTGTCGGTGATCGACATCTTCCTGCCGCTGATCGTGGGTGGGACGATCGTCCTTCTCGATCTGGACGAGGTCGCCGATCCCCGTCGCCTGGCGGCGGCGATCGCGCTTCACCGGCCCGACCTGATGCAGGCGACGCCCGCCACGTGGCGGGCGCTGCTCGATGCGGGATGGCCCGGCCTGCCGGGGCTGAGGCTGCTTTGTGGCGGCGAGGCGATGACGCGCGATCTGGCCGACCGCCTGCTCCCGCGATGCGCCGAATTGTGGAACGTATACGGCCCCACGGAGACAGCCGTGTGGTCGACCGCGTGCCGCGTCCGTGCAGGCGAGGGGCCCGTGTCGATCGGCCGACCCATCGAAGGCACGACGGTGCGGATCGCCGATGCCGGCCTCGCGCCGGTGGCGACGGGCGCCGTCGGCGAGATCGTGATCGCCGGTCCCGGCGTCGCGCGCGGTTATCGCCGAGACCCCGATCTGAGCGCCAAGCGCTTCGTGACGCTCGAGAATGGCGCGCGTGCCTATCGCACCGGCGATCTCGGTTCGATGGACGGGGACGGCGCGCTCTATTGTCTCGGCCGCATGGACGATCAGGTGAAGGTCCGCGGCTTTCGCATCGAATTGGGCGAGGTGGAGGCCGCGCTGGCCGCTCATCCCGACGTGGCATGGGCTGCGGCGCGCGTGTGGCCGGACACGTCGGGCGAAAACGTCCTCGTAGGATATGTCGTCTCACGGGTGGGCGGGGCGTTGCCGGCGGCGATGCTGAAGGCGTTCCTCGCCGATCGCCTGCCGCCTTACATGGTTCCCGGCCGATTGCTGCCGATGGTCGAGATGCCGCTCACCCCCAATCGCAAGATCGACCGTGCGGCCTTGCCCAATCCCATGCCGTCGGCGGACGTGGCATCGCCGGCCACGATCGCCGGCGATGCCAGTGCAGAAGGCCGGCTGGCGGCGATCTGGAGCGAGTTGCTGGGTATCCCGACGATCGGGCCGGCCGACGATTTCTTCGATCTCGGCGGCTATTCGCTCATCACCGTCCGTCTGCTTCGCCGGATTGAACAGCAATTCGGGCGCGGGTTCGAATTGAGCGATCTGATGCAGGCATCGACGTTGGCGGCGATGACTGATCTGGTGACAGGGGCCAGTCCGACGATGGACGGCGTGTCGATGCTGTTGAACGACGGCGGCGATCGGCCGCCGCTTCATTGGCTCGACGCGGGGCCGCTGATCCGCGGCATGGTGCGCGCGATGCCGCCGGGCCAGCCCGTCCGCTCGCTCAATCTTTACCGCGAGGACGAGGCGGATCTGGGCGAGGGGGCCCTCACGGTTGCCGATGTCGCCCGCGCGGCGATGGCGCGGCTTCTGATCGTCCAGCCGACCGGGCCCTATCGGATCGGCGGATGGTGCCGCTGGGGCGTAGTCGCGCATGAACTCGCCTGCCAGCTTCGCGAGGGGGGATACGCGGTCGAGCGGCTCGTCCTGCTCGACGCCGCCCTCCCCGGGATGCGCCTCGATCGCCGCTTGCAGGCGATCGTCCAAAATCGCTTTCGTCCACGATGGAACGCGAGCGATGCGCCGCCGGCGAGCTTCAGCGAACGGGTGGAACAGGCGACCCGTCGCCACCGGGCGAGACCACTAAATGCGGCGACGCTCCTCGTACTATCGCATTCCAGCGATGCCCATGCCGTCGTGTCCCGTTGGTGCCAAACGACGCCGCGTCTACATGTGGTGCGCAACGATGGCGATCATGAGAGCATCGTGCGACACCCCTATCGGGTAGCAACGGCGATCGCGATTCACGATTTTCTCAGCATCGCCGACCAAGCCGATGTCCATTGAAGGCAATGGCTCTGTCAGACCAACGTGGCAGGCTGGGCAGGGGGCTGGTAACGGCGGCTGATGCCTCGCCCTTCACGTGCCCTGCCGCCATCGCCATTTCGCCGCTTCAACTCGTCACCTGAGGTGG
>NZ_JAKNQJ010000017.1 GCF_022662335.1 Sphingomonas sp. CROZ-RG-20F-R02-07 | reverse complement strand
TAGATCGTTACGCTCTCGATAAGCGTCGACAGGATCTCTGCCGCTTCGCAACGAACAGTCTCATCGTCGAGCGTCCCACTCGGCTTATGGCTGCTTTCCGGAAGTGGACAAGCGGCTGCCGAATGACAGTCATTGCGTATGGAACGTGGTAATGTCGTTGGTGTTCCTGCCGAGGTCGCCCGCGTAAGCACTGGAACAAGAACGGGAAAACCGCTACATATGCGATATCGCGTAGGCGCAGGAGATTGGCGCATGAAGAACCTTTCCTTTGTGCTCCTCCTCCTTGTCATCGCCACGCCCGCCGCGGCTCAGCGAGTCGTCCCCCGTAATCCGAAGGTGGCGGACGCGGCACGGTTGCTGACCAGCCCCGCAGCGCAAGACCTCATCGCGGCGCAGATCGCGTCGCTCGCCGACATCATCCTCGACACCAAAGTGGGACCGCTGGCCGCGCTTAGCGACCCGCGCGACGATGTTCGGCCGGACGATACGCTGCATAGCGTCCAACGGCGCCACGACCCGGACTATGACCGCCACCTGTACGAGCGATCGCGCCATGCCGTGGCTACGGGCGGTGCGGCGGTGGGCGGCGCGATGGCGGAGGCCGCAGAGCTGCGGCAAACCGCCGATCGCCTTCGGGCGGCGCTGACGCCGCTGATCGATGCAGCGCGTACGTTGAGTTCCCAGCAAAACTCCCAGCGATGAGTCGAGCGTGCATGCCGCGGCACAGGCCGGCGGCCTGGCGCTTAAAAAACTATGTGACCGCGTCTCGTCGGTCGGTGGCGAGCGTTGCGGCCCTGCTGCTGATCGGCAACGCACCGGTTCGATCAGGCAAGGTCGCGCTGACCTTTGACGACGTGCCGGTGTTCGGCGCCTTGGCGTCGGCGGCCGACGGCGCAGTGGTCACCGATCAGCTCCTGAGCGGCTTCATCCGCCATCGGTGGCGGGTGACCGGTTTCGTCAATGAAATTCAGCTCGAAGGGCCGGACAAGCCGCAGCGCACCTTGCTGCTTGCGCGCTGGCTGAACGCCGGCATGGACCTGGGGAATCACACTTACTCGCACGCCTCGCTCGATACGACGCCTGCCGATGCGTATGTGGCGGACATCGTTCGTGACGAGACGGAAACCGGCAGGCTGCTGTCCGCTCGGGGCCGTCACGAGCAGTGGTTCCGTTATCCCTATTTGGAAACGGGGCAGACGCGCGCCAGTCACGATCGGGTGGTTGGTTGGCTTGCGGAGCACCATTACCGCGTGGCGCCGGTCACGATGGAGAACAGCGACTGGCAATTCTCGGCACCCTATGACGATGCGGTCGCACGCGGCGCCACTGCCGAGGCGATCCACATACGCGAGCAATATCTGACGTTCACGCGCGCGATCGTCGACTGGTATGTCAGCGCCGGCACGACGCTGTTCGGACGCGAACCGGCTTTCGTCTTTCTGCTCCACGCCAGCCGCCTGAACGCGGCGAGCATCGATGGACTTGCCACCATCCTGCGCCATGCGGGGCTGCAGGTGGTGCCGCTGAGCGTCGCGATGCATGATCCGGCCTACCGCACGGCAGACCATTATATCGGCCCTGATGGCAACGAGTGGCTCGAACGCTGGGCATCGACGCTGCATCGCGACTTGCCGTTCGATGCCATGCCGACGGTGCCGCCTGAAATCGTGCAGAGCGACGCGCGTCTTGAAGCTGCCGCCGACCCACATACGGCATCGTCGGCCCTCAGGCAGTCCGAGGCGAACTGATGTCACCATCTACGCTACTCATCGCGGCCGTTGCGGTCGTCTCGCCCTGGCCGGCGGGGGTCTATCTTCCGGCCGGCCGGGCCGTCGACGAGGCTTACCGGCAGGAGTTCGCCACCTGCGACCGGGAGGATCGGTTCAGCGGCCATGCGATCAGAGGGTGCCGTAGCGATCCCAACGCGGTCACCGCTCTGCGCCGGCTGCCCGGTGGGGAAATCGCCTATGCCTCGAAGCTGGCGGTGGACCTCGACGGTTCGCCTTTCGCGTGCAGCCCCAATCACGGGCGCATGGACCAGTGCCCGACCTCGCTGATGCTGCCCGATGGCAAGGGCGGCGAGGTGCCGGTCGATGCCGACACCATCCCCTATGTCGTGATCCCGTTCGCCGGACCGCGGGATGTCCGGGGCAGGTTCACCAAGCTTACCGGCGTGGATGTCGGCGATTTCGGCTATGTCCAGTATCACGGCGTGATGGTGCCGGTGATCGTCGCGGATACCGGCCCGTTCGCAAAGCTTGGGGAAGGATCGATCGCGCTCCACCGCGCGCTTGGACGCGAGCTATGTTCGGAGCGTGGACCAGACACGTCTTGCACGCGGGTCGGTGACGACATCGAAAGCATCGGCGATAATGTCGTGACGGTGCTGTTCCCTGGCAGCGCCCGGCACGATCTTACCCCCGCAAACCTGGCGATCACGATCAGCCGCGAGGTGAGGCGGCTGCGCAGTGGCATGGCGCGCGCGCCGTCATGATCCGTCGTGTCGCTTGCAGTGGCCACTCCTCTCATCGGAACGAGCGATCCGAGTTGAGCCAATCATAACGATCGTTGGCTGATCGCAAGTGGCCAACCCGCGATCAGCCGCATGGTGCTTCGCTCACCGCAATTTCAGGAAAAGCGTGAGCGCGTTGCGTTCGGCGTCCGCGAAGCGGTCGTAAATCGCCCGTGCGACTTCGGCGATGCCGAGCTGGCGATCGCGCCCCCCTCTGGCAAAGACCGCGATGGCCAGCCGGCGACCATCCGGCATGGTGATGAATCCGACATCGTTGGTGACGCCATCAAGCGTCCCGGTCTTGTCCTCCACGAGCGTGCCGGCCGGGAGAAGCGAACGGATCCGCCGGGTGCCCGTCGCGCATCGGCTCATCAGCCCGAGCAGCAAGGCGCGGCTTTGGGGCTTGAGAAGCATCCCGGTATTCAGCTTGTAGAGCAGGGCCACCATGGCATTGGGCGTCGCTACATCCTTGCTGTCGGCAAGATGCCCATGTTCACGCAGGAGCTGCGCGATGGTCCGGTCCACCCGGATGCCCGTGATGCCGTTTGATGACAGCCACTGCTGGACGGAGACCGGGCCGCCGACGGTGGTAAGAAGCTGGTCGGCAGCGCGGTTGTCGCTGCGGACGATCATCCGCTCCAACAGGTTCGCCGCAGATTGACCGGCAACGACCTGGTCGAGGCTGCGCAGGCCACGGTCCACCTCGGCAAGGTAAGCGCCGGCGATCGCGAGCTTGACCGTACTGGCCATCGGATACGGAATGTCGCCGTTGACCGCGACGGCCGATCCGTCGCGCAGGTCGAGCGCCGCAATGCCATATTCGCCGGGATGCGCCGAAACCAATGCGCCAAGCGCACTTTGGAGCCCGATCAACTCGGGCGAGCTGGCGGTCGCCGGAGTGGCGAGGAGGAGGCTGGCGACGAGACAAGGGACGAGGCGAGAGAGCAGGGGCCGGTGCATCGATCGTCCTTGTGTGTCGGTTTCGGGCGACTGGCTACTGCTAAATCGCATTTCCGCGGATCCGTATATGCCGGCAGCTTTTCTCGCGAAATGGCTCATCGCGCGCGCCAGCTTTACGTTGATGGCAAGGCCGCCTCAATCGGAACGGCGATCGGCGCCATGATGCCGTTCGGCTTGCCCGACGGCGGCATCGGCGGCTATCACGCGACAATGAACCCGTTCCCGCCACGCCGCCATCCCGACCCGGCGTCGGAGATGCCCACCGCCCCGGACGGCGCCATGCGGATCGTCCGTTCGATCGCCGCGTGAGCACCGGCGCGCGGGCGGTGCGCGCCGCCATGGCGGTCGCCGGGTGCGGCCTGATCGCGGGATGCACGGCGTTGCGCAGCGGGATCGTCCATCATGCCGGGCCGGTCGCCGAACAGACCTGGCATCTCTATCTGATCGTCGGCGGGGTGCTGGTCTTCGTGGCGGGGCCCGTGCTGCTGCTGGTGCCCGCCTTCGCCTGGCATTACCGCCTGTCGAACACGCGCGCGGCCTACCGCCCGAACTGGGATTTCGCGTGGTGGATCGAGGGGCTGATCTGGATACCGCCGGCAGCGATCGTGATCGGGCTGGGGGTGGTGCTGTGGCACTATACGCACCGCCTCGATCCCTATCGTCCGCTCGCTTCGGGCCAGCCGGCCCTGCGCATCCAGGCGATCGGGTTCGACTGGAAATGGCTGTTCGTCTATCCCGACCAGCGCGTGGCCGCGGTGAACCAGCTTGCGGTGCCGGTCGGGCGGCCGGTCCATGTCGACCTGACGAGCGGCACCGTCATGCAGTCGCTGATGATGCCGCGGCTGGCCGGGCAGATCTATGCGATGGCGGGCATGCGAACCGAGCTGAACTTCGCGGTGACGACGCCCGGCCTGTATGCGGGTGAGAACACCCAGTTCAACGGCACGGGGTTTCAGGATCAGAAGTTCACGGTGGTCGCGCTCGGCGCCGCCGATTACCGGCGCTGGCTGGCGCGCGTGCGCGCCGCCGCCCGCCCGCTGGACGCGGCGGCGCTGAACGCGCTGTTCGCGCGATCGACGCCGCGCGCGCCGATCTTCTATTCCGCGGCCTCGCCCGCGACCTTCGTCAGGGTGATGGCGCGCACGCAGGCTCCCGCGAAATGATCGAACCCGTCCTTCCCGTGCTGCTTGGCCGCTTCGCCTGGCACGATCTTCCCTTCGTTCGCGCCTGGGAGGATCCGAGCGTCAGCGAGATCATTGGCGCGGGCGCGGGCGCGCTGGTGATCGTCGGCGCGATCGGGCTCGCGGTGCTGCTCACCGTGCTCGGCCGCTGGCGCTGGCTCTGGCGCGAATGGCTGACCAGCGTCGATCACAAGAAGATCGGCATCATGTATGTGGTCATCGCCTTCGTCATGCTCAGCCGCGCGCTGATCGAGGCGGTGCTGATGCGGCTGCAACAGGCCAGCGCGGTGCAGGCGCCGGGCTTCGTCACGCCCGAACATTTCGCGCAGCTCTTCTCCACCCACGGCTCGATCATGATCTTCTTCATGGCGATGCCGTTCCTCACCGGCGTCATCAACTATGTCATGCCGCTGCAGATCGGCGCGCGCGACGTCGCCTTTCCGCTGCTCAACTCGGTCAGCCTGTGCCTGACGGGCGGGGCTGCGGGGCTGATGATGGTGTCGCTGGCGATCGGGCAGTTCTCCACCGGCGGCTGGACCGGCTATCCGCCCTATACCGGCCTGGCCTTCAGCCCCGATGTCGGCCCCGATTACTGGATCTGGGCGGTGACGCTCGGCTCGATCGGATCGACGCTCACCGGGCTCAATTTCGCGGTGACGCTCTACAAGCTGCGCTGCCCCGGCATGACGCTGATGCGGATGCCGCTGTTCTGCTGGACGGCGCTGTGCACCAGCATCCTGATGATCTTCGCGATGCCGCCGCTGACGGTCGCGACCGCGCTCCTCGCGCTCGACCGGTATCTCGGCTTTCATTTCTTCACGAACGATCTCGGCGGCAACATGATGAACTATGCCAACCTGTTCTGGCTGTTCGGCCATCCGGAGGTGTACATTCTGATCCTGCCCGCGTTCGGCGTGTATTCGGAGGTGGTGTCGACCTTTTCGACCAAGGAGCTCTACGGCTATACCTCGCTGGTGATCGCGACCATGGCGATCGCGGTGCTATCGTTCACCGTGTGGGTCCATCACTTCTTCACCATGGGGCAGGACGCCAATCTGAACGCGGCGTTCGGCATCGCGACGATGACGATCGGGGTGCCGACCGGCGTCAAGATCTACGACTGGATCTGGACGATGTTTCGCGGCGAGGTGCGCTTCACCGTGCCGATGCTCTATTCGCTGGCGTTCATGATGACGTTCGTGCTCGGCGGGTTCACCGGCATCATCCTCGCGGTGCCGCCGCTCGATTATGTGGTGCACAACACGCTGTTCCTCGTCGCGCATTTCCACAACATGCTGATCCCCGGGCTGCTGTACGGCATGCTCGCCGCCTATCATTACTGGTTTCCCAAGGCGTTCGGCTTCCGCCTCGACGAACGCTGGGGCCGGCGGGCGTTCGGCTGCTGGGTGCTGGGCTTCTATCTCGCGTTCATGCCGCTCTATGTGCTGGGCGCGGCGGGGATGACGCGCCGCGCGCAGGCGGTGTCGGATCCCGCCTTCCGTCCGCTCCTCTATGTGGCGGGGGTGGGCGCGCTGATCCTGCTCGCCGCGCTCGTCTCGCTGTTCGTCCAGCTGCGGGTCAGCATCCGCGACCGCGCGGCGAACCGGGTCGCGGCTGGCGATCCCTGGGATGGCCGCAGCCTCGAATGGTCGATCGCCGCGCCGCCCCCCGAATATAATTTCGCGGTGCTGCCGCACGTCGCCAGCCGCGATCCGTTCTACGATGCCAAGCGCGACGGCCGCGCCTATCGCGAAGCCGCGCGCTACGAAGCGATCGAAGTGCCGCGCAACAGCGCCGCCGGCCCCGCGCTCGGGATCGGCGGCACCGTCCTGGCCTTCGGGCTCGTCTGGCATATCTGGTGGCTGGCGCTGAGCGCCGGCGCGATCGTGGTCGCCACCGTCATCCTGCGCAGCTTCGCGCGCGACACGACGCGGATCGTGCCCGCGGCCGACGTCGCCGCGATCGACCGCGCATGGCTGGCGCAGGTCCGCGCCACGACGCCGGTGCCGCGACAGGCCGAGACGATCCCCCTGAACGGCGGCCTGGCGCTGATGGTGTCGCATGGCCGCTGACGATGTCGCGCATGCCGGGCTGAACCTCGGCATCACCGACCCCGGGGCTCACGAGAAGGCGGAGGCCGACATCTTCGGCTTCTGGGTCTTCCTGATGAGCGACGCCGTGATCTTCGCGCTGCTGTTCGCCACCTATGGCGTGATGCTGCCCGCGACCGCGGGCGGGCCGCGGCCGGCCGATGTCTACGAGATCGGTCCGACCTTCGCCGAGACACTGATCCTGCTGACCAGCAGCTTCACCTATGGCATGGCCTCCGTGGCGATGAAGCATCGCGCCGCCCGCCGGACGGTGCTGGCCTGGCTGGGCGTCACGTTGCTGCTGGGGCTGGGTTTCCTGGCGCTCGAACTGAACGATTTCCGGACGATGATCGCGCATGGCGCGGTGCCGATGCGGAGCGGCTTCCTGTCCGCGTTTTTCGGGCTCGTGCCGCTTCACGGGCTTCACGTCGCCTGTGGCTGCCTCTGGCTCGTCGTGATGGCGGTGCAGGTGGCCGCCTATGGGTTCGACACGCGCGTGAAGATCAACCTCCTGCGGCTCGGCCTGTTCTGGCATTTCCTCGATATCGTCTGGATCGCGATCTTCTCGCTGGTCTATCTGCAGGGTCTGATCCGATGAGCGACGCCGACGCCGACAAGTCCCGCGAGATCCGGTCGTACGGGATCGGCTATGCCAGCGCGCTGGTGCTGACCGGGGCCGCGTTCGCGCTGGTCCACTGGCCGGCGATGCCGGCGGGCGAGACGTTCGCGGCGATCCTGGGGCTCGCGCTGGTCCAGACGATCGTCCATTTCCGGTTCTTCCTGCACGTCTCGCTCAAGCGATCCGGCCGAGATGACCTGCAATTGGTGCTCTTTTCGGCGCTGATCGTGGCGCTGATGGTCTCGGGAACGCTCGTGGTCCTCGGCAATCTTCGCCACCGCATGATGTGACCGCCGGCGCCCGGCGCGGCGGTCACCCCTTGGGTGTGACGACGAGGATGTGGAAACTGCCGGGGAGCGGCGCGGGGCGGGCGCCGGCGGCTTGCGATGGCGCGAACCGCGCGGTCGGCAGATAGACGATCCCCGTCGCCGGATCGAGCGCGCCGGTCCGCGCGCCGACTTCGGTCGTGACGCGGCCGGCATGCGCGATCCCGCCCGGCCGATCCAGCGCCAGGATGTCGAGCACGCCGTCCTTGCCGCACGGCACGAACGCCAGTCGGCGGGCGGCGTCGAGGATGACCGCATCGGCACCCTTGCCGATCGGAATGAGCGTTACCAGCCGCCGCGCATTGGCGTCGACGATGGCGGCCTGGCCGTTGGAGCAGGCGCTGACGAGCATGGCGCGCCGGGCGTCATAGGCGAGCCCGGTCGGCCCCTCGCAGCCCGGCATCGCGATCGGCGCGCCGGTCTTGCCCTGCGCGACATCCACGACTTCGATCTCGTTCAGGTCCTCGTTGTTGATGAACAGCGTGCCATCGGCGAGCGCGGCATATTCGAGCGCGGGCTTCACCGCGATGGTGCGGGTGACGCGCATTGCGTTGGTATCGATCACCGACACCGTGCCGCCGACGCCGTTCATCACATAGGCACGCGCGTGCGGCTCGTCGTCGATCGCCGCATCGGGCTTCTTGCCGACGGGCAGGCTGGCGATCTGCCGGCCGCTCGCCGTGTCGAAAAAGCGCACCGTCGCGTCGTTGCCGCTGGTGACGAGCAGGCGATGGTCCGGCAGCGGCACGACGGCGTGGCCGCGGGCGAGCGTGCCCCAGGACGTCGCGTCGCCTTTGGCGAGATCGACCATCGTCACGGAGTCCGGACGCGCCACATACAGCCGGTGGGCTTTGGAATCGACGCGCGCATAGTCCCAGCCGCCATCGGGCCCGGCAATGCTGCCGGTCACCGCATAGGTGGGGGCGGGGGCGGGATTGGGGGCCGGGGCGGCGAAGACCGGCGTGGCGGCCGCGAGAAGGGCGAGCAGGGCAGGGCGCATCGGACGACTCCGTGAGGCAATGCGCCGCCTTTGCGCGGTGCCTGCGCGCCGCACCAGCGCCGCGTGCGGACATTGGCGAAATACAATTCGAGCCGTCCGCGTCGACCGCGCACGCGTGGCTCGTTTGCGTCCGCGATCGGCGCTAGGGTGTCCGGCACGGGGGGCGGAGCCGATGCGTATTCTTCTGGCGGAAGACGATCCGGACATCGCGGCGTTCGTCGAGCGCGGCCTTCATGAGCGCGGCCATGCGGTGACGCGGGTGGCCGACGGTGAGGATGCCTGGCGTCTGGGCGTGCGCGAGACGTTCGACGCGGTGATCCTCGATCGCATGCTGCCGCGGATCGAGGGGCTCGACGTGCTGCGGCGGCTGCGCGCGGCGGACGTGCGCGTGCCGGTGCTGGTGCTGACGGCGAAGGGCGGCGTCGCCGATCGGGTCGACGGGCTCGATGCCGGTGCCGACGATTATCTGGTGAAGCCGTTCGCCATGGCCGAGCTGGTCGCACGGCTGAACGCGCTCGCGCGGCGCCCGCCGATCAACGCGGTGGTGACGCGGCTGGAGGTGGGCGACATCACGCTCGACGTGCTGCGCCGCGAGGTGTCGCGCGCAGGGCGCACCGTGCATCTCCAGCCGCGCGAATATGCCCTGCTCGAACTGCTGATGCGCCATGCCGGGCGGATCGTCACCCGCACGATGTTCCTCGAGGAGGTCTGGGGCTTCCATTTCGACCCGCAGACCAACATCGTCGAAAGCCATCTCAGCCGGATGCGCGCGAAGCTGCGCGAATGTTCCGCCTTCGATCCGATCGAGACCGTCCGCGGCGCGGGCTATCGGATGCGGACCGATGGCTAGGCTGCGGATGAGCGCTGCCTACCGCATCGCGTTCACCTATGCGCTGGCGTTTGCGGCGGCGATCCTGCTGCTGGGCGTGGCGGTGTATTTCGCGGCGGATGCCGAGTTCCGCCGCCAGCGCGACGACCAGATCAGCGCCGAACTCGCCGATGTGGCGCGGCAGCCGGGCAGGATCGGCCGCGCGATCGCCGAGCGGGAGCGTGGCCGCACCACCGGCTCCTTCGCCTATGCGCTGTTCGATCCCGCGGGCCGCCGGATCGCCGGCCATCTGGATACGCCGCGCCCGCCCGTCGGCTTCGGCATGATCGTCTTCCAGGATCCCGAAGAGGGCCCCGATAGCGCGCGTGCCAGGGCGGTGGACCTGCGGGGCGGCGACCGGCTGGTCGTCGCGGTCGATACCGAGACGATCGAGGCGATCGACGCGACGATCCTGACGCTGTTCGGCATCGCCTTTGCGGCCGTGCTGGTGATCGGATTCGTCGGCGCGCTGCTGCTGGGGCGTTATCTGCGGCAGCGGCTCGGCACGATCAGCCGCACCGCCAACGCGGTCGTAGCGGGCGACCTGCGGCTGCGCATGCCGGTCAGCGCCGATCTGGACGAGTTCGACGGCGTCGCGCTCGCGCTCAACGCCATGCTCGACCGGATCGCCGGACTGATGGAGAATCTGCGCCAGGTGTCGAGCGACGTGGCGCACGATCTGCGCACGCCGCTGCTGCGGCTGCGGGGGCGCCTGGAATCGGTGGGCGTGGTCGAGGGGGCGGCGGAACGGGCGATCGAGCAGGGCGACGCGATCCTGGCGCTGTTCGCCGCGATCCTGCGTATCGCCGAGGTCGAGGGCGGCGGACTGGCCGACGGCTTCGTCGCGGTCGATCTGTCCGCGCTGGTCGCGGATGTCGGCGACAGCTTCCTGCCCGCGCTCGGCGACAGCGGGCATCCGCTGTCCTGGCGGGTCGAGCCGGGGATCGTCGTGCGCGGCCATCGCGAGCTGCTCGCGCAGGCGATCGTCAATCTGCTCGACAATGCACGGGTGCACACGCCCGAAGGAACCGCCGTCGCGCTGACCCTGCGCGCCGATGCCGGACGCGCGCGGATCACCGTCTCGGACGACGGGCCGGGCGTGGACGCGGCGGAACGGGCCGCGATCCTGCGCCGCTTCTACCGCGCCGAGGCAAGCCGGACGACGCCGGGCAACGGCCTGGGCCTCAGTCTCGTCGCGGCGGTGGCGGCGGCGCACCGCGGCGACGTGACGGTCGCGGCGAACGATCCCGGCCTCGCGGTGACGATCACGCTGCCGCAGGCCGGCTGAGCCCGGGCGCGTCGCGCGGGAGGGTGAGCCGCACGAGAATCGGCATGGCGAGCAGCACGAGCGGATATTGCAGCAGCAGCCCGGCGATGATCGCGATGGCGAGCGGTTGCTGGATGCCGGATCCCGCGCCGATCGCGAGCGCCAGCGGGAGCAGGGTCAGGATCGTCGCCAGCGTCGTCATCGTGATCGGGCGGAGGCGGCTGCGGCTCGCCGCGCGCGTCGCCTCGGCGGGCGGCATCGTGCGGCACAGTTCCTCGAATTCGGAGACGTAGAAGATCGCCATCTCGGTGCCGATGCCGATAATCATCGTCATGCCCATCAGCGCGGTGATGTTGAGATCGACGCCCGCCAGCCAGAGGGCGGTGAACACCGACGTGGTCGACAGCAGCGAACAGCCGATGATGATGACGGGCAGCCAGAAGCGGCGATAGAGGATCAGCAGCAGCGCCAGTTCGGCCACCAGCGCCGCGCCGAACACCTTGATGAGGCCGGCGAACGCGATCTGCTGCTGCTGGTAGAGGCCGCCCAGTTCGTAGCGGATGCCGGGGCCGAGCGTGCCGGGCCTGTCGAGAACCCGCTGCACGTCGCCCACAGCGGCGCCGATGCCGCGCCCCTGGATGCGGCCGGTGACGGCGACCATCGGCTCCAGATTGTCGCGCGCGATCTGCGGCTGGCCGGTCACCGTCTCCACGGTCGCGACGCGCGACAGGGCAAAGACATGGCCGTCGGTGGCGCGGATCGGCAATCGCGCGAGATCGGTCTGGCTCAGGGTCAGCGCATCGGGCAGCCGCACGCGGACGTCGACCGCCTTGGTCGCCTGCGCCAGCGTGGTCGCGACGCTGCCGGTCAGCGCGGTGGCGAGCTGCGCCTCGACATCGGCGGGTGCCACGCCCTCCAGCCCGGCGCGCACCGGATCGACATGCACGTCGAGCGCATCGCCCGCGAGCTGGACGCCGTCCTTCACCTCGACGACGCCGTCGATCCGCGCGATCAGCGCAGCGACCTTCTTCGCTTCGCCCTCCAGCACGGCGGGATCGGCGGCGTAGAGCTTCACCTCGATCGGCTGCGGCACCGCGGTCAGGTCGCCGATCAGATCCTCGATCAACTGCGCCACCTCGACCTGGACGCCGGGCACCTGCGCGGTCACCCGGTCGGCGACGGCGCTCGCGACGTCCTCGGTCGGCTTGTGGTGATCGGGCTTCAGCCGGACGAAATAATCGCCGTGATAGCTTTGCCCGAGATCGCCGCCGAGCCCGGTGCCGAGCCGCCGCGAGAAGGTCTCGACATCGGGATCGGCCTTCAGCATCGCGTCGATCTGGCCGATCTGGCGGCTGGACTCGTCGAGCGAGGTGCCGGGCGTGGTGTAATAGTCCATGATGAACCCGCCCTCGTCCACCTTGGGCATGAAGCCGCTCGGCACGTTCGAATAACCGACATAGCCGATGACGAGCAGCGGCACCGCGATCGCGGCGAGCAACCAGGGCCGCGCCGCCAGCGTGCCGAGCGCGCGATCATGCGCGCGCGCGGCGGCGCCCTGGCCGGGCTCGCCGGGATCGTGCCACGCGTCGAAATCGACCAGCCACCGCACCAGCACGGGCACGACGAACGCCGTCATCGCCCAGGAGATCGCAAGCGCCGTCGCCATCGTCAGCGACAGCGCCTTCGAGAAGGCGCCGGTCACGCCGCTGAGGAAGGACAGGGGGATGAACACGATCAGCGTGGCCAGACTCGATCCGGTGAGCGGCGCCATGAACTCGCGCGCGGCCGGGATGACCGCGGCATCGCCCACCGGCATGCCGTCCGCGCCCCGGGCGCCCGCGCGGCGGGCGATATGCTCGACCATCACGATCACGTCGTCGATCAACAGGCCGACCGCCGCGGCGATGCCCCCCAGCGTCATGATGTTGAAGCTCATGCCGAGGATGGCGAGCACCAGCACCGTCGTCGCCAGCGTCGCCGGCACGACGATGACGGCCACCAGCGTGACGCGCCAGCTGCGCAGGAACCACAGCAGCACGAGCCCGGCGAGGACGAGGCCGATCAGCACGGCATCGCGCACGCTCGCCACCGATTGCGTGACCAGCACGCTCTGGTCGTACCAGCACACCAGTTTCACGCCGGGCGGCAGGGCGACGCCGGCGAGCTTCTGTTGCACGGCCTCAGCGATCCGCACCGCGTTGCCGTCGGGCTGTTCGTAGATGTTGAACAGCACGGCGGGGCGGCCGTCCTCGACGATACGCTGCCACACCGGCACCGCGCCGCTCCGCACGGTCGCGACGTCGCGCACGCGCACCACGCCGGCCGGATCGGCGGTGACGACGATGTCGCCGACCTGCGCCGCGCTCGCCACGCTGCGATCGGCGATCACCAGCGACAGCCGCCCGCGATCCTGCACCTGGCCGACCGCGCTCAGCACGTTGCCGCCCCGGATCGCGGTCGCCAGGTCGCTCATCGCGAGGCCGTGATCGGCCAGGCGGTGGGCGTCGGCCAGCACCTCGATCTCGCCCGTATCGCCGCCCTGCACGCCGACGCGGGCGAGGCCGGCGATCGAGGACAGCAGCGGCGTGATCTGATAGCGCGCGAAATCCTGCAGCGCGACGGGATCGGCGCGATCGGGCACCAGCGCATAGGAGATGATCGGAAAGACCGTCGGGTCCATCCGCCGCACGCCATATTGGGTGCCGGCGGGCAGCGAGGGCAGGATGCGCGCGATCGCGGAATCGACCAGCAGCGTGCTCGCCACCATGTCGCGGCCCCAGCCGAAATCGATCGAGATCTGCGCCGAGCCCCGACTCGTCGCCGAACGGACGTCCTGCACGCCGGGGATCGCGCGGATCGCCTCCTCGACCGGGCGGGTGACGGTGAGCGCGGTCTGGTCGGCCGGGCGGCTGCCGGAATCGAGATCGACCACGACGCGCGGGAACGAGACCTGCGGGAACAGGCCGATCGGCAGCGACAGCGCCGCGAAGGCGCCCGCGATCGCCAGCGCCAGCGCGATGAGGACGAACGCGCGCGACTGTTCGCGCAGCAGCCGTTCGAGCATCAGCGCGACCGCCGCACGGCATCGCCGTCCTGCACCTGATAGGCGCCGTCGACGATCAGCGGTCGTTGCCGGTCGATCGCGCCGGTGACGACATCGCCGTCGTCGGAGGCGAGCGCGACCGCGACGGGCACCGCCTTGGCCTTACCGCCGGCGATCTGGAAGACGTGCGTCGGGCCGCCGGCGGTGACCACCGCGCGGTGTGGCACCACCCAGCCCGATATCTGCCCGGTGGCGATCGCGACCCGCATGCCCTCGCCGGGCAGCAGGCTGCCGCGCGGAAAGGCGATGTCGATGTCCACCAGCCGCGTCTTCGCGTTGAGCGCGCTGTCGACGCGCAGCACATGTCCCGCGAGCGGTGCCCCCCCCGAGAGCCGCACCAGCGACGCGGGCTGGCCGATCGCGACCGCGCCGCGTTCGGACGGATCGATGCCCACCGTCACGACGACGCCGCCCGCCTTCACCAAAGTGAGGATCGCCGCGCCGGCCGGGGTGCGGTCGCCCTGCGCCACGGTGACGGCGGTGACGATGCCGTCGAACGGTGCGGTTAGCAGATGGCCGTCGGCCCCCGCCCCTTCGGCCCGCAGTGCGGCGAGCGCGGTCTGTGCGTCGGCGACCGCCCGGTCCGCCTGCACGAGCTGGTCCTGGGTGGCGAATTGCTGACCCAGCAATTGCGCGGTGGTGGCGCGTTGCTTCTGCGCGGCCTTCAGCGCGTCGACCGCCTGCGTGTAGCTGCTGCGCGCGGACGGCGCGGTGACGAAGCGCGCGAGCGCCTGCCCGGCATGCACCGCCGCGCCCGGCGTGACCATCAGCCGGGTCACTTGCCCCGGCTGCGCCTCGCTGAAGGTCCGCGTGCCGTCGAGTGCGGGCGCGACCGACCCGTAAGCGGTGACGGTGCGCGGCAGCGATCCCGGTATCGGCGCGGCGGTGGAGACGAGCACGCTGGGCGTCGGCGTCGGCGCGGCATCGGGCGTCCCGCCGCCACATCCGCTTAGCAGGATCGTGGCGACGAGCGCCGTCCGCGCCCTCATCGCGGCGCCACCGGCAGGTCGACGGTCGGCAGGCCGTCGCCGACCAGCGTCTGCAGCGCGATCCGCCGATCGAGCAACGCCAGTTCCAGCGTCATGATGTCCTGTTCCTTGGTGAAGCGGTTCGAGACGAGATCGATATAGCTGCGCTCGTCGATGTTGGACTGGCCGAACGCGGTTTGCGCGCGAGCGGCGGCGAGGCGCGCTGCGGGCAGGTCGCGGCGCTGCGCGGCGAGCTGCGCCGAGAGCTGCTCCATCTCGCGCAGCATCGCGCCGACCGTGCCCGTTGCTGTCGCCAGCCGCGCCGCATAATCGGCGTGGAGCTGCGCACGCGTCGCCTCGGCGATCGCGATATTGCTCCGGTTGCGATCGAACAGCGGCAGGCCGAGCGTCGCGCCGGGGCCGCCATTGACGACCTTCGAACTGTCGCTGGTGGCGCTGCCGCCCAGCACCAGATCGGGGAATTGCGAGAGGATCGCCTGCCGCACCTGCTCGTCGGCGGCGGCATAGCCCATCTGCAACGCGATCAGATCGGGCCGTCGGCTGGGCAGGGCGCCGAGCCCGGCGCGGATCGCAGCCGGATCGAACGGCGGCAGATCGGGTTTGGCGGCGAGCGGCACGACCACGTCGGGCGCAAGCCCCAGCAGCGCATCGAGTTGATGCATCGATGCCAGTTGCTTCTGGTCGAAAGCATCGAGCGCCGTGCGCGCGGCCTGCAGCGCGATCCGGTCGGGCGCGACGATCACCAGCGTGGTGTTGCGCGCGGCGAGCGCCTGTTCGAGCTTGGCGTTGCGGTCGGCGAGCAGGCGATAGGCCGCCGCATAGCTGGGCCGGGTGCGGGCGCCGACGATCAGATCCGCCGCGATCTGCCGCGCCTGCCCCGCCACCTGCCACTCCTGCCAGACGATCTCGGCGGCCACCTGCTGCTCGCCATCGGCCGCGGCGCGGCGTTTTGACCGATAGGTGACGAGTGCCTTAATATCCTGGCCGATGCCGATGTTCCACGCCGGCACGGTGCCGGGGCCCGACAGCAGCGGCAGGAACGCGCCGGTCAGCGCCGGATTGGGGAGGATGCCGGCCTGCCGGGTACGCCCGGCGGCGACCGCGCGGTTGCGCCGCGCGGCCTGGAGATCGGGGTTGTTCGCCAGCGCGAGGCCGACCACCTGCGCGATCGACAGCGGCGTGCCCGGCGCCGGGGCGCTGGCCAGCGCATCGATGCGCGGGGCGAGCGGCGCGGCCGGTGCCAGCGGCAGCGCGCCATAATGGGCGCACCCGCCGAGCAGAAGCGCGGCGAGCGCGCCGACCGCGTTCGGCAAGGTCTTCATGCCACGTCTCCCGAGCGGATCTGCTCCCCGTGCTGCGCCCGCCGCACTAGCTCGCCCCTCGGTGGTTGCGGAAATTATATATCCCCAACCCGCGACCGGCCGGGGCCCCGCTTCACCGGGGCGTCGCCTCCTTGCCGTGATAATAGGCCGCCAGCACGTCGAACGCGGCCTTGCGCTCGCCCGTTTCGGAGATCAGCCCCTTGCGGTTCCAGCCCTGCTGGAAATCGGGGTTCTGCCGGCGCGGCGAGCGGAAATCCTTCAGGATCCAGGGCGACAGGCCCCGCAGCGTCGGCAGCCGGTCCGCCATGGCCAGCGTGGCGCGGTAATAATCCGCCTGGAACTCCTCGGAGAATTTCTGTTCGTGAACGGGATCGTGGAAGCCCGCGCGCGCGTCCGCGCCCAGCTCGGAAAAGATCAGCGGCCGGTTCGGGGGCACGTGCCAGATGCTCCCCGGCAGATCGGCGAGGCGATCCTGCGTGTACCAGCCGTTATAGGTGTTGATCGCCAGCACATCGAGCGAGTCGGCGAGCGGATCGGCCAGCGTCATCACCGGATGGCCGCCCGCGTCCGATCGCTCCACCAGCAGGGCGGCGCTGACGAGCCGCGTGTCGTCGAGCCGGCGGGCATCGGCCACCAGCGTGCGCAGGAACGCGTTGCGCGCGTCCGTCACCGGCGTCTCGTTGGCGACGCTCCAGATCGCCACCGCCGCGCGGTTGCGATCGCGCAGGATGTTTTCGGCCAGCATCGTCCGCGCGCGCGCCAGCGTCGCCGGGTTCGACCAGGCGACGCGCCAATAGACCGGCACCTCGCTCCAGACGAGCAGGCCCATCTCGTCGGCGAGGCGCAGCGTCACCTCGCTGTGTGGGTAATGCGCCAGGCGGACGTAATTGCCGTGCAGCCCGTCCTTGATCTCGCCGAGCAGCGCGCGCGCGGCGGCGGGCGTCATCGCGCGCGTCGGATCGACGCCCAGCTCCTCCTCGTGCATCGAGATGCCGCGCAGGAAGATCGGGCGGCCGTTGAGCAGGATGTCCGACCCGCGCACCGCCAGCGTGCGAAAGCCGATCCGGTCGCGCCAGCGATCCGCGCCCGCGCTGACCGCGACGTCGTAGAGCCGCGGCCGATCGGGCGACCAGCGGACCAGCGCGCGCGGCGCGGCGATCGTCGCGTGCCAGTCGCCCCGCGCATCCGTCACCCCGGCGCGGTCCAGCTTCAGGTCGGCGATGTGCAGCGCAACCGGATGATTCGCCGCCTGCGGCCCGTCGAGATGCACGTCGACCGCCAGGGTGCCGTCGCGCGCCAGCCGCACCCACGCATCGTCGACATAGGTGTCGGGCGTGGCGATCAGCCGGACGGGGCGCGTGATCCCGCCGTAATTCTCCCAGTCGGTGACGGGCGGCGGCACGGTCGCCTCGTTCGCCTGCGAATCGACGCCGATGGTGATCTGGTTGTCGCCGTCGCGCAGCAACCGCGTCACGTCGAACGCGAAGGGGGTGAAGCCGCCTTCGTGCCGGCCGACTTCGCGGCCGTTGAGATAGACGATCGTCGCATAGTTTGCCGCGCCGAAGCGCAGGAAATAGCGCCCCCGGCGCGCGACCGGCGCGGGGAAGCTGCGCTGATACCACATCAGCCCGTCATAATGGCGCAGCTCGGGCGCTTCGGTCAGCCAGGAGGAGGGCAGGGTCGTCAGCGGCGAATGCGCGAGATCGAATTCGTAGAGCACCCGGCTGTCGCTCGCCATCGCCTGGCGGACATCGACGTCGCGCCAGCGCTGCTGGCCGGAATCGGGCGCGCCGCCGTGAAAGCCGGCGATCCCCGAACGGAACGGATCGATCGAATAATGCCATGCGCCCGACAGATCGGTGCCGTCGCGCAGGTCGGCGGCGACCAGCAGCGGAGCCGGGCGCGGCGGCGGCTCCTGAGCGGCGAGCGGCGTGGCCGCCAGCATCAGCGTCATCGCGATCGCGCGTGTCCAGCCCGGTATCGTCATCGCGTCTCTCCTGTCGCGCGGGGCCTCGGCGGGCACCGCGTCATGATCGTCCAGCCTTATACCCTCGCCGCCTGCGCCACGCCGCGCTCCAGCCCGCGGAGCTCGGCCAGGCCCCGCATCCGGCCGAGCAGCGAATAGCCCGGATTGGTGCGCCGGTTCAGGTCGTCGAGCATCTGGTGGCCATGGTCGGGGCGCATCGGCAAGGCGCGGCCGGTGCGCTGTTGCAGGCGGTGCACCGCGGCCATCACCGCCGGCATGCCCGCATCGCCCTCGAGATGCGCTGCCTCGTGGAACGCGCCGTCCGCTTCGCGCCGGACAGAGCGGAGATGGAGAAAGCCGATCCGGTCGCCCAGCCGCTCGACCATGCCGGGCAGGTCGTTGTCGGCGCGGACGCCGAACGACCCGGTGCACAGGCACAGCCCGTTCGACGCCGCCGGCACCCGGCGGAACAGTTCGGCCACATCCGCCTCGGTGCTGACGACGCGCGGCAGGCCGAAGATCGGGAAGGGCGGATCGTCGGGATGGACGACGAGCGCCAGCCCCAGCGCGTCGGCGACCGGGCAGACGGCCTCGAGAAAGGCGACATGGTTCGCGCGCAGCCCGTCGGCGTCGAGCCCGTCATAGAGCGTCATCGCCTGGCGGAACGCGTCGAGCGTGAAGCTCTCCTCGCTGCCCGGCAGGCCGGCGATGATCGTCCGCTCCAGCCGGTGCCGCGCGGCGTCGTCCATCGCGGCGAAGCGGCGTTCGGCCGCCGCCAGCGTCTCGGCGGGATAGTCGGCCGCCGCGCGCGGCCGCTTCAGCAGGAACAGATCGAAGGCCGCGACGGCGGTCAGTTCGAAACGGAGTGCCAGCGCCCCGTCGGGCAGGGGCCAGGCCAGATCGGTCCGCGTCCAGTCGAGCAGCGGCATGAAATTATAGGTGACGGTGCGGATGCCGTTCGCCGCGAGATGGCGCAGGCTTTCGGTATAGGCGGCGATCAGCCGGTCCCAATCCGGGCCGCGCACCTTGATCCCCTCGTCCACCGGCAGGCTTTCGACCACCGTCCAGTCGAGCCCGGCGGCGCGGATCATCGCCTTGCGCGCGGCGATCGCCTCGTGCGGCCACACCGCGCCGTTGGGCAGTTCGTGCAGCGCGGTGACGATCCCCGTCGCGCCCGCCTGGCGGATATCGCGCAGCGCCACCGGATCGGCGGGGCCGAACCAGCGCATCGTCGGCGTCATCCATACGGGGCCGGTCCTATCGTCCATCGTCGCGTTCATCGTGCAGGCTTGGTCTCGAACATCATGCCCGTGGCGCGGCTCGGCTGGAATCCCTTCCAGGTCGTCGCGGCGGGCGGCCCCGGGCTGTAACCGGCATAGCGGCCGATCGGTGCCGTGGCCCAGCGGCCGGAATCGGAATCGGCGACGAGACCGTCGAGATAGGCGTCCCTGCTCGCGTCGCCCTTCACATGGCGGTCAAGAAAGGCGGTGATGAAATGCGCCTCCACCGGCAGCAGCCGGTCCTTGCGCCACACCGCGTCCTCGAACCAGTCGAGATCCCAGAAGCGGCGGCGCATGGCCGGCGGTGCGCCGACCAGCGCGATGCTGTGCCCCGCCTCCTTGAAGGTCAGCAGATAGCGCGGCGCATGGACCGCGCCGTCGAACAGCGCGCGCACCCCGTCATAGCCGACCACATGATCCTGGCTGCCGACGACGAACAGCGTCGGCGTGGTCACCGCGGCGATGCCGTCGCCCGACCAGATCGGCGTGTCCCCGAAGCGGTTCGCCGGCGAGATCGCGACCACCGCCTTGAGGTTCGCGACCTTGAGGGCGGCGCTTTGGGCGCCCCCGGCGACATAGGGCGCGAGCGCACCGCGCGTCAGCCCGGCGAGCGCGGGGTCGATCGGCGCGCCCGCGGCCGTGAGCACGCCATAACCGCCCATCGAGTAGCCGATCAGCGCGGTGCGATCGGCATCGGCCGCAGCGAATACGCCCATGCCGGCCCGCGCGCGGCGCTGCGCCTCGCGCGCGACGAAGGCGATGTCGAGCGGACGGCGCGCGATCGGCCCCGCGCGCGCCGCGGCGGTGCGCAGGCTGATCGCCGGATCCCCGAAGGCGGGCGCCACGACCACATAGCCCTTGCTCGCCAGATTCTCGCCGAGCCAGGACAGCACCGCGGGCGTGTTGCCATAGCCGTGCGCCAGGATGACGAGCGGGAAGCGACCACGCGCGGCGGCGGCGCCGCGCGTGGCGATGCCGGGCAGGTCGAACGGCACGTCGACGCCATCCTCGCCCGACAAAGCGGTGCGATAGGTGATCCCCGCGCCCGGCGCGGCGGCGGGATACCAGATCATGAGCGGCAGGTGGCGATTGGCCCGCGCGCCGGCGGGGGCGTCGGGGCGCAGATCGATCTGGCCGGGCTGGTCGAACGCGGCGTCGGCGATCCCCACCGGATAGGCGCCGAGCGCCGCCAGTTCGGGCGAATCCACGCTGGGCCGGGCCAGCGGCTCTTGCGCCGTCACGCCCACCGCCGCGGCCAGCGCGAGCGCCGCGCCGATCGCCATTCCGATCCTCGAACCCATCGCCACTCTCCCGCTTGCGTGCCTCAATAGTTCAGCGCGAGCCGCAAGCCGGCATAGCGGCGGAAATCGCGCGGCAGCAGCGCCTGCGTCGCCACCTGATTGCCGAAATTGCCCGCGGTGTTGATGAGCGACGAATAATAGCGCTGATCGAACACGTTGTTGACGAAGGCGACCAGTTCCCAGCGCCGCTCCGGCCCGCGCACGCCGAGCCCGAGATTGACGATGTGGAACGCCTTCTGAAGCGTCTGGGGATCGTCGATCGCATAGTTGACGCGGGTCTGGAACTGCCAGTTCACCTGCGCGACGCCGCGCAGATCGCGGCCGAGCTTGGGCGAATAATCGGCGCTCACGTTGAACTTCCATTCGGGCGCCTGCGCCACGCGCATCCCGGTCAGGTTCTGGCGCGCGGGGCTTCCGGTGCAGCCCTGCGCCGCGGTCTGCAGCGGATAGCATTGGCCGACCGGGTAATCGGTATAATGCGCATCGAGATACGTCGCCGCGCCGTTCAGATTGAGGTCGTCGCCGAGCCGCGCGGAGGCCTCGAGCTCGATCCCCTTGGTGTTGAGCCCGCCGACATTGGTCAGGCGGTAATTCTGCGTGCCGTCCGCCAGCGTCTCGATCGATTGCGCCTGCAAATTGGTATAATCGGTGTCGAAGAGCGTGAGGTTGAGCGTCAGATGGTGCTCGAAGAACTGGGTTCGCGCACCGATCTCGCGGTCGCGCGAGCGTTCCGGCTTGATCGGCCCGGCTGCCGCGCGGTTCTGGTTGAAGCCGGTGGACAGATCATAGGTCTGGCCCTTGTACCCGGTGGCATAGGTGCCGAACACCATCAGGTCGGGCGTGAATTCATACCGCAGGCTGGCCTTGTAGGTGCCCGCGGTATCCTCCGCATGGCCGCTGTAGAAGGTGTTGGCGTTGCGGTCGGCGTAATTATAGGCGACCGCTTCGTTCTGGACGCGGCCGCCGCCCGTCAGCGTCAGCTTGGGCAGGAACTCCCAGTCGAACTGCGCGAAGCCCGCGACCTGGCGCGACTTCGACGTGGCGGACCAGTTGGCGAGCGAGAAGACGGGCCCGCGGAAGAAGGGGCGGTTGAAGCTCACATTGGCGAAATAGGTGCCGAGCGTATAGCGGAACGGCTTGTTGCTCGCCGATTGCAGCCGCATCTCGTTGGTGATCTGTTCGGAATCGAACGCGCCGAGCTGGTTGTTGTTGCCGTAAGCGCCCGGCGCCGAGGTGTCGTCCTGATCGAGATAATCGTCCAGGTGGAACCGGTCGTACGAGGTGATGGTGATGAAGTTCATGTCGCCCAACACGCTGAGTTCGGTGCGCAGATAGCCGCCACCCCCCGAGTATTTGGTGCGGGCGTCGAAATTGTTGCTGATATTCTGGTTGTCGGGGCCGGGCGTCACGCCGGGAAACACCACCGCCGGGGTGAGCCCCGGCTGGCCGCGCAGCAGCGCGCCCGGCGCCACCGCGATGAACGGCCGGCCCACGGTGGTGTTGCCGTTGACGTAATTGGCCGACAGCGTCACCGACGAGCGGTCGTCGGGTGACCAGCGCAGCTTGCCGCGCAGGTTCACCGACTCGCGGCCGCTCACCTCCTTGTTGTCGTACACATTGTGCACGTTGCCGCCCCAGGCATTGTATGCCGCCGAGACGACGTAGCCGAGATCGGGCGAGATCGGCCCCGACACGCTGAAATTGCCGCCATGTTCGTCGTCGGTGGTGACCACGGCGTTGGCATGGACTCGCAGCGTGTCGGTCGGCGCGCGGGTGATGATGTTGATGAGGCCGGCCGAGGCCGATTTGCCGTACAGCGTGCTCTGCGGCCCGCGCAGCACCTCGATCCGCTCGACATCGGGCAGGTCGGTGAAGGCGCGCGCCTGGAAGGGCAGCGGCACTTCGTCGACCAGCACGGCGACGCTCGATTCGACGCCGATCCCGAACGCGAAGGTGCCGACGCCGCGCAGCGACACGTTGGAATTCTGCGGCTGCTCGGCGGGGCGCACGACGAGCGAGGGCGAGATCTTGCTGAGATCCTGGAAGTTGCGCACGCCGGCCGCGGCGAGCTGCGCGGGCGCCACCACCGAAACGGCGAGCGGCACGCGCTGGATGTTTTCCGCGCGCTTGTTGGCGGTGACGATGATCTCGCCCGTGGTGGTGGCGCTGTCGACATTGGAGGTGGGGCCGCCGGGCGCGCTCTGGGCGGGATCGGTCAACTGGCCCGAAGCCTGGGGGGTGACGGGGTCGGGTGCGGCGGGCGGCGTCTGCGCCAGCGCGGGCGCGGCACCCGCGATCAGCGCTATGGCCAACGCCGTCCTGGCGACCGAGTTCCGGAAAACCATCATATGCCCTCTCCCTTGTGTCGCGGCCGATCGTCGTCGGCCGTCATCCATTCGAGCGGCATATCAAATGGCCTTACCAATTGCAACGTGCCGTTGAGTATGGCGACGAAGTGGTCAGAACGGACCAGCGCGGGCGCGACGCCGATTGCCGATCAAGGCAAGCGTCTGTAGAGCAGGGGACCGTCATGCCGATAGCTTCGTGATCCGACCAATCCGCCCCGCACCGTCCATCCGCCAGTCGGGGGGACGCAAGCTGTACCAGCAGGCCGCCGCCGCGATCGCGGCGCTGATCCAGCGCGGCGATTACCGGCCGGGGCAGCGCATCCCGTCGGAACGCGAGCTGGCCGAGGAGCACAAGGTCAGCCGGCCGACGATCCGCGAGGCGCTGATCGCGCTGGAGGTGACCGGGCTGATCCGCTCGCGACACGGTTCCGGCATCTTCGTGGTCGACAATCCGCCCGCCGATGCGCTGATGCTCAGCCTCGACATCGGCGCCTTCGAGCTGACCGAAGCGCGGCGGCTGTTCGAGGGCGAGGCCGCGGCGCTGGCGGCGGTGCTGATCGCCGATGCGGATCTGGAGCAGCTCGAGGCGCTGATCGCCGACATGGAGCGCGAAAATCGCGAGCAGGTCAGCGGCGAACATGCCGATCGCGAATTCCATCTGGTGATCGCGCGCGCGACGCAGAATTCGGCAATCGCGGGCGTGATCGAGACCTTGTGGGACGCGCGCTACAGCTCGCCGCTGTGCGCGCACATGCTGGAGCGCGCGCGCAGCGTCGGCGTGCAGCCGCGAATCGACGAGCATCAGGTGATCCTGAAGGCGCTGCGCGCGCGCGATCCGGCGGCGGCGCGCACTGCGATGCGCGACCATCTCGCCCGCGTGATCGAGGGCCTGCTGAAAGCGACCGAGATCGACACGATGGAACGCGCCCGTGCCGAGGTGGAGGGCAAGCGCAGCGAACTGGCGCGCCGCGCCGCCGTCTAGGGCGGGAGGACGTTGGTTGATCCAGCCACGCAATCCGTTCGTGCTGAGCTTGTCGAAGCACGCTCCCACAATCGGGCGTTGCATGTGGTGCCTGCCCTTCGACGAGCTCAGGGGGAACGGGTTGAGGTAATTTCATCGAACTGCGGGACGTCGCGCTACACGGCGAGCGTCACGCCGATCCGTCCCTCCAGTGTCGCCGCATCCCCCGCGCCGCCTTCGACGATCAGCGTTCGCCCGTCGCCCGGCGGGAGGAGCAAGGTGACGCGGCCGTCACCCCAGACGCCCGGCCCATCGCGCGTGACGGCGATGGTGACGCGGGCGGCATCGGCATGGCCGCTCACGCGCCAGCGATCGATCGGCCCGTCGCCATCGCCGGCATCCTCCACTGCGCTCCAGGCGAAGTCGCCGATCGCGGGCGGGAAGAGCCAGATGCCGCGGCGATAAGCGCCGGGCCGCCAGCCGCCGCGCGCCAGATCGACCAGCATCGCCGAGCCCGCGCGGGCGAGCAGCGGCGGCGGCCCGTCGAGCGGGGCGGCCAGCGTGACGGTGTCGCCACCCGCGATCCGCTCGCCGGTCCACACCGCGATCCAGTCGGCTCCCGCCGGTGGCCGCACCACGCGCGTGGTCGCACCGGACTCCACGACGGGCGCGACCAGCAGGTCGGGGCCGAGCAGATGGTCGTCGCTCTCCGCCCAGGCGCCCGGGTCGTCGGGGAAGTCGAGCCAGGTGGGGCGCACCATCGGTTCGCAATCTGCATGATAGCGGTGAAGCCGATCGTAGAAGAACGGGATCAGCGTCTGGCGCAGCGCCATTAGCCGGCGGATCGCGGGCAGCGCCTCGGGATACATCCAGGGTTCGTTGACGGTGCGGTCGTCGTTCCAGCTATGGATGCTGAAGCGCGGCATCATCACGCCCGCCTGCACCCAGCGCACCAGCAGCTCGGGCGAGGGCGCCGGGCCCGAAAAGCCGCCCACATCGTGGCCGCTGTTCGATACGCCGGACAGCGCGAGGCCGATCGCCTGGCGGCCATTGTAGCGCAAGGTCTTCCATTCGGTGCGATTGTCGCCCGTCCAGGTCTGCGCATAACGCTGGAGGCCGGCCATGCCCGACCGCGTGACGACATAAGGCCGGTCGGCCGGACGTGCCTCGACCTGCGCCCGCCTGGAGGCGCGCATCATCAGCATCGGCTGGACGGGCCGCATCGCCGCCGCCGGCCGGTCCTCGCCGAAGCCCGCGAAGCGCGCGCGGGCGTCCCACAGCTCATATTCGTTGTTGTCGTTCCACGTTGCCGCAATGCCCGTATCGAGCAATGCCGCGGTCACCTGCTCGCGCCACCAGCACGCCGCGTCGGGTTTGGTGAAGTCGATATAGCTGCCGACCTCGTCCCAGAATTGCGCCTCGACCGGCACGCCGTCCGCATCGGCCACGAAGAACCCGGCGGCGGCCACCGCGTCGTAATGTGGATGGCTGCGCAGCAGGGCGGGCTTGATGTTGGGGACGAGCTGCACGCCCGCGGCGGCATAGCCCGCGACGAATGCGGCAGGGTCGGGAAACTTGTCGCGGTTCCAGTGGAAGACATAGCGTTTGTCGCCGATCGAGGTGTAGCCCGACGACAGATGGAACGAGGTGCAGCCGAGATCATGGTCGGCGCAGCGTTCGAGGAACCCTGCCATCTGTACCGCCGCGTCGGGCGCGTCGGTATAGGTCATGGTCGAGCCCGAATAGCCGAGCGACCAGCGCGGCATCAGCGCCGGGCGACCGGTCAGCCAAGTGAAGCGCCGCGTGACCGCCAGCGGATCGGGGCCGGCGATCATCCACAGATCGACATCGCCTGCATCGGCGACGACGTGGCGGTAGAGCCCGTGATAATTGTCGAGCTCGCGGCCGAGGTCCACGGTCACATCGGCGACGCTGTCGTAGAATTCGCCGTGGCAGCGCCCCGCGGCGTCGGCGACGAGCAGATAGGGCATGGATTTGTAGAGCGGATCGCTGGATTCGGCGTCGAAGCCCATCGGATCGACATTGGTCAGGCGAAAGCGGCGGCCGGCACGATCGGTGTCGCCGGTGCGGTCGCCGAGGCCGTGGAAGCGCTCGCCCGCGCTCCGCGCGAGATAATGGTGCGCGCGGCCGTCCCACCAGCCGAAATCATAGGCCTGGGTGGGGCGATCGGCCGCCATCGGCACCCAGTCGGCGCCCGCGCGCTGCTCCCAGGTGCAGTGCAGGCCGTGCAGCCGCACGGTCAGCCGCAGTGCCGCCGTTCGGATCGTCAGCGTCTCCGCGGTCTGCTCGCACGCGAAATCGGGGCAGGCGAAGCCGTCCACGGCCATCCGGTCGCGGCCCGGCTCGGCGATGTCGGCCTGGCCCGGCGCGATCGCCCAGCTCGGGGGGCTCGTCACCCGGCCGTCCACAAGCAGCAGCAGCCGCATCATGTCCTCCTCCAGCACGAAGAGGTGCGCGACCGCGCCGGTGTCGGCGGTCAGCGTCACGCGCCCGTGCGCGCGCTCGGTGCACGCGAAGTGCGGCGGGTTGGAGAGGGTGGCGCGTCTCATCGGCTGGGCTCCGGCAGCGGGGTTCGGGGCGGCGGGGTTCGGGGCAGCGTGAGCCGGCCCATGAAGAGGATCAGGACGGCGGCGCCGATCAGGTCGAACACGCCCAGCAGCCCGAACAGCGGCGCATAGCCGAAGCCGTCGGCGAGCTGGCCGATCAGCAGAGAGAAGATCAGCCCGCCGATCCAGCCCGCCTGACCGATGAATCCGTTCGCGGTGCCAACCTCGGCGGGCGCGAAGACGTCGGCCGACAGCGTGTTGATGAGCCCCGAGATCATCTGGTGCGCAAAGCCACCGACGCAGAACAGCGCGATCGCCGCATAGGGGCTGGCGGCGAGGCCGATGCACCCCGGTGCGATCATCAGCACCGCGCCGAGCGCGATGCCTGCCACGCGCGAGGGGATCAGCGCGACGCCCCGGCGCATCAGCCAGGGCGAGAGATAGCCGCCGAGGATGCCGCCCGCATCGGCGGCGAGGAAGGGCAGCCAGGCGAACAGCGCGATCTGCTGCAGGTTCATGCCGCGTTCGGTGGCGAGATAGAGCGGGATCCAGAAGCTGAAAGTCTGCCAGGCGGGCTCGGCGAGGAAGCGCGGCACCGCGATGATCCAGAAACGCTCCGACCCCAGGATCTCGCGCGCGGCCACCCGCTTGGTCGTCGCCGGCGGGCGATCGGCGGCGATCATCGCGCGCTCCTCGGCCGTGATCGAGGGGTGAGTCTCGGGCGTGCGGTAGCAGGCGTACCAGGCGGCGGCCCAGACGATCCCGATCGCGCCGGTGACGACGAAGGCCCAACGCCAGCTTGCCCAGATGGTGACCGCCGCGACGATCGGCGGCGCGATCAGCGCGCCGAGCGACGTGCCCGCGTTGAACCAGCCGACCGCGACGGATCGCTCGCGCGGCGGAAACCATTCGGCCACCGCCTTGATCCCCGACGGGATCGCCGCCGCCTCGGCGAGGCCCAGCAACCCGCGATAGAAGGCGAGGCTGACCCACCCGATCGCCAGCGCGTGGAGCATGTTGGCCGCCGACCAGGCGAGGCCGAACAGCGCGAAGCCGGCGCGCAGGCCGAACCGGTCGACCAGCACGCCGGCGATCGGCTGCATCACCGTATAGGCGAGCTGAAACGCGCCGACGACATAGCTGTACTGTTTGGTCGTCATGGTCAGCGCGGATTTGAGTTCGGGCGCGAGCACGCCGAGCGAGTTGCGCGCGAGATAGTTTGCCATGGTGCCGGCGCAGATCAGCGCGACCATCCACCAGCGGAGATTCCTGATCCGCACGCCCGTCCTCCCCGTCGCGCCGTATCCGGCGTCTGGATATGGTCTAGCCGTTCGTCATTGGCCTGTCCAGATTGGCTTGGCCACTCAACCGCCGGTTTCGACGACGGCGGTGCCCGCCTCGGCGCAGATGCCGGCGAGCGCGGCGCTGTCGAGCCGGTCGGTGATAAAATGGTCGATCGCCGCCATGTCGGCGATGCGGACCGGTGCCGGCCGGCCGATCTTGGTCCGATCGGCGGCGAGGATGACGGTGCGTGCCTGCGCGATGATGGTCTGCGACACGCGCACCTCGTCCACGTCGAAATCGAGCAGCGCGCCGTCCTCGTCGATCGCCGAGGCGCCGATCAGCGCGTAATCGACCTTGAAGCCGCGGATGAAGTCCATCGCCAGCGCGCCGACGATCGCGCGGTCGCTCGGCCGCACCCGCCCGCCCGCGGCGATCACCGCGATCGTCGGGCGGTCGGCGAGGATGTCGACGACGTTCAGGTTGTTGGTTACGACGAGCAGATCGCGATGGTCGACCAGCGCGCGCGCGATCGCCTCGGTGGTTGTGCCGATGTTGATGAACAGGCTCGCGCCGTTCGGCACCAGCGCCGCCGCCGCCGCGCCGATTGCAGTCTTGGCGGCGGCGGCCACCTGCCGGCGTGCCTCGCGGTCGAGATTGTCGGTGCCCGAGGTGACGACTGCGCCGCCATGCACGCGCGACAGCATCGCGCGGCTGGCGAGCAGGTTGAGGTCGCGACGGATCGTCTGCGGCGTCACCGCGAGCGCGGCGGCGAGCGCATCGACGCCGACGCTGCCGGTGTGCCGCGCGAGTTCGAGGATGCGCGTATGGCGCCGGGCGATCGTGTCGGCGTTTTCCATTCTTGCGGTTTCAGCCTGCCGGGGCGGTGGCGGCGAGATGGCGTTCGAGCCGCTCAGCGGTGCCCGGCGGCACATGGAGGCCGAGCTTGCTGCGCCGGTAGAGGATGTCCTCGGCGGTCCGCGCCCATTCGCGCGTCACGAGCCACGCCACCTCGGCGGTCGTGAGGCCGCCGCCCAGATCCTCGCCCAGATCGGCGATCGTCCGCGCCTCGCCGAGCAGCGCGCGCACCCCGGTGCCATAGGCGCGCGCCAGCCGGCGGAGCAGCGCCGGGGCGAAACCCGGCCGTTCGGCGACGAGCGTCGTCAGAAACGCGTCGAAATCGGCCATGTCGCCGCCGGGCAGCGTGGCGCCCGCCGTCCACGCCGGGCCGGCTTTCGGGAAATGCGGCGCCAGTTCGCGCAGCGCATGTTCGGCGAGCTTGCGATAGGTGGTGATCTTGCCGCCGAAGACGCTCAGCATCGGCGCCCCGCCGTCGCCGCCGGTTTCCACGTCGAGCACGTAATCGCGCGTCACCGCGGATGCGCTGCCCGCCTGATCGTCGTAGAGCGGGCGGATGCCGGCATAGCTCCACGCGATGTTCGCCTCGCCGATCCGGCGCGCGAAATAGCGGTTGGCGGTGTCGAGCAGATAGCGCGTCTCGCCGTCGCTGATCTGCGCCTTGGCGGGGGCGCCCTGCCACGGCTCGTCGGTCGTGCCGATCAGCGTGAATCGTCCCTCATAAGGGATGGCGAAGACGATCCGCCGATCGGGATTCTGGAGCATGAAGGCGTGGTCGCCCTCGTACAGTCGTGGCACGACGAGGTGGCTGCCCTTGACGAGCCGAACGCCGCGCTTCGTCTGCGTCTCGCCCGTCGCACGCAGTATCTCGGCGACCCAGGGGCCCGCCGCGTTGACGAGCGCGCGGGCGCGCACCGTCCGTTCGCCGGACGCGTCCGCGATGGTCGCGCGCCAGCCGCCCGGTTCGCGCTGCGCCGAGACGAGGCGCGTCCGCGTCCGTATGTCGGCGCCGCGATCGGCGGCATCGCGCGCGTTCAGCACGACGAGGCGGCTGTCCTCCACCCAGCAGTCGGAATAGACGAACGCCCGCCCGCCACGCGCCGCCAGCCCGTCGCCGCACGGCGATCGGTCGAGCGCGATCGTCTCGGTGCCGGGCAGCCGCTTGCGGCCGCCCAGATGGTCGTAGAGGAACAGCCCCAGCCGTACCATCCAGGCCGGGCGCGGCGACTGGGTCTGCGGCAGCACGAAGCGCAGCGGCCAGATGATGTGCGGCGCCATGCCCCAGAGCCGCTCGCGCTCGATCAGCGCCTCGCGCACCAGCCGGAACTCGCCATATTCCAGATAGCGCAGGCCGCCATGGATCAGCTTGGTCGAGGCCGACGAGGTGTGGCCGGCCAGATCGTCCTGCTCGACCAGCAGCACCGACAGCCCGCGCCCGGCCGCGTCGCGCGCGATCCCCGTGCCGTTGATGCCGCCGCCGACGATCAGCAGGTCGACCATCTCGTTCGTTGCGTCCATGATCCCCGTTACCACGTCGCGCGCAAAACCGAAAGCGTTGACGCGCGAACGAAAACGAACGAGCATCGAAACGAAAAGGAGAGGACGCGTGGCGGCTACCCATATTCTGGCGATCGATCAGGGTACGACCTCGACCCGCAGCATCGTGTTCGATCGCGCCGCGCGGCGCGTGGCGGCCGCGCAGGCCGAATTCGCGCAACATTATCCCGCCCCCGGCTGGGTGGAGCACGATCCCGAGGACATCTGGCGCGACGTGCTGGCCACCGCGCGCGAGGCGATCGCGCTGAGCGGGGTGGGGGCGGACGGCATCGCCGCGATCGGCATCACCAACCAGCGCGAGACGACGCTGGTGTGGGACCGCGCGACCGGCGCGCCGATCCACCGCGCGATCGTGTGGCAGGACCGGCGCACGGCAGCGGCGTGCGAGGCGTTGCGCGCGGACGGCGTGGAGGACGCGGTGCGCGCACGCACCGGCCTGTTGATCGATCCCTATTTCAGCGCGACCAAGATCGGCTGGATCCTCGACCATGTGGAGGGCGCGCGCGTGCGGGCGGAGCGGGGCGAGCTCGCGTTCGGGACGATCGACTGTTTCCTGCTGTGGCGGCTGACCGGCGGCGCGGTGCACGCCACCGACGTCACCAACGCGTCGCGCACCTTGCTGTGGAACATCCACGACAATCGCTGGGATGCGGACCTGTGCGCGCGGCTCGGCATCCCGATGGCGATGCTGCCCGCGGTGCACGACAATGCGCACCGCTACGGCACCACCGCGCCCGGCCTGTTCGATGCCGAGATCCCGATCGCGGGCATCGCCGGCGACCAGCAGGCGGCGCTGATCGGCCAAGCCTGTTTCCGGCGCGGCACCGCCAAGGCGACCTATGGCACCGGCTGTTTCCTGCTGCTCAACACCGGCGAACGCGCGGTCGCATCAGCCAACCGGCTGCTCACCACGCCCGCCTATCGGCTGGACGGCGTCACGACCTATGCGCTGGAAGGATCGATCTTCGTCGCCGGCGCGGCGGTGAAATGGCTGCGCGACGGCATCGGCGTGATCGCCCATGCGCGCGAGACCGACGGCATGGCGACGCGCGTGCCCGACAGCCACGGCGTCTATATGGTGCCCGCGTTCGTCGGACTGGGCGCGCCGCACTGGGATCCCGATGCACGCGGCGCGATCTTCGGGCTGACGCTCGGCTCCACCCAGGCGCATCTCGCGCGCGCGGCGCTGGAGGCGGTCGGCTATCAGACGCGCGATCTGGTCGAGGCGATGGTGGCGGACGGCGCGCGGCGCCCGGCGGCCTTGCGCGTCGATGGCGGAATGGCGGGGAACGACTGGCTGTGCGGCTTTCTCGCCGATTTGCTCGAAGTGGCGGTGGAGCGGCCGCACGAACTGGAGACGACCGCACGCGGGGCGGCGTTTCTGGCCGGGCTGGCGACGGGCCTGTGGTCGGGGCTGGACGAGATCGAAGCGCTCTGGTCGCGCGAGCGATGTTTCGAGCCGGCGATGGCGCCCGACCACCGCGCGACCCTGGTGGCGGGCTGGCAGGATGCGCTACGCCGCACGTTGGGATAGCGCCGGCTACCGTCAGGTTGTCCGCCTGCATCTGTTCGTGCTGAGCGTGCCGGTGCATGCGGCACAGGCCCTTCGACACGCTCAGCGCGAACGGATCAAGGCGACGTCGCCGAACGCCAGCGCGGCTCAGCCGCCGCGGACGAGCGACGCATAGGGTGCGTCGGCGGTGCGGGCGGGCACGGCGCCGCGGTTCATCACCACCCATCCCGCCAGCCGGTGCCCCGCGAGCGCCGCCACCGCCGGCGGATCGCCCGCGAGCCGCGCGTGGAGATAGCCGGCGTTGAACGCGTCGCCCGCGCCGCTCGTGTCGCGCGGCACCAGCGCTTCGGGCGGCGGCACGGCGATACCGTCGGCCAGGCAGCCCGCCGCGCCCAGCTTCACGACCGTTTCGCCCACGCCTGCGGCGCGCCAGGCGGCGAGGACGGCGGCGGCCTCGCCCGTCCCGGTCAGCGCGGCCTCGTCCTCCAACGTCGGCAGGCCGATATCGGTGAGCGCGATTGCCTCGGCATGCGCGGCCAGCGCGTCGTCGCGGTCGTGCCACAATGCCGGGCGGTAGTTGGTGTCGAACGCCACGCGCCCGCCCCGGCAGCGAACGCGCGCGGCCAGGGCGAACAGCGCGCGGCGGCCCTCGGGCGGCAGGATCGCCAGCGAGATCATCGAGAAGACGAGCAGGTCGGCGCGTTCGGCCTCGACCAGCGCGGCGTCGATCCCAGGCAGCGCGAACAGCCCGCGTGCCGCGCTTTCGCCGCGCCAATAGGTGAAGTGGCGCTCGCCATCGGGATCGTTGGTGATCGCATAGAGGCCGGGCCGACGCCGCGGATCGGTGAGGATCATGGTGGTGTCGATCCCCTCCGCCGCCCAGGCGCCCAGCAGGTCGCGGCTGAACGGATCGTCGCCAAGCGCGGTGAGATAGGCGACGTCGCCGCCGAGCCGCGCGAGATGGACCGCGCTGTTCAGCGTGTCGCCGCCATGGCCCAGCCGCCAGCCACCGGCGCCGTCCCCCGCCAGCTCGATCATGCCCTCGCCAACCACCACGATCTTCGCCATGCCGATCCTCTCGCCGCTTGCCTTACCAATTCACGCCCGCTGGTAAAACAAATAACCGGCGCTAGACTGCACGCATGACGCGCCCCCTCCTTCTCGACGACGACCGGCTGCTGCCAAGCGATCCGGTCCAGCGCCCGATCGCCCGTGCGCTCTACGCCTCGGTCGCCGGCCTGCCGATCGTCTCGCCGCACGGCCATACCGATCCGCGCTGGTTCGCCACGAACGAACCCTGGCGCGACGCGACCGAATTGCTCCTCGCGCCCGATCATTATATCTTCCGCATGCTCTACAGCCAGGGCGTTCCGCTCGACGCGCTCGGCGTTCCCGCGCGCGGGGGTCCCTCCGTGAGCGATCCACGCGAGGCGTGGCGGCTCTTCGCCGCGCATTACCATCTTTTCCGCGGCACGCCGTCGCGGCTGTGGCTCGACCATGCGTTCGCCACCGTGCTCGGCATGGACGTCCGGCTGGAGGCGGAGACCGCCGATCTCTATTACGACCGGATCGGTGAGCAGCTCGCGACGCCGGCCTTCCGCCCGCGCGCGCTGTTCGACCGGTTCGGGATCGAATTGCTGGCGACGACCGAGGGCGCGGAGGCGGATCTGTCCGCGCACCACGCGATCCGCGCCTCGGGATGGGGCGGGCGGGTCGTCACCACCTATCGCCCCGACGGCGTGATCGACGTGGAGCATGAGGGCTTCGCCACGGCGATGGCGAGCTTTGCGGAGCTGACCGGCGAGGATGTATGGTCGTGGCGTGGCTATCTCGCCGCGCACCGCCGCCGCCGCGCCGATTTTCGCGCCGCGGGTGCGACCGCCACCGATCACGGCCACCCCTCCGCGCGCACCGCGAACCTGTCGGATGGCGAGGCGGCGGCGCTGTTCGCGCGCGTCACCCGGCCCGGCTGGACGGCGGAGGAGGCCGATCTGTTCCGCGCGCAGATGCTGACCGAGATGGCGCGGATGAGCGTGGAGGACGGCATGGTGATGCAGCTCCACCCCGGCTCGTTCCGCAACCACAATGTAGCGCTGTTCGCCAGCCACGGTCGCGACAAGGGCGCCGACCTGCCGGTCCGCGTCGATTATGTGGTGGCGCTGAAGCCCTTGCTCGACGTCGTGGGCAACGAACGCGATTTCACGCTGATCCTCTTCACGCTCGACGAATCGACCTATGCGCGCGAGCTGGCGCCGCTCGCCGGCCATTATCCCTGCCTGCGGCTCGGGCCCGCCTGGTGGTTCCACGATTCGCCCGAGGGCATGCGCCGCTACCGCGAGATGACGACGGAGACGGCGGGCTTCTACAACACGGTGGGTTTCAACGACGACACGCGCGCGTTCCTGTCGATCCCCGCGCGGCACGACGTGGCGCGGCGGGTCGATTGCGGCTTTCTCGCGCGGCTCGTCGCCGAACACCGGCTGGAGGATTGGGAGGCGGCCGATCTGGCGCAGGAACTCGCGGTCGGGCTGGCGCGCCGGGCCTATCGGCTGTGAGCGTGCGGCTGGCCCCGGCCGCCGCCGACCGGCTCGACCCCGCGGTCGCGCGCGCCGGCTATGACCGCGCGGCGCAGGCGGTGGGCATCGTCCATCTCGGTCTGGGCGCGTTCCACCGCGCGCATCAGGCGGTCTATACCGAGGCGGCGATGGCCGGTGGCGACCGCGACTGGGGGATCGCCGGCGTCTCGCTCCGCTCGGCCGGGGTGCGCGACGCGCTCGCGCCGCAGGACGGGCTGTTCACCGTCACCGAACGCGATCCCGGCGGCGACCGAGTCGCGCTGGTCGGCGCGCTGCGCGAGACGCTGGTCGCGCCCGAGCGGCCGGAGGCGGTGACCGCACGGCTCGCCGATCCCGGCGTCCACATCGTGACGCTGACCGTCACCGAGAAAGCCTATCATCGCGCCGCCGATGGCGGGCTCGACATCCCCGCCGTCGAGGCAGCGGGGGGCACGATCTATCATCATCTGGCGCAGGGCCTGGCGGCGCGGCGCGCGCGGGGACTGGCCGGCCTGACGCTGGTGAGTTGCGACAATCTCGCCGACAATGGCGGGGTGCTGGCATGCGCGCTCGCGGCATGGCTCGACCGGGTCGATCCGGCGCTCGCCCGCTGGTTCGAAGCCGAATGCGCGTGCCCGGCGACGATGGTCGACCGGATCGTGCCGGCGATGACCGCCGCCGATCTCGACGCCGTCGAGGCGGCGATCGGCCTGCGCGACGAGGCCGCGGTGGTGACCGAGCGCTTTCGCCAATGGGTGATCGAGGACCGGTTCGCAGGTCCCCGGCCGCAATGGGAGCGCGGCGGCGCGCAGTTCGTGGCGGATGTCGCGCCGTTCGAGGCGGCGAAGCTCCGGATGCTCAACGGCGCGCATTCGGCGCTCGCCTATCTGGGGCTGCCGGCGGGCCATGACTTCGTGCACCAGGCGATCGCCGATCCCGCCATAGGGGCCACCGTCGACCGGCTGATGCGGCACGAGGCGGCGGCGAGCGTCGATCCCGCACCGGGGCAGGATCTCGCCGCCTATGCCGATGCGTTGATCGCCCGCTTCCGCAACGCGGCGCTCCCCCATCGTCTGGCGCAGATCGCGACCGACGGATCGCAGAAGATCGCGCAGCGCTGGCTGGAGCCGATGGCGATCAACGCCGCGCAGGGGCGCCGCTCGCCGGCGACGCTGCGCGCGCTCGCGGCATGGATGCGGCATGTCCGGGGCGGCGGCGCGGTCAACGATCCGCTCGCCGTACCGCTCGCCGCAGCATGGCGGACGGCGGGCACGGCCGGGATCGTCGATGCGCTGTTCGCGCCCGGCGGCCTGATCCCGGGGCACTGGGACCCCGATGCCGAGGACCGCGCGGCGCTGGAGGCCGAGCTGGTCGCCGCCGGCTGATCGCGCGGCCGGCACGCAGCCGGCCGCGCGGCGCGGCTCAGCCCCCCAGCGTCGCGTTGTCGATCACGAAGCGGTACTTCACATCACTGCGCTGCATCCGGTCATAGGCCTCGTCGATCTGCTCGATGGGGATCATCTCGATATCGGCCACCACGCCATGTTCGGCGCAGAAATCGAGCATCTCCTGCGTCTCGGCGATGCCGCCGATCAGCGAGCCGGCGATCGTGCGCCGCTTGAAGATCAGGTTGCCGACATCGGGCGAGGGATGCGGATGTTCGGGTACGCCCACCAGCGTCATCGTGCCGTCGCGCTTCAGCAGGCCGGTGAACGCGTCGAGATCGTGGCTGGCGGCGACAGTGTTGAGGATGAAGTCGAAGCTGTTGGCGTGCGCGCCCATCTCCTCGGCATTGCGCGAGTTGATGACCTCGTCCGCGCCCAGCGCCTTCGCGTCCTCGCGCTTGCTTTCCGACGTGGTGAACGCGACGACGTGCGCGCCCATCGCATGCGCGATCTTGACGCCCATATGGCCAAGGCCGCCGATCCCGACGATGCCCACCTTCTTGCCGGGGCCGGCATTCCAGTGGCGCAGCGGCGAATAGGTGGTGATGCCGGCGCAGAGCAGCGGCGCGACCGCGGCGAGCTGGTCCTCGGCATGGCCGATCTTCAGCACGAACTTGTCGTCGACGACGATGCTCTCGGCATAGCCGCCCATGGTGTGGCCGGGCGCGTCGTCAGTCGCGCCGTTATAGGTGCCGACGAAGCCCGTTCCGCTGCAATATTGCTCCAGCCCCTCGTCGCATTCGGGGCAGTGCTGGCAACTGCCGACCATGCAGCCGACGCCCACCACTTCGCCGACCTGGAATTTCGTGACCTCACCGCCGACCGCGGTGACATGGCCGACGATCTCATGGCCGGGCACGCACGGATAGAGCGTGCCGCCCCATTCGGAGCGAACGGTGTGGAGATCGGAATGGCAGACGCCGCAATAGGCGATCGCGATCTGCACGTCATGCGCGCCGGGTGCGCGCCGCTCGATCGTCATCGGTTCGAGCGGGGTGTCGGCGGCGGTGGCTCCATACGCTTTGGTCGTCATGAAAACATCCTCACATCGATGCGCACGGCGCATAATTCGTTGAAACGGGGGGAGACCATGCGCGCGCGTGCGTGGTCGTCACGCCACGGCGGGCAGGCGATCGATATGCTTGTCGAGCGTCAGCGGATAATCGCGGATGCGCACGCCCGTGGCGTTGTACACCGCGTTCGCCACCGCGGCGCCCACGCCGCACAGCCCCAGCTCGCCGATGCCCTTGGCCTTCATCGGCGATACCGTCGGGTCGGGCTCGTCGAGGAAGATCACCTCCTGGTGCGGGATGTCGGCATGCACCGGCACCTCATAGCCTGCGAGGTCGTGGTTGACGAAGAAGCCGAAACGCTTGTCGACCGCCAGCTCCTCCATCAGCGCGCCGCCCACGCCCATCGTCATCGCGCCGATCACCTGGCTGCGTGCGGTCTTGGGGTTGAGGATGCGCCCCGCCGCGCCCACCGCCAGCATCCGGCGCACGCGGATCTCGCCGGTATAGCGATCCACACCCACCTCGACGAAATGCGCACCGAAGGTCGATTGCTGCATCTGCTTGGCCAGATCGCCCCATTGCATCACGTCCTCGGCGACGATCTCGCCACCGCGTGCGGCCTCGGCGAGCGCCGCGGTGCGGTTGCCCGCGCGCACCTTGCCGCCCGCGAACTCGACATCCGCCGAATTGAAGCCGAGCTTCTGCGCCACCGCCTCGCGCAATTTCACGCACGCCGCATAGACGCCCGAGGTCGAGCTGTTGGCGCCGAACTGGCCGCCCGATCCCGACGACACCGGGAAGGCGGAATCGCCCAGCCTCACCACGACGCGCTCGAGCCCCACGCCCATCATCTCGGCCGCGGTCTGCGCGATGATCGTGTAGCTGCCGGTGCCGATATCGGTCATGTCGGTCTCGACCGTCACGATCCCGTCGGTGCCGAGGCGCACGCGCGCGGCGGAGGTGATGTTCAGATTGTTGCGGAACGCCGCGGCCACGCCCATCCCCACCAGCCAGCGCCCGTCGCGGACCTGCGCGGGCGTTGCGTTGCGGGCGTTCCAGCCGAACTTGGTCGCGCCCTCGCGCAGGCAGCGCACCAGCTGGCGCTGGCTGAACTTGCGGCCGGGCTTTTCGGGATCGACCTGCGTGTCGTTGACGATGCGGAATTCGACCGGGTCCATCGCCAGCTTTTCCGCCATCTCGTCCATGGCGATTTCCAGCGCCATCAGCCCGGACGCCTCGCCCGGCGCGCGCATCGCATTGCCCTCAGGCAGGTCGAGCACCGCAAGGCGCTGCGCGATCAGGCGGTTCGCGCCGGCATAGAGCAGCTTGGTCTGCGACGTGGCGGTTTCGGGCGAGCCGCCGGGCAGGTTGCCCGAGCTGCACTCGTGCGCGATCGCGAGCAGCTTGCCCGATCGGTCGGCGCCCAGCCGGATGCGCTGGATCGTCGCCGGACGGTGGGTGGCGTTGTTGAACATCATCGGCCGCGTCATCGCGAGCTTCACCGGGCGGCCCGCCGCCTTCGCGCCCAGCGCCGCCATCACCGCATCGGCGCGCAGGAACAGCTTCCCGCCGAACCCACCGCCGATATAGGGCGAATCGACGCGGATATGATCCTCCGGGATGCCGAGCGTCTTGGCGAGATCCTGATGTGTCCAGTGGATCATCTGGTTCGACGTCCAAATCGTCAGCCGGTCGCCCTGCCAGGCGGCGATGGTGGCGAACGGCTCCATCATCGCGTGGTTCTCGTCGGGCGTCGTATAGGTCGCGTCGAGCGTTACCGGGGCGGCGGCGAACGCCGTCTCGAAATTGCCGACGCGGTCCACCTTGGGCGCCTTCGATCCCTCGCCGCTCGATCCGCCGACCAGAGGCGCGGTCTGTGCCTGCGCGGCAAGATCGAACTTGCCCGGCGTGCGGACATAGTTCACCCGCACGAGCGCGGCGGCGGCGCGCGCCTGTTCGAACGTCTCGGCGACGACGATCGCCACCGCCTGATGGTAATGCTCGACCTCGGGCCCGGCGAGCAGGCGCGCGGTGTTCTTGCTGCCCTTGCCGATCGGTCCGGCATTCTCGTGGCTGACGATCGCCAGCACGCCGGGCGACGCCTTGGCGTCGGCGGTGTCGATGCTCGCGATCCGGCCCTTGGCGATCGCCGCGCCGATCACGAAGCCATAGGCCTGGTTGGGCGCCACGTCGTGGCGTTCATAGGCATAGGGCGCGGTGCCCGTCGTCTTCAGCGGGCCGTCGATCCGGTCGTGCGCACGGCCGATCACCAGGCCGCGATCGATCGGGTTCTGCCCGGCGGGGGTATCGAACTTCATGCGGATCGGGCCTCGGCAAGGGCGGCCGCGAGCGTGCGGGTCGCAAGGGGGAGCTTGAAGGCGTTGTCGTGCGTGGGCTTCGCGCCGGCAAAGGCCTTGGCGGTCACCGCGGCAGCGCCCTGCGGCATCGCCGCTTCGGCCGCCTCGACGCGCCACGGCTTGTGCGCCACGCCGCCGAACGCGGCGCGGCCGGTGCCGTCCTTCTGGATCACCGCCGCCACCGACACGAGCGCGAAGGCATAGGAGGCGCGGTCGCGCACCTTCTGGTAGAGATGCGTGCCGCCGAGCGGGCGCGGCAGCGTGACCGCGGTGATGAGCTCGCCCGTGCCCAGGACGTTGTCGATCTGCGGCGTGTCGCCGGGCAGCCGGTGGAAATCGGCGATCGGGATCGCGCGGGTGGTGCCGTCGGGCGTCACCGTCTCGACCGTCGCGTCCAGCACGCGCATCGCCACCGCCATGTCGCCGGGATAGGTGGCGATGCAGGCGTCGCTCGAACCGATCACCGCCAATTGCCGCGAATAGCCGCCGATCGCGGCGCAGCCCGAGCCCGGCCGGCGCTTGTTGCACGGCTGGTTGGTGTCGTAGAAATAGGGGCAGCGCGTGCGTTGCAGCAGATTGCCCGCGGTGGTCGCCTTGTTGCGAAGCTGGCCCGATGCGCCGGCCTGGATCGCGCGCGTCAGCACGCCGTAATCGCGGCGCACATGGGGATCCGCCGACAGCGCGGTGTTGCTGACGAACGCGCCGATGCGCAGGCCGCCGTCGCCGGTCTTCTCGATCCGGTCGAGCTTCAGATCCTGTACGTCGACGAGGTGGGTCGGCGTCTCGATCTCCAGTTTCATCAGGTCGAGCAGGTTGGTGCCGCCGGCGAGAAACTTCGCGCCGGGCCGCGCCGCCACGGCCTTCGCCGCCTCCGCCGGGCTGTGCGCGCGTTCGTAGGTGAAGCTCTTCATGCCCGGTTCCCCGCCACGTCTGCCATGGCCTCCGCGATGTTCGAATAGGCGCCGCACCGGCAGATGTTGCCGCTCATCCGCTCGCGCATCTCCATGTTCGTCGGCTTGGCCGTTGTGGTGATGTCCGCCTGGACGTGGCTCGGCACCCCGCGCTTGATCTCGTCGAGCACCGACACCGCCGAGCAGATCTGGCCGGGCGTGCAGTAGCCGCATTGATAGCCGTCATGCGCGATGAAGGCGGCCTGCATCGGGTGCAGGCGATCGGGCGTGCCCAGCCCCTCGATCGTCGTCACCTTGTCGCCCTGGTGCTGGACGGCGAGGCTGAGGCAGGAATTGATCCGCTCGCCATTTACGATCACCGTGCACGCGCCGCACTGGCCGTGATCGCAGCCCTTCTTGGTGCCGGTCAGCCGGAGATGCTCGCGCAGCGTGTCGAGCAAGGTGGTCCGCGTGTCGAGCTGAAGCGTGTGGCGCTTGCCGTTCACCTCGATCGACACGGGCATCACGCTCGGCGCCGCGGCGGGCACCGCCGCCTGCGCCTCGGCGAAGGGCACCGCACTCACCGCGGCGGACGCGGCTCCGGCCGCGAGCACGCCCCGGCGCGACAGGTGAAGATCATTGGCAGCGTCCATGAATGCGTCGTCCTCAGAAAGACGGGGAGCGGAATATTGCGTGCTTCAACCCGGATGGGCTGCAAGACTCGCGTTGGGGAACGGATGGTTTGCTGCCCTAACGCACCGGCAGGCGAAACGTGGCATCGCTGCCGCCCGTCGTCGCAATGTTTTTCGCATCGCCAAGCGGTTAGGCGCGCCGCGAGCCGGGGCGGGCGGCAAGCGCGTCCAGCGCGTCGGCATTGTCTCGGCCCCAGCCATAGAGCAATTCGACCGGCTCGACGAACCGCCGCCCGAGCGGCGTCAGCCGATAGTCCACCGCGGGCGGCACGCTGCCCTGCACATGGCGCGAGACGAGCCCGGTGCTTTCGAGGTTGCGCAGCGTCTGGGTGAGCATCTTCTTCGAAATGCCGGGCAGGCTGCGGTGGAGTACGCCGGTTCGCGCCGCACCCGCATGGCGGGCGTGGAGCGTGTGCAGGATCATGCTCGTCCATTTGGTCGCGAACAGTTCGAGCACGCGCCGGGGCGCGCAATCCTCGCGCCATTCCTCCTCGGGCGTTCCGGGCGTCATCCATGGTCTCCTTTTGGTGCCTATGACCCCAAAAGGTGCCGTCTGGAAGCGCGCGATGGCCGTGCCTAGCTCGGAAACGAACGACGATGGAGCAGGAACATGGCCGGTACGGCATTGGTGGTGGGCGCAAGCGGGATCGTCGGCGGCGCGACGGCGGCGCTGCTGGCGGAGCAGGGATGGACGGTCCACGGCCTCGCCCGGCGCCCCGTCGCGCAGGCGGCCGTGACGCCGGTCGCGGCCGATCTCCAGGATGCGGCGGGCACCGCGGCGGCGCTCGCGGATCTTCATCCCGACGCGGTGTTCGTCACCACATGGCTGCGCCAGGACAACGAGGCGGAGAATATCCGCGTTAATGCGGCGATGGTGCGCAACCTGCTCGACGGCTTGCCCAAGCCCCGGGGTCCGCGTCACGTCGCGCTGGTGACCGGCCTGAAACATTATCTCGGGCCGTTCGAGGCTTACGGGAAAGGCACGCTTCCGCAGACCCCGTTCCGCGAGGAGCAGGGCCGGCTGGACGTCGAGAATTTCTATTACGCGCAGGAGGACGAGGTGTTCGCCGCCGCGGCCCGCGACGGCTTCACCTGGAGCGTCCACCGGCCGCATACCGTGATCGGCAAGGCAGTCGGCAATGCGATGAACATGGGCACCACGCTCGTCGTCTATGCCACGCTGTGCCGCGAGACCGGGCGCCCCTTCACCTTCCCCGGGTCCGCGGCGCAGTGGAACGGGCTGACCGACATGACCGATGCGCGGCAGCTCGCCCGTCACATGCTGTGGGCGGCGACCACGCCCGCCGCCGCGGACGAGGCGTTCAACGTGGTGAACGGTGACGTCTTCCGCTGGAGCTGGATGTGGGGCCGCATCGCCCAGTGGTTCGGGATCGCGGCGGCGCCGTTCGACGGCACCGTGCGGCCGCTGGAAGCGCAGATGGCGGACGATGCGGGTGTCTGGCGCGAGATCGCCGCGCGCCACGGCTTGGCGGAGGCGGAGCTCGCCCGCCTCGCGTCGCCCTGGCATACCGATGCCGATCTCGGCCGGCCGATCGAGGTGGTGACCGATATGTCCAAGAGCCGGCGGCTGGGCTTCGGCGCCTATCAGCCGACCGACGATGCGTTCTTCGCCCTGTTCGAACGGCTGCGGGCCGATCGCCTGATTCCCTGAACCCCGAACCGGCGCGCTATTCGTCCGCCATGCGCGGGCGGAACAGCGCGCCGCCCTCGATCGCATAGACCAGGGCCAGCACGATCAGGCCGATGGCGAGATAGCCGATCGCCAGCGGCAGCGTGGTGCCGTTGTAGGATTGGCCGATCGCCGATCCGACGATCACCGCGCCGACGCTGGTGATGAAGCCCTGGAGCGAGGAGGCGGTGCCGGCGATATGCCCCACCGGCTCCATCGCCATCGCGCCGAAATTGGATCCGCAGAGGCCGATGCACGTCATGCTGAGCGCCTGGAACGCGATATAGGTGACGAGCGATTCACGGCCGGTGCCGATCACCGCGAGGTGGAGCAGCGACAGGCCGATCAGCGCGAAGACCGCGGATTGCGAGATCAGCCGCGTGCCGAGCCGCTCCACCAGCCGGCTGTTGGCGAACGCCGCGCAGCCCATGAAGAAGGCGCAGAGCGCGAACAGCAGCGTGAACCGGTCGCCGGCATGGAATTCGTCGACGAAGATCTGCTGCGCCGACGAGACGAAGGCGATGATCGCGCCGAACGTCAGCGAGGCGGCGACCGCATAGCCGACCGAATAGCGGTTGGTCAGCGTCAGCCGATAGGCGGATTCGAGCATCACGAACGACAGCGCGCGCCGCCGGGCACGCGGCAGCGTCTCGGGCAGGCGGACGAGCGTCCAGGCGAGCACGAACGATGCAAAGCCCGCGAGCGCATAGAAGATGATCCGCCATGGCCCGAACAGCAACAGCCCTTGGCCCAGCGTCGGCGCCACGATCGGCACCAGGAAGAAGATCATCTGCGCCACCGACAGCGTGCGCGCCATCTGGCGCCCGGAAAACCCGTCGCGCACGATCGCGACCGCCAGCACGCGCGTGCTGGCGGACATCAGCCCCTGCAGCACGCGCGCGCCGAGCAGCGCCGCGAACGTCTGCGAACTCGCGGCGAAGATGCTCGCCGCCACGAAGCCGATCAGCGTGATGACGAGGATGGGCTTGCGGCCGAACCGGTCGGTGAGCGGCCCATAGACGAGCTGGCCGACGCCGAAGCCCAGCATATAGGCGGTGACGATCCATTGCCGGTGATTGGCCGCGGTGACCGCCAGCCGGCGACCGATATCCGCGAGTGCGGGCAGCATCATGTCGACGCCCAAGGCATTCACCGCCATCAACGCGGCGACAAAGGCCACGAATTCGTGGCGATGCATGGCGATGCCGGGCGATTCGCTAGTCATCGGCCCCGCCTAACGGCTGGGGTGGCCGAGCGCCATGCATGACGGCCCGCCGATTGACGCTGCGGAGCCATGCCCTTAGTTGGTATACGATATTCCGGGAGGGGCCTCATGTCGTTCGTCGAATCCAGCCGTCGCGAGCTCCTGATCGGCGCCGCCGCCATCGCGCTGGTCGCACACACCGGTACGGGCCGCGCCGCCACCACGCTGCTGGCGGGGGCTGCGAAGCCGCTGCCGCTGACCGCGGTGCGGCTCCACCCCTCGGACTATGCCACCGCGGTGGCGGTCAACCGTACCTATCTGCTGCGGCTCGATCCCGATCGGCTGCTGCACAATTTCCGCCGCTACGCCGGCCTGGCGCCCAAGGCGGCGATCTATGGCGGCTGGGAAAGCGACACGATCGCGGGCCATACGCTCGGCCATTATCTCTCCGCGCTGGTGCTCACCTGGCAGCAGACCGGCGATGCCGAGATGCGCCGCCGCGCCGATTATGTCGTGGCCCAACTGGCGGAGGCGCAGGCCAGGCGCGGCACCGGCTATGTCGGCGCGCTCGGCCGCAAGCGGAAGGACGGGACGATCGTCGATGGCGAGGAGATCTTTCCCGAAATCATGAAGGGCGACATCCGCTCGGGCGGGTTCGACCTGAACGGCGCATGGTCGCCGCTCTACACCGTGCACAAGCTGTTCGCGGGGCTGCTCGACGTGAACGCGGCCTGGGGCAACACGCAGGCGCTGGCGGTGACGACGGGGCTCGCCGGCTATTTCGAGCGCGTGTTCGCCGCGCTGACGCCCGAACAGGTGCAGCAGGTGCTGGCCTGCGAATATGGCGGGCTGAACGAAAGCTATGCGGAGCTGTATGCGCGCACCCGCGACGCGCGCTGGCTGCGGATGGCGCGGCTGATCCATGACGACCGCGTGCTGGATCCGCTGGCGCGCGGCGAGGACCGGCTGGCCAATCTCCACGCGAACACGCAGGTGCCCAAGCTGATCGGTCTCGCGCGGCTGCACGAGCTGACCGGCGATGCCGCACCAGCGGCGGCGGCGCGCACCTTCTGGGACGCGGTGACCGCGCATCACAGCTATGTCGTCGGCGGCAATGCGGACCGCGAATATTTCGCGGCGCCCGACACGATCGCCGACCACATCACCGAACAGACCTGCGAGCATTGCAACACCTACAACATGCTGAAGCTCACGCGGCATCTCTGGTCGTGGCATCCCGACGGCGCGCTGTTCGATTATTACGAGCGCGCGCACCTCAACCACGTCATGGCCGCGCAGGACCCCGCGACCGGCGGCTTCACCTATATGACGCCGCTGATGACGGGCGCGAACCGCGACTATTCGACCAGGGACGACGACGCCTTCTGGTGCTGCGTCGGGTCGGGCATGGAAAGCCATGCCAAGCATGGCGAATCGATCTTCTGGGAAGGCGATCGCGGCGCGCTCTACGTCAATCTCTACATCCCGGCCGAGGCCGAATGGGCGGCGCGCGGCGCATCGATGGCGCTCGAGACCGCCTATCCGTTCGAGCCCGTCTCGACGCTGCGTTTCACCCGGCTGCGCGGTGGGCGCTTCCCGGTGGCGTTGCGCGTGCCCGGCTGGGCGCAGGGGCGCGCGGCGGTCAGCGTCAACGGCACGGCGGTGACGCCGGTGTACGAGCGGGGCTATGCGGTGGTGGAGCGCAACTGGCGCACGGGTGACCGGATCGCCATCACGCTGCCGCTCGACTTGCGGATCGAGCCGACGCCGGGCGCGCCGCAGACGGTGGCGGTGCTGCGCGGGCCGATGGTGCTCGCCGCCGATCTGGGCGATACCGGGGCCAAATGGACCGGCGCCGATCCCGCGCTGGTCGGCAGCGACCTGCTGGGCGCGTTTTCGGCGACCGATGCGGCGCGCGGTCTCTATGCGACGCGCGGCGTGGTGCGGCCGGCGGACCTGCCGTTCGTGCCCTTCTACCGCCAGTATCGGCGGCGCAGCGCGGTATATTTCAAGACCTTTTCCGAAAGCGGCTGGCAATCGGAACAGGCGGCGTTCGCCGCGGATCAGGCGCGGCGGCAGGATGTCGCGGCGCGCTCGGTCGACGTGATGTTCCTCGGCGAAATGCAGCCCGAGCGCGACCATGCGCTGGCCAGCGAGCAATCCTATCCGCTCACCTATCGCGGGCGGCAGGGGCGCGACGTGCGCTCGGGCGGCTATCTCGAATTCGGCATGGCGGTGAAGCCGGGGCCGCTGCTGCTGCAGGCGACCTATTGGGGCGGCGAGCGCGCGCGCGATTTCGACATTCTGGTCGACGACGTGAAGATCGCCACGCAGCATCTGGACGAGGATCGGCCGGGCCAGTTCTTCGACGTCGAATATCCGCTTCCCGTGGCGCTCACCAACGGCAAGAGCCGCGTGCGCGTCCGCTTCGTGCCGCATGACCGATCGACCGCGGGGCCGATCTTCGGCGTGCGCCTCTACCGCGCCAAGCCGGCGCCCGGCGCCTCGCCGATCGCGGCATAGACCGCGTCCAGATCGTCGTCGCCGATCGCATAGGGCGGCATGACATAGACGGTGTTGCCGAGCGGCCGCAGCAGGATGTCACGGTCCCGGAAATGCGCCATCAGGCGGGGGCCGAGATCGGAGAGATAGCCGCCCGCGTCGCGGCCCAGCTCCAGGGCGGTGATCGTGCCGAGCTGCCGGGTGCCGTGCACACCCGGGCGGTCGGCGAGCGCCGCCAGCCGCGTCGCCTGTCGCGCCGCCAGATCCGCCACGCGCGCGCGCACCGGCTCGTCGCGCCAGATCGCCAGATTTGCCGCCGCCGCCGCGCAGGCGATCGGGTTGGCGGTGTAGCTGGAGGAGTGGAAGAACATCCGCGCGCGATCGCTCGACAGGTGCGCGGCATAGATGTCCTCGCTCGCCAGCGTGACCGCAAGCGGCACCGCGCCCCCGGTCAGCCCCTTGGACAGGCACAGGATGTCGGGCACCACCTCCGCCTGCTCGCACGCCGTCAGCGTGCCGGTGCGGCCCCAGCCGGTCATCACCTCGTCGGCGATGAAGATCACGCCCGCCTGCGCGCAGATTCGCCGCATCTCGGCCAATACCCATGCGGGATAGATCTTCATGCCGCCGGCGCCCAGGATCAGCGGCTCGACGATCAGCGCCGCCGCCTCGTCGGCACAGGCGCGTTCGAGCGCGTCGAGCGTATCCTGCTCGCGCCCAGGCTCGGGAAAGGGGATGGTGCCCACGTCGAACAGCAGCGGCGCATAGGCGCGGTTGAACGCGCCGCGCGCGCCGACCGACATCGTGCCGATCGTGTCGCCGTGATAGCCATGCTCCATCACCAGGATGCGGTGGCGCGGCGCGCCGCGGTTGAGCCAATAGCCGAGCGCCATCTTCAGCGCGACCTCGACGCTGGTCGATCCGGAATCGGAAAAGAACACGCGGGTGAGCGCGGGCGGCAGGATGGCGAGCAGCCCGCGTGCGACCGTCTCGGCGGGTTCGTGGGTCCAGCCGGCGAAGATGATCTGATCGAGCGCCTGCGCCTGATCCGCGATCGCCGCCATGATCCGCGGGTGGCGATGGCCGTGCGTCGTCACCCACCAGGACGAAATCGCATCGACGATCCGCCGCCCGTCCGCGGTGTGCAGCACCGCGCCCTCGGCATGCGTCACCAGCGGGATCGGCTCGCCCAGGCCATGTTGCGTGAACGGGTGCCAGACGGGCGAGGTCATGCAAAATCCCCGAGGTCGAAATGCGCGGCGAAGGCGGCGGCGAGCGTTTCGGCATCGAGCGGATCGACGCGCGGCAGCCGCCCGAGCCGCCGCACGCCGCCGATCCGCGCGATCGTCGCCTCGCTGTCCTCCTGCGCCTCGCCGACGAACGCGACGCCCAGGATGGGCACGCCGCGCGCGCGCAGCGCCGCGATCGACAACAGGCTGTGGTTGATCGTGCCGAGCGCGGTGCGCGCGACGAGTATGACCGGCGCCGCCCAGCGCGCGAACATATCGGCGAAGAGCAGATCGTCCGCCAGCGGCACGAGCACGCCGCCCGCGCCCTCCACCACCAGCGGCCCCTCGACCACCGGCAGGGCGAGCCGCGCGGGATCGATCGTCACGCCGTCGATCGCGGCGGCGCGGTGCGGCGAACAGGGGGTGGCGAGCCGGTACGCCTCGGGCAGCGTGGCGCGCAGCCGGGGCCCAGCGAGCGCGGCCACGCGCGCGCGATCGGTGCCGTCATCGGTGCCGGCCTGCACCGGCTTCCAATAGGTCGCGCCGAGCGCCCCGGCGAGCGCGGCGGCGAAGACCGTCTTGCCGATCTCGGTATCGGTGCCGGTGACGATCAGCGTGGCGGTCATGCGGCCAGTGCCCCCGAATCTTTCATTGCACCGGCCAGCGCGTCGATCTGCGCGGGCGTGACGTTCAGCGTGATCGACAGCCGCAGCCGCGCGGTGCCAGGCGGCACGGTCGGCGGCCGGATGCCGCGCACGTCGAACCCCGCCGCGCGGATCGCCGCCGCCATCCGCATCGTCGCGGCGTCGTCGCCGATCACCAGCGGCAGGATCTGCGATCCCGTCGCCGCCACGCCCACCCGCGCCAGCGCGGTTTCGGCATGCGCGACGCGCTGCCACAGCGCCGTCCGCCGCTCGGGTTCGTCGGCAAGGCAGCGCAGCGCCTCGCGCGCGGCGGCGGCCATCAGCGGCGAGGGCGCGGTGGAAAAGACGAAGGGCCGCGCGCGGTTGACGAGGATGTCGCGCAGCACGCGCGGCAGGCAGACCAGCGCGCCCTCGCAGCCCAGCGCCTTGCCCAAGGTGTGCAGCGTCACGACGTCGTCGCGACCGTGAAGCCCGTCGGCCAGGCCGCGCCCGCCGGTGCCGAACACGCCCGTCGCATGCGCCTCGTCCACGATCAGCATCGCGCCCTCACGCGCGGCGAGCGCGGCCAGGTCGGCGAGCGGCGCCCGGTCGCCGTCCATGCTGTAGAGGCTTTCGACCGCGATCCAGGGCCGGCCCGTATGTCCCCCGCGGCGCCACGCGGCGATCGCATCGGCGAAGGCGTCGACATCGTTGTGCGCGGCGGCGACGCGTTCGGCGCGGCCGAGCCGCATCCCGTCATGCGCGCTCGCATGGATCAGCGCATCGTAGACGACGAGATCGCCGCGGGCGGGCAGGCTGGCGAAGATCGCGAGATTGGCGGCATAGCCGTTCGAAACGAACAGCGCCGCCTGTGCGCCGAACGCGTGCGCCGCCTCGTCTTCCAGCGCCTCGTGCTCGGGATCGTTGCCGCGCAGCAGCCGCGATCCGCCCGAGCCGACCGACACGCCGCGGGCCAGCGCCGCGGCCACCGCGTCGCGCATCCGCGGGGAACCGGCGAGCGCGAGATAGTCGTTGGACGCGAAATCGGCCCCGGCCCGCGGCGTCAGCGCGCGCAGCCGGTCGATCGCGGCGAGACGGTCGAGATCCTCACGATAGGCGTGCAGGGCGGACATGACGCCGCTCTAGCCGTTTCGGCCGCGCATGCCAGCACCGGAACGGCGGAGACCGGTCGCACGTGTCGCCGCGTGCCGCGGTGCGACGATATTTGTACCAAAAAAGCACGAACGCTCTGCGGCGCGGCGACTCAATCTTCCCAATATCGTGAGATTGGTCTACGTGCGCGGCGCGGCCGAAGGGGATCGGCCGATGGGGGAATGTCGGCGTTATGGTGCTCGCACAGGAGCGTGTCGAGGAGGCGCGCGGCAACAGCTATTATCTCGCCAACCAGGACGAACGCGAATCCTCCGCGCGCACCTATGCGCGCAAGTTCCGGCTGGCGGTGGCCAAGGCGTCGGGCATCACGCTGACCGACACCGACGGCCGCGTGTATTACGACTGCCTCGCCGGTGCCGGCACCTTCCCGATCGGCCATAACCACCCGCATGTGATCGAGGCGGTCCGCCGTCAGCTCGACAGCGGCATGCCGTTCCAGACGCTCGACCTGACGACGCCGGTGAAGGACGCCTATACCGCCGCGCTGTTCGACACGCTGCCGCCCGAATTCGCCAAGCGTGCGAAGATCCAGTTCTGCGGCCCCACCGGCGCGGACGCGAACGAGGCCGCGGTGAAGCTGGTGCGCACCGCGACGAAGCGTTCGACCATGCTGACGTTCCGCGGCGCTTATCACGGGATGACGGTAGGCACGCTCGGCCTGTCGGGCAATCTGTCGCCCAAGACGAACCTGCCCGGCGTCAGCAACGATTCGCAGTTCCTGCCCTATCCCGACCAATATCGCTGCCCCTTCGGCATCGGCGGCGAGGCGGGGCTGCGCGCGAACACGCATCTGATCCGCACGCTGCTGGAGGATCCGGAATCGGGCGTGATCCCGGCGGGCATCATCCTCGAGGCGGTTCAGGGCGAGGGCGGCGTGATCCCCGCCGACAACCGCTGGATGACCGACCTGCGCGCGCTGACCCGCGAACACGCGCTGCCGATGATCGTCGACGAGGTGCAGAGCGGCTGGGGCCGCACCGGGCGCCTCTATGCGTTCGAACATTCGGGCGCGATCCCCGACGTGCTCGTGCTGTCCAAGGCGATCGGCGGCGGCCTGCCGATGTCGGTGGTGATCTATGACGAGAGCCTCGATCTGTGGGGCCCGGGCGCGCATGCCGGCACGTTCCGCGGCAACCAGATGGCGATGGCGGCCGGGCTCGCCACGCTCGAGGTGATCCGCCGCGAACGGCTGCCCGAACATGCCGAGGCGGTGGGCGCGTATCTGGTGGAGCGGCTGCGCGCCATCCAGGCCGAGACCGGCCTGATCGGCGACGTGCGCGGTCGGGGCCTGATGATCGGCGCCGAGGTGGTCGATCCCGACGGCCGGCCCGACGCGCTCGGTCATCCGCCGCAGGACGGCCGGACGGCGGCGGCGATTCAGCAGCATTGCCTCAAGCGCGGCCTCATCATCGAACTGGGTGGGCGCTTCGGCGCGGTGGTTCGCTTCCTGCCGCCGCTGATCGTCATTCGCGCCGACATCGATGCGATCTGCGACATCTTCGCCGACGCGGTCCGCGCCGCCGCCGCCGAGCGGAGCCGCCCCGTTGCCGTCTGATCGCTTCGACGCCGATTTCCTGACGCGCGCGCCCGCGGGCACCGCTGCCTTCCGTGCTGCCGTCACTGCCAGCACCGAGGCGCTGATCGACAGCCATGCCGGCACCGGACGCTGCTTTTCGGGCGCGACGCCGCAGGACATCGCCGCCGCGATCGCCGCGATCGAGGTGTGTCCCGACGAGGGGATCGGGATCGAGGCGGCGATCGCGCGCGTCGCCGATCTGGTGCTCAGCCAGTCGGTGGTGGTGAGCGATCCCGATTGCCTCGGCCATCTCCACTGCCCGCCGCTGATCCCCGGCATCGCCGCCGAGCTGATGATCGGCGCCACCAACCAGTCGATGGACAGTTGGGACCAGGCGCCCGCCGCCACCTATCTCGAACAGCATGTGATCGAATGGCTTGCCGCGCTCGCCGGCATGGGCGACGAAGCCGACGGCATCTTCACCAGCGGCGGCACGCAATCGAACTTCATGGCGCTGCTGCTCGCGCGCAACCTGTTCGGCCAGGCGCAGGGCTGGCGCATCCGCCGCGAGGGCATGCCCGCCGATGCGCAGCGGCTGCGCATCCTGTGTTCGGACGTCGCGCATTTCTCGGTGCAGCAGTCCGCCGCGATCCTGGGGCTCGGCGAACGCGCGGTGGTGACGGTGCCGACCGACGCGCGCAAGCGGATGGATCCGGCGGCGCTGGCCGCCACCATCGCGGCGCTGCGCGCCGACGGCCTGCTCCCGTTCCTGGTGGTCGCGACCGCGGGCACGACCGATTTCGGCAGCATCGATCCGATCGCGGCGATCGCCGACATCTGCGCGGACGAGACGTTGTGGCTGCACGTCGATGCGGCGTTCGGCGGCGGGCTGTTGCTGAGCGATCGGCACCGGCATCTGCTCGACGGGATTGGCCGCGCCGATTCGGTCACCGTGGATTTCCACAAACTGTTCTATCAGCCGATCAGTTGCGCCACCTTCCTGGTGCGACGGCGCGGCGATTTCGACGCGATCCACCTCCATGCGGATTATCTCAATCCGGAAGAGAATGTGGAGGCGGGCGTGCTCGATCTGGTCGGCAAGTCGATCCAGACGACGCGGCGCTTCGACGGGCTGAAGCCGTTCCTGACGATGCAGGCGCTGGGCCGCCGGCATCTGGCGGCGATGATCGACACCACGATCGCGCTCGCCGCCGAGGTTGCGACGATGATCGAGGGCGACGACGCGCTCGAACTCGTCGCCGCGCCCACGATCAACGCGCTCGTCTTCCGCTTCGCGCCCGCCGGCGCGGATGCGGACGCGCTCGATCACGCCAATCGCGAGATCCGCCGCCGGCTGCTCCATCAGGGCCGCGTGCTGCTGGCGGGCACCAAGGTGGGCGGGCGCAGCTATCTGAAATTGACGATGCTCAATCCGCGCACGCAGCCGGAGGGCGTCCGCGCCATCCTCGATGCGGTGACCGGGATGGGCCATGGGCTGCTGCGCGGGGACGGCGCCGCACAGGAACTCCGGGGGGAGACGATCGCATGAGCATGGCCGAGACCCAGACATTGCCCGCGCCAAGCGCGGGCTGGGCGGCGCGGATGACGCCCGAGATCAAGCTGACCATCCTGCTGTTCTTCTTCTCGTTCTTCATCGCCGGCGTGCCGCGCGTCTTCACCCAGAACGCGTCCTACAGCCTGTTCATCGCCGCGTACGGCGCCAAGGCGGTGCCCTATGCCTATATCGCGCAGGCGATCTGCGTGCCGATCGGCGGCTGGATCTACCTGATGGGCGAGCATCGGCTGAAGCTGCGCACGCTCATCCTGACGACCTTGTGCGTCAACGCCTCGGTGCTCGTCCTCTTCCGCATCGGCCTGTATCTGCAGGTGCCGCTGGTCGCGGGCGCGACGATGGTGTGGTTCGAGATCGAATTCGTGCTCTCCAGCCTGTTGCTGTGGGGTCTCGCCAACCAGCTCATGACGTTGCGCCAGGGCAAGCGCCTGTTCGGCTTCATCGTGGCGGGCGAGCCGGTCGCGGTGATCGTCTGCGGCCTCGGCACGTCGCTGCTGATGCGCTTCCTGACCACGCCCGACCTGTTCCTGCTGTCGGCGGCGGGCGCGATCATCGGCTTCTTCCTCGTGCTCTACATCACCGCCAACTACGCGCCGCCGGCCGATGCCGCGGGCGGCGAGGAGGAGCATGCCCCGGCCGAGGGCGAGCCCGCCGCCAAGGCGTGGTGGAAGGAAAGCTATATCCTGGTGATGATCGGGATGATCGTCGCGTCGCAGCTGATCTTCTTCTTCAACGACGAAACCTTCTACATCGCGGTCGACGAGCGCTATCACAACGAAGAGGCGATCGCGAGTTTCCTCGGCGTCTATTCGGCGGTGATGGGCAGCATCAGCCTGGCGGTCAGCCTGTTCGTGGCGGGGCCGCTGGTGCGGCGCTTCGGCGTGCGCGGCGGCCTCATCACATTGCCCGCCTTGCTGTTCGTCGGCGCGATCGTCGCGGTGGTGACCGGGCAGATGTTCGGCGTCGCCACCGCGCTGTTCTTCGTGCTGGTAACCAACAAGGTGATCGACCAGTCGTTCCGCTACACGCTCGACAAGACGACGACGATCACGCTCTATCAGCCGCTGCCCGCCGCCAAGCGGATGAAGCTGCAGGCCGCGCTGGAATCGATGATCGAGCCGGTGACGGGCGGCGTCGCGGGCCTGTTGCTGTCGTTCATGATCCATGTGCTGGGCTTCAGCGCGATCGGCGTCAGCGCGGTGATGGCGGCGATCCTCGCGGCGTGGCTCGGCACCGTGTTCGTGGTGTCGAAAGGCTATACCGACGTGCTACGCCGCGCGGTGGCGGGGCGGCAGTTCGATTTCGATCCCGATGCCGCGCTGTCTGGCGATGCGCTCGTCGCGATCCGCCATGGACTGGCCAGCCGGCACGTCGGCGAGGTGCTCTATGCGCTCCACGTGCTGGGCGGCCGGCCCGAGGGGCTGGCGGTGGCGGACGTCGCGCCGCTGCTCGCGCATGCCGAACCCGCGGTGCGGATCGAGGCGGCGCAGTGGTTCGAGGCGCGGCAGGACGCCGGCGGCCTTGCGCTCGTGTCCGGGCGGCTCGCACAGGAGCGGCTGCCTTCGGTGCGCGGCGCGCTGATCGCGGCGATCGCGGGCAGCGCGGGCGAGGACGCGGTCGAGCATGTGCTGCCCTATCTCGATGCGGAGACCGAGGCCGAGCAGGTCGGCGCCTATCAGGGGCTGATCCGCCACGGCGGCATCGAGGGCGTGATCGCCGCGGGCAATCGCCTGATCGCGGATATCCAGAGCACCGATGCCAATCGGCGCCAGCTCGCCGCCGACGTGATGCAGCGGGTCGGCTCGCACCTCTTCTATCGCCCGCTGCTGCGGCTGCTCGACGATCCGAACGAGGAGGTGCGCGCCGCGGCGCTGGCGGCGGCGGGGGCGATCCACGCGCCGCAGCTCTGGCCCGCGATCCTCGACAGCCTGAAATCCGCGCGGCTGACGCAGCCGGCGATCGCCGCGATCGGGATGATCGGCGACGACATGCTCGAGCCGCTGGCCGCGCTCTATGCCGATCCGGCGACGGTGCGCGCGACGCGCCGCGCCGCGATCGCCGCGGCGGGGGTGATCGGCACGCCGGCCGCGGCGACCTGGCTGATGACGCTGATCGAGGAAGGCGAGCGCGTGCTGCGCCATGCCGCCCTCGCCGCCCTCTGGCGGATCGGGCACAAGGCGACGCCCGCCGAGCGGCCGCGCGTCAAGGCGCAGCTCCATGCCGAGGTGGACACCGCGGCCTGGATGCTCGCCGCCTGGGCCGATTGCGCGCATGACGACGAGGGCCAGGCGCTGGTCGCGCGCGCTCTCTCGGACGAGATCGACAATACGCAGGAGGCGATCTTCCACCTGCTCGGGCTGCTGGTCGACAAGGTCGACATGCACGAGGCGCGGCTCCGCTTTGTCTCGGGCGGCGCGACGCAGCGCAGCTATGTGCTCGAGATGCTCGACAATTCGCTCGACATGGACGTGAAGCCCGCGGTGCTGCCGTTCCTCGAGCCGGAAACGCTCGAGGGGCGCAACCTCTCGCTCGGCAAGCGCAGCACGTCGGGCGGGCTCGCGGGTGTGGGCGGCGTCGCCGAGACGTCGGAGGCGCGGCTCGGCGCCTGGGCACCGGCCAGCGCGCTCTATGCGCTGGCGCTGATCGGATCGGAGGCGGCCGAAGAGGCGGTCTCGGCCGCACGGATGGTCGAGGACGCGGTGCTGCGCGAAACGGCGGAATGGATCGCGGGGGGCAAGACCCGGGTAGGGGAAGGACGGACCATGTTGTTGACGATCGAAAAGGTACTCATCCTGCGCAGCGTCGGCATCTTCTCGCATGTGCGCGAGAGTTCGCTGACGCAGGCCGCGCAGTCGGTGCGCGAAGTGCCGGTGAAGGCCGGGCAGACGGTGTTCGCGCAAGGCGATTTCGGCGACGCGCTCTATATCGTCGCGAGCGGCCGGCTGCGGGTGCATATCGGGGACAAGCAGCTCGCCGAGATCGGCGAGCGCCAGGTCGTGGGCGAGATGGCGGCGCTCGATCCCGAGCCGCGCTCGGCCTCGGTCACCGCGATCGAGGACAGCCTGTTGCTGCGCATGTCGAGCGACAATCTGGAACGGCTGATCGGCGACGACATCCGCGTCGCGCGCGGCATCATCCACGAATTGTGCGACCGCCTGCGCAAGGCGAACACGGCGCCCGCCGCGGCTCCGGTGGCGCTGGCCGCCGAGCCAGCCTGAGCCGCCATGTCGTTGTGTTTGCCCCATGTCTTGCGATCATGTAGGGCACCGTTCGGGCGCCTTTCCGATCGAGCGATCGCGAAAGCGGCGACATGCATCGGCGTGGTCGCGTTCGTCCCCGGGATAGCCACGCGATGATCCTCGACACGCCCGCCCGCGCGTTCTCCGTCATGGCGCGCACCAGCTTTCGCGCCTGCACCAGCTTCGCGCTGATCCACCTGCTGGCGACGACGCCGGCCGCGGCGCAATCGATCGCCGGCCCGCAGGTGAGCGCGGGGGCCGCGAGCGTGGCGGGCGTGGGCACGACGAACGTCGTCGTCACCCAGACGACCGACAAGGCGGTGATCGACTGGCGCGCCTTCTCGGTCGACAACGGCACCAGCGTGGCGTTCCGCCAGCCCGGCGCGGGGTCGATCGCGCTCAACCGCATCACGGGTTCGGGCCAGACGCGGATCGACGGTTCGCTCGTCGCCAACGGGCAGGTGTGGCTGCTGAACCCCAACGGCGTGCTGATCGGCGCGGGCGGGCAGGTGAACGCGGCGGGCTTCCTGGCGTCCACGCACGCGATGAGCAACGCCGATTTCCTGGGCGGCAACTACACGCTCACCGGCGACGGATCGGCGGCGGGCGTGACCAACCTCGGCGCGATCGTCGCGGCCGATGGCGGCTATGCGGTGCTGGCGGGCAACCATGTCGCCAATGCCGGGCTCGTCCAGGCGCGGCTCGGCACCGTGGCGCTGGGCGCGGGCAAGACGATGGTGCTCGACGTGGTCGGCGACAAATTGCTGTCCTTCGCGGTCACCGCGCCGCTGAGCGTCGTCGCCACCGGCGGCGCGCTGGTCGACAATGCGGGCACGCTGTCGGCCAAGGGCGGCCAGGTGCTGATGACCGCGCGCGCGGCGGCGGGCGTCGTCAGCGGCGTCGTCAACACCACGGGGCTGATCGATGCCACCGCGGTGAGCCGGCAGGGCGGCACGATCGTGCTCGACGGTGGCGACACGGGGCTCGTCTATGCGGCCGGCACGCTGGATGCGAGCGGCAAGGGCGCGGGGCAGACCGGCGGCTCGATCGGCGTGTTCGGCGACACCGTGGTGGCGGGCGCTGGTGCGACGCTCGATGCCAGCGGCTATGCGGGCGGCGGTACGATCGCGGTGGGCGGCGGCTGGCAGGGTGCGAGCGTCGGCGGCCATGCGAGCGCGGTGCGCGCAGGCCTGGCGGCAAGCGCGACGCTGGACGCGAGCGCGCTGTCCACCGGCGACGGCGGCACGGTCACTGTGTGGTCCGACGTGACGAACGCGACCTCGCAGACGCTGGCGTACGGCACGATCCTCGCGCGCGGTGGCGCAGGCGGCGGCAATGGCGGCCGGATCGAGACGTCAGGCCATTATCTCGACACCACCGGCGTGCGCGGATCGGCGGCGGCACCGTTCGGCGCGGCGGGGCTGTGGCTGTTCGATCCGTATGATGTGGAGATCGTGGCGGCGGGGACGGGCAATGCGCCGGCGATCGTCAATCCGGGGTTCGAGAGCGGGCTGACGGGATGGACCGCGTTGCCGAACTCGACGACCGCGACGCAGGTCGTCGTCAGCGCAACCGGCGATAGCGCAACTGGCAACAGCGGTGCGACCTTCACATCCCAGGTGTCGTCCGGCGGGCATTTTGCGCTTGCGTCCGGCGGCACCGCCAGCGTGGCGAACGGCATCCAGCAGACGTTCGTGGGCGCCGCGGGCCAATATTTTGATCTGTACGCGTTGTTCCTCGGCAAGGACTATACGCCGTACAACGACAGCGGCACCGTTCAGCTGGTGCAGCCCAACGGTCAGGTGCTGACGCTCTATTCCCAGGCGATTTCGAACGGGAACAACTATCTTACCGTGCCGTGGCAGCAGCAACGCGTCACCCTGGCGCAAAACGGCACCTACACGATAAAGGCGTATTCGACGAACATCGGCGATGCCGGGTCGCCTTCGCAACTCGGCTTCGAACTGGCCACGGGCAGCGGCGGTAGCAGCAATGGCGCGTTTGCCACGACCAGCGGCGGTCAGACCTGGACCCCCACCGCCACCGCCTCCAAGGTCGACGTCTCGCAGATCACCGGCTTCCTGAACGCCGGCACCAACGTCCAGATCACCACCGGCACCGCGAACCAGGGCAGCGAAGCCGGCAACATCACCGTCAACGCCATGATTGCCAAGACCGCGGGCGCCGCCGCGACGCTCCGGCTGGATGCGGCCAACGCCATCGTCGTGAACCAGACGATCGGCTCGACCAGCAATGCGCTGAACCTCGTGCTGAACGCGGGCGCCGGCGGCATCGCGCTCAACGCGGGCGTGGGCACCAATGGCGGCAGCCTCGCGCTCAGCACCACGGGCGCGGCGACCCAGACTGCGGCGCTCACCGCCGGCGCGCTGACGCTGAACGGCACCGGCGGCAGCTACACGCTTACCAACGCCGCCAACGTCTTCCAGACGCTCGGCGGCAACACCGGCACGATCGCGATTGCCAACGCCGCCGCCGCGACAACGCTCGCCGCGCTCACGACCACCGGCACGCTCGCCATAACCACCGCCGGCACCGTGACTCAGACGAGCGCACTCACCGCGCCGACGCTGTCGCTGTCGGGTGGCAGCTACACGCTGACCAACGCGGCGAACGCAGTTGGCACGCTCACCGGCACGGCCGCTGCGGCGACGCTGATCGACGGCGCGGCGGTCACCGTCACGGGGTTCGCGAGCACGGGCGCCTTCGCGCTGACGGGCGGCGGCGCGGTTACGCTGGCGGGCAACGACGGTTTCGGCGCCGATGCGAGCGTGTCGAGCCCGGGCGCGATCACGCTCGCCAGCGGGGCGCGGCTGACGAGCGCCGGTACGCTCGCGCTGCGCGCCGGCACCAATTTCACCAACCAGGCCGGTGCGTCGGCGATCGCCACCACCGGCAGCGGCCGCTGGCTGATCTATTCGCAGGCGCCGTCGGGCGATCAGTTCGGCGGCCTCGCCAGCGGCAACGCGGCGCTGCTCGGGCGCGCGGCCGGTGCCACCGTCACCGAAGCGGGCAACCGCTATGTCTTCGCGGTCACGCCGACGATCACCGTCACGCCCGCCGGCACGCACAAGACCTATGGCGACACGCTGACCGCCGCGGGCGTCCCTTACGCCGCGACCGGGCTGATCGACGCGAGCGCCTATGGCAACGTCTTCACCCAGGACGTGCTGTCGGGCGCGCCCGGCGTCGATCCAAGCTATGGCGGATTGGCCGCGACCGCCTATGCCGGCACCTATCAGCTCCATGCGACGCAGGGCAGCCTCTCCGCGCCGCAGGGCTATGGCTTCGCCTTCGGCGCGGCGACGCTGACGGTCGACCCCCGCACCCTCGTGCTCGCGGCCGTGACCGACAGCCGGGTGTACGACGGATCCACCGCATCGGCCGCGACGCCGATCGTCACCGGCCTGGTGAACGGCGATACGGTGAGCGGCGCGGCGCAAAGCTTCGACAGCCGCAATGCCGGCACCCGCACGCTGAGCGTCGGCGCCGTGACCGTCAACGATGGCGCCAACGGCTACAACTACACCATCACCCGCCAGACCGCCGGCGGCAGCATAACCGCCAAAGCGCTGACCGCCTCGCTGACGGGTGGCGTGGCCAAGACCTATGACGGCACGACGGCAGCGACGCTGGCGGGTGGCAACTACACGCTGGCCGGCACGGTCACAGGCGACGCGGTTGCGCTGAACGCGCCGACGAGCGGCAGCTTCGACACCAAGAACGTCGGTACGGCCAAGACGGTCAGCGTCGGCAACCTGGCGCTGAGCGGGAGCGACGCCGG
>NZ_JAKNQJ010000016.1 GCF_022662335.1 Sphingomonas sp. CROZ-RG-20F-R02-07 | reverse complement strand
ACCCGCTGTCGGCGAATGTCGCCGGCGAAGAGCGGCCCGAAGCGGTTCCACCACAACCGCACCGTCTCGTGGCTCACATCAATGCCGCGCTCGAACAACAAGTCCTCGACGTTCCTTAAGCTCAGCGGAAACCGCACGTACATCATGACAACAAGGCGGATCACCTCAGGTGACGAATTGAAGCGGCGAAACGGCGATGGCGGCAGGGCACGTGAACGGCGGGGCATCAGCCGCCACTACCAGCCCCTGCCCCGCCTGCCACGTTGGTCTGACAGCACCCCGTCAGGGCATTAGCCGCTTGCGCCCCTCCGACAGATGCCAGCGCATGGCGAGCGCGGCGCCATCGCTGTCTTGAACCCGCAGCGCGGCCACGATCGTCTCATGCTCGCGCATCATCGCACCGATGACCTCGGGCGGGCGTGAGCGGGAGATGTCGACGCCGGCGCGCATCACCCGCTCCATCTCGGCGGCAAGCGCATCGAACGCGATGATGAATGCCGGGTTGGCGGTGGCGAGTGCGATGCGGCGGTGCAGTTCCATGGGTGCTGTCAGTCTAACGCGAACCCGTCTCCACACGATGCACGTCGCGCTTTGTACGCATCTGCCTAGCTTGCGAGGACCTGCCACTCCGCCAGCGCGGCAGAGCGTCGTTCCTTGTAGGTCTGGCGATCGACGAGATGGCGTTCGAGGCTGAAGTGGTTGTGGACGTTGGCATGGACCGAGGCGAACTTCTGTAGCGTTTTCATCCGCCTGAAGCGCGCCATCGCCCGCTCCCGTCGTCGGAACGGCAGGTGGCTGTTCTCCACCCGGTTGTTGGCCCAGCGACCCACCTCCTACTTGTCGGCGTTGCCGAGCTCCTTCATTGCCGCACCGTAGGAGCGAAGCCCGTCGGTGGTGACCTTCTCAGGGCTGCCGTGGCGCTTCAGCGCCTTCTTCATGAAGGTGAGCGCTGCGTCCTTGTCCCTCGTCTTCGTGACGTAGCTCTCGAGGATCTCGCCCTCGTGATCGACCGCCCGCCAGAGGTACACCATCTCGCCGTTCAGCTTCACGTACATCTCGTCCAGGTGCCACCGCCAATGCCGAAAGCCCCGCAATCGGTTCACGCGCTGGCGGCGAATGTCGCCGGCGAACATCGGTCCAAACCTGTTCCACCACATCCGCACCGTTTCGTGGCAGACATCGATCCCGCGCTCGAACAACAGGTCTTCGACGTTCCGCAGCGATAGCGGAAAGCGCACATACATCATGACAACCAGGCGGATCACCTCAGGTGACGAGTTGAAGCGGCGGAACGGCGATGGCGGCAGGGCACGTGAACGGCGGGGCATCAGCCGCCGTTACCAGCCCCCTGCCCGCCCTGCCACGTTGGTCTGACAGAGCCAACCCCAGCGATAGGCCGGTATTATGACCCAGAAGGCGACATCTACGGCAACGTTACCAGTCTTCCCTGCCCTGACTGCCACGTTGGTCTGACAGGCCAGGAGCTGCACTCGATCCGCGTTGCAAACCCGCATGGTACGAGCGTAGCGTGGACGGCCACAACAAGAGCGTCATGCCGGTATGAACATCTCGACCACGACCCGGCGAAACGTGCTTACTGGGTTGGCGGGAACGGGCGTGGCGAGCGCTGCCCTGCCCGCGTTCGCCGGGGTGCAAGCCCCGCGCGATCCCGATCTGGGCGATCGCGTGACGATCATCGATCCGGCCATGCCGCCGGAACGGATCCAGGCGATACTCGACGCCATCTTCCGCCAGCAGGAAAGCGCACACTTCACCGATGCCCGCTATGCCGTGCTGTTCAAACCCGGCCGCTACGCCGTCGATGTCAATATCGGGTTCTTCACCCAGGTGGCAGGGCTGGGGCTTCTGCCGGACGACGTGACGATCGATGGCCATGTCCATGTCGAGGCCGATTGGGCCCATGGCATGGCACTCGACAATTTCTGGCGCAGCGCCGAAAATCTCGCCGTCCGCCCGCGCGATGGCACGGACCGATGGGCGGTGTCGCAGGCCGCGCCCTATCGACGGATCCATCTCCATGGCGATCTGGCGCTCGACGACGGGGGCTGGTCGAGCGGCGGCTTCATGGCGGATTGCCGCGTCGAAGGCACCATCCGCTCCGGAACGCAGCAGCAATGGTTCACGCGGTCCGGAACGATCGGTGGATGGGAGGGCGCGAACTGGAACATGGTGTTCGCCGGGGTGGCAGGTGCGCCGCCGACCCGTTTTCCCGACCCGCCGATCACCAATGTGGCGGCCCTGCCCGGCATGCGGGAGAAGCCGTTCCTGCACTGTGATGCCAAGGGGGAATGGGCCGTATTCGTACCCGCGATGCGGCACGACGCGCAAGGAACGACCTGGGAAAGCGGGAAGCCGGCCGGCCGGTCGATCCCCTTGTCACGCTTCCTGATCGCCAAGCCCGACACACCCGCCAGCCGGATCGATGCGGCGCTGGCGAACGGCTTTCATCTGCTGCTCACCCCCGGCATCTACCGCCGGTCGAAGCCGCTGAGGATCACGCGACCGGGGACCGTCATTCTGGGGCTGGGGCTCGCGACGCTTCTCGCTACCGACGGCAATGCGGTGCTAACGACCGCGAACGTGCCGGGGGTGACGGTCGCAGGGCTCTTGATCGATGCCGGGCCGATCCGGTCGCCGGTGCTGATGCAGATCGGCGAGCCGAAGGCCGATGCCGGCCGGTCCGACGATCCCACCCTGCTGGCCGACATCTTCTTCCGCGTCGGCGGCACGGCGATCGGTCGCGCGGGCACGTGCCTCGAGATTAACAGCCATCATGTCCTGTGCGACGATCTGTGGATCTGGCGGGCCGATCATGGCGACAAGGCGACCGCTCGCGTGCATGTCGGCTGGACCGAGAGCACCGGCGAACAGGGTCTGGTGGTCAATGGCGACGATGTCGCGGCCTATGGCCTTTTCGTCGAACATTTCCAGCGCCATCAGGTCGTATGGAACGGCGAGCGCGGCCGCACGCTCTTCTATCAGAGCGAGCTTCCCTATGACCCGCCGTCGCAAGCGGCCTATGGCGACGGTGCACAGAGCGGCTGGTCGTCGTACAAGGTTTCCGACCGCGTCCAGCGGCATCATGCGACCGGGCTTGGCATCTACGCCAATTTCACTGCCGACCCGACCATCGTGGTGGACAGCGCGATCGAGGCGCCGGACCGACCCGGCATCGGTTTCGACAGCATCACGACCATCGCGCTCGGGGGTGGCAAGGGGACGATCGCGCATCTGGTGAACGACACGGGGCCGGCCGCCAGGGCCGGCGCGATCCGGCAGACGTTGGTGCGCTACCCCGAACGGTGATCGGCGTGCGACGCCGCGTTCACGTCACCGTTCGCCGCGGCGCGGTCGATTGGCGCAGGACGAGTTCGGCCGGCACGACGATCGGTTGGGTCGGTGCCGCGCATCCCGCGAGATCGGCGATGATGAGTTCCACTGCGCGTGCAGCAACTTGGGCGATCGGCTGGTCGATCGCGGTCAGGGGCGGATGGGTGAAGCGGACGATCGGCGTGTTGTCGAAGCTGACGAGCGACAGATCGCGCGGCACCACGATCCCACGATCGCGGCACGTCTCGAGCGTGGCGAGTGCCATCCGGTCGTTGCTGGCTATGATGGCGGTGGGGGGATCGGCGGCATCGAGCAACGCGATTGCCGCCGCCCTTCCGGAGGGATAGCCGAAATCGCCATGCGCGAGCAGATCGTCCGCCAGCCCTGCCGCGCGAAGCGCGGCGCGCCATCCATCCACCCGCCAGCCGCTCAATTCATATTCGGATGGCCCGGCGACCAAACCGATCCGGGTATGATCGAGCCCGATCAGATGCTCGGTCGCGATCCGGGCGGCGCGTTCGTCATCCATCGTCAGCGCGAACCCCGCGCCTTGGCGGAGAGAACCGATCCGCGCGAAGCTGATCCCTTGCGCCTCCAGCAACTGGACGATCTGCGGATTGGCGGAATGCGGCGGCGTCAGGATCACACCATCGGGCTGGACTGCGGCGATCGTCGCCATCAGCTCGCGCACGATATGATCGCTGTGCGTGTCGACCAGTTCGACGATCATCCGGTAGCCATGTTCGGCGCAGGCCAGCATGCTGCCCAGCAGCATCTGATCGATCCAGTCGGTGCCCTCACGCGCCCGCCAGTCCCCGATCGTGCGCTCGCGATCGTTCAGCGCGACGATCAGATAGGATCGCGATCCACCCATGCGCTGCGCCGCGATCGAGGGCACATAGCCCAGCCGATCGACCGCCTCCCGAACGCGCGCCGCCATTTCGGGACGGACGCCGGGCTCCCTGTTGATGACCCGGCTGACCGTCTGGAGCGAGACGCCAGCATCGGCGGCGACATGCTTGATCGTGACCGCCTGCCGTCGCCGGACCATCGGTTCAGGCCTGGCAATAATGCGCGACATAGTCGGCATGCGGCGGCAGGCCGGCAACCGTCCGCGTCACGTTCTCGCGCAGCGCCGCCAGGAAACGCGCCAGTTCGTCGTCGGGCAGCTTGTCGGCAATCGGATGATGCGCGCGCGGCACGATGCCCTGCCCCATCATCACCTGCACCCAGCTGTTTTCGGCGAACAATTCCTCGTTGCGGCGGAACACGCGGCCGGTTTCGCGGAACAGTTCGATCTTCTGGACCAGGCTATCGGGGATCGGCATCGCCGCGCATTGCCGCCAGAAGGGGGAGTCGCGCCGATCGGTCGCCTTGTAGTGAAGGATCAGGAAGTCGCGGATCTGCTCCATGTCGGCGAATTGCTGGTCGTTGAATTCGGCGATGTCGCGCGGCGAGATGGCGCCGTCCGGCATCATCCGGATCAACCGCAGGATCGCGCGCTGGATCAGATGGATGCTGGTCGATTCCAGCGGTTCCATGAACCCGCCCGACAGCCCGATCGCCACCACGTTGCGGTGCCACTGGCGCCGGCGCGCGCCCGTCACGAAGCGGATGACGTTGGGCTCGGTGAGCACCGCGCCCTCCAGATTGCCCAGCAGCCGTTCGAGCGCTGCGTCCCGTCCGAGATAGCGGCTGCAATAGACGATCCCGTTGCCGGTCCGGTGCTGGAGCGGAATGCGCCACTGCCAACCGGCATCATGCGCCATGGCGCGCGTATAGGGCACCGGGGGACGGACACTCTCGGTCTGCACGGCGATCGCGGAATCGCAGGGCAGCCAATGGCTCCAGTCGTCATAGCCCGCGTGGAGCGCCTGTTCGATCAGCAACGCGCGGAATCCAGTGCAGTCGAGGAACAGGTCGCCCTCGATCACTGCACCGGATTCGAGGTGTAGCGCGGCGACATCCCCCGTTTCGTCGTCGAGCGCGACGCGCGCGATCCGCCCCTCGATACGCGTCGTGCCATCGCCTTCCGCCATCCGCCGCAGGAATTTGGCGTAGAGCGTGGAGTCGAGCTGATAGGCATAGTTCATGCCGTCGTCGGGCAGGTGCGCGAACTTCCCGTTCATGGCGGCGGCGAGTTCGAGGCAATAGGCGTCATACGGCTCGGCATGACCGCGCGCCTGGCCGTTCAGCCAGAAATGCTGAAAGCCGGCCGACCAGTGATCCTTGCCGGTGACTCCGAACGAATGGAAATACCGGTCGGTGCCGTCTTTCCATCCTTCGAACAGGATGCCGAGCTTGAATGTCGCCTGGGTGGCGCGCATGAACTCCGCCTCGCCGATGCCCAGGAGCCGGTTATAGGTGACGAGCGGCGGGATCGTGGATTCGCCCACCCCCACTGTGCCGATCGCGTCCGATTCCACCAGCGTCACCGTAACCGTGCGCCCCATCGTCCGCGCGATCGCCGCAGCCGCCATCCAGCCCGCGGTGCCGCCCCCGGCGATCACGATCCGGCGTGGCCGCACGGTCACTGGCTGAGGCTCCGCAACAGGAACGCGCGGATACGGCCCGCGCTATCTGGGGTCAGCGGTGCCAGCACGCTGCGGCCCTCCTCCGGAATATGGGCGGCGACATCGTCGGTGTTTTCGAAGACATAATGGTCGAACATGTCGCGCCAATGCGCCTTCTGGTCCGCAGGCAGGTCGCGGATCGCCAGCAGCGCATGATTCAGCGCGTCCTGCGGCGACCCCAGCCAGCGCGGCGTCTCGCGCCACCAGTAATTCACCAGGACGTTGAATTCGGCCAGCCCCTCGACATGGTGCCACCACATGGCGGGGATGTAGAGCGCATCGCCCGCCTCCAACTCGGCGACCTGCGCATGCGCCAGGGCCTCGGCAAAGCGCGGGTGGCGATCGAAATCGGGCGCGTGGAAATCGACCATGCTCACGGCGCGCCCCGCCGGAGTGTTGTCGATCGGGCCCAGATAGAGGTTTCGGAACTGGTCGCGCGGAAACAGCGTGAAGCGCCGCCGCCCCACCGCCACGCAGGCGAGATTGTGCGGTAGGTCGTTATGCGCCGAAATCCGCGTCCTAGTGCCGATCCAGATGCTGGCGAGGCAGGTGCGATCACCCAGATCGACATGGTTTGCTTCGTACAGGCCGGCGAAGAACTGGTGCATGTCGATCGAGGCGAGATAGACCGGAGGCGCCCCCGCCTTTCCTTCGATCGCATCGATCCGCTGGAAGATGTCGGGCAGTGTCGCACGCAGCGTCTGGAAATTCATCGCCATGGCGTTGTCGTAAAACAGCCGGCCGTCGCTGCCGGGCGTACCGACCGACACGGTAAATGCGAGGCCGCGGTGATGGTCGAGCAGATACGCCCGCGCTTCGCGGCCCGAGCGGCGCCCAGCCTCGACCAACGGCCAGTTCTTCACCAATCCGCGCACGACGAACGGCGTATCGGCAGCCCGGAGACGGGAGTCGAGATCGGCCGCATCCACGACGCCCACCTCCGGCACCGACGCCATCCCCGCGAAGATACCCGGATCGGCGTCAGCCACGCCGATCGCGCCGGTTCTTGCGGGCCACCAGCTCGGTGACATTGGAAAGCGACGCCAGCGCCATGAACACCGGCATCAGATGGCCCGCAGCATGAAGTTCGCCAAGCGCCGCGGCGTCGAGCTGTTGCAGCCGCTCTTCGTCGATCGCGTGATAGCCGACCAGCCTGTTCGTCGAGCCGTCGTCCAGCGTGATCTCCAGCGTCAGCGGCTCGAGCAGTTCGTATCGCTGGAGCGCGGCAAGAAAGGGCTCCGTTCCTTGCCAGCCCGCATCCAGATCGCCGAGCCGCCCGACGATCGCCTCCAGATAAGGCGTCGCCTGGCCGACATCGTCGAACACGCGGACACCCGCGTCGCCTCGTGCAATGCGAGGGCTGTCGAGATCGACATGTACCTGCCGGTCGTCGCCCTCGTTCGCCGGCCGGCCGATGAGGAACGGCTGGATCTGCATGGCGAGCGGCCGGTAACGCGCATCCCATCGACCGTCCTCCAGGAACAGGTTCTCGCCCGGCACGAATCCGAACATCGCCATGATCTGGAACCGATCACGCTCGGGGGTCAGGCGGAACAGGATCGGGTATTCATTCTGCACGCGCCGGAATTCGTTGGGCACGACCAGACACGACATCACCGCGTCGCCCAGTGCAGCGCTCGCCTCGGGCACGATGCGCAGCGTGCGGTGATCGTCGGCCGTGAGGATTGCGTGGTTGGCCATCAGGAAAGCTGCTCCATTGCCGTCGGCACCTTGGGCCGCCGCCGACGCCGCTTCTGCCGCCTGGACAGAAAAAAGGCCACCCTCGGTCGCGAGGATGGCCCTATTCCGGTTTGTTAGAACGCGATGCGGGCACCCGCCGAATAACGCGGATCCTGCTTCGTCACGAACGCGATGTTGTTGTCCGATCGCAGATGACCGCTGCGATCCTCGCTGTTCACGTTGATACCTTCGAAGAATACCGAAATGCTCTTCGTGATCGCGTAGCTCGCACTGACGTCCAGCTGTCCATAGGTATTGATATAGAAGGGGTTCACGCCCGACGCCGAGAGATATCCCTTGCGCCAGTTGTACGCCGCGCGCGCCTGAAAGCCGTTCTTGTCATAGAACAGAACGGCGTTGGCGCTGTCCGAAAGGCCCGTGATCGCGAATTGCGCGGGCGAGACGCTGGCGGGCAGACGGTTGTCGTAGTTCCGGTTGCCGTTGACGATCGTGTAGTTGAGAATCGTGCCGAAACCCGTGTGCCAGAAATTATGCTGGATCGCGAATTCGAACCCGTCCACCGACGCCGTGTTGGCGCTGTTGAACGGCGTCGTGATGACGAAGTTCACCGACGGATCGCCAGGGCCGGCAAGCAGCACGCCGTTCTTGCCGACATAGGCCGGGAAATTGGCGGCGTAATAGGCCTGGATGGCCTGGAAGGTGGCATTGGCGCCGAGAGCGTTGAGCGCCGCCTGATAGCGCGGTCCGTTCTGGGTCACGCCGTTGAAGGTGGTCGTCGGCGAGGTCACGCCCGGTATCGTCGTGTTGATCTGCGTCGAACTGATGAAGTTCTGCACGTCCTTGTGGAAATAGCCGACCGAGATGTAGCTCTCGTTGCCGTAATACCATTCCGCCGACAGATCGATGTTCTTCGACTTGAACGGGATCAGGTTGGGGTTGCCGACCGAGCCCGTGCCGCCGCCCACGCGGAACAGCGTATCGAGCCGTTGACCGCCCTGAAGGCTGCCATAATCCGCGCGCGTGATGGTGTGGCTGTACGAGGCGCGCAGTTTCACGCTGTCGATCGGTTCGATGTCGAAATCGACCGATGGCAGCCAATTCTGGTAGCTGCCCCGGAACGTCGTGAAGCCAGTACCGGCGAACAGCACGTTGAACTCGTTCTGCGAATTCTGCTGGCCGCCGGTCGGGGTGGGCACCAGCGCCGAAGCCGTGACGTTGGTGGTTTCGTAACGCACGCCGCCGATGATATGACCCGGCAGCGAGAAGATGTCGAACTTGCCGTTGAACTGGAAATACGGCGCAATCGTCTTTTCGCGGACGCGGGAGTCGGTGGTGTACGGGATCAGGCACTGACCGTTGCCACCACAGGTCTGATAGGCCTGATCCAGCAGCTTGACGACGCTCGGAAGGTCGAACGTGTAGAACGACTTGATGATGTTGGCACTGTCCGCGCCGCTGATCCCCGAGAACTTGTCCGGAATGCTGACGAGACTGAACAGACTGTCGGGCAGCAGCGCCGCTGCCGCGGCACGCTGCGCGTCGGAGCTGCCGCCGGCACCACCCCATGTGTCGTTCTGCAGCACGCTGTATGCCGAGCGCACCTTGTTGTCGGTATATTGCACGCCCCAATCCAGGCTTTGGAGAAAGCCGCCGTCATGGTCGTAATGACCCTTCAGCTGGACCTGGTTGATCTCGTCGCGAAAATAGGAATTGCGGAACGCGTTGCCCGTCGGAACGATGTTCGCGGCATTGAGCGGATCGATGCCGGGGTACATGCTGTACGAGAGCACCGGCAACTGGTGCGTGAAGTCGATCGTCTGGTTCTGGATGCCGAACACCGCCGTGCCGACCGAATTGCTGTTGCCATAGGGGCTGTTGGGCTTCGACTCCGCGGTCGAGTGATCGACGTCGAGCACCATGGTGACGCCACCTGGCGCCTTCCACGTCAGATTGCCGCCAAGTGCCTTGTTCTCGCTGCGCGCCGAGGTCTGCGAGGCGGAATAGGCGAGGTCCTTGGTCTCGTTCGCCTGAAAACGCTCGGTGTAGAACAGCGGTCCGGCGACGGGACCGTTGGTCCATGCACTCGACGTGTCGTTGTGATTGTACCAGATGCCGACGCTGTTGTCGCGGATGTCCACGGTGTTGCGCGAATAGGTATAGTCGATCGTCGCCGTCAGCGAATCGGTCGGCTTGAACTGCAGCACCGCCTGCCCGTTGATGCGCTGGCGCTTGCCGTCGACCACGTCGTAGCCGCCATTCTGCGGCACCTGATAGACGTCGTTCGCGCCCGGCCGGTTGGTGATGTTCGCGGCGCGCGGATCGCCGGGCTGCGCAAGCGAACCCCAGTTGTTTTCCGAACCCAGATAGCCGTCGCGAAAACCGATATTCGCCTGGTTCGCGCTGAAATGACGCTCCTGGAACGATCCGAGGACGAGGACGCCGATCCGATCGTCAGCGAATGTGTCGGAAATGATGCCCGAGACTTCGGGCGTCACGTCCTTGCCGCCATTCTGCGAGGTGTCGACCACGCCGCGGGCCGACAACGAGCCGCGCAGGCCGTCCTTGTCGAACGGACGCGGGGTGCGGATGTTGATGGTCGAGCCGATGCCGCCCGACGGCACGCTCGCCCGGCCCGATTTGTAGACTTCGAGCGCCGCCACGCCCTCGGATGCCAGATTGGCGAAGTCGAACGACCGCGAGACCGGCGCGCTGTTGCCGTCGCCGATGACCGAGGTGGCGAGCTGACGGCCGTTGAGCGTGACCAGGTTATATTCGGGACCGAAGCCGCGCACGGTGACGAACTGCCCTTCGCCGTTCGAACGATCGATCGACACGCCGGTGATGCGCTGCAGCGACTCGGCAAGGTTGGTATCGGGGAACTTGCCGATGTCTTCCGCCGAGATGGCATCCACGATCCCCTGCGCGTCGCGCTTCAGGTTGATCGAGTTGCGAAGGCTGGCGCGGATGCCGGTGACGACGATGTCGTTGCCGCCGCTCGCATCGGTGCCATCGGCCACCGCGGTGCTCTGCGTCGTCGTCGCGTCGTTCGTGGCCGGTTGATCCTGGATCCTCGACGGAACCGGATTGCCCATGGTCGATGACGTATCCTGCGCCGACGCAAGTGCCGGGTATGCCGCGATCACGAACGCGGACGCACCCAATGCCAGACGCGTAGCCATGCGGCTGCTGAAGCCCCCCATCATCATCCTCCCTGTAGCGACGCGATGTATCCAGCGCCGCCTTGTTTGAGAACGTTCACTTGTTCGGGTCGGTGAAAAATGTCAAGTCGGCAACGTCGTGTGATGTCACGGTTGTGAACGTTATCGGGATGTGCTGTTTGCGCGAGGTCGGCCGCGATGCGGTCTGCGATCAAGCCCGACAAAAGCGCGGGCGCCCAGGGAGGATCGGCAATGGCGACGACAATTCACGGCTGGCTGCTCGGTGCTTCGCTCCTGTGTGCTACCGGGGCAATGTCGGCGGCCCCGCCCTCTTCGAGCGCGGATGCACCCGACAATAGCGACGCACGCGCACGTGCCGCGGCGATCGTCGCCCGGATGACCATCGACGAGAAGATCGCACTCGTCCACGGCCTCTTCCCGCCGATGGCGAAGGGCAAGACCGTCAACGAACTGATCCCGTCGGCCGGGCATATCGACGGCATCCCGCGGCTCGGCGTGCCGCTGATCCGCGAAAGCGATGCCTCGCTCGGCGTCGCCAATCAGGTCGAGCAGCGCAAGGGCGACGTGGCGACCGCGCTTCCCTCCGGCCTTGCCACCGCGTCCACGTTCGATCCCGCGATCGCACGTGCGGGCGGCGCGATGATCGGCGCGGAGGCGCGCGCCAAGCGGTTCGACGTGTTGCTGGCAGGTGGCGTCAACCTGACGCGCGATCCGTGGAACGGGCGCAATTTCGAATATCTCGGCGAGGATCCGCTGCTCGCGGGCACGATGGCGGGAGCCCATATCTCGGGTGTCCAGTCGAACCACATCGTATCCACGATCAAGCATTTCGCGCTCAACTCGCAGGAGACCGGCCGCACCGTGGTGGACGCGCGGATCGGCGAAGCGGCGCTGCGGGAGAGCGACCTGCTGGCGTTCCAGATCGCGATCGAGACAGGCCGGCCCGGTTCGGTGATGTGCGCCTACAACAAGGTGAACGGCGATTGGGCGTGCGAGAACGCTCATCTGTTGACCGACATCCTGAAGCGCGATTGGGGTTATCGCGGCTGGGTGATGAGCGACTGGGGTGCGGTCCATTCCACCGCCAAGGCTGCGAATGCCGGGCTCGACCAGGAATCGGGGCAGGAACTCGATCGTGCGGTCTACTTCGCCGATGCCCTGAAGGCCGATATCGTCGGCGGTCGCGTGCGGATGGCGCGGCTCGATGACATGGTGACACGCTATCTGACCGGCTTGATCGAAACCGGCGCCTATGACGCGCCCGCGAGCGTCGCGCAGCCGATCCCCTATGCCGCGCACGCCGATGTGGCGGAGCGCGCCGCCGAGGCCGGCATCGTGCTGCTGAAGAACGATGGCGGTATGCTGCCGCTGGCGCGAACCGCCAAGCGCGTCGTGCTGATCGGCGGCCGGGCGGATGTCGGCGTTCTGTCGGGTGGCGGATCGAGCCAGGTTCGATCGGTCGGCGGGGCGCCCGTCGAGATCCCGCTGACGAGCGGCGCCGCGGCGTCCTTCGCGCGAATCACGTGGCATGCGTCCTCGCCGCTGCTGGCGATCCGCGCCGCCATGCCCCAGGCACGGGTCACGTGGATCGACGGGCGCGACGTGGCCGCCGCCGCTGCTGCTGCCAAAGCCGCCGACGTGGCGATCGTGTTCGCCACGCAGTGGACGACGGAGGCGCAGGACGTGCCCGATCTGTCTCTCCCCGATCATCAGGACGAGCTGATTGCGGCGGTGGCGGCCGCACAGCCGAAGACGGTGGCGGTGATGGAAACGGGTGGGCCGGTGCTGATGCCGTGGCTGTCCGCGGTGCCCGCCGTGGTACAGGCCTGGTATCCGGGGCAGCGCGGCGGCACCGCGATCGCCAACATCCTCACCGGGCGCGTGAACCCGTCGGGCCGGCTGCCGATCACCTTCCCCGCTGCCGCCGCGCAGGCGCCCCGCCCGGCCCCCGTCGGGTTGAACGCGATGACCGCGGCCGACGCGCAAGCCGCCGCCGATCCGGCGCATGCAAGCGACCATCAACTCGCAAGCTTTCCGGTCGACTATGTCGAGGGCGCTAATGTCGGCTATCGCTGGTACGAGAAGACGGGCGCAAAGCCGCTGTTCCCGTTCGGCCATGGCCTGAGCTACACCGATTTCGTCTACCGCAACCCGGTGGTCACCGGCGGGGCGACGCTCAGCGTCAGCTTCGAGCTGGTCAACACTGGCCGGATGGCGGGTGCCGACGTGCCGCAGATGTATGTGACGCGTGACGGATCGAACGTGCCGATGCGGCTTGCCGCGTTTACCCGCGTGATGCTGAAACCCGGCGAATCGCGCCGCGTCACGCTCGTCGCCGAACCGCGCATCCTCGCCGACTACGATCCGAAGCTGCCCGGCTGGCGGATCACCGGCGGTCGCTACCGTGTGGCACTGGCGCGCGATGCGAACGATCGGACGCTGGTGTCCAGCGCGACGGTCAAGGCGGCGACGATGAAGCCCTAGCCAACCGACAGGAAGGCGGTAACCGTCAACCGACCGCGCGCGGGATCGGCCGACAGCGTTGCGCCCGGCGCGATCGCCCCGCTGTGGAGCAGATAGCTCGGGTAGATCAATGCCCGGTTATAGCGTGCTTCAACGGTCATCGTCCGCTCGAACAGCGGCGTATCGCCGGCGACATAGGCGGCAGGCGGCACGCCGCCAAGGCGCAGCTCGGCCTCCAGCTGGCCGAAGAAGATCGGTGCGCGGCTCTCGTCCACCGTTTCGAATCCGGTGGAGCGGTGTCGGAAGAAGGCGGTGCCGTCGCCACCCTCGGGCGCCAGATAATGGACGAGCGCGATCCGATCGGCTCCGAACGCGTCGCAATGCGGCAGGCGCTGCGGGATGCCCAGATCGGCGGGCGGCGTCGTCACGATCGAAAAACTCGCGTCGATCGTCTCGATTCGGCCGGTCCGCCCGAACACCGGGCCGAGCACGTCCGCGAGCACCGCCCGTTGCGCGGGCAGATAGGTGTCGGGGAGTGCCGCGCGAATGCCCGGATAATGATGCGCGGCGGGACCGAACGTCCGGCCTATCGCCACGTGGCGCAGCGCATCGGGATCGGCCGCGAAACCGTCGATGACGACGAGTGGCTGCGCCTCGGCACCCACATGGTGCACCGTGATCGAAGGCCTGGTCACCCCGCGCGCCAGTAGCGGACATAATCCACCCGCATCCGCTGCGGCAGCGCGGCATCGCCGATCCCCTTGGCGCCGCCCCAGTCGCCGCCGATGGCGACGTTGAGGATCAGGTGATAGGGCACGGTGAACGGCCAGGCGGCATGTCCTCCGGGCTGGTCGTCCGCCACGCGCATATAGCCATGGCCGTCCACGCCGATCGTGATGGCGTGCGGCTGCCAGTCGAGCTGGTAGCGGTGATATCCGGTGCAGGCGCCCGCCACGCGCGCTTCCGCGCCGCGCTGCGTGCGCAGACGGTGGTTGAACGCCACCGTGTGCAGCGTCGCATGCACCACCTGCGGCTGCCAGCCGACCATCTCCATCAGGTCGATCTCGCCCATGTCGGGCCAGGTGCCGGTATCGGGCAACAGCCAGATCGCGGGCCATGTGCCGCGGGCACAGGGCAGTTTCGCGCGAATTTCGTAGAAGCCGTAACCCAAGGCCGCGCGGCTGACGAGCTTGGCCGAGGTATAACCCTGCCCGCCCCAGTCCGCGCGCGTCGGCAACGTCTCGCGGCGCGCCTCGATCGCCAGCGCACCATGTTCGACACGCGCATTCTCGGGCCGATCGGCTGCATAATATTGCCGTTCGTGATTGAACCAGCCGTCACGGTTGCGTCCGGTGTCGAAGCGCCATCGTGCGGAGTCGATCGACGTGCCGAAATCGTCCGCCCATGCCGGCCGCGTGGTTGGCGCACGCATCGGCACATCAGCGGCATAGTTGCTGGCGGCAAGCGTCGCGGCTTGTGCCAGCATGGTGGCGATACCGATCATGCGCGTCTCCGATGCTGAATCGACATGGCTTGTACAGAGGGACGCCGCACCTGCCGAGGCCTTTGATGGGCCTGGTTCGTGCCGCGTCGCCGAGCCATGACCCCTCTTCGCCGCCGCGACCGATTGCGGGCGGCAGCGGTTGGGCGCACAGATGGACCTTGATTACCGCGTCCCGCCCTTCCACCGACCGGCGCTCCACTGCCTTCCTGCTGGCCTATTCGCTTGCGAATGCGGGAGGAACGATCGGCTATCTGCCGCTGCTGACGCTTCTGCTGCCGGTCATGATCGATCGGATCGCCGGAAACGCCCCGCCAAGTCCCCGAGCTCAGCTGAAAACTGCTTCTCGATGTAGGATGGACCTCGGTCTCGATACCAAGCTGGGGCTGATTTTGGTTGACCGGGATGGCTCATAAATTCCCTAAAAATGATCGGCCGGTCGCGTTGTATCTATGGAATAGGTTCGCGTACGTTCTGGGGCAAATCTGCGGCGTGGCTTCATGGCAAGACGGAGCGCATTGCCGATCGTCCACCTTTGCCGAAGCAATTGGCAGCTTCCGTCCGCACCGGACGTTCGCAGCAATTAGAGTGAGCGACCAGTTTTGGGTTGACAGCCGACTGGTAGCTCGACGGCCGGGCAGACCCACATGCGGCCATTCGCGTCCGCTTTACCGCTCCCCGACTCCGGACGCTCGTTCATCTCTGGATTATGACCACTTCTGGCACCTGAATCGATGGGCTTGAAATCCGCAATGTGCTGGAATGTCGCAGGGTTGATTATCGCGGCGGATCCGGATCGATCGACCTCAACGATGCCAGCAACCTGGCACTCGCTGGGTCAGTACGGCTTGGCTGCCATGTTAGGTCACGAATTAACGCGCGAGCGTTGGTCAACGACTAACAGGTCTTGCCGCTACATCGGCGCCTATCAGGAAGGCAGGAGTCAGTTTTGGGGCGATGGCGACGAGATCATAGCGTAGTACGAGTTGTCGCCAAGCCGTTGGCGTTTCCTGAGTAGAAATACTTCGGAGCTTTCGCAAATCGATCAAAAGCCAGTCAGATGAAGCAATCTGCTTTGGGCGAACCGCTAGCGCATCGGCGAGCCAGGGATAATCTCCGTCGCTTCTCGGAGTGTAGGGTTCGACCTTAACCTGCCGGCCGAACCCGTTGTACCCGCCCAAGCTGCCTTCCTGACCCATTGCCAGAACATGGAGCGATGAAGAGCCTCTTCCCTCGGCATATTCAGCGACAAAGTTGCCAAGGTCGCGCTGCCTCAAGCTGTTCACACCCTTTGCAACATGCACATCACCAAATTTAAGGAGCACGCGGCTGTCGTCCGGCACAGTTCGAAGATAATTGCTCAACGTACGCTTGATCAGCCGTGCTCGCCGTCCGTTCGGGTCGCCGACACCGCTGCTCGATGCCAGAAAAATCGCACGTGTCTCGGCCATTGCGTCAAATAGTTGCAGTGCGCGGCGCCCCCCATCCCGGGCAATCGCCGCTCGTGCCGTGTTCATCTCGGCATCGCCGATGGTGTAGATCAGGAGCTTACTCGGTGACCCGGAGCTCACCGCCTCAGCTTCCGCGCGTTGATCAAGCTTGCTCAATCGTGCGATCGCCTGCTTCGCCGCTGGGCCTCGTGCGGCGGCAGCCATTTCCTCCAACATGAACCCGCTGGCGCCGAAGAATTCCTGGTCCAATCCCCAAAGCTCAAATGCTGTGCCGGCTTCGCTTGCGCATTCGGAGGACATCGCGCTTTCCGCGCTGTTGTTCTGGAACGCCATCGCGTCGGGGTGGCTTTGCATGAATGAGGCGAGGCGCGCCTGCCGATCTGAGCGGCGAAGGTCTCGGTTGAGAATACGAACGGCCTCAGGGCCCGTTTCCACCGCCATGGCGCGCAGCCCCTTGGTTGCCATCTGGTGGCATAGCGCGACGGTGAGATGCGGTATTTCCTGTGAAAAGTGCGCTTCTCCGACCAAAACATATTGAGCTTTGTCCACCGCTTCAGCCAGGACAGCGGCACCTGAGCCCTGGAAACCGGGCGAGCCCAGCTGAAACGAGCTCTCAGCCTGTAGGAGCCGAGTGCGGAAAATAGAGCTTGATGAAGGCGCCTCCTGTGCCGCCGCGAAACCTGGCACGGCAGCCAAGAGCGCCAAAATATATCTGATCATCACGGCGTCTCCACCCCCAAAGCCGTCGTCTGGCTGCTTCTAACAACCGGCGCAAGTAACCCCACCAGCCATCGCTCGTGTGGCGCCGGTACATCCCCCTATCCTCCGTGGGCTGACGCTTAGATCATCGACCATCATGACCCAATTCCCGTCGTTCATGACGCCGTTCGCGCTTCCCGAATCCGGTCACTCGTTCAGGTGAGAATATCACCCGCTCTCGGGCCCTCGGCCGACCGCTTAGACAGTTTGCATGACAGCTACGGGGTAGGCGGCGGACAGACTGAGCTTGTCGCCAGACCGACTATAGGAGAGTAGCACCAAATCGTGTTCGGACGAACGGCATTAGGACAGGTGTGGTACCGCTCGGCGCGACGATCTAAAATCCCTTGCGCCTCCCCGAGGTGAAAGGTGCGGCTGCGCTCCCTTGCATGGCGGCCGGCGTTGCCTGCCAGCCGCCGCCCAGCGCCTCTATCAGGCGTACGCTCGCCTCCAGCCGCCGCGTCCGCAGGCTCAGCGCCCGCTCGCGCGAGCCGAGCGCAGTCTCCTGCGCGGTGGACACGTCAAGATAGGTGACCACGCCCTTGTCATAGCGGATCAGTGCCTGGCGCTCCGCCTCGGCCGCATCGCGTGTCGCCATGTCTTGGGCCTGGGCTTCGTCAGCGAAATGGTGAAGCTGTGCAAGGCCGTCCTCCACGTCTTGAAAGGCCTGAAGGACGCGGCCGCGGTAGTCGGCCGTCGCCTGTGTCCATGCGGCACGCGCGACCGCCAGCTGCGCACGTCGGCGTCCACCATCGAAGATCGACAGGACGAGGCTCGGTCCGATGCTCCAGAAGGTGTTAGGTGCAGAGACGAGCCCGGCAAGCGCGGTGTTCTGCACGCCGCCGCCGCCGCCCAGCGTCAGCGAGGGATAGAAGGCCGCGCGCCCGACCCCGATGCCCGCGTTGGCGGCGAACATACGTCGCTCCGCCGCCGCCACGTCGGGGCGGCGCTGGAGCAAGGTGGAGGGTATGCCAGCAGGGACGTCCGGCAGGGCGGGCTGCGTCTGTGCGGCGGCGAGGGTGAACGACGACGCGGGCCGGCCGACCAAGCTGGCGATCGCGTGCTCCACCAGCGCGCGTGCCGCCGCCACGTCGCCGAGCTGCGCCCGTGCGTCCGCCAGCAGCGCGCCCGAACGCGCGATATCGATCTCCGACGCGATACCGCCCTTGAAACGGCGTTGCGCTAGATCGTCCGCCTGCCGGTACGCCTCCACGGTGGACGCGAGCAGCCGCGCCTGCGCGTCGAGGCCGCGCAGCTCGACGTATTGGAGCGCTAGCTGCGCCTCCAGCGCGAGACGGATCGCCGCCAGGTCATCGCCGCTCGCCGCCACCTCCGCCCGGCCGGCAGCCACGCGGTTACGTAGCCCGCCCCACAGGTCGAGGTCCCAGGCGACGCTTCCGCCGAGCGTGTCGGCGGCGTAATAGGTCGGCTGGCTGGCACTGCGCAGCGGGCGGTGATCGGATTGGCGGTTCTGCGTGATGTCGGCACGCACGCCGATCGTCGGCAGCAGGCCGGAACGGACCTCGCCCAGATAGGCCTGCGCCTGTTCATACCGACCCAGCGCGCCCTGGATTGTCGGATTGCCGGAGGCGACCTGCGCCTCCAGTCCGTTCAATACGGGATCGTGGAAAAGCGTCCACCACGTACCGTCCGCGGGGAGTCCGGGAGCCGCCGGAGTCCACGGTCCCGCTTCCTTGAAGGCGACCGGCGATGGTGTGACGGGCGGCCGGTAAGGCGGCGCCAGCGAGCAGCCGGCGAGCATTGCGACCGCGGCCAGGGCGACAGTCTTACGCATGCCGGCGCTGCACACGGACGAGTTCGCCCTCGGCAATCGAATCGGGCGGGTTGTCGACAACGCGATCGGATGCGGACAGCCCGCTCGCCACCTCGACCGTCTGGCCCAGGTCGCGCCCCAGCAGGATGGGCCGCAGCCGCACGCGTCCGTCCGGGCCCACCGTTGCGACCTGCGTGCCCGCCGCGCGGAACACGAGCGCGCTGGACGGGATCTGGACGCCCGTACCGCCCGGTACGTCGAAGCTCACCTGAGCGTAGCCGCCCGGTTTCAGCACCTCGCCCGGATTGTCGGTGAGCAGCTGGACCTGAAACGCACCGCTCTGGTTGCTGATCGCCCCCGACGATCCGAGCACCCGCGCCTGGAAGGTACGGCCCGGATAGTCGGGCACGGTCAAGGTCGCGATCATCCCGCTGCGGATCGCGGCCGAGTTGTTCTGCGGCACGTTCACGTACACGCGGATGCGCGACAGATCGGCGATCTGATAGAGCGGCTGCGCGCTGCTGCCCGGCCCGACAAGGTCGCCGATCTCGGCGTTGCGCGCGGTCACGACGCCGGCGAATGGGCTGCGCACGGTCGCGAACGCCTTGAGCGCGAGCAACCGGCCGAGGTTCGCGCGAGCGCCCGTCACTGCCGCGTTACGGACCGCGAGCTCGCCGTTCTTCTCGTCCGCCTCCTGCTGAGAGACCGAATGGGTGGACAGGAGGTCGTTCCAGCGCGCCGCGGTGCTGCGGGCAAGCTGGGCATGCGCCTGCGCGCTCAGCAGGTCGGCGCGCGCCTGGCCGATCTGCTGGTCGAGCTCGGGCGTGTCGATCCGCGCGAGCGCGGTGCCCGCGGGCACGACGGCGCCAATGTCTTTGCCCCACGAGGCGACATAGCCGCTCACCCGCGCGTAGAGCCGGGCTGCATTCCAGGCCGCCAGCGTGCCGGGTAGCGACAAGGCGCCCGTCCCCGCGGCCGTCGTCACGGGCACGAGGTGCACGACGGGAATCGAGCGAGCGTCAGACCAGTGCTGTGCCTCGCCGGCCTCGTGCGATCGGCTGAGCACGCCCGCTGCGACGATGCCGACGGCGACCAGCGCGGCGATGCCGCCGGCGGCCTTCAGGCCGCGGGGCGTGGGCGCCTCTGCCGGTCGGGCGGAAAGGGTGTCACTCTGCATGGACGAGCTCACGGTTCTGGTAATCCGGCGATACGGCCGGTGTGGTCTTCGCGCGGCGGTGCGCGAGGCTGAACACGACGGGCACGAAGACGAGCGTCGCGAGCGTCGCGCAGACGAGCCCGCCGATGACGGCACGACCGAGCGGCGCGTTCTGCTCGCCACCTTCGCCGAGGCCGAGCGCCATCGGTGCCATGCCGATGATCATGGCGAGCGCGGTCATCAGCACCGGGCGGAAGCGCGTCTCGCCCGCTTCCACCGCGGCGCGCAAGGCGTCGCCGGTCTCCGCCAGCCGCTCGCGCGCGAAGCTGACGACCAGCACCGAATTGGCGGTCGCCACGCCCATGCACATGATGGCCCCCGTCAACGCGGGTACCGACAGCGGCGTGCCGGTCGCGAACAGCATCCAGACGATGCCTGCGAGCGCGGCGGGCAGCGCGGAGATGATCACCGCCGGATCGACCCAAGACTGGAAGTTGACGACCACCAGCAGGTAGATTAGTACGATCGCGCCCAGCAGGCCGAAGATCAGGCCGGAAAAGGCGGCGTTCATCGTCTGCACCTGCCCGCGCAGATTGACGGTCGCTCCCTTGGGCGCCTGCCCCGCCGTGTCCTTGATGACCTTGTCGATCACCGCCGCGACGGCACCCAGGTCGCGGCCCTGTGTCGTCGCATACACGTCGAACACCGGTTGCACGGCGTAGTGCGACACCACCGCGGCGCTGGGCTCGCGGTGCAGCGTACCCAGCGCGCCCAGCAGCTGCGACTGGCCGGGGCGGCTGCCCGTGATGGGCAGGTTGCGCAGGGCGCCCATCGTGTCGGTGCGATATTGCGGCGTCTGAACGACGATGGGGTAGGAGACGCCGTTCTTCGGATTGAGCCAGAAGGCGGGCGAGACCTGAGAGCTGCCGGCGAGATTGACCGACAGGCTGCGCGTCACGTCGTTCTCCGTAATGCCCAGCCGGTCGGCCTGCGCGCGGTCGACGTCGAAGCCGAGCTCGGGATAGTCGTTCGCCTGCTGCACGCGCACGTCCGCAATGCCGGCAATGCCGGCCATGCGCGCGGCGAGCAGGTGGGCATAGGCCTCGCCTGCCTTGCTGTTCGGCCCCGTGACCTGGACGTCGATCGGGGCTGGCGCGCCGAAGTTGAGGATCTGACTGATGATGTCCGCCGGCAGGAACGAGAAGGTCGAGCCCGGAAACGCGTCCGGCAATGCGCGGCGCAGCGAGCGGACGTAGCCCGCCGTCGGCCGATGGTCCTTAGCGAGCGTGACGAGGATGTCGCCGTCCTGCGGGCCGACCCCGCCGGTGTTAGAATAGGCCCTATTGATGCCGCTGACCGGTAGGCCGATGTTGTCGACGATCGAGACGAGCTGGTCGGCCGGGATCACGTTGCGGATGCGATCCTCTATCCGGTCGAACAGCGCCGCCGTCTCCTCGATCCGGGTGCCGACGGGCGCGCGGACGTGAAGGTTGATCTCGCCCGCGTCCACTGTCGGGAAAAAGTTGCGGCCCAGCATCGGCACCAACGCGAACGATACGAGCACGATCGCGAGGAAACTCGGCACGAACACACGGCGCCTTGCGAGCGCGAACTCCAGCAGCGCGACATAATACCTTCGCGTCGCCTCGAACCGGCGCTCGAACCCGTGCTGGAAGCGACGCAGCGGGTTGCGCGTCCCCGGCATGCCCGCGGCCGCGTCGTGGCTCGCAAGATGCTCGGCGGTGTGCGGGCCCGCGTGGGTGCGCAGCAGGAAGTTGCCCATCGTCGGCACCAGCGTGCGCGACAAGACAAAGCTCGCGATCATCGCGAACGCCACCGCCTCCGCCATCGGCGCGAACAGGAAGCCCGCGATGCCGGGCAGGAAGAACATCGGCAGGAAGGCGATGCAGATGCACAGCAGGCTGACGAAGGCCGGCTGCACGATCTGGCGCGCACCGTCCATGATCGCGTCCTGCACCGACTTGCCCTGTTCGAGGTGCCAGTTGATGTTCTCGATCGTGACGGTCGCGTCGTCGACTAGGATGCCGACCGCGAGCGCGAGCCCGCCCAGTGTCATGATGTTGAGCGTCTGCCCCGCCACGGCGAGCCCGGCGACGGCGGCCAGTACCGCCAGCGGGATCGAGGCGGCGATGATGACGGTGGAGCGCCACGACCCAAGAAAAAGCAGGATCATCAGGCTGGTCAGCGCGGCGGCGATCGCGCCCTCGCGCACCACGCCCGACACCGCCGCCTTCACGAACAGCGACTGGTCTGCGAGCGGCTGGACCTTGAGGTCGGGCGGCAGCGTCTGGGCGAGCCGGGGCAGGATCGCCTTCACCCCGTCGACGATCGCGATGGTGGAGGCCGCACCGCTCTTGAGGATTGTCATCAGCACCGCGCGCCGTCCGTCAACGCGCACGACGTTACGCTGCGGCGGCGAGCCGTCGCGGACGTGCGCCACATCTCGAATTAGGACGGTGGCACCGTCCACCGTTCGGATCGGCAGGTTGTTAAGCTGATCCACCACCGCCGGAGAGTTGTTGAGGCGGACGTTGTACTCGTACTCGCCGATCTTGGTCGTGCCGGCAGGTACGATCTGGTTCTGCGCTGCGAGCGCGGTGCCGACATCCGCGGCAGACAGGTGCCGAGCTTCGAGCGCGGCGGGATCGAGGTCGATCTGGATCTGCCGTTCCTTGCCGCCATAGGGCGAGGGCACGGCCGCGCCGCCGACGGACGCGAGCGCGGGCCGGATCGCGTTCTGGCCGAGGTCGAAGATTTTCTGCTCGGACAGGCTGGGCGACGACAGCGCGAGCTGCAGGATCGGCACGGTAGAAGCGTTATAGTTGAGGATCAGCGGCGGCGTGATGCCGGGCGGCATCTGCTTCAGCACCGTCTGGCTGACGCTCGTCACCTGCGCGGTCGCGGTGCGGATGTCGACGCCGGGGCGGAAGAAGATCTTGACGATGCCGATGCCCGCCAAGCTCTGGCTCTCGATATGGTCGATGTCGTTGACCGTCGTGGAGAGCTGCCGCTCGTAGTAATAGACGACGCGCCCGGCCATGTCCTCGGGCGGCAGGCCGCGATAGGTCCACACCGCCGCGATCACCGGCATGCGGATGTCGGGGAAGATGTCGGTCGGCGTCGTGACCGCGGCGATGCCGCCGCCCAGCACGATCAGGATTGCCAGCACCACGAAGGTGAGCGGCCGGGCGAGCGCGATCCTGACGAGCTGGAGCATGGGCGCGAGGTCCGGCGGAAGGGGTGTCGATCCGGCCACCGCATCGCGCGACCCTCGCGCGGCGGCGCCGCCTGCCGCCCGTCTGCGCTCCGCAGACAGGCGAGGCGAATTAAATGAAGTTCACCCCGCCGCCGGGCGCGAGCCGCACGCGCGCGAGCAGGCCCGGGCCGGCGCCGGCCTCCTCCCCCACGCCCGCATCGTCGAGCTCCAGCGCGAAGCCGTGCAGCCGCAGTATCGCGCTCACCACCGCCAAGCCCAGGCCCGTGCCCTCGACCGCGGCGGCGGTCGCGGTGCGGTGGAAGCGGCGGAGCACCGCGACGCGTTCGGCCGCCGGGATGCCGGGGCCGTCGTCCACCACCTCCAGCACCGGACCCGACGCATCCTGTCGCGCGCGCAGCAGGACGGTCGAGCGGGCGAACTTGATCGCGTTGTCGAGCAGGTTGCCGACCGCCTCGAACAGCAGGTCGCCGTCCGCATAGACCGGTGGGACCGCGCCGGCCTCCAGGACGAGCGCGACGCCCCGATCCTCCGCCAGCGGCTGGTACAGATAGACCAGTTCGTCCAGCAGCGGCGGGAGCGCGAGCTGGCGCAGGCCTGATCGCCGCCCCGCCGCCTCCAGCTCCGATATCCGCAGCAGCGCGCCGAACCGCTCGATCACGGTGTCCAGGTCGGCGAGCGCATCGACGACTATCCCGGCCTCGGCTGTAGGGAGCGACTCGCGCTGCCGGAGGCGGTAGAGCGTGGCGCGCGTGCGGGAGAGCGGCGTGCGTAGATCGTGCGCGATCGCGTCTGTCGCGATCTTCACCTGCGCGACGACATGCGACACCTCGTCCACCATCAGATTGACCGTACCGGCGAACTGGTCGAGTTCGTCGTGCCGGCCGGTGATCGGCATCCGCTGCGCCAGGTCCCCCGCTGCGATCCGGCCGCTCGCCCTGGCGAGTGCTTGCACGCGGCGCAACGGCGCCAGGCTGAGCGCGACGGCGGCGATCAGCACCAGTACGCTGCCGGCGATCCCGCTGCCGAGCAGGATCAGCAGCAGGTGGCGCCTCAGGTCCCGGATCTGCGACATGTCGCGGCCGAGCACGATCGTCTCGCCCGCCGCCGTCCGCTCCGTCAGCACGCGCACCGGCGCGTGTCCGCCGGCCTGCCCGGGGATGCTGAACGCGTTGCCCGGTCGCACCCGCCCCGACAGGTGGATGTTGCCCACAACCAGCTCGCCGTCGCCGCCGATCAGGGCGAACCAGCTGAATCCCGGCGTGCCGTTGGCGATCTCGGCGCGGATGCGGGCGGGGAGCCGAGCCGGAGGCTCTGCGAGCAGGCTGGCGGCCCTGGCGAACAGGATGCGGTCGCTGCGCGCCGTCAGCTCGCGGGCGGTCAGCAGATAGCTGAAGGCGAGCGTCGCCCAGAGCGCGGCGAGGAACAGCCCGCCGAGCAGGAGCGTCAGGCGGAACGGCGTGGTGCACCGCACATCGCGCCAGCGCAGCCGTTCAGCCGGCATCGAACCGATACCCCTCGCCCTTCACCGTCGCGATCGGCGACGTCCTGCCCTGCATGTCGAGCTTGCGGCGCAGCCGGGCGACGTGGACGTTGATGAGATTGGCGCCGGGGTCGAAATGGTAGTGCCACACCTGCTCGAACAGCGTGCGACGGCTGACGGTATGACCCGCGTGACGGATCAGGAACTCCAGCAGCCGGAACTCCATCTGGAGCAGGCGCACGAGCGCGCCGTCGACCCGCACCTCGCGGCGGATCAGGTCCATCTCGATCCCGCCCGCCCGCAGCACCGTCTCCCGCTCAGGCCGCGTCCGGCGCAGCAGCACCTCGATGCGGACGGCGAGTTCGTCGGGAACGAAGGGCTTGGTCAGATAGTCGTCGCCGCCCGCGCGCAGGCCGGCGATGCGCTGGTCCACGTCGCTGAGCGCGCTCAGCATCAGCACCGGTGCACCGACGCCCGCCCGGCGCAGCCGCTCAACCACCGCGAGCCCGTCCGTGTCCGGGAGCATGCGGTCCAGCGTAATGACGTCGAACGGCCGCTCAAGCGCCCGCTCGATCGCCTCCCCGCCCGTCGCCGCGCACGTCACGTCATGGCCTCGGCCGACGAGCTCGGCCGCGATCGCCGCCGCGGTCGCCGGGTCGTCTTCCACCACCATCACCGCCGCCATGTTCGCCTTTCGTAGTCGGGAACGCGCCTGGGAAACGCCGTAGCGCGCAACGGCACAGGGAGGAACGCGCCGTGATGCCGCACTCCTCCCTGTGCGCCACGCTCGCCGCAAGCCACCTTCGTCGAGCGCGACGCGGCCGGCGTTCCGCCCTATCGCGCCGGGAGCATCGCCCGGTTCACGGCCGCCGTGAAGTGGTCGCCGGGACGCGCGCGGCAGCTTGCGGTCACCACCGGCACGATTCGCTCGACCCCGTCGACGGCGACGGTCGGGTGGGCATGACCGCGCGGTCCGTAGTTGGCGCCGTACACGATCGCCTGCGGACGATAGGTCTCCTCAAGCATGTTGTAGTCGCGGCAGCTCACCGTATCCAGACGCTTGCCGGTCTTGAGCAGCTCGACCTTGCTCATAGTACCGCTCGGCCTGGTGACCGTCGTCGACTCGACGGTCCTCGTCTTCATCTGGGCATCGGCCACTCCCGCTCCCGCAATCGCCAGAGCACCACCGACGATTAACGATACGGCTACCTTGTTCACGCGACTTCTCCTCTTGTTACTGCGGTAGAACGATAGGAGTCGTCGTATTTTCCTTCGAGAAGGCCAGTGAAATTCATTTAATCTGGCGCTGCATTAAATCATTCTTCTACGGCGATGCACTATCACCAGATGACCCATAAGCCGCCATCCAGGAGGCTGTTTCGCCTCCCCGACTTCCGACATTCGTTAACGTGCGAGATCGACCGGGTTCCCGTCCCTACATCACACGCGAGCATGTCTGGTCAGCGAGGTAACCGGCTAGGTGACTGACGCCCATAACGACATGCCGATCATCGAGTTTGCGTGAGTTCCCAACAATTTAAGCGTCCCATAGAAGTGGCTCGGTTCGTCTGAACAGGCTCGCGGCTCGGATAAGTGGATTGCCGCTGGTTGATCATGCCGCTGCGAGAAGCGGTTGGTGGAAGTATATCTGGTCAGGCATGCGGCCGCCAAGCGCGGAGTGCGGCCGGACGGCATTATAGAAAGCGATGTAGCGGCCGATGCCAGCGCGGGCTTCGAGGACCGAGGCGTAGGCGTTGAGGTAGACCTCCTCGTATTTCACCGAGCGCCAGAAGCGCTCCACGAACACGTTGTCACGCCAGCACCCTTTGCCATCCATGCTGATGGCGATCTTCTCGCGCAGGAGGACGGCGGTGAACGCGGTGCTCGTAAATTGCGAGCCTTGATCGCTGTTGAAGATCGTCGGCTTGCCCCAGCGTGCCAGCGCTTCCTCCAGCGCCTCGATGCAGAACCCGGCATTGAGCGAGATGGACATTCGCCACGCCAGCACGCGCCGGGTGAACCAGTCGACGATGGCGACGAGGTAGACGAAGCCGCGGGCCATAGGGATATAGGTGATGTCTGTCGCCCAGACCTGGTTGGGCTTCGTCACCGCGAGGTTGCGCAGCAGGTACGGGTAGATCTTGTGCCCAGGTGCCGGCTTCGACGTGTTCGGCCGGCGATAGATCGCCTTGATCCGCATCCGCTTCATCAGCATCGCGACATGCAGCCGGCCGACGCTCACGCCCTCCTGCCGGAGCAGATCGCGCAGCATCCGGCTGCCGGCGAACGGGTACAGCAGGTGCAGCTCGTCGATCCGCCGCATGATCGCCAGGTCGGCGTCCGCCACGGGCCGAGGTAGGTAGTAGATGCTGCCGCGGCTGATCCCGAGCTGCTGCGCCTGACGGGCCAGCAGCATCGCATGGTCACGGTCGATCATCGCTTTGCGCTCGGCAACAGACCGGCCTTCCCGAGCGCACCAGCCAAAAAATCGTTCGCCAGCGTCAGCTCGCCGATCTTGGCGTGCAGCACCGTTACGTCGATCGCCGGCTCGGCCGGGGCGGGTTCCGCGCCGAACACGTCCGCGGCGCCCTCCAGCAGCCGCGCCCGCCACTGGTTGATGAGGTTCGGATGCACGTCATACTGCTGCGCCAGCTCGGCCAGCGTCTTCTCGCCCTTCACGGCGGCCAGGGCCACCTTCGCCTTGAACGCCGGGCTGTGGTTCCGGCGGGGTCGCTTGCTCATCTTGCCTCCTGCTCGCGGCCAGCATGGCCGCTGTCAGATCGACAATCCACTTATCCACGCTGTTCAGTTTTCCCGAGCCACCTCTCATTTACATTACGCCCATCAGCATTAATTAGGTCAGGCTACCATACGTAATATGTATGCCGTGCCGATGAACCAGGTAGCTGTCGATACGGTGCTTTGAGACGAGGCAGCCGATGGCGGACGACGCTTCCCGCATTGAGATTGACCGTAATGCCGAGGGCCACGGCCTCATGGGCGACGAGTTCGTTCCGGGCGAGACCGTATCGGAGGATACCGCGCCCGAGACGGGGCCCGCGGTTTCCACCGAACCTGCGCGGCGGCGGTGGCGCAAGCCGCTGCTGTTGATCGCGCCGATCATCCTGATCGTCGGCGCGCTTGCATTTTACCTGCACGGGGGTCGCTACGAAACGACGGACAACGCCTATCTCCAGTCGGGGCTGGTGTCGGTTAGCCCCAACGTGCCGGGCCGCGTGGTCGCGGTCGCGGTGCGCAACAACCAGCATGTGCGCAAAGGTGACCTGCTGTTCCAACTCGATCCCGCCCCGTTCAAGGCGGAGGTCGCCGAGGCGCAGGCGCAGCTGGCGGCGGCGGTCACCGCAGTGGGATCGCTGCGTGCCAATTATGCGCAAGGCGCCTCCGAGCTGGCGACGGCGCGTACTCGCGTCCTCTTTGCCGAACGCGAGGCGGCGCGACAGAAGCAGCTCGTCGGCGAGGGCATCTCCAGTCAGGCGCAATATGACCAGGCACAGCTCGCCGCGCAGACCGCGCGCCAGGCGATCCAGACGACGCAGCAACAGAATGCGAGCGTGCAGGCGCAGCTGTCCGGCGACGTCAATGCGCCGCTCGGCCGACAGCCTGGCGTGCAGCGTGCGCAGGCGGCGCTCGACCGCGCACGGCTCAACCTGGGCTACACGGTCATCCGTGCCGCACAGGACGGGATCGTCGCCAAGGTGGATCAGCTTCAGGTCGGCGACTACGTCACTGTCGCCCGCCCCGTATTCAGCCTGGCCGGCACGCGCATCTGGGTCGAGGCGAACTTCAAGGAGGATCAGCTGCGGTACATGCGGCTCGGCCAGCCGGCGACCGTGAAGATCGACGCGTTTCCAGACCAGCATCTGACCGCGCGCGTGACGAGCTTCAGCCCCGGTACGGGCAACAGTTTTTCGGTGCTGCCCGCGGAGAATGCGACGGGTAACTGGGTGAAGGTCGTCCAGCGGCTGCCGGTCGAGCTGACATTGGACCGCATTCCGACCGACGTGCCGCTCCATGCCGGGCTCAGCGTCGAGGTCGATGTCGATACCGGGCATGTCCGTCACCTGTTCGGCGCCGATACGCCGCCCTCGGCACCGCCCCCCGCACAGCCCTCCGCCCCGCCGGGCAACGCTGTCCGGTGACGAATGTCGTGGCAAACACCGTAGCCGATACGGGCCTTCCCGACCCGACGACGCGCAAGTTCATCACCGCGTCGGTGATGGCGGCTACGGTCATGAACTCGCTCGATTCGACAATCGCCAACGTCGCGCTCCCGCACATGCAGGGCAGCGTCTCGGCCTCCGCCGACCAGATCACCTGGGTACTGACGAGCTATATCGTCGCCGCCGCGATCGTGACGCCGCTGACCGGCTGGATGGCGGGGCGGTTCGGGCGCAAGCGGTTGATGCTCTATTCGATCATCGGTTTCACGATCGCCAGCGGGCTGTGCGGCGTGGCCACCAGCCTCGGCGAACTGGTCGGCTTCCGCCTGCTCCAGGGCGTATTCGGCGCGGCGCTGGTACCGATGAGCCAGGCGATCCTGCTCGACATCAACAAGCCCGAGGATCACGGTTCGGCAATGTCGATCTGGGGGATGGGCGCGATCCTCGGGCCGATCGTCGGCCCTGCGCTCGGCGGCTGGCTGACCGACAATTACGACTGGCGCTGGGTGTTCTTCATCAACCTGCCGATCGGCGTGCTCGCCTTTGCAGGGCTGTATTTCTTCTTGTCCGAGACAAAGTCGATCGAGAAGATCAAGCTCGACCTGTTCGGTTTTGCGATGCTGGCGTTGGCGATCGCCTCGTTCCAGGTGATGCTCGATCGCGGGCAACAGCTCGACTGGTTCTCCAGCCGCGAGATCATCATCGAGGCGGCCCTGGCGGTCTTCTTCTTCTATCTTTTCATCGTCCAGACGCTCACCGCGAAAAAGCCGTTCATCGACATCGCGCTGTTTGCGGACCGCAATTTCGTCGCCAGTTCGGTCCTCGGCTTCTTTCTCGGCGTGCTGATCTTTTCGGTACTCGCGCTGCTCCCGCCGATGCTGGAGGGGCTGATGGGGTATCCCGTCGTCCTGACCGGGCTCGTCACCGCGCCGCGCGGCCTCGGGACGATGATCTCGATGATCACCGTCGGGCAACTCATCAAGCGGGTCGATCCGCGCCTGCTGATCGGCACCGGGCTGATGATCGCCGCCTATTCGACGTGGCGGATGAGCGGCTTCTCGCTGGGCATGGACGAGCGCCTGATCGTCAGTACCGGGTTCATCCAGGGGCTGGGCACGGGCCTCGTGTTCGTGCCGCTGTCGACGGTCGCGTTCGCCACGCTCGACAGCCGTCTGCGCAACGAAGGCGCGGCGATGTTCACGCTGATCCGCAACATCGGCTCGGCGATCGGCATCTCGGTGCTGCAGTTCATGACGATCCGCAACACCGACACGGTGCACGCACGGCTCGTCGAGGGTGTGCGACCCGACAACCCGGCGATGACCGCCGCCATGCCCGATTTCGACTTCACTTCGCTGTCGGACCTCGCCCGGCTCAACGGCGAGATCACCCGCCAGGCCAGCATGGTGTCCTATATCGATGCCTTCTACGCGCTGTTCGTGGTGACGCTGATCACCGCCCCGCTGATCTTCCTCATGCGCCCGCCTCGAAAAGGGGCTGCGGCGCCGACCATGCACATGGACTGAGCCAATGACGTGTCGCACTCCATTCCTTGTGGCGAGCGCCGCACTCGCACTTGCCGGCTGCACCGTCGGCCCGCATTTCACGCGCCCCGCCGCCCCTGGCCAGACCGGCTATGTATCGCCCGCGGATCCTGCACCGCGCGATACCGAGGGCCCGTCCGCTATGCCCGGACAGGGACCGCAACTCGCCTGGTGGCGCGCGTTCGGATCGTCCCAGCTCGATGCGTTCGTCGATCGGGCGATCGCACACAACGCCTCGCTGGAAGCCAGCAACGCGACGCTAGCGGCGGCGCGGCAGGAATTGACGGCCGCGCGCGGACGACAACTGCCTCAGGTCGATGCCAACGCCCGCGTCGAGCACGAGCAGGTCAATCTCCAGGCGTTCGGCTTCCCCGGGAACAATCCGGAATTTGATCTCTATTCGGTTGGCGGCGGCATCTCGTATCCGCTCGACCTGTTCGGCCGGCGCCGCCGCGAGACCGAGCAGGTCGGTGCCGAAGCGGACGCGCAACTCCGCCAGACGCAGGCCGCACATCTCTCGATCGCGGGCCAGGTGGTCAATCAGGTCCTCCTTATCGCCGCGATCCGTACGCGTATCGAGACCGCAAACCAGCTGCTGGCCGAGGATCGCCGCAACGTCGACCTGACGCAGAAGCGCAAGGATGCGGGCGAAGGAACGCTGGTCGAGGTGCTCAACGCGCAGGCGCAGTACGAAGCCGATCGATCGGACATTCCGCAGCTCGGGCAACAGCTTGCCGAGGCGCGCCACCTGCTCGCGACGCTTACCGGCACCCCACCGGCGGATCTCGGCGCGACCGAGTTCGACCTGAACGGCTTCACGCTACCGCGCTCCGTCCCGGTCACGCTGCCGTCCGCGCTGGTCCATCAGCGGCCCGATATCCTGCAGGCGGAGGCGAACCTCCATGCGTCGACCGCCGCGGTCGGTGTCGCCAGCGCGAACCTGTATCCCGACATCACGCTCGGCGCGACGATTACGCAGGGCACACCGAGGATCGGCGACCTCTTCTCGGGCGCGACGCGCGGCTTCGATCTGTTCGCCGGGCTGGCCGCGCCGATTTTCCACGGCGGGACGCTGAAGGCCGAGAAGCAAGCCGCCGTCGAGCGTGCGCGGGCAGCGGACGCGACATACCGCCAGACCGTGCTCGATGCCTTCCGCCAGGTCGCCGACCTGTTGCAGTCGCTCGACAGCGATGCGCGTTCGGTCGCCAACCAGCGCGAGGCCGTCCACGTCGCGAGCCGCTCGCTCGGTCTGTCGCGGCGGAGTTTCCAAGTCGGCAACACCGGCATCCTGCAGACGCTCGACTCGGAACGGCTCTACCAGCGGGCCACCTCGAACCTGGTCGAGTCGCGTGCGCGTCAGTTCCTAAACGTCGCGCGTCTGTATGTCGCGACCGCGGGGGGCTGGACCGGCAACGCGGACAGCGCCGTAACCTCTACAGTCGCCGCTCAGAGATAGCCCAGGCAGAGCGCGAGCACGAGCGCGATCGTTGCGGCGAGCATTGACCCGAACACGGCGGGATAGAGACTAGACTCCCGACACAAGCCTTCGCCCGCCACCTGGTTAAGCTCTTCCATGCCACGCTCCACGAGAACGCTCTCGGATCTTGCCCGATGGACTATCGTGTCCCAACCCTGAGGCGGGTTCAAGCCAACGATACTTACCTTTGCCCGCTGAATGCCAACGTCCCGCTCGCGTCGAAATCTGCCGACGCTGCTCACCGCCGCGTCGACCCAGATTCAGCCACTCAGACTATCTTGCCGAACCCCCAACATCTGCCGTTTGTTCAGGATCGGCTTGAAGCCGATCACAGGGGACGGAACTGCCGATTGAACACCTGGAGTTTCATAGCGGATGACGAAGCGAACTTCCCTTTGACTGCCCGCGCGTTATCGCGGCATGCGAGAGTCCCATCGCTACCCGCCAACGGCATGCCACCTAGCTCAACAGGCGGGACAGTTCCGCTTGCTGCTGTTGATCAAGGTCGGTGGACCAGAATCGCAAGCAGTCAGGATCGTGGGGCGTGTTGGTGCCCGCCGCCGCTGCCAGTGGCAGTGATCCATCATCGTAGCCTCGCATCACAGCTAGCCAATTACCGAGGTTGCCCTCGACGGCATCGCCCAAATCTACCGTCTGCTCACCGCCCGGACCACCTTGTACCTGGAAGATAATGCGACGGTGCGTGCCGCTTCTAGTATGCCAGTAGTGACATCCCTTTGCCGTCACCCGCGCATCAGCAAGGAAGAAACGAACATCGCGATGCCAAGGCACCGGTGAGTGGATTAGCACGCGATCACCCGTCACCACGTCGTAGCCGGTCATCGCCATCGCTGATGAGCCAATCATTGCGGCGAACAGCAGGATCAGTACCGCCAGCTTAGTGACCGCTTCCATTCTGAGGTTGAGCACGATCATAGCCAAGATCGTTGGTATCCAGAACGTGATCGTATCAGGACTGCCCGGTCGAAAATAAAGCGCAGAAGAACCTGATCTCGTCTGCGCCAGTTCCAGCCACTGATCGCTCAGGCTGGCAAGATAGCTCAACGTCACGATGCTGATGATGAACCACGCGAGCCCGCCATAAAAAGACGAGCCTTTCGCTTGCGCCAAGCCATGCCTCCCAAAACGTCGAACTAGTCTACCCTGTTGTTCCAGCACGGTTGGAGCTGGCGACCCGTGATAAGCTGCCATCCCGTTTACCCCCTGCCGGTACCGACCGAACCCTGCAGGCGCAGGTCTAGCCCTGTGGTAGGCGTCGATATTTCAATCCGAAGTAAACGAGCTGGATTGAATTTGAGCGGCGGGGCCCCAAGCCAGACCTCTCCGGCGCAACCTTAAACCGGAAACATAGCTCACCTCCAGCATTGACCGCGGGGGCGCGGTATCCCCAAATTCGCTCCAACGACTTACAGGCCAGCGCTGAACGCATGCCTAACGGTAGCCTGATGGCTCAGCTGCCCTTCTGTTCACGTCGGCGACGACCCAGTTCCGGCCGTTTACGGCCTTCTAATTGCTTTCCATTTCTCGCCATTCGTTCAGGTCGACTGAACACTCTCTGACCGGCATGCCTGGGTGACATTTCCAGCTACAGCGGCTATCTGGCGAGCCGTGCATTCCGTCCGGCACCTCATTGCGCAACGCCATATCGCCTTGGTTATCTGCGCGGCGGCATTGCTCCTGAAGCTGCTCGTTCCGACCGGCTACATGATCGATAGCGATGGTGGCCGCATGGGCATCATCATGTGCTCGGGCACCGGCCCGATGAGGGACATGCCGGCCATGCACGGCGACGGGTCGGATCCCCGCAAATCGAAGGACCATGGCAAGGCCGAGATGCCCTGCGCCTTCTCCAGTCTGTCAGCCGCTGCGCTGAGTGCGATTGATCCGATCCAACTCGACGCCCTGATTGCCTTCGTCATGGCGCTGGGGTTCGTCGGCTTTCTGCTGCCCGACCCTCTTCGCTGCCGCCGCTTTCGGCCGCCGCTGAGGGGACCTCCAGCTTTCCTTTGATCCGAGATCGCGCGCTGGCTTCGTCGCCGCCCCCGTGAATTGTGGCCCGCATCGTGGATGCCGGGCCGATCGAAGGTATCATCATGTTCCGATCTTTCTTGCTGGCGGGTGCTGTCGCGCCCGGCCTCCTATGGGCGTTTCCCGCCGTCGCCCAGACCGCCGCTCCGGGCGGCGACATCGTTGTCACCGCCACACGCTCCGCCCTGCCTCTTGCCGACGTGCCGGCCAGCGTCAGCGTCGTCACCGCCGATCAGATCGCCGATATCCCCGCACGCTCGATCGACGACGTGTTGCGGCGGGTGCCCTCCGTGGACCTGCCGATCGCCAGCACCAACGAGCAGCATCCCACCGACACCATCGTGTCGATGCGCGGCCTATCGGGTATCCGCTCGCTGGTGCTGCTCGACGGCGTGCCGCTCAACGACAGCTTCTTCGGCTATGTGCAGTGGAGCGAGGTGCCGGTCGCCACCATCGACCGCGTCGAGGTGGTGCGCGGCGGTGGCGCGACGCTATGGGGCAATTACGCGATGGGCGGCGTCATAAACGTCCTGACCAGACCCATTGCCAAGACCGAGCTCGATGCGGAGGCGGCGGGCGGCAGCCGCGGCAGTTACCGAGTGGACGGCACGGCAGCACTGGCGGGCAGCGGCTACGGTATCGGCGTCGATGGCGGGATCAGCCACAGCGACGGCTATCTCGAGCAGGCTCTGGGCTATCGCGGCTCGATCGATGTGCCCACCTCGTTCACCGCGCGAACGGCAGCGGTGTCGGGCAACGCCGACATCGCGCCCGATCTGACCGCTCGCGCACGGGTGAGCTATTACGACAACGACCAGAACTTCCTGACGCGGCTTCAGACCAACACCCAGCGCAACTGGCGCTACACCGGCACGCTCAGCTGGACGCCAACCGAGCGGAGCAGCGTCGACCTGACCGGCTTCCACGTCGACGAGCGTTTCGTCACCAACAACACCGGCGCACCCGACGGCGCCGACCCCAACGAGGCCGAGTTCGTCCAGAACCGGCACCTCACCCGCGCCAACGACTGGGGGGCGTCGCTGGTCTGGACGCAGCGCTTCGACGGGTTGCTTCGCTCGTTATCCGCAGGGGCGGACTATCATGGCGTCGGCGGCAGCGATCGCGCCTCGATCTTCGCTCAGACCGGCGCCTACATCCGGACGGACATCGGTTCAGGCGACCAACGCTTCCTGGGCGGTTTCGCACAGGCCGATCTGCGTCCGGTCGAGCAGTTTCAGGTGCTCGCGAGCCTGCGCTACCAGGACTTCCTGAACTTCAACGGGCTGGATGCTTCACCCGGTGGCCTCGGCCGGGTCGCAAGCCGCCACGACAGCGATATCGATCCGCGCCTGTCGATCCGCTACCAGCTTCCCGCAGGTTTCGCGTTGCGCGGCGCCTATTATCGCGCGTTCCGCGCGCCGACGCTCGACAACCTCTACCGCCCGGCGTCGGTGCCGGGCTACATCCTCTACGCCAACGCTGCGCTCAAGCCCGAGACGCTCGAGGGCGGCGAAGTCGGGTTCGACTATGTTCGCGGCGGCGTCCGCGTGCAGGCCACCGCCTACAGCAGCACGATCCGCGATTTCCTGACCTATCGCTATCTGGACCCGGCGACGCTGCCGGCCGGGTTCGACATCGGCGCCCGGCTCATCAACGCCGGCACCGCGCGCAGCCGCGGCGTCGAGGCAGAGCTGACGTGGCGGGCAACCCCGCGGCTCAACGGCACGCTCGCCTACACCTTCGCTGATTCGATCGTGACGCAGAACCCCGAGGACCCCGCCAGCATCGGCGTCCAACAGGCCGGCATCCCGCGGCACCGGGTCAGTGCCGGGCTGGACTGGACGGGTCCGCTCCGGCTGAAGTTCAGCCCTCGTATCCGCTACGTCTCGGCAACCAACGGCGACCCGGATTCGATCTATCGCACTGACGCGCACTTCATCGCCGACCTCGCCGCCAGCGCCCCGCTGCGAAAGGGCATTGAAGCGTTCGTGCAGATCGAGAATCTGTTCGACCGACGCTATATCGGCACCAACGACGGCTTCACCGCGCCGCTGTATGGCAAGCCTTTCACCGCGACCGGCGGCATCAGGGTGAGGGTCGACTGATGCCGCAGTCGCATCCTGCCCCCGTGGAGAACCGGCGATGAGCGTCCAAGCGCCGGGCACCCGCTGGTACAACGCCGTCTGGCGCTGGCACTTCTATGCTGGCCTGATCTGCGTGCCGTTCGTCGTCTGGCTCGCGATTACCGGCACAATCTATCTCTGGCGCCCACAGGTCGAGGCTTGGCTCGATCGGCCCTACGACCGTCTCGTGACCGCGGGTCCCGTCACCTCGCCGGAGGCACAGGTCGCGGCGTCGCTGCGCGCCGTGCCGGGGTCGCACCTCGACCGCTACATCGTGTCCCAAAGCGCCAACCAAGCGACCCGCGTGCTGGTGATGGCGGACGGCGTCGACCGACGTGTCTATGTCGATCCCCATTCGCTGGCGGTGTTGCATGTTGCCCTCGAAGATCAGCGATTCGAACCGGTAGTGTCCCGCCTCCACGGCCAGCTGCTCTTGGGCGACATCGGCAGCTATGTGGTCGAGATTGCGGCGTGCTGGGCGGTTGTGATGCTGCTGACCGGACTGTACCTCTGGTTGCCCCGGGGGGGGCGTGGGCTTGCCGGTATCCTCTATCCTCGGTTGCGTGGCGGGCGCCGCCTCTTCTGGCGCGACATCCACGCGGTCGCGGGCATCTGGGTGTCCGTCTTCGCGCTCGGGCTGATCCTTACCGGGCTGCCCTGGGCCTCGGGATGGGGCGGCTATCTCGCACAGGTGCGCCACCTCACGAGCGCCGAACAGGGTCCGGTTGACTGGACGATTGGTGGCAAGGCACCGGCACCCAAGGCCGACGCGATGCTGGGCGTCCACGCCGGGCATGAGGGCATGATGATGCCGGCCCCCGCCGTCGTTCCTGGCGAGCTGAATCGGGTGGTTGCAGCCGTCCGACCGCTTCGGGTCGCGCCGCCGGTGCTCATTTCACCACCGAAGACGCGCGGCGCACCGTGGTCGATCGCGTCGGATGCCGCCGATCGACCGCTTCGGTCAGACCTGCAAATCGACGGTGCCACGGGACAGTTGATTGGCCGGACCGACTTCGCGCAGCGTCACTGGATCGATCGGATCGTCGGTTACGGCATCGCGGTGCACGAGGGCGCCTTGTTCGGGATCGCCAATCAGCTGATCGGGACAGCGACCGCACTGCTGCTTTTTGTCCTCGCTGTTTCAGGAACGGTGCTGTGGTGGCGAAGGCGCCCTCAGGGCTTGCTTGGCGCACCGTTGCCGCTGTCCCGGCCACGGTTCGGTGCGGGACTTGTCGTGACGATCTGCACGCTAGCGCTATATATGCCGTTGTTCGGGCTAACGCTGCTTCTTGTCCTGCTTGTCGATGCGACTGCCTTGCGAGCCCTGCCTGGCGCGCGCCGATGGCTCGGTTTTGCTTCATCACGACCTGGATGACCCAGATGCCGTCATTAAGGGCCAAGCTCGCGCGCGCCGAAAGCGGACTATCGTTCATATCAGCCTCGCAAGAATTTCGCGCAATGACCATCGCTTAGCTTGCTTCGAAAGCCCGCAATATTGGGCAGCGACCGACGTCGGACGCGCCGCATTCGTCGGCAAGTCGGGTAAGCCAAACCTTCGCGGTCTCGAGTTCGTGTATTTTCCGATCGAGCGCAGCTATCCGGGACCTAGCCATCGCGCGCGCTTTGCTACGGTTGTCTGTGGCGTCGAGCTTCAGGAGTTCGCTAACCTCCTCAAGCGTGAACCCGGCAGCTTGCGCCGAGCGGACGAACTTAAGCTGCCGAACCGCCTCGGCGTCATAGCGGCGGATCCCGCCAGCCACGCCCGATCCAGCCGTCCGCGGCGGTTGCGCCAGCAAGCCGCGACGCTGGTAGTAGCGGATAGTCTCGACGCCCACACCGCCCTCGCGCGCGAGCCCCGCAATCGTCATCGTCGCCACGCCTTGACTCCGTACTATGGTACAGACCCCATTTGGGCAGTATGATCCAGACAACAAACGAAAAGCTCGCCTCAAGCGAACGTCATGTGAAGTGCGCCATTCTTATCGGATGATTATGCCTGAGCATGTCTGCCCATTTGGGCTGAAGGCGCTGCACCTGCTGCACAGCCAAGGCTACCAAGTCGACGATCGCTGGCTGGAGACGCGCGAGCAGACTGACGCCTTCAAGGCCGCGCACGATGTGAAGACGACGCCGCAGACCTTCGTGGGTGGCGAGCGGATCGGCGGATATGACGACGTACGACGCTTCTTCGGCAAACCGGTGCGCGATCCCGGCGCGACAGCTATCGCCCGGTGATCGCGGTGTTCGCGATGACTGCACTGATGGCGCTGGCTACGAGTACGGCGATGCTGCGTAGCCCGTTCACGGTGCTCGCCGCGCTGTGGCTCGTCTCGTTCAGCATGTGCGTGCTGGCGATCCTGAAGTTGCAGGATATCGAGACCTTCTCGAGCATGTTCGTGGGGTACGACATGCTGGCGAGGCGGTGAGTGCCCTTATGCCTACATCTATCCGTTCGCGGAAGCACTGGCGGGGGTGTTGATGGCGGCCGGCGTCCTCACCTGGCTGTCGGTGCCAGTGGCGCTGGTCATCGGCGGGATCGGCGCGGTCTCCGTGTTCAAGGCGGTGTATGTCGACAAGCGCGAGATTAAATGCGCCTGCGTCGGAGGATCGGGCAAGGTGCCGCTGGGTTTCGTGTCGATGACGGAGAACCTCATGATGGTCGCGATGGCGGTCGTCGTGCTGGTGCGGTGAAGCGGGTGGCGCGCGCTGGCTCTATTCCGCCGGCGCGCCGACAAGCGCAGCGACGACACAGACGATTCCGATGGCGACGAAGCCCGCCTGTCGCGCCATTGATGCCGCCCCCGACCGCCGCGAGACCGCGACCGCCAGTGCGCACTGGAGCGCATAATAGATGGCAAAGGCTCGCGAGGAGATCGCCACGACCTGCAGCGGATCGGTCAGCCACACGACCGCCACCGACAGCGCGTTGGCGAGCGCAAACGCGGCCGGCACGCTCAGCGTGCGCCGCGTCACCTCGCTCATCAGCCCACCCGAACCGATCGAGTCCGCAACGGCCGCGCTGAGCTGGCTAGCCAGCGCCGCGACAAGCACCAGCACCGACAGGCCCGGCGCGACAAGCGCCATCACATCGAGGATGCCCGCCACGCCCTGCGTGTGCGCCGCGCGGCCGAGCAGCGGAGTCAGCAGGCCCAGAAAGGCGAGATAGATGATCGACGCGATGATTTGCGCCCGCCGCATCGTGGCGATCCGCATGTCCTGTGGATAGGCGTGGCCGAGATAGCGCGACGTCTCGAACCCCTGCACGGTGATGAGCAGGCCGAGCAGCATCGGCACGCTGCCGAGCGACACGCGCACCGGCGGTAGCGGGGCGGTAGCGCCGGCGTATATTGCCCACCACAATGCGAGCGCGACGAGTAGCCCGGCGATGATGCCGATCTTGAGCGACACGGTGCCGTGCGCGACATGCTCCACCCGCCGCAGATCGCCGCCGAACGCCAGGCCGGTGAGCAGCAGCAGGATCGCGGTGACCATCCCGTTGGCGATCACGACGTGCCACGCCCCGTCGATCGCGAGCGGCTTCAGCGCGAACTCGGCCAGCAGCTTCAGATAATAGGCGACGGAGATCGCATAGGCCACCGACAGCACCACCTGCGTGACCCGGCCGAGCCATTGCACCGGATCGTGCAGGCGCGCGCTGGCGACAAAATCCTCAACATGGACGATATTGAACCGCACCACCGCGCCGACGGCATAGGCGAGCAGCAGCAGCACGGCCATCGCGCCGATCGCCGCGCCGCCAAAATCCTTCGCCAGCAATGGCCCCGCGATCAGGAACCCGCTGCCAATGATCGAGGCGAGCGGCGTCACCGTCGCGCGCCAGGCGTCCCGGTGCGTGAAGCGCGCGAAGCTCAGGAACGCCGTCATGACGACGGACACCAGCACGGCGACGACGATAATGAGCATCTACTGATCTCCTGCCTGATCATCGACGAGCGCCAGACGAAAATGCTGGCCGGCCGCGGGCTGCGGCTGCGCCCGGATGCCGTTCCGGTTCAGAACCGCGGCGATGGCCAGCGCGCGTCGCTCGGCGAGGCCCGGCCGGGCAGGCGTCGCCCCGGCCGACATTCCGGGGACGCCCAGCGCCCTCACGTTCCACCGGTGCGCCGCCCAGGCCGACGTCTCTACCGACTGCCGTCCCGCATCGTCGAGCGCATCGATCTCGTCGGCAAACGTGATCTCGGGCAGCGGTTGGAGCGGCGGTACGACAGTGATGTCCCATCCGTCCTCCACCGCCCGGACGCGCGCCTCCAGCGCCCGATAGCTGACGACGCTCGCACCCGGCAGCGGATGCGCGGTAACCTGTGCACGCTGGTGACCTCGGTCGATCGTCACCTGATCGTCCGCGACGCCCGCGACCAGCGCGACGAGATGCGCGATCTCGGTCTCGCGGCCGGCGCTCGCCTCGGCTGCCTTGGCCTGCGCGAGTTCAACGAGCTGGGCGTCCAGCGCGCTGCTGCCGGGCTGGAGCAGCACTTGATCGAGTTGGAGCGTCACCGGTTCGCCGAGGGCCGTCGCCAGTTCGTCGCGCACCTTCGGTGTGGGCACCGACCGGTCGCGCGGGGCGATCACCACCGCCCGCACCGCGATCGGCCGGGCCGCGAAATCGACATCGAGTTGCGTCACCCGCGACTGCGCGCCGAAACGGTCGCCGAGCAGCGCGCGGACCTGCGTCACCGTCACCGCCTCGCGCCCGATCCGCGCCAGCGCATAGCCAAGCGGGATCGCCATCGCGACGAACACCGTCACTAATACCATCACCTGCGCCCAGCTCTGCCGCGGGGACAGCGTGTGGCCGAAGCCATAGAGCCGCGCCATCACCGTCGCTGACAGCGCGATCGTCACGAAGTTGGTGACGAACAACGCCAGCGCGCCGCCCAGCACTGGCATGTTCCAGGTCGCCAGGCCATACCCGACGGTCGCCAGCGGCGGCATTAGCGCGGTCGCGATCGCCACGCCGGTGATCGTCTCGCCGCGCCCGCGGATGATGGCGAAGCTGCCCGCCAGCGCCGCAAACAGCGCGACCAGCAGATCGAACAGGTTCGGCCGCGTGCGTGCCAGGATCTCCGCCGTCGGCTCCTTGAGCGGGGAGACCAGCACGATCAGCGCGGCAAATGCGACGCCCAGTACCGCCCCGCCGAGCAGCGCCGCCCCCGCCCGGCGAACCTCCACGAAATCGAACAGCGTCAATCCGAAGCCCAGCCCTAGTATCGGGCTCATCAGCGGCGAGATCAGCATCGCGCCGATCACCACCGCCGGCGACGACAACAGCAGGCCAAGCACGGCGATGCCGGCCGACATCGCGATCATAAACAGGTAGCGCCCGCTCCAGCCACTTTCAGCGTTGACGCGCGCGATCACGCTATCGTGGTCGACGCCCGACACGAACGCTTGCCGCCACGCTGCCACGAACGCGCCATCGCTACGCAGCGTGCCGGAAACGGGGTGGTCGTTCATCCGCGCGGTTCTCCCGAAATCCGTCACTCAGAGGATCCGGTGCGGAACGGTCCGGGCGGCGCCCGTTCTTCTTAAGCAAGCGGGCCTGCTATACCAACCCGGATCAGTGCGCGCGATCAAGCACCAGAACCGCACCACCACGCGCGGCGAGTGGCACCCACAGGGTGCCGCCGCCGTCGACGACGCCCTTATGCCCGGCGACATCGGTCGGCTGCGATCCGTCGACTAGCGCCCGCACACGCCAGCGGCCATTCCCCAGAAAGCCGAGCGGCAGGGCGACGGTGCGCGGTGCCTCGTCCCCCATCACGCCGACGAACCAGCGCCCCCCGCTTCGCCGGGCGACGGCGATCCACCGGCCCCAGTCGCCCGCGATCCCGCGCGTCTCGTCCCAAGTGGCGGGAACGATGCGCAGGAACGCGGCACCCTTCATAGGCCGCCCGGCGGCGTTGAGATACGCGCCGGGCGAATCGCACAGCGACTGGAGCGGGCTTGGATAGACGACGAACATCGCCAGCTGCTGCGCGCGCGTGGTCATGACCTCGGGCAAGGCATGGCGGGCGACGAACGCGCCCGGCGCGACGTTGCGGAAGCCGCCCGGCGTATAGTCCATTGGGCCGATGACGGCGCGGCTGTAGGCCGATCGGACGTTGTACCCGGCGGTCACCTTGCGGCTCCACTTGTTGTATTCGGCGCCCATTACGCCTTCCTCGGTAATGAAGTTGGGGTAGGTTCGCTCCAGTCCGCGCGGCACCGGCGCGCCGTGAATATTTACCATCAAATGATGCCGCGCTGCCGTCGCCAGCAGCCGGTGGTAATAGCCGATCGCAATCTGGTCCTGCCGATAGACGTAGTCCACCTTGACGCCGGCGATGCCCCACCGCTCGTAGAGCGCGAACACCTCGTCCATTCGCCGGCCGAGCGCGTCCCAGTTGGTCCATAGCCACAGGCGAACGTGCCGTTGCGCCGCATAGCGGGCGAGCGCCGGGATATCGACGCCGGAGCGAAATTGGGTGATGTCCGCCAGGTGCTTGTCGCCGTCCGGCCGTGCCGCCCAGCCCCAGTCGATGACGAAATACAGCAACCCGAACCGGCCAGCAAAATCGACATAGGCGCGGTACGTCGCGTTGTTGTAGCCCGCATCGGGCACGCCGGACGCCTTCAGCCCCGCCCACCAGCCCCAGGCCGCCTTGCCCGGCCGGACCCAGCGTGCGTCGCCGATCCGCGACGGGGTGGCGAGATCGTCGACCAGCGTGTTCGCGATCAGCTGCTCGGGCCGGTTCGCGATCATCACGACGCGCCAGGGCGTGACGACCGGGCCGTCGATGACCGCCGCCAACGCATCGTTGGCCGGCAGCGGCGTCAGCCGGATGGCGGCGCCTAGCGACCCGGCCTTTACCAAATAGGCGCCGGGATAATGCTCCACGTCGCTCTCGGCCAGCGCGATCGCCTCGCCGCTCCGGCCCGTGCGGCAGCTGAGCGGCAGGTCGTACAGCGCGCCGGCGCGTAGAGCACTGGCGCGCACGGGCGCATAGTCGCCCTCATGACTGTTGAGGTACTCGCTGTGCGCCACCGCCAGGCAGTCATAATCACGCGGGAAGCGCAGCTCGGTGGTTTCCGCCGCGATGCGATAGGAAGCGCCCGGCCGGCGCGGCAGGACGAGCCGGAAGGCTGCGCCGCCGTCATAGGCGCGCAGCCGCAGGTCAAAGGATCTTCGGGCGCCGCCGCGCTCGCGAACGTGCACCGCCAATCCGCCATAGCGCGGTGTCCGTCGATCCGGCGCGACGGCGGGAGCCTCGACGCGCGTCGTCACGATCCGCACTGGTCCGAGCGGATCGTCGGCCAGCCGCAGGCCGACTGGCGACGGCGCGATCACGTCGGAGCCTTCATGGCGCACCCGCACCGCCAGCTGACCGCCGGGCAGCAGCCCTGCGACAACCGTCACCCGGCCATTGGGCGAACGGATCGACAACGGATCACGGATCGGCCGACTGCCGCAGCCCGCAATGAAGACGAAGCACAAAAGCGAAAAAAACCGCAAGACCACGTCCGTCATCATCCCTGCCCGCGTAATGCTCCCGGCATCACCGGGGCCAGATCAGCCGCCGCTCGCAGGCGACCAAACCCGCTAACTCGTTCGCTTGGGTCCATCACGCTTAATCGTCGCCTGATCGTCGCCCATCGACCACGTCCCGGGCTTTCCTTCTCCCGACGCTTGCCGCTACCAGCGTGCTGCCGATCGGTGGCATGATCGCCCGGCGGCGGACATCCACCGCGAGGGTACGGCATGAGGCGCGTCACGACGGGGAGACAGGCCGATGAACTGGCAGCAGTTGTTGCAGGACTGGGGCCTTCCGGTGCCGCGGTCACCCGATTTCAGCTCGATCGTGCTGGCACTCGTCGTGGTGATCGGCGCCTATGCGATCGGCTGGTTCCTGGGGAAGCGACTGGGCCCGCGCATTGCACGGATCGTCCGGCACTGGATGGGTCGCGTCGATCAGTTTGGCGACCATCTCGCCGACACCATCACCAACTACGGCCTCGTCGCGCTGCTGTTGCTGGTCGCGGGGAACGCCGCCCGGTTCAGCCCGCTGGGATCGCTGATCGTCGCTATCGCGCTCGGCGGCGCGGTCGCGGTCATCGTTCAGCGGATCGCCAGGGCGATGGGGGTGGGCAGCGGCATCGCGTGCGTGATCGCCATGCTGGCGTTCGTCGGCACGACGGCCGGCACGCTGGGCGGGATGCAACCGCTGCTCACGGGCATGAGGGGCGTCGGCCTCGATGTCGGCACGCACCGCATCACGGTGCTCGGCGTCGCCAATTTCATCGTCGTGGTGGCGGTGCTCTATGTGGCGGCGCGGCTCACCAACCGCATCACGCTCCACTCGATCAGTCGGATGAAGGCGCTGGACATCTCGCAGCGCGCGCTGGTGCAGAAATTGGCGAGCATCCTGGTTATCGTCGTCGCCGTGCTGCTGGGGGTCGACGTCCTAGGCATCGACCTCACCGCGCTGACGGTCTTTTCGGGCGCGGTCGGAATCGCGGTGGGGTTCGGGCTGCAAAAGACGTTCGGCAATCTCATCGCCGGCCTGATCCTGCTGATGGATCGATCGGTGAAGCCGGGCGACGTGATCGTCGTTGGCGAAACGTTCGGCGCGGTGACCAAGATCGGCGTGCGGGCGGTGTCCGTCGTCACCCGCGACGGCAAGGAGCACCTCATCCCCAACGAGCAGCTGATGACGCAGCCGGTCGAGAACTGGTCGTATTCAAGCCGCAACGTGCGCATCCACATCAAGGTTGGCATCGGCTACGACAGCGATCTTCCGCTCGCACAGCGGCTGATGATTGAGGCGGCGCTCGCCTCGCCGCGCGCGCTGAAGGAACCCAAACCCGCCGTCTGGCTGACCGGCTTCGGCGACAGCTCCGTCGACCACGAGATCCTCGTCTGGATCACCGATCCCGAGGCCGGGGTCGGCAACGTACGGTCCGATGTGCTCAACCGGCTCTGGCTGTCGTTCCGGGAAAATGGGATCGAGATTCCGTTCCCGCAACGCGACATCCACATCCGCAGTCAGGTGCCGCCGTCCACGACCTGACGCGCGGCCTGATCCCTCACGGCCGCGGGTCGCGGTCTCCGTCCGGGTAGGCGGAACGATCACCGGCAGCGTCCCTGGCGATCACGCTGAAGCTGCCGTCGGTTTCGAGAACGACGATGGCGGCCATCGCGATATCGCCCAGACCGCCCTTGCGCACCGCGGACCTGCGCTCCTCCTGCGTCACGCGTTCATCGAGCAGCGCGGCATGATCGATGCGACCATCCCGCAGCAGGATGCGCGGCTGCGACTTGATCGCCGCTTCGACCGGCTCGAGCCGGAGTGCGCTCCACGCGATCACGAACTGCAGCGCCGCGAGAACCACGAAGCCCAGCACGCCCTCCAGCAGCGGCACATCCTTGGAGAGCAGCACCGTCGCGAGCGTGGACCCGAGGGCGATCGTGACCACGAAATCGAACGCGTTCATTTTGGCGAGCGTCCGCTTGCCACTGATCCGCAGCATCGCGATCAGCAGTAGGTACGCAAGCGGCCCCACCACCAGGATGCGGAGCAGGCCATACAGGCTCCCGGCGATCATCGCGCGGCCGGCGGCCGGGCGGCGCGGCGCGCGGCGCGGCGTGCCGCCGCGGTCGCATCGGGGGCCGCCGTGTTTGCGGCAGCAGCCGTCACCGGCGCCAGGCACAGGTCCGCGGCGAGCGGCCGATGATCGGAGCCGACGTTTGCCAGTATCCGCAGCGACCGGAAGTGAAGGCCTTCGAGACGAACAGCTGGTCGAGCGGCCAGCCGACGGCTGCGTATTGGGCCGGGAAGCTTGGGTAGCTGCCACGCCCGATCCGGGGATCGAGATAGCCGCCGACCCGCTTGAACAATTGAGTGGTGCGCGACCAGGCGACGTCGTTAAAATCGCCCATAGCCATCGCCGGAACCTTGGCTCCCGCGATGCGCAGCGCCGCGTGTTCGATCTTGCGATCGCGCAGGTTCGTGTCCTCCCCCGCGATAGGAGGCCTGGGATGCAGGCCGATATAGTCGAACGGCTGGCCGCCGCGGGTGCGCAGGCGCGCATAGACCGTGGGCGTGTTCTGGTCGGTGATGTTCTTGGTCCGCGCCTGGTCGACCGGCAGTGTGGTCGCGAAGATCAGGCCATAGGTGTTGTCGATCGGGCGGAGCAGCCGGTGGGGATAGCGCGCGAGGACGGGTGCGAGCGCCTTGGCCCACGGCTGGTCGGTCTCCATCAGCAGTAGCACGTCGGGGCGCTCGCGGTCGATCGTCGCGATCGTCGCGATCGTCGCGGCGTAGTCGCGGTTATGCTGCAGGACGTTCAGGCCGAGCACCTTGAAGCACGACGCCGGATCGACGCCGGGCGTCGTGGCGTCATCGGCTACCTCGACGGCTGCGAACGGGACGTACGGATAGATACGCCAGAACTGGGCGCTCGTCGCCGCCGCGAGGACGAGCAGGATCGCCGGGCGCCAGCGCCGGGCGAGCACGATGCCCGCGAGCGCGATCACGCCGATCGCGATCAGGCTCAGCCAGCGCGGAAAATCGAACCCGGATCCACCACTGGTTCGAGTCGATCAGGCTGACCAGCGTCTCGCCGAGCGCGGCACAGGCAAGGGCGAGGATCGCGCCGCTCACCGCATCGCGTATCGTCCCGCTCGTCATCTCAGGTCGATCCTAGGGATCATGCGTCTTCCTCCTCCGTGCGCGACCCGCTATTCGTCGGCCAGGCCGGCGATCGGCCGGTCCTGCGGGTCGCCGTCGTCGTCCAACTCCAGCGTGGCGACGATGCGGCCGATCAGGTCGAGCGATTGTCGTGCCGTGTCCTGCGCCTCGGACGCGGTCGCCGCGATCTCTTCCTTCACCTCCGCCGCCGCGGTCACGATCGCGATCGCCTCGCCGTTACTCAGCACGCCCTTCTCCAGCAGGCCGTGCAGCAGGCTCTCGACCAGCAGGAGCGCCGCCTGTCCATGCGCATCGGGATCCGGCCGGGCGGCCTCGCGCCGGCGGTTCGGATCATTGTCGCCTGACTGCACGGGCATCGCCTTCGTCGCAGGCGGGAGAACGGGCATCTCCCGGTCGTCGGCGGCCTGGGACCGCATGCCGACGATGCGCTGCCGTAGCGCGGACGCGGCGACGTGTCACAACCACGATCAAGATCGGGGTCGCCCGTGTATAGGCCTGCACGATCAACCGTTGGGGGACACACGCGTGCCAAACGCCTTCATCAGCAAGATTAGCCACCGCGTCGCTCTATCACCTGAGGACATCGCGATCCTAAAGGCGGCCTGCGGGCCCGGGCGTCGCTATCCGGCGAAGCACGATCTGATACGCGAAGGCGACGATCCCGGGCCGGTGTTCGTGTTCCTGGAAGGCTGGGGCTGCCGGTACAAGATCATGCCCGAAGGCGGTCGGCAGGTGTTGGCGATCATGATGCCGGGTGACTTCTGCGACATGCATACCTCGGTCCTGAACGAGATGGACCATACGATCGCGACGGTGACGCCGGCGCTGGTCGCCACGATCCCGCGTCCGCGGATGCAGGAGTTGCTCGACCTTCGGCCCGGCATCACGCGGGCGTTCTGGCTGATGCAGCTCGTCGATCTGGGTGTGGCGCGATCGTGGATTGCCAGCATCGGCCGGCGCGGCAGCACTGAGCGGGTGGCCCATCTGATGTGCGAACTGTATCTGCGTGCACGCGCCTTGCGTCCCGTCGAGGACGGGCAATGCGCGCTGCCGCTCAGCCAGATCCTGCTCGCCGACGCGCTCGGGCTGACGCCGGTACATGTCAATCGCGTGTTGCGACGGTTCAAGGCGGCCGGAATCATGGCGCTGCGTCAGGGCGATCTCGTCATTTCGGACATTGCGCAGCTGATGCGGATCGCCGGCTTCGACGATGCCTATCTCCAGCGGCGCCTGGCCTCCGAGGAAAGCCAGATGCCCACTCCCGCCCTTTGAAACCAAAGCTCGGGCGGGATTGCCGCTAACCCCGGCCGAAGAACAGCTTGTAGACGACCACGATGACGGCGATTACGATCAGGATATGAATGAGGCCGCCCGCGATGTGAAATATCGCGAAGCCCAGGACCCACAGAACGACCAGAATGACAGCCAGTAACCAAAGCATCTTTTTACTCCCCTGATCGGCGCGTGAGCGCCATTGCATTAAACTGGTCGATTGTCATCCATGCGCAAAGCTGTGACGGCTGACCTCACGGCCCTACATCCACGTCATCGGCCTTGGCCGTCTTGCCGCCGCTCTTAGCGAAGCCCAGCCGCTCGGCAACTGCTTCGTTCCAGCCATAGGGATCGGTGCGAAACGCGACCTTGCCGCCATCGTCAACGAAGACGTTCTGGTAGAGCAGCCGGACCGGGATCTGCGTTGGCAGGGGCACGAACGTCTGCTTGCCCGTCGCCGTCGCGGTCTGCCATTTGTCGGCGATCCCCTCGTCGCTCGCCAGTCGCTGCGCGAAGCCGGGCGCGTCCTGCACGCGCACGCAGCCGTGGCTGAGGTGGCGCTGGCTTCGATCGAACAACGTCCGGTTGGACGTGTCGTGAAGATAGATCGCCTGGTCGTCTTTCATGTCGAACTTGACTACGCCGAGCGCATTGTCCGGCCCGGGCTGCTGAACGATCCAGCCGCCGTGCATCTTCATGTTGTGCGACCGAAGGTAGGCCGAGCCGACATGCGCGAGATCGCCGTTCTGGATCGATTTGGGCACCGTCCAGGTGGGATTGGCGACGAGGCGATAGATCGGCGCGGAAAGCGGTGGCGTCTCCTTGCCCGGCTTGCCCGCGATCACCTTGCGCTCGTCGACCAGCTTGCCGTCGCGGAAATACTGCAGACGGGCCGCCGCGGTGTTGACGTCGATGCGCGTCGCAGGCGGCGTTCGCGACAGCCAGCGCCGTCGCTCCAGCGCCACCGCCAGCGACCGGGCACGATCGCCGGGGCGCAGGTTGAGCACCTCCAGCGTGTCGGCCCCGACAATCCCGTCGGCGACGATGCCATAGTCGCGCTGCAGATGCTCGACGGCATCGGCGACAGGCTGCGTATAGATTGCCTGATCCGAGCCTGACGCCACGCTGATGCTCAGATAACCGCCGTCGGTCAGCTGCCGGGCGATGTCGGCCACCCGCGGATCGCTGTCGCCGACATGGATTGATCGATCCGTCCCGATCATCGCGGGCGCGGGTTGCTGCGTCTGCGCGCTTTCGTGCCGATACGCCTGCGACAGCTGGCGATAGGCCGCATCCTGCGGCGCAAGCCCCGCGAACCAGCCGGGCAGATCGCCCTTGGCGAGCGCGGCGGCGAGGCCGTTCGCGAGGTCCGACGCCGGACGCGGCAGCGTGTAGACCTGGTGCAGCGCTGCTGGATCCACACGGCCCTGCGCAAGTGCCTGCGCATAGTCGAGCGCAGCGCCGGTACGCGCAACATCCTGCCCGGCAGCAGACATCGACGCGAGGTCGTTGGGAAGGAACGCGACCCGCTCGAGCCCGTGGTCGGCCCGACCGGCCAGTGCCTCGTCCAGCGCCCCCGACGTTGCGGCCGACCAGACCGGACGCCATCCGGCGTTCCGGTAGAACGCCCTTACCGCATCGTCGTGGACGGCTGACTTCAACGCGGCGGTCTCTGCAGGGACGGCGGTGGCGGTGGCGCGACCCTCGGCCGATGCCGCGGACGGCACCATGGTCAGGATCGCGATCGAGATGAAGGTGGCATGCACGCCAGTCATGGTGGTCCGATCGCTCCGGTCGCCGAACGACGCCAAGATCGTCGGCTAGCATCGCGGCAGCACCCGGCTATTAACCGTGGTCAAGATCGCGGCGGCGGGCGCCGATACGGAGCCGGTCGATGACGATGATTCTGCTGACGTTGATCGTGCCGTTGCTGGCGCTGCTCCGCTATGGCCTGCACGCGCCGGCGCTGGTGATCTTCGCGGTCGGTGGCGTCGCGGTCGCGATCCTGGCCGAATGGATGCGACGCGCGACTGAGCATATCGCATCGCGCGCGGGATCGGCGATCGGCGGACTGCTTACCGTCAGCTTCGGCAGTGCCGCCGAGCTCATCCTGGCGCTGTTCGTCATCGCGAGCGGCCACGGCGAGATCGTCCGGGCGCAGATCACCGGCTCGATCATCGGCACCAGCCTGCTGGGCCTCGGGCTGGCGGCGCTGATCGGCGGCTGGGCGCGCGAGCAGCAGACCTTCTCGCGCGACAAGGCAGGCCTGCTGTCCACGCTCTTCCTGCTGGTGGTCGTGGCGCTGCTGCTGCCGGCGGTGTTCGATCATGCCGACCTGGCGCGTGGCGCGGGACGCGCGGTGCGGCTGGCCGGCGAACAGGCGCTCAGCATCGGCGTCTCGATCGTCCTGCTGCTGCTGTATGCCGGCAATCTCGTCTTCACGCTGGTCACCCACCGCGACGTGTTCGCCAGCGCGCGCGATGAACCGCGAACGGACAGCTGGGGCCTGCCGCGCTCGATCGCGGTCCTGATCGCCGCAACGGCCGCCGTGGCCTTCTGCGCGGAGACCGTCTCCGGCGTGCTGCAGGACGCGGCCGGCACGCTCGGGCTGCCGCTGTTGTTCGTGGGTGTGATCCCGCTGGCGCTCGTCGGCACCGCGGCCGACCTGTTCGCGGCGGTGAGCTTTGCGCGCAAGGACCGGATGGACCTGGTGATGAGCATCTGCGTCGGCTCGTCGATCCAGGTCGGGCTGGTCGTCGCGCCCCTGCTCGTGTTGATCTCATGGGCGATGGGAACGCCGCTGAGCCTGGTGTTCACCAGCCTGCTCGACCTGTTCGCGATCGCGGCCGCCGCCTTCGTCGCGCGCTCGATCGCCGCGGACGGGGAGACGAACTGGTTCGAGGGGTTGCTGCTGATCGGCGTGTACGCGCTGTTCGCGCTGTCGTTCTTCTTCATCGCGCCCGTGTTGTGATGGGGTCGACCACGGGAGGGCGGCGGCGTCTTGATTGTGGTTAAGAGTGCCTGGGTCGGTGCGGCTATGTCTGGCGACATGTCGATGCACCACGATCCCGGTGCTCGCAGCGTAGGACCACGATCATGTCGATGAGAACAACCATCAGTGCGGCCGCTCTGGCGCTCCTGGGTGCGCCCCTGATCGCCGCGATCCCGGCGGCGAACGCATCGCCGGCGCAGAGTGGCCAGATGCAGCCGGGCCAGATGCAGCCGGGCATGTCGGGGCGGGGCGATCGCCCGCAGGACGGACGCCCGATGACGGACCAGAACGGCTCGGCCGCGCGTGACGCTAACCGCGCGTCGATGAACCATGTCCGGATGCGGCAGGATCGGCGGGACGATCGGGCGCAGTATCGCAGCGACCAACGTTTCTACATGCGCGAGGCGATGCGTCGCAATCATCGGCGCGCCGTGAACCGGTACGACCGGCGTGTCATGCACCAGCAGAACGCCTATGCCGCCGCGATGGCGTCGTGGCGGCGCCAGGTGAACGCGTGTCATCACGGCGACCATCGCGCGTGCAAGGCGCCGACGCCGCGCGTTGCCAATTTCTACTGAGCCACCCCCGCCGACCCGCCGCCTGATGCGGCGGATCGCTCAACTTCCATTACTAAGGTGATCGATCGATGAAGATGATGATCGGGGCACTGGCCCTTTGCGCGATGATGCCGCTCGCCGCTTGCAGCAAGAGCGGTGACGAGAAGCTCGCCGACCGCGTCGAGAATCATGCCGATGCGCAGGCCGACATGATGGAGAACCGGGCCGATGCGCTGCAGGCGCAGGCCAAGCAGGTTCGCAAGACTGGCGAACAGCGTGGCGATGCGATCGATGCCGCCAACCTCAACACCGCGCAGATGAGCGGCGATCATAAGGATGCGATCGTCAACGGTGCGGCGCCGGCGGTTCGTTGAGCGGCTCCGCCGATACGGCATGTTCGGGCAGGAATAATATCATGAAAAGCGTTTCGCGACGGATGATCGGGCTTTGCGCAATGACCGGGGCCACGCTTGTGTCGGGTTGTGCCGGCTATGGCCAGGGGCCGTCAGCAGGCTATGGCCCGCCGTCGGGCCAGCCTTATTACGCCGACCAATATTATCGCGACGGGCCGTCCTATCGCGAGCGGCGGCTGCGGCGTAACGATGCGGTGTATCGCGGTCGGGACGGCCGCTATTACTGCAAGCGCAACGATGGCACCACCGGTCTGATCGTGGGTGCGCTCGCTGGCGGCGTCCTCGGCAACATCATCGCACCGGGTGGATCCAAGACGCTTGGCACGCTGCTCGGAGCTGGCGGTGGCGGACTTGCAGGACGGGCGATCGGTCGTAACGACGCGCGGTGTCGCTAAGGCAGCCTGAGGCAGGACAGGGCGCAACCAAGGATGTGCGTTCCTCCTGCCGGCCGAGGCGCCGTGTGGGGTAGCGCCCCGGTCGCCGCCAGCGTCTCTCACCACCGATGCCGGTCATCGACGGGCCGGTAGTCGACAGGATCACGTCTTGACCATCGGATTGAAACGGTTCGCCGAGAAGCTGGGCGCTAGCTACTGGTTTGTGCCGACGGTGATGGCGTTCCTGGCCGTCCTGCTAGCCGGCGGCATGATCGTCCTCGACACGAACGAGGGTTCGCAGTGGATGGACAGCGTGCCGTGGCTCTACGCCGCCCGGCCCAGCGGCGCGCGCAGCCTCCTGTCGTCGATCGGCGGATCGATGATAACCGTCGCCGGCACCGTGTTCTCCGTGACGATCGCCGCCGTCGTGTATGCGTCGGGCCAGTATGGCCCGCGGCTGCTGACCAACTTCATGAAGGATCGCGGCAACCAGTTCACGCTCGGGACCTTCATCGCCACCTATCTCTACTGCCTGCTGATCCTGCGGACGATCCGCTCGGCCGAGGAAAACGGCGGCTACAGCTTCGTCCCGAACCTGTCGCTTCTCGTCGCGGTCGTCCTGGCGGTGTGTTCGATCGGCGTGCTGATCTTTTTCATCCATCACGTGCCAAGCAAGATCCACATCAACAGCGTGATCGAGGATATCGGCGCGCGGCTGCTGCGCGAAATCGGGCACCGTTTTCCCCGCCACGTCGGCTCCGCCCGGCCGGACGATGACCTGTCGGACGAACAGCGCGTGCCCGCCACCTTTCGGCGTGACTGCACCCGGCAAGAGGCCGAAAGCCGGCGGCTGATAGACTCCCGCTCGACCGGCTACATCCAGACGGTCGACAACGACGATATCCTGCAGATCGCGCGCGACCGCGATCTGGTGCTGCGGATGCAGTATCAGCCGGGCGACTTCGTTCATATCGGCCGCACGATGATCGAGGCATGGCCGGCCGAGCGGTGCGACGACGATACCGTCGACGCGCTGCGCGACGCCTTTGCCACGGGGCAGAGCCGCTCGACGCTTCAGGACCTGCGCTTTCCGATCGACGAGCTCGTCGAGATCGCGGCGCGTGCGATGTCGCCGGGCGTCAACGACCCCTTCACCGCGCTGACCTGCCTCGACTGGCTGAGCGCCGCGCTGTCAGACCTCGTCGCGCGCGATCTGCCGTCGCACCTGCGGGTCGACGAGGACGGCGCGCTGCGGGTGATCGCGCATTCGCAGACGTTCGCGACGTTTCTCGACCGCTCGTTCGGCGCGCTGATCCAATATTGCGCGGCGGACATGATCGCCGCGTTGCGCTTCCTGACCGCGCTCGGCGAGGTGTCGCTGGACTGCGACGATCCGGGCCGGCTCGCGGCGATCACGGCCTATGTCGATCGTCTGGAGGCACTCGCGACAAAGTATCTCGACGCCTATAACCTGGCGCAGGTGTCGCGGCGATCGGCGCAGCTTCGCCACGCGCTGGCCGAACCCGATTACAAGCGACGGCTGCGCGACGGCACGGCATGGCTCGGCGGCACCGCCTGATGCCACAGGAGACCCCATGACGACGACCACTCCCGCCGCCCCGTCGATCAACCCGTCCGCGATCTGGGCGACGGTGGACGGCATGATCAACGGGTTCCTCGCCATGCTGCCGCTGCTGGGTGCCGCGCTGGTGGTGTTCCTGATCTTCTGGGGGGCGGCGGTCGGCACGCGCAATGCGATCGAGCGCGTCACGTCGCAGCGATCGGAATATCCCGGCGCGGGCAAGGCATTCGGGCGGCTCGCCTATATCGCGATGATGCTGCTGGGGCTGCTGATCGCGGTGACGGTCGCGTTCCCGTCGGTCACGCCTGCCAAGCTGTTCTCCGTACTGGGCGTCGGCGGCGTCGCGATCGGCTTTGCGTTCAAGGACATTTTCCAGAATCTCGTCGCCGGCATCCTGCTGCTGATCCGTCATCCCTTCCGCGCCGGCGACGAGATCACCAGCGGCGGCTTCACCGGCGTGGTGGAATCGATCGAGACCCGCGCGACCTACATCCGCACCTATGACGGCCAGCGAATCATCGTCCCCAACAGCATCGTCTATACCCAGCCCGTCACCGTCATCACCGCCTACGGCCGGCTGCGCAGCGACTATGATTTCGGGATCGGCAACAGCGACGACGTTGCCGCGGCCCGCGGCCTGATCCTCGACGCGTTGAAGGGCGTGGACGGCGTGCTCGCCGATCCGGCACCCGACGTCGTCCTGTGGGAGCTTGCGGACTTTTCGCAGAACCTGCGCGTGCGCTGGTGGAGCAAGCCGCACCGCGCCGGCGTTGTCGAACTTCGAGGCCGCGTGCTGGAGGCGGTGGCGCAGGCGCTGGCCGGCGCGGGCATCGACCTGCCGTTCCCGACCCAGGTCGTGCTGCTCCACGACCAGACCGACGCGAACGACGGCGATCGCACGAAACAGCGCGAGGGCTGGCCGGCGGGCAAGTCGCCGCCGGCAGCGCGGCCGATCGGTCGAAGCTAGGGAGCGGTCTGGTTCCCGTCGGGCAGCGCGGCCAGCGCATCGGTCAGCGGCTGGACGGATATCTCGATCGAGCCCCGGTCAGGCCGGTCGAGATCGATCGTCAGCGCGATCAGCATCGTGATCGCGGCGGCCATGATCGTCAGCCCGACGTAACGGTCGAACCCGCCCAACGTCGCGCTGTAGCCCGCGAATCCGAGCGACAGCATCGCGATCGCGGTCAGCACGACGAGGACGGTGACCGGCACGTGGTTGCGCAGCGCCGTCAGCCGCGCCTCGGCGATGTTGGTCTGCTCGTTGAGCGCGGAGACGAACCGGTAGGCGGGCAGCGACTGGGGCTGTTCGGCGGTGATCGCGGTCGCCTGCCCCCACAGCCGGGTCAGCACGGCGTTGGATGTCGCGATGTCGCGCGCGAACTTCGCATCGTCGAACGGCGCGCCCAGGCCGATCCGAAGCTTCGTATAGTCTCTGAGCATCGCCATGACCGGTGAGCGATGCTGCGGCGGCAGCATCAGTGCGTAATTCGCGGTCGTTCCGATCGCGTTCGCCTCCTGAAGCACCATTCCCCGGCGCGCGTCGTAGCGCGCGAGCGACAGCGAGTAGGTGAACGCAATCAGCAGCGCAAAGATGCCGAGCATCCCGGTCGCGAGCGAACTCGAGTCCTTGTCCTCCCCCTTGCTGCGCTGGCGCCTGCCGATCAACCGCCCCGCCTGGGTCGCGACCAGCAGGAGGACGAAGAGGAGGAGCGCGACGGCGAGGAGGCTGGTCGAGCGCAAGAGGTTTTCCATTCCGGTTTGCTTTCCGATCGGCTGGTATGACGGCTCACGACCGGGTGGATGCGGCGCCTGCGCGGCGCTTGGCGTCCGCGCCATCGCTCACGTGCCGGGTCGACGTCATCACAGCCCGGCCGAGCGCATGATGCTCGCGAGCCGAGCCGAGCCCCGTCGCTCGCGACCGATCGTCAGATTGCCCCAGCCGCGCCGCTGGTCGTACGCCGACGTGTCGCGCAACGTCGCGATCGCCGCCAGTGCCCGGCGGGCGACCCGCGGCTCGATCGCGTCACGCCGGAGGCAGGCGAGGAGGTCGCGTGTCGCGCGGGACAGCCGCTCGTCGAGGTCGGCGCCGCTCGCATAGCCGCTCTCGCATCGCGGCGCGGCGATCGCCGGCACGGCGGAGGGTGACGTCCGGCCCGTCGGCGCTACAAGCACCCCCAGCGCGGCGACGACGGCGGCGAGTGTTTCGGGAGCGATCATGATCCTTGCCTATCGCACAATCCGGCCGCCTCCCAGTCCGATCCGGAAGGCTCGGGTCTCTAGCCGGCCGCTGCTCGCCTGTGGCGCGCTGCTGGCGTCGCTGGCGGTGACCGCACCTTCGGCAGCGGCGCAGGCCGATCCGACGCCGCCGCTGGTGACGGCGAGCGCGCAGCTGACGCTCGACGAGGTGGCCGACGTGTCGGGCGGCATCGCGCGCGGCAACCGGCTGCTGGACAAGCTGGAGGGCGTGGCGGAGTTCGATGGCACGCGGCTCGGCGCGCCGTGGCTCGCCGCCCGCGCCGACGTCGGATTGACCAACGGACGCAAGATCAGCGGCGACCTGGTCAGCGACATCCAGGGCATCGACAACATCGAGGGCGTACGGGGCTTCCGCATCTACAACGCCTGGATCAGCGCGAGCGGCAGCCTGGGCGGGGTCGAGGCGGGCGTGATCGACCTCAACTCGCAGTTCGACGTGCACAATGTGGCGGCGCTGTTCGTCAACTCGTCGTTCGGCGTCGGCCCCAGCCTGTCGCACAGCGGTCTCAACGGCCCCTCGATCTATCCCAACAGCGGCCTGGGCGCGGTCGGCTGGCTGGACGATACCGACCGGAGCATCCGCGTCCGGCTGGGCGTGTTCGACGGCGTGCCCAACGATCCCGACGATCCCGCGCGGACGACGTTCCGACTGGACGACCGCCCACCGTCGAACAGCGACGTTGCTCGTCATTCGAAACTGCGCGGGTGGTGACGGGACAAGCTCAGAACGCTGGCACGCTCAACCGGCAATGGCGAACGGTCGGTAGACTTGGTGATATCGATTCAGGCTAATTCGCCAAATGAACAATGGTCCGGTTTTTGAGCTTGCTGGCGTGCGATAGTAGGCAGGCCGTTATCACCGTTAGAGCGGTTGAGCAGGCCCCTGCCCCGCCTCCTGAATGAAAGTCCGTTTACGCCAATCGCAACTCCAAAGCGGACGGGCGGCTATCCACCAGAATCACCTCAAGAGCAGACGGTCTGCCCAGCACCAGCTTAACCTCGAAATCAGCCGGTCAGCCCAGTACCAGTATTTCACAGCCGACTTATCAGGGCGCATCAAACCGCAGCTGCGCGCGGTGGCTCGGCGGCAGCGTTGAAAGGCGCTACGTTGATCTGCCCTGCCCGTTCGCGGGCCTGGGCGATGTCGTAGCTGTTCTGCATTCGCATCAGCGTGTCCATCGACACGCCGAACGCCTTCTCGATCCGCACCGCCATGTCGGACGAAAGGTGGGCACGCTCGTTGAGCAGGGTGGAGAGCGTTGCGCGGGTTACGCCCAGCACCTCCGCCGCGCGGGTCACCGAAAGGCCCAGCGGGTCGATGATCTCGTGTTTGACGAACCCGCCGGGGTGGGCGGGCCGCTTCATGCGGATGCCTGCGCTCGCGTTCATGGCCACCTCCTAGTGGTAATCCTCATAGTCCAGGTCGATGATCTCGATCTCTCGCCTGTCGATCCGGAACGTCATCCGCCAGTTCTTCGTCACGAACAGGCTCCAGACGCCCTTGCGGTCGCCGGTGAGCTGGTGAGCCTTCCAGCTCAGAACCGTCCGCAGTTCGTCCTCGCGCTCCATGTCCTGGAGGAAGGACACCATGCGGCGGACCTTCTCCACCACAGCCGGTTGCAACCCGCTGGCGTCCTCGTCCGCGATGAAGCGCCGCAATCCCTTGTGGATGACGTTTCGAATTCGCACGGGATCAGCTAAGCATTCCACCGTGCGGTGTCAAGTGACGCTATACGAACAGCTGGGCCGTCTCCGGTCAGCTGAAGAGTGGAGCCGCCGCCGAACCTCCGTGGCTTGCACAAAGGTGCCTAACGGCACGCTCACCGGCATACGCACGTGCCCTCAATGCGTTGAGCGATCAACGGTGCAATAGGTCAGGAGCGGGATGCCCAAAGCTTCAGTGTCCGAAGACACGCTCGACCTGACGTCGCTGGCCTATGCCGTTCTGGTTTCGGAGAACGGGAGTTTCCGCCTGGCGGGGCAGATGCTCGGCGTTCGCACCTCAGCTGTCAGTCGTCGCGTCCGTTCGCTGGAGGATACGCTCGGCGTATCCCTGTTCCATCGGACGCGCCGGGGCGTGCAGGCGACGACTGCGGGATTGCGGGTGCTGAAGCGGGCACGTTCGATCCTGTCGGACGTCGGGGCGCTGAAGCGGACGGCGCTGCAGAACAGCACAGGGGCTGAAGGCCGCCTGCGCCTCGGAGTCGTTGCCTCAATCGCGTGCGGGTTCTCGCGGCATCTGTTGGCGTCTTTCGTCCGTGATCATCCGGGGCTGGAGCTCGAGGTGGTGGAGGGCTCGTCTGCAGAGAACATCGCCGCCGTCCGGGCGCTCACGCTCGATTTCGCCTTCGTCGCCGGGGCGCCGCTCTCTCCACGCTGCGAGCTCGAAGAACTCTGGCGCGAGCGCGTCATGGTCGCGCTGCCGGACCATCATCATCTGGCCACGGCGAAGCTGATCTTTTGGAAGCAGCTGGAGAATGAGCGGTTCATCGTCAGCCACGTGGACCCCGGCCCGGAGATCCAGGACTATATCATCCGCAGCTTGGCCGACCTCGGGAGGCACCCCAATGTAGAACAGCTCTCGGTACAACGGGAGACGCTGCTGGCGCTGGTCGGTCTCGCCCAAGGGCTCAGCCTTGTCGGAGAGGCTGAAGCCGGCGTGACCTACCCTGGAGTGGCGTTCCGACCTCTGGACCACGAGGAGATTCCGTTCAGCCTCGTCTGGTCGCAATCGAACGACAATCCGGGATTCAGGCGCTTTCTGAGTTCGGCTCGCCTGCGGGCCGCGGAGCGCCGGGCGACACACCCATCGTCGTAGCTGGCGCGGCCGGCAAGGTCCTCCGGGCTTTGGCGAATGCGCGATCGGTCGCCATGAACCGCTCGAGCATCGGAGCGATAAGCTTGACCGGCTCGACAAAGGCGCCGGTCTCGCGCGCCAGCGCCTCTGAGTACGCGACGAGGTCGCGATGCACGACAGGCGGCAGCTCGTGGGTGACCCGTACCGGCTTTTCGTCCGCAATCGCACCGAGCTTGAGCTTCGACATATTTCCCCCGTCAGCCCGCGTAGGGCTCCATCACAAGGTCGCGTGTCACGATTACGCGAACCGGGAACCCTGGCCGCACGGTGATCGTCGGCTGAACCTGCAGCGAACGCCCGACCACTTGCCGGCCTGTCTGGCTGATGGAGTCCGACGCGCCGCGCCGGATCGCGTCGACGAGACTGTTCTCGTCGTTCGACGTTCCGGCCTCCGATCCCGCAGACAGGATGGTCGAGAGGAGCGCCGCCTTGAACAGCGCGCCCCAATGATTGTCGATCCGGTCCTGCAGTCCGGCATACCCCTCGGCATCGGCGCCGGGCTGGCGTTCCAGGACGACGGACCGCCCGTTCGGCATGACGATCCTGTTCCATACAAGCAGCGCCCGGTTCTGACCGAATGTCACCTCGGCGTCGTACTGCCCGATCAGCCGCGCACCTTGGGGGATGAGCAGCATTTTGCCGGTCGGGCTGTCGTAGACGGCCTCGGTCACCTGCGCGGTTATCTGGCCGGGGAGATCGGAGCGCAGTCCGGTCAACAGCGCGGCGGGGATGACCGCGCCGGCTTGAAGAACGCTGTTGGCGGCAGGAGCTTGAACGGCATCTGCGCTGGTCACGCGGCGGTCGACGGGACCATTCAGGAAGGCAAGCTTGCGGTCGCTCTCCGTTGGCTGGGAAGCACCACCGACTATGGAGCCGAGCGCGGCTTGGTCGACCAGCGGCGCCGTTCCGCCCGGCGGACCAGAGCCAGCAGCCGCGGCAGGTTGCGTGGCGGCGCGTGCCTCGCTCGCAAACAGCCGGCTGGTCCGCGCGGCCTCGATCTCCTGGACGAGCCGTTGCCGTTCCTGCGCGAGGCGCTGCGCCTCAGGGTTGGGCTGAGCGGGCGCGGGCATCCCCGGGGCCGACGCACCCGCGTTCAGGATCGGCTTGCCGAGATCGCCCGGCAGCGGCGGCCCAAGCTGCGGGACCGGCTTCGGCAGCCCGCTATAGTCGCGTGGCAGGCCGTTCAGCCCATCGGGCGTCTGCCTGGTGCCGGTGCTGTAGAGCTCCTGCGTCGGTGCCTTCGCCCCGTGCGGCCACAATGCGAAGCTGAGCGCGCCCGCCACGGCGATCGCCGACACTCCGGCGAGTGTCGCGAGAACCCGCCGGGACAGGCGCATCACGCGCGGCCGTTCCGGGCGGAGCCGGAGCTCGGCCGCGATCTCCCGGTCCGTCCGCACACCGTCCAGGCGACCGGACGCTGCGGATGGAAACGGATCCTGACCTTCCTCTTCGTGGTCAGGCTCGAGCTCGCCGTCCGGGCCGCTCACGAGGCCGGCCTTCCGTCGGTCCGGACGATCCGCACCTTCTTCTGGTGGTCGCTACCCAGCCGCAGTTCGGCGGCGGCGAACAGGCGGTCGACGATCATGAAGCGGCCGCGAACGCGGTAGTTGACCAGCTCGGCGCCGCCGGCTGCGCCGATGACCCACAAGGGCGGCATCTCGCCCTGGGCGATCCCACGGGGGAATTCGACGAACACCTGCCGGCCGTCGTCATAGGCGCGCAGCGGACGCCACGCCGGGGTGTCGCCCTCGACCCGGTAACGGAAGTTGAGCGCGTCGACATCGATCCCGCTCGCCACAGGCTGCGCCGCCTCTGCCCGGACGGTTTGCTGGCGCAAGGCGATGAGCTGATCGGCGGCGTAGGACCAGGAGACCGAGGCCATGTACGTCCGCTCGGTCGAGCGCATCTCGACATGATAGGTGCGGCGGTCGGTGTTGATGACGAGGTTGGTGAGGAGATCGGCGCGCGACGGCTTGACCAGGATGTGGACGCGCTTGGACGCGCCCGACCCGCTCTCGGTGTCGCCGATGATCCAGCGCACCGTGTCGCCGGCGGCAACCGGCCCCGTTCCCGCGAGCTGCTCGCCGGGCTCCAAGGCGATGTCAGTGATCTGCCCCGGCGCGGCGTAGAGCTGGTAGAGCGCCCCGTCCGTGAAGGGGTAGACCTGGACGGCGTTGAGGTAGCCGGCGCGGGTCGGCTGGATGCGCGCGGCGCCGTTCGCCGCCTCGACCCGCGCACGGGGATCGGCCCGCTCGGACAGCGCGGTGCGGCCGGGTCCTGGCAATGGCTTCAGCTGGCCGGGCAAGGGCAAAGGCTGGGGCACCGCCACGATCTGCACCGGCGGTGGCGGGTCGGGCTCGAGCACCGCCGCCTTTGGCGCTTCGTCGTAGGTAATTTCCGGCGGCGTGAACTTGTGCGCGCAGGCGGACAGCGAAGCGGAGGCAAGCAGCACGCCCCCGAGTAACGGCAAGCGCATCAGCCGAGCTCCTTGGACCAGTTGAGGGCGGTGACGTAGACACCGAGGGGGTTCTTCTTGAGCGTCTCGGCGTCGCGGGGGGTCTGGACCGCGACCGTCAGGATGGCCGTCCAGCGTTCGGTCGCGGCGAGAGCGCCGTCTTGGAAGCGGCGCTCGGTCCATGCGACCCGGAAGCTCGCGGGCGAGGCCCGAATGACGCTGCCGATCTCGACCGAGACTTGGCTGTGCCCGAGCTTGGCGAACGGGTCGTTGGTGCGGGCGTAATCGCTCAGTGCCAAGGCGCCTGAGCTCGTCGTGTAATCGTACGCGCGAAGCCAGTTCTGCCGCAGGACGATGGGATCCGCCGGAACGGAGCGGACTTCCTCGACGAACCGGGCCAAATGCCATGCCACCTGCGGATCGGTCGGCTGGTAGGCCGCGTCGGCGGGCGCGACGGCCTGCGCCTGGCCGAGGCGGTCGACCTGCACGACCCAGGGCACGATCGAGCCTGTTGCCGACTGCCAGACGAGTCCGGCGGCGAGGCCGCCGGAAAGGAACAGGGAGCCGAACGCCATCAGGCGCCAGTTCTTGGCTTGAACGCGAGCGGACCCGATGCGGTCGTCCCACGCTTGAGCGGCGCGCTGGTAGGGCGTTTCGGGTTCGGGGGTGCGCCCGTAGCGCACGTCGGATCGCTTGAAGAACATCACTCGCCTTCGCTGACAGAAACGGAGGAGCCGGAGCCGGAGCCGTCGCCTGCGCGAACGGCGTGAGCGGCGGTGGAAGCGCCCTGGTGGACGGACTGGCGCCGGCGCATGGCGCGCGCCCAGCCGGGTTCACCGGAGGAGGCAATGGAGTCAGCCGCTGCTGCGGCCGGCGCGGCGCCGGACGCGCTACCCGCGCCGGAGCGGTAGCTTTCGCCCATCGCCGCCGGCGCTCGCCGCAGCGGGCTGCTGATCGCCTGCACGGCAGCCGAGCCGCCCGCGCGCGCGACGCCGCCTACGCCGCTCGCCACCGCCGC
>NZ_JAKNQJ010000015.1 GCF_022662335.1 Sphingomonas sp. CROZ-RG-20F-R02-07 | reverse complement strand
GCAGGTAGGTAGAGCCGCTACCTTACTGCGGTCATGCAAGGATTGTGGCCCCTCGGGCATGATCGGCTACCAATACAGCAGGGGCGGCTCGTCACAGGCTGTAAGCTCGAAAGCTCGATAATTTCAATTTTCAGGCGTGGTCTTCGTGAGCTCATCAAGCGCCCGCCAGACCACTGGCGCGATATGGCTCAGGTCGAACGCATGGTAAGCCTCGCCCGCGATCGGCACGACGACGGCCCTGCCCCCGGCGGCCGCTTGCAGCTTCTCAGCGGCGGTAAAAGGTACAACCTCGTCCTTCTGCCCATGCATAATCAGTACAGGCATGCGCAGCTGATGGATCGCAGAGAGGTTGTCGAAGCTATCCTTGTAGAAGGGGCGCTGTGCCGCGGGAACAACGCTGCTGAATCGGTCGAAAGCACCGAGGGTGACCACCGCATCTACGGGCTCCCCGACGGCAGCATGCAGGGCAACAGCGGCGCCCAGCGCATCGCCAAACAAAAACAGTCGTCCACGCGGCTGTAAATGCCGCGCCAAACGAACGAACGCTCTGCCGTCATCATAAAGACCGTGTTCGCTTGGCGTGCCCCGATTGTCGCCATATCCCCGGTAAGAGGCAACGAGGACTCCGTGCCCGCCTTCGGCAAACGCTTGAGCACGGAACGCGGCGGTGTCCCGGTTCCCTACCCGACCCGGCATGTAGACGATTAAGTCTTCGTCCTTAGACGTCGCCGGCCAATACCAACCGGTCAGCTCGACGCCATCCGCGGTGACGGTTCGAACAGGGACAGGTGTCCGTCCCGACCACGTAAGCCTTCTTCCATCTATTGCCGAGGGCTGATAGAGTTTGTTGCTTACCGGGTTCACGCACGCTGATGGCAGGCTCGCAAGAACGACAGCGGCGGCGTAAAGCATCCATGCAATCGGTTTCCGGTCTCGTCGACGCGCAAGAGGGCGCACGACATGATCGTAAGAAGTGCTCACAAACTTGATGTCCTGCAATTTCGGCGATCGTGCATGCTTGGCTTAAAGAAGTCGAGAATATATCGCTTACAAGTGTCTCGATTAGAGACGGCGTAGACGGTACGATTTCAAACCGGATTGCTCGGGCAGCTCGCAATGAAGGCGTCCTGCAACCTACCATCGTGTCATTGTGCGCCGACGCTACAAGCTTCGAGTGAGGATCGGCACAGCTAACCGCGAACGGAGCGATCAGAAAGACGCGAGAGATCGACTCGATCCGTTGGCTCAACTACCATCATCACCAAGCCAATATTCGGACAATTTTCAACAGATTGGGTCCAACAGCGATCGGGAAGCATTCTGTTTCCGACGCCCCCTGACACGAAGGTCGGTGCGGTACGTCAGGAGAGAGTCACATGATTAAGATGATGATCGCTACCGCTGCCGCGATGACTTTGACCAGTGCCGCTGGCGCGCAGATGATGGCTGGCAACTCAAGCGCCATGCAGAGCAGCTCGATGTCCACCTCGAGCGGCAAGATGCCGGCGAAGCACATGATGTCGCATAAGAAGACAATGCATAAGAAGGCCATGCATAAGAAGACGATGCCAAATACAGACTCCTCGATGGGGCCGTCGAACAGCAATAGCCCTATGGGAAATAACATGTAATGGGACGCTGAAGGTGTGGTGGCGGATTCAACTTTTGCCGCCCGCTTTCTGCATCACCCTGAATGCTAGGTTCCAACTAGGTGTTTGATCCCACGGTTTGCTGGTGCGATCCTTTCGTTTGAATGGAAGGAAGCCATATGGGGCAAGTACGTCACGGGAGCGCCACGACCACGCACGCCGTCAGAGCAGCAATACAGCGATCGCAAGCTTCGCTCTCGACGCTGAGCCGAGAGCTGGGGATCAACCCGAAGACGGTCGCGAAGTAGCGTAGGCGGGCGACGCTCGAGGATCTGAAGACTGGGCCGAAGGCCCCTCATTCAACGACCCTGACCCAAGCTGAGGAGGCGGCCGTCGTCGGGTTCCGGCGTCACACGCTCCTGCCGCTCGACGACTGCCTCGACGCATTGCAGCCATCGATCCCTCATCTGACGCGCTCAGCGCTGCATCGATGCCTTTAGCGGCACGGCATCTCTCGCCTGCCGGACATCAAGGGTGACAAGCCGAAGCGCCAGCGCTTCAAGCGCTATCCGATCGGCTTCTTTCACGTCGATATTGCGGAAGTGCAGACCGCCGAAGGCAAACTTTACCTGTCCGTCGGCATCGACCGCACCAGCAAATTCGCGGTCACCCCGTTTGGTCGACAAGGCCGATCGACGAACGGCGTGGGAGTTCCTCGAACAGCTGCTGACAGCGGTGCCGTACCGGATCCACACGATCCTGACCGACAACGGCATCCAGTTCGCCGAGCAGCCCCGAAACCGGAACACTGCCTGGTCGCGCCAGATGCGCTTCGACATGATCTGCGAGGCAAACGACATCGAGCACCGGCTCACAAAGCCGAACCACCCTTGGACCAATGGTCAGGTCGAACGAATGAACCGCACGATTAAGGAGGCGACCGTCAACGCTTCCACTACGAAAGCCATGACGAGCTACGGACGCACCTCGCTGACTTCATGGCTGCCTACAACTTCGCCCGCCGGCTCAAGACGCTCAGCGGCCTCACACCATACGAATACATCGCTAAAATCTGGGCTTCAGAGCCTGAGCGGTTCATCGTCGATCCGATCCACCAGATGCCGGGACTAAACACCTAGGGGGCGGCGCCGCCCGGCAGCGTCGTATCAGGAATTGTCGCCACCGGCGCGACCTGCTTCACGACAGTGCGGCGCATCGGTGCGAGTTTCGCAAGCAGCCGGTTTTGCGCGCCGAATGGCACATGCTCGGTGCGCATCGCGGCCTGCAGGTTTTCCACAAGCGCCGCCATGTCGGCGTCTTGGATGCCCATATTGGCATGGGCGTCGTGCATCGTTCGGCCGCTATAGGCGCATCCGCCGCCCAGGATGTAGCAGAGCTGTTCCTTCAATGTCCGGCGCAGGCGGACCACGTCCTGCCCCTTGAAGATGTCGGTAATGCGCGGGTCGCCAATACTGCGATCGATCGTGCCGTCGACGATACGGTCGATACCGGGCTTGCGATGGAAGGCGTGCCACAGCGCGGGGCCGCGGAACGGAGTCGCGCCGGCGTTGGCGTCGTGATGGACATAGGGCGCGACGGGCTCCTCGACCGGCGGCGCGGTCGTCTGGAGCAGGATCGCCAAAGTCATTGTGAGGATCATCGGCAGCATCGGTCGTTCACCCGCGGACTAAGAGCGTCACAAGCCGCCCTGCAGCGACAGGAATAGCCCGTGCTGGGTCTTTACCGTAGCGATGTCGCCGAGATCGGCATAGGCGGCGGTGATCGACAGGTTGCGGCGCACCGCCCAGGCGGCAAACACGTCGTAGCTATTGTCCTCATGCGCGAAGCCCAGATTGTCGGGCTTCGTGCGATATTCGCCCCCGATCAGCAGGGAGCGCGTCAGAAGCCGCCCTGCCGACCCCTCGAACTGCGCGCTCCGGTTCGGATCGCGGTCGCCGCCGAAGCCGAGCAGGCCGAACTGGTTCGCTTTGGTGAAGCGGACCGTAGCGTTCAAGACGAGGCTCTGCGCCAGCCACACCTTGGTGGCGGCTAGGTAGAAGTCGGCATTCGCCGTTTGGGCGGCCCCGACCGCATGAAGCACCGCGCCGCGGTCGGCGATCTTGTACTGCACGCCCGCCGCGATCTGCGGCAAGATCGTATCCTGGTCCCAGACCGCATCGCCGATCAGGCGTACCTTCGCGCCGAGCACATGCTGTCCGAAGGTGAAGCCATGGCCGAGACCGAGCGCGGCGCCGGCGGCGCGCGTGTCGAAGCGTTGATAGGCGTAGGACAGCTCGACCCGGTTCAAGAGCCCGACCGCGGCCCCCGCCGACGCCAGATCAAAATCGGGCAGCGCAACGTAGGTGGCGTGCGCGGTGCCGCCGATGCCGTCCTCGGTTTCGTGGCCGGCAATCACCGCCCAGGTCGCGAGCCCGCCACCGGCCGCGCCCTCGATCGAGGCTACGCCATCGGTCAGCAGCAGCTTGCCCCCGCTGCGCCGGTCCTGCGCGGTCGCAGGGACGGTCAGCATGGCGATCGCCAGGACTGCGGCAGGAACGGAGAATCGCGACATCATCCGCAACTGTGCGCGCGTGATAGTTATCGAATCGTCAAAGCCTGCTTCACGTCCTGGCAATCACGCGGTCGTAACGCCGCCATCATGTCGATCCGCTTCCCCCTCTTCGCGCTCGCCTGCCTGTCGCCGGGTGCCGTCCAGGCGGCAACGGTGACAATCGACCTACGCGGGCCCGATGGCAGTCCGCTGGCGGATGCGGTCGTGATGGTGGAGGTGCCCGGCGCGCATGTCGTGCAGCGCGGCCCATATGTGATGGAACAGAAGTCGATCGCCTTCCAGCCTCACGTGCTGGTCGTGCCGATCGGCGCGACGGTGTCGTTCCCCAATCGCGACGCCTTTCGCCACCACGTTTATTCCTTCTCGAAAGCCAAGAAGTTCGACCTGAAGCTGTACGGCCGCGACGAGACGCGCAGTGTCGTTTTCGATCAGGCCGGGACCGTGGCGCTGGGCTGCAACATCCATGATTCGATGAGCGGTTTCATCATCGTGTCGAGCACGCCCTATGCAGCGAGGACGGACAAGGCGGGCCGCGTCACGATTGCTGAAGTGCCCGCGGGCGGGGCGCGGTTGCGCGTCTGGTCGCCCGCGATCCACGCGCCCGACAACATGATGGTGCAGGCGATCACGATCGCGCAGTCAGGCTTCGCGACCAGCATCGTGGTCCGGCGGTGATCGGGCTGCCACACCCGCGCCGCTTCGGCCGACTTCGGACGAAACTGGCGGTGCTGTATACCGGACTTTTCGCGCTCGCTCTCGCGCTGCTGGGCGTCACCGCGCAGGCGCTGATCCGGGCGCATGCGGAATCCTCGACCAAGGCCGAACTGGTCGCGAGCGGCACAGTCTATGACGGGCTGTGGGCGCTGCGGTCCAAGACGCTGGGCGACACTGCGGCGGTGCTGGCGCATGATTTTGGGTTTCGGACTGCGGTCGCGACCGGGGACCACGCGACGATCAATTCCGCGCTGGCCACACTGCGCGAACGGGCCGGCGTTCCATTGGTGATGGTGGTCAACATGGACGGTCGGGTCATCGGTGCGCCGCCGGTACTGGCGGGGCTCGTCGCCGGGGTGGCGATGGATCTTCAGCCCGGGCGCCACGATGCGGTCGTCGTTGCGGGCAATGCGGTCTACCGCGTCGTTGTCTCACCAATCATGGCACCCACGCGGATCGGGTCAGTTGTGTTCGCGCTGCCGCTGGATGCCGCGGAAATGCAGTCGCTGCAGGATCTGTCGGCGATCCCTCTGACCGCGACAATGCTCCACCGCGATGCCGCCGGTCACTGGGTCAGCGCAGATCGATCCGTCGTCGCGGATGCCGCGGTTGATGCGCTCGTCGCATCATCCTATAAGCATCGTTCGTTAGTGATGCTCGACTTGACCAGTGGCCGTGCCTTTGCGCTCGCCAAGCCGCTGACCGGGCCGAACGGTGGCGACCAGGCCGCCTTGCTCCTCCGCTATCCGCTCAGCGCCGCGCTCGCGTCGTATCTGCCGCTGCAGGTCGGGCTGGGACTGGCGGGGCTTGTGGGCGTGCTACTCGTCGTGCTCGCCTCGGCCCGGCTAGCGCGCGGAATCGCTAGCCCGATCGCCGCGCTGGACGCGGCGGCGCGTGCGCTGGAAGAAGGGGCGCGGACCGAAGTCGCGGTCGTCGGCCACGACGAACTCGCCCGGCTGGCGGAAAGCTTTAACCGCATGTCTGCGGGCATCGTGGAACGCGAGCATCGGATCTCGCATCTGGCGTTCCACGATCAGCTGACCGGCCTGCCCAATCGCACCTATTTCCGCCAGGCACTCGAGCAGGCGCTGGGCCGCGGAACAGGCCGGCGCAACCCGGTGGCAGTCCTGTGCCTCGACCTCGACGGGTTCAAGGGCGTCAATGATACGCTGGGCCATCCGGTCGGCGACGCGCTGCTGCGCGAGATCGGCGACATTCTGACCGCGCTGACGCCCGACTGCCTCGTCTCGCGGCTGGGCGGCGACGAATATGCGATTATCCTTTCGGGCGGGTTCGATGCCGATCGCCCCCGCATGCTTGCCCAGGCCATCATTGACCGCGTCGCCAAGCCGATGCAGGCCGAGGGCCACCAAGTCGCCACCGGGTTCAGCATTGGCATCGCGATCGGCCCCGACGACGGCCTCGATTCGGACCAGCTGCTGAAGAATGCCGATTTGGCGCTGTACCGCGCCAAGCGCGACGGGCGCGGCGTGTTTCGTTTCTTCGAACCCGCACTCGACGCGGCCGCGCGCCGCCGTCGCCAGCTGGAACTGGACTTACGCGAGGCGTTGCAGACCGGACAGTTCCGCCTGAATTTTCAGCCGATCTTCGACCTGAAGGCGGACCGGATCGGTGGATTTGAGGCGCTGCTGCGTTGGAACCACCCGACCCGCGGCGAGGTCGGCCCGACCGAATTCATCCCCGTCGCCGAGGATACCGGGCTGATCGTGGCGATCGGCGAATGGGTGATGCATGAGGCGTGCCGCCAGGCGACGGCGTGGCCCGAGCATATTCGCGTCGCGGTCAACGTCTCGCCGCTGCAATTCCGCAGTTCGGGGTTTCAGGCAGTGATTCTTCAGGCGCTGGCGCGGAGCGGCCTGCCCCCCAACCGGCTGGAAGTCGAGATCACCGAATCGGTGTTTCTAGACGGCGAGGCACCCGTCATCGCACTGCTCCATGGGCTGCGCGCTATGGGCGTGCGCGTGGCGCTCGACGATTTCGGCACGGGCTATTCCTCGCTCAGCTATCTCCGCAGCTTCCCGTTCGACAAGATCAAGATAGACCGATCGTTCGTCACGCACGTCGCAGAAGACAGCAGCAGCGCCGCGATTGTCCGCGCGATCGTCGACCTGGCGCATGCGCTGAACATGGAAACCACCGCGGAAGGCGTCGAAGACGGCGACCAGTTGGAACGGCTGCGCGGGCAAGGGTGCAGCAGCATCCAAGGCTATTTTTTCAGCCCCCCGGTCGAAGGATCGATAGTCGCGGCGCTGCTGGCTATGAACATGGCGAAAGCGGCCTGACGCCGACGCTGGGGCGGACCGCTCCCATGTTCCGTATCATTTCCCAGGGGTTCAGCGGCGATAGGCGGCGACGCCGAACGATGCGACGGGGCTGGAGGGGGTGATGTGACGCACTCGCAATCGACCGGCAGCTAACGCCCAGTTTTCGCCATTGTGGGCGCTCGGCGGCTTGCCCCGAAGCCGCCGCTCGTTCAGCTTGCTGTAGATAAAACGAGCGCTGCTGATCCTTTGATAATCGGTAGCAAGCGGTGTCGGGACAAACTAGTCGGCAGTGGCTTCATGTCCGCGCCGGTACGGCTCGTCGCCGAACGGCTGCTGGGTCTGATTGCATGATGTAAGGGAACCAGCGCCATGCCAGTGAACGTTTATCTGAAACTCACCGGACCGAACATCATCGGTGAATCGACCAGCCCGGAACATGTCGGCGAGATTCAGGTGCTGTCCTGGACTCATAGCTTCAACCAGCCGACCAAGGTGGCGCGTAGCAGCATCGGCGGCGGGGCAACCGACGAGGCGGTTCACGGCGATTTCAGTTTTTCCAAGTACCTCGACACCGCGACCGATGACCTGCTTAGATACTGCTGGAACGGCAAGCAGATAAGCAAGGGAACACTGACGTGCTACCGCTCTGACGGCGATGATGCCTCGATCCTCTATCTTCAGATCGATATGGAGGGAATTATCGTCTCCAACGTGAGTATTGGCGGGGGGCAAGGGGATCTCCCGACCGAGAACATCTCGCTGGCTTATGGCAAGGTGACCTACAGTTATAAGTCGCAGAAGCCCGACGCCGGCGGGGTGCAGCCCGTCTCGCACGACCTCATCAAGCAGGTGGTGACCTGAGCCGACCGTGACCGCCGGTAGCGGCAGCTAGGCTGGCCTTCCGCCGAAAGCTGCCCTTCCGCTTTCCACCACGTCGCGCCGTTCGTTATGGCTGAGGATGGTGGAAGCCGACATTCGGCAGCGGCGTCACCGACCTCACAAACGCGGAGCTAACGATAGCCGCTAGCCAAGATCAAAAAGCGGGACCAAGCTAGTCGTTGTGCAGCCCAAGGCACCGCCGATCGATGGAGAGAGAGATGCGCTGGCTCGTCGCCCTAGGGGCGATACTTCTGGTAAACGTAGGTGGAGCAGCGCGCGCAGACAGCTGGATACCACCAACGAGGCAGTCGTTCTTATCGCCGGGCAAGACGGCGCGCCTCACCGTTATCCCACGCGAGATCGCGAGCCCGCTCGCCTACTTCGACGATAAGGTGAAGGGTCGCGAGCCGGCCGGACAGGCTAGCGGCGGCGAGCGCCGAGCCCGAGGCATTGTCGAACGTCGCACATCCTCAGGATGGCTGACAGTTTGGCAAGGCCCGCTCGCTAATGAAGTGTCACCCGTCTCGGCGCTCGTGAGCGACGACGGCACCCACGTCGTCACCTTCGACAATTGGCACAGCATGGGTTTCGGTGTGAACGTGGTGGTGATCTACGGCGCGGACGGAACGGTGGTGCGGTCGCTCAGATTGGAGGATTTCCTGCCGGCGACGTACATCAGCGCGCTTCCCCGCTCGGTCAGCTCTCTCGAGTGGCACCGCGCGGACCGGCTAACACTTGATGGCCGACAAGTGCTGGTTGCAGTTGTGGTTCCAGCGGTAGGCCGAGCGCCGTTCGGCCCATCGGCAACGGTGGAGATGGCAGTTGATCTCGCGACGGGGGCGGTGACCCCGCCAGCTGGCCCTGCGTGGACGCGCGCACTCGCATCCGCCGCGCAGGTGAACGCGACCGACGCTGCGTATGAAGCCCATCGCAAGGCTGCCTTCGTTGCGCCTCTGCGCGCCCCAACTGGCACCAGCGAACCCGAGTGGCATGAATATTTGCGCGAGGCATTCCTCCGACTCGATCCCGATTGGAAGTCGCGCTCCGCTTCCACAACCGTGCTGCGGACGCCGGGTGCGAACGACTATGCTCCATCGGAAGGCTGGGTTCGCGACGACCTTAACCGCGGGTGGGAAGACGACGTAATGATGATGGCTGCGCCGGCGGCCCCCGGACGGCTGGCCGCGATTATAGTCGAAACGGCTCGGCAGCTAAAACCGGGAAGCCGGCACACGGTTCGCGTCTATGTCGCGGTGCCGGAGGTCCAGGCCGCCGCGATTCGCGCGGCTTTGGTCCCCAGCGGGGCAACCGTGGTGCGGATCGACACGGCAACTCCGATACCGCAGCGCCTAGCGCGGTTGCACGGTGAGGTGCCAGACGACTAAATGAACGTCCTAGAGGACAAGTGAGTTTCTCCTTTGCGTTGCCGGTAGTAGCCACAGTGGCGGCGCAATGTCCGTATCTGGGCGATTGCCGACAGGCAGCTTTGAGAAACAAAGGTGCGAGCGGCGGCGCCGGGAACGGCAGCTAACCGCTCGTTCGTCCTTAAACCTGCCGGTCCGCTAACGGCCAAAACACGCCACAGCGGCGGCAGACAATCAACGCCGCCTCGCTCCGATGAACCGCCGGATTAATGGCCTCGCGCTGGGCACAATTGCTCCCAGCGCCCATCTAGCCTATAATGGCGGCGCGCCGTGTGAAAGCCACGGCGTGGGGCTTAGTAACCTCTTTCGATGAACTCGGTCGCTGATCTCAGGGGCCGGGTGGCATGCGCGCATGTCCAGCCGGTTTCACCGGTAAAGGCGTATGCGCCTGCTCATCGAACAGGTTACTAACATCCGGCTTCGGCCGCTGCCCCGAGTGGACATAAGGGCGGCGTAGAGCGAAGCTTCCATCGTCGCCCCTCAATGCGGGGGACGTGCCATCGACATCGTTACGCGACCCCCGACCATGAACAGGGGGATCTACCGATGTTTCGAACGCTAACGCATATCTTCGACTATTCAAGCCGCTCAACGCGACGAGAATACTGGTCGTTCTTCGTCGGTCTAGCTATCCTCATCATCATAGCCGGCGCTTGGGTTGCCAATTATCAGAAGACTCACTTTGGCCTCTCGCCGCAGTTCAGCGATGATGACGCGGCAGGGTGGGGCTTCGCGCTGTTTATCTTTGTCGCGTTGCCTGGCCTTTCGCTGAAAGTACGCCGCTTTCACGACTTTGGCTGGTCGGGCTGGTCCGTGCTCTGGATCTTCGTACCGGTCGCGAACATCGTTTTTGAGCTGATGCTCCTATTTCGCGGCTCGGCCGGGACCACAGCGATCGACAGCCGCGCCGAGCCATCACAGATCACGATCTACAACACCCCCAGCGCCGGTGTCACCGACGCTAGCAGGGCCGCTACGTCGCACGTCGACGAGATCACGCGTCTGGCGGACCTTCATAGCCGGGGCATGCTGACGTCAACCGAGTTCGCGGCGGCCAAAGCTCAAGTTTTGCGCCGATAGTCGCGCCAGTCGTGGAAGACCCATCTTCCACGCCTACCCGCCTAACCCATCGCCGTAACAAGCCCTTCAAACATCATTGGAGACGTACCATGAGGTCACGACCGACATCGCGCACCTGTGCATTATCAACGCTTACGCTGATCACAGCGTCACTTGCGTTGGCCGGGTGCGACAAGCTGACGCCTAACGGTCAATCCGATACCATGACCCTCCTGAAGGCCGGCTCTGAGCGGGTTTGCATCGCACCGGACGTACAGAAAACGCTGCGGGGCCTCATCCTGCCCAAACCGGACACGAACAGCAGCGCTGACGATGCAAAAATGGTTGCCGACGCAGCGGCCTCCTTCGACATCACCTTCGAGCTGACGACACTGCAATCCGCCGACAAAAACGTTAACCGCGTCACGTGCAACACGAGCGCCAAGATGTCGGAGATGAATGGCGACACTCGCTCGTTCGCGATCACTTACGATATCAGTCCGTCCGCCGAACGCCCCGGCAGTTTCGTCATTACGGGCAATGTGGAGGAGGCACGGACATTCGCCAACAACGCCATCAATAACATCGTCGCACATCAACTCGCGGCAGAGCAGCAGGGGAAGGAAGCGGAAGAAGCTGAGCGGGCGCACCAGCAGCTTTTGGCGGTACTCACGCCTAAGTGGTTGGTGGGAACTTGGATCGGGATCGAGGCCGCCCCAACCGCTTGCGCGAACGGAATGGGCCTGACCCTTGCGGCAAATCATACGGCGCAGACTCGCATCCTAAACGCGCGGTGGGCGCTGACCAGCGACAAGCTTCACCTAATTGGCTCAACGCCTAGCGGCCCCTTCGATAAAACACTGACTATCACCGAGGCTGATGCCGATTCCTTCAAACATGAAGGTGACGAGCAGGGTGCCTTCCGTCGCTGCACGCGCGAGGAGATCAGCGATACCGGGCTTCCCGACGTGATCGCCCCGCCGCCCGAGACGCCGCCGAACTGAAGGCAGCCGTCTGCTCAGACAACCTCACTCGCTCGGAGACGATCGATGCGCCTTATCATGACCACAGCTGCCGTGCTCGCCGCTGCGCCCGTAATTGCCCAAGTCACTTCGCCCTTCGTTGGTCCCCTGCCGAACACCGTCATCCTAGACGGCGGCTGGCAGATGACGCCCCAAGCTAATCGCTGCATGCTGACGCATCGTGGATCTGGCCCTGGTCAGGACATGGCGATCATCGCGCCCCTACATAGCGACAAGATCGTCCTGGCGCTCGTGCTGCCAACCCGGGGCGCGTTCACCGCCCCGGTCCAAGTGACCGTGGTCGCGCAAGGTGACAGCGCAGAGCAGATCGGGAGGGTGACGTTCGACGCGACGAGCGGTGCGCTTGGCACGTTGCTCATGGCCGATTGGCCTGCCGACAGCCTGCTCCCACGCGTCGTTCAGGCGAAGCGGCTCAACTTCTACACGCCGGACCATCGTCTCATTCGATCAGTCATGCTGGATGGCAGTGCTGCGGCCGTTGACACGCTAAACGCGTGCCGCGGCGTGACCGCAAAACCTCAGAGCACAGCGCCCAACCCAAACCAACACCACGTCATCGATCTCGGCTGGGTGCCCGAGTTCGATCACGATGGCTGCGGCATCAGACGCATGACGCGTGACGGCAACGAATTTGGTCTGCGCTATACACGCCGTGACGGGATGGTGGCCGTGTACCGGATGCACAAGGGGCCACGCTACGATCAAGGCGAAGCCGTGCCGATCCGCTTCGGTTTCTGGCAGTCTGGCGGCAACGGTTCGCCGGTCGAGATCGCTGGTGCCACCTTGTCCGTCACCATGCACAGCACCAACCCAGGAGATGGCCCCGTGCTGTTTGCACCCGGCTCGAACCCGCTTCTTGGCAAGCTCCGGCTGCCCGACCTGAGCACACTCACCATCAGCAGTGCCCCTGCGCCGGCCGGTCGCGTCGATGATATCGTGAACCTCAGCGGATCGGTGAGCGCGACGCAGGGACTGGCGGTCTGCATGCGGATGCTGCCTAAGTGAATGACGCTCGACCCAGCTGCCCGACGCCACATGCGGCAAAGTGACATCCACCGACACGGTGCTTGCCCGGTGATTGCTGCTTGAAAGCAATCACCGGCACAGCTGTTGATTCATCACGCTAACATATTGATTTTGTTGGTCGGGGCGACAGGATTCGAACCTGCGACCCCCACACCCCCAGTGTGATGCGCTACCAGGCTGCGCTACGCCCCGACCGAGGGCAGGCCGACGCCGTCGAACCTGCCCGAGCGGCGCGCACTACGCGCAGGCACCGCGCGATGCAAGCCGTTCCGTTCGTCGGCGATCCCGTCCTCTTTCGCCCGATGCCCACGTCGCGGCAAACATTGCGCAGGCGACCAACCGATGATAGCGGGCGAGCCATCCGCGCGGGCGTAGGCCGTCCGCCGACCAGACACGTCGGGATCCCATGCTCATTTCCCCCGCCTACGCCCAAGCCACGGGCAGCACCGCCGCCGGCGGCGCCGCCGGCATGATCCAGTTGTTCGCGCCCTTCGCGCTGATCTTCGTGGTGTTCTATTTCCTGATGATCCGCCCGCAGCAGAAGCGGCAAAAGGCGTTCCAGGCGATGCTCGCCGCGGTGAAGAAGAACGACACGGTCGTCACCGCCGGCGGCATCGTCGGCAAGGTCACGCGCGTCGAGGATGCGCATGTCGAGGTGGAGATCGCCCCCAACACGCGCGTCCGCGTGGTGAAGGCGACGCTGACCGACATCGTCGGCGCCAATTCCGCCAAGCCGGCGAACGACTGAACCGATGCTCGATTTCCCCCGCTGGAAGGTCGCGTCCATCATCGGCCTGCTGGCCGTGCTGTGCGCGCTTGCGATCCCGAGCTTCCTGCCCGAATCGGTCACGAACCGCTGGCCGGTCCACCCGCGGATCAACCTGGGGCTCGATCTGGCGGGCGGCAGCTATCTGCTGCTCGAGGCGGATACGAACGATCTCGCCAACGCGCGGATCGAGACTATGCGCGAGCAGATCGCGACCGAGATGCACCGCGGCACGCCCGACATCGCGATCGGCGACATCTCGACGCGCGGCGGCCAGCTCTCTTTCCTGCTGCGTGACCCCGGCCAGGTGGATGCGGCGCGCGAGCGGTTGCTGACGATCACCGGCAGCGGCGCGGGCATGTCGGGCCAGCGCGAATGGGACATCAGCGTCGTCGACAGCTCGCGCTTCGTGCTGCGCCCCACCGCGGTGGGGCTGACCCAGGCGATCGAGACCGCGATGAAGGACGCGACCGAGGTCGTCCGCCGCCGCATCGACGAACTCGGCACGCGCGAGCCGACGATCGTCCAGCAGGGCACCGACCGGATCGTCGTCCAGGTGCCGGGCCTGCAGAACCCGCAGGCGCTGAAGGACCTGCTCGGCAAGACCGCGAAGCTCGAATTCAAGCTGGTCGACCAGAGCGCCGATCCCGCGCAGCTCGCCAAGGGCATCGCCCCGATCGGCAGCCAGGTGCTGCCTTATCCCGGCAACCCGCAGGGCATTCCCTTCATCGCGGTGAAGCGCGCGACGATCATCTCGGGCGACCAGTTGACCGATGCGCGGCAGGAGTTCGAGCCGCAGACCAATGCGCCGCAAGTGTCGATCACCTTCAACAGCCAGGGCGGCAGCCGCTTCGCGCGGGTGACGCAGGCGAATACGGGCAAGCCGTTCGCGATCATCCTCGACAACAAGGTGATCTCGGCGCCCAACATCAACGAGCCCATCCTCGGCGGCCGCGCCTCGATCTCGGGCAACTTCACGGTCGAGAGCGCGAACCAGCTCGCGATCGCGCTTCGCTCGGGCAAGCTGCCGATCGCGCTGAAGGTGATCGAGGAATCGACCGTCGGCCCCGATCTCGGCGCGGATTCGATCCATGCCGGCATCCTCGCCTCCGCGGTCGCGGTGGCGCTGGTGGTGGCGTTCATGCTCGTCACCTATGGCCGGTTCGGCGTCTATGCGAACCTCGCGGTCGTCATCAACGTCTTCGTGATCCTGGGCGTGCTGGCGCTGCTGAACGGCACGCTGACGCTGCCGGGCATAGCCGGCTTCGTGCTGACGATCGGCACCGCGGTGGACGCCAACGTGCTCATCAACGAGCGCATCCGCGAGGAACGGCGCCGCGGGCGCAGCGTGATCCAGGCGGTGGAGCTGGGCTACAAGGAGGCGTCGCGCACGATCTTCGAGGCGAACGTCACGCATGCGATCTCGGGCGTCATCATGCTGGTGCTCGGCTCGGGGCCGGTGAAGGGCTTCGCGGTCGTGCTGCTGATCGGCATCGCCACCAGCGTGTTCACGGCCGTCACCTTCACGCGCATGATGGTCGTGCTGTGGATCCGCAAGAACAAGCCGAAGACGATCAACATATGACCGTCTTCTCCCCCGTCATTCCCGCGCACGCGGGAATCCCGCTTCTCTCCATCCGCGCGAACAGCGGGACCCCCGCCTGCGCGGGGGTGACGGAAGGCTAGACCGATGCGCCTGCTCAAACTCGTTCCCGACGACACCAACATCGATTTCGTCCGCCTGCGGAAAATGGCGTTCGCGCTCACGCTCGCGCTGTCGATCGCGGCGATCGCGCTGGTGTTCGCGCGCGGCCTGAACTTCGGCGTCGATTTCGCCGGCGGCCTGATGATCGAGGAAAAATTCGCCAGCCCGCCCTCGGTGGACGCGGTGCGCAGCGCGGTCGACCGGCTGGGCGTGGGCGAGGCCTCGCTCCAGCAGCTCGGCGGCAACAATTCGGTCACCATCCGCCTGCCGACGCAGAAGAGCGCGGACGAGGGCGCGACCAACGCCGTCGTCAAGAAGGTGGAGACCGCGCTCGCGCAGCAATTCCCCGGCGCCACCTTCTCGCGCTATTCGACCGTATCGGGCAAGGTTTCGGGCGAGCTGGTGCAGCACGGCCTGCTTGCGGTGTTCCTCGCGATCCTGGGCATCGGCCTGTTCGCGATCTTCCGCTTCGAATGGCAGTTCGGCGTGTCGACCATCGTCGCGATCATCCACGATCTGCTGATGACGCTCGGCTTCTTTGCGCTGACGCACCTCGAATTCGACCTCAACATCGTGGCCGCGGTGCTGACGATCATCGGCTATTCGATCAACGACAAGATCGTGATCGACGACCGGATCCGCGAGAATATGCGCCGCTATCGCAAGATGGACATGCGCCAGATCATCAACCTGTCGGTGAACGAGACGCTGCCGCGTACCGTCATGACCTCGGCGACGATCCTGCTGGCGCTGGTCGCGCTGCTGCTGCTCGGCGGCCATGTGCTGCGCGGGTTCACCGCGGCGATGATCCTGGGCATCTTCGTCGGCACCTATTCGTCGATCTACGTCTCGTCGTCGCTGCTCATCACCCTGGGCCTGCGCGCCGAGCCGAACCGTGCCAAGCCGGGCACGCTCGACAATGCGGAGCGCGTGGGGCCGCGCGAGAAGCGCTGATGCGGATGGAGCGGGGCCCCCGCACCGACGGCCCGATGATCCAGGCGATCGGGCCGCAGGGGTTCAAGGTGGACGAGGGCTATTATCCCGCGCTGCTGCTGACGCCGACGCGCGCCGACGGGTGGACGCCGCCGCCGATCGCCGCGCTCGAGATCGCCGCGCTCGAACCGATCCTCGGCGCATCGCCCGAATTCGTCCTGCTCGGCACCGGGCGCACGCTCGTCCAGCCGGCACCCGCGCTCCGCCGGGCGCTGGAGGCGCGCGGGATCGGGATCGAGGCGATGGACAGCCGCGCCGCCGCGCGCGCCTGGGGCGTGTTGCGCAGCGAAGGCCGCGGGATCGCGGCGGCGCTCTACCCGCTCTGACGCGCGGCCATCAGGCCGGCGAGATGCGCGTGGAGCCCGGCCGCATTCGCCGCCCAGGAATAACCCGCCGCTGCCGCCTTCACGGCCTCGGTGCGGGGCGGCGCGCGTAGCAGATCGGCGATCGCCGCGGCGAAGGCCGCCGGGTCGCGCGCGACCACGCGCCCCGCCTGCTCGTCGCTCAGCAGCTCGCGTGCGCCGCCGGCATCGGTGACGACGATCGGCGTCCCCGCCGCCAGCGCCTCGACCCAGGCATTGGCCAACCCCTCCGAGGCCGACGCCAGCGCCATCACATCCGCCGCCGCCAGCAGTCGCGGCAGATCGTCATGCGCGACGCCGCCGAGCAGCTGCACCCGGTCGCCGATCCCGGCGCGGGCGATGTGAGCCTCAAAACGGCCGCGCTCCGGCCCCTCGCCCGCTATCCACAGGGCGACGCCCGGCAGCCGCGCCACCGCGTCGATCACCACATCATGCCCCTTGCGCGGGATCAGCGCGCCGACCGCGACGATCAGCGGCCCCGTCACGCCGAGCGCCGCGCGCGCCGCCGTGCGGTCGACCGCGCCGAACCGCGCATGATCCACCCCGGTGCGGTGAACCCGGATCGCGTCGGCGGGCATGCCCAGCGCGATCATGTCGCCCCGCATCGCCGCCGACACCGCGAGCAGCCCGTCCGCGCCCTGCCCCGCCTGCGCCACCTGCCGCGCGGTGGCCGGTGCGCGGCCCCAATGATGGACATCCGCGCCGCGCGCCTTGATCGACACCGGCACGCCGTAGCGCCGGCCCAGCCGCACCGCCGCCACGCCGTCCGGGAAGAAAAAGGAGGCGTCGATCACGTCGAACGCCAGCGCATCGAGCACGGGCACGATCGCACGTTCCATTGCCCGCGCGTGGAAGCGACCGCCGGTGAACGGCAGCGCGGCGAAGCGCGGCCGATAGACGTCGAGGCCATGCCACCGCTCGCGCAACGGCAATCGCCCGAGTGCGGCATGACGGTCGCCGCGCGACAGCGGCCAGGGCGGCATGCCGATCGGGGCGACCATCGTGACGGCAACGCCCGGCAGCGCGGCGAGCGCCGCCGTCTGCCGCTCGACGAAGACGCCGAAATTGGGCCGCGTCGCGTCGGGAAACAGCGTCGAGAGGGTCAGCACGCGGAGCATGATGCGCGGGGCTAGCGGGAAAGGGTAAAGGACGCGCCTATTTCACCCCTCCCCGACTATTATCCGCGCGCCCGCATGACCGATTTAGATCCGCTTCGTGCCGAGATAAGCGAACAGCATGTCCGCGTCGTCGCTGGCGCTCACCGTTTCGCGGCCCGTCACGGTCGCGCATTCGCCGGCTTTCACGCTCACGCCGGCGACCTCGCCCGATCCCTTGATCGGCACGATCCAGCCCGTATTGCCCTCGGGCAGGCTTACCGCGTGGCTGCCGCCCGTCCAGCGTTCCAGCACGAACTTGGGCCCTTCCACCAGCACAGTGCGCTCGGCATCCACCCGGCCGGGCGACACGATCGGTACATAGGGCACCGGGTTCGCCACCGCGATGCCGTCGTCGAGGTGAAGCTCGCGGTCACTGCCGTAATCGTAGAGGCGGTACGTCGTCTCGGAATTCTGCTGCACCTCGATGCAGGTGATGCCGCCGCCGATCGCGTGGATCGTGCCGCTGGCGCAGTACATGAAATCGCCCGCCTTCACCGGGTGCCAGTCCAGCAGATCCTCGATGCTGCCATCCTCGGCCGCCTTGCGCAGCGCGTCGCGTTCCACCGGCTGCTTGGTGCCCACCGCGATCTTCGCATCGGGCGTGGCGGCCAGGATCGTCCAGCATTCGTCCTTGCCGCGCGGCAGGCCGCGGGCATGCGCCTGGTCGTCGTCGGGATGGACCTGCACCGACAGCTTCTCGCCGGTGAACAGATATTTGATGAGCAGATCGGGCGTGGTGTCGCCCGGCTCCTGGAACCACACCTCGCCCACGGGCGGCGCGTCCTTCGCCGGATCGGGGAAGCCCGGCCACAGATCGTGGCGGCCCCAGGGTTTTTCGACGCGGTGGGTGTGGAGCAGCGTGGCGGGCATGCGGGATCCTCGGAAAATGGGTGATGGCGAACAACGCCAACGCCCCACCCTGCCCCCGCGATCCCTCCGGCGTAAAGGGGCCGACGCCTGTTTGAAGGGGCCAAGGCGGGTGAGGCGCCAAGCTGCGTAAGGGGATTGTTCGTGGGCGGGCGCTTACGCTAAGGAGCGATCCGATGCGTATCCCCCAGTCTCGCGCGATCACCCTCGCGCTCCTCGCCGCGCTTGCGCTCCCCGTCGCCGGCTGTGCGCGCAACAAGGCGAAGGGCGACACGCCCTACATCGCGCGCGATGTGGGAACGCTCTATTCCACCGCCAAGAAGCGGCTGGATCAGGGGCGTTACAAGGAGGCAGCGGTGCTGTTCGACGAGGTCGAGCGCCAGCACCCCTATTCGATCTGGGCGCGCCGCGCGCAGCTCATGAGCGCGTACAGCTATTATCTCGATCGCAGCTACAGCGAATCGATTCAGTCGGCGCAGCGCTTCCTGGCGGTTCACCCCGGCAACCACGACGCGCCCTATGCCTATTATCTGATCGCGCTCGGCTATTACGAGCAGATCAAGGACGTGACACGCGACCAGAAGATCACCCGCCAGGCGCTCGACGCGCTGGGCGAGCTGACGCGCCGCTATCCCGACACGCGCTATGCGGCGGATGCGCGGCTCAAGATCGATCTGGTCAACGATCACCTCGCGGGCAAGGAGATGGAGGTCGGCCGTTTCTACGAACGGCGCGGGCAGTGGCTCGCCGCGACGCTGCGCTTCCGCACCGTGATCGACACCTATCAGCAGACGACGCACACGCCCGAGGCGCTGATGCGGCTGACCGAGACCTATCTGTCGCTGGGCGTGCCCGGCGAGGCGGAGAAGGCGGCGGCGGTGCTGGCGCGCAACTATCCGGGCAGCGACTGGTACGGCCGCGCCTACAAGCTGATGCAGGCGCATCCGTTCAAGCCGGTGCCGCCGCTCGCGCCGGGCCAGCTGATCGTGCCGCCGGGAACGCCGGGGTCAGTCGCCGCGGGCGCGCCGGGCTCGACGCCCGCCACTCCCACCCCGGCCAAGGCCGATGCGCCGGCCACGCCCAAGGCGGAAGCGCCGGGCACGCCGACGCCCGCCTCGCCGGGATCGGCCGTGCCGGGTTCGCCGGGTGGCGGCACGACGGGCACGCCGACGCCGACCACGACGGGATCGACGCCGGGCTGATCCGACCTTTCAAAAGGTATAGGTTCCCGCACCGGTGGCAGGCGTGATCTCCGCGCTTCCCACCTGTCGCTCCCCGGCGGAGGCCGGGGTCCAGTTGGGGAATGATGGCAAGGAGCGCTGCGCGTCGTCACATGGGTTCTCCCAACCGAGCCCCGACCTTCGCCGGGGAACGGGAAGTGGGTAATCTGCGCGAGCTTCCCGCCGATCGGCGAACACCACCCGCTACCCATTTGAGCCGGACCGGTTTTGTTCTAAGGGAACGGCCATGCTGACCGCTCTCTCCATTCGCGACGTGGTGCTGATCGAGGCGCTGGATCTCGATTTCCGCGCCGGGCTGGGCGTGTTGACCGGGGAGACGGGCGCGGGCAAGTCGATCCTGCTCGACGCGCTGGGACTGGCGCTGGGCGCGCGCGGGGACAGCGGGCTGGTGCGGCACGGCGCGGCACAGGCCGCGGTGACGGCCACCTTCGATCCGCCGCCGCCGCCGCTCGCCGCGCTGCTCGACGAGAATGGTTATGAGGTGGAGCCCGGCGAGCCGCTGATCGTGCGCCGCATCGTGAAGGCCGATGGCGGTAGCCGCGGCTTCGTGAACAGCCAGCCGGCATCCGCCGCGCTGCTGCGCGAGATCGCGCCACAACTGGTGGAGATCCACGGCCAGCACGACGATCGCGGCCTGCTGGCGCCCGCCGGCCACCGCGCGCTGCTCGACATGTTCGGGCGCATCGACTCGGCCGAGGCGGCGCGCGCCTGGGCGGTGCTGCGCGAGGCGGAGGCGGCGCTGGCGGCGGCGCGTGCGGAGATCGACGCCGCCGCGCGCGACCGCGAATGGCTCGAACACACCGTCGGCGAACTCACCGCGCTAGCCCCCCAGCCGGGCGAGGAGGAGACGCTCGCCGACACGCGCCGGTCGATGCAGCGCGCCGAAAAGGTGGCATCCGAGCTGACCGCGATCGACGATTATCTCGACGGCTCCGACGGCGGTCTCGCGCGGCTGCGCCAGGCGGCGCGCGTGCTCGAGCGGATCGCCGGGGAGCATGACGGGCTGGCAGAGGCGCTCGCCGCGATCGATCGCGCGGTGATCGAGGCGGCGGTCGCCGAGGAGCGGCTGCGCGATGCACGCGCCGCGCTCGCTTATGATCCCCGCGCGCTGGAAGAGGACGAGGCGCGGCTGTTCGAGCTGCGCGCCATGGCCCGCAAGCACCGCGTCCAGCCCGACGATCTCGCCGCGCTCGCGCAGGAGCTGCAGGAGCGGCTGGAGCGGCTCGAGGCGGGCGAAGGCGGCATCGCGCTGATCGAGGCGCGCGTCGCCGCTGCACGCGCCGATTACGACGCCGCTGCCGGGATGCTGAGCGAACGCCGCCGCGCCGCCGCCGCGCGGCTCGACGCCGCCGTGGCGGACGAACTCGCGCCGCTGAAGCTCGATGCGGCCCGCTTCCGCACCGATATCGGCCCGCTTGGCGCGGAAGGCTGGTCGGGCGCGGGCAAGGACCGGGTCGAGTTCGCGATCTCCACCAATCCCGGCGCGCCGTTCGCGCCGCTCGCCAAGATCGCCAGCGGCGGCGAGCTGTCGCGCTTCATCCTCGCGCTGAAGGTGGCGCTCGCCGAGACCGGCGGCGCGGCGACGATGATCTTCGACGAGATCGATCGCGGCGTGGGCGGCGCGGTGGCCAGCGCGATCGGCGACCGGCTCGCGCGGCTGGCCGATCGCACGCAGTTGCTGGTCGTCACGCACAGCCCGCAAGTGGCCGCGCGCGGGCGGCAGCATCTGCTGATCGCCAAGGCGCATGACGGCATCGTGACCCGCACCGGCGTCCGCACGCTGGACGAGGCGGAGCGGCGCGAGGAGATCGCGCGCATGCTGTCCGGCGCCACCGTGACCGACGAGGCGCGCGCGCAGGCGGCCCGGCTGCTGGTGGACTGAGCGAGACGACGTTGGTTCGTCCGATCTTCGAAGCCGTTCGCGCCCGACCCTGCCGAAGCACGCTCGCCGCAGTCGACCTTGGCGGCGGAAAAGGCCCTTCGACAAGCTCAGGGCGAACGGAGCGACCTAAGGTCATAAGCCTTTAAACCCGCGTGCATCCCGCCCAAAGCCGAGCGACAAGCGGCCTGGGCGCGGCTATGCTGGGGGCGCCCGTTCGGATCGGGCGCGGAACACAGGAGAGCGACGATGGGCTTGTTCGACGGATTGCTCGGCCAGATCGCCGGAAGCACGGACGTGGCGAATCTCGCGGCCAAGGTGGGGCTCACCCCCGAACAGGTCGAACAGGCGATCGCCGCACTCGGCCAGCAGCACACCGCCCCCGGCGACACGGTCGCGGGTGCGGCGGATCAGACCGGATTGCCCACCGATACGCTGCAACAGATCCTCGGCCATCTCGGTGGCGAGGGTGCGCTCGGCAAGGTCGCGGCCATTCTCGGCGGCGGCGAACGGGGTGGCGCGGAACAGGGCGGCATCGGCGGGATCCTGGGCGGGCTGTTCGGCAAATCCTGAGCCGTCCGCGTCCTAGTATCTCACGCGCAGGCCGGTGTAGGCGGCGCGGATGATTCGAAGGAACGCGCGATGACCGGCCACGCCCACCATCATGGCCATCAGCATGACGGTCACGACCACGCCCATGGCCATGGGCATTCGCACGGGCATGGCCATTCGCACGGCCACGGCCATGTCCATGCCCCCGCCAATTTCGATCGCGCCTTCCTGATCGGGATCTCGCTCAACATCGCCTATGTGCTGGGCGAGACGATCGTCGGCCTGCACGTCTCGTCGGTCGCGCTGCTGGCGGATGCGGGGCACAATCTGTCCGACGTGCTGGGGCTCGCGGTCGCCTGGGCGGGCGCGACGCTGGCGCGCTCGGCGCCGTCCAAGCGCTTCACCTATGGGCTGAAGGGTTCGACGATCCTCGCCGCGCTGATGAACGGGCTGCTCCTGCTGGTTGCGCTGGGCGCGATCGTGCTGGAGGCGGCGCAGCGGATCGGCGACCCGCATCCGACGGCGGGGCTCACCGTCTCGGTGGTCGCTGCGGTGGGCATCGCGGTCAATCTGGGCACCGCGCTGCTGTTCGCGCGCGGGCGCAAGGGCGATGTGAACGTGCGCGCGGCGTTCCTCCACATGGCGGGCGATGCCGCGGTGTCGGCGGGCGTGGTGATCGCCGGCATCGTCATCTGGCGGACGGGGCTCGGCTGGATCGATCCGGTCGTCAGCATCGTCATCGCGGTGCTGATCTTCTGGCAGACCTGGGGGCTGCTGCGCGAGACGGTGGAGATGACGCTGGCCGCGGTGCCGCGCGGCATCGATTTCGACCGCGTCGAGGGCGCGCTTGCTGCCCTGGCGGGCGTGGACCGCGTCCACGATCTCCACATCTGGCCGATGAGCACCACCGAACCCGTGCTCACCGCGCATCTGGTGATGCCCGCCGGCCATCCCGGCGACGATTTCCTGCGCGCGGCCGAGGCGCTGCTGCACGATCGCTTCGGGATCGGCCATGCGACGATCCAGGTCGAATGCGGCGACTGCGCGCTGGCGGCGCCCGGCACCGTCTGAGCCGTCAGAAGGCGTTGCGGTGGAACACGACCCCCGCCGTGCCGATCAGGATCCGGATGTCGCGCCAGATCGACCAGCCGCGCATATAGGCGACGTCGGCGCGCAGGCGGTTCTGCAGATCGCGTTCGGCGACGGTGGCGCCGCGAAAGCCGTGGACCTGCGCGAGGCCGGTGATGCCGGGCTTGATGGCGTGCCGATCCCAGTAATGCGGATCGACCTCCCAGAACAACCGATCGCCCGCCAGGCTGCCCAGCGCATGCGGCCGGGGGCCGACGATGCTCATGTCGCCGATCACGACGTTCAGCAACTGCGGCAGTTCGTCGATGCTGGTCGCGCGGATGATCCGGCCGACGCGGGTGATCCGCGGGTCGCCGCGCTCGGTCGATCGGTCGCCCGCGCGGTCGCACAGATCGTCGCGCATGCTTCGGAATTTCAGGATCGCGAACAGCCCGTTGCCGCGGCCCATGCGCGGCTGGCGGAAGAGGATCGGCCCCGGGCTGTCGATCCGGATCGCGACGGCGACCACGAGCAGCAGCGGCCACAGCAGCGCCAGCGCGGCAAGCGCGACGGTCAAGTCGAACGCGCGCTTCAGCAGGCGGTTCATCGTGTCGAGCGGGCCGAGCGATACCACCGCCGTCGCGCATTCGCCGAAGCGCGAGGCGCGCAGCATGCCGATCGCGGCGAGTTCGGGCAGCACGATCTCGCCCTGCACGTTCGCGCCCTTCAGCGCCGCGGCCCAGGCTTCGCGCCGCGCGGGCGGGCATGCCACCACCACGCGCTCGGCGCCGCCGATCGCCGCGCACAGCCGGTCGAGCGCATGAGGATCCTTCAGATCGGCGCGCAGATCGTAGAGCGCGGCGTCGATCACCGGCGATCCCGCGGGCGCGTCGATCGCGACGCCATCGACGAGCATCATGGTGGCGATCGGCGGCCCGCTGGCGATCGCCTCGGCCAGTCGGCGGAGGGCCCAACGGCTGGCCACGAGCAGGACGCAACCGAACGGACCGGCAAGCGGCACCACGCTGCGCGAGATCGGCGTTTCGGCATGGATGTACACCGCCACGAACATCGCGACCGCGATGGCGGTCACGAACGCGGTGATCGAATCGCGTGCGGTGCGGCGCCAGTCGAGAAAGAAGCGCGCGCTGTACGGCTTTCGCTGGACGACGATGCCGTAATAGATCGGCAGCATCACCACCAGGCTGATGAGCGCCGAGGGGTCGACCACCGGACCGAACCGAACAAGATCGCCGAGCAGAAAGGCGAGCGCGAGCGCGAACCCGTCGCCGAGTGCGAGCAGCGCGTAGATCGCGATGCGCCGCGTTCGCGGCGCGGAGCCGCGCCTGGTGGGATAGGACAACGCCACCGCATCGACGGTGGTAGGCGGCCGATCGGGTCTCACGCGGCGGCCCGGCACGACGGTGCGACGCGGGGCGGCAGCGGGCTCGGCGCGCAGGCGCGCTCGCCATGCGCGTCGATCGCGGCCTTCATCACGGCGACGCTGAGATCGGCATGGCGGCGACGCACCGACACGCCGTTGAAATGATGATCCGCGCAGTCGAGCAGCACCATTCGCGCGGGCGCGAACGCCGCCAGCCGACGCGCCTTGCGGCCGAACTTCATGCTCATCTCAGGGAGGCCCGGATCCTCGTCGCTGAAGACGAGCGTGGAATGCACGCCACGCTCGGCCAGCGTGCGCATCTGCGCGCGGACGATCGCGATCTCCGAGTCGGGCGCAGGCGGCAACAGGCTGCGGAGCGCGTGCGCCGCCCGCAGAGCACCGCGCTTGGCGAGCACGCGCGCGATTCCCTTCAGGTCCGCCTCGCCCGACAGCGCGCGGCGCCATTCGCCGGGATTGCGCATCGCGCGCAGATACGCCTTCAACGAGCGCTTGTTGTCGCGCACCGCGACGCGGATGTCATCGCCATAATGCCAGACGAACTTCTGGAGGTTGACCACGAAATTGCCGACGACGCGGCGGTCCGCCAGCGTCACCTGCAAGGCGGTGTGCGCACCCGAGCACAGCCCGAACGCCACCACGCCGGCAAAGCCCGCCTCCGCCAGCCGGTCGATCCCGGCGACGCCCTCGGCGATCCGCTCGGGGTCGTAATGGGGGTGGCGGGCATTGTCGCCGGCCGGGCTGTCGCCCATCCCTGTCAGGTCCATGCGCAGCGAGGCGGTCCCCTCCCCTGCCATCCGCCGCGCGAGCGCGACATAGGCGCCGCCATTGCCGATATGATGCGTGCTGCCCTCGTGCAGCAGCAGCGCGGCGATCGAGGCCGCCGGCGCGGCGCGCGGCCGGCACAGGATGCCGAACAGCACGCCGTCCGCACCGAAACGCACCGGCTCCTCGACGAAGTCATCCGCCTCGAGCACCGGGGTGACGGCGACGGGCGCAGCGCTGCGGCCGGACGACACCGGCAGGGCATGCTCCACCAGCCACGCCGCGATCGCGGCGAAGCTCGCCTGCGGGATCTGGCTGGTGGTGGGATCCTGCATCCAGCCTTCGTAATCGGCGAACGGCCGCTCGGTGACGGCCGTGCCCGCCGCGCGCCATGATTCGGCGAGCCTGGCGGTACGGCGGTCGCCGCGTGCCGGGTTCATCATCACCGGGCAGGCGGGCGGGGCCTGAAGGTCGATCGCGGCGACCGCGCGCTGGAACGCGGCGGGCCAGTGAAAGCCGTTGGTGTTGAGCGCGTGGTCGCTTTCGATCGGCATCACCGGATCGAGCCCCGACAGGCTCGCGACCGCGGCCGCCGCGCGCGTCTCGCGCAGAAAGGCCTGGCCCGACAGCACCGGCGCCATCAGCACCAGCGCGCTCGCCTCGCCCATCCGCTCCGCCGCCAGCGTCGCCACTGCCGCACCGAGGCGCAGGCCGACCATCGCGACCGCCTCCACGCCGCAGCGCTGGCGCAGGCAATCGGCCGCGCGGACCGCGTCGTCCACCAGCCCGTCGAGCGTCGCTTCGGCCGCCACGCTGTCGCCGGTGCCGCGCGGATCGAAGCGGAGCGTGGGGAAACCCGCCGCCGCCAGCCGTTCGGCCAGCGCCATCATCCCGTAATGGGTGCACACCTCTTCCTGCGCGAAGGCGGGGCACAGCACCACGCCGGGACGCGCGGCACCGCCCTGCGCTTCGTGCAGCCAGCCGAAACAGCCGTCGAAATAGATCGGGGTCACAGCGCCACGCCCGCGCCGGCCCGGATCAGTCGAGCCCAAGCGTCGCGCGGACGCTTGCGGGCCAGTCGGACAGGTCGAAGCCATGATGGCGCAGCATCGCGAGCACCAGCCGCTCCATCCCGAACGCGCAGCAGGCGGTCTGCGCCGGCTGCCCGTCGAGCGTGCGGATATCCCAGGTGTCGCCGAAATAGCTCATATGATAGTTGAAGCTGAGGCACGCGGTCGGCCCCGCGCCGTCGTTCACCGGCACCAGCAGCTCGAATTTCAGGTTCTGCATGCGCTGGCTGTCGGCCATCAGCTTGCCCGCGCGGCCGAAGAACGGATCGTTCGCCACGTCCACCTCGAACGGCAGCCCCAGCGAGCGCGCGAACGCCTGACCGCGCTCCATCCAGTCCTCGCGAAAGGCGAGCACCTGTTCGGGCGTGCCGATGCGGACATATTCGCGCATCCGGAAAAGCTGGAGCCGGGTCGGCTCCAGCGACGGTTCGTGGCGGAAGCAATAGGAGGCGACATCGACCAGATGCCCCTCCGTCGCCAGCACGCCGCGCTGCGCCACGATCGGATAGACCGAGTAGCAGGCGGCCGGCGTCAGCACGAGATCGGCGGGCTGCTGATTGCCCATCCAGTCCTCGCCGCGCTCCATCTGGCCGAGCAGCGCGTGGTGCGCGCGGTCGTCGCCGCAGAAGCAATGCACCGTCCCCGCGAAATGCGGGAAATTCTTCATATAGCCGCTCTTCTCGAACGTCTTCTGCGCCATGGCGGGCGGAAAACGCATCACCTCGGGCGCATCGGCGAGCCCCGCGCGCGTGATCGCGCGATCGATCCCGTCATGGATCGCCTCGAAGACGCCGTTGCGCCCCCACAGCCCGTCCACCCCGGTCGGAAACAGGATACCCGCCGCGACCAGCCGCGATCGGAAACTCGTCTGCATATCCATCACAAGGTCCCCAATTCGGTGCGTTGCGCGAGCAGCAGCGTGCCGGTGTTCGCGGCAATCCGGTCGTTCGAGATCATGAGCTGCGCCGACAGGATGTCGCGCAGCATGCGGCCGATGCTGAATTCGGTGCCGTTCTTGTACCCGGCCATGCCGCAGATCAGCAGCGCCTGGAGCACCACCTGGTGGCACATCTCCGACACGTCGTGCTTCAGCGTGTTGAGCGTGGCGGCGCGCGCCATGCCGGCCGGCCATCCCGCCTCGTCCGCGCCGACGACCGTGCGCTCGCTGCCGAGCGTATGACAGGCATCGAAGCGGCCGATCAGATCGTGGAGCCGCGCCTGCATCAGATCGAGCTGCCCTGCCGCGCGCATCAGCCGCGCCGCACCCGGCAGGACGACGCCCGGCTGGCGCCGCGCCTGCGCGCGCAGGAACTGGCGCGCGCGCGACAGCGCCTCGACCGCGATCCCGGTCCACACCGCGCCCCAGAGCAGATGCGAGACGGGCACCATCGAATCGGCGGCGATCTCGGCAAACGGCACGGGCAGGATCTGCGCCGCCACGCCGTCGCCGGCGAAGGTGAAGGCCGTGCTGCATGTGCCGCGCATACCGAGCGCATCCCAGTTGCCGGTCGCCTCGACGCGGCTCTGCGCCTTGAGGATGGTGACGAGCACCTGATCCGAGGCGGGCGCCTCCGCATCGCGGCGTGCGGTGACCAGATAGGCATCGGCCTGCTCGCCATAGGAGACGGTCGGCGCCTGTTTGACGATCGCCACGCGGCCATCGACGGCGGGCGCCGCGCACAGGCTAGAGCGCATGTCGCCGCCGATCCCCACTTCGGAGGTGATCGAAGCCAGCAGCAATCCCTCGGCGGCGATCCGGCCGGCGAAGTCGCGGTGCCAGGGCTGGTCCAGACCGTGCGCGACGATGCACGCCACCTGGATCTGGTGCATCGCATAGATCATCGCACTGGACGAACAGGCGCGGCCGAGCCGCTGCGCCTGATGCGCGATCGTCGCGAGCGTGGCGCCATGGCCGCCCAGATGCACCGGCACCATCGCGCCGAGCAGCCCCTCCTCGCGCAACGCCGCGATCGCCTCGGCCGGGAAGCGCCCTTCGCGATCCACCGCATCGGCATGGTCCGCGGCGATCCGCGCCACGCGCTCGATCCCCGTCAGCGGCACTTGCCCGGGCAGACGCGTGTCATGCAGCACGCGACTGGGCTCCCAGACCCGCGATCACGGCAGAGAGCGAAGCGATGCTCTGAAAGGTGGAGCGCACCAGCAGCGCATCGGGAAAGGCGACATCGAATTCATCCTCGATCGCCAGCATCACGCCCACCGTCGCGAACGAGGTGAGCCCCGCGGCGAACAGGTCGTCGCGCGGCGCGAGATCGGCCGCCGGCCTCGACAATCCCGCCACTTCGTCGAGGATCGTGCGCAGTTGCTGTTCCAATGGACTATCCTCAAGGCTCGGTCGGCGCCCGGATTAGGGGCGTCGGGGTTAAGATCGGGTAAGGAGGTCAGCGGCCGCGCAAATCGGCGACCGCCGCGCGCAGGAAGCCGAAGGCGCTGGGGCCGTAGCGGCGCAGCATCCGCTTGGGCTCCAGCGCGATGCGCCACAGCCATTCGAGGTTCAGCCGCACCATCAGCGCGGGCGGCGGGGTCGTCTGGCCAAGGATCAGCCGGAACGACTGGCCGACGCACAGCGCCCAGCAGGGCGGCAGCAGCGCGCGGTGGCGGTGCACGAACAACTCGCTCTTGGGCGCGCCGATGCACAGGAACAACAGGCTGGCGTCGAAGCTGCGGATCGCGTCGGCGAGACCGATGCCATAGGCCAAGTCGCGGTCGAAGCCGAACGGCGGCACATGAGTCTCGCACGCAAAGCCCGGCAGCGTTTCGGCCGCCCAGGCGGCGATCGCCGCCGCGCTATCGGCGCTGTCGACCACGAAGAAGCCGCGATGCCCGATTAGCGCGGCGGGATTGGCGAACATCGCCTCCACCACCTCGCGCCCCGTCACCCGGCCGGGCAGATCGAGCCCGCGCAGCCGGGCGAAGCGATAGACCGGAAAGCCGTCGGCCACGACGATCTGCGCCCCGCGCAGCGCGGCGGAGAATTCGGGATCGGCGTTCGCCAGCGCGACGTGCTGGATATTGGGGGTGGCGAACAGCCCGACGCCCTCGGCCGCGCTGCGCCGGACGGACAGCATGCGCTGTGCGCTCTGCGCGACGTCGAGATCGCCGATCCGCATCCCGAACACGGGCTTGCGCCGCCGCCGTTCGAGGCCGCCGTGCTGGAGGTCCATGCCGTTTCGTCTCCTCAGCCGCCGGCTACCCGCTCGGCGTTAACATCCCCTCACCGCGAAACTGCGCGTGCGTTAACCGACGTGAAGCGCTTGGCCGCTATGCCCGGCGCGTGATCCTGAGCGCGCAAGACCTAACCGGCCCCGAGCCCCTGTCCGCCGACATCTGCATCGTGGGCGCGGGCGCGGCGGGCATCGCGCTCGCGCTCGCGCTCGGTGATGCAGGCCGCGACGTGCTGCTGGTGGAGGCGGGCGGCACGCGGCACGACGCCGCGGTGCAGGACGCCTATCGCGGCACCGTGACCGATCCCGCGCTTCACCCGCCGCTCGACGAATATCGCGAACGCCGGCTTGGCGGCAGCACCACGATCTGGGGCGGGCGCTGCATGCCGCTCGACCCGATCGATTTCGAACCGCGCAACTGGATTCCCGAAAGCGGTTGGCCGATCGGGCCCGAGGCGCTGGCGCCCTATTACCCGAAAGCCAACGCGCTGTGCGAGGCGGGCGCGTTCGATTATCGCGCCGACACCGCGCTGCGCCCTGGCGCACGGCCGATGATCGCAGGCTTTCGCGGCACGCATTTCTCGACCGACCGGCTCGAACGCTTCAGTTGCCCGACCGATTTCGGCACGCGCTACCGCGACCGACTCGCCGCATCGCCGCGCATCCGCCTGCTGCTGGATGCCGCGGTCGCCGATATCCGGCTCGATCCGGACGGCACTTGGGTGGAAGCGCTCGACCTGCACCGCCGCGACGGCACGCCGATCGCCGTATCGGCACGGCAGTTCGTGCTCTGCGCCGGCGGACTGGAGACCGCGCGGCTGCTGCTCGCCAGCCGCACCGTTCACCCGAACGGAATCGGCAACCATCATGACGTGCTAGGCCGCTATTATATGAGCCATCTGGCGGGCACGATCGGCAGCTTCGCGCCCGCGGGCGGCCGCGATGCGGTCTGGCACGGCTATGACGTGGCCGAGGACGGCACCTATTGCCGCCGCCGCCTTGCGCTCGCCGAGAATGCGCAGCGCGCGCACCGCATCGGCAATTTCGTCGCGCGCCTCCACCATCCGCGCATCGCCGATCCGTCGCACGGCACCGGGCCGCTGTCGGCGCTGATGCTTGGGAAGGCACTCGTGCCCCGCCGCTACCGCGCGCGGCTGGCAGACGATGACGGGGACGCAGGCCTCGGCCGGCTGCTGCACCACGCGCTCAACGTCGCTCGCCAGCCGCTGGCGGTGGCGCGCTTCGCGACCACCATGCTCGTCGGCCGCCGGTTCGCGACTCGCAAATATCCGTCCGTTGTGGTGGTGCCGCGCAACGGGCGCTACAGCCTCGACTTCCATGCCGAACAACAGCCGAACCGCGACAGCCGGGTGTATCTGGGCACCGATCGCGACGCATGGGGCATGCCGCGGCTCGTCGCCGACTGGCGCCATGCGCCGGGCGATATCGAGACCGTGCGCGTGGCGCTCGCACTGCTCGCCGAGGATCTCGAACGCTCGGGCTGCGGGCGCTTCACCTATGATCCCGATAGCGTCGCGGCGGAGGTGATGCGGTACGGCGCCTATCCCGGCCACCATATCGGCACCGCACGGATGGGCACCGATCCGCGCACGAGCATGGTGGACGGCGACGGCCGGGTCCACGGGATCGCCAATCTCCACCTCGCCGGCGCAGCGGTCTTCCCCACCTCGAGCCAGGCCAATCCGACGCTCACCGCGGTCGCGCTGGCGCTGCGGCTGGCGGATCGACTGGCGGCGGCGTGATGCGCGTGCTGGTGCTGGGTGCGGACGGATTCGTCGGGCGCCGCGTCGTCGCCGCGCTGGCGCTGGCGGACTGGGCGACGCCGATCGCGGGCGTGCGCCGCGACGGATCCGCCACCCGCCGCGTGCTCGACGCCACCGACGAAGCCGCGATCGCGGGCGTGCTGCCGGGGATCGATGCGGTGGTGAACTGCGTCACCGGCGACCGCCGCACGATCGTCCGCAACGCCGCCGCGCTGTTCGCCGCGGCGCGCGATCGCCGGATCGTGCATCTCAGTTCGATGGCGGTCTATGGCGCGGCGACCGGCCGGATCGACGAAGACACCCCGCTTTGCGGCCGATCGGACGGCTATGCCGCGGCCAAGATCGCGGCGGAACGGCTGGCGCGCGGCGTACCCGACACCGTCCTGCTGCGCCCCGGCTGCATCTATGGCGCGGGCAGCACACAATGGTCGCTGCGCATCGCGCGGCTGCTCGCCGCGGGGCGGATCGGCGATCTGGGCGCGGGTGGCGACGGCTGCAGCAACATCGTCCATGTCAACGACGTGGTGGCCGCGATCCTCGCGGCGCTGGCCGACGCCGAGCAGCGCGGGCCGTTCAACCTGGCGATGCCCGACGCGCCGCGCTGGAACGGCTATTTCCGCGCCTTCGCGCACGCGCTCGGCACGGTGCCGATCCGCCGCATCCCGGCGTGGCGGCTCGATGTGGAGGCCAGAGCGCTCGCGGTGCCGCTGAAGCTCGCCGAGTCGCTCACCCGCCGCGCCCCGCCCCCCATCCCGCCCTCGCTGGTGCGGTTCTGGCGGCGCGACGCGACGCTCGATTCCGCCCGCGCCACGCGCGCGCTGGGGATCGGCTGGACGCCGCTCGACACCGGCGTCGCGGAGGCGGCCTATTGGTGCGCGACGCGGCTCGGGCGGCGCCACGCACCGTAGAGCGCGCCGAGCGGCACGAACCCCAGCTCGCGGCGGCACACGAGGGTCACGCCGATCGCGTTCACCACCATCGTCGCCGCAGTCGCCAGCGCGGCGCCGTTCGCTCCCAGCGGCCGTGCGAAGCAGACCAGCCCCGCGATCAACGTGAAGAGCGCCAGCGCGTTGATCCGCAACAGCGATCGCGCATAGCCGGTCATGCCGAGCAGTTCGGGCGTGGTGGTCGTCAGCGTCGCGGCGAGCTGCCCCACCAGCAGGATGCGCAAGGCGGGCGCGGCCGGCTCGAACTGGCTGCCGAACAGCATGAGGATGCGCGCGGGCTCCAGCGTGACGAGCAGGATGGGGACGATCGCCAGCGTCAGCGCAAAGCCGATCGCGCGGCCCGCCTCGCGCACCAGCCCGGCGCGATCCTCCAGCACATAGAGGCGGGCGAAACGCGGCGACACCATCGAGGCCACGCCGCTGACGAACATGTAGATCACCAGCACCACGCGCCACGCGATCGCATACAGGCCCACCTGCTCGGCCGACGACAACGCGCCGAGCACGAAGGGCGGCGCCGCGCTGATCGCGAGCTGCACCAGCTCCAGGCTGAACAGCGACAGGCCGGTGGCGAGCAGCGGCGTCGGAGCGGGCTCGGCCTGCCCGGCCACGCCGTTGCGCCGTGGCAGATCGCGGACGAGCATGATGCCGCCGATCAGCGTCGCCAGCGTCATTGCGACCGCCACCGCCGCCAGCGCGTGCGCCGCGCTCAGCGGCAGCAGGAAGGCGGTGACGCAGAACAGGCCGGGCCACAGCCAGGTATAGACAATCTGGCTCTGCGTGACGCGGTGCAGCCCCGCCAGCGCGCCGGCGATCGCATTGCCCATGTTCTGCGGCACGATCAGCAGCGCGCCGATCAGGAACAGCGGAACCATGTCGGGCTTGTGCATCACCCACATCGCCAGCGGCCAGGCGGCGGCGGCGGCGATCGCGGTCAGCCCCAGCGACAGCGCCAGCACCACCGCGAACGCACGGATCATCGACGCGCGGGCGGAGGCGGCATCGCCGCCCGCCAGCACGCGTGCCATCTCGCGGGTGAGCGCGCGGTCGATGCCCAGCCGCCCCAGTCCCGACAGCAGCAGCATCGTGCCGAAGACGATGTAGAAGGCCCCGACCTGCGCCAGCGGCAGGCGCAACGCGATCATCAGGTGCATGCCGTATCGGCACGGCACGTCGATCAGCCGCGTGCCGGTGGTGACGAGCGACCCGCCATATTGGCGGCGCAGCCGGCCCAGACGATCAGCGCGCATCGGGGTTCAACGCGAACAGCGTGACGCTCTGCGGCGGCAGGACCGCATCGGCATGGCCGCCGGCATAACGGGCCGGTGCGAGCGGAGCGAGCCGCCCGGCGGCGAGCCGCGTCCCCGACAGCGTGCCGGACGCGCCCAGATGGGTCAGCGCCAGCGTCACCGGCGCCGCCGCATCCGCGCGCTTGTTGATCGCGATCACCGTCAGCACCCGGCCGCGCAACGCGGCGAAGGCGGAGACGGTGTCGGGATCGGGCACCCGCGCCGCGACGCTCGTGTCACCGAAGCCGCCGCCGCGTCCGTCCGGATTGCGGAAGAGCTTCATCGCCAGATAGACGGGACTGCCCGGCGGCGGCGTCATCCAGCGCGCCGCCATATCGAGCCCCTCGCGCCCGAAGATGCCCAGGATATCGGCTTCCGCCGTCGCGCCGTTCATGTGGTTCGGCGCCCCCCAGTCGTATTCGGTAATCGCGATCGGCGTGCCCGGATCATAATAGCGCGTCACCCATCCGCGCAGCCGCGGGATCAGCGCGACGCGATCCTTGATCCAGCTTTCGTCGACATAATCGGGGTCCCAGAGCGACCGGGTCGAGCGGTTGCGCCGCGCCTGCATCGCGGGCGACACATCGTCGTCGCCACCACCGCGAAACTCGCCGCCCTGCGGATAGACATGCACGCTGACCACGTCGACCGGGTGACCGGCGCGCTTCCACTGCATCAGCAGCCACGGGATCAGGTCCATGCCGCCGGTCTCGCGCGTCCGGTCGGGCAGGTTCGCATAGCCATGCGCGTCGCCCGCCTGCTGGTCGAAGCCGCTATAGCGATAGCCGCCCCAGCCCCAGGCCTCGGGTGCGACCGTCTTCGCGGACGGGTCGATCGCCTTCACCATCCGCGCATAGTCGATCGTCAGTCGCGCCTGCTCGCTGGCGTGCAGCCCCACGGGATGAACGTCGCGGTGGATGTCATGCCAGCGCGTCGGCTCGTTATCCATCAGGTAGAAGGGAATGCCGCCCCGCGAGGCGGGGCCGAAGCGGGCGACGAGGCCGCGCACCCATTCGCGCCGTTCGTCGATCCCGGCCGGGCGTGCGGCGTCGCGCGGATCGTTGCCGGCGACGGGCGTTCCGTCCGCGCGCACGCCATTGCCCGCATCGGACAAGCCCGCCGCGTCATGGTCCGCCTGCGCGCCGTAACGCGAGACCGCGAACGCCGCCTGCTTGCCGCCGCGGGGCGCGAGCGCCGCGGCCCAGCCGATCATCGGCACGCTGACCATCGGCGCGGCGCCGCCTGCCCGCGCGACCTCGACGAAGCGCGCACCATATTGGGCGGGTTCGTCGGCGCCGATCGGCATGCTTTCGAAATACCAGTCGCGCCCGGCGCCCCGCGCCTCGGTGCGCGGATCGTAGAGCGAGGCGCTGTTGCCGCCCGATCGGTCGAGCGCGAGGCGCAGGTCGCGCGCCGCCGCCGGGCCGGCGAAGCTCGCGCCATAGATCAGCGGACTGATCGGGTGACGGTCCGCGCCGGCGTCGATCGCGATCCGGACGACCCCGTCGCCAGGCGCGGGCGAACCCGCCAGCGCTGCCAGCGACAGCGCGCCCGCACCCACGACGGCGATGCCGAGAAGAAGCGCGTGCCTCACCACCGGACTGCCCGCGATGCGGTGGCCTCTAGCCGCAGATCGGCCAGCCGGTGGGCACCGACCGCCAGGATCAGCGCGAGTTCGCCCGGCGCCATTGTCATGGGAAACATCTCCGAGATCAGGATCGCATAGACCAGATAATCCTGCAGCGCGGCGACGAAGGGGTCGTCGCGCATCCGTCGCAGCACCGCGAAGATCAGGATCCCGCGCACCGGGATCGCGAGGATCAGAAGCGCCCCCACCAGCCCGAATTCGAATAGGATCCCCATCCAGGTGATGTCGGCCAGGAAGAAGAAATGGTTGAAATAGGTCATCATGCCCGCCGGATCGACCGGGCTGATCGAGCCCACGCCGAAGATCCAGCGGAGCGGATCGGTGCCGAGGAACGCGATCGCCTTGACGGTGGATATCCAGCGCACGTCGAAGGCGAATGCCTTGTCGGTGCTGAAGATCGACGCCATGAACGGCACCGAAAACACCGCGGCGACGGCAAACGGCAGCAAGCCGACCAGGATGATCTTCATCCGCGGGCTCGCCGCCAGGAAGATGTTGATCGTCGCCATCAGCATCAGCCCGAAGATGATCGACCGCATCCGCACCAGCGCGAAGATCAGGCCGAACCCCGCGCCCCAGGCCGCCAGCCAGCCCGGCCGCCAGTGCGCGAGGAAGCGGCGATAGGCGTAGAGCAGCCCGACGATCCCGAAGAACATCGGCAGGCGGATGCGGTTGCCGCGATTGTCGGCGCCGAGCAGGGGCGCGTCGCCCGCCACGTAATGCGCGGCATAGGCCGATTGCGGCGCGAGCGCCCAGATCACCAGCAACAGGACGAAGCTGACGACCGCGCAGACCAGGAAGCCGGCGGCGAGTTCGCGCATCGTCGGCCGCAGCCAGCGCAGCAGCCCCAGGAACGAGAAGAAATATAGCAGAGGCAGCAGCTTCACCTGCGAGGTGAGCGCGACGAAGAAGGTCTGCTGAAACGTGCCGAGCGCGATGAACGTCGGCACCAGCGCCAGCCACAGGAAGCTCAGCAGCATCTGCCGCGCGCCCACCGGCCGCGCGCCGGTGAACAGGAACAGCGCGAGCGGCAGCGAGATGATCGGAAACGCCTTGGACATCGCCCACAGCGCCGGCACCGTCTTCACATAATGGAAGCTCTGCCCGAACAGCGGCAGCAGCAGCGTGAACACCAGCACCCGCATCCAGCGCAACTCGCGTAGCGCCTGCCACGCGCGGCGTACCGGCGCGGACGCGAGGTCAGGCGCGGCGGCGGCGGGTCGCAGCGGACCGGACGCGATCCGCGTTGCCACCTAGCGCCCGATGACCGCGTTGGTGCCGAGGCTGTAGTTGAGGCTGCGGCTGAACGGCAGCAGCTTGTTGATATGCTGGTCGATCCACAGATCGGCCTCGGCGATCGAGGAGCGCGGCACGAACACGATGTCCTGCGGCCGAAGCGCGATCCCGGTCCCTACGCCGCCATGCGCATAGGCGCGCAGATCGGCATAGGATTGGACGATCGTGCCGTCGGAGTTGCGATGGATGACGACGATCCGCTTCGACTTGGCGGTCTCGAGCGCACCGCCCGCGCTGATGACCGCCTGCAGCGGATCGAGCGAGCCATTGAGCTTCACCGCGCCCGGCGTCTTCACCTCGCCACCGACATAGACCACCGCGCCATATTGGCGGATCGCGACGGTCGGCCGCGCATCCTCGACCACGCCCTCGCGGCGCAGCGTCGCGGAGATCAGCGCCGCGGTCTCGTCGATCGTCCGGCCGCCCAGCGCCACGTTGCCGACGATCGGGATCGCGAACCGGCCGTCCGGCCCCACCGGCCCGGCATGATCGAGTTCGGGATTATAGGGAAAGGTGACGGACACCTCGTCGCCCGGGCCGATGCGATACGCGTCGCCCGCCTGCGCACCCGCTGACCCGGCGCAGGCCAGCAGCGCGGCGGCACCGGCGATCCGCACCTTCGCCATCATCGCTGTCGTCGCGCCGTTCGGCATCGCGGGTTCCTGTCCGTGGTTCGATGATCTGCGCCTAACTCCCAAGCCTTAATGGAACGGTAAGAGCATCGGCGGATAAGCGGCGCCACGCCACGATCGGTGCGCGGACATGGGGACGGTGCAACCGCGATGCTCGATTTCACCGCCCGAACGGCGGCACATGACGGCACGATCGCGACGGGCCCGTTCGCGTTGCGCGACCTGCTGAACGGCCTGTTCTATTACCGGCGCGCCGCTGCGATCGTGGCCGGCACGATCGTCGCGATCGGCGTCCTCGCCGCCCTGCTGATGCCGCCGACCTATAGCGCGGAGGCGCGGCTGCTGCCGCTGAGCGCTGGGATCTACAACGTGACGGACGCAGGCGCCGCGCCGCAGCCGGGCCAGGTGCTCGACCCCGCCGCGGTGGTGAACGTCGAATTGCAGCTCCTCGACAGCCTCGAACTCCACCGCAACGTCGTCCGCCGCCAGCTCGGCCCCGCCGCCACGCCGGCGCAGGTGAACGCCGCGCTCGATTCGTTCGAACGCCATCTGCACGTCACCAAGGCGAACGAGGCGAACGTCATCGAGCTGACGTTCACCGCCAACGACCCGACCGTCGCGGCGAACGCGCTCCACGATCTGATCGGCCAGTATTTCGAGAGCCGCGCAAACGTCCTCACCTCGGGCCGCGTCGCTTTCCTCCAGGAGCAGCGCGACAAGGTGAAGGCGCAGCTCGACCGCGCGAACGCCGCGATCGCCGCCTTCCAGCAGCAGAACGGCGTGCTCGACATCGCAGCGCAGGTGGCCGGCGCGGTGGCGCAGGACGATCTGCTCCACCGTAACAGGCTCGAGACCGAGGCGACCTTGGCCGATGGCCGCAAGAGCCTCGCCACGCTCGGTAGCGAAGCGCATGGCGTGCCGAGCGACGTCGTCCTCTACAGCGACAATACCGAGGCCGCGCGCGCGCTGGGCGAGATGCAGACGCAGTTGCTGACGCTGCAGGCCAAGCGCGCCGATCTCGCCTCGCGCTTCATGAAGACCTCGCCGCAGGTGGGTCAGGCGGACCGCCAGATCGCTGCGTTGCAGGCGACGATCCGCCAGCAGCAGGGCACGCTTGTCACCACGCGGCGCACCGGGCGCAACCAATTCTTCGATTCGACGCGCGACCGGCTGGCGCAGGCCCGCGCCGGGGTGGAGGGCGCCGCCGCACGCCGCGCCGAACTCGATGCCCAGATCGCCGCCTCGGGCGCGCGGCTGAAGCAGCTGACCGCGGTGGCGGATCAGCTCGCCGCCATGAAGCTCGATCGCGACGTGCTCGCCGACAGCTTCAAGTCGCTCTCGGCCCAGGTCGAGCAGGCGCGCGTGCAGCTCAACCAGACCACCGATGCGGGCAGCCCCAACGTCCGCATCATCGAGGCGCCGACGCCGCCCGCCAAGCGCAGCAACCCGCCGCTGCTGCTGATCGCCGGCAGCATCGTCGCCGCGCTGCTGATCGCGGGCGCGACGCTGTTCGTGCTCGACAGCCTGCGCGAGGTGTTCCTGTCGCCGGTCGAGACCGAGCGCGCGCTGGGGGTTCCCGTGCTGTCCGCGCCGCTGGAGGATCCGGACGACGGCGGCGGGATCAGCGCTTCGACGCGGCGCGAATATGGCCGGATGATCGCCGCGATCGATTCTAGCGGCGTCGGCGGCACGCATGGCGGCCGCGCCGTCCTGCTGCTCGCCCCCAATTCGCGGATGAGCCTGCAAAAGGCGGCGCTGGGCCTGGGCCGCGCGATCGAACGGCGGGGGATCGGCCGCGCGGTGCTCGTCCGCTTCGGCGACGACGCCCCCCTCCCCGCGCCCGACGGCACGATTGCGATCGAATATCTGGGCGAACTGGCGACGACGGTGATCGCGATGGCTGCCGCGCGCGGCATACCCGGCGAAACCGATCCGATCGCCGCGCTCCGGTCGCATTACGACTATGTCGTCATCACCGCCCCGCCGACATCCGAAGGCTATGAGAGCATCGAGCTGGCCACGCTGGTCGACCTCGTCGCGCCCGTCGTGGAAGCCGAGCGCACCCGCCGTCCCGTCATACGCAGCCTGTTGAAGCAACTGGACGAGATCGGCGCGCGGACGCTGGGGCTCGTGCTACTGGAGCGCCGGTCGCACATTCCGGGGTGGCTCTACCGGCTCCTCATCGAACGGCGCTTCGCCCGAAGCTGAGCATCAGGCGCCGACATCCTCCACCTGCGCCACGTAATCGCCATAACCCTGCGCCGCCATCTCGTCGCGCGGCACGAAGCGGAGCGAGGCCGAATTGATGCAGTAGCGCAGACCGCCACGATCGCGCGGGCCGTCGTCGAACACATGCCCCAGATGGCTGTCGCCATGTTTCGAGCGCACCTCGGTGCGCGTCATGAACAGCGAGCGATCGGTGAGTTCGGCCACGTTGGCCGGCTCGATCGGCTTGGTGAAGCTCGGCCAGCCGCAGCCCGATTCATATTTGTCGGCGCTGGCGAACAGCGGTTCGCCCGAGACGATGTCGACATAGATGCCGGGCGCCTTGTTGCCCAGCAGTGCGCCGGTGCCGGGGCGTTCGGTGCCGTTCTGCTGGGTCACGCGGCGCTGCTCGGGCGTCAACGCGGCGATGGCTTCGTCGGTCTTGCGATAAATGGTCATGATGTTCTCCGGTTCGCCCGGAGATGGGGAGCGCGGCCCGCACTGTCGAGGCCGGTGCCACGACGGTTGACATCGCAGGCCTGCTGACTAACGAGGCCGGTTCGCAAACCCCAATACCCCTATGGCGCGACATCGGCGCTCCGCCGGCTCGCCGGCGCGGGTCGAACGGCGGCAGGGCTCGCCCGGACAGGATGCCGGACACGATGCCCGCTGACGCTGCGACCAAGGATTTCGAGGACCGTTCATGACCATGACCAGCCGAACCCCGACCCGCATCCCGGAACAGGCGGCGTTTCAGACGGTGGAGGTGCGCTGGGTGCGTCACTGGAACGAGCATCTCTTCAGCTTCGCCGTCGAGCGGCCGGCGAGCTTCCGCTTCCGTTCGGGCGAGTTCGTCATGATCGGCCTGCCGGGCGAAGGCGACGGCAAGCCGCTGATGCGCGCCTATTCGATCGCCAGCCCCGCCTGGTCGGACGAGATCGAGTTCCTGTCGATCAAGGTGCCCGATGGCCCGCTGACGTCGCGCCTCCAGGGCGTGCAGGCCGGCGACCAACTCTATATGGGCCGCAAGCCGACGGGAACGCTGGTGCTCGACGCGCTGCTCGGCGGGCGGCGGCTGTTCCTGCTGTCGACCGGCACGGGCCTGGCGCCCTTTCTCAGCCTCGCGCGCGATCCCGATGCCTATGCGCGCTTCTCGCAGGTGGTGATCGTCCATTCGGTGCGCCGGGTGAGCGATCTGGCCTATCATGACGAGCTCGCCGCGCAACTGGCGGACGATCCGCTGGTGTCCGAACAGGCGCTGGAGCAGTTCCACTATGTGCCCACCGTCACCCGCGAGCCGTTCCGCACCACCGGGCGGATCGAGGCGCTGATCGCGGACGGCCGGCTCTTCGCGCCGCCCGTGGTGGGCGAACCCCGCTTCGATCCCGAGCATGACCGGGTGATGCTCTGCGGCAGCACCGCGATGATCCGCGAAACCGCCGAGATGCTCGACGCGCGCGGCTTCACCGAGGGATCGAACGCCAATCCCGGCCAATATGTGATCGAGCGCGCCTTCGTCGGCTAGCGGCGCCGTCGCCGTCGCCGTCCCCGCCCAAGGGCTCTTGCAGGAGAGCCGGCGCCGTGGAATCATCCTCCGGGGAACGATGTTCGGGGGGACGAGGGATGGCACGCGTGGCACGAAACGCATTCAGGGCAGCCGTGCTCGCCGCCGCTGCGCTGAGCCTCGTACCCACCGCGACGCATGCGGCGCAGTGTCATCTGTCGAAATATGTCGACATTCCGGTGACGATGGCCGGGCGGCGGCCGGTCGTCACCACCCAGATCAACGGGCGCGACGCGCGCTTCATCCTCGACAGCGGCGCGTTCTTCAGCACGATCGCCAAGGCCAACGCGCTGGAATACGGCCTGAGCATCCGCGAGCTCGGCGGCGGTGGCGCGCGGCTGAAGGGCATCGGTGGCGACAGTTCGCTGGGCGTGACCACCGCCAAGGAGTTCCGGATCGCGAACATCCCCATTCCCCGGATCGAGTTCGCGGTGGGCGGCAGCGACACCGGCTATGCCGGGCTGATCGGCCAGAACATCCTGGGCCTCGCCGACGTCGAATATGATCTGCCGCACGGCTTCGTCCGGCTGATGAAGGGGCAAGGCTGCCGCGGCGAAGCGATGGCTTATTGGGCGGGCACCAAACCGATGACGCTCGTCCAGCTCGAGCCGATGGGCGTCGGCCAGCACCACACGATCGGCACCGTCCATATCGACGGCAAGCCGATCCGCGCCGTATTCGATACCGGCGCCGAGGGATCGATGCTGACCCTGGCGGCGGCCAAGCGCCTCGGCATGGCGCCGGGCGACGACGCCCATGGCTATTCCTACGGCCTGGGACAGAAGCGCGTCCGTTCCTGGCGGATGCGCTTCGCCTCGATCGACATCGGCGGCGAGGCCATCGCCAAGCCGTGGATCGAGGTGGCCGACGACACGCTGGACGGGCCCGACATGCTGATCGGCATCGACTTCTTCCTCACCCACCGGATCTATGTCGACAACCAGAACCACCGGATGTTCATCACCTACGAGGGCGGCCCGATGTTCGGCCTCAACCCGAAAGGCGCGGTCGACAACAAGGGCAAGGGGCTGGACCTGACCGACCATAGCGGCGAGCCGACCACGGCTCTGGGCTACAGCCAGCGCGGCGCGATTCTCGCCACCAACGGCCGCTTCGACAACGCCATCGCCGATTTCGACAAGGCCGTGGCGCTCGCGCCGGCGGACCCGCATTATCTCTACCAGCGCGCGATGGCGCGGCTCGGCAACCACCAGCCGTTGCTGGGCGCGGCCGATCTCGACCGGGCGATCGCGCTCGTGCCCAACGATGCGGAGGCGCACCTCGCGCGCGCGCGGCTGCGGCTCGGCGCACACGATCAGGATGGCGCGATGGCGGATCTGAAGGTGGCCGACGCCGCGCTCGCGCCCTCTTCGGACATGCGCAAAGGGCTGGCATCGATGTACGACGCCGCCGGGGTGCCCGAAGCCGGGCTGGCGAGCTGGGACGCATGGCTGAAGAGCCATCCCGAGGATAACGGCCGCGCCACCGCCTTCAACGGCCGATGCTGGGCGCGCGCGCTGATGAACACCGCGCTCGACAAGGCGCTGGCCGATTGCGACTCGGCGCTGCGCCTCCATCCCGGCGAGGCGGCGTATCTCGACAGCCGTGCGCTCGTCCGGCTGCGTCGCGGCGAGTGGGATCGCGCACTGGCGGATTACGACGCCGCGCTGGCGGTGCAGCCGCGCAACGCCTGGTCGCTTTATGCCCGTGCCATCGTCGAACAAAAATTGGGTAAGGCCGCGCAGGCCGACAGCGATCGCGCCAAGGCGTTCGCAATCGATCCGCATGTGGAGGATCGCGCCAAACGCTACCATGTCGGGGCATGAAGCGGTTGATTGCAAAAACTGCAATCGCGGATGTCGGTCTTTGCAGTTGCGAGAGTTCGTGATGCAGTGCAAAAAAACTGTGCCTTTCAGGCATCCTCTCCTAAAAACTTATCGGCCGGTCTCTGACCGGCCTTTTTTTGTGCCCCGTCTTCGGGCATGCCGCTCGCGTTGACGTCGCCGGGCATAAAGATATGCGCAGGAGCGGAGCCGCCGGTCGAACCGGCACCCGGTCGGCGGTTGCGTTGGGGGATCGAGCGGGCATCGCTCTCCCCCAATTGCCGTTAGCCCGCACCCGCCGCTTCGGCCTTCAGGGCCATCGAGTCATTCGCGCCGTTCGAAGACCAGCAGCGTCGAGGTGGCCGAGGCGCACAGCCGCCCCCCGCCATCGAACAGCTTCGCTTCGGCAAAGGCCACCCGGCGGCCCATCGTGACGACGACGCCCTCGGCCCGGACGCGTCCGCTCCGGTCGCTCAAGCCGCGATGATAGGCCACTTTGAGTTCGAGCGTCGTATAGCCCTGCCCCACCGCGAGCCGCGAATGCACCGCGATCCCGCACGCGCTGTCGAGCAGCGTCGCGGCATAGCCGCCATGGACCGACCCGATCGGGTTGTAGACGCTGCGCCCCGGCTCGCCTTCGAACACCGCGCGGCCAAGCTCCACTTCGGCCAGTACGAAGCCAAGCGTTTCCCCGATCGGCGGCTGCCGCCCCGATGCCTGCATCGCACGGAGTTGCGCCAATCCATCGAGCGCGGCGAAATCGCTGTCGGTCATGGCATCACTCCGGGGCTTGCAAAGGTTGGATCGCGGTGAACCCACCGATACGCTGCCATCGATCAGCGGGCCAGCGGCGACGCGTCATACTCGGCCAGCAACGCTGCGACACCGTCATAGATCGCCACGGCACCGGCCAGCGCCTCGTCCGAAAAGCCGCCCGACCGAACCGCGATCGTCGCCGCGCCGGCCTTGGCCGCGGCCTCCACGTCATAAGGCGTATCGCCGACCGCGAGCACCGCCGCGGGCGGGATCGACCCCAATTTGGCGATGGCAGCCGCGAAGATGTCGCCCGCGGGCTTCGACGTGGCGACGTCGTCGATGCTCGTCTGCGCATCGAGGATGTCGGCGATGCCCAGCAGCCGGGCATAATGTTTCAGCTCGCGGCGCTCGGCGGAGGAGGCCAGCACCACGCGCTGCCCGGCATCGTGCACCCGCCGCACCAGCGCCGATGCCCCCGGAAACGGACGGACCCGATCGAGATAGCGGGTGTGGAAGATCTCGCCATGCGCCTTGGCGATCGCCTGCTGCACCGCCTCGGGCGCATGGGGCAGGAGCGCGGGGACGAGCAGGTCGCCGCCCTTGCCGATCTGGCCGCGGATCACCGCACGGTCGATCGGGTGATCGGCATCGCGAAACGCCTCGTCCCAAGCCTCGACATGATAGTCGTTGCTGTCGACCAGCGTGCCGTCAAGATCGAACAGCACGGCCTGGATCCGGCCCGGCGCCGGCGTGCGCTGGCGGGTGAGCCACGCCGCACCCGCCGCGCAGGCCAGCAGCGCCATCCCCGCACGCGCGCGGCCGCGGCGGCGGATGAGCGCCAGGCCGATCGTCGCCACGCCGGTTTGCAGCATCCCGGCCTCGCGCAAGCCCGCGACTCGTGCCGTCACCCGGCCGGCGGCATAATCCGCCGCCAGGGAGTGACGGGGCTTCGCGGCTTCGGGCACGATCCCGGGAGCGTTGGGCGCAGGCGTCTTCTGCACTTCGAATTCGGCATTCAGTTCGGCGCCGAACAGCAGGATATAGCTGGAAAGATACAGCCAGGTGAGCAACACCACGACCGCGCCCAAAGACCCATAGGTCGCGTTGTAATTGCCGAAATTGGCGACGTAGATGCCGAAACCGAGCGTCAGCCCAAGCCAGAGCAGCGCGGCGAGCGCCGATCCGGGCGTCAGCCACACCCAGCGCGTCTCGGCGCGCGACGGGCCATAGCGGTAGAGCGTGGCCGCGCCCGCCGCCGCCGCCAATGTGAGCACCACATAGGAGATCACCTTGCCGATCGCGATCAGCACAGCCGGAGCGCCCGGTACCAGCGCGCGCAGATGCCCGAGCGACGCGACCGCGACCAGCGCGAGGATCGCGATCATCACCGCCACCGCAGTGATCGCCAGCGCGAGCAGGTTCACGCGCACGAAGCTGCGCGTCTCCGTCTCGTCATAGGCGATGTTGAGCGCGGTGACGACCGCCCCCGCGCCGTTGCGCGCCCCGAACAGCGCGAGCGCGAGCGCAAGCAACAGCCCCAGCCCTTTCTTGCCGTCCGAAGTGTGGACCACGTTCAGCAATTGTTCGCCGATCAACCCGGCGGCGGCGTGCGGCATGATGGCGGTGAGCGCGGTTACGTCGTGCACCACGGTGGCGGGTTCGGCGACCAGCCCGTAGATGAGCACGATGGCGCCGAGCAGCGGCACGAGCGCGAGGAAGCCGTAGAAGGCGACGCCCGAAGCGATGAGGCCGATATTGTCCTTGCCGGTGTCGTTCCACGCGCCGACGAACGCGGTCTTCCACGCCGCGAGGCCGAGCGACCAGGGATTGGATGCCCCATGCGGGCCCGATGCGCGTCGATCGATGGCGTTGGTCATGCGGCGTGCCCCCTTGCGGCGACGATGGCGCGCGCGAACCTAACCCGCCGGGGGCGAAGGCGTTCCGATCCGCACCGCCTCGACGATCCACGACGCCGTCCGCCGCCCCTCGCCCACCGCGAACTCGCGGCCGATCCCGGCCAGGAACCGGCCATGGATGCCGGCGGCGTGCTGCGCGAAATCATAATAATCGATCCGGTGATGCGCCAGGACGAGGCGGCCGCCCGGCCGCAACGCGCGCCCGACATCCGCCGCGAGCGCGGCCATCGCACGCGGCGTCAGATAATAGAGCAACTCCGCCACCACGATCGCGTCATAAGTGACGCGCGGAAACCGCCCGGGCAGCGCCAGCACCGAGGCGCACGCACGGGGCCAGCGCGCGACCGCGCGCGCGGTGAGGCGCGTGCCCTCCTCGGTGCCCTCGGTCGCGTCGAGCCGCAGTGCGCGTGGCGCGATCGCGGCGCTGTTCGACCCGTTGCCGCTCGCCAGTTCCAGCACGCGGCCGATCGGACCGGGGCCGAGCGCATGCAGGATCGCCGCGCGCTTCGTCGCTTCGTCGCGACCCGCGAACGTGTCCCAGGGATCCCCGTCCGCCGCGAATTTGGCGGCGAAGCCATCGAGTCCGATCGCCGTCATGCCCGCACCACCGCGAACCGCTCGACCGGGCGCGCGAAGGCGGCGAACTCATGGACCGCTATCGCGAAGCCCGCCGGGTCGTCGGCGATCGCGCCCATTTGCGTCCGGTAGCCGCGGATGATCGAGGCGCGCGCCAGCCGGGCATGCGGATGCGGCAGCAGCCGGTCGCCCGGCGCGCCCGTCCGCGTCGGTGGCCAGACGCGATAGGCGAGCCGCCGCCCGGCAAAGGGGGCCGCCGCCAGCGCCTGCGCCACCATGCGGTGATCGGGATGCGCGTCGTCCGCGACCGGTCCGACCAAGAGGTCCAGCCGCGGCCGGCGAGCGACCGCGCGCCGGATCGCGGACCGGCAGGCGGCCGGCGATGTGGACAGCGCACCGTCAGGCAGCCCCAGGAAATGCACCCGCGTCGTCGTCAGCCCCAGCCGGCGCATCGCCCGGCGCGTCTCGCGGCGCCGTTCCGCGACGAGGTGCGCGCGTGGCCAGCGAAGGCTGTTCGGATGCGACGCCGCGCCGTCGGAGACGACCAGCACGTCGACGCGCACGCCGCCCCGCCGCAGCGCGCCGATCAGCCCGAACGCGCCGATCGCCTCGTCATCGGGATGCGGCGCCACCACCAAGGCCGCGCGCGGATGGCCGATCCCGAGCCTCACAGGTCGACCGTCAGCGCGCCGTCCGCCACCGCCGCGCCGACGCGCAGCCGCTGCGCATCGGGCCCGGGCTGGCGCAGATACACCGCGAGATCGGACAGTATCGCCGCCAGCGGGTGCGCGACGAACATCCCGCTCAGGCCCACCGCTTCGCGCGCGATCGTCAGCGCGCGCTCGGCCGCATCGAGCACCGCCAGCCGGGCCGCCGCCACCCCCGACAGGCGAGTCGCATCGGGCGTGGCGAACCACCCCGACGCGGTGTCGCGCACCACCCCCGCCGCCCGCGCCGCCAGCATGTGGAGCTCGGCCAGCCGCGCGGCCTGAAACGGATCGGCGGCGCGCCCCGTCTGGCCGAGATGATCGCGCGTGCGGTCGAGCAACGCCGCGACGCCGCCCGCCTGCACCGCCACGAAGCGGAGAGCACCACCGCTGAACCACGGCTCGCGCGCATAGTCGCCCGGCTGCCCGATGCAGTCGCCGGGTTCGATCGCGGCATCGTGCCAGCGCACCAGATGCGTCTCGGAGCGCTGCATCCCCGTCATCCGCCACCAGGTCCGATCGATCGCGGGCACCACGCGGTCGAGCGGCAGGAGCAGCAACTGCGCACCCGCGCCGCCGTCGGCCGTGACCAGCGCATGGGTCAACACGCCAGCGCCCGAGGCATAGGCCTTGCCCCCCGACAGCCGATCGCCACCGAGGCGCAGCGGCTCGCCCGGCAGCCCGGCATTCCACACCCCGAGCATCGCGCCCGCACCGATCGCTGCCGCAAGCCCGGCACGTTGCGACGCATCGCCATAACGATGGACGATCTGCACCGCATCGACATGCCCCTCCAGCAAGCGCCCGAGCGGCAGGTCGACGCGCCCCGTCGCGTAGAGCGCGCGAAGCAGCGCGTGCAGGTCGTCGCCGTTCGATGGATCCGCCATGCCGATCCCCGATGCGCCCAGCCGCACGATGGCGGCACGCAGATCGGTCGCCATGTCCAGGCTCATGCCGCTTCCTCCATCGGCGCGCGCTCCAGCACCGCAAGCGCCTGCTCGGCGACGCCCAACGGCACCGGACGCTCGCCTGCGGGGCAGGCCGGCACGATCCGCATCGCGAAGGCCTCGGCATTGGGGCAATCGCGCGCGACGCCCAGCACGTGATCGCCCGACAGGCCGATCATCCGCCCGAAGCCCGACCGCGTCGCGGCCGAGGCCCGTCGGGCGAACGCCCGGCGCGCGGCGGCGTGCGCACGATATTGCCACGCCGCGCCTTCGGGATGCGCGACCACCGTCTCGCCGCCATCATCGGCCCGCCGCAGATCATGCGCCAGACCGCCCGGCGCGCGCCCGATCCGGCGCGACGACGTCTCCACCACCATCGCGCGCTCGCGCCGCACCCGCATCCCCGCGCGCCCCGCCGCGTCGATCAGCGCGGCATCCTCGCCCGAGGGGAGCGGCGCACATCCGCCAAGCGCGGCATAGCCGTCGGCACGCATGGCGAGATTGGCACCCCCGGTGAAATGATGCCCCTCGTCCGGCTCCCACACGACCGGATCGATCCGCCGCCGCAGTCGATAGAGCCGGTCGTAATAGGCCTCGATCCGGTCCTGCGGCGCGTCGCGCGCATCGCCCGGCCGCACGATCAATCCCGCGGCGATCTCCACCGCGCCGAGCGCGGCGGCGGCGGCGCGCACCCAATCGGGCGCGGGCATGCTGTCGGCATCGGTGGTGAGCAGCAGCGCGCCCGGTGCGCCGGCGACGCGCTCCAGCCCGATCGCCAGCGCATCCCGCCGGGCGGCGCCCGCATTGCTGGGCCGCACCGCCGTGCTGCGCGCAACTGACCATGGCAAGTGCGACCCGCCAAGCGTGTTTTCGATCACCGCCCCGCTGTCGTCTGTGCAACTGTCGAGAAAGAAACAGGCGTGAAAAGGCGGGGCCGCCTCCTGCGCCAGCAGCGCGCGGAGCAGACATGGCAGGACAGCCTGTTCGTTCCGAACGGGCACGCAGACGGCAATGACCGGATTAGGCAGCCCAGTCTCCCTTCGAACCCTGTTCTCGTCGGACCACCGACCCTAGCATGGTGAAAGGCCGCCGCCTTGCGCTCGATCAATCGCCGGGTCGCAGCGCCGGTAGCACGCCGTGGCCGCCGATCCATCCCGATTGCGGCGCGCCCGCGCTTGGTGCACATGGTCAGAATCGCTTACCCTTACCGCCGTTCGGCCCTGGAGACCTGCCTGTGACGATGCGCCTCGTGCTGATGACCTCCGTGTTCGCGCTGGGCGCGGCGATGCCGCTCGCCGCGCATGAACCGCATGCCTGCCTCGACGATGGCTGCACCGTGCAGTCGATCGTGCCGCAGGACGCAGGTGCCGGCGCCGATGCCGCCACGGCGACCCATTATGGCCGCTGGGGCTTCGACCTGACGGGCATGGACCGCAGCGTGAAGCCCGGCGACGACTGGTTCGATTATGTGAACGGCACATGGGCGAAGAACACGAAGATCCCGGCCGACCGATCCTCCTATGGCGCGTTCGCGGTGCTGCGCGACTTGTCCGAAACGCGGTTGCGCACGTTGATCGGGGGCTATCGCACCGACGATGCCGCGCACCCCGATCGCGCCAAGGTGGCGACGCTGTACGACGGCTTCATGGACACGGGGACGATCGAGCGGCTCGACGCGGCACCGCTGACGCAGCGCCTCGCGGCGGTGAAGGCGGTGACGACCAAGGACGAGATGGCCGCGCTGATGGGCCGGTCGATCGGCGGCTTCGGCGCGAGCTTCTTCGGATCGGGCGTCAGCGACGATGCCAAGCAGCCCGATATCTATGCGCTCTATCTGCGCCAGTCGGGCCTGGGGCTCGGCGACCGCGACCTGTATCTCGACGCCAAGTTCCACCCGCAGGTGGTGCGTTATCAGCAATATGTCGCGCAAATGCTGGGGATGGCGGGCTGGCTCGACCCCGAGGGTGCCGCCGCGAAGATCGTCGCGATGGAAACGCGCATCGCCGAGGCGCATTGGACGCGCGCGCAAAGCCGCGATCGCGACAAGACCTATAATCTCATGACGCTCGCACAGTTGCAGGCGCAGGCGCCGGGCTTCCCCTGGGCGACCTTCTGGAACGCCGCCGGCATCGCCAAGGCCGAGCGCGCGATCGTGGCGCAGAACACCGCCTTCCCCAAGATCGCCGCGGTGTTCGCCGCGACCGATCTCGACACGCTAAAGGCCTGGGAGGCGTTCCGCACCGCCGACGACATCGCGCCGCTGCTGTCGAAGCGCTTCGTCGACGCGCATTTCGATTTCCGCAGCAAGTTCCTGAACGGCCAGCCGCAGCAGCGCGACCGCTGGAAGCGCGGCGTGGCCTATGCCGAAGGCGCGATGGGCGAGGCGATCGGCCGCGATTATGTCGCGCTCTATTTCCCGCCCTCGTCCAAGGCCAAGATGGACCAGCTCGTCGGCAATCTGCGCATCGCGCTCGGCGGGCGCATCCGCAATCTCGAATGGATGGGCCCCGCGACCAAGCAGGAGGCGCTGGCCAAGCTCGCCAACTTCAACGTCAAGATCGGCTATCCCGACAAGTGGCGCGACTATAGCGCGCTGCAGGTGGTGCCCGGCGACGTCGTCGGCAACGAGGAACGTGCGCAGCGGTTCGAATGGGATTATCACCGCAACCGTATGGGCAACCGCGTCGACAAGGCCGAATGGGGCATGACGCCGCAGACCGTGAACGCCTATTACAACTCGGTGAAGAACGAGATCGTCTTCCCCGCCGCGATCCTGCAGCCGCCCTTCTTCGATCCCGATGCCGATCCCGCGATCAACTATGGCAGCATCGGCGGCGTGATCGGGCACGAGATCAGCCATGGCTTCGACGATCAGGGCCGCAAATCGGACGGTCACGGCGTGTTGCGCGACTGGTGGACGCAAGCCGATGCCGCCAAGTTCGAGGTGCAGGCGACGAAGCTCGGCGCGCAATACGAAGCCTACAGCTTCGAGGGGCTGCCCGGCGTCCACATCAACGGTCGTGCGTCGATGGGCGAGAATATCGGCGATCTGGGCGGCGTGCTGATCGCGCTCGACGCCTATCACACCTCGCTCGGCGGCAAGCCCGCGCCGGTGATCGACGGCTTCACCGGCGACCAGCGCTTCTTCCTCGGCTGGGGCCAGGTGTGGCGCACGCTGTTCCGCAACGAGGCGCTGCGCCAGCAGCTCGTCAGCGATCCGCATTCGCCGGGGCAGATCCGCGCGGTCAACCCGCTGCGCAACGTCGATGCCTGGTACAAGGCGTTCGACGTGAAGCCGGGCGACAAGCAATATGTCGCGCCCGAGGACCGCGTGCGCATCTGGTGAACGGCCGGCCGGATCGGTGCCCCCGCGCGCCGATCCGGCTGGAACTGCCGCGCCACTTCGCCTATCCGCCCCGGATGACCGACCCCCGCGTACCAAGCCGCGTCTTCCCGCGCGCCGCCGAGGATGCCCAGTCCGCCAAGGACTCGGTTTCCACGCCCCAGACCGAAAATCCGGCCTATCGGCTGGCGTTTCAGGACATGGATTTCCTGCTGCGCGAAGACCTGCGCCCGGTGCGTTTCCAGCTCGAATTGCTGAAGACGCAGTTGCTGCTGGACGAGGCGAACATCGCCTCCACCTTCGTCTTCTACGGTTCCGCGCGCATCCCCGAGCCCGCCAAGGCGCAGGCGATGTTCGAGCTCGCCACCGACGACAAGAGCCGGCGCATCGCCGAGCGGCTGGTCGAGAAATCTCGCTATTACGACGTCGCGCGCGAACTCGCGAGCAAGGTCAGCGTGCTGCCGCGCGACGAGGCGGGCAAGCGCCAGTTCGTGGTGTGTTCGGGCGGCGGCCCGTCGATCATGGAGGCGGCCAATCGCGGCGCACACGATGTCGGCCAGGAATCGATCGGGCTCAACATCGTCCTGCCGCACGAGCAGGCGCCCAACCCCTATGTCACGCCCGCGCTGTCGATGCAGTTCCACTATTTCGCGCTACGCAAGATGCACTTCCTGCTCCACGCGCGCGCACTCGCGGCGTTTCCGGGCGGGTTCGGCACGTTCGACGAGCTGTTCGAACTGCTGACGCTGATCCAGACGGGCAAGATCGATCCGATCCCCGTCCTGCTCGTCGGCCGCGCCTTCTGGGACCGGGTGGTGAATTTCCAGGCGCTGGTCGAAGAGGGCGTGGTGAGCGAGCGCGACCTCGGCATCTTCACCTATGTCGAGACGGCCGACGAGGCGTGGGACGCGGTGCAGCGCTTCTACCGCGAGCGCGCCGCCAAGGAAGACGCCGCGGGCTGATGGTCCGTCCCGCCGCCATCCCGCACGATGGGGATGGCGGCTAACGGCTTATTTCGTCGTGCTGCGCGCGCCCTTGCGGGCGGCTTCGGGATCGACCGACGGCGCGCCCGATGCGGGCGTGCCGGTGTTGGCGATGTTGTTGGTCGGCGCGCCCTTCGTCGCGGCGGCAGCGGCGGCATTGGCGGTGGCCGGCTGGCCCTTGGCGCCCGTGGCGGCGGGCGCGGCTCCGGCGGCGGGTGCCTTGGGCAGCGGCAGGTTGGAGCCCTGCTGGTTGAGATAGAGGATCACGTTCGCGCGGTCCTGCGCGTTCGACAGGCCGGCAAAAGTCATCTTGGTGCCGGGCGCGAACTTGCGCGGCGAGGTCAGCCAGGCGTTCAGCTTGTCGAAGTCCCAGGTGCCGCCCACCGCCTTCAGCGCATCGGAGAAGGCGAAGCCGCCCTTGCCCTGCGCGATCCCCTCGCCGACCGTGGCGTACAGATTGGGGCCGATGCCGTTCGGGCCGCCCTGCGCGATGGTGTGGCAGGCGGCGCATTTCTTGAAGACCTCGGCGCCCTTGGCCGCGTCGGCGGTGGGCAGCAGGGTCGCGATCGGCACCGCGGCCGCCTCGCCGCCGCCCGCCGCATCCTCGACGCCCTCGATCGCATAGCCCATCTTTTCGGGGCGATGGCCCTCGAACACCATGCCGCCGACGATCGAAAGCCCGAGCGCCGCGCCGCATCCGGCGAGCACCCAGCCGGCGATCGTGTTGGTCCGATTGTCCATGATGCGACCCGCCCCCGACTTATGATTGCCCCTGCAATAGAATAAGCCGGCCACCCTCTGCAAGCACGCTTGCCGAAGCCCCCTGCGCGATCCTATCGCAGCCGCCATGCAAGCCTTCGCCGCCCCCGCCCAGGCGCTCGTCGCCCGGATGACCGCCGCCGCCGCCGCCGAACCGCACCGCGCCGTCGCCTTCCAGGGCGCGCCCGGCGCCAACAGCCATGTCGCGGCGAACGAGGCGTTTCCCGACGGCCTGCCGCTACCCTGTTTCGATTTCGCCGACGCGATCGACGCGGTGAAGGACGGCCGTGCCGATTGCGCGATCATCCCGATCGAGAATTCGCTCCACGGCCGGGTGGCCGACATCCACTTCCTGCTGCCCGAATCCGGCCTCGTCATCACCGGCGAACATTTCCTCACCATCCGCCACGCGCTGATGGGCACGGGTACGCGCGACGCGGTACGCGAGGCCATGAGCCACCCCCAGGCGCTGGGCCAATGCCGCCACTGGCTGCGCGCGCACGGCATCCGCCCGGTGAACTATCCCGACACCGCGGGCGCCGCGGCACTGGCGGCGGAACGCGGCGATCCCGCCGTCGCCGCGCTCGCCCCGCCGGGCGCCGCCGCGCTCTATGGCCTCAACCTGCTGGCCACCGACATCGCGGATGCGGACCACAACACCACCCGCTTCGTAACGCTGGCGCGTGGCGGCCGGCCGCCGGTCGGGCCGGGGCCGTGGATGACGACGCTGATCTTCGCGGTGAAGAACGTGCCCGCCGCGCTCTACAAGGCGATGGGCGGCTTTGCGACCAACGGCGTCAACATGACCAAGCTGGAAAGCTACCAGGCCGGTGCCAGCTTCGCCGCGACCGAATTCTATGCCGATGTGGAAGGCAAGCCCGGCGATCCCGGCCTCGACCGCGCGATCGAGGAACTCGGCTTCCACGCAAAATGGGTCCGCGTGCTCGGCACCTACGCCCGCGCGCGCGAGCGGGGCTGAGGCCGCCGCTCGACTCGACCGACTACAGCCTTCGCCCTCTACTGATGCGAAAGGCAGGGAGGACGATGTCCACCCTGCCCTCCTTTCACTCTGTAGCCAATCAGAACCGCGCCACGACACCTGCATAGATGAAGCGACCCAGAACGTCGTATTGACCACTACCCCCGCCGAGGCCCGTGAGGTCGAGCGGCGGCGTCTTGTCTGCCACGTTGGTCACGCCCATGTAGAAGTTAAACTTGCTGGTCGCATCGATCCCAACGCGAAGATCATGATAAGCCACGACCGGGTAGAACTTGTAGTTTGCGTAATAGGGATCAGTGGGCGAGTTGCCGTTAAGCGAATTGTAGAATGCGTAATCACCTACATACTGCTTACCGTACCAGCGAACCTTGTATCCGAACGTGAACGGACCGGTCTTGAACTCGGTATTGATAGTGAACCGATCGCTTGGCGTGCCGAGATTATCCTTGTCGCGCGTTACATAGCCCGGCGTCGTGGGATCGGTATAATCGTCGCGCTGGAAGACATGCGTATAGTTCGCGCGCATCGAGATGCGGCCGTAACTGCCGATCTGATGGTTATAGGCGATCTCGGCATCGATACCGCGCGCACGAAGTTGAGCGAAGTTGACACCACCCGAGATCAGCGAACCCTCCAAGATCTGGAACGGAACCTCACCACGCGGGCCGCCGCTGGCACCCGCACGCTGGAAGAGCGAGCAGAACTGGTTGCTGAGCGAAGAAAGATCGTAGCACTGGTTGATAATCGTCTGCGCGTCGACCGAGGCAATCGCCTGATTGACCTTGATGCTGTAATAGTCAGCCGTGATCGACAGGCCGGGCACCCAATGCGGCTGCAGCACGCCGCCAACCGTGTAGGAGTCGGACGTCTCCGCCGCCAGGTTGGGATTTCCACCACTGCGGAACAGCAATGTCTGCGAATAGACGAAGTTATAGCCAGCCGGACGACCTGCTGCCGCGCAATTCGCCTGTCGGTTCGTGGGATTGACCCCCTTGGTGATGTTGTCCGCCGAGCAAGGATCGGCGACCGAAGCATAGTTGGCACCAAACGGCGTGTAGAGTTCGCCGAGATTCGGTGCACGAACGGCGCGGGCATAGCTTCCACGCAGCGTGAGGTCGCTGATCGGACGCCAGATCGCGCTGGCATTGTAGGACCAGACGGTGCCGGCACTGGTGTTGTAGTTCGAGACGCGACCGGCGCCGTTGATCGTCAACTCCTTGATAAAGGGCAGATCCTTTAGAAGCGGGATGCTGATTTCGCCATAGGCTTCCTTGACCTGCAATGCCGGCGCGATAAACGCGGGAATCGAGTTATAGAAGGTATAGCCTTCCGTTACGAGCGGATCCTGCACGTACGAGTTCGTTTCGCGGCGATATTCACCACCGAGCGAGAAGCCGATCGGGCCACCGGGGAGCGAGAACAACTGCCCAAGATCGCCCGAGACGAAACCGCTCGCGTCGAACTGCGTGATCTTGCCGACAGAGCTGGTGTTCTGAAGAACATAATTCTTCTGCGCTTGGGTGAACTGGCCACCCAGGACGTTAATCGGCACGCATGCGGCGACGTCGCTGGCGAGCACCGACGCCGCATTTGGATCGGTGACTCCGGCATAGCCATAGGCCGCAGCGGAATTGACCTGCGAGCGGCAGACGACCTGGCCTGCGGCATTCCGCGTCGTGTCGTTTGCGAGCAGGAAGCGCTGGATGTTGAGATTGCCTAGGATGTTCGTCTTTTCCTGGAACTCGCCGTAATTGGCCGAGACCTCGTAACGCCAGTTGCCGTTGAACGTCCCGCGCACGCCGGCGACTGCACGATAGGTATCGCGGTAGGAACGCTCCGCACGATTGCCGAGGCCTTCCATGACCTCGCGCACGGCGAACTGCGTCGCTGCAGTTGTAGCGAGACCAGCGGCCGTTCGATTGGCTAGGATCGTCGCGCGCGCTTGGTCCGTGAGGTAGGGATTGTCGAAGCGGATCAGTTCGCGATTGCGGGCACTTCCCCCAGGATCGCTGTCGCCAAAGGTGGTGCCGCTGAGGAACGCCGGCCCGCTCGATCCGGAGCCGAAGACGGTGGTGTGCGAGTATGTCGCCTCCACGAACGGCTCGAAGGCATCAGCGAACGTGTAATGGCCGACGAGGCTGACGTTCACACGATCGAGCTGAGGCTGAACCTGGAACTCGTCGCCGCTGCGGAAATTGCTGCCATTGCCGCCGATGAACGATCCATTGGGGCCGTAGCCCACACGCTGCCCGGTGAGCGGCACGAGGTTGCCCTGCGGCGTGAATTGGTAGGGAACATAATAGAAGACCCCGTTCGGTCCCGTCCCGGCGTTCAGTAAGGCGTTACCGCCGAAGCGGACCACACCCGTTTCGCTGTACGATGCGTTGCGCACGTCGTTGAACAGAACGTTCTCGGGATTGCCGGCACTGCCGGTCGGGTTGACCTGGAGGAACGAAGTCTGGCTGGCGAGGTTCGGACGATCGCTACCGAAATATTGGCTCTGATGTGCGTATTCGACGTTGACCGCGATGTTCCCGCGCCCTTCGTTGAAATTCTTGCCGCCAAGAATGCTCGCGAACTGCGCGGCCCCATCACCATAGGGGCTGACGCCGCTTTGCGCGCGTCCTTCGAGCCCTTGGAAATGATCCTTCAGCACGAAGTTCACGACGCCTGCAATCGCGTCCGAGCCATAAACCGCCGACTCGCCCCCGGTGACCACGTCGACGCGCTCGATCAGATCCGTTGGGATGGTGTTGACGTCGACCGACGTCCCCGAATTGAGGATGTCGCCCGCGACATGTCGGCGACCATTGACCAGTACCAGCGTGCGTTGCGTGCCGAGGTTGCGCAAATCGAGCAGGCTTAGGCCCGCAGTGCCGAGGAAACGGGTGGAGTTGGACTGACTGAACGTCGATGCCAGCTGGGGGAGCTGGTTGAGCTGATCGCCGATGGATACCTGCCCGGTCTGGAAGAACTCTTCGCCTTGCACGCTGGTGATAGGATTGGGCGAAGCGAGGTTCGGCCGCGCGATGCGCGAACCCGTCACGACGACGTCGCCGCCGCCGCCGGCCGCTTCGCTCCCGCCACCGGCATTGCCAGCGGTGTCGACACCGCCGGTCTGGTTCGGGGTCGCGCCCGGGCCGGTCGAATCCGGCGACGTGGTGGGCGTGGCCTGCGCGCTTGCCGTCGTGGGCAGTGCGATGATCGCTCCAAGAACGACGGACGCGCTAAGCAGATAATGGAATTTCATGCTTCCCCCTTGAGCCGCCCTGATCTGGCGAATACCAAATCGTGACGGGCTTATGACGAAAGCGCAATAACCGGTCAGCTTACGTTCACAGTTTCTCCACAGCGTAGCAATTTTGCAACATACTGCATAGTCGGTGGAGATGCCGCCAGCATGACAAAAACTTAATAATCGGCAAAACCGTTGTTTATCTTCTCACCCCTCCCCCACCCAAGCGTTCAGCAGCGTATAGGCGATGGCGTAGGGCGGGGGTGGCACGAACGGGCCCTCGCCGCCCGCCAGCACCTGGGCCACGATCGCGCGGGGCACCCAGATCGCATCCTCCAGCTCGTTGGTGTCGAGCGTGATCGCGTCGTCCTCCGCCTCGGCGATGCAGGCCAGCATCAACTGGGCGTGGGGAAAGGGCCAAGGCTGGCTCGCGACATAGCGCACGCCGCCGACGCGCACGCCGGTTTCCTCGGCCACTTCGCGCGCGACCGCCTCCTCGATCGATTCGCCCGGTTCGAGAAAGCCCGCTAGCGCCGAATAGCGGCCCGCGGGCCAGCCCTTGCCGCGGCCGATCAGCGCGCGGCCGTCATTTTCGGCGATCATGATGACGACCGGGTCGACGCGGGGGAAATGCTCGGCATGGCAGTGCGGGCATCGGCGGCCCCAGCCGGCACGGAAGAGCGCGGTGGGCGTGCCGCAATTGGCGCAGTGGCCGTGGCGCGCATGCCAGTGAAGCACGCTGCGCGCCGCCGCATAGATCGCCGCCTCGCCCGGCGCCAAGGCGGCGAGCGCCGCCATCAGCGCGGGGCTGCGCATCGCCGGCGCGGTGTCGGTGCGCAGGCCGGGAATCGCCGCCGCGAAACAGGGCCGGCCATCGTCGAGCCCGAGCAGCACAGGCTCGGCACCGTCAGGCAGGTCGGCCATGCTCGTCCAGGCGAGGCGGCCGTCGTCGGTCGTGCCGGGCATCAGCCCGTCCAGCCGCAGCAGCCGGGCGCGCCAGTCGACCGTCGCGGCGGCGAGCGCCGCGGCATCGTGGCGCAGCGCATCGGCGCGGTCGAGCGGGTTTCCGGTGAAGCCGATCACCGGGCGCGTGCCCGGTCGCGGCGCAGGGCGGCGGGGATCTCGGTGCGAAGCGGCCATTGGTTGGCGGGAAAATAATTCACCATCACCGTGCCGCGGGTTCGAAGACCGGGATTGACCCAGGCGAGCGTGCCCGCCGCGCCGGACCATCCATAGGTGCCCTTGGGCGCGCCGCCGGGCGTGTCCGCCAGGACGACCGATCCGCCCGCGCCGAACCCCATCGGCGCCGTGGCGTCCGGGCTGCCGAAGGTGACGCCCGCCGGCAAGAGGTTGGACGTCATCAGCGCGATCGTCGCGGGGCTGGCGATCCGCACGCCGCCCAGGCTGCCCCCGTTCTGGATCATGTGCAGGAACCGGTCGTAATCGCGCGCCGACGATACGAGGCCGGCGCCGCCATAAGGGAAGCTCGGCCGCTGGAGGAACACCGATGTCGCGGCGGGATCGAGCGGGGTGCGCGTGCTGCCGACGATCGCGTAGTTGCTCGCCAGCCGCGAGGCGGCATCGGCGGGCACCTGCCAATAGCTGGACGTCATCCCGAGCGGTGCGAAGATGCGCGTATTTACAAACCGGTCGAACGGCTGACCCGACGCCACCTCGATCACGCGGCCCATCACGTCGAGCCCGATCGAATAGCTCCATTTGGTGCCCGGATCGGCGACCAGCGGCAGCGTCGCCACCCGATCGGCAAAGGCCGCCAGCGTCGCGGGGCGCACCTTGCGCATCTGCACCTCCAGCGGCGCGTTCACCGCCGCGGGCAGGATGCCGAGCCGCTCATATTCCTTCAGAAGCGGCCCCTTGGTCACGATGTTGTAGCCCAAGCCCGCGGTGTGCGTCAGCAGGTTGCGGATCGTGATCGGGCGCGCGGCAGGGCGGCTGGCCAGGCTGTTGTCGGGATCGGTCAGCACGCGCATGTTGGCGAAGGCCGGGATATAGTTCGAAACCGGATCGTCGAGCCGGATCCGGCCTTCCTCGATCAGGATCATCGCCGCCATCGCCGTCACCGGCTTGGTCATCGAATAGACCCGCCAGAGCGAATCGGCGCCGGCGGCAGGCGCGTTCGGCTCGTCGCCGATCCGGCCGGCGGCGACGAACAGCGTGGGCCCGTCGCCGAACCCGAAGGCGCCGACGATCCCCGGCATCTTGCCGCTCGTGACATAGGAATCGAACAAGGCCTGCGTGTTCGGCAGCAACGCCGATACCGGAATCGGCATCCGGGGAGAGGAACGCAGCGTCGGCTGCGCTTGGGGTGCCGGCTGGCTCTGCGCCGCGAGACCGGTGGCGAGCCCGGCGAGCGCAACGGCGCAAACGAGAGAGACGCGCTTCATGAACTGCTCCGTATCGCGGCGGCGGCCTTGGCGAACAGCGTCGGCAGCCCGGCCGAGGCGAGGTCCGCGATCGGCCACCATGAGCCGGGGTGATGCGCGTCCACGCGCGCTACCGCAAGCGCGAGTTCGAGGTCCATATGCGTGAAGCCGTGCGTGACGGTCGTCGCGAGCAGCCGCCAGTCGGCCTGGACGGGCGCGCCTTCCAACCCTGGTGCCTGCGTCTCCCAGGGCCCGGTCGGCAGCGCGCGCATGCCGCCCAGCAGCCCGCTGTCGGGCCGGCGGACGAGCAGCACGTCGTCGCCGCGCTCCAGCCAGAAGATCGTGCCGTAGCGCTGCTTGCGCGCCGCCTTCTTCGCCTTCACCGGAAACATCTCGGGCGCACCGGTCGCGAAGCCGGCGCAATCCATGCGCAGGGGGCAAAGCAGGCATTTGGGCGCGCGCACGGTGCACAGCCCCGATCCCAGATCCATCATCGCCTGCGCGAAGTCGCCCGCCCGTTCGTCGGGGGTGATCGTGTCCGCCGCCGCGCGGATCATGGGCCGCGCGGCCGGCAGCGGCGTGTCGATCGCGAACAGCCGCGCGACGACGCGTTCGACATTGGCGTCGACCACCACCGCGCGCCGCCCGAACGCGATCGCCGCCACCGCCGCGGCGGTATAGGCGCCGAGCCCCGGCAGCGCGCGCAATTGGGCTTCGGTGTCGGGAAAGCGCCCGCCATGGTCCGCGGCGACGACGCGCGCGGTGGCGACCAGGTTGCGCGCGCGGGCATAATAGCCGAGCCCCGCCCAGGCCGCCATCACGTCCGCCTCGTCCGCCGCCGCCAGGCTCGAGAAATCGGGCCAGCGCGCCGTCCAGGCGGCGAAGCGCGGCGCGACCGCGGCCACCGTGGTCTGCTGGAGCATCACCTCGGACAGCCACACGCGATAGGGATCGGCGGGCGTGCCCGGCGGCGCGCGCCACGGCAGCGCGCGGGCGTGCACGTCGTACCAGCCGAGCAGCCGGTCGGCGACGGTCGAAGAGCGCTTGGCGTCCATGGGCGCGCTATGCCATGGAGGGCGCCATGAGCAAGCGCGGCCGCGCCCCCGAAGAACCCCAGCGTGCGAACCGGTCCCGTGCCGTCGCCGAGCTGCTGCCCGCGATCGGCGGCGCGGCGTTCCGGCGATTCGGCTTCGTGCAGGGCGCGATCGTCAGCCGCTGGCGCGAGATCGTCGGCGAACGCTATGCCGCGGTCAGCACGCCCGAATCGATCCGCTTTCCGGTGGGGCGCAAACAGGACGGCACGCTGACGCTGACGGTGGCGGGCGCACACGCCCCGATGATGCAGCATATCGCGCCCGAGATCGTCGAGCGCGTGAACCGATTCTTCGGCTATGCCGCGATCGTCCGCGTGACGATCCGCCAGGGCGAGGTCGCCACCCCCGCGCCGCGCCGTGCGCCGCCCTCGATCCGCACCGTGCCCCATGAACTCGGCCAAAGCCTGAAGACGATCGCCGATCCCGAGCTGAAGGCGGTGCTCGAATCGCTTGCCGCCGGTGTCGCGGCGACGCGCGGGCTGCCCCGGATAGGATGACGATCCCGATGATCCGCCCCCTTCTCGCCCTGATCGGCATCGTGCTGCTGACCGCCGCCGCGCCGGTGCGCGACTGGTCGTCAGTGGTCACGCGGACGCCCGCGGGCACGTTCCTGATCGGCAACCCCGCCGCGCGCGTGAAGCTGGTCGAATATGCGAGCTACACCTGCCCCCATTGCGCTGCCTTCGCCAAGGAATCGGAGCCGGTGCTGAAGGCGCAGATGATCCGCTCGGGCTCGACCAGCCTCGAATTCCGCAACCTGATCCGCGACCGGCTCGATCTCGCCGCGGCGCTGCTTGCGCGGTGCACGGGCGTGCACGGTTTCGCCGGCACCAACGCCGCGATCTTCGCCGCGCAGGGGCAGTGGCTCGAACGCGGCTTCGACTATCAGGAAAGCAACGGCGCACGGCTCGGCATGTATCCGGTGCTCGCACAGCTTCGCGCCTATGCCGACGGCGCGGGGCTGACCGCCCTGGTCCAGGCACGCGGCCTGTCGCCCAAGGCGATCGACGCGTGCTTCGCCGACCAGGCCGAGGTCGACCGCATCCTCGCCATCTCGTCTGCGGTGCCCGCCGGCGTCGCGGGCACGCCCGCCTTCTTCGTCAACGGCAAGGCCATCCCCACCGCGGCATGGGCCGGGCTCGAACCCGCGCTGCGCACCGCCGGCGCCAAGTGATTCCTATGGAGACCTCCCCCATGAAAGCGTTTCTCGCCCTGCTGGCCCTTCCGCTCGCCCTCGCCGCCTGTTCGAAGGGCGATACCGGCGGCAATGCCGCACCGGCCGCCCCCGTCGCCGCGGCAGCGGCACCGGCGGGCCAGGACTGGACGCAGACCGTCTCGATGACGCCCGAGCATGGCTATGTGATGGGCAACCCCAATGCGCCGATCAAGCTGGTCGAATATGGCTCGCGGCTGTGCCCCACCTGCGGCGCCTTTGCGAACACGGGCATGAAGCCGCTCGAGAACAGCTATGTGAAGAGCGGCAAGGTCTCGTACGAATTTCGCGACTTCATGGTGCACGGCGCGCCCGATTTCGCGCCCGCGCTGCTCGGCCGCTGTGCCGGCACCGCACCGTTCTTCCCGTTGCTCGAACAGATGTTCGCCGCGCAGCCGACGATCCTGCCCAAGCTGGAGAATGCGCAGAGCTTCAACGCCTCGCTGCAGGGCAAGCCGCCGACCCAGGTGTCGACCGCCTGGGCCGAATATCTCGGCTTCATCGATTTCGTGAAACAGCGCGGCATCCCCGAGGCGCAGGCGCGTGCGTGCCTGGGCGACATGAAGCAGAACGAACTGCTCGCCACGATGACCGACGAGGCCGGCCGCGAGAAGAACGTGACCGGCACGCCCAGCTTCTTCCTCAACGGCCGCAAGCTCGACGCGGTATCGTGGCCCGATGTCGAGGCGCAGTTGAAGCAGGCCGGCGCCTGATCCGCCGCTGCGCCGGGCGGCCGATCCCGTCTTGGGAGGAATGCGGTGCGCGGTGACGTGACCGGGGCGGAGGATACCGGGCCCGGCGCCGCGGGCATGCAGATCAAGCGGCTCCGGATCACCGGGTTCAAGAGCTTCGTCGAGCCCGCCGATCTTCGCATCGAGCCGGGCCTGACGGGCGTCGTCGGTCCCAATGGCTGCGGCAAGTCCAACCTGCTCGAGGCGCTGCGCTGGACGATGGGCGAAGGCAGCGCCAAATCGCTGCGTGGCGCCGGGATGGACGATGTGATCTTCGCCGGCACCGCGACGCGGCCGCCGCGCGATTTCGCCGAAGTGTCGATCCTGGCCGAGGTGAACGGCGACGAGACCGAGATCGTCCGCCGGATCGAGCGCGGCGCCGGCTCCGCCTACCGGATCGACGGGCGCGACGTGCGCGCAAAGGACGTGGGGCTGCTCTTTGCCGATGCCGCCACCGGCGCGCATTCCCCGGCCCTCGTCAGCCAGGGTCGGATCGGCGCGGTGATCGCCGCCAAGCCCGCCGACCGGCGCGCGATGCTCGAAGAGGCGGCGGGGATCGCCGGCCTCCACGTCCGCCGCCGCGACGCCGAGCAGCGGCTCCACGCGACCGAGGCCAATCTCGCGCGGCTGGGCGAATTGATCGCCGAACAGGATGTCCGCGCCGCCGCGCTGCGCCGCCAAGCCCGCGCCGCCGATCGCTATCGCACGCTGTCCGAGCAGATCCGGGTCGCGGAGGCCCGGATGATCTTTGCGCGCTGGCGCGAAGCTGCCGCTGCGTCCGATATCGCCAAGGCCGAGGCGAAGGCGACCGAAGCGGGCGTCGTCGCGGCCACCGCCGCCAAACGCGTCGCCGCCGAGGCGCAGGCACACGCGGTCGAGCGGGTGGCCGCCGCCCGCGCCGCCGCCCGAACCGCGCGCGACCGCGCCGGCGAAGCCGGGCACGCACTGGCCGCGCTGCGCACCGAACGCGCCAATGCGGTGCGCCGCCAGACCGACCTCGCCGCCACCGCCGCGCGGATCGTTGACGATCGCGCGCGCGAAGACCGGCTGGCGCGCGACGCCGCCGACGCCATTTTGCGGCTGGGCGCGGAGGCGAGCGCGCTGGCCGCGGCGATCGAGACCGCGAGCGGCGCGGCGCCTGCGCTCGACCGGACGCTGACCGACGCGGAGCGCCGCGCGCGCGATGCCGAA
>NZ_JAKNQJ010000014.1 GCF_022662335.1 Sphingomonas sp. CROZ-RG-20F-R02-07 | reverse complement strand
GCGGCGCTGGCCGATCTGACCCTGACGGGCGCGACGCGCACGCAGGCGAGATTGAGCGACGCGATCACGGTCCAATCGGTCGGCGGCGGTGGCGGCGCGGGCGGGTTCGCCGTGGGTGGCGCCCTGTCGGGCGCCGGGACCGGTGCGGGGGCGGTCGGCGTGGGCATCGGCGGTGTCGGCGGCGGCGGCGGCGCGGCAGCGGACGCCATGGCGACGATCACCGGCGACACCGTCACAGCAGGCGACATCAGCCGCGGCATCCTGGTGCAGTCAGCGGGCGGCGGCGGCGGCGCTGGCGGGTTTGCGATCGGCGGCGCGCTGTCGGGTGCGGGCACCGGGGTGCTCGCGGTGGGCGTGGGTGTCGGCGGCGTCGGCGGCGGGGGTGGCCTCGCCACGGTGGCCGACCTGATACTGCGCGGCAATACGGTGACGCAGGGATTGCAGAGCGATGCGGTCGTCGTCCAGTCGGTCGGCGGTGGCGGCGGCGCGGGCGGGTTTGCGATCGGCGGCGCCTTGTCGGGCGCTGGAACCGGCGCTGGCGCGCTGGGCGTCGGTGTCGGCGGCTTCGGCGGCGGCGGCGGGGCAGCCGGCCTCGCCACGGCGGCGATCACCGGCGACACGGCCACCTTGAAGGACCAGAGTCGCGGTGTGTTGGTCCAGTCGGTCGGTGGCGGCGGCGGCAGCGGCGGCTTCTCGGTTGGTGGCGCCCTGTCGGGCGGGGGCACCGGCGGCGGTGCGGTCGGCGTTGGCGTCGGCGGCTTCGGCGGTGCGGGCGGCGGCGGCGCCGCGGCCCGGCTGACGCTCTCCGGCATCACGCAGACGTCGGGTGCGCAGAGCACCGCGATCACCGTCCAGTCGGTCGGCGGCGGTGGCGGCACGGGCGGCTTCACGGTCGGCGCGGGCCTGTCGGCCGCGGGCACCGGCGCGCTGGCGGTCGGTGTCGGCCTCGGCGGATTCGGCGGCAACGGTGGCGCGGCGAGCGACGTATTGGCCTCTGTCACCGGCGCGACGATGACGACGGGTGCGGGCAGCGGCGGCATCCTGGCGCAGTCGGTCGGCGGCGGCGGCGGGGATGGCGGCTTTGCCGTCGCCGGTGCGATCAGCGGCGCAGGGACCGGATCGGGCGCGGTCGGCATCGGTATCGGCGGCTTCGGCGGCGGCGGCGGCCTTGCGGGCCGCGTCGACCTCACGGTCCAAGGCGACACCGGCACCGCCGGACGCGATGCGACCGGCGTCACCGCGCAATCGATCGGCGGCGGCGGCGGCAACGGCGGCTTCGCGGTCGGCGGAGCGGCATCCTTCGCGGGCAGCGGCGCGCTCGCGGTGGGCTTCGGCATCGGGGGCTTCGGTGGTGACGGCGGCAAGGCGGGTGCGGTCAACCTGACGCTCGCCGGGAGCACCAATACCGGCGGCTTGCGCAGCACGGGCGTGCTGGCGCAGTCGGTCGGCGGCGGCGGCGGCAACGGTGGTTTCGCGATCGCGGGCAGCGTGGCAGGCGCGTCGAAGGGCGCAGGGGCGCTCAGCCTGGGCGTGGGCGGTTTCGGCGGGGGCGCAAGCGATGGCGGCGACGTCCTTGCCCGGATCACCGGCACGACGATCACCGCTGGAGAGCAGAGCAACGCGATCCTCGTGCAATCGCTGGGCGGCGGCGGCGGCAATGGCGGCTTCGCGATCGCGGGCAGCGTGTCGCTGGCGAACACCGGCGCTGGAGCGGGAGCGTTCGGCGTCGGCGGCTTCGGTGGCGGCGGCGGCAATGGGGGGGCGGTCGGGCTGGTCGCTAGCAGCGCCACCGGGCGCGACGCGCTGGTCGCGCGCTCGACCGGCGAGGCGTCCACCGCGGTTCTCGCCCAGTCGCTGGGCGGCGGCGGCGGCAATGGCGGATTCTCGGTGGCCGGTGCGGTTTCCCTGACGCAGGGAACCGGCCTGACGGCGGCAGTGGGCGTCGGTGGCTTCGGGGGCACCGGCGGCATGTCCGGCGCGGTATCGGCCGATGTCACGGGCCGCGTCGAGACGGTGTCGACCCAGTCGGCCGGCGTCGCGGCGCAGTCCATCGGCGGCGGCGGCGGCAATGGAGGCCTGACGGTCGCGGCAGGCCTGACCTATGCCACAAAGGCCGCGGGCACGCTCGCGATCGGCGTCGGTGGTTTCGGCGGCGGCGGCGGTATGGCTGGCGACGTCACGCTGCGGCGCGACGGCGACACGGTCACGCAGGGCTCCGGATCGGATGGCATCACGGCACAGTCGATCGGCGGCGGCGGCGGCAACGGCGGCCTCGCCGTCACCGGCAGCATCGCGGTCACGACGACCGGCAAGGCCGGATCGGTGGCCATCGGCGTCGGTGGATTCGGCGGCGACGGCGGTCGCGCAGGCGCGGTCGACGCGACGATGACGGGCGATATCGGCACCGGCATCGGCGTCGCCACCATGGCACGCGACACGGGCCAGCCCGGTTTCAATATTTCCCCCGGCATCGGCGGCAACGGCTTCGTTGCGCAGTCGATCGGTGGCGGCGGCGGCCAGGGCGGGATCAATATCGCCGGCTCGGTCGCAATCACCACCGGCGATGGCACGGCCGGTGCGGCGACACTGGGGATCGGTGGCTTCGGCGGCAGCGGCGGCGATGCCGGGACGGTGACGGCCCGAGTCGCGGGCGCGGACGGTGGTCAGGGCATGATCGTCGCCAACGGCCGGGATCATAGCGCACTGATTGCGCAGTCGATCGGCGGCGGCGGCGGCAATGGCGGCATCAACGTCTCCGGTGGGATCGCCGCGGACGGCAACCTGACACTCGGCTTCGGCGGCTTCGGCGGCGCGGGGGGCAAGGCGCAGACGGTGGACGTCACCGCGCGGTCTGACTTGTATGCGGCAGGCTCGGGCACCGCCGGGCTGGTCGCGCAGTCGATCGGCGGCGGCGGCGGCAATGGCGGCATCAACGTATCGGAAGGGATCACCTTCGAAAAGACCGCCAAGGCGCCGAACTTCGCGATGGGCGTCGGCGGCTTCGGTGGCGCCGGGAATACCGCGCGCAGCGTGGTCGTCGACCAGGCGGGCGTCATCGGCGTCGAGGGTGGCAGCACCGTCGGCATCCTGGCGCAGTCGATCGGCGGCGGTGGTGGCCGCGGCGGGCTGAACGCGACGCTGGCGGGCAGCCGGTCGGACGAGGCGACCGCCCCGACGATCGCGATCGGGGTCGGCGGCAATGGCGGCACCGGCGCGGATGCGGGCAGCGTTTCGGTGGCGAGCCGCGGCCGGATCGATGTCAACACCAACACTCCGGCAGCCAGCCTTGCGACGCCCGATCCGGACACGGCGGGCGCGCTTGCCGCACTGGGCCTGACCGCGGCACCGGTGGTGGCGACGGCTACGGCGGGTATCCTGGCGCAGTCGGTCGGCGGCGGCGGCGGTGTCGGCGGCTTCAACGGCGGCCTGGCGCTGAGCCCCAACGGCAGCGTCGCATCGATCGGTATCGGCGGCAGCGGTGGCGCGGCAGGCAATGCCGCATCGGTGTCGGTAACGCGTGGCTACAGCATCGGGGCGGGCGGCGTGCTCATCGCGGATGCGGCGGCGATCACGATGCGTGGCGACGATGCCTCTGGCCTTGTCGCGCAGTCGATCGGCGGCGGCGGCGGTCTGGCCGGTGCCAACCTGACGGTTGCCCTGTCGCAAACCGCGGCGGCCAAGCCCGGTGAGGACCGGACGCTGGCCGCGACGATCGCGGTAGGGGGCAGTGGCGGATCGGCGGGCGACGGCGATACCGTCGCCGTCAACCAGAACGGCACGATCGTCACCACCGGCGACCGATCCGACGCGATCCTGGCGCAATCGATCGGCGGCGGCGGGGGCAACGCGAATTATTCGATCGGCGCAGGACGCTTCAAGGACGCCAGTGCACTGGCGCTGGCCGTCGGCGGCGACCCTGCCGGCGGCGGTGTCGCCAGCTCGGTGACGGTCGATCAGGCCGGCGTCTTGCAGGTGAGCGGCGCCGACTCTGCAGGCATCCGTGCGCAATCGATCGGCGGCGGCGGCGGCAACACCAGCACCAGCATGGCGATCGCCAGCGGTGCGGCCAATGTCCTCAGCATCTCGATCGGTCGGAGCGGCGGGACCGGCGGCGCGGCCGGTGCGGTGAAGGTCGGCGCGAGCGGGTCGATCCAGACCGGCGGCAACAATGGCTATGGCATCCTCGCCCAATCGATCGGCGGCGGTGGGGGCGCCAGTTCGAGCACGACGATCGGCGTGCAGGCGACGGAAGGGTCCGGCGAGTCGAAAAAACAAAGCAACGCGTCCCTTTCGATCGGCATAGCTGGCGGGTCGGGTGCGGTCGCATCGACCGTCGACGTCACCAGCGCGGCGGCAATCAGCACGAGCGGCGCGAATGCGCGCGGCATCCTGGCGCAGTCGATCGGCGGCGGCGGCGGCATCGGCGGCAGCGCTTCGGGCTCGGCCAGCGACGCGACCACATCGATCAACGCCATTCTGGGCGGAGCCGGCGGCGTCGGCGCCCGATCGGCGGCCGTGTCGGTCGCAAACACCGGCGCGATCACGACGATCGGTAACGATGCCGAGGCGATCCTGGCGCAATCGGTCGGCGGCGGCGGCGGCGTCGGCGGGATGGTGTCGTTGGTCGGCATCAACAAGCTGACGGCCGGCAAGGATGCCGATCAGACCAGCGTCAACCTGGTGGTCGGGGGCACCGGTGGCGCGGGGGCCGAGGCGGATAAGGTCGCGGTCAGCAATGCCGCGCTGCTCACCACGTCGGGCGCCAACGCCTATGGTATCCGCGCGGAAAGCATCGGCGGTGGCGGCGGGTCCGGCGGCGCAGTGGTCAACGTTCGCTTGCAGGGGCCAAGCGAAAACAGCGCGATGGACGTCAACGTCGGCGGCAGCGGCGGGACCGGGGCGCGCGCGGCGACCGTGGATGTGCGCAACACCGGGGCTATCGCGACCACCGGCACCAACGCGATCGGCATCGTCGCCACCAGCATCGGCGGCGGCGGCGGATCGGCCGGCGTGGTGCTCGACCTTGCCGCCGGCCTCAGCGGCGGCAGCGCGAGCCGCGCGGTGAAGTTCAACATCGGCGGCGCGGGCGGGATCGGCGGCACGTCGTCGGACGTCAGCGTCGTCAACGCCGAGGGCGCCTCGATCGTTACCAGCGGCAGCGGTGCGCACGGCATCCTGGCGCAGTCGATCGGCGGCGGCGGCGGTCGCGGGTCGTCGGTCTTGTCCTTCACCGGCCAGGGTTCGACGAACGCGGACAGCACGATCGTCGGGCTCACCGTCGGCGGCCAGGGCGGCTCCGGCAACGCCGCGGGCAACGTCAGCGTCGTCAACGCCGGCACCATCGCCACCACCGGCAGCGACGCGCATGGCGTGTTCGCGCAGTCGGTCGGCGGTGGCGGCGGCAATGGCGGCGTCGCGTTCGTCGGCGGCTTCAGCAGCACCAGCACCGATCAGTTCAAGTCGAATCAGGTGATCGCGGTGGGCGGGATCGGCGGCGACGGCGGCCAGGCGGGCAACGTCACGGTCAGTAACACCGGCACGATCACCGCGACGGGCAAGGGATCGTACGGCGTCTTCGCTCAGTCGGTCGGCGGTGGCGGCGGCAACGCCAATGTCGCAATCAACGCCAGCACCAGTGCGGCCGGGCTGGCAGGCAACGGCATCAACGGCCTGCTCGGCGCGGTCGGCGGCGGCAAGGGCGGCAAGGCCGGCGTGGTGACGCTCGACCAGCGGGGTTCGATCGTCGTCTTGGGCGACAACAAGAGTGCGACCTTCGTCCAGGCGATCGGCGGCGGTGGCGGTACGTTGTCGCTCGATCTGTCGGGGATCACGGACCTGCCGGGTTTGCCGCAGAGTCTGACGGCGGCGTTGCGCTCGAAGTTCGACTCCAGCCTGGGAGCGGACGCGGCGCAGGACGATGCGGCGGCACCGATCACGGTCAACGTGGTCGGCAACCAGGCCGTGGCGGGCGCCGGCGGCAGCGGTTCGGGCGTGCAGTCGATCGGTGGCGGCGGCGGCACCGCCTATCTCAACCTGGCCTTCATGCCCAAGGCGAGCGACTCGTCGGCTCAGACCGCCAGCACCGCGTCGGCGGGGGCGCCGGTACTGCAATCGGCGGTATTGCGGGCGATGGCGACATCCACGCCGCAATTGGCATCCGACGTGACGATCCGACAGGGCGGTAACGGCGGCAGCAACAATGCGGGCGCCGCGGCGGTGATCGCGCTGACCGGGCAGGTGACGGCGATCGGCAGCGATACGCCGGGCCAGCTCGTCCAGTCGATCGGCGGTGGCGGCGGCCGGACCAGCGCGTTGCTCGACACGACGAAGGCGACGCCGGGAGCGATCGACATCGCTCTTGGCGGCACCGGCACCGCAAGCTCGCCGGGCGGCGTCGTCTCCGTGACGCAGCGCGGCTTGATCGCCACCCAAGGGCTGATCGCGCCGGGTGCGATCCTCCAGTCGATCGGCGGCGGCGGCGGCTCGGCCGGCGTACGGCTGGCGAGCGGCGCTTCGCTCGGTTCGATCGCCACGGTGGCGCTCGGCGGCAACGGTGGCAGCGGCGCCGACGGCGGGGCGATCGCCGGGACCTATGCCGGCGTGCAGACCAACGGCGATTATAGCGCCGGCCTGTTCGCCCAATCCATCGGTGGCGGTGGCGGCGACGTGCGCCTAGCCGATATCGGGACGGCGGCAACGTCGCTTGGCGGCGCGGCGGGCGTCAGTGGATCCGGGGGCAGCGTGACGATCACCAACGCCGGTCTGATCCGCACCACCGGCGTGCGTTCGCACGGGGTGTTGCTCCAGTCGATCGGTGGAGGCGGCGGTGCCGCATTGGGTGCCGGCTTCGCGGGGCTTGCGCTGCGCAGCGGCAACAGCGGCGATGGCGGCGCGGTCGCCTTCACCCAGACCGGCGACGTAGTCGTGACCGGTGACGGCGCCTATGGCGTGGTCGCCCAGTCGATCGGTGGCGGTGGCGGCTTCGTCGATGGGTTGTTCGCCGGCACCGCTGGTGGCCAGGGGCGCGGCGGCGCGGTGACGCTGAACCTCGGCGGCGACGTGTTCGCCACCGGCGCAGGATCGACCGCGGTGCTGGCGCAGAGCGTGGGCGCGAATGGAGCGGGCGACATCACCGTCGGCTCGACCGGAACGGTCCGTGGCGGCAGCGGCAGCGGTGTCGGCGTGGCTTTTGACGGTGGCGCAAACAACGTGCTGGCAATCGCCGGATCGGTGTCGGCGGTATCGAATCTGGCGATCACCGGCACCAGCGGCAACGATACGGTGAACAACGCCGGCCTGGTTTATGGCAACGTCCGTCTGGTCGGAACTGGCGGCGCCGTGGCGGGCGAGGTCAATCGCTTCAACAACGCCGTGGGCGCGACCTTCGTGCCCTTCGACACCGTCGCGCTGGGTGCCGCGGGCGTGCTCGACAACGCCGGGCGGTTAACGCCGGGCGACGTCGGTCGGCTCCAGACCGTCGCGCTGGGCGGCAGCCTCAATCAGTCGACGAGCGGCAGCTACGTCACCGATCTCGACTTCGCACCGGCACGCCAGGCGCAGTTCACCGATCGGGTGAATGCGACCGGGAGCGCGCGGCTGGCCGGCCGCGTGTCGACGGTCGTCGCAAACGTCCCCTCGATCCAGGCCGGCAACCGGACCAGCGTGCTGGTCGATGCCGCAGGCGGCATCACCAACGGGGGTCTGGCGCTCGACGTGCCGACCTCGGCCGTCGCGGCGTTCGGGCTGGAAACCGCGGGTCAGCAGTTGTTGCTGCGCGCCAATGTCGATTTCGCCGGTGTCGGCCGTCCGCTCAACCGCAATCGGACCGCGGTGGGCGATTACGTCAACCGCATCCAGGCGGCCGGGTCGAGCGACGTGCTGGCCCCGGTCGTCACGCAACTGTTCTACACGCGCGACACGGCGACGCTGGGTCGGATCTACGACAGCTTCGGCGGCGAGGTCTACGCGGACCAGATCGCCTCGGCCAGCTACAGTGGCGAGCGGTTCGCAGGGCGGCTGTCCGATTGCGCAAGCAGCGGCATCCTCGATGCGCGGGGCGGTTGCATGTGGCTCTCGGCCGGTGGGGACCGCTTCCGCCAGAGTACGACGTTCGACAATGCCGCTTATCGTGACATGGGCACGCATATTCAGGGCGGTATCGAACATGTGCTAGGTGGCGGCGGATTGCATTTCGGCGTCGGTGGGTCCTACGAAACCGTCGAGGCCGCGATCGAGGACGGCGGTGGCCGGGGCAAGGGCGACCGCTACCAGCTCGGCCTCTCGCTCGGCTATCGCGGCCAGGCGCTCGATGTCGCGGTGTACGGCACGCTCGGTCACGCCAGCGTTTCCACCACGCGACCGGTAGCCGCGCCGGCTGCGATCGCGGCGGCTCCCACGGTGGCCTCTGCACAGCAACGGTTCGATTTCGGTCAGCTCGGCGGCGACGTCGGCTACCGCTTCGATCTCGGCGCGGTGACGGTGCGCCCGGGTGTCGAGGGCGGTTACGCCTATTGGGATCAGCAGCGGATCGTCGAACAGGGTGCCGGTCCGCTGTCGCTTGCTGTCGGTGACGTCGGGGTCGAAGGTCTGGCCTTCGTCCGTCCCAGCCTCGATGTGTCGCATGCCTTCTCGGTATACGGCACGCCGATGCGGCTGGCGGTGCGGGGCGGCTACATGCACCGGTTCGACGATGTCGGCGTCAGCGCCGTCTTCGTCGGCGCGCCGACGAACGTGAGTCCGTTTGTCACGCGCGCGTTCCTCGACCGCGACACCGGGACGGTGGATGCCAACCTCACCGGTTCGCTCGGCCACGGCTTCTCGGCTCGGATCAGCTACGGCGGAGAGTTTGGAAAGCGGACGACGTATCACAGCCTGATGGGCAGCCTGATTGCTTCGTTCTGATGCCGCGGGCCGGTGTAATCGAGTCAAGGCAGGGGGTGTCTGTTAGAGCGGTGGTGGAGCCGAAAGCGGATGCCCCCGGCGGCCGAATTCGGCATGTGAATGGTCATCGCCGATCGGATCGCATCCGCGGGCGGGCCCGTCCTCTGCGCCAGATCTGCGGCGTTGATCTTCCGCCGCGTGACCGCTCGCGGCGCTGGCGCGACGCATGCCGGATTACCTGAGTGCGGTTTCCAAGTAAAAGGCGAAGCTCCGCAGCGACTATCATCCGTCGTTGCACATGGGCTGCGATCCCGAATTCTCTTCGCTTCAAGATAATCGGTGACGGTCTCGCCAGCTTGCGTCGCTCGACGGTCCGCGTCTTCCAGACGCCGTCGATCAACGCACCAGGCATCGCTTCTACGATGGCCTTGGGACCTGCTCGGACGACAACGCCCCGTCGATCTGCCCAATGGTCGCCGAGATTTCTCGGGTTGGCTGGGTCGACCCTGCTACGGTGTCTCACATCATATCTGATGGGGCAACCCTCAAGTCGTCCGACTACCCTGGCTTGTGTGTGAAGCCGCGGATCACCCGAGCCTGGACGAACGGCAACGCACTACGCTCGACTTCCGGAAGCGGCCGTACCGTTTTCCACCACGTGTAAGCGGAACATCCAGTCTTCTCTGGCCGATCAAGCCTCCGCCACCAGCCAATTCCGGCAACGGCGTATTCCCTTCACCCGCTCCACACTCCCCCAATTCCTGCCGTGACAGCCCGGCCGCCGCGCGTTAGCGGGGGGGATGGGGGCGGTTCGGCTTTTTCTTCGCGGTCATCGCTTTGGCGCTGCGCTGGTGGTGCTGATGGCGCTTGCGGTGCGGCTGGCGGTGCCTTTGGGCTTCATGCCGGTGGCGACCGCGTCGGGCGTGGCGATCATGCCGTGCCCGGCCGCCGGCGCGGTGCCGGTGGCAATGGCGGCCATGCATCACGGGCATGGTCGGGAATCGCCCGGCAAGACCGACACCGCCTGTCCGTTCGCGGGGCTGTCCTTGCCGTCGATCGCCGGCGCGGATGCGGCGTGGGTCGTGGCGGTGGTGGTGGCCGTGCTCGCGGCGGGGTTGCGTCCGCTGGCGCGCTGGCCGAGGCGTGACGCCATCCGCTGGCGACCGCCGTCGCAGGGGCCGCCGGCGCGGGCCTGAACCTCGCCCGCCCGCTTCCCCGCGCGACCCGCTTCGCGCCGATCCAAGGTTATTCCCATGATCCGCCTGTCTTCGCGGGCGTCCACGCTCGCACTCGTGGCGTGCGCGACGTCGGCCGCCGCCCATGCGCAAGAGGCCGCACCGAAGCCCGGCGATGTGCTGGTGATCGCCCGCCGGCAGGCGGAGGCTCCCGCGCCGACGCGTGCGAGCATCGATGCCGATATGATCGCCGAGACTGTCAACGCCACCAATGTCGAAGATACGCTTAAATACATGCCGAGCCTCGTCGTCCGCAAACGGCATATCGGCGATACGCAGGCGCCGCTTGCCACGCGCACCTCGGGGCTCGGCTCCAGCGCGCGCAGCCTCGTCTATGCCGACGGGGCGCTGCTGTCGGCGTTGATCGGCAACAACAACGGCACGGCGAGCCCGCGCTGGGGCCTGGTAAGCCCCGAGGAGATCGCGCGGATCGACGTGCTCTACGGCCCGTTCGCCGCGGCCTATCCCGGCAATGCGATCGGGGCGGTGGTCAACATCACCACGCGGCTGCCCGACCGGCTGGAGGGGACGCTCACCGCCGGCACGACGGTGCAGACCTATGACCAATATGGCACGCAAGCGACGCTGCCGAGCGGCCAGATCGGCGCGACGCTCGGCGATCGCTTTGGGCCGTTGTCGCTCTTTGCCAGCGCGGTGGAGACGACCAGCAACGGCCAGCCGCTCACCTATGTGACCGCCACGCGCCCGGCGGCGGCGGGGTCTGGGGGGGGCGCCACGACCGGCGGATATGACGCAGCCAACCGCACCGGCGCCGCGATCCGCGTGCTCGGCGCCTCTGGCATCGAGCATCAGCGGCAAGGCAATTTCAAGCTCAAGGCCGCGCTCGACGTGACCGCCAAGCTGCGGCTGACCTATGTGGGCGGCCTGTTCCTGAACGACACCGATGCGACGGCGGAGACATATCTGACGGGCGCCGCATCGGGGCTTCCCGTCTATGCCGGCAGTCTGACCATCGCGGGCTATCCCTACACGGTCGCAGCGAGCGCGTTTGCGGGCGGGGTGTATCGGTATGACGAGCGCCATTGGTCGCATGCCGTTTCGGCCCGGAGCACGGGGCAGGCATTCGACTGGGCGGTGATCGGCACGCTGTACGAATATGCGCATGACGTGCTGCGCAGCCCTGCCACCACCTTGCCCGGTGCGTCGGCGGGTGGCGCGGGAACGATCACGCGGATGGAGGGCACTGGCTGGTACACGATCGACACGAACGTGACGTGGCGGGTGGGCGGCGGCCATGTGCTGAGCGGCGGCGCGCATGACGATCGCTTCGTGGTGGAAAGCGACCGCTACCGGACAACCGACTGGCTGGGGGGCGGCGAGGGGCCGATCGACCTCGCCTCGCGCGGGCGGACGCAAACCCGGGCGCTATGGGCGCAGGATGCGTGGACGCTCGCACCGCCGCTGACGCTCACCCTGGGTGGGCGCTACGAATGGTGGCGTGCCTATGACGGCTATAATTTCGCGCTGACGCCAGCGCTCGCGGTGGTGCAGCCCGAACGTCGTGCGCGCGGCTTCTCGCCCAAGGCGGCGCTGGCCTATGCGATCGACCCGCACTGGAGCGTGCGCGCGTCGTTCGGCAAGGCCTATCGCTTTCCCACGGTCGGCGAGCTGTACCAGACGGTGTCGACGGGTGCGGTGCTGAGCGTACCCGATCCGAATTTGCGGCCCGAGCGCGCGCTGTCGGAGGAACTCGCCATCGAACGCGTCGATGCGCATGGCAGCGCACGGGTGTCGCTATTCGCCGAAACCGTGGCGGATGCGCTGATCTCGCAATCCGCGCCGCTGGTGGCGGGATCGGGCACGCTCTACGCCTATGTGCAGAATGTCGACCGAACGCGCGCGCGGGGCGTGGAGGTGGCGTTCGCGCGCACGAACTGGCCGCTGGCGGGCGTCGATCTGTCGGGTAGCGCGACCTATGCCGATGCGATCACGCGCGCGGACGCGGCGTTTCCGGCGGCGGTGGGGCATCTGCTTCCCTCCGTGCCGCGGTGGAAGGCGAGTGGGGTCGCGACGTGGCGCCCGGTCTCCGCGGTGTCGCTGACGGCGGCGGTGCGCTATGCCAGCCGCAATTACGGCACGCTCGACAACAGCGATGCGGTCGGGAACACCTATGGCGGCTTCTACCGCTATTGCGTGGTCGATCTACGCGCGGTGATCCGCGCCACGCCGCGATACAGCTTTGCGCTGGGCGTCGATAATGTCGGGAACGACCGGTATTTCCTGTTCCACCCGTTCCCGCAGCGAGCCGTATCGGCCCAGGTGACCGCGCGGTTGTAAGCGCCGCCGCCCAGATCGGGCGGCGGCGGCTTGGCTCAGTTGGTGGTGACGGTGGTGGTCGTCTTCTCGGTGGTGGCGACGCGTGGCTTGGCGTGGGTGACGCGGTGAACGACGCGGCGCACGGCCGGCTTGGTGGTGGTGGCGGTCGCCGCGGTGGATTTGGTCGTCTCCGTCGTCACCGTCGTGGTCGGCGCCGGCGGTGCGGCGACGACGACGGGGGGCGCCGCGCGCGCGGCGGCGGCATCGGCGGCGGCGGCCGCGGCGGCCTGCTCTGCCTGATCGGCGCGCGCGTTCGCGGCGGCGGCATCGGCCTGCGCGCTGACGGCAACGCTATTGGCCTGTGTGCGCTGGGCGCGTTCGGCCATGGTGCGGTTTCGCTGCGCTTCGTTCAGCGCCATGTCGGCGAGTTCGGAGGCATGGTTCGCCTGCGCGATGGCGTCTTCCTTGTGGCCGCTCGCGAGCGATTCCTGCGCGGTGCGCAGCGCGGCCTGCGCCTGGGCCTGGAGGCGCGGCGCGTCGCCGCCCGTGCCCACCTTGGCGGACGCGTCGAGCTTGCCCGACGCTTCGGCGATCGCGGCGCGGGCGCGATCCGCCTTCCCCTCGGCAAGCGCGGGTGCGGCGGTGATGGCGAGGAAACCCAGCGCGGATGCGAGAAGGGGTGCGGTCTTCATGTCATCGTCTCCTGATCGTTCTGGCAGGCCAACGATCACGTTGCGCCGGTGTTCCCCGCGACCGACGGGCGCTGGATCCTAGTCGCATATTGACTGCTGGGACAATGATTGCCAAAGCAACGAAATGCCTTTTTACGAATCCGATGGCTTCACCCCCGAGACATCGGTCGGTTACCTGACCAAACGCATCCAGCAACTGGCGGCCCAGCGGCTGGAGCCGGTGTTCGCAGCGGCGGGAACGACATACCTGCAATGGTCTGCGCTGGTCGCGATCTGGTGGGGGCGCGAGATGACCTGCGCCGAATTGGCGCGGGCCATCGCGCACGACAGCGGCGCGACCACCCGGCTGCTCGACGTCCTGGAGGAGAAAGGGTGGGTCGAGCGACGCCGTAGTCTCGAAGACCGGCGCGTCGTGAAGCTGGTGCTCACCCAGGCGGGTCAGGCGGTGGCGAAGGAGTGTCGCGCCACTGTCGCCGAATGCTGGAATGGATGGCTGATCGATTGGGAAAAGGAGGAGGCGGCGATGTTGCTGACGTTGCTCCAGCGCCTGCGTACCACGCTCGAAACGACGGAGGCTCCATGCGCCTGAAGATCCTCCTCGTCGCGCTGTTGCTCGGCGGCTGCGCGATCCCGGCTTCCAAGCCCGCGCTCGCACCGACGCCTGCTACCGCGCTCGGCTTGGTGGGGGCGGCCGCGCCCGCGATCGATGCCCAGTGGTGGCGTGTCTATGACGATCCGCAGCTCGATCGGGTGGTGGACGATGCCCTCGCGGGCAATCCCACGCTCGCGACCGCACTGGCCCGCGTGCGCCAGGCGAGCGCCACGCTCGCGTCGCGCCGGTCTGATAACGGCCCGAATGCGACGTTCGATGCGAGCCAGCAATATGCGCGGCTGTCGGGCAAATACGAGATCCCGCCGCCCTTTGCCGGCACGACCCGCTTCATCTCGCAGGACCAGTTCAATCTCGACTGGACGCTCGATCTGTTCGGCCGGCAGCGCGACGCGATCGAGGCCGCGCGCGACTCCACCCGGGCGGCGGTGCTCGACGTGACCGCGGCGCGGCTGGCGCTCGCCGGATCGGTGGTCCAGGCCTATGTCGAGCTGGCACGCGCCGAACGGCAGGCGGCGATCGCGCAGGCCACCATCGGGGCGCGGGCGAATTCGCTGCGGCTGGTCGACGTGCGCGTGCGCAACCGGCTGGCGAGCGGGCTGGAGACCGAGGCGGCGCGCACCTTGCTGGCACAGGCGCGGCTGGCGCTAGTGCAGGCGCAGGCGAGCCAAGCGCTGGCGAAGAACGCGCTGGCCGCACTCGCCGGACGCGGGGCGGATTATCCCGCCACCATCGCGGCGACCCGGATGCGGCTCGACGCGCCGATGGCGCTTCCCGCGACGTTGCCCGCGGATCTGCTCGCAAGGCGCGCCGACATCGCCGCCGCGCTGGCGCGGATCGATGCCGCCGCCAAGGGGCGCGAGGTGGCGCGCAAAGCCTTTTATCCCAACGTCAACCTGATGGCGCTGGCGGGTCTGCAGGCGATCGGCATCGGCAACGTGCTGACCGGCGATGCGGTGACCGCGGGCGGCGGCGCGGCGGTGCATCTGCCGATCTTCGACAATGGCCGGCTAAAGGCGCAATTGGCGGGCGCCACCGCCTTGGTCGATCTGGCCATCGCCGATTACAACGAGCGAGTCGTGCGCGCGGTGCGCGAGGCGGCGGATGCGAGCGCGCGGATCGGTGCGCTGGACGCCGAACGTCAGCGCTCGCGCGAGGTCGTGCGCGGCTTCTCCGCCACCGGCCGGCTGAACGCGATCCGCGTGTCGAGCGGTCTCGATTCCAAGCTCGACCTCGTCGACAACGACGTCCGCACGCTCGCTGCCCAACAGGACGATGCCGATCTCGCCGCTGATGCCGCCGACGCCCGCGTGGCGCTCGTGATGGCGCTGGGTGGCGGCTATGACAATCGACAGGAAACCCCGCGATGACCGATACCGAAACATCCGCCCCGCTGCCGCCGGCCGCCAAGCCGCGCGCGCGGCGCAACGGATTGCTGCTGCTGGGTGCCGTGGTGGTGATCGGCGCGATCGTCTGGGCGGTATTCCACCTGCTGCTCGCCACCCCCGAACAGGAGACGGACGACGCCTATGTCGCGGGCGACGTGGTGGCGATCACCGCGCGCGATGCGGGGCAGGTGACCGCGATCCACGCCGACAACACGCAGGCGGTGAAGGCGGGACAGCCGCTGCTCGACCTCGACGCCGCGACCGCCAATGTGAACCTGGCTGCGGCCGAGGCTGAGCTGGCGCGTGCGGTGCGATCGACCCGGTCCGACTTCTCGAAGCTCAACCAGACCGGCGCGGCCGTCGTGCAGGCGCGTGCCGAGCTGGCGCGCACACGCGACGATCTGGCCCGTCGCCGCGGTGCCGCCGCGCAGGGTGCGATCTCGGGCGAGGAACTGGCGCATGCCGAGGATGCGGTGAAGGTGGCGCGCGCCACGCTCGATCTCGCGCTCAGCCAGCAGGCGCAGTCGCAAACCGGCGTGCAGGGCACCACCGTTTCGACCAACCCTGCCGTGCTCGCCGCGATCGCCGCCTATCGCCGCTCCGCGATCACGCTCAGCCACATGCACATCGTCGCGCCGATCGACGGCGTGGTGGCGCAGCGCACCGTGCAGCTTGGCCAGCAGGTCGCGGCGGGAACGCCGCTGATGGCGGTCGTGCCGCTCGACCGGGTGTGGGTCGATGCCAATTTCCGCGAAACGCAGCTGAAGGATCTGCGCATCGGCCAACCGGCGACCGTGGTGGCCGATATGTATGGCAGCGGTATCGCCTATCATGGCCGGGTGATCGGGCTGGGCGCTGGCAGCGGCAACGCCTTCGCGCTGCTGCCGGCGCAGAATGCCAGCGGCAACTGGATCAAGATCGTCCAGCGCGTTCCGGTGCGAATCGGGCTCGACAAGGGCGAATTGCGCCGCAACCCGCTGCGCGTCGGCCTGTCGGTGAATGCGACCGTGGACACGACCGACGCCTCGGGCGCGCGGATCGGCGCGCCGGCGCAGGCTGCTTATAAGGGGCTCGCGAGCGACCAGACCGACCCCGCGGTCGAGGCGCGCATCCGCCAGATCATCGCGGCGAACCGGTGACGGAGCGATCGATGTCCGCCCCCAATCCTCCCGCGATGCCGGCGCCGCTGCAAGGCGCCTCGCTCGCGTTGATCGCGTTCGCGCTGGCGCTCGGCACCTTCATGCAGGTGCTCGACACCACGATCGCCAACGTGTCGTTGCCGACAATCGCGGGCAATCTCGGCGTCAGCAGCGACAATTCCACCTGGATCGTCACCGCCTTTGCGGTGGCGAACGGTGTTGCGGTGCCGCTCACGGGTTGGCTGATGGGGCGGTTCGGCGTGGTGCGCACCTTCTGCACCTCGGTGTTGTTGTTCACGATCGCGTCGTTCCTATGCGGGATCGCGTGGAATCTGCCTTCGCTGATCCTGTTCCGCGTGATCCAGGGCGGCGTGTCGGGGCCGATGATCCCAGGCAGCCAGGCGCTGCTGATCGCGATCTTTCCGCCGCATAAACGCTCCACCGCGCTCGGCATCTGGTCGATGACGACGCTGGTCGCGCCGATCATGGGGCCGATCCTCGGCGGCTATATCTCCGACAATTATCATTGGAGCTGGATCTTCCTCATCAACGTGCCGGTCGGGATCTTCTGCGCGTTCATATGCTGGCGCGGCCTGAAATCGCGCGAGACGCCGCTTCGCGTGCTGCCGATCGACCGGATGGGGCTGATCCTGCTCGTCATGTGGGTGTTCGCGCTGCAATGCGTGCTCGATCTCGGCAAGAACGACGACTGGTTCCAGTCGCAGCGCATCGTGATCTTCGCGGTCGTCGCCGCGATCGGCTTCGTCGCATGGCTGATCTGGGAACTGACCGATGCCAGCCCCGCGGTGAACCTGTCACTGTTCAAGAGCCGCAACTTCGCGATCGGCACCATCGCCTTCTGCCTCGGCTATGCGGTGTTCTTCGCCAACACGCTGCTGCTGCCGCTCTGGCTGCAGACGCAGATGGGCTATACCGCGACCTGGGCCGGGCTCGTCGCCGCACCCAGCGGGGCGGTGGCGGTGTTGCTTACACCCTTCGTCGCGCGGCTGTCGGGCAAGATCGATGCGCGGATCCTGGCGACGGTGGCGTTCGCCTCGTTCGCCTATTCCTATTATCTGCGCTCGGGCTACACCACCTATGCGAGCTTCTACGATCTGGCGCTGCCGATGATGGTGCAGGGGATCGCGATGAGCACCTTCTTCCTCGCGATGCTCACCATCTCGCTCGACCGCATTCCGGCGGAGCGTCTGCCATCGGCGACGGGCATCTCGAACTTCGCGCGGATCACCGCGGGCAGCTTCGCCGCGTCGCTCATCACCACGGCCTGGGACCGGCGCGAGACGCTGCACCAGAGCCGGCTGTCGGAAGCGGTGTCGACCGGTGCGCCGTTCCAGGCCGCGCGCGATCAGTTGATGCGGATGGGAATGACGGACGTGCAGGCCGCCGGCGCGATCACGCGGCAGATGGTGGGGCAGGCGTATCTGCTCGCCTCGACCGATCTGTTCCGCCTCTCGGCTTGGCTGTGCCTGGTGCTGGTGGCGATCGTCTGGTTCACCCGGCGCGCTTCGCCCCCACAAGGGCCCGTAGCGGCGGACTGATGCGGAGGTGGCACCGTCTCTCCACCCGTTTTCTACTGGGTGGAGAGAGGGCTGTCAGGCGTTGGCGGGGGCGGCGTCCACGGCGAACAAGGTCACGCCGCGATATTTCTCGGCGGCCGGATCGAAGATCGGCTCCGGATGGAACGGATTGCCGGCAAAGCCCAGCGCGCGCAGGCCATCGAGCTTGAACGTCCCGATCTTCTTCTCGCGTGGCGGCTGGCCGTCGCGTTCGAGCGTCACCGCATCGACATAGAGCTCGTCGTGGCGCGTGTAGAGGATGTGCGGGGCCAGCTTCACGACCATCCGGTTATAGGTCGCCTCGACGCACTTGCGCAGCGCGATGGCTTCGAGAAGGAGCGCACTGGGATTGGCGGGCGCTTGGGCGGACATGGGGATCTCCGGCATTTTGTGCGTTGCAGCATAGCGCATGGGGGGGCGTCAAGTTCCATCTTGGCTGGACAAGGTTACCGTCGGATTGCAGGCGTGCAATCGATGACCGCCGTCCAGAAACTTCGCGCTTCCACTGCCCCCGACCACGACATCGTCGATGCCGCTTTCGGCGGCTTCGATCTGGCCGACCGGCGCGATTACACCGCGTTCCTGATCGCCCATGCGCGCGCGCTGCCGGCGGTGGAAGCGGCGATGGCAGGGATCGCGGGCTTGCCTGCCACCCCCGCGCGTACTGCGCTGCTTGCCGACGATCTCGCCGCGCTGGGCGTGCCGATGCCGCCGCCGCTGCCGTTCGCGATCGGTCCGGCCGCTGCCTGGGGCGCGCTCTATGTCGCGGAAGGGTCGCGGCTGGGCGGGATCATGCTGGCCGGCCGGGTGGGGCAGGGGCTGCCGGCGGCCTATCTGTCCGCCCGGCATGGCACGGGCGCGTGGCGGGTGCTGCTTGCCGCGATCGATGCCGCGGTCCTGGGCGAGGACGCGATCGCCGCCGCCGTCGCGGGCGCACGCGCGACCTTCGCGCTCTATGCGGCGGCGGCCGGCGTCGCGCCCGATGACGGCCCGACGCGGCCCGGTCGTTAGCGGCTGGGTTCCTCGATCGGCACCGTCAGGATCACGCGCAGCCCCGGCGCGTTGTCGGCGAAATCGATCGTTCCGGACAGCCGCTCCACCATCGCGTTCATCATCCGGCTGCCGAAGCCTTGCCCCGTTCCGGTCTTGCCGCGCCCGTGATCGGCGACGATCAGGCGCATCCGGGTGCGATGCTGCTGCACCGCGATCGTCAGGGGGCCGCTCGCGCCGTCATAGGCATATTTGGTCGCGTTGATGACCAGTTCGGTCAGGATCAGCCCGATATTCACCGCGCGATCGGTCGGCATCAGCACGGGCGCGAGGTCGAGGCGGATGTTCCCGGCCCATTCGGCGCCGAGCGATCCCTTCATGTCGCCCACCAGCTCGTCCACGTACCGCGAGAGATCGACCGTCTGGACCTCGTCGTCGCGGTAGAGTCGGCGATGGACCAGCGCCACGGCCGAGAGCCGCGCCTGTGCTTCGGCCAAGTGATCCGCCGCCTCGCCCGGCCCCGCCGCCTTGGATTGCAGGCGCAGGAACGCGGAGACGAGCTGAAGGCTGTTCTGGACGCGGTGGTTGACCTCCTTCATCAGGATGTCCTTCTGCGCGATCAGCGCGTCCTTTTCGGCCAGCGCACGCTGCAGATCGCGGTTGAGCGCAAGCAGGCGGCGGTTGCGATAGGCGTCGGCGAAGGCGCGGCGCAGGCGTTGGGCAGCGGCCACCTCTTCCAGCGTCCAGCGCTGCGATCGGCCGCGCACGGTCTGCGTCCAGCTGTCGAAGGAGGCGCGGGGCGACAGCGTCTCGCCGGGCGTCAGGGTGACCGCCTTGTGCGGGTTTCCGGCCCATTCCACCTCTTCGACTAGCTCGGCACGAAACCACAGCAGGGTCGCACCGCCCTCGGGCAGCGGCATCGCCAGCAGCCCGCTCGCCTGCGCGCGCCATTCGGTCATGGCGGGCATCAGTGCGGACAGCTCGTGCGTGGCGAGCGGCTCGCCGGTGCCGCGGGCGCGCAGCCAGCAAGCGATGTCGTCCACCACGTCCGTATCGGGGCAACTGCCATAACGGTCGATGGTGCCGCCTTGCACGAACGCGACTCCGTCAGCGGTGAACATCCGGCACAGATCGTCGCTCATGCCCTGCACGATGTCGCGCAGCGGCAGATCGACCGCGAGCCGCGCCGTCAGCAGCGTTTCGTCGGCATGGAGGCGCAGCCGCTCGCGATAGGTTTCGGCCTCTTCCTTCGCGCGGATCTGGCGTGCGAGCCCGCCCGCCAGCGTCGCGGCGGTGGTCCGCATATCGGGCGGCAGCATCCGCGGGCTATGATGGTGGCAGGCGATCAGCCCCCACAACAGCCCGTCCTTCACGATCGAGATCGACGCGGAGGCCTTCACCCCCATGTTACGCAGATACTGGATATGGATCGGCGAGACGCTGCGCAGCGCCGCGTCACCCAGATCGAGATCGGCGAAACCCTCCGGACGGATCGGTGCGGGCGTATAGTCGATATCGGGAATGGCGCGCGTCCGGTTGCGCACATACAGCGCGCGCGCCTGCGCCGGAATGTCGGTCGCCGGGAAATGATGGTGGAGAAAGCCGTGCAGATGCGGTGCACGATCCTCGGCCAGGACGCGTCCGGCCTCGTCGTCGAGGAACCGGTACACCATGACGCGATCGAAGCCGGTCAGGCCGCGAAACGCGATGGCGGCGCGTTCGCACAGCGTCTGCAGATCGCCCGCGCGTTCGAACCCGGCGGCGGCGGCATCCAGCCAGCCGAGCACCGTGGCGGCGCTTGCCGGCTCGCCGATAACGGGCTCCAGCTCGATGAGCCACCGGTCTCCCGCGCGGTGGATCGTCACCGCGAAACGCTCGGTCGTGCCTTCGACGATGGCGTGGCCGGTGATTCGGTCGCCTTCCGCCGCGGCGATGGTCGCCATTACGGCCGGACCGACCAGCGCGTCGAGCGGCCGGCCCAGCCATTCCCCGGCGAGCCGCGCTTCTATGGCGCCGGCACCGGCAACGACCGCCAAGGTGGCGGCGTCCACGACGAGCAGAAGCCCGTGCGGCTGGATCGAGCCCGGAATGTGGATGGGTTCGCGGTCGCACGCGGTGATGTCGACGGCCGAGGCAGAGAGGTGCATATGGGTCCGTCGTTGGTCGGTTGATCCTGCCATTGCACGCGATCCGCGGCAGATCAACAGGTTGCGGTAACGGAACTCAAGCGCCGCCCTAGGGTTGGATGGAGGTCGCCAAAGGAGCCCCGGATGTCCAACCAGCCCGTTAACCACTCGACGCCCGTTCTTTATTCGAACGACGTCGAAACCATTCCTTCCGACGAGGCGGAGACGATCCGGCAACTGGAGGAACAGTTTCGATCGATCTTGGAGACCACCTCGCAGGATTACGATCACGCGGTGCGTGCCGTGCACGCGAAGGCCCACGGCATCGCACGTGGCACGCTGACCATCGCGGAGGGGCTGCCCGCGGCACTCGCGCAAGGCATGTTCGCGAAACCCGGCAGCCACGAGGCCATCCTGCGCATCTCGACCAATCCCGGCGACATTCTCGATGACAGTATCGCGTTGCCGCGCGGTCTCGCACTCAAGATCCTCGACGTTCAGGGCGAGCGCCTGCCGGGATCGGAGGGCGACACGACGCAGGATTTCATCATGGTCAACGGTCCCGTTTTCGCCGCGCCCGAACCCAAAGCCTTTCTCAAGAACCTGACGCTGCTGTCCAAGACGACGGATCGGGCCGAGGGTGCGAAAAAGGCGCTCTCGGGCGTGCTGCGCGCGTTCGATGCGGTGTTGAGCAGCGTCGGCGTGGAATCGGCGACGATCCGGCAATTGGGTGGTGCCCCGCAGGTCCACCCGCTCGGCCAGACCTATTATTCGCAGACGCCGTTCCGCTATGGTAACAACATCGCCAAATTCGCGCTCTTCCCGGTGTCCGAAGGGCTGACCAGCCTCACCGACACCACCATCGACGCGAGCGGCAAGCCCGATGCGATCCGCGAGGCGGTGCGCGAGGATCTGATCGAGCAGGGCGGCACCTGGGAGTTGCGCGTGCAGCTTGCCACCGATCTCGACGCCATGCCGATCGAGGATGCTTCCAAGGAATGGGACCAGAAGGCGAGCCCCTTCGTGACCGTCGCGACTTTGGTGGTGGAGCCGCAATTGTCGTGGGAGCATGGCGTCACCGAACATACCGACGACGCGCTTTCGTACAGCGTGTGGCATGGCATCGCCGAGCATCGGCCGCTCGGCGGCGTCAACCGCGTTCGCAAGGATACCTACAAGTTCTCCGCGAACTTCCGCGGGTCGTTCAACGGCTGCCCGATGCACGAGCCGGGCCGGTTGGCCGAACTCGCGTGATTCGACTGTTCCACGTCAGCGACGTTCATTTCGGCGCGGAGGATCCTGCCGCGATCGCCTGGTTCGACGGGCTGGTCGCGGCGGAGCGTCCCGATGCGGTCATCATGACCGGTGACCTGACGATGCGCGCGACCAAGCGCGAGTTCGAGGCGGGGGGGGCGTGGCTGCGCGGGCTGGGCGTGCCGGTCACGCTCGAGATCGGCAATCACGACATCCCCTATTATTGGGATCCGTTCCGCCGGCTTTTCTCTCCCTATCAGCGTTACCACGCCGTGGAGCGGATGATCGAGCGGCCGCTCGAATTGCCGGGCGTGACGATCGTGCCGCTCACGACCATCGTGCGCGCGCAGTGGCGGTGGAACTGGTCGAAGGGCCGCGTGAGCCCGGGCGCGCTGCGCCGCACGCTGGCGTTGATCGCGGCGGCGCCGAGCGGCAACCTGATCCTCGTCGCCGCGCATCACCCCCTGATCGAGGGGCCGACCAAGGGCTCCGCGCGCACCCGGCATGGCGACGCCGCGTTGATCGCGCTGGCCGAAGCCGGCGCCGATGCGGTCCTGTCGGGCCACGTCCATGATCCCTTCGACGTTCCCGTCGAGCGCGCCGGTCGCACGCTGCGCATGATCGGCGCAGGCACGCTGTCCAAACGCGTCCGCCACTCGCCCCCGGCGTTCAACGAACTCCGCATCGAGGCCGGCCGGCTGGAAACGATCGCCCGGGCGATGGAGGCGGCGGACCAACGGATGGGTTGATCCGTCAGGGCTTGCGATCCCAGCCGCGCCAATTCGGCCCGTAGCGAAATCCGACGAACGCCGCCGATCCGACGAGCGCCGCGAACAGGCCGACGAACAGCGCGTCCCAGATCATGATCGGCATGACGACTGCCAAGGGTGATCCGATCGCGAGCCGATGATCGAGCAGGTGCAGAAGCTGGCATGGGACGAAGACGGTAACGGCAAGCAAGGTCATCATGACGGCCTTCGGCCATCCCGCCGTGAAGCTCCAGCGAAGGGTAATGCGCTCGTCGTCGAGCAGCGCACCCATGAGGTAGAGCGTCAGCGCGGTGGAGATCAGGAAGTCAATGATGCTTGCCGCCACCGCGATCGGGCCGCCTTGGCGAGCGAGTCCGTGGTCGGCCGCGGCGATCGCGAACGAAGCGAGTATCCCGAGCGCCAGCCGCCCACCGGCACGACCACTGATCCGCGGTATGCGCGCCATCACGCCATCCACCGCCCAGAAACGCGCCACCAGCAGCGTCGTAAGCAGGAAGCCAGCGACCTTTGCATAGCCGAACGCCCACCGTGTCGGATCCATCGCCAATCCGCGAAAGGCGGCCAACGACGCGAACATGCCGAGATGAATCTCCGCGGCATGCTGCACAAGCTCGGTGACGATCGCCGGGAAGACGAGCATGGGCGCAAAAACCAGCGCTCGGCCGCCAAGTCGATAGGCGAGGGCGATGCGTCTTGCGCTTCCTCCCGCCGCGCTGCGGATGATGGTCATCATGGCTCGTCCCCCGCTTCGGCCTCGACGGCCAGAATGTCGCCCGGCTGGCAGTCGAGCGCCAGGCAGATCGCTTCCAGTGTCGAGAAGCGGATCGCCTTTGCCTTGCCCGTTTTCAGGATCGACAGGTTCGCCAGGGTGATGTCCACTGCCTCGCTGAGCTCGGTCAGTGTCATGCGCCGATCATAAAGCCGTGCATCGAGATGGATGCGCACCGGCATCAGATGGTGCCCTCCAGATCGGCGCGCAGGGCGGCGCCCTGCGCAAATACCTGCGCAAGCACGAACGCAACGAGCACGCCGAGCCAGCCAGTCAATGACGGCGTCCAGTCGAGCACGCGCATATGCTCCGATTTCGCCCACCAAATCGTCAGACCCAGCATTGCATCGACTATCTGGAGTGCGAGAAGCGCCCAGCCGATGATTCGCAGCCTGCCGGCATTGGCCGCCGCGAACGGCTCGCCTCGACGCAGCGTTCCGATCACATCGGCAAGCGCGCGGAACAGCCGCTCGGCGATAAATGCGAGCGGTGCAGAGCTGATCATCAGAACGCGGATGTAGAGCAGCGCGGCGTGACCGGTGGGGCCATATTGCCCCCGCAGATGCTCCAGCAGCGGAGTCGCCCACACGAACGTAGCCGTGAGAGCGAGGATCGCGATGCCTAGAACCGCGATGTTGGCGACACGCAAGATGCCGATGATGGTGCCGAACATTGCTATCAGCCGCGACCGTTTCCGCATGCCTGCCTCCTGTCGCTTCAGAATGGCAGTTTATCGATAAACGGCAAGAGGATTATTGATTAGCAATATGAACATACCAGGCGATTGGTTTTCCGAGTAGCGGAACTGCAAACAAAAAGCCGCCGCCCGGCATCCCGGGCGGCGGCTTCTAGATCCCGGCACCGCAGTGCCCGGCGGATCAGTCGTTCAGATACTCGCCGGCATCCGCATCGGTGCCGGTGCCCGAGGTGACGACCTCGGCGAGCGGATCGCTGCCGGTGCCTTCGCTGTCACGGGCCGAGCGGGCCAGCTCGGCGTCATGCTCTTCCTTGGCGCTGGCGGGTGCCACCAGCGACACTTCGGCCATGCGGCGCTGCTGCACGCGGAGTGCGGCATCGCGGCTGGAGGCGGCGACGCGGAGGCGGTTCATGCCCGCACCCGTGCCCGCCGGAATGAGCCGGCCGACGATGACATTCTCCTTCAGGCCGTTCAGCGAGTCGATCTTGCCCTGCACCGAAGCCTCGGTGAGAACGCGCGTCGTCTCCTGGAACGAAGCCGCCGAGATGAAGCTGCGGGTCTGCAGCGACGCCTTGGTGATGCCGAGCAGGACGGGCTTGCCCTGGGCCGGCGTCTGGTTCTTCTCCAGCTTCTCGTTCGTGGCGTCCATCTCCTCGCGGTCGACCTGCTCGCCCTTCAGCAGCGTGGTGTCGCCGCCATCGGTGATCTCGACCTTCTGGAGCATCTGACGGACGATCGTCTCGATGTGCTTGTCGTTGATCTTCACGCCCTGAAGACGATAGACCTCCTGGATTTCGCTTACCAGATATTCGGCCAGGGGCTCGACACCCATCGTCTCCAGAATGTCGTGCGGATCGGGGCTGCCGCCGATCAGGTTATCGCCACGCTTGACGTAGTCGCCTTCCTGAACGTCGATCACCTTCGACTTGGGCACGAGATACTCGACGACCTCGCCGCCATCCTCGGGCTGGATGCCGATCTTGCGCTTCGCCTTATAGTCCTTGCCGAACACGACGCGGCCCGAAACCTTGGCGATGATCGCCGAGTCCTTCGGAATGCGCGCTTCGAACAATTCGGCGACGCGAGGCAGACCGCCCGTGATGTCGCGCGTCTTGGCCGATTCCCGGCTGACGCGAGCAATCACGTCGCCGCCCTGCACCTGTGCGCCGTCCTCGACCGAGAGCGTGGCGCCGGCGGCCAACATGTAGCGACCCGCTTCGCCCGACGCGTCGTCGAGCAGGGTGATGCGCGGACGCAGATCCTCCTTCGACTTGGTCGCCGCACGATATTCGGTCACGACGCGCTGGGCGATGCCGGTGGCCTCGTCGGTCTGCTCGGTGAGCGTCTTGCCCTCGATCAGATCGACGAACTTCACCGTACCCGGATTCTCGGTGATGACCGGCATGGTGAACGGATCCCATTCGGCCATCCGGTCGCCCTTGGCCAGGATATGGCCGTCGTCCATCAGCACATAGGCGCCGTATGGGATGCGGTGCGTCGAGAGTTCGCGGCCGTCCATGTCGACGATCGCGATCTCGCCCGAGCGGCTGAGCACCACGCGACGACCGCGTTGGTCCTCGATGATACGCAGATCGCGGAACTGGACCGTGCCGTCGACCGGCGCTTCCAGGTTCGACTGCTCGTTGAGCTGCGCCGCACCGCCGATGTGGAAGGTGCGCATCGTGAGCTGCGTGCCCGGCTCGCCGATCGACTGCGCCGCGATGACGCCGACCGCCTCGCCGATGTTCACCGGCGTGCCGCGGGCGAGATCGCGTCCGTAGCACTTGCCGCACACGCCGATCTTCGATTCGCACACCAAAGGCGAGCGGATCTTGACGGCCTGCGTGTTCAGCGCCTCGATCGTCACGATCATCGGCTCGTCGAGCAGCGTGCCCGACTTGATGACGACCGCGTTGGTCTTGGGATCGAGAATGTCCTCCGCCGTGGTGCGGCCCAGGATGCGCTCGCCGAGCGAGGCGATGGTGCTGCCCCCCTGGACGATCGCCTTCATCTCCAGCGCGCGCGTCGTGCCGCAATCCAGCTCGACGATCGTGCAATCCTGCGAAACGTCGACCAGACGGCGGGTCAGGTAACCCGAGTTCGCCGTCTTGAGCGCCGTATCCGCCAGGCCCTTGCGGGCACCATGCGTCGAGTTGAAATATTCGAGGACGGTCAGGCCTTCCTTGAAGTTCGAGATGATCGGCGTCTCGATGATCTCGCCCGACGGCTTGGCCATCAGGCCGCGCATGCCGGCAAGCTGCTTTATCTGCGCCTGCGAGCCACGCGCACCCGAATGCGCCATCATGTAGATCGAGTTGATCGGCTTCTCGCGACCCTTGTTGGGGCCGTCGTCGTATTTCTTGACCGCCTTGATCTCGTTCATCATCGCGTTCGCCACCTGGTCGCCGCAACGGCTCCAGGCGTCGATCACCTTGTTGTACTTTTCCTGCTGGGTGATGAGCCCGTCCTGATATTGCTGCTCATAATCCTTCACCTGGTCGCGCGTCTCGTCGACGAGCGCGATCTTGGCGTCCGGAATAATCATGTCGTCCTTGCCGAACGAAATGCCCGCCTTGAACGCGTGACGGAAGCCGAGCGACATGATCGCGTCGGCGAACAGCACGGTCTCCTTCTGGCCAGTGTGGCGATAGACCTCGTCGATCACGTCGCCCACGTCCTTCTTGGTGAGCAGGCGGTTGACGGTGTCGAACGGCACCTTCGACGATTTCGGGAGCGTCTCGCCGAGCAGCATGCGGCCCGGCGTCGTCTCGAACCGCTTCAGATACTGGTTGCCCTTCTCGTCGGTCTGCGGAACGCGGCTGACGATCTTGGTATGCAGCGTCACCGCCTTCGCCTCGAGCGCCTGATGCACCTCCGACATGTCGGAGATCAGCATGCCCTCGCCGGGCTCGCCTTCCTTCATCATCGACAGATAATACAGGCCCAGCACCATGTCCTGCGACGGCACGATGATCGGCTTGCCGTTGGCGGGCGACAGGATGTTGTTGGTCGACATCATCAGGACGCGCGCTTCCAGCTGCGCCTCGAGGCTCAGGGGCACGTGAACGGCCATCTGGTCGCCGTCGAAGTCGGCGTTGAACGCCGAGCAGACCAGCGGGTGAAGCTGGATCGCCTTGCCCTCGATCAGCACCGGCTCGAACGCCTGGATGCCAAGACGGTGCAGCGTCGGGGCGCGGTTGAGCATCACCGGATGCTCGCGGATCACCTCGTCCAGGATGTCCCAGACTTCCTTGCGCTCCTTCTCGACCCACTTCTTCGCCTGCTTGAGCGTCATGCTCAGGCCCTTGGCGTCGAGGCGCGCGTAGATGAACGGCTTGAACAGCTCGAGCGCCATCTTCTTCGGCAGGCCGCACTGGTGCAGCTTGAGCTCCGGACCGGTCACGATGACCGAACGGCCCGAATAGTCGACGCGCTTGCCGAGAAGGTTCTGACGGAAGCGGCCCTGCTTGCCCTTCAGCATGTCGGACAGCGACTTCAGCGGACGCTTGTTGGCGCCGGTGATCGTGCGGCCGCGACGGCCGTTGTCGAACAGGGCGTCGACCGCCTCCTGCAGCATGCGCTTTTCGTTGCGGACGATGATGTCCGGCGCACGCAGCTCCATCAGCCGCTTCAGGCGGTTGTTGCGGTTGATGACGCGGCGATAGAGGTCGTTGAGATCCGACGTCGCGAAGCGGCCGCCGTCCAGCGGCACCAGCGGGCGCAGCTCGGGCGGGATGACCGGCACGACCTCGAGGATCATCCACTCGGGGCGGTTGCCCGAATCGATGAAGCTCTCGACGACCTTCAGCCGCTTGATGATCTTCTTGGGCTTCAGCTCCGACTTGGTCGTCGCCAGCTCTTCGAGCAGCTGCGTGCGCTCGCCCTCCAGGTCGAGATCCTGGAGCATGATGCGCACGGCCTCGGCGCCGATCCCGGCGGTGAAGGCGTCCTCACCATATTCGTCCTGCGCGTCGAGGAGCTCGTCCTCGGTCATGAGCTGATATTTCTCGAGCGCGGTGATGCCCGGCTCGATGACGATATACGCCTCGAAATACAGCACGCGCTCGAGCTGCTTCAACTGCATGTCGAGCAGCAGGCCGATGCGCGAGGGCAGCGACTTCAGGAACCAGATGTGCGCGACGGGGGCGGCGAGCTCGATGTGACCCATCCGCTCGCGGCGCACCTTCGAGACGGTGACCTCGACGCCGCACTTCTCGCAGACGATGCCCTTGTACTTCATGCGCTTGTACTTGCCGCACAGGCACTCGTAATCCTTGATCGGACCGAAGATGCGCGCGCAGAACAGGCCGTCGCGCTCGGGCTTGAACGTGCGATAGTTGATGGTCTCGGGCTTCTTGATCTCGCCGAACGACCAGCTGCGGATCTTGTCCGGCGATGCGATGCCGATCTGGATCTGGTCGAAGGTTTCCGGCTTGGCCACCGGATTGGCGAAGGGGGTCATCTCGTTCATGTTTCAATTCCCTCTAGGGGTAAATTCCGTGCGCGCGGGGGCAGGGGGCGACCATCCGGCCGCCCCCGTTCCCTCATTCCGCCGCGATCTGGATGCCGTCGCTGTCATAGCCGAGTTCGGCGGTCGTCAGCTCGACGTTCAGGCCCAGCGAGCGCATTTCCTTGACGAGCACGTTGAAGCTCTCGGGGATGCCGGCCTCGAACGTGTCGTCGCCCTTGACGATCGCCTCGTAGACCTTGGTGCGGCCGACCACGTCGTCCGACTTCACCGTCAGCATCTCCTGCAAGGTGTAGGCGGCGCCATACGCCTGCAAGGCCCAGACCTCCATTTCGCCGAAACGCTGCCCACCGAACTGCGCCTTACCACCCAGCGGCTGCTGCGTGACGAGGCTGTACGGCCCGATCGAACGCGCGTGGATCTTGTCGTCCACGAGATGGTGGAGCTTCAGCATATAGATGATGCCCACCGTCACCTTGCGATCGAACATGTCGCCGGTGCGCCCGTCGAACAGATCCGACTGGCCCGACGTGTCGAGACCCGCCAGTTCCAGCATGTCGGACACGTCCGCCTCGCGTGCACCGTCGAACACAGGTGTGCCCATCGGCACGCCGCGCTTCAGGTTCTCGGCCAGTTCGACGATCTCGTCGCCGTCGCGCGCGTCGATCTCGGCGGTGTAGTTGTCGCCGTAGATCGTCTTGAGGCGCTCCTTCACCGCATCGGGCATCGCACCCGGCTTGGCGTCGGGGTTCGCCTCGCGCCAATCCTCGAGCCGGGCCGCGAGCTGCTGGCCCAGACCACGTGCGGCCCAGCCCAGATGCGTCTCGAAGATCTGCCCGACGTTCATGCGCGATGGCACGCCCAGCGGATTGAGCACCAGATCGACCGGCGTACCGTCGGCGAGGAACGGCATGTCCTCCGCCGGCAGGATGCGGCTGATGACGCCCTTGTTGCCATGACGGCCGGCCATCTTGTCGCCCGGCTGCAGCTTGCGCTTCACCGCGACGAACACCTTGACCATCTTCAGCACGCCGGGCGGCAGCTCGTCGCCACGCTCCAGCTTCTCGCGCCGATCGTGGAACTTGTCGGTGATGAGCTTGGCGGCATCATCATATTGCTGCTTCACCGCTTCCAGATCGCTCTGGACCTTGTCGTCGGCGACCGCGAACTTCCACCAGTCATGGCGGTCCACGCTCTCCAGCAGGTCCATATCGATCACGACGCCCTTCTTTACGCCCTTGGGCGCCGCGGTCGCGGTCTGGTCGAGCAGCATCTCGCGCAGGCGGCTCCAGGTCGCCCGATTGAGGATGGTGCGCTCGTCGTCCGAGTCCTTCTTCAGGCGCTCGATCTCCTCGCGCTCGATCGCCATCGCGCGTTCGTCCTTGTCGATGCCGTGGCGATTGAAGACGCGCACGTCCACCACCGTTCCGGCAACGCCCGGCGGCAGGCGCAGCGAGGTGTCGCGAACGTCCGAGGCCTTTTCACCGAAGATCGCGCGGAGGAGCTTTTCCTCCGGCGTCATCGGCGATTCGCCCTTGGGCGTGATCTTGCCGGCGAGAATGTCGCCCGGCTCGACCTCAGCACCCACATAGACGATGCCCGCCTCGTCGAGGTTGCGCAGTGCCTCCTCGCCGACGTTCGGGATATCGCGCGTGATGTCCTCCGGCCCGAGCTTGGTGTCGCGGGCCATCACCTCGAACTCGTCGATATGGATCGACGTGAACACGTCGTCCTTCACGATCCGCTCGCTGATGAGGATCGAGTCCTCGTAGTTGTAGCCGTTCCACGGCATGAACGCGACGAGCGCGTTGCGCCCCAGCGCCAGCTCGCCGAACTCGGTCGAGGGGCCATCGGCGATGATGTCGCCGGCCGCGACCACGTCACCCACCTTCACCAGCGGGCGCTGGTTGATGCAGGTCGACTGGTTCGAACGCTGGAACTTCATCAGCGTGTAGATGTCCACGCCCGACTTGCCCGCGTCGACCTCGCCGGTCGCACGGATCACGATGCGCGCGGCATCGACCTGGTCGACGATGCCGGCGCGCTTGGCGCCGATCGCCGCACCCGAATCGCGCGCCACCGTTTCTTCCATGCCCGTGCCGACGAACGGCGCCTCGGCCTGGACGAGCGGCACCGCCTGACGCTGCATGTTCGAACCCATCAGCGCGCGGTTGGCGTCATCGTTTTCCAGGAACGGAATGAGCGATGCGGCGACCGAGACGAGCTGCTTGGGCGAAACGTCCATCAGCGTGATGTTGTCGGGCAGCGCCATCAGGAATTCGCCCGCCTGACGCGACGAAACCAGTTCCTCGGCAAAGCCGCCATCGGCGGTCAGCTCAGCGTTGGCCTGCGCGATCGTGTGCTTGGCCTCTTCCATCGCCGACAGATACACCACGTCGTCGGTGACCTTGTGGTCCACGACCTTGCGGTACGGCGTCTCGATGAAGCCATATTTGTTGACGCGGCTGAACGAGGCCAGCGAGTTGATGAGACCGATGTTCGGACCTTCCGGCGTCTCGATCGGGCAGATGCGGCCATAATGCGTCGGATGCACGTCGCGCACCTCGAAGCCCGCACGCTCACGCGTCAGACCGCCCGGCCCGAGCGCCGAAACGCGACGCTTGTGCGTCACTTCGGACAGCGGATTGGTCTGGTCCATGAACTGCGAGAGCTGCGACGAGCCGAAGAACTCACGAACCGCGGCAACTGCCGGCTTCGCGTTGATGAGATCGTTCGGCATCACGGTGGACACGTCGACCGACGACATGCGCTCCTTCACGGCGCGCTCCATGCGCAGCAGGCCGACGCGATACTGGTTCTCCAGCAGCTCGCCCACCGAACGCACGCGGCGGTTGCCGAGATTGTCGATGTCGTCGATCTCGCCCTTGCCGTCCTTCAGGCCGACGAGCGTCTTCACCACCGCAAGGATATCTTCGGTGCGAAGCGTCGTCACCGTATCCTCGGCATCGAGGTCGAGGCGCATGTTGAGCTTCACACGGCCCACCGCCGACAGGTCGTAGCGGTCCGGATCGAAGAACAGGCCGGCGAACAGCGCCTCGGCCGTCTCGAGCGTCGGCGGCTCGCCGGGGCGCATCACGCGGTAGATGTCGGAGAGCGCCTGCTCGCGCTCCTCGGCCTTGTCCACCTTCAGCGTGTTGCGGATCCATGCACCGGTCGAAACGTGGTCGATGTCGAGCAGCTCGATCCGGTCGATCCCGGCCTTGTCAAGCAGTTCGAGATTCTCCTGGCCGATCTCGTCGCCGGCCTCGACATAGATCTCGCCGGTCTGTTCGTTGATGAGGTCATAGGCCGAATAGCGACCATAGATCTCCTCGGTCGGGATCAACAGGTCGGTCAGCCCGTCCTTGGCCGACTTGTTGGCGGCGCGCGGGCTGATCTTCTGGCCCGCCGCGAACACGACCTCGCCCGACTTCGCATCGACGATGTCGAACAGCGGCTTCACACCGCGCCAGTTTTCGGCGGCGAACGGGATGATCCAGCCGCCCTGGCCGCGCACATAGGTGACGCGGTTGTAGAATTCGTTGAGGATATCCTCGCTGGTCATGCCGAGCGCGTAGAGCAGCGCCGTCACCGGCAGCTTGCGCTTGCGGTCGATACGGACGTTGACGATGTCCTTCGCGTCGAACTCGAAATCGAGCCACGAACCGCGATACGGGATCACACGCGCGGCGAAGAGGTACTTGCCGCTGGCGTGGGTCTTGCCGCGATCGTGATCGAACAGCACGCCCGGCGACCGGTGCATCTGGCTGACGATCACGCGCTCGGTGCCGTTGATGAAGAAGGTGCCGTTCTCGGTCATGAGCGGCATGTCGCCCATGTAGACGTCCTGCTCCTTGATATCGATGACCGACTTGGCCTCGGTATCCGGATCGACCTCGAACGCGGTCAGACGGAGGGTGACGCGCATCGGCGCGGCATAGGTGATGCCCCGCTGACGGCATTCCTCGACGTCGAACTTCGGCGGTTCTAGGACGTAATCGTCGAAGTCGAGATAGGCGGTGCCGGCGAAATCCTGGATCGGGAAGACGCTGCGCAGCGTCTTTTCGAGGCCCGAGACATGGCCGATCGACTTGTCGGAGCGGAGAAACTGTTCGTAGCTCTCACGCTGGACCTCGATCAGGTTCGGCATCTGCACGACTTCGTGAATGTTGCCGAACACCTTGCGGATGCGGCGCTTGGCCGTGCTCTGCTCGGGGCGCCGCGCGGTGCCGCTTTCGATTGCCTTGGTAGCCATAGGATCGTTTTGCCTCGTCAGCCGTCTAATCTCTGCCCGGAGACCTCCGGGGCGGGGCGTGCGAAGACGCCGAAAAGCCGCTCGCATACGGGATGCGGCGGCGTTCGGCGTCCGGTAACCCCGGCATCCCATTCGATCGATCGGCTGCGCGACGGCCGCTCATTTCCCGGATGCTGTGGCGAACCCGCGATATAGGTGCCGTGTTGCCGGCTGTCAAACGCGGGCATCTGCTGGTAGCGCCCCGTGCGTGCTTCACCGCCGCCACGGCGCGGCTCGTCGCAACCCGGCTTGCACCGCTGGTCGCGCCGTGGCGGCAGAAACGATCATCAGGGAATTCGCGATCATGACATTCGAGAGGCGCCGTGCGGTATCGGCCGCGCCAATCCTCGCCGTAGCGTTGGCGGCACTTGGCGGACGGGCCGGCGCGCAGGACGCCGTGCGGACCATACCCAATCTCGGCAATTTCAGTCTCACGCCGTCCCAACCCCAGGCGAGCCCGACGCCCTATGCGACGCCGGTGCCGCTCGCATCGCCCTTGTCGCTGCCGGCGATCACGCCAACGCCTCAGCGGCGGGCGACCGCCACGCCCAAGCCCACGCCATCCCCCCGTGCCACGCCCACGCCGCGTGCCACCCCGACCCCCGATGTCGCCCCGACGTCCACGCCGGCACCGGTTCCGACGCCGTCGTCCGCCGCGGCAGCACAGCCTGCTGCCGTCGCGACGCCGACGCCAATGCCGACGCCGACGCCGGGCATCACGCTACCGCCTGCGTCACCGCAGCAGGTGGCATGGCCATGGCCATGGCTGGCCGGTGTCGGCGCGCTGGCGGTTGCGCTCGGCGGGGCGGGGCTGTGGTCGCGGCGCCGCGGGGCGAAGGCGGAGACCGGTGAGGGCGGCTCGGATACGGTGGCCGTGGCGCCGCTCACGCCGATCGTCCCGCGCGGCAGGCTCGCGCTTGCGTTGCGGCCGACGCGCGCGGGGCTCAACATGCTGAGCGCGACCGTCGACTGCGAGGTGACCGTGACGAACCGGGGCGACGCTCCCGCCACCGATATCCGCCTGAGGGCCCAGTTGCTCAGTGCATCCTCGGGGCAAGAGGCGGCGGTGAGCGGGTTTGCGGCCGAGCCGATCGCACGTCCGGCCGCGCCGACCTTCGCCCTGGCCCCAGGCGAGGAGCGTCGGCTTCGGATCGTCATGGCGCTGCCGCGCGACGCGATCGAGGCGCTGAGCGCGAACGGTCGCCCCATGTTCATCCCGCTTGCCGCGTTGAACGTGATCTATGCGGCGGGACACGGGGGCCTCGGCCAGACGGTGCAGGCATTCGCGGTGGGCGTGGAGCGCGTGGATTCGTCCAAGCTCGCGCCCTTCTGGCTCGATGTCCCGCCGCGGATGCAGGATGCGGTTGCCGCGCGCTCCCACGCGGTCTTGCTCGAGCGCTGATTGGAGGCGGCTGCCCGGCGCCGCATCACCCCGAAATTCGGGCGGTCGCGACGGCGTTCTGGAACAGCGTGTCGAGCGCGGTGTAGATATCCTGATCGGTCGACACCTTGGTATAGAGTCCGGGCGACGCGCAGGCCTGAAGCGCGGGTTCGATCTGGTTGAGATAGGGCGCGACGTTGGCCTGCGACCAGCTGTCGTTGGCCAGCGCCTGGGGAAGATATTCGGTATAGAGAACCGCGATCCGAATTCCCCGGCTCTTGATCGTGGTGCACTTGGCAGTGTCGAACCCGATTTCCGGACGGCCGCCGGGGCGGGACTCGTCACGCATGCCGTCCGTGATGAGGAACATGATGGCTTGGGGTTGAGCGCCGTTCAGCCCCGTTCCCGGCGACGGGGTGATGACTTTGTTCATCTGGTCGAAGGCGTCGCTGCTGCCCGTGTCCTGATCGTTATAGCCGACATCGGTGTTCTTGCAGGCTTGGGTCGGGCAACCGTTGCTGTAGTAATTGCTCGGCTTCAGGTTGGTAGTCGTGGTCGCGGCCAAGGACAGATTGGCCGTGAGCGACTGGATCATCGAAAATCCGCCGGCGCCATGAAACGAATGGATCGCCATCCGGTAGTTCGCGCCGTTTTTGCTCGACGTGCTCTGCGCATCCGCCGTCAGCTTTGAGACGGCGGTGCCTTCGTCGTCGATGCGCAGTGTGAGGCCGTAGGATTTGGCCACGCCATACAGATCCTGCATGTTGCCGTTCGCATCCTTCCCCTTCAGATCGTTCGTCGAATGGCAGGCGAACTGGCATCCGTTGCCGTTGCTCGCACCCACCTTACTCAGCCCGGCCGTCGTGGTGGGAAGCGCCATCGATCCTGATACGTCGAGCAGCATGTAGAAATCGATGTTGGGCGCGGTGGCGTTGGTGGTCTGGGAGGTGCCGTGGATGGTCAGCAACGGCAAGCCCAGGATATTGGCGAAGATGTTCGACGACGTGGCGACATAGCTGACGGTCGCGGTGCGACGGCCGGTCGAATCCGTCGGCGCGCTGGTCGACAGGCTTGTCAGCTTGACCGAGCCGTTGTTGAGAACGCTCTGGCTCTGGATCTGGAACATCTGGGTGGCGTAACCCGCGGCGCTGTTGTCATCCAAGCTCATCACCGTCTTGCTGACCGCCACCAGCGCGGCGGCATCGGCGACCGCGTTGAGCTTGGTCTGCGATTTCATCGCGCGGGCGTAATCGATGCCCATGCCCGTGGCGAACGTCAGCGGGATGAGCGCGAAGGCGAAGATCATGAAGACGTTGCCGCGGCGATCGTGCCGCAGCCGCTTCGCCAGATGGAGGAGCGGGCGCATGATCGTCATCTTCAGCAATCCGTGCAAGTGATGCTGTTCGAATTGCGCGGCAGCATGTACAGCGAATCCGACAGGTTCATGGCGTTGACGAAACCGAAATTGACCGACGGCGTGTAGGCATAGGATGTTTCGGCGAACAGGAAGTACGTGCCCGGTATGCGCATCGCGAGCGGGATCGTGGCGACCGCGCCCGGTTTGTAGGCGGCGCCATTCGCGGCACGGCTCCATTGCACCGTGGTCTTCAGATTATAGTCGGTGCCGACCTCGGTGATCCGGATGACCGCATTGCTGGCCGCGTAGGGGGCGAGCACCTGCGTCGCGGCGGACAGGTTGCTGTCCACTTCGCTGGCGGTCGTCGAGCCCGACTGGTTCTGTGCGATCAGATCGGCGATCGCGCGCGTTGCGATGGTGATCTTGCGGCTGCATGCGATTCCATCGCCCAGCTGGAACCCACCGAGATAAAGCGTCAGCAGGATCGGCAGGACGATCGCGAATTCGATGAGCGCGAGGCCGCGCGTGTCTGTGGCGAGCTTGCGCGACGTCACGAATAGCTCTCCGTCTTGGCGACCGAGGTGGCGACGATCAGTCGCTGCCCGTTGCCCACGTTGACGAGCCCCAGCTGCATCGGCGCCGCCTGGATCGGCCAGAGATACATCAGCCGCACGAGCACGACGGCGCCCTGGCTGCCGAGGCTGTAGCTCAGCGTGTTGTTGGGGTTGCCGTTCGCATCGAACGTGATCGTCGGCATACTGGTGTCCATGGCGTTCCAGCTGGTCGCGCTGCGCACGTCAACCAGCAGCTTGGCGCACGACATATAGCCGGGCAGCGTCGCGCATGCGGCGTTGCGGAACCGGGTCTGGAGCTGCGCTGGGCTCATGCCGCTGCTGGAACCGGTCGCGTCGGCGGCCTGCGCCTTTCCGGTGACGACGCTGCGTGCGGCGGCTTCGACGCTCGTCTCGAGCGCCTCCTGGCTGAAATAGATCAGGCTGGTCTGGAGAATGGCCATCAGAACCGCGAAAAAGGGTGTCACCACCAGCGCGAATTCGATGATCGTGGCGCCGTCGCGCGCGGGTACGATGCTGCGCCAGCCGCGCCGCGGCTTGCCCGATCGCTGTGCTGCCGATGCCATCACACGTCTCCCTGCGGAGACCGGTAGATCGCAGTGGCTAATTTTGCGTGAAGGTGGCGGCGTAACTTACGAAAAAGGGCCGGGATCGCTCCCGGCCCTCATTCGTCGATCCTGTCGATCGTCGCGGCTTAGGCGCCGGCGACCTCGGTCGTGTCGACCTTGATGCCCGCGCCCATCGTCGACGAGATCGCGACCTTGCGGACATATTTGCCCTTTGCGCCCGACGGCTTGGCCTTCACCACCGCATCGACCAGCGCGTCGAAATTCGCGCGCAGATCCTCGGCCGGGAAGCTCGCCTTGCCGATGCCCGAATGGATGATGCCGGCCTTCTCGACGCGATATTCGATCTGGCCGCCCTTGGCGTCCTTGACCGCCTGCGCGACGTTCATCGTCACCGTGCCGAGCTTCGGGTTCGGCATCAGGCCCTTGGGGCCCAGCACCTTGCCGAGACGCCCGACGATGCCCATCATGTCGGGCGTCGCGATGCAGCGGTCGAAATCGATCGTGCCACCCTGGATGGTCTCCATCAGGTCCTCGGCCCCCACGACGTCGGCACCGGCGGCCAGCGCCTCCTCCGCCTTCGCGCCGCGGGCGAACACGCCGACGCGGACGGTCTTGCCGGTGCCCTTGGGCAGGTTGACCACGCCGCGCACCATCTGGTCCGCATGGCGGGGATCGACGCCCAGGTTCAGCGCCACTTCGATCGTCTCGTCGAACTTCGACGTGGCGCCCGAACGCGCCAGCGCGATCGCCTCGTCGACGCCGTGCAGCTTCAGCGAGTCCACGGTGATCGTCTTCTGCTTCTTGGTCAGCTTGGCCATGGGATCAGCCCTCCGTCACTTCGAGGCCCATCGCGCGGGCGCTGCCTTCGATGATCTTGGTCGCGGCCTCGATATCGTTGGCGTTCAGGTCCTTCATCTTGGCCTGGGCGATCTCGCTCAGCTTGCTGCGCGCGATCGTGCCCGCCGACACCTTGCCCGGCTCCTTGGAGCCCGACTTCAGGCCGGCGGCCTGCTTGATGAGGAACGAGGCCGGCGGCGACTTCGTCTCGAACGAAAAGCTGCGATCGGCATAGACCGTGATCCGCGTGGGGATCGGCGTTCCCTTGGTCAGCTCGGTGGTGCTCGCGTTGAACGCCTTGCAGAACTCCATGATGTTCACGCCGCGCTGACCCAGTGCGGGGCCGATCGGCGGTGCTGGCTTGGCGTCGCCGGCCGGCACCTGGAGGTTGATGTAACCCGTAATCTTCTTTGCCATGTCACTCTCTTTCGAGGGGCGATGCCCCGATCAAGTCGAGCGGTTCGAACGGGCATGCCGACGGCACGCCCTCCCGCGATGTTTTTCCGTCAGCGTCTGCTTGGGAAGCGGCGGCCGATAGCCGAACGGCGGGCGGCTGTAAAGCCGCCCGCCGTTCGATTGGGGGTACGCCTGCTGACCTGACCGCTCAGGCCGCGCCTTACTTGCTGCGCTCGACCTGCTCGAATTCGAGCTCGACCGGGGTGGCACGACCGAAGATGCTGACCGAAACCTTCACGCGGCTGCGGTCGAAATCAAGTTCCTCCACGGTGCCGTTGAAGCTCGCGAACGGGCCGTCGAGCACCTTCACGGCGTCGCCGATCTCGTAATCCACCTTCACCTTGTGCTTGGGTGCGGCGGCCGCCTCTTCCTTGGAATTCAGCATCCGCGCGGCTTCGGCTTCGCTGATCGCCTGTGGCTTGCCCATGCTGCCGAGAAAGCCCGTCACCTTGGGTGTGTTCTTCACCAGGTGATAGACATCGTCGTTCATGTTCAGCTTGGCGAGCACATAGCCCGGCATGAACTTGCGCTCGACCGCGATCTTCTTGCCGCGACGGGCCTCGGTGATCGTTTCGGTGGGCACTTCGATCTGCTCGACCAGCTGGTCGAGGCCGAGCCGCGTCGCGTCGGCCATGATCTGGTCGCGAACCTTGCCTTCGAAACCCGAATAGGCGTGAATGATGTACCAGCGCGCCATGGGAACCTTTTCTACTGGGCCAGCTTGAGCAGCGCGGCGACGATCGCTTCGAAGATCGTGTCCACACCGAGGAAGAACACGGCCAGGATCGTCGTCATCACGACAACCATCACGCCGGTCATCACCGTCTCGCGCCGCGTCGGCCAGACGACCTTCGCGGTTTCGGCGCGAACCTGCTGGATGAATTCGAGGGGTGTCGTCTTCGCCACGTGTCTGTGAGCCCGCCAAACGGATGAGGATATCGAGGCATGGAACCCCGCCCCGCCGCCCTCTTGGGCGGAGGCGCTAGGCCGTCCTCGCTATCGGATGGTTTGCGCATCTAGCTTCGCACGCCAGGGAAGGCAAGGGGGTGCGGAGCGCCGGCAGCGGCGGTGGCAGGGGAGCTCGGACTCGAACCGAGGGCCTTCGGTTTTGGAGACCGACGCTCTAACCAACTGAGCTACACCCCTGTGCGGGGCTGCCCATAACGCCGGACGATGCCGCGGGCAATATGAAAGACTAGCGTTTCGCCTGCGAATCGATCATCGGGCGATCATGCCACGTTCTTTCTTGCTCGCCGTCCTGGCGCTTCCCCTGGCCGCCCTGCTGGCCGGCGCCGACACCCCGGCCGCGAGCCCCGATTTCGGCCCGATGCTGGAGCGTTTCACCTATCCCTGGCCCGTCCAGACGATGACCGTCGACGTGGTGGGGGCGCCAGTGCAGATGGCGTTCATGGATGTCGCGGCGGCACGGCCGAACGGCCGCACCGTCGTGCTGCTGCACGGCAAGAATTTCTGCGGCGCCACCTGGGAGCATAGCGTCCGCTCGCTCACCGATGCGGGCTACCGGGTGATCGTGCCCGACCAGCTGGGCTTCTGCAAATCGTCCAAGCCGCGGGCGGCGCAATACAGCTTCGAACTGCTGGCGACGCTTACCCACCGGCTGCTCGAATCGCGGGGGGTGACGCGCGCCACGATCGTCGGCCATTCGTTCGGCGGCATGCTCGCGATGCGCTACGCCATCCTCTTTCCGGATTCGGTCGAGCGACTCGTGCTCGTCAACCCGCTCGGGCTGAAGGACCGTTCGGAAGAGGGGCTGCCCTATGTCGATGTCGACACGCTCTGGGCGGGCGAGCGCCGGACGAGCTATGCCTCCATCAAGGCGTATCAGCAGGAGAATTACTATCACGGCACCTGGAAGCCGGCCTATGATCGCTGGGTGTGGATGCTGGCCGGCATGTATGCGGGTGCCGGACGCGACATGGTGGCGCTGGCCCAGGCGAAAACCAGCGAGATGGTGAAGACGCAGCCGGTCGCGCACGAGCTCGGCCGGATCGCGCCGCCCACCACGTTGCTGATCGGTACGCTCGACCGCACCGCGTTCGGGCGCGCGCAGACACCGCCGACGCTCCGGCGTTTCCTACTGGCCATCCCGTTGATCGCGCCCGATGCGGCGCGGCAGATGAAGAACGCCGTCGTCATGCCGCTCGACGGACTGGGCCATGCGCCTCAGGTCGAGGATCCCGCGCGGTTCGATGCCGCGCTGCTCGGCGTGCTGAAGGGGCGCCAGGGACGATAGGGCAGGGGGCGTATCCGGCCATTGTCGTTGGCCGCGACCGGTGCGGGGGGCGGCATGAGCGTCGCACCTGCCGCGATCAACGCCAGCGTGGCGTAGACGGGTCGGCCGTCGATCGCGAGAACGAGCGCCGCGACGACCGCCATGCCCAGCGCGGGTCGCCGCTCGACAATCGCGATTCCGATGGGCAGGACAAGGAGGGGCGCCATCGCGGGCGCGAGCAGCGCCAAGGCCAGACTGGCGCGCAGTGCATAGCGCGAATCGGGTGGCGACGCGGGCTTCGCGACGATGGTCGCGGTCAGCCAGGCGAGCGTTCCCGCCAGCAGGGCGACCAGCAGCGCGAACACGCTTCGGCCACCGTCCGGCGCCTGTGCGGCGAGGGGCCAGAGGCCGATCGCCGGCGATCGCGCGCCGGTTGCCACAAAGCCGCTTATGGCGATCAGCGCCCCGAGCGGTATGGCCATGGTGGACAGGGTGTCAGGCTGGCGCGTTATGCCGCGCTCGCCACCCATCGCACATGCGATCGTCCGGCCGCGCTTCGAAGCGGTGATCGGCAGCGGACGAGGATAGGGGATGCGCATGGCGATCCCTCTGCACGCCGCCGGGTTGCGAGGCGGTTAAGCCGATGCCGCGCCAGTTGACCGATCGGGACGGCATGCGTATAGGCGCGCCCTGTTCGACGGGACCGTTCCCGCCAGACATGCATGAACATTGCTGGATGCATTCCAGGGCTTGAGGGAGTCGAACGACGCCCGATGGTCCTTTTTGTATTCTCAGGCGCCGCGTGGCTCCAGCAAAGTAACCAATGGAAAGGTGAAGGCTTCAATGCCGACGATCAACCAGCTGGTCCGCAAGGGCCGCGAACCGCAGAAGGCCAAGTCCAAGGTCCCTGCGATGGAGCAGAACCCGCAGAAGCGCGGCGTTTGCACCCGTGTCTATACGACGACGCCGAAGAAGCCGAACTCGGCGCTGCGCAAGGTGGCCAAGGTCCGCCTGACGAACCAGCGCGAAGTCATCAGCTACATCCCGGGCGAGGGCCACAATCTTCAGGAGCACTCGGTGGTCCTGATCCGTGGCGGCCGTGTCCGCGATCTTCCCGGCGTCCGCTACCACGTCCTGCGCGGCGTGCTCGATACACAGGGTGTGAAGGACCGGCGCCAGTCGCGTTCCAAGTACGGTGCGAAGCGGCCCAAGTAAGCCGCTCCCGTTCTTCCAGCTGATTTGAAAGGTTAGCCCAGCATGGCTCGTCGTCGTCGTCCCGAAAAGCGGGAAATCCTGCCTGATCCCCGTTTTGGTGATGAGGTTCTCTCCAAGTTCATGAACTCCGTCATGTATGACGGCAAGAAGTCGGTCGCCGAACTGATCGTCTATGGTGCGATGGAAACCGTCGAGACCCGCGCCAAGCGCGAGCCGCTCGGCGTGTTCCACGACGCGCTGAACAACATCAAGCCCGGCATCGAGGTCCGCTCGCGTCGCGTCGGCGGTGCCACCTATCAGGTGCCCGTCGAGGTGCGTCCCGAGCGCGCCCAGGCGCTGGCGATCCGCTGGCTGATCTCGGCGGCGCGTGCCCGCAGCGAGAACACGATGGCCGCACGGCTGTCGGGCGAGCTGATGGACGCCGCCAACAACCGCGGCAACGCGGTGAAGAAGCGCGAAGACACGCACCGCATGGCGGAAGCGAACCGCGCCTTCTCGCACTACCGCTGGTAACCGGGCCGCTGGTGGCTTTTCACCGGTAGCTTAACCACCTATATATTGGGGAGCCGGCCGTCAGGCCTGCTCCCCATATCTTCAAGGAAGCACGATCATGGCCCGCAGCCATCCGCTCGACCGTTACCGCAATATCGGCATCATGGCACATATCGATGCCGGCAAGACGACGACGACCGAGCGAATCCTGTATTACACCGGCAAGTCCTACAAGATCGGCGAAGTGCACGAAGGCACCGCGACGATGGACTGGATGGAGCAGGAGCAGGAGCGCGGGATCACCATCACGTCGGCTGCGACCACCTGCAAGTGGCGCGCCGAAGAGGGTAAGGGCGAAGAGCACCTCATCAACATCATCGACACGCCCGGACACGTCGACTTCACGATCGAGGTCGAGCGATCGCTGCGCGTGCTCGATGGTGCGGTCGCCTGTTTCGACGGCGTCGCCGGCGTCGAGCCCCAGTCGGAGACGGTGTGGCGTCAGGCCGACAAGTATGGCGTTCCGCGGATGTGCTTCATCAACAAGCTCGATCGCACCGGTGCCGATTTCTACTTCTGCGTGAATTCGATCATCGAGCGCCTGGGCGCGCGGCCGGCGGTGCTGTATCTGCCGATCGGCATCGAGGGCGGCTTCAAGGGTCTCGTCGATCTCGTCGAGAATCGTGCGATCATCTGGCTCGAAGAGAGCCTCGGCGCGAAGTTCGAATTCCAGGACATCCCGGCGGACATGGCCGACAAGGCCGCCAAGTATCGCAGCGACCTGATCGAAATGGCCGTCGAGCAGGACGATGCCCTGATGGAGGCCTATCTCGAAGGCAATGAGCCGAGCGTCGCGGACCTGAAGAAGCTGATCCGCAAGGGTACGCTCAGCATGGCGTTCGTGCCGGTGGTGTGCGGCTCCGCGTTCAAGAACAAGGGCGTCCAGCCCCTGCTCGACGCCGTGGTCGACTATCTGCCGAGCCCGCTCGACGTTCCCGCGATCCAGGGTCTGAAGCTCGACGGCGTCACGCCGGACGAGCGTCCCTCGTCGGACGACGTGCCGTTCTCGGCGCTGGCGTTCAAGATCATGAACGATCCCTTCGTCGGCACGCTGACCTTTGCGCGCATCTATTCGGGCAAGCTGGAGACGGCGAGCCAGGTGACCAACTCGGTCAAGGACAAGAAGGAAAAGGTCGGTCGCATGCTGCTGATGCATGCGAACAGCCGCGAGGACATCCAGGAGGCATTCGCCGGCGACATCGTCGCGCTGGCGGGTCTCAAGGACACGACCACGGGCGACACGCTTTGCGCGATGAACGCGCCGATCATCCTAGAGCGCATGGAATTCCCGGAGCCCGTGATCGAGCTCTCGGTCGAGCCCAAGACCAAGGCCGACCAAGAGAAGATGGGCGTCGCGCTCAATCGTCTCGCCCGCGAGGATCCGTCGTTTCGCGTGTCGTCGGATGCCGAATCCGGTCAGACCATCATCAAGGGGATGGGCGAGCTCCACCTCGAGATCCTGGTCGACCGCATGAAGCGCGAGTTCAAGGTCGAGGCGAACGTCGGCGCGCCGCAGGTCGCGTATCGCGAGTATCTGAAGAAGCCGGTGGACGTCGACTACACCCACAAGAAGCAGTCGGGCGGCACGGGCCAGTTCGGCCGCGTGAAGGTCAAGGTCACGCCGGGCGAGCGCGGTTCGGGCATCATCTTCAAGGACGAGATCAAGGGCGGCAATATTCCGAAGGAGTATCTGCCGGCGATCGAGAAGGGCTTCCGCGAAACCGCGGCGACCGGTTCGCTGGTCGGCTTCCCGATCATCGACTTCGAGATCGTGCTGTATGACGGCGCCTATCACGACGTCGACTCGTCTGCGCTGGCGTTCGAAATCTGCGCGCGTGGCGCGATGCGTGAAGTGGCGCAGAAGTCGGGCATCACGTTGCTCGAGCCGGTCATGAAGGTCGAGGTCGTCACTCCGGAGGATTATCTGGGCGACGTCATCGGCGACATGAACAGCCGCCGCGGCCAGATCCAGGGTACTGATAGCCGCGGTAACGCGCAGACGGTCGAGGCGATGGTGCCGCTGGCCAACATGTTCGGCTATGTGAACTCGCTCCGCTCGTTCACCCAGGGGCGCGCGCAATATTCGATGCAGTTCTCGCATTACGACGAAGTCCCGCAGAACGTGGCGGACGAGGTCAAGGCGAAGCTGGCGTAAGCTCAGGGCGATCGGGGCCGAGGCGACTCAGTCCCGATCCGTCCAAAGCCGCCCTTCACGGCAAAATCGCGAAGGGCTGGCGTTCCCCATCATCACCCGCTATTGGGCCGCGTTCGCGTGAGCCCCTAAGCGGCACCGACATTCGACTCAGAAGGTAGGACATCATGGCCAAGGCAAAATTCGAGCGGAACAAGCCGCACCTCAACATCGGCACGATCGGCCACGTCGATCATGGCAAGACCTCGCTGACGGCCGCTATCACCAAGGTGCTGGCCGAGACGACCGGCGGCACCGCCGTTGATTTCGCCAACATCGACAAGGCGCCGGAAGAGCGCGAGCGCGGCATCACGATCTCGACCGCACACGTCGAGTATGAGACGACCGCGCGTCACTATGCGCACGTCGATTGCCCGGGCCACGCCGATTACGTGAAGAACATGATCACCGGCGCCGCGCAGATGGACGGCGCGATCCTGGTCGTGTCGGCCACCGATGGCCCGATGCCGCAGACCCGCGAGCACATCCTCCTCGCCCGCCAGGTCGGCGTGCCGGCGATGGTCGTGTTCATGAACAAGGTCGATCTGGTCGACGACGAAGAAATCCTCGAGCTGGTCGAGCTGGAAATCCGCGAGCTGCTCAGCTCGTACGACTTCCCGGGCGACGATATTCCGATCGTTAAGGGTTCGGCCACCTGCGCGCTCTCGGGTTCGAACGACACGTTCGGCAAGGAAGCCGTGCTCGAGCTGATGAAGCAGGTCGACGAGTACATCCCCCAGCCCGAGCGTCCGCTCGACAAGCCGTTCATGATGCCGATCGAGGACGTGTTCTCGATTTCGGGTCGCGGCACGGTCGTCACCGGCCGCGTCGAGACCGGCATCGTCAAGGTCGGCGAGGAAGTCGAGATCGTCGGTATCCACCCGACCGTCCGCAAGACCACGGTCACGGGCGTCGAGATGTTCCGCAAGCTGCTCGATCAGGGCCAGGCCGGCGATAACGTCGGCGCACTGATCCGCGGCGTCGCCCGTGACGAGGTCGAGCGGGGCCAGGTGCTCTGCAAGCCCGGCACGATCAAGCCGCACACCGACTTCCAGTCGGAAGTGTACGTGCTGTCGAAGGACGAGGGTGGCCGTCACACGCCGTTCTTCGCCAACTATCGTCCGCAGTTCTACTTCCGCACCACGGACGTCACGGGCACGGTCGAGCTGCCCGAGGGCACCGAGATGGTGATGCCGGGCGACAACGTCGCACTCGGCATCAAGCTGATCGCGCCGATCGCCATGGACGTGGGCCAGCGCTTCACGATCCGCGAAGGCGGTCGTACCGTCGGCGCAGGGGTTGTCAGCGGCATTTCCAAGTAATATAGGCGCAAGCCTGTCGGGGGGTCGGCATCGGGCAACCGGTGTCGACCCTTCGCTTTTAATGTAAGCATCACGAGTTTCTGGCTCCTTCGTCGTCGGCATCGCCGATCGGGGAGGCGCCCGCTCTTTCGCATCGGTAGGGATCCATGGACAGCAACATCCGCATTCGTCTGAAGGCGTTCGATCATCGCGTGCTCGATCAGGCGACCGGCGACATCGCCGACACCGCCCGTCGCACGGGTGCCCTTATCCGCGGTCCGATCCCGCTGCCCACGCGCATCGAGAAGTTCACGGTCAACCGTGGCCCGCACATCGACAAGAAGTCGCGCGAGCAGTTCGAGGTCCGTACCTACAAGCGCATGCTCGACATCGTCCAGCCGACCCCGCAGACCGTGGACGCGCTCATGAAGCTCGACCTCGCCGCGGGCGTTGACGTCGAGATCAAGCTCGCCTAAAGGGCTGTGACGCGCTGCGGTCGACTCCGGTCCCGCGGCGCTGTGGCATTTTAGAGATACCGCCGGCGCTCGTCGCCGGGGCAGCGTCTCCCGTCATGTTTCTGAACTTCCCGGTGTCCGGGAAATTGGAGGCAACCAGCCCGGGACGGGGGCACGCTTCGCATTTCCGGGCTGGACGGGCATCATCGGATCGGTCCGGTGGCGCCCGGCACGCATGTCGCAATCCCGCGATGTGCCTCTGTGAGGAGTGTGGATCATGCGCACCGGCGTGATCGCGAAGAAGATGGGGATGACCCGCCTGTTCCAGGACGACGGTCGGCACGTGCCGGTCACCGTTCTGCAGCTCGATGGCGTGCAGGTCGTTTCCGTTCGCGAAGAAGATCGTGACGGCTATACCGCCGTTCAGCTTGGCGCAGGCAGCGCCAAAGCCAAGAACCTATCGAAGCCGCAGCGCGGCCATTTCGGCAAGGCCGAAGTCGAGCCCAAGGCGATCATGGCCGAATTCCGCGTCGACGCGGACGGCCTGCTCGCGGTCGGTGCCGAGATTTCGGCGGCGCATTATGTCGCCGGTCAGCTCGTCGACATTCAGGGCCGGACGCAGGGCAAGGGCTTCCAGGGTGGCATGAAGCGTTGGGGCTTCGGCGGTCTGCGCGCGACGCACGGCGTGTCGGTATCGCACCGTTCGCTCGGTTCGACCGGTCAGCGCCAGGATCCCGGCAAGGTCTTCAAGAACAAGAAGATGGCCGGTCATATGGGCGACAAGAACCGTACCCAGCAGAATCTCGAGATAGTCTCGACCGACGTCGAGCGCGGCCTGTTGTTCGTCAAGGGCTCGGTTCCCGGCTCCAAGGGCGGTTGGCTGATCGTCAAGGATGCGGTGAAGGTCGCGCGTCACGCCGACGCGCCGTTCCCCGCCGGCCTTCGCGATCCGCGCCACGCCAATGAAGAGCATGTGATCGCCGCTGTCGAAGGTGACGCGGTTCATGAGCTCGCGCCGCTGCCGAGCGCCGAAGAGGTCGAGGCCGGTGTCGCCGCTGCCGACGCTGCGGGCGCCGGCATGGTCGACCCGGGCAGTATCCCCCCGGCCGACAACGGCCCCACCACCGGCCAGGAGGGCTGATCGTCGTGAAGATTCAATCCAAGTCCTTCTCGGGCGGCAACGGCACCGAGATCGAGCTCAACGACGAGGTCTTCGGCCTCGATCCGCGCGCCGACATCCTGCACCGCGTCGTCACCTGGCAGCTCGAAAAGCGCCGCGAGACGGCCCGCGGCACGCGCGAGCGTTCCGACGTCGCACGGACCGGCAAGCGTTTCGGTCGGCAGAAGGGTGGCGGTACCGCCCGTCACGGCGATCGCCGCGCCCCGATCTTTATCGGCGGTGGTAAGGCGCACGGCGCGCGTGTCCGCGACTTCAACCCGTCGCTGAACAAGAAGGTCCGTGCGCTCGGCCTGAAGATGGCGCTCAGCAGCCATGCGAAGGCCGGCACGCTGGTCGTCATGGATAGCCTGGGCGTCGCCGAGAACAAGACCAAGACGCTGATGGCGGATTGGGCACAGCTTGGCTTCGGCAAGACCGCGCTCGTCATCGACGGCGACATGGTTGAAACGAGCTTCGCGCTGGCCGCGGGCAACCTGCACACGATCAACGTGATGCCGGCGGCCGGTGCCAATGTGTACGACATTCTGAAGCATGACACGCTGGTGCTGACGCGCGCCGCGGTCGAGAAGCTGGAGGCCCGCTTCCATGGCTAAGCCGCAAAAGGCGATCGACGTCCGTCACTATGACGTGATCGTCGCACCGCACATCACCGAGAAGGCGACGCTGCTCAGCGAGCACAACGCCGTCGTGTTCCGCGTCCACAACGACGCGACCAAGCCGCAGATCAAGGCTGCCGTCGAGGCTCTCTTCGACGTCACCGTGACGGGCGTGAACACGATCGTCCAGAAGGGCAAGACGAAGAAGTGGAAGGGCGCGAACTACACGCGCTCCGACATGAAGAAGGCGATCGTCACGCTCAAGGACGGCCAGTCCATCGACGTTACGACGGGGATCTGAGGGTCATGGCACTCAAGCATTACAATCCGACCAGCCCGGCGCGCCGCGGCCTCATCCTCGTCGACAAGTCGTCGCTGTGGAAGGGCAGGCCCGTCAAGGCGCTGACCGAAGGCAAGCGCAAGACCGGCGGCCGCAACAACAAGGGCCATGTGACCAGCCGCGGCATCGCGGGCGGCCACAAGCAGCGCTACCGCTATATCGACTTCAAACGTCGCAAGTGGGACAGCGAAGGCACCGTCGAGCGGCTGGAATATGATCCCAACCGCACCGCGTTCATCGCGCTGGTCAGCTACACCGATGGCGAGCAGGCCTATATCATCGCGCCGCAGCGGCTTGCCGTCGGCGACAAGGTGATCGCCGGCAAGAAGACCGACGTGAAGCCGGGCAACGCCATGGAGCTGGGCCAGATGCCCGTCGGCACCATCGTCCACAATGTGGAGATGAAGCCGATGAAGGGTGGCCAGATCGCGCGTTCGGCCGGCACCTATGTGCAGGTCGTGGGCCGCGATCGCGGTATGGTGATCGTCCGCCTCAACTCGGGCGAGCAGCGCTACATCCACAGCGAGTGCATGGCGACGGTGGGCGCGGTGTCGAACCCCGACAACCAGAACCAGAACCTCGGCAAGGCGGGACGTTCGCGCTGGATGGGCATCCGTCCGCTGACGCGCGGCGTCGCCAAGAACCCGGTCGACCATCCGCATGGCGGTGGTGAAGGCCGCACCTCGGGCGGCCGTCATCCGGTCACGCCGTGGGGCAAGCCGACGAAGGGTGCGCGCACCCGTCACAACAAGTCGACCGACAAGATGATCATCCGGTCGCGTCACGCGAAGAAGAAGGGCTAAACGAATGGCTCGTTCCGTCTGGAAGGGTCCGTTCGTGGACCTCCACCTGCTCAAGAAGGCAGAAACCGCGCAGGACACCAACGCGCGCGCGCCGATCAAGACCTGGTCGCGCCGCTCGACGATCCTGCCGACCTTCGTCGGGCTCACGTTCAACGTCTATAACGGTCGCAAGTTCGTGCCGGTCTCGGTCAACGAGGACATGGTGGGAATGAAGCTCGGCGAGTTCGCGCCCACGCGCTACTTCCCCGGCCACGCCGCCGACAAGAAGGGCAAGCGCTGATGAGCAAGCAAGCAAGCCCGCGCAAGGTCGGCGACAAGGAAGCCTTGTCGGTGGGCACGCAGATCCGCGGTTCGGCGCAGAAGCTGAACCTGGTCGCGGCAATGATCCGCAACAAGCCGGTCGGCGATGCGCTGAACATTCTCCAGTTCTCGACCAAGGCCATGGCCGTGGACGTGCGCAAGGTGCTCGCCTCGGCGATCGCCAACGCGGAGAACAACCACAATCTCGACGTCGACGCGCTCGTCGTCGCCGAGGCCTCGGTAGGCAAGGGCATCGTCATGAAGCGCTTCGCGACCCGCGGCCGCGGCAAGTCGACGCGCATCCTGAAGCCGTTCAGCCGCGTCCGCATCGTCGTGCGCGAGCAGGAAGAGGAAGCGTAATGGGTCAGAAGAGCAATCCGATCGGGCTTCGGCTGCAGATCAACCGCACCTGGGACAGCCGCTGGTTCGCCGAGGGCGCCGATTATGGCCGCCTGCTGCTGGAGGATCTGAAGATCCGCCAGTTCATCATGAAGTCGCTGCCGCAGGCCGCGATCTCCAAGGTGGTGATCGAGCGTCCGGCCAAGCTGGCGCGCATCTCGATCTTCGCCGCGCGCCCCGGTGTCATCATCGGCAAGAAGGGTGCGGACATCGAGAAGCTGCGCTCGACGATCGGCAAGATGACGGCTTCGACCGTGTCGCTGAACATCGTCGAGATCCGCAAGCCCGAGGTCGACGCCAAGCTCGTCGCGCAGGGCATCGCGGATCAGCTGGAGCGCCGTATCGCGTTCCGCCGTGCGATGAAGCGTGCGGTCCAATCCGCGCTGCGCCTCGGTGCCGAGGGCATCCGCGTCGCTTGCGGGGGGCGTCTCGGCGGTGCGGAAATCGCCCGCTCCGAGAGCTATCGCGAGGGCCGGGTGCCGCTGCACACGTTGCGCGCGAACATCGATTATGCCGAGGCCACCGCGCACACCTCCTATGGGGTTTGCGGCGTCAAGGTCTGGGTCTTCAAGGGCGAGATCCTCGGCCATGACCCGATGTCGCAGGACCGGCTCATGATGGAGGCACAGACCTCCGGCGTGCGTCCGCCGCGCGACGACCGTCGCTAACTGGCGCCGCTAAGGGGCAGGAACAGACATGCTACAACCGAAAAAGACCAAGTTCCGTAAGGCGTTCAAAGGACGCATTCACGGCGACGCCAAGGGCGGCACCAGCCTGAACTTCGGCTCCTACGGGCTGAAGGCGATGGAGCCGGACCGGATCACCGCACGTCAGATCGAGGCGGCCCGCCGCGCGATCACGCGCCACATCAAGCGCCAGGGGCGTTTGTGGATCCGGATCTTCCCGGACGTTCCGGTCTCGTCGAAGCCGGCCGAAGTCCGCATGGGCAAGGGCAAGGGTTCTCCGGAATTCTGGGCCGCACGCGTGAAGCCGGGCCGGATTCTGTTCGAGCTCGACGGCGTCGAGGGCAAGATCGCGGCGGAGGCGTTCGAGCGGGCGGCGATGAAGCTGCCGATCAAGGTAAAGGTGATCGCCCGTCTCGGCGACACCTCGCATCTGGGAGGCGAGTGACATCATGGCTCGTATCGACGACATGAAGACGAAGAGCGACGACCAGCTGTCGGAGTCGCTTGGCCAGCTGAAGCGCGAGCAGTTCAACCTGCGCTTCCAGGCCGCCACGAACCAGCTCGAAAAGCCGAGTCGCGTTCGTGAAGTCCGCCGCGACATCGCGCGCATCAAGACATTGCAGGCTCAGCGCACCAGCGCTGACGCTGCCAAGTAAGGACGAGAGACATGCCGAAGCGCGTGCTGACCGGGGTGATCGTCTCGGACAAGACCGACAAGACGGTGGTTGTGAACGTCGAGCGCAAGGTTCGCCATGCGCTTTACGGCAAGATCATCCGCCGTTCGAAGAAGTATCATGCCCATGACGAGGGCAACGAATTCAAGCAGGGCGAAACGGTGCGGATCGAAGAGACCGCGCCGATCTCCAAGCTGAAGACGTGGAAGGTGATCGAGCGGGTGAACACCCACGCGACGCCGGAACGGGCTTCGGCCGAGGGCTGAAGCCGGATCGGGAGGGCAGGGTGTTCGCACCCGCCCTCTTGCGTCGCTTGCGCGGAGTGGCTAAAGGGCCGCTCCCCCCGCTGCGGTTTGTCCGCGGCGGGGTGATTTTTTGAGGCGGGTGCCGGTCAGAAATCGGCCCCAGATGAGAGAAGGGATACGGATCGATGATCCAGATGCAATCCAATCTCGACGTCGCTGACAATAGCGGCGCGAAGCGGGTGCAGTGCATCAAGGTGCTTGGCGGTTCCAAGCGCCGGACGGCAAGCGTTGGCGACATTATTGTCGTCAGCATCAAGGAAGCGCAGCCCCGCGGCAAGGTGAAGAAGGGTGACGTGCATCGCGCCGTCATCGTCCGCACCGCCAAGGACATCCGCCGCGCCGATGGCTCGGTCATTCGCTTCGACGGCAACGCCGCCGTCCTGGTCAACAAGAACGAGGAGCCGATCGGCACCCGTATCTTCGGACCCGTGGTGCGCGAACTGCGCGGCAAGAAGCACATGAAGATCATCTCGCTCGCGCCGGAGGTGCTGTAATGGCCGCCGCTCGTATCAAGAAGGGCGACCGTGTCGTCGTCCTGTCCGGCAAGGACAAGGGCAAGACCGGCAACGTGACCGTGTCGATGCCCAAGGACGGCAAGGTCGTGGTCGAGGGCGTCAACATCGCCGTTCGCCATACCAAGCCGACGCAAGGGGCCCCCGAGGGTGGCCTGGTCCGCAAGGAAGCGCCGCTTCACATCTCGAAGGTCGCGCACGTGACCGCCGACGGCAAGCCGACGCGCGTCCGCTTCGAAACGCAGGACGGCAAGAAGGTTCGCGTCGCCGTCAAGACGGGGGATAAGATCGATGGCTGATTACAAGCCCCGCATGAAGGCGATGTACGACGACTCGATCGCCAAAGCGATGACCGAGAAGTTCGGCTACAAGAACGTCATGGAGGTTCCCCGCCTCGACAAGATCGTCTTGAACATGGGCGTCGGCGAAGCCACCCAGGACAAGAAGAAGGTCGACCAGGCGGCGTCCGAGATGGAGCTGATCGCCGGGCAGAAGCCAGTCGTGACGAAGGCCAAGAAGTCGATCGCGCAGTTCAAGCTGCGCGAGGGCATGCCGATCGGCGTGAAGGTCACCCTTCGCCGCGAGCGGATGTACGAGTTTCTCGACCGTTTCATCACGATCGCACTGCCCCGCGTGCGCGATTTCCGCGGGCTGAACCCCAAGAGCTTCGACGGTCGCGGCAACTATGCCTGCGGCCTCAAGGAACAGATCGTGTTCCCGGAGATCAACTATGACCGGATCGACAAGGTCCGCGGCATGGACGTGATCGTGACGACGACGGCGAAGACGGACGACGAGGCGCGCGAGCTGCTCCGTTTGTTCGGCTTCCCCTTCCCGATCGAAGAGGGCGCCGAGGAAAAGAAGGCGGCCTGAACAATCCCCGCCACCACGGCCTCCGGCCGGGGTGGCGGCCATAGGAAAGAAAGAACTTAAGTCGATGGCGAAACTGAGTTCGGTGAACAAGAACGAGCGCCGCAAGGCGATGGTCAAGCAGTACGCGCCCAAATACGCGAAGCTGAAGGCCATGGCGGCGGACACCACGCTCGACGAGGGCGAGCGCCTGATCGCGCGCCTCAAGATGGCGGAATTGCCGCGCAACGCGAATCCCACCCGGATCCGCAACCGCTGCGAGCTGACCGGGCGCCCGCGCGCCTATTACCGCAAGTTCCGGCTGTGCCGTATCCAGCTGCGCGATCTGGCCAACAAGGGCCTGATCCCCGGCGTCACGAAGTCGAGCTGGTAAGGAAGCATCATGGCAGTGACCGATCCCCTGGGTGACCTGCTCACCCGCATCCGCAACGGCCAGCGCGCGAAGAAGGACAGCGTTCTGACGCCCGCGTCGAAGCTGCGCGTCCGCGTGCTCGACGTGCTGCAGCGCGAAGGCTATATCCGTGGTTACAGCGAAGAGCAGATGGGCCCCGCGGCCGGCATCCGCATCGAGCTGAAATATTTCGAGGGTCAGCCCGCGATCAAGCATGTCGCGCGCGTCTCCAAGCCCGGTCGCCGGGTGTACAGCGGCTCGCAGGAGCTGCCGCGCATCATGAACGGCCTGGGCATCACCATCGTCTCGACGCCCCGCGGCGTGCTCTCGGATGCCGAAGCGCGTGAGCAGAATGTCGGCGGCGAAGTTCTCGCGGAGGTGTTCTGATGAGCCGCATCGGTAAGAAGGCGGTGCCGGTTCCGGCCGGCGTCACCGCGAACATCGCCAACGGCACGCTGAGCGTGAAGGGCCCCAAGGGCACGCTTCAGCTCGCGATGCGCGACGAGATCACCTACACGATCGAGGATGGCGGCATTTCGGTGCAGCCCGCCAACGATGGCAAGCAGGCACGTGCCTTCTGGGGCATGCAGCGCACGCTGGTGCAGAACCTGGTGACGGGCGTGACGGACGGCTTCACCAAGAAACTGCTTATCACCGGCGTCGGCTATCGTGCCGCCGCGCAGGGCCGCAACCTGAAGCTGCAGCTCGGCTACAGCCATGACGTCAACATCGACGTGCCGGAAGGCCTCGAGGTGAAGACGCCGGACAACACCACCGTCGAGATCAGCGGCTCGGACAAGCAGAAGGTTGGCCAGCTGGCCGCCGAGATCCGTCGCTGGCGCAAGCCCGAGCCCTACAAGGGCAAGGGCATCAAGTACGACGGCGAGTTCATCTTCCGCAAGGAAGGGAAGAAGAAGTGATGACCAAGGGACTGTCTCTTTTCGCCAAGCGGCGTCGCCGCAACCGCACTGCGCTTCGTGCGCGCGCCGGTACGCGTCCGCGCTTGTCGGTGCATCGCTCGGGCAAGCACATTTACGCGCAGGTGATCGACGACGTCGCCGGCACGACCGTGGCCTCGGCCTCGACGCTGGAGAAGGACGTGCGCGGCACGACCGGCGCCAACATCGCAGCCGCGACCGAGGTCGGCAAGCGTGTCGCCGAGGCGGCCAAGGCGGCGGGCGTGACCCAGGTCGTGTTCGATCGCGGTGGCTTTCTCTACCACGGTCGCGTGAAGGCTCTGGCTGACGCTGCACGCGAAGCCGGATTGGAGTTCTAAGAATGGCCGATACCAACGATATCCAGTCCCAGCCCGGCAATCCTGCCGCGGTCGAGGCTTCCGCCGGCGATGCCGGCGCTAACACCGGCGCGGGTGCCGGTGGCGGCTATCAGGGCCAGGGCGGCGGTGGTCGCGGCCGTGGCGGTCCGGGCGGCGGCGGTGGCCGTGGCGGCCCCGGCGGCAATCGTGGCGGTGGCCCCGGCGGCAACCGTGGCGGCCGTGACGGCGGTCGCGGCGGTCGCGACAATCGCGGTCGTGGTGGCCCCGGTCAGGACGATGGCGGCGAAGAGCTGATCGAGAAGCTCGTCCACATCAACCGTGTTTCCAAGACGGTGAAGGGCGGTAAGCGCTTCGGCTTCGCGGCGCTGGTCGTCGTGGGCGACGGCAAGGGCCGGGTCGGCTTCGGTCATGGCAAGGCGCGCGAGGTGCCCGAGGCCATTTCCAAGGCGACGGCTGCCGCCAAGAAGAAGATGGTTCGCGTTCCGCTGAAGGAAGGCCGCACGCTGCATCACGACGGCAACGGCCATTTCGGCGCGGGTCGCGTGACGCTTCGCTCAGCGCCGCAGGGCACGGGCATCATCGCCGGCGGCCCGATGCGCGCCGTGTTCGAATCGCTGGGCGTGGCGGACGTGGTGACCAAGTCGGTCGGTACGTCGAACCCCTACAACATGATTCGTGCGACGTTCGAAGCGCTGGGTGACCAGACATCGCCCAAGGCCGTCGCGCAGCGTCGTGGCAAGAAGATCGCCGACCTGCTCGGCCGCGGTGGTTCGCAGACCGCCGAGGCGGATGCTGCGGCCATCGCGGAGTAACTGACATGGCGACGATCAAGATCACCCAGACCGGGTCCCCCATCCGCCGCAAGGCCGACCAGCGCGCGACGCTGATCGGCCTCGGCCTCAACAAGATGCACAAGACGCGGGAGCTGGAAGACAGCCCCGAGGTTCGCGGGATGATCCGCAAGGTGCAGCATATGGTGTCGGTCGAGGGCTGAGCCTTCGCCGATGCCGGTGACAAACACGGGGAAGGGGGCTATAGGCCCCCTTCTTTTATCCAGCGCGTAACAAGCGAAAGCGAGTGCATAGATCATGAAACTGAACGAACTTCGCGACAACCAGGGTGCCCGCAAGTCCAAGATGCGCGTCGGGCGCGGCATCGGCTCGGGCAAGGGCAAGACCGGCGGCCGCGGCCAGAAGGGCCAGAAGAGCCGCGAGGGCGTGTCCATCGCCGGCTTCGAGGGCGGTCAGATGCCGCTCCACATGCGTCTGCCCAAGCGTGGCTTCAACAACATCTTCGCCAAGGATTATGCCGAGGTGAATCTGGGCGCGATCCAGAAGGCAGTCGACTCGGGCAAGCTCGAGGCCGGCGCCACGCTCGATCACGACGCGCTGAAGGCCGCTGGCCTGGCACGCGGCGGCAAGGACGGCGTGCGCCTGCTCGGCAAGGGCGAGCTGACCGCCAAGTTCAGCTTCACCGTCGCCGGTGCGTCGAAGGGCGCAATCGAGGCGGTCGAAAAAGCCGGTGGTTCGGTCGACGTGATCCATGTCGTGCCCGCCGCCGAGAAGGCCGCCGCCAAGAAGGGCGTGAAGTACAAGGAGCGCGCCGCGCACAAGGCCTCGTTCAAGGCCTGACCGGTTCGGCCCGCTTTTGCGGGCCGGCGAGCCGCGGCATTAGACAAGCCCGACGGCATGACTATATGAGCGGCGGGGGCGGTTGAAGCGCATCCCGCCGTTTTTGTTTCCAGGACACCGACACGCATGGCATCCGCAGCCGACCAGATGGCGCAAAGCGTCAGCCTTTCGAAGTTCGCGAAGGCAACCGACCTCAAGAAGCGGCTGTGGTTCACCATCGGTGCGCTCATCGTGTTCCGCATGCTGAGCTATGTGCCGCTTCCGGGTGTCGACCCGACCGCGCTGGGCTTGCTGAGCCAGAAGACGAACGGCGGCGTCCTCGATTTCTTCAATACCTTTTCGGGCGGTTCGCTGAAGCGCATGAGCCTGATCGCGCTCGGCGTGATGCCCTATATCACCGCTTCGATCGTGGTGCAGCTCGCGACCTCGCTGTCGCCGCAGCTCGCCGCGATCAAGAAGGAGGGGGAATCGGGGCGCAAGAAGCTCAACCAATATACGCGTTATGGCACCGTGCTGCTGACCGCGATCCAGGGCTATTTCATTGCCGTCGGCCTCGAGACGCTGGGGGCGAACCAGGGCATCCAGGCGGTAGTCGATCCCGGCCTGTTGTTCCGCGTCGCCGCCGTTGTCAGCTTGATCGGCGGCACGATGTTCCTGATGTGGCTGGGCGAGCAGATCACCAGCCGCGGGATCGGCAACGGCGTGTCGCTCATCATCATGGCGGGCATCGTCGCGAACCTGCCTACGACATTGTTCAACCTGCTGGAGGGCGGGCGTTCGGGCTCGGTCGATCCGGTGCGGCTGATCGGCATCATCGTCGCGGTGGTGCTACTCGTCCTCTTCATCTGCTTCATGGAGCGCGCGCAGCGTCGCATCCTGATCCAATATCCCAAGCGCCAGACGCAGCGCGGCATGCAAGCCGATCGCAGCCATTTGCCGCTGAAGATCAACACCGCGGGCGTAATCCCGCCGATCTTCGCCTCGTCGCTGCTGCTGATGCCGCTCACCATCTCGCAGTTCGCGGGCAGCCGGGTCGCGGGCACGAGCCGCTGGGGCGATATCATCATCACGCTGAACCAGTATCTCCAGCACGGCGCGCCGCTCTATATGCTGCTGTACGGCGCGGGCATCGTGTTCTTCTCGTTCTTCTACACCGCCGTGGTGTTCAATCCCGAGGAAACCGCGGACAATCTAAAGCGCTATGGCGGGTTCATCCCCGGCATCCGTCCGGGCAAGAACACGGAGAATTATTTCGATTACGTGCTGACGCGGATCACGGTGATCGGCGCGGGCTATCTGCTCATCATCTGCCTGCTGCCCGAATATCTGGTGTCGGCGTTGCAGATCCCGTTCTATCTCGGCGGCACCAGCCTGCTGATCGTGGTGAACGTGACGATGGATACGGTGACCCAAATACAGAGCCACCTGCTCGCCCATCAATATGGCGACCTCATCAAGAAGGCGAAGCTCAAGGGCGGTCGTCTGCGCTGATGGTCCGGCACGGACGAGGGAGAGCGTGCGCGTGAATATCATACTTCTGGGGCCGCCGGGGGCGGGCAAGGGCACGCAGGCGAGCCGGCTCGTCGCCGAACGCGGCATGGTCCAGCTTTCCACGGGCGACATGTTGCGCGCGGCGGTCAAGGCAGGCACGCCGGTGGGCTTGCAGGCCAAGGCAGTGATGGAGGCGGGCGAACTCGTCTCCGACGCAATCGTTTCCGGGATCATCGGCGAACGGCTCGATCAGGAAGACGTCGGCACCGGCGTGATCTTCGACGGCTATCCGCGCACCGCCGTCCAGGCCGACGCGCTCGATGGCCTGCTGGCGGATCGCGGCCGGACGCTCGATCACGTCATCGAGCTGGAGGTGGACGAAGCGGCGCTGATCGAGCGGATCGTCGGCCGCTACACCTGTGCGCATTGCGGCGAAGGCTATCACGACGTCTTCAAACAGCCCGCCGTCGCCGGCGTGTGCGACGTGTGCGCCTCCACTGAATTCAAGCGCCGGCCCGATGATAATGCTGAAACGGTGCGCACGCGCATGGCCGAATATCGCGCGAAGACCCAGCCGATCCTGCCGATCTACGAGGCACGCAGCCTTGTCCACCGCGTCGACGGCATGGCCGATATCGCGCATGTCACGGCGGCAATCGAGTCGATCCTGGGCGCATAGGCCGCTGGAATGCCGCTTTAATCCGGGCGGATCGTCCGAAATGTAAAATGACGATGATGTCATCTCCGGTTCACCGGAGCCGACGGAAAGTCATGACATAGCGCGCCAGCGACCTTGATACGGGCGTTTGGCGCGCAGGCGCGCTGCGCGAGAAACCCGTGTCGACGATCCACGAGTTCGGTGCCCGACACTCCCGGGGGTGCCGTTGGGGCCGGCGGAAAGGTTGCTTTCCGCCGGCCTTTTCGTGTCTGATGCCGACGAACGCATGGAGGGAAGGCCAAGGTGACCCGCAAGATCCTGATCGTCGAGGACGATGTGTCGACCTCGGCCTATCTGACCAAGGGGCTCAGCGAGGCGGGTTATTCGGTCGAGAGCTGTCGTGATGGGCGCGACGGCCTGTTCCTCGCGAGCGAGGGCATCTTCGATCTCGTGATCGCCGACCGCATGCTGCCAGGCTTAGACGGGCTCTCGATGGTCAGCGCGATCCGCGCGGCGGGCATTCCGACGCCGACCTTGATCCTGTCCGCGCTCGCCAGCGTCGACGACCGGGTCGACGGGTTGAAGGCGGGCGCCGACGATTATCTCTGCAAGCCCTTCTCCTTTGCCGAACTGTCGGCCCGGATCGAGGCGCTGGTGCGCCGCTCCGATCGCTCCGCCGCCGAGCCGCAGAAAACCCGGCTGTCCGTGGGGGATCTGGAGATCGACCTGCTCGCGCGCAGCGTCGTTCGCGCTGGCCGCACCATCCCGCTGGGCGCACGCGAATTCAACCTGCTCGAATTTCTCGCACGCCATGCGGGCCAGGTCGTCACGCGGACGATGATGCTCGAAAAAATCTGGAACTATCACTTCGATCCGGGCTCTAACGTGGTCGACGTGCATATCGGCCGGCTGCGGCGCAAGCTGGAAGAAGGCTTTCCGACGCCGATCCTGCACACGGTGCGCGGTGCGGGTTACCGGCTCTCGCCCGAGGGGTGATTGGCCTGTCGGTCACGGCGCGGATCGCGCTGCTCGGGTTCGCGCTCGCCTTGCTGTCGAATCTGGTCGTCATGGGATTCGTCTGGCGCCAGACGCATGACGTGGCGATCGACACGGTCCGCCGCGAGACGACCGAGCAATCCGATGCGATGCGCGCGGTGTTCGCCGCGGGCGGCCTCGCGGCCGTCACCAATGCGATCAAGAAGGCGCGCGCGCCGGGCGACCATACGCTGCTGCTGGCGGTGATCGATCGCGACGGTCGCCGCGTCGCCGGCTTCGCTCCTGACGTCATCAGCGTGCCTTGGGTGCCGACTGCGTTCCGCGTGGCGGATATCGACGGCACGCCGCGGACGACCGATGTCGGCTATACGCTTTATCCGATCGGCGAACGCTGGCTGCTGACCGGGCGCAGCCTCGATCTGGTGGCGGCGGAGCAGCAGGCGATCGAGCGGGCGCTGGCGCTGGCGGTGCTGTTGTCGCTGGCCTTCGGGGTGATCGCGGGGCTCGTGATGGCGCGTTACGTGGCGGGGCGGCTCGACCGGATCGCCGCAGTGGTGGAGGCGGTGCGCGAGGGCGATCTGTCGCGCCGCGTGGCGACCGTCGGCGGCCGGGGCGACGCCTTCGATCGACTGTCGGTGCGGTTGAACGCGATGCTGGGCAAGCTGGAAGGCGTGATGGCTGAATTGCGCGTGGTGACCGACAGCCTGGCACACGATCTGCGATCGCCGCTCGCGCGGCTGCGCACCAAGACCGAACAGGCGGTGCTGATTTCCGATCCGGCCTTGCGCGAGGCGGCGCTCGGCGGACTGCTGGTCGAGACCGACCTCGTCATGCGAATGCTGACGATGGTGATCGAGATCAGCCGGTCCGAGTCGGCGTCGCGCAACCGCTTCACGATGGTCGCGCCTGCCGATCTGGTGGAGGAGATCGCCGAACTCTACGAGCCGGTGGCCGAAGAGGCGGGGTTCGATTTCGTGACCGCGATCGACGATCGCCCCGCGCCGCTGCCGCTTCATCGGGAGTTGCTGAGCCAGGCGATCACGAACCTGGTCGACAACGCGCTGAAGCACGCGTCCGCGGGCGGGCAGGTGACGCTCCGCATCGTACGGATCGCGCGGGGCATCGCGATCCAGGTCGAGGATCGCGGGCCCGGCATCGCCGCGGCGGATCGTGCGCGCGCGTTGAAGCGCTTCGTCCGGCTCGACAGCGCGCGATCGACTCCGGGCGCGGGCCTGGGCATGGCGTTGATCGAAGCCGTCGCGCGATTGCATGGCGGTGGCTTCGAACTGGCGGACAATCGGCCGGGTCTGGTCGCGCGGATCGTCCTGCCGGAATGACGGTTCGGTTGTGGAACCCGTCGCTTGACACGGCGTTTGCGCGACCCTAACTGCACATCCCTCCGATACTCCGGTTTCCGGCGGCGCTCGTTTGCGTTCGTCGCGCTTCGTGCGTTTGGGAAACCTTGGTGTCGGGTCAACGCGTCGAGATGGGGAACGTGGCAGCCATGCCGTACCCCGTGGAGCAGGAGAAGAAATTCCATGGCACGTATCGCGGGCGTCAATCTGCCCACCAACAAGCGCGTGGTGATCGCGCTGACCTATATCCACGGCATCGGTTCGACCAAGGCCAAGGAAATCACCGCCAAGCTGGGCATCGCCGAAACCGCGCGCGTCCAGGACCTGACCGATCAGGAAGTGCTGCAGATCCGCGAGACGATCGATGCCGATCACACCGTCGAGGGTGATCTCCGTCGCATGACCGCGATGAACATCAAGCGCCTGATGGATCTCGCTTGCTATCGTGGCCTGCGCCATCGTCGTGGCCTGCCGGTTCGCGGCCAGCGTACGCACACCAACGCACGCACCCGCAAGGGCAAGGCGAAGCCGATCGCGGGGAAGAAGAAGTAACGAAACCGTCCGGGGGACGATTTCTACTTCTTCTCCGTCGGAGACAGGTTCGAGGCTGATCGCCTCCCGGTTTCCGTACCACGACCCAAGTTCAGGATCTCAGATCAATGGCACAAGCACCGCAGCGCATTCGTCGGCGCGAACGCAAGAATATCACGTCGGGCGTCGCCCACGTCAACGCCAGCTTCAACAACACCATGATCACCATCACCGATGCGCAGGGGAACGCGATTTCCTGGTCGTCGGCGGGTGCCATGGGCTTCAAGGGTTCGCGCAAGTCGACCCCCTATGCGGCGCAGGTCGCAGCCGAGGACGCGGGCAAGAAGGCTGCCGAGCACGGCGTCCGCACGCTCGAAGTCGAAGTGAAGGGCCCCGGTTCGGGCCGCGAATCGGCGCTCCGCGCGCTTCAGGCGGTCGGCTTCCAGATCACTTCGATCCGCGACGTCACGTCGATCCCGCACAACGGCGTTCGCCCCTCCAAGCGCCGTCGCGTCTGATTTTTCGCCCGCGCGCCATCGAGTCGTCGCGGGCCGTTCCTTCGTGGTCGGCGCGTCGCGTCGGCCCCCAACCTAGGGGAAGCATGTGTCTGTCAACGCAAAGAACTGGCAGGAACTGAAGAAGCCGAGCGGCCTGGAACGCAAGTCCGGCGGCGACGCGAAGCGCAAGGCGACGTTCGTCGCGGAGCCGCTCGAGCGTGGCTTCGGCCTGACGCTCGGCAATGCGCTTCGCCGCGTATTGCTGTCGTCGCTTCAGGGTGCCGCCGTCACTTCGATCCGCATCGAGAACGTGCTGCACGAATTCTCGTCACTGGCCGGCGTCCGCGAGGACGTGACGGATATCGTCCTGAACGTGAAGCAGATCGCGCTGCGCATGCAGGGCGAGGGGCCCAAGCGCCTCCAGCTTTCGGCCACCGGCCCCACTACGGTGACGGCGGGCGACATCGCGGTGTCGGGGGACATCGAGGTGATGAACCCCAAGCTGGTGCTCTGCCACCTCGACGAGGGTGCGACGCTCAACATGGAGCTGACCGCCGATGTCGGTAAGGGCTATGTCGCGGCGGTCGCCAACCGTCCGGCGGATGCGCCGATCGGCCTGATCCCGGTTGATGCGCTCTACTCGCCGGTTCGGCAGGTGTCGTACAAGGTCGAGAACACGCGCGTCGGGCAGGAGCTCGATTACGACAAGCTGACGCTGAGCATCGAGACCGACGGCACGATCACGCCCGAGGATGCCGTCGGTTATGCCGGTCGCATCCTTCAGGACCAGCTCGCGCTGTTCGTGCATTTCGACGATTCGAGCGTCGCGCGCACCGCGGCACCGATCGGGCAGGCGGCGCCTGCGCAGACCGGCGAAGTCACGGGCGACACCCAGCAGATCAACCGCTACCTTCTCAAGAAGGTGGACGAGCTCGAACTGTCGGTGCGATCGGCGAATTGCCTCAAGAACGACAACATCATCTATATCGGCGATCTGGTCGGCAAGACCGAGGCCGAGATGCTGCGCACTCCCAATTTCGGTCGCAAGTCGCTGAACGAGATCAAGGAAGTGCTGTCGTCGATGGGGCTTCGGCTGGGGATGGAAATCCCCGGCTGGCCGCCCGAGAACATCGAGGAAATGGCCAAGAAGCTGGAACAGGAAATCATGGGCTGAGCCGCACGGAGCCAGCGATGCTGGCTCCGAGACGACGAAAGCCCGGCCGGCGGGCGTTCAGCCCGATCGACGCCGCGGCTTCGCCGCGGTCCGGCCGCACGAGATGGGTCCCGGTTCCGGCCGGGATGACGATAAGATGGGGTGGCCCGCGTCGCCACCCGGCTTGGGGTTCCGTGAGACGGCCCCCTGACGAACGAAGGACAGACCATGCGTCACCGCGTAGGCGGCCGTAAGCTTCAGCGGACCTCGGCCCACCGCATCGCGCTCTTCCGCAACATGAGCGCCGCGCTTATCAAGCACGAGCAGATCACGACGACCGTCGCCAAGGCGAAGGAGCTTCGCCCGTATATCGAGAAGCTCGTCACGCTCGCCAAGAAGGGCGGCCTGTCGAACCGCCGTCTGGCGCATGCCCGGCTGCTCGACGACGCGCAGCTCGTGAAGCTGTTCGACGTGCTGGCCGAGCGTTATGCCGGCCGCAACGGCGGCTATACGCGCATCATCAAGGCGGGCATTCGCGCATCGGACGCGTCGCCCATGGCGGTGATCGAGTTCGTCGATCGCGACATGTCCGCCAAGGGCCAGGATTCCGGCCCGGTGATGGACGACGACCAGTATGACGAGGCCGCGTAAACCCGCAGCCCCCAAGTGGTGAACAGAGGCCGCGCTTCCACCCGGAGGCGCGGCCTCTTTCGTTGTGGGCCCGGTCTGCTATGCGGCGCGGATGGACCATAGCGAAACCATCCTCATCGTCGATTTCGGCAGCCAGGTGACCCAGCTGATCGCGCGCCGCGTCCGCGAGGCGGGCGTCTATAGCGAGATCGCTCCCTTCCAGTCCGCCGACGAGGCGTTCGATCGCCTGGCGCCCAAGGGCATCATCCTGTCGGGCGGCCCTGCCTCCGTCACGGAGGCGACGTCGCCGCGCGCGCCGCAGCGTCTCTTCGAAGCGGGCGTGCCGATCCTCGGCATCTGCTATGGGCAGCAGCTCATGTCGGCGCAGCTTGGCGGCAACGTGATCGTCTCGGGCGACGGTGGCGAATTCGGCAGCGCGTTCATCGATATCGCGGAGGATTGCGCGCTGTTCGAGGGGCTATGGGCCAAGGGCGAGCGCCACCAGGTGTGGATGAGCCATGGCGACAAGGTCGACGCCATTCCGCCCGGCTTCACGCCCGTCGCGACTTCGGCGGGCGCGCCCTATGCGATCGTGGCGGACGAGGCGCGGCGCTTCTACGGCGTGCAGTTCCACCCCGAGGTGGTCCACACCCCCGATGGCGGCCGCCTGATCGCCAATTTCGCGCGCCATGTCTGCGGGCTGACCGGCGACTGGACGATGGCCGAATTCCGCGACGCCAAGATCGCGGAGATCCGCGCGCAGGTGGGCGACGGCAAGGTGATCTGCGGGCTTTCGGGCGGCGTCGATTCGGCGGTGGCCGCAGTGCTGATCCACGAAGCGATCGGCGAACAGCTCACCTGCGTCTTCGTCGACCACGGCCTGTTGCGCGCCGGCGAGGCGGATCAGGTGGTGAGCCTGTTCCGCGGCGCCTACAACATCCCGCTGGTGCATGTGAACGTCGAGGATACGTTCCTGGCTGGGCTCGCCGGCGTCACCGATCCCGAAGCCAAGCGCAAGTTCATCGGCAAGACCTTCATCGATGTGTTCGAGGCGGAGGCCAAGAAGATCGGCGGCGCCAAGTTCCTGGCGCAGGGCACGCTTTATCCGGACGTGATCGAAAGCGTCAGCTTCACCGGCGGCCCATCGGTCACGATCAAGAGCCACCACAATGTCGGCGGCCTGCCCGAGCGGATGGACATGGCGCTGGTCGAGCCGCTGCGCGAATTGTTCAAGGATGAGGTCCGCCTGCTCGGCCGCGAACTCGGCCTGCCCGAGGTTTTCGTCGGCCGCCATCCCTTCCCGGGGCCGGGACTCGCGATCCGCATTCCGGGCGAGGTGACCAAGGAACGCTGCGACATCCTGCGCAAGGCTGATGCGATCTATCTGGAGGAAATCCGCGCCGCGGGCCTCTACGATGCGATCTGGCAGGCCTTCGCGGTGCTGCTGCCGGTGCGTACCGTCGGCGTGATGGGCGATGCCCGAACCTATGATTCCGTGCTCGCCTTGCGCGCGGTGACGTCTACCGACGGCATGACGGCCGAGGCCTTCGCCTTCCCCGGCGACTTCCTGCCGCGCGTGACGACGCGGATCATCAACGAGGTGAAGGGCATCAACCGGGTGACGTACGACTATACGTCCAAGCCGCCCGGCACGATCGAGTGGGAATGATTCTGGGTCGTTCGGCAGCTATCGCCGACAGTCGGTTTATGACCCATATCCGGTTATAAATCAATAACCTAGACGTCGCCACCTATCGCTGGCAATTGCGGGTAAGCGATGCCACCTGACGGTATAGCCGACGGTATTTTTTTTGTGGCTCATCAGGCTCAAATGCCACGGCATCAAAACCGATTGTCAAACGGATTTCCTATCCGCCCGTATCCTACTGTTGTTACTAGCAAAAATGGACAGATTGACGGTATAATTTCTGACGGTAAGCTTAGATCGACGGAGCCCTAGCTTTACCGTCAGGAGCCTCGATCCATGCTCACCGACCTCGCTCTCAAGCGGCTGAAACCACTGGAAAAAACGTACAAGGTCGCTGACCGTGACGGTATGTACGCGGCGGTTTCGCCGACAGGCCAGATTGCCTTCCGCTATGACTACCGGCTGCACGGACGGCGCGAGACGCTGACCTTCGGCAAATATGGTCCGGGTGGGCTGTCTCTTGCCGAGGCGCGGGAACGCTGCATGATAGCCCGCAAGCTCGTCGCCGAGGGGAAGTCGCCTGCGCTGGAAAAGCAGCGAGAGAAGCGGCGCGTATCGGGAGAACACAGTTTCGGCGAGGTCGGTGCTCGCTACTTCAAGGAAGCACGCATGGCCGACAGCACCCGGTCCATGCGCAGGGCGATCTTCGACCGTGATATCGAGCCGGCTTGGAAGAACCGGCGGCTATCGGAGATTTCGCCCGACGACCTTCGTCAGCTCTGCGGCAAGGTGAAAGAACGAGGCGCACCGGCGACCGCGATCCACGTGCGCGACATCGTCAAACAGATCTTCGGCTTTGCGATCCTGCATGGCGAGAAGGTGCCCAATCCGGCCGACGAGGTCGGTCCGGCCTCGATCGCCACGTTCGAGCCGAAGGACCGGGCACTGTCGCCGGCGGAGATTTGCGTCCTGCTGACCCAGATCGAGAAAGTCGCCACGCTGCCCACCATCCGCATGGGATTGAAGCTGTTCCTGCTAACGATGGTTCGCAAGAGCGAGCTTCAGAATGCCACCTGGGACGAGATTGACTTCGAGCGAGCGGTCTGGACGATTCCGAAGGAGCGGATGAAGCGCTCGAAGGCCCACAACGTCTACCTGTCCCAGCAGGCGCTCGACATCATGATCGCGCTCAAGACCTGTGCCGGCAATTCGAGCTACCTGCTGCCGTCCCGCTACGATGCGGACGCTCCCATGTCCCGCGCGACCTTCAACCGGGTCACCTACTCCGTTGTCGATGCGGCAAAGACGAACGGGCAGGCGTTGGCGCCGTTCACGGTCCATGATCTGTGACGGACGGGATCGACGCTGCTCAACGAGCTCGGATTCAACCGCGATTGGATCGAGAAGGCGCTCGCGCACGAAGACTCTAGATCCTCCCGCGGCGTCTACAACAAGGCCGAGTATGAGCCGCAGCGACGGCACATGCTTCAGGAGTGGGCCAACATCGTCGACGCGTGGGTGGAGGGACGGACGTACACGCCCAAGCTCTATCCGCCGTCGCTGGAGCTGCTCAACCCTGAGACGTCCGCATAGGTCTGGAACGACGCAGCTTCACGTCTGGCCTGGTCGGCACTTCCGAGGCCCGCCGACGCGCCTCGAGCCAGGCCTCCACCTCATCGAGGTCCCACGCAGCGCAGCGGGGTGTCAGGTAAAATCTGCGGGGAAACTCGCCTCGCTGCTCCATCTCGTAGATCGTCGTGTCGGCCAGCGGAACGATGCGGCGAAGTTCTGGCCGCCGTACGGTCCGCTTCATGTAGCTGGCCGATGCGCCCGGTTTCGCCGGCACTGCCGCAACAGGCAAGCTATGTAGATCAATCATCTCAGCCTCCGTCGTGAGCTATCGCCACCAAACGGCAGCTCGTTGGTCCCGGGAAGGCCAAGGTGATCGTAGAAGTGCAGCGGGAAACGCTAGCGTGCAAAAGGGCGGCCCTAGTCCGTCGGGTCCAGCGCCGCAGCCCAATCCGCATAAGGCGTCGTTCTTGCCATGTGCCGGTTGTAATCGGGCGCGCCGTCGTCCCACCACACGGGGCCTCGCTCGCCCAGCGCGACCTTCGCTGCATCGACGGCTGTCCGCGCCGATGCGGTTTCGGCAGGCCTGCCGGCGGTGTCACGCACGGCTCGCCGTGCTGCCATCAGCTCGCGGACGAGCCGTTCCCGCTCGCTTGCCGAAAGGTGGGGATTGCTGGTCCTCCAGAGGCGCCCCCGGACGACGAAGTAGCGCCCATCAGGCGTGCGCGGATACTCCGTCAAGTCGCGCCCGCCCGAACCGTCTCGACGCTCAACGCGCCGGCAGGAAGCGGGCGCAGCAGCTCTGATTCGGGGCGGCTGAGGTCGATCCATGTGGACCAATCCTCAGGCCGGAGCACCACGATCTGACGGTTGTGATACGGCGCCACGTCAGGCCCAGGGGCCGTCGTCAGCATCGTGAAAGCGGCAGGCTCGGTCCCGTCGCGTTCGCGGCACAGCCCCGCGATGGCCATGAACGGTGCGTCGGTCAGCGTGAATCGATGCTTCGCCTTCGGATATTTCGAGCCGGTGAACTCGAAGAAAGCCGATGCAGGGATCAGGCAGCGGTGGCTCTTGTCGAACCGCCGCCCTTCCGACCGGAAGTTGAAGACCGGACCGCCCTTCGGACCCGATGGCGGAAAACCGAACCGCATGGGTGCCAGCTCGATGCCGTTCCCGGCCGCGCGCATGACCGGTCCGATGTCGTTGATCCTTATGTCGTCGGCTTGCGGAAGGTCGCGCTCGGACTGGTCTGTAGGTGTGCCCAGGGCGAGCGCCTGCATCATGTCTTGATACTCGCGCCACTTCACGTGCTGTTCGTAGTCGTTGCACATCCACTGTTCCGCCAAGCCCGAGTTCCGCTTCTGCGGGACAGGGTAGTTCAGGCGGACCGGAACGTGCAGGGAAAAGCCTTTCCTCGGCCGAGCCTCGTCTCGGCCGGCCGGCCCGTCCGGGGGGGGCGCGCGCAACGCGCGCGCAGCGGCGACGGTATCGTGCTGGGCCCTTTCGGTGGGGGGAGGCCGAAGAGAGGAAGAGGGCTGCGGCTGTCGCCGTGACGGGTTGAGGGTCGAGAGAGAGGCTCCCGGCCGGCCCGCGCGGAGACCTCCCATGCTTCAGACCTTTCCTTCCCGCCGCACCGATTCGGCTCGCCCGGCTTTGCCGTCCACCGGCGCCTACAAAGTTGACATCAGCCGCGGCGAGCGGATCGGCCGCGTCTCGTCCGAGTGGTTCAGCCGCCCCGACGACGAGCGCTACCTGTCTCTCGGCGCGCTGCACGCCGCGGTGCGAGCCCGGGCCGAGCGGGCGACCGCACGTACCGTCGAGACCAAGGCGCTTCGCGTCGAGGCGAGCCGCGACGATGCCGAGCGCCTTGCCCTGATCGTACCGGGCCAGGACACGCCCGTGGCGCCGACCCACTGGTCCTACGGCCAGCTGTGCAGTCTCGTCGGCGCGCCTGCCAGCTACATGCGCCAGCTCCCGGCGCCGCTCGCCGGCATCAACCTGCAGCACGGGTTGCTCTCGCACCGCGCTGAGTTGGTGAAGACGCTGGAAGCGGACGATGGCCGCATCGAGCTCCGTGCCGTCACTGGCCCGGATTACGGCCGCATTTGGGATCACGAGTTGGTCGAGGCGGTGATGCGCATCGCCGGCGACGGCACCGGCGACACGCGCTGGAAGGTGCCGGGCCTGCTCGACTGGTCGACCATGACCCACAACCCCTTCGTCGAAGTGACCAAGGACACCACGACGCTCTACGCCTCGGACCGCGACGTCTTCCTGTTCCTCGTCGACGATGCGCACCCGATCGAGGCCGGCCGCCTGCCGAACGGCGAACCCGATCTCTACTTCCGCGGCTTCTACTGCTGGAACAGCGAGGTTGGCTCGAAGACGCTCGGCATGGCCAGCTTCTATCTCCGTGCGGTCTGCATGAACCGCAACATCTGGGGTGCGGAAGGCTTCGAGGAGATCAGCATCCGGCATTCGAAGTTTGCCGGCCACCGCTTCGCGCATCAGGCGGCACCCGCGCTGGAGCGGTTCGCCACATCGTCGCCGGCGCCGTTCATGGCCGGCATCCGCGCAGCGCGCGAGGCGATCGTCGCGCGCAAGGACGAGGATCGCGAGACGTTCCTGCGCAAGCGTGGCTTCTCGCGTCCCGAGACCGAGAAGATCATCGCCACCGTGCTGGAGGAGGAGGGCCGGCCGCCGGAATCGATCTTCGACTTCGTTCAGGGGATCACCGCGCTCGCCCGCGACAAGCCGCACCAGGATGCGCGGCTGGAGCTGGAGGGCAAGGCCGCCAAGCTTCTCGCCAGCGTCGGATAGGCCGGGTCTGGAAGTCTGCTTCGGCGGCTTTCCGTATCCGAGGTTCTACGCTTCCCCGCATCGTCGGCTCTCCGGCTCGCCGCTTCC
>NZ_JAKNQJ010000013.1 GCF_022662335.1 Sphingomonas sp. CROZ-RG-20F-R02-07 | reverse complement strand
GACGCGGCGCAGGCGCTGGGCGCGCTCGCCGCGCTTCCCGACCCGACCGGGCTGCTGGCGGAACGCGACGCGGCAGCGGCCGCGCGCGAGGGGGCGCTGCGCGCGGCGACCAAGGCGGCCGATGCGCTCGCCTGGGCCGAGGCGAGCGGCACCGAAGCGCGCGAGGCCCGCGGCCCGGCCGAAGCCGCGCGCGCCACCGCCATCGCCGCGCTCGCCGGGCTCGACGGCGAGATCGCGGCGCTCACCCAGGCGAACGCGCGCGGCGACGGGCGTTTGCTCGATTCGATCAGCGTCGTGCCGGGCTTCGAACGCGCGCTCGCCGCGGCGCTGGGCGACGAGCTGCAATCGCCGCCCGACGCCTGGACCGGCTCGCCGATCGCGCCGCACGATCCGCCGCCGCCTCCGGGCACGCTGCCGCTCGCCGAGCGGATCACCGCGCCGCCCGCGCTCGACCGCCGGCTGTCGCAGATCCTGCTGGTCGAGGTCGATTCGGGTCAGGAGCTGGCGGTCGGCCAGCGGCTGGTCACGCGCGAGGGCCGGTTGCGCCGATGGGACGGCTATACCGCCGATGGCGGCGGGGCGGCCGCGGCCGAGCGGCTGGAACGCGCGAACCGCCTCGCCGCGATCGAGGCGGAGCGACCTGCCGCGCAGGCCGCGGTCGACCGCGCCGAAGCCGCGCGCGCCACGCTCGACGAACGGATCGCCCGCGCCGCCACCGCCGCGCAGGGCGCGCGCACGCTGCTGCGCACAAGCGAGGGCGAGGCCCGCGACGCGCAACGCCGCGAGGATCGCGCCGCCGCCGCGCTGGAACGCGTGGAGGCGCAGCGCAGCGACGGCGAGGCGCGCCGCACCCGGCTGATCGCCGAACGCAACACCGCAGCGGACGAACTGGCGCGCGCCGAAACCGATGCCGCCGCGCTTCCCGACGGCCGCGCGCTGGCCGCGACGCTCGCGACGCTCCAGCACCAGGCCGAGGATGCCCGCGCCGCGGTCGCCACCGCACGTGCCGCACGTCTCGCCCACGACCGCACCCTGGCCGCCAGCCGCGAACGCCGCGCCGCGGTCGAGGCGGAGCTCGGCACCTGGCGCGCGCGCGCCGGCGATGCCGCCGGCCGTATCGGCGACATGGGGCAGCGCGAGGCGGAGCTGGCGGGCGAAACGGACGCGCTCGCCGAACGCACCACCGCGCTCACCGCCGCGATCGCCGCCGCCGAACGCGACTCGGGCGAGGCTCGCCTGGAGGCCGACACGCGCGCCGCCGCCGAAGCCGCCGCCGAAACCGTGCTGCGCGGCGACGAGGCCGCGCACCGCGCCGCCGCCGAGGCGCTGTCGCTGGCGCGCGAGGAGCGCGCGGGCGCCGTCATCCGCGCCGAACATGCCGAATTGCGCCGGATCGAACTGGGCCGGGTCTCGGGCGAACGGTTCGAATGCCCCGCGCCCGTGCTGCCCGAACGCACCGGGTTCCTGGCCGCCGAGGTCCGCAGCCCTGCCGAGGAATCCGCCGCGCACGAACGGATGGCGGCGGAGCGTGAGCGGATCGGGCCGGTCAATCTGGTGGCCGCGCGCGAACTCGCCGAATTGGAGGCGGCAAGCGGCGGCAATGCGGCCGACCGCGACGAGCTGGCAGAGGCCGTGCACCGCCTGCGCGGATCGATCGGCACGCTCAATCGCGAGGGCCGCCAGCGGCTGCGTGCGGCGTTCGAGGCGGTCGATGCGCATTTTCGCACGCTGTTCGCCACGCTGTTCGACGGCGGTGCGGCGCACCTGGCGATGATCGATTCGGACGATCCGCTCGAGGCGGGTCTCGAGATCATGGCGCAGCCGCCGGGCAAGCGGCTGCAATCCCTCACGTTGCTGTCGGGCGGCGAACAGGCGCTGACCGCGGTCGCGCTGATCTTCGCGCTGTTCCTCACCAACCCCGCGCCGATCTGCGTGCTGGACGAGGTGGATGCGCCGCTCGACGATGCGAATATCGAACGCTTTTGCGACCTGCTCGACCGGATGAGCCGCGACACCGCGACTCGCTATCTGGTCGTCACGCACAACGCGGTGACGATGAGCCGCATGCACCGCCTGTTCGGCGTGACCATGGTCGAACGCGGAGTCAGCCGGCTGGTCTCGGTCGACCTACGCGCCGCCGAGGGCATGGCGCATTAAAATCTGGCGATGTTATCCTGCTCCGTTCGCCCTGGGCCTGTCGAAGGACTTGCGCTGAATGCGAACGTTCGCCAGCGGAGAGCGTGCTTCGACAAGCTCAGCACGAACGGATTGGGCGGCCAGGTCGAACGGACGCCATCCCCTCTCCAGGCGCTTTACGCCGGCCGCTGCCAGGCCGGCATCGCGTTCAGCGCCTGGCCGACACACAACAGGCACAATTGGTGATGAATGGCGGCGACCTTCGCTTCGCTCGCCTGAATTGCGCGGATCGCCTCCTGTTCGGAGCGGCGGAGCCAGTGCGCGGTTTCGTGAGTCATGGCGGAACGTCCTTCTCGTCGATCCCCTGCCCCATCTTCTACACCGCGGATGTTGCAGCGGTGCGTCGGCTGAATGTCGAGTTCGTCAGCTTTCTCTGCGTCTTCGTAAACCTCGATCACTCGACGGCGCAGGGTGCGGAACGTATATCGAACGCATGGCCCAACTCGACACCCGGCAGAAGCTGGCGATCCTGGCGGACGCCGCGAAGTATGACGCGTCCTGCGCATCGTCGGGCACCGCCAAGCGCAACAGCCGCGACGGCAAGGGGCTGGGCTCCACCGAGGGCATGGGCATCTGCCACGCCTATGCGCCCGATGGCCGCTGCATCAGCCTGCTCAAGATCCTGCTGACGAACAGCTGCATCTTCGATTGCCATTATTGCATCAACCGCAAGAGCTCGAACGTCCGCCGCGCGCGCTTCACCGCCAAGGAGGTGGTCGATCTCACCATCGCCTTCTACAAGCGCAATTATATCGAGGGGCTGTTCCTTTCGTCCGGGATCATCGGCTCATCCAATTACACCATGGAGCAGATGGTCGAGGTCGCGCGCTCGCTGCGCGAGGATCATCTTTTCCGCGGCTATATCCACTTGAAGACGATTCCCGATGCCGATCCCGAACTCGTCCACCGCGCTGGGCTGTTCGCCGATCGCGTCTCGATCAACGTCGAGCTGCCGACCGCCAGCGGCCTGAAGCGGCTGGCCCCCGAGAAGGACGGCGCCCGCATCGAAACCGCGATGCGCGAGGTGAAGGCGTCGATCGTCGACGGCAAGGACGCGCGCGCCAAGTACAAGTCGGCCCCGCGCTTCGCGCCCGCCGGTCAGTCGACGCAGATGATCGTCGGCGCGGACGCCGCGACCGATGGCGATATCGTCACCAAGGCGTCGACCCTGTACGACCGGTTCGGCTTGCGACGCGTCTATTATTCGGCGTTCAGCCCGATCCCGGATGCGAGCGCGGTGCTGCCGCTTCAGCGACCGCCGCTGATGCGCGAGCACCGGCTGTATCAGTCCGACTGGCTGATGCGCTTCTACAATTATACGCCCGCCGAAGTGGTCGCCGCGGCGGACGATGCGACGGGCATGCTGCCGCTCGACATCGATCCGAAACTGGCCTGGGCGCTGAAGTTTCGCGCCAGCTTTCCCGTGGACGTGAACCGCGCGCCTCGCGAGATGCTGCTGCGCGTACCCGGCCTGGGGGTGAAGGCGGTGAACGCGATCTTGCGCACGCGCCGCTGGCGGCGATTGCGCCTGGACGACGTGGCGCGGCTCACCGTCTCGGTCGCCAAGGTCCGCCCGTTTCTGATCGCGGAGGATTGGCGCCCGATCGCCCTGTCCGACGCCGCCGAACTGCGCCCGGTCGTGATGCCCAAGCCCCGGCAGATGGAGCTGTTCGCGGCTTGACGCGCCGGAACAACCCCGTGTCGGCGGAGTAGGGCCAGGATGCGCGTCGTAACCTTGTCCGAACCCGATGACTTCGACGGTTGGCGCGATGCGGCGCGCGGGCTGATGACGCAGGGCGTGCCGCCCGAGGACGTCGTGTGGCAGGTGGGCGACGCGCCCGGCGATCTGTTCGCCGCCGCCCCAGCCTCCGCCGCTCCCGTACCCGCCCCTTCGGCACCCGACGCCCCCGCCTTGTCGGTCCCCCGCGCCTTTCTCGATCTGGCGCGCAGCGCCATCCTGGCGCGCGATCCCGAACGCTTTGCGCTGCTCTACACGCTGCTCGCACGCCTGCGCCGCGAACCCAAAGTCGTCGAGGACCGCGCCGACCCGCTCGTCCGCCGGCTGGAGACCATGGCCAAGGACGTGCGCCGCGACATCCACAAGATGCGCGCCTTTCTGCGCTTCCGCGAAGTGGCGGACGAGGACGGCACGCCGCGCTTCGTCGCCTGGTTCGAGCCCGACAACCACATCGTCCGCGCCAATGCGGCCTTCTTCGTCAACCGGTTCGCGAGCATGCGCTGGTCGATCCTGACGCCCGCCATCTCGCTCCACTGGGACGGCGCGACGCTGGCGCAGGGCCCCGGCGCGGAAAAGGCCGACGCGCCCGACGGCGATCCCACCGAAGAGGTGTGGAAGACCTATTATGCCAGCATCTTCAACCCGGCGCGCGTCAAGATCGGCGCGATGCTGAAGGAGATGCCGCGGAAATATTGGAAGAACATGCCCGAGACCGCGCTCGTCCCCGCGCTGATCGCGGGCGCACAGGCGCGGGAGAGCGGCATGATCGAGACGGCGCGCACGGCGATGGGCGGCAATGCGCAGGCGGCCTGGGCGGCATTGCGCGACGAAGCCGCGGCATGCACGCGCTGCCCGCTCCACGCCCCCGCCACGCAGACGGTGTTCGGCGAAGGGCCGGTCGATGCCGCGATGATGTTCGTCGGCGAACAGCCGGGCGACCAGGAGGATCTGGCCGGCCACCCGTTCGTCGGCCCCGCCGGGCAGATGTTCGATCGCGCCATGGCCGAGGCAGGCGTCGACCGGTCGCGCGTCTACGTCACCAACGCGGTGAAGCATTTCAAGTTCGAACAGCGCGGCAAGCGCCGCATCCACGCCAAGCCCGGCGGACCCGAGATCGACGCCTGCCGCTGGTGGATCGAACAGGAACAGGCGATCGTCAGGCCCAAGGTGACGGTGGCATTGGGCGCGACCGCGGCGCGTTCGCTCTTCGGCCGGGTGATGACGATCGGCCGCGAACGGGGCCGCGCACTCGAACTGCCCGGCGGCGGCGGGGAAGCGTGGATCACCGTTCACCCGAGCTACCTCCTCCGCCTGCCCGACAAGGCCGCAGCCGAGGCGGAATATGCCCGCTTCGTCGAGGACCTGCGAACGGCAGCGGCGCGGGTGGAGGCGTGATCCGGGGTTAGCGCAGTCATGCGCCCCCAAGGAGTGGCTGCTTCACGCGAAGACGCGAAGACGAGAGCAAGGACGGTCGCGCGGAGGCGCGGAGTTATAGTGGCAGGGCGCAGCGCTCGATCGGCGGATCATGATAATGACGGCGTCTGCGGTCGAACGCTCCGACTCCGCGCCTCCGTGCGAAATGCTTCTTAGCGTCTTAGCGCGCAAACGGTTACGCCGCCGCTATCGCGCACTCTCCAAAACGATCGGGAAAGCCGCCCTCCTCAAAGCTCGCGAGGATCCGGCCCGATCCGGCCATCGGGAGAGTCCATCGCATCGATCGCCGCAACGTCGTCGGCATCCAGCGTCAGGTCGGCGGCGGCGAAATTGTCGGTCAGGTGATCGGCGTCGCCCGCTTTGGGGATCACCGACAGCCCCTTGGCGAGGTGCCAGGCGATGATGACCTGCGCGGGCGAGCGGTGGTGGCGGTCGGCGATCACGACGATACGGTCGTCCTTCAGCGTCGCGCCCTGGCCAAGCGGGCTCCAGCTTTGCGTCACGATGCCGTGATCGGCATCATAGGCCTGCACATCGCGCTGCTGGAAGCTCGGGTGGAGTTCGATCTGGTTGACCGCGGGCGTCACGCCGGTGGCGTCGATGATCCGGTCGAGATGCTCGGGCAGGAAGTTGCACACCCCGATCGAGCGCGTCTTGCCCGCGTCGCGCGCCGCGATCAGCGCCCGCCACGCCTCGACATAACGGTCCTCGCGCGGGATCGGCCAGTGGATCAGATACAGGTCGATGCTGTCGCGTCCCATCAGCGCCAGACTCTCGTCGAGCGCGACGGCGGCGTCGCCATGGCGATCGTTCCACAGCTTGGTCGTCACGAAAGTGTCCGTGCCGTGCACGCCTTCGCCCACGCCACGCTCGTTGCCGTAGAAGGCGGCGGTGTCGACGAGGCGGAAGCCGATATCGATCCCCTTGCGGACGATCGCCGCGGTCTGCGGCTGGGGGATCTTGTACACGCCCATGCCAAGCTGGGGCATGGTGCGGCCGTCGTTGAGCGTGAGGTCGGTCATGCGCGTGTCAACCGCCGCATGGCGGCCGGGGTTCCGGTTGACGGCTTCCCCGGGCTCGCGCAAGCGCGGTCGCCATGATCGAAACCATCCTCGGCGCGCTCGCCGCCATCCTCTTCGGCGTGATCGCCAGCGGCGGCTATCTTGGCGTGGCGCTGCTGATGGCGATCGAGAGCGCATGCATCCCCCTCCCCTCCGAACTCATCATGCCGGCGGCGGGCTATCTCGTCTCGACCGGCCGGTTCGACCTGTATCTGGCGGCGACGGCGGGCGCGATCGGATGCAATCTGGGATCGATCGTCGGCTATGAGATCGGCAAGCGCGGCGGCCGGCCGGCAGCCGAGCGCTGGGGCCGGTATCTGCTGATCGGCCCCGGCGAACTCGACGCCGCGGACCGGTTCTTCGCGCGATTCGGCGGCGCGGCGGTGCTGATCGGCCGGCTGCTGCCGGTGATCCGCTCGTTCATCGCCTTTCCCGCGGGCGTCGCGCGGATGCGGCTGGTGCCGTTCCACCTCTACACCTTTGTCGGATCATGGCCGTGGTGCTTCGGCCTGGCATGGCTGGGCATGACGCTGGGCGATCGCTGGCACAGCGATCCGCGCGTCAAGGCCGCGTTCCACCGCGCCGATCTCGCCATCGGGGTCGTGCTGGTGGCACTCGTCACCTTCTATGTGTGGCACCGGCTACGCGGGCTCAGGCGCTGAGCCGGTCTGCCCGGCATGCCGCGCGCGCGAGCAGCAGGAGCGCGGGCACGGCAAGCGCGACGTAGAGCGCGAACCCGGTCCACGGCGACCCGCCGAGCCATTCGCTCGGCCAGGTGCGCATGTCGCCCTGCAGGAAACGGTCGCGGATCACTGCGCTCCAGATCGGGAAGGTGAATTGCGGCGGGCTCAGGATCTCCGCTGCCGCGATCACCGCGTTGAGCGCGATCGACAGCGCCATCACCGCCAGCGCGGCGATCCGCGCGCCCCTGCTCCGCAGCGCCGCCCAGAACGGCGCGAGCCCGATCGCCAGCGCGCCGATCAGCGGCATTGCGTGGCGCGGCCCCGTCGCGTTGCCGCCATCCCAGTAGTAATAGGCCGCGTTCACCAGCAGCACGATCGCGACGACCGCCGCCGCCGTGCGCGCCAGCCCTTGCGTCGCGGTGCGGCGCTCCAGCATCGCAAGGCCCCGCAGCGCCATCAGCAGCGCGGGGGCGATCCAGAACAGCCCCTTGTGCACGCCGAAGGTGATCTCCCACAGCAGCACCGGCCGCGGCACGCCCAGCCCGAATAGCCCGTGACGCATGCCCTCGTAACCGACCACGCCCGAATAGCCGATCCGGAACACCGTGCCGAAGGCGACCCCGTTATACGCCGCGATCGGCACCGCCGCGATCAGCCCGCCAAGCAGCATGGCGGCATAGAGGCGCCAGTGCGCCGGCCGGTGCCAGGCGCGCCACACGATCCAGATCCCGATCGCGGCACCCGCCAGCACCGCCTGATATTCGATGCCCACGGCCCAGCCAAGCGCCAGCCCCGCGCAGAAGCCATGGCGAAGGCGTGGTCCCTGCCAACCAGCCCACAGCGCCACCACATAGAGCGCCGCGACGGAGGAATGGCCGAACACCGTCGTCGACCACCCCCAGATCGGCGCGCCGAGCGCATAGCCGATCGCCGCGAACAGCCCCGCCGCCGCGCTACCCGTAATCGCGATGCCGATCTCGTACAGCAACACCGCGGCAAGCGCGGTGAGGAGCGCCGGCCCGGTCGCCACTGCCAGCCGCAGCCGCAATCGGTAGTAGCGCGCCAGCCCGTGATCGTTGACGTCCGCCGGGTGTGCCGCCTCGCGATCCTGCGTAAGCGCATCCGCCAGCGCCACCGCGGGGAGCGCCATCAGCGTCATGCCCGGCGCCTTGTCGAGATAGAAATGCGCGCCGAAGCGCGACTTGTCGATCGTCGTCGCCGCCATCCGGTCGATCGCCGCCGATCCGCGCTCGACCAGCCCGACGCTGGCGAACAGCCGAGTCGCGTTGTTGGGATTGAACTCCCAGGATCCGAACCAGCAGCACGATGCCCAGACGAACAGGAACAGCGCCACCCGCATGCGGGCGCGGGTCATGCGCGCCCCCCCTCGCTCATGGCGCGCACCGCCGCCGCACGAAGCCGGGCGTCGCGATCGGGCGCGGCGCGCGCCGCCATGGCCCTGAACCGCGCGACGGCCTCGCTACCCGCGCGTTCGGGAGACCCCGAGTCGAACGGCGGCGCCGGATCATATTCTAGCCTTAGCTGAAGCAGACGCGCATGCGCCTCGCCGCGGATCGCCGCGACCAGCGCGAGGCCAAAATCGATCCCCGCTGTCACACCGCCCCCCGTCACCCGATCGCGATCGAACACCACGCGCGCGTGCACCGGGATCGCGCCGAACGCGGCGAGGTGATGATGCTGCGCCCAGTGGCATGTCGCGCGGTAGCCGCGCAGCAATCCCGCCGCCCCGAGCAGCAGCGACCCGGTGCACACGCTGGTGATCCAGGTGGCGTGATTGGCGGCCCGCGCCACCCATGCCATCGTCTCGCCATCCTCTATCGCGTCGGTGATGCCCATGCCGCCCGGAATGCAGAGAATGTCGGGCATCGCCGCCTCCGCGAAGCTCGCGGTCGGCAGCAGTGCGAAGCCGGCATCGGTGGCCACTGGCGCGCGACTCCCCGCAACGAGATCGATCGTCGCATCACCTAGCCCCGCCAGCATCTGCGCGGGGCCGGTCAGATCGAGTTGGGTGACGTTCGGAAACAGGAGGAACGCGACGCGGATCGGCGATGGCTGGGGCATGCGGGTCTCCTTGGCATAGCGGGTACCCAGGCGAGCGGCATGGTCGTGCGACGCTCCCCCGTGGTGCTCCACGCTTCGCCAGTCACGTCGGGCGCAAGGCTAGTCGGCTCGGCCGGCCACCGCAAGCACCGGTAGCCCTACTGCCCCTCGGTCTGCGCCGCCTTACGTTCCGCGTTCTGCGCGCGGGTCGCGCGGCCCTGCACGGCGAAGCAGCCCGACTGGCCGCCCGCACCCACCGCCGAGCAACTGCCGACGCCGTTCACGCCGGTGCCGACGTCCAGCGTAGCCTGTGCCTTGGCCGCCCAGGCGGCATTTTCGGGCGTCACCTGGAAATTGCGCAACTCCTTGGGAACGCGGAACTGTTCCGACGCGCTGCGCCGCTCGCACACAACGACTTCGTCACCATCGGTATTCGTCGGGCAGCGCTGGTTGCCATAGAGGACGAGCACGCCGTTGACCGGCGCTCCCTTCGCCATCTCGGCCGGCGGCATCACCGGCTTGGGTCTGGCGGCGCCCGGCAAGGCGACCTGCTGCGCGAGGCCGGGCGTGGCGACCATCGCCAGCCCCATCAGGATCAGGTTCCGCATGTTCACTCCATCACACTCGCTTGGCCGCTCCGATCGCGACCTTGCAGCCGAGCCGGATCAGCGCGCTGAGCACGGGATAGCCCGGCGTGTTCTCCGCGCCCGCGGCCAGCGCATGCTCGCGGTGCTCCACCTCCTCGGCCTGGAAATCGGCGATGGCCGCGGAAAGTTCGGGATCGCTGTCGCCCAGCGCGACGATCTGTTCCTCGTAATGTTTGTCGATCTCGGTTTCCACCGCCGCGGTGCAGGCCATAGCGGCATCGGGACCGAAGGCCGCAGTGACCGCGCCGAGCGCGAAGCCCGCCACCGTCCAGAATGGCTGGAGCAAGGTGGGCCGAACGCCGCGCCGCACGATCATCGAATCGAAGAACGCGCGGTGGCGCTCCTCCTGACCCGCCATATGATGGATCGCACGCGCCGCGGGATGCCGGTCGCCCAACACCGCGAGCTGCCCCGCATAGATGCGCGTCGCACCATATTCGCCCGCCTGATCGACGCGGATCATCGCATCGGTCGGCTCGCGCCGGTCGCCGGGGCGCCAGCGGTTCATCGTGGTTTCCTCAAGAGCGACGCGATTACCGCAGCCCCACCCAGCGACAGGATAGCGTTGAACCCCGCCAGCGAGATGCCGAAGAGCGTCCATTGCGGCACGTCGCAGCGGATCACCGGCGCGGCCATCAGCGACGCCAACCGCTCGGCCGCAGTGGCGCCGACGATCGGCGCGGTCGCGGTACAGGCGGTGTGCAGCGTCCACCAATGATATTCGCCGCCCGCCTGATAGACGCCGATCACGCCGCTGATCGCGATCAACACGGCAGCAGCGAGCACCAGGAAACGGCCCGGCCGCGGCCAGGGGGCAGCCAGCGCCAGCAGCGCCACGACGAGCGCGGCATAATGCGGCCAGCGCTGCCAATGGCACATCTCGCACGGGATCAGCCCGCCGAAGAGCTGGCCGCCCCAGGCGCCCGCGAGCAACGCGGCCGGGAGCAGCAGCGCGAGGCCGCGCGCCGTCCGCTCATTGGCGGTCACTTGGGCACCACGGGCGAGGCGACCGGCGGCTTGGTCGCGGCCGCGACCTGCGCCGCGCCGCCGAGCCGCGCGACCGTCTTCAGCGCATAATAGAGCTGGAAATCGACGATGCCCGCCTTCTTCAACTGATCGGCGGTCTGCGAGAAGCGCGGATCGGTCTTCGCGTCCTCCTCCAGCACCGCATTGTCCGGCTTCATCTCGTTGATGAGATGCCGGCGCAGATCGGCCTCGCGGAACACCGGCTTGGTCTTGAAGTCGGGATCGCTGATCTGCGGCACCGCGATGTCGGGTTCGATCCCGCCTTCTTGCACGCTGCGGCCCGACGGCGTGTAATAGCGCGCCGTGGTCAGCCGCAGGACGGTCTCGGGGCCGAGCGGCAGCAAGGTCTGCACCGATCCCTTGCCGAAGCTGCGTTCGCCCATCACGAGCGCCCGGTGCTGGTCCTGCAGCGCGCCGGCCACGATCTCGGACGCGGACGCGGTGCCCGAATCGGTCAGCACCACGACGGGCAAGCCATGCGCATCGTCACCGGGATGCGCATAGTAACGCTCGATATCCGTCTTCTCGCGGCCACGCTGCGAGACGATCTCGCCATGATCCAGGAACGCGTCGCTCACCTCGATCGCCTGGCTCAGCAAGCCGCCGCCATTCTCGCGCAGATCGAGCACGTAACCAAGCGGCCGATGCCCGAGCGACTTGTCGATCGCCATGATCGCGGCGCGGGTGTCGGCGCCGGTCTGTTCGGAGAAGGTGTTGATGTCGATATAGCCGACATCGCCGCGCACCTCCCATTTCACCGGCTTCTGTACGATCACCTCGCGAGTCATCGTCAGGTCGAGCGGCTTGTCGCGACCGGGGCGGACGAGGCCCAGCGTGATCTTGGTGCCCGCCTTGCCGCGCATCAGCGCGATCGCCTCGTCGAGCGACTGGCCATAGATCAGCTTGCCGTCGATATGCGTGATATAGTCGCCCGACTTCACGCCGGCTCGCGCGGCCGGCGTTCCCTCCTGCGGCGCTATCACCTTCACCGCACCGTCTTCCATGGTGACGGTGAGGCCGAGGCCGCCATAATTGCCCTCGGTCATGATCTGGAGGTTCTGGTAATCGAGCGCGTCGGCATAGCTCGAATGCGGATCGAGGCTCGCGAGCATGCCCTGGATCGCGCCCTTGATGAGCGTCTTGTCGTCCACCTTGTCGACATAGTTCGCCTTCACCCGGTTGAAGACGTCGATGAACTGATCGAACTCGCGATAGGTGTCGGTATCGGAAGCGGCCATCGCCGCGGTGGCGAGCGGAACGAGGGCGAGCGCGCCGACGATCGCGGTGGCGGCAAGCAGGGGACGGGGCATCGACTTCGGTCTTGGCACAAGGGAGTCCTGGACAGGCGGGATGGCGTTCGCCCTCCCTAGCCGCTTTGGTCGGTGCGATCAAAGCAGCCTCGGGGTGAACGGGCGATGAGCAGATCAGCCAATCAGCGCGGCGATATCCATCGGCCGGCCGCGGCGGCGCAGCTCGACGCCCACCTGCGGATCTGGGCCCGTGCCGGCATGGCCGACGATCTGGCCGGCGCGGACGATGGCACCGGGCGCGACGCTCGCTTGCGACAGGCCGGTCAGCAAACTGGTCCAGCCATCGCCATGATCGAGGATCAGGATCGTCCCATAGCCGCGGAACACGCGCGCGTAACGCACCCGCCCCGCTGCCGGCGCGACGACCGGCGCGCCAGCCGCGACCGAAAAGCTGAGCCCACGCGCGCGATAGCCGGCGTCGGCGATCTCGTCGAACCCCGTCAGCAGCCGCCCCGTCACCGGCAGCCGGTACGCGCCCGCGGGCCGCGGCGGCGGCACGACGCCCCGCGCGACGGGCCGCGGCAATGGTCCCGGCAGCGTCTCCAGCGTGGCGATGGCCGCCTGGGCGCTGCCCTCCTCCTCGAGCCGATCGACCAGATCGCGGGCCTGTTCGCCCAGTGCCAATGCGCGGTCCGATTCCCCGATCGCGCTTCGGCCCAACGCCTGTGCCCGGCCGCGATGCCGCGCCTCGAGCGACGCCAGCGCGGCGCGTTCGCGCTCCAGGCGGCCATGGCCATCGCGTAGCGCCTGCGCCGCCAGCGCGGCGTTGGCCTGCAGGCGCCGCGTCTCGGCCAACTCGGTCCGCACCCCTTGCGTCTTTACCCTGACGGCCGGCACGGCGCTGCCGAGCACGGCACGGACATGGACGAGGTCGTCCACCGATCCGGGCTGCGCGACCGCGGCGATCATCGGCCGGGAGGCGAGCGATTCGAGCGCGGCGAGCAACCGGGCGATCGGCACCTGCGCTGCGCCCAGCCGCGCGCGCTGATCCGCGAGCAGACGGTCCGTCACCGCCACGCGCGCGCTCGCCGTGGCGAGATCAGCCTGGGCGGCGTCGACCCGGGCCGCCAGCGCCTCTTCGTCGGCGCGCGCCTTGCGCGCCGCGTCGCGCTCGCCGGCCGCCTGGCGTTCAAGCACTGCCGCCCGCGCCGCTGCGGCAGCTCCGTCGCGGCGGGCGATGGCGAGGCGCCGCTGTTCCTGGACGAGTGGCGATTGTGCGATGATCGGCATGGCCGACACGAGCGCCGCCGCCGCGCCGATGGCCGCGATCGCGGTGCGGAGCCGCCCCCGTCCGCCGCTGCCGAGCTCCGGACGATCGGCGGAACGACCTTTCCGGTCGCTGATGGCCGCGTCCATCACCCCTCGCGGTGATAGGGATGGTTGGCGAGGATGCTGACGCTGCGGAAAAGCTGTTCCGCCAGCATCGCGCGCGCCAGCAGATGCGGCCAGGTCGCGCGGCCGAACGACAGCAGCAGATCGGCTTCACCGCGCGCGGCATCGTCGAAGCCGTCCGCCGGCCCTAGCTCGAACCGCGCTTCGCGGACGCCGTCGTCCCGCCAGCGCCCGATCAGGCGCGCCAGTGCGGTCGAGGACAGCGTCTCGCCGGTCTCGTCGAGCAGCACGCGCCTGGTCTGCGGCTCGACCGCCGGCACCTTGCCGCCGGCGTCGGGCAGTTCGGTCAGCTTCGTCGGCCACGCGATCCGCTTCATGTAGCGGGCGACCAGTTCGCCTTCGGGCGATCGCGCGATCCGGCCGCGGGCGACGATGTGCAACAGCATCGCCGGCTGCGCGTCAGGCTTGCGAGATGGCCGCCGGCGCGGGCGGCGCATCGCCGAACGCCCACATCCGCTCCAGATTGTAGAAGGAGCGCACCTCGGGGCGGAACAGGTGAACGATCACGTCCCCTGCGTCGATCAACACCCAATCCGCGGTGGGCAGGCCCTCGATCCGCGTCTGGCGGTGCAGTTCGCCCTTGATCTTCTCGGCGAGCTTGCCCGCCATCGACGCCACCTGACGCGTCGAGCGACCGCTCGCGATCACCATGTGATCGGCGATGCTCGATTTGCCCGCGAGCGGGATCGAGATCACATCCACCGCCTGATCGTCGTCGAGGCTTTCGAGCACGAGGCGGTGAAGCGCCTCCACCTCGGCCGGGTCGGTCGCGCGGGGGGCATTGGGGGAAGTGGCCAAGAGATCTCCTAGGGTGGTGCGTCGGGCAGAAATTGCCGGAACCAGGCAGGATTTCCGGCCCGAACCTGCGTAGCGGACATGGGGTCGGGACGGAAACGCAACAGCACGAAGGCTGGCAACTCCCACGTCGTCCACCGGTTCGCCTGGCCTGCGGGTCGCCGGAAACGCCGCAGCCAGCCCGCCGCTGGTGAGGCGGAGGCGCGGCCTTCATAACCCGGCCGCGCAATCACCGCAATCGGAACCTCGCGGGCGATGGCGCGCCACCCCTTCCAGCGATGGAATTGCGCCAGATTGTCGCTCCCCATCACCCAGATGAAGTGCGTCCTGGGGTAACGACGTTTGAGCGCGCGCATTGTATCGATCGTGTAGCGCGTGCCGAGCCGCGCCTCGATCGTGCTCGGCCGGATCGGCGCCCGCCGCGCCATCCGGCGGGCGGACGCAAGCCGTGCGGCCAGCGGCGCCATGCCCTGTTCGGGCTTCAAGGGGTTGCCGGGCGATACCAGCCACCACGCCTCGTCCAGCGCGAGCGCGCGGATCGCGGCCAGCGTGATCCGGCGATGCCCGGCATGCGCGGGATTGAACGATCCCCCGAGAAGCCCGACGCGCGTCACGCGCAATCCGATGATCCATGGTACGGCACAGGGCGGCGCGCGTCAGCCGCGCACCTGACCGCTGCCCCGGCCGATCCATTTGTACGTCGTCAGGCCTTCGAGCGCGACGGGGCCCCGCGCATGAAGGCGCCCGGTCGCAATCCCGATTTCCGCCCCCAACCCGAACTCCCCGCCATCGGCGAATTGCGTCGAGGCGTTCCACAACACGATCGCGCTATCGACACCCCCCAGGAACCGCTCGGCCACCGCAGCATCCTCCGCCACGATCGCATCGGTATGATGCGAGCCGTGGCGTGCGATATGCGCCATCGCCCCCTCGACCCCGTCGGTGATCGCCACCGACGCGATCGCGTCGAGATATTCGGTGTCCCAATCCGCCGCTTGCGCCGCCGCCACATCGGCCATGGCGCACACCGCGGCGTCCCCGCGCACCTCGCACCTCGCCGCCGACAACGCCGCGATCAACGCCGACGCATGCGGATAGGCGCGATCGATCAGCAGCGTCTCCATCGCGCCGCAGACGCCGGTGCGCCGCATCTTGGCGTCGACCACGATCGCCGCCGCCATCGCCGGATCGGCCGAGGCATCGACATAGACGTGATTGATCCCGTCGAGATGCGCGAGGACGGGCACGCGCGCCTCGGCCTGGACGCGCGCGACGAGGCTCTTGCCGCCGCGTGGCACGATCAGGTCGATCGCGCCCTCCGCCGCCAGCATCGCGCCCACCGCCGCGCGATCGGTGATCGGCACGAGCTGCACCGCGTCGACGGGCAGACCGGCCGCTGCCAGCCCTTCCACCAGCGCGGCGTGGATCGCGCGGTTGCTGCGCACCGCCTCGCTTCCGCCGCGCAGGATCACCGCGTTGCCCGAACGAACGCACAAGGCCGCCGCATCGGCCGTCACGTTGGGCCGGCTTTCATAGATGATCCCGATTACCCCGATCGGCACGCGGGTGCGCGTGAGGATCAGCCCATTGGGCCGCGTACGCGCGTCGATCACCTGACCCACGGGATCGTCGAGCGTCGCGACCGTCGCGATCGCGTCCGCCATCGCGGCGATCCGCGCCGGATCGAGCGTCAACCGGTCGCACAGCGCCGCCGACACGCCGGCCGTCCGCGCCGCCGCCACATCCTCGGCATTGGCGGCGAGGATATCGGCCGCCGCGACGCGCACGCGATCGGCCGCTGCCTCGAGGCCGCGCGCCTTGGCCGAATCGCTCATCGTCGCGAGCACTGCCGCAGCGATGCGCGCGCGCTCGGCCATGGCGGCGATCAGTTCAACGGCGTCCACATCCATCGTGCCGGGCTAGCATGACCCATGCCGTCCGCTCAATGGCAGGGATAGGTCTTGGCCAGGACCTTGGCATAGCCGTCCTTCAGCGGCAGCCGCTTTTCGGCCGGCGACAAGGCGGCAAGGCCGTCGAGCATCTGCATGATCCCGATCGACTGACCTTCCGGCGGGCAGGCGATCGGCGGCTTGCCCGCAGCCTTGCGTGCATCGCGCTCCGCCTTGAGCTGCGCGGTGGCCGCCTGCGCTTCGCCTTTCAGGACAGGAAAGTCGGGCGCCATCAGCGCCATGGGGCCTTGCGCCTTCAACGCATCGGCGCGGGTCAGGAAGTTCTGCACCGTGATCGCCGCGCTCGCGGGCGCGGCAGCCAGAACGAGCGCAAGCCCCGCGATACCCATCATCTTCATCGAAAACACTCCACCTCGGTTCCGGCGGTGATTACCGAAACCGAGGTGTCGCCGCCATGAACGGCATCACGCGCCGGCGGGCGCCGGGTTGCCGAAGGGCCCCTGCGGACGGCGGGTCTTCGGGATCGACGTGCCGGCCGCCGGCACCGAACGCGTCGTCGCACCCGGATCGGGACGGCCGATGTCCTCGCCAGCGATGAGGCGCTTGATCTCGTCACCCGTCAGCGTCTCAAATTCGAGCAACGCACCGGCCACCGTATGAAGCTGGTCGATATGATCGCTCAGCAACTGCTTGGCGCGGTTGAGGCCGCCTTCGACAATCGTCTTGATCTCGTCGTCGATCAGTTGCGCGGTCTGGTTCGACATGCGCACCGGCTGGCTGGACGAATAGCCGAGGAAGGACTCGCCTTCCGGCTGCGCATATTCGACCGGCCCGACCTTGTCCGACATGCCCCATTTGGTGACCATGTCGCGCGCCAGACCCGTGGCATATTGGATGTCGGACGATGCGCCGCTCGACACCTTGTCGTAACCAAAGATCACCTCTTCGGCCACGCGCCCTCCCATCGACACCGCCAGATTGGCGTACATCTTGTCGCGGTGATAGCTGTAGCTATCCCGCTCGGGCAGCCGCATCACCATGCCGAGCGCACGGCCGCGCGGGATAATCGTGGCCTTGTGGATCGGATCCGATGCGGGCTCGTGGATCGAGACGATCGCATGCCCCGCCTCGTGATAGGCGGTCATCCGCTTCTCGTCGTCGGTCATCACCATGGAGCGGCGTTCCGCGCCCATCATGACCTTGTCCTTGGCCTCTTCGAACTCGGCCATCGCGACCAGGCGCTTGCCCTTGCGTGCCGCGGTCAGCGCCGCCTCGTTGACGAGGTTGGCGAGATCCGCGCCCGAAAAGCCGGGGGTGCCGCGCGCGATGACGCGAGCATCGACGTCAGGCGCCAGCGGCGTCTTCTTCATATGAACTTCCAGGATCTTGATCCGGCCCTCGATATCCGGACGCGGCACCACGACCTGGCGATCGAAGCGGCCCGGGCGGAGCAAAGCGGGATCAAGCACGTCGGGGCGATTGGTCGCTGCGATGATGATGATGCCTTCGTTCGCCTCGAACCCGTCCATCTCGACCAGCAACTGGTTGAGCGTCTGTTCGCGCTCGTCATTGCCGTTGCCGAGCCCCGCGCCGCGATGCCGGCCGACCGCGTCGATCTCGTCGATGAAGACGATGCAGGGTGCGCTCTTCTTGGCTTGTTCGAACATGTCGCGAACGCGGCTCGCGCCGACGCCGACGAACATCTCGACGAAATCCGAACCCGAAATGGTGAAGAACGGCACGCCCGCCTCGCCCGCGATCGCGCGCGCCAGCAGCGTCTTGCCCGTACCGGGCGAACCGACGAGCAGCGCACCCTTGGGGATCTTGCCGCCCAGCCGCGCGAACTTGGTCGGGTCCTTGAGGAACTCGACGATCTCCTCCAGTTCCTCGCGCGCCTCGTCGATACCCGCGACGTCGTCGAAGGTGACCTTGCCCTCCTTCTGCGTCAGCATCTTCGCGCGGCTCTTGCCGAAGCCCATCGCGCCCGAGCCCGAATTCTTCTGCATCTGCTTCAGCACGAAGAAGGCGATGCCGAGGAACAGCAGGAACGGCAGCGACTGGTAGAGCAGCACCATCCAGATCGACGGGCCATCCTCGGGCTTGGCCGAGATCGACACGTTCTTCTCGCGCAGCTTGGGCACCAGCCCGGCGTCGTAGATCGGATAGGCGCGAAACTTCTCGCCCGACGAAAGCGTGCCGGTGATGATGTCCTTGGAGATGTTGACGTCCTTGACCGTTCCCTCGTCCACCTTGTCGAGGAAGGCCGAATAGGCGATCGTGTTGCCGCCAGCTGTCGCCGAGCGTCCGTCGAACATCGTGACGAACATCGCCAGCGCGAGCAGGATTCCCACCCAGATGAGCAGGCTCTTCATCCAGGGATTGCCCCCCCCGCCGCCATTGTCGCTCGAGCCGGGCTTGTCGTTGTCGTTCATGGAGTACCTTTCCGAGCACCCAAGATAAGCGCGCGCAGGTTAATGGCAATGGAACAGATGCACGCGCCCGTCACTCAATGCGCCCGGCGCGGCGGGGCGACGCGGAAGCGCCACGTCTCGCCGCGCGTGCTCGCCACGAGCCCCGCCTGCGTCGCCTGGCTGCCGCGTTCCAGCGCGTCGAGCAACGACTCGATGTTGGCGGCATCGGACCATTCGGGACGCAGGATGCCATGGGCGGCGCGAACCTCGCCGATCGCCCGGCGGACGAGCCGGCGGCGCAGTTCGCGCGGCAGGCCCTCGACCGAAAGCCGGACGTCCTCCCGCCCCTGCGCGCGCGTCGACCACAACCATTGGGCCACGGCCCGCAGGTCGGCATCCGCCTCCGCGAGCGCGGCGGCGGACCGCGCCAGCCGTGGCGGATCGAGCCACTCGTTCGCATCGAGCAGCGCGCGGAATCGGGTGCGGTCGTAGCGGAGATCGTGGTTGGACGGATCGTCGATGAACGGCAGTTCCGCGCGGCGCACGATCGCGCGCAATTCGGCGCGGCGCCATTCGAGTAGCGGGCGGACGACGGCGATCCCGTCGATCGGCGTGCGGGCGCGAACGCCGGCCAACCCCGCCAGCCCCGCCCCGCGCGCCGCTCGCATCAGGAACGTCTCGGCCTGATCGTCCGCATGATGCGCGGTCGCGATGCACGCCACGCCGATCGCGCGCGCCTGCGCGGCGAGCAGCGCATAGCGGACGGCACGCGCCTGCGCCTGAAGGCTGGCGCCCTCGATCGGGGCATCGGGGACGAGCGTCGCATGAGGCAGCCCCAGCGTCGCGCATTGCGCCGCGACCATCGCCGCCTCCCCGACCGACTCGTCGCGCAGCCGGTGGTCGACCGTCGCGACCGTTATGCCCGGCACGCCGGCACCGTGCGCCAGCGCCAGCATCGCCATGCTGTCCGGGCCGCCCGAGACGGCGAGAAGCAGACCCGGCGGCATTTCACCGCACACCCGCGTCAGATCTGCAAGGAAGCGGTCGGTATCGGTGCTCACGCGCCTCGCCTTCAGGTCAGTCGCACTTGGCGGCGGCGCGTCCCTTGACCATGTCCGCCTTCATCGCGGCAGACAGCTTGGCGCCATACACATCGTCGAGTTCGCCATAGACCTTGCACGCATCGGCGGGCTTCTTCAGCGTCATCAGCGCCTTGCCGAGATACAACAGGCTCTCGGGCGCGCGCTCGCCATCGGGCATCTTCTTGTAATTCTCATAAAAGGCCATCGAAGCGAGGCTGGGCTTGCCATCATCGAGATAGCTGCGGCCGAGCAGATTCTGCGCATAGCTCGCGCGGCGGTTCTTCGGATAATCCGTCACCACCTTCTTCAACTGCGCCTCGGCCTCCGGGTAGAGTTTGGCCTGCCAGAGACGATAGCCGTAGAGATATTCGTCCTCGGGCGTGTCGCCGCTGGATGGCCGCTCCACCGCATCGACCAGTTTCGCCCGCGCCGGCGTGGTGGAAACGGGTGTAGGCCGGGAGGCCGCGCCGGTGGCGCGCGCGGGCCGGTCGATCGCCGAAGGCGCGGCATCGTCCCGCGCCGGTGCGTCCCGTGTGGCGCGCGGGCTCGCCGAGCGCGGCGTGGGCATGTCGCGCGGCGTGGGCGAGTCGGGCGAGGAAAGCCCCGCCGGCCCGGCGTCGGGCGAAGCGCCGGCCGCGAGCGTCGCCAACCGGGCATCGGTGGCGCGGCGGTAGGTGTCGAACTGTTCCTGGAGCAGCCGGAGCTTGTAGCCGTTCTGCTCGCTCTGCCCGGTCAGCGTCGCCATCTGCTGTTCGAGCGAGGTGACGCGCGCGGTCACGTCGGCCAGCGGGCTCGAGGCGGGCGTGCCGGCCAGATCGCCGCGCGGACGATCGGGGGCGACGATCTCGGGCTGGAGCGTCTGCCCCGCGCCGCCCGGAAACACCTTGCGCTGCACCGCGCGCATCTCGCTCTCGAGCTTGCCGACACGGCCCTCGACATTGGATTGGGCGTTCGCCGCCACCGGCATCAGCGCGGTTCCGGCCAGCAGGACGATCGAGAATACGCTACGCATGGGATACACCCCCCGGTGTCGATGAGGCCATCGCTATAGCGACAAGCCGATGCCTGTCGCCAGCCTTTACACGTCCTAGACCCTCAAGGCGTCGAAGCGTTTCCAGGCGGTGGCGGCGATGCCGCGGCATCGAGGTTCGCACGCTGCGTTTCGCTCAGCTTGGGCTTGGCGGGCGCACTCCGCTTCGCGGTCTTCGTCCGCCCGGCATCATGTGTCGGAGACGACGTAGCGGTGGGCGTCGGCGATGCGCCGGATGTCGGCTGCGCCGCACCGGCGGCGCGCGCGGCGATGGCGGCGCCACTCACCTTCACGTCCTTGATCGCATGCTCGCCCGTGCCGAGCGGGGCCACCGCTGAACCGTTCAGCGTTACGGTCAGCTTGTCCGCCCGGCCGACGTTGATCATCGGATCCTTGGCATCGGCGGGCACGGTGTAGGATTCGCCCTGCTTCATCGTGCCGAGGTACAGCGTCTTGTTGTCGGCATCATAGACGCGCATCCACACTTCGTCCCGGGCGGTCAGCACCACCTGGCCGCCGGTGGGCGCGATGGGACTGGGGCGCGCGGCGGGAACGGGCGCCACGACGGCGGGCGCACTCGCGACCGAAGCCGGGGCCGATGCGCCCTGCCGGAACAGGTCGGTTCCATACCAGAGTCCCACCAGGATCAGCACCGCCAGCGCCAGGCCCAGCCCGACGATCGCCACCCCGCGCGACGGCACCCGCGCGGGGTCGGCCATCTGATAGGGTTCATATTCGGGAATGCGGCGACCAAGCAGATCGACCTCGGCGCGCACCATCGCCCCGATCGCGACCGCATCCGCACCGACCGCACGCGCATAAGCGCGCGCAAAGCCGACCGCATAGGTGGGCGACGGCAGACCGACATAGTCGCCCGCCTCGATCGCTTCGAGATGACGCAGGGGAATGCGGGTGCGCTGCCCGACCTCGGCGATGCTCAGCCCCTGGGCTTCGCGTGCCTGGCGCAGCAGGTCACCGGCGCGCACGGGCGGCGCGCCCGGTATCGGCTCGCCGGGTTCGACCTCGTCCATTCCTGTCTCCGCTCGCGCTCTCGTGGCCACGTCTCCCAGAGCACCGGGGGCGTGTCAACGCGCTCTACAAACCTTTGGTCGTGCTTCAGGCGGTCTCCACCCCATTCTCCGCCGCCCATGCCGCAAGCGCGGCTCGGGGATCGCGCGGCGGGGCGGCCAGCAGAGTCGCCATGAAGCCACGAAGCGCACCGCGATCGAGCGACCGCACCATCGCCTTGATCGGCCCGATCGCCGCCGGCGTGATCGACAGGCGCTCAATCCCGAGGCCGATCAACGCCATCGCCTCCAGCGGCCGGCCGCCCATTTCGCCGCACACCGCGAGCGTGACGCCCGCGTCGCGGCACGGCCCCACCAGCCGTGCGAGAAAACGCAGGATCGAGGGGCTGAGCCAGTCGTAACGCTCGGCGAGCTTGGGGTTCGCGCGATCGGCGGCGAACAGGAACTGCGTCAGATCGTTGGTGCCGACCGACAGGAATTGCAGCTTGGGCAACAGGATGTCGAGCTGCTCCGCCAGGGCGGGCACTTCGAGCATCGCACCATAGCGGACCTCCGCCGGGCCCTTGCCTCCGCGCTGCGCCATCCAGGCACGCTGCGATTCGAACAGCGCCTTGGCCTCGTCGAATTCCCATGGCTCGCTCACCATCGGGAACATGACGTTCAATGTCCGTCCGGCCGCCGCCTCGATCAGCGCGCGCGCCTGCACCTTCATCAGCCCGTCGCGCTCCAGGCTCAGGCGCAGCGCCCGCCAGCCCATCGCCGGGTTTTCCTCGACGCCCGATTCCTCCTTCAGATAGGGGAGCGCCTTGTCGCCGCCGATATCGACCGTGCGGAACACCACCGGCCGGTCGCCGGCGGCATCCAGCACCTCCTTGTAGAGACGCTGCTGGCGCTCGCGCTGCGGCAGCGTCGCCGAAACGAGAAACTGGAATTCGGTGCGGAACAGCCCGATCCCATCCGCGCCCGTCACGTCGAGTGCCGCGACGTCGTCGCGCAACCCCGCATTCACCAGCAGCGTCAGCCGGTGCCCGTCCTTCGTCACCGGCGGCACGTCGCGCAGCGCGGCAAACGCAGCCTTACGCTTCTGCCGCAACTGCAGACGCGCCTCGAACGCTTCCTCCATCGCGAGCGACGGGCGCACGAACACATTGCCTTCGATCACGTCGAGCAACAGCAGGTCGCCCTCCGCGATCAGCCGCCGCACGTCGCGAACGCGACCGAGCACGGGAACGCCCATCGCCCGCGCGACGATCGTGACATGCGCGGTCAGCGATCCCTCTTCCAGGATCACGCCCTTCAGACGGCGCTTGTCATATTCGAGCAGTTCGGCAGGGCCCAGATTGCGCGCGATCAGGATCGTATCCTGGCGCAGCCCCAATTGGGCGGCGGTGCCCATCTGCCCCGAGACGATCCGCAACAGCCGGTTCGACAGATCCTCCAGATCGTGCATCCGGTCGGCGAGCAACGGATCGTCGATCTGGCGCATCCGCTGGCGGGTGCGCTGCTGCACGCGCTCGATCGCCGCCTCCGCGGTCAATCCGGAATCGATCGCCTCGTTGATCCGCCGCGCCCAACCCTCGTCATAAGCGAACATCTTGTAGGTCTCGATGACCTCGACATGCTCGCCCGCCACGCCGAATTCGGCCTCGCGCGCCATCTTGTCGATGCCTTGGCGCATCTTGTCGAACGCGGCGTAGACGCGGTGGCGCTCCGCATCGATGTCCTCGGCGACGGTATGTTCGATCGTGATCCGCGGCTGGTGGAACACGGCATGGCCCGATCCCATGCCGTCGACCAGTTTCTGCCCCGCGATCCGGACGGCGGCCGTGGACTGGACGCGGTCCTGCCCGCTGGCGGCGGTATCGATCAGCCCGGCATTGGCAATGAGTTCGGAGAGCACCATCGCCACCGTCTGCAACGCCTCGATCTCCACATCGGCATAGCGGCGCGGATCGCTGTGCTGCACCGCGAGCACCCCCACCGCGCGTTCGCGACGGATGATGGGGACGCCGGCGAAGCTGTGATAGCGATCCTCGCCGGTTTCGGGTTTATAGGCGAAATCGGGATGGCTTGCCGCCTCGTCGAGGTTCAGCACCTCCACTTGCTCGGCGATGGTGCCCACCAGCCCCTCGCCCAGCGCCAGCTTTGTCACGTGCACCGCGTCCTGATCGAGCCCGCGGGTGGCGAAGAGTTCGAGCACCCCCTCGCGCAGCAGATAGATCGAGCAGACCTCGCTGCCGATCGCCTCGGCGATGATGCCGACGACCGAATTGAGCTTGGATTGCGCCGGGCTGCGCGCCGCCATCACGTCGTGCAGACGGACGAGGATCTCGCGGGCGGAGGCAGCGGCGGATACGGGCATGAGGGAAGCGTAGCAGGCGCGCGGGCGCAGTGTCATGCGGATTTGGATCGATACGCGCGTGAAAACGGGCAGCGCGGTGAAGCGCGCCGAAGCGACCCACCGGCCGATCCTCGCGATCGATGCCGGTGGGTCAAACTTACCGGATCATGCCGCCTCGCGAAGCTCTTCGGACGGCGCTTCGATACGGTCGTTCGTCGCCGATCCATCACGAATCGCGATCTTGCGCGGCTTCATCGCCTCGGGGACGACGCGCTTCAGCTGGATGGTAAGCAAGCCGTTTGCGAAACCGGCCTCTCCCACCTCGATATGATCGGCAAGCTGGAAACGCCGTTCGAACGGACGCGCGGCGATCCCGCGGTGGATATACTGGGCCTTGTTCTCGTCGTCGGCACGCTTGCCGATGACGGTGAGCTGATTCTGCTGCGCGACGATTTCTATATCGTCCGGGCGAAAGCCTGCCACCGCCAGCGTGATCCAGTAACGGTCCGTGCCATCCGTCGCGATGTCGAACGGGGGATAGCCGTCCGCGGTTTCGCCGCGCGCACCCGTTTCGAGTAGATCGAAGAGATGATCGAACCCCACGGACGAACGCCGATAGGGCGTGAAGTCAAATCCGGTTCTCATTTCCAAACCCTCCTGATGAAGCAATCTGGGCGTGAGAAGCGCCGGAGGGAGCCGGCACCCTCTATGTCCCACCGGGCCCACCAGCGGCGCCCGGCAGAAAAAATCTAGGTTTACGATCGCCCCGGTCAAGCATCCCGACCGCTTTTTTCGCTGTCTTAGTCGAACAGTCCATCCTGCGATCCGGCGGGTGGATTGAGCCCGAGATGCTTCCAGCCGCCCGCGTTCAGGCAACGCCCGCGCGCGGTGCGCGCGACGAGGCCGAGCTGGATCAGATAGGGTTCGATCACCTCCTCGATCGTGTCGCGCGGCTCGCTCAGACCCGCGGCCAGCGTCTCCACGCCCACCGGCCCACCGCGATAGATGTCGGCGATCATCGTCAGATAGCGCCGGTCCATCGCGTCGAGCCCGAGCGCGTCGACCTCCAGCCGGTTGAGCGCGGAGTCGGCAGCCTTGGCGTCGACCACGTCATGCCCCGCCACGCTCGCGAAATCGCGCACCCGCCGCAGCAGCCGCCCCGCGATCCGCGGCGTACCGCGCGACCGCCGCGCGACCTCCACCGCACCGTCGGGAGCGATGGCGAGCCCCAGCAGCCCCGCCGCCCGCGTCACCACGCGCGTGAGTTCCTCGATGGTGTAGAATTGCAACCGCACGGGAATGCCGAACCGGTCGCGCAGCGGCGTGGTGAGCAGCCCCTGCCGCGTGGTCGCGCCGACGAGGGTGAAACGCGGCAGGTCGATCCGCACCGACCGTGCGGACGGCCCCTCGCCGATCATCAGATCGAGCGCGCGGTCCTCCATCGCGGGATAAAGCACCTCCTCGACGGCGGGCTGGAGACGGTGGATCTCGTCGATGAACAGCACGTCGCCGTCTTCGAGATTGGTCAGCAACGCCGCCAGATCGCCCGATTTAGCGATGACGGGCCCCGACGTCGCGCGAAACCCCACCCCCATTTCGCGCGCGACGATCTGCGCGAGCGTGGTCTTGCCGAGGCCGGGCGGCCCGAAGAACAGCACGTGATCGAGCGCATCGCCGCGCTCGCGCGCCGCCTGGATGAACACGCGCAGATTCTCTCGCGCCGCCTTCTGCCCGACGAATTCGTCGAGCGATTTGGGGCGAAGCGCCGCGTCGACATCCTCGGGCTTGCGGGCGGCGGTCAGGAGGCGATCGTCGGTCAAGGCCTGTCCCGAAACGCACGAACGACGTCGCGTGCGTGATGGATGATACGAACGATCAAAACATTTTCCTCGTCGTCGATGCGGTAGAATATCCGGTGCGGATGGTGCGACAAGCTGCGGATATCGTCCTGATGGAATCCGGGGCGCTCCTGCCTCGCCCGAGGATTGTCGCGCAACAGCCGGACGAGGCGTTCGAAGCCACTCATATGCGCCGCGGACGCCGTTGCACCATGATCCCGAATACCGATGGTCCTGATCTGCCGCAGATCCCGCGTCGCCACGGCGGTCAGCCGAACTCTACCCATGCGGGTCGGCGATCTCCGTCACGATGTCCCGCAAGACATCCTCAGGCTCGCGATCGATGATTCCCGAAGCGATACCTTCGTCGATCAACGCCTGGAGCCGCCGAACATCCGCCTGATAGAGACCCTGATCGCGTTCGACCAAGTCGCGGAGATAGGCAGCGGGGTCCACGAACCCCTCGGCGGATACGCGGCCATCGACGTAGCGCTGAAGTTCAGGCGGAAGGGAGACGTGGAGCTGCGCCATGTTCCCGATATAGTCCCCCGTGCATGGGCCGTCCAGCGCGACTACTTCGCCGCCTTGCGAAGCGCCAGCCGCACCAGCGCATCCAAGCCGGTGCCCGCGCCCAATTCCTCCTCGGCAGCCGCCACGGCATTCGCGGCCTCGGCCGGGCGGAACCCCAGGTTCAGCAGCGCCGAGACCGCATCCGCCGCCGCACCGCCTACAGGCGCCACGACACTCGCCCCGGCCGGGCCGATCGCGATGCCGCCCACCTTGTCCTTCAACTCACGCACGATCCGCTCGGCGAGTTTAGGGCCGACGCCGTTCGCGCGCGCCACCGTCGCCTTGTCCTGCGCCATCACCGCACGACCCAGATCGGCAGGCTCCAGCGCGGACAGGATCGCGAGCGCGACGCGCGCGCCCACGCCCTGCACGCCCGTCAACAGGCGGAACCAGTCGCGCTCACCCGCGCTGGAGAAGCCGACCAGGCGCAGAAAATCCTCGCCCACCAGCATCTCGGTATGCAGCATCACCGCCTCGCCGACCGGACCGATGCCGGCGAGCGTGCGGCTCGATGCACCGACCAGATAGCCGACGCCGCCGACATCGATCACGGCATGGTCGATCCCGGTCGAATCGAGCCGCCCCTTCAGATGCGCGATCATGCGGTCACCCGCGCGCGCCGCGCCATGCCCTCGGCGCTGGCGAGATGATGCGCGTGGCAGATCGCCACCGCCAGCGCGTCCGCCGCATCCGGCCCTGCCAGCTTCGCACCGGGCAGCAGCACCCCCATCATCGCCTGGATCTGCCTCTTCTCAGCGCCCCCTGTGCCGACCACCGCCTTCTTCACAGTCGAGGGATGATATTCGCCGATGTGCAGCCCCGCCCCCGCCGCCGCCAGCAGCACCACGCCGCGTGCCTGCCCCAGCTTCAGCGTCGATTGCGGGTTCGAATTGCCGAGCACCTCCTCCACGGCCGCGCCCGCCGGGCGCTCGGCACGGATCACGTCGATCAGCGCGGCATAGAGCGCGGACAGGCGACGTGGCAGCGCCATCGACGGATCCGTCCTGATCTGGCCGTTGGCGACATGCGTCAGCCGGTTGCCCTCGGCCCGGATCACGCCCCAGCCCGTGGTGCCGAGACCCGGATCGAGGCCGAGGATCATCACGCGGCCGTCATTCCCGCCAACGCTCCGAGCCGCGTCAACCTAGCTTCTCCATCACCGCATCGGACACTTCGTAATTGCCCCATACGGTCTGCACGTCATCGTCGTCGTCGAGCACGTCGATCAGCTTGAACAGCGTGGCGGCGTCGTTCTCGTCGACCTCGACCATCGTCTGCGGGCGCCAGGCGAGCTTGGCCCCCTCCGCCTCGCCCAGCACCGGCTCGAGCGCCTTCGAGACTTCGTGCAGATCGCCGACCGCGGTCCAGATCTCGTGGCCGTCCTCGCTGGAGGTCACGTCCTCGGCGCCGGCCTCCAGCGCCGCTTCGAAGACCTTTTCCGCATCGCCGGCGCGCGCCGGGTACGAGATCAGCCCCATCCGGTCGAACGCGTGGCTCACCGAACCCGGCGCGCCGAGATTGCCGCCGTTCTTGGAAATCGCGGTGCGCACGTTGGTCACGGTGCGGTTGCGGTTGTCGGTCAGCGTCTCGACGATCAGCGACACGCCGCCGGGGCCGAACGCCTCGTAGCGGATTTCCTCGTAATTCTCGGCATCGCCCTTCGACGCCTTGTCGATCGAGCGCTGGATATTGTCCTTGGGCATCGACTGCGCCTTGGCGGCGTTCACCGCAGCGCGCAGGCGCGGGTTCATGTCGGGATCGGGCAGGCCCATCTTGGCCGCGACGGTGATTTCGCGGCTCAGCTTCGAGAACATGCCCGAACGCTTCTTATCCTGCGCACCCTTGCGGTGCATGATGTTCTTGAACTTGGAATGGCCTGCCATCGACGCCTCTTTGAATGATGGCCGGCTTTAGGACGTGGGCGTGGATTTCGCCAGAGCGTCGATCTTGGCCTCCAGCGCGGCAAGCCGGTCGAGCACGATATGATCCAGCTTCTCGTGGACGCGCAGGATGTCGAGCTCCGATCGCAGGTTGGTTTCGTAGTCGAGGCTGGCGGCCAGGCGGTCCTTCGCCGATTGCCGGTTCTGGCTCATCATGATGACCGGCGCCTGTATCGCGGCCACGGTCGAGAGCATCAGGTTGAGGAAGATATAGGGGTAGGGGTCGAACGCCGCGCCGAAATGCGCGAGCACGTCCGAATTGAGCAGCATCCAGCCGAGCAGCACCACGGTGAAGGCGATGATGAAGCCCCACGAACCGCCGATCGCCGCGACCTTGTCCGACAACCGATCGCCGAAATCGGAGCGTTCATCGGCGACGTCAGCGGCGTCGCGGCTGACGGTGCGCCCCGACTCGATCCCGGCGAGGACGCGGCGCTCCTCCTCGTCGAGTTCGGCGGGCTTCTTGCCGAGCAGGCGATGCGCCATCTCCGCGAGCGCGGTGGCCGATATGCGGACGGCCGAGGCCATGGCGTTTCCCCTGATCGCGTGTCTCGCCGCCCCTTAGGACGGCGGCAGCGCGCCGCAAACCCCTTGCCCGCCCGGTCGCCGGCCTGCAAACGCACCCCCATGACGGTAAGCGTGGACATGGGGAGCGACGAGCGCGGCGGTTCGGTGCCGATCGACCTGGAGGAGCTGCTCGCGACGCGCCTGCTCGTCCAGGGTAATTCCGGATCGGGCAAATCGCATCTGCTGCGCCGCCTGCTCGAACGCTCGGCAGGCCAGGTTCAGCAGGTCGTGATCGATCCGGAGGGCGATTTCGTGACGCTCAGCGGCGCTTACGGCCATGTCGTGATCGAGGCGGGCGATTACAGCGAACGCGAGATCGCGCGGTTCGCCACACGGCTGCGCGAACATCGCGCGTCGGTCGTGCTGAGCCTCGAAGGGCTGGAGGTCGAAGGGCAGATGCGCTGTGCCGCCGCCTTCCTGTCGGCGATGTTCGATGCCCCGCGCGAACATTGGTACCCAGCGCTCGTGGTGGTCGACGAGGCGCAGCTCTTCGCGCCGGCCGCCGCGGGCGAGGTGACCGAAGAGGTGCGCCGCGCATCGCTGTCGGCCATGACCAACCTGATGTGCCGCGGGCGCAAGCGCGGCCTTGCCGGCGTGATCGCGACGCAGCGCCTCGCCAAGCTGGCCAAGAACGTCGCCGCCGAGGCCTCCAATTTCCTGATGGGCCGCACCTTTCTCGACATCGACATGGCGCGCGCCGCCGATCTGCTCGGCATGGATCGTCGCCAGGCGGAGACAATCCGCGATCTGCAGCGCGGCACCTTCCTGGCGCTCGGCCCTGCGGTGTCGCGGCGGCCGATCACGGTGCGGATCGGCGCGGTCGAGACGTCCGCGCGCAGCGGCAGCCCCAAGCTCACGCCCCTGCCCACCGCGACCCCGCCCGAGGACATGAAGGACCTGCTCTTCGCGCCCGAGCCGGTGGTGGATCAGCCCGGATTCGCCTTCGACAGCCGGCCGATGGCGGTGCCGCCCGACCGCGTGATCGCGCAGCTCGGCCGCAGCGTTCCCGAGCCGCTCACCGCCACCGAGCGCGACCCGCAGGAGGTGGAGGCGATCGTCGCGGAGGTGATGCGCGCGATCGTGGCCGATGCCGAGGCGGCGCTCCGGCCGCCCTCGGTGCTGTTCCAGGATTTCCAGGTGCGCTGCCGGATGGCCGATCTGGCGCGGCCGCCGCTCGATCTCGCGGGCTTCACCCGGCGGCTCAGTTGCGCGCGGGCGGGCATCTTCGATCTGGCCGACGAAGCATGGACCACCGCGCTCGATGTGGCGGGCGGTCTGCCCGACGATATGCTGGGCGCGTTCCTGCTGGTCGCCCGCGCCGCACGCGAGGGCGCACCCTGCCCGTCCGACGCGCAGATCGCCGAGACTTATGGCACCAGCTCGCTCGGCCGCGTGCGCCGCCTGATCGGCTATATCGAGCAGCGCGAGCTCTTCGTGTGCCGCACCGACCTGACCGGCAAACGCTCGATCACGATCCCCCGGCTCGGCTGGACGACGCAGGCGGCCGAAGCGGCCTGAGGGAAGCCTGCGCACGGACGATTTGCCAGCCTGCCCGCGCCATGCTTCAACGTCCGCCACGATAGGACAGGAGCAGGACAATGGATGCGAAGGACACGAAGGTGTCACGTAGAACGGTGGTGGCCGGGGCGGCGGTGGCGGGTATCGCCGCGATGCTGCCTTGGGCGCAAGTGGCCAGGGCGCAGGACGGTTCGCTCTACGTGATCGCCGAGCTGGTCGCCAAGAAGGGCCAGGAGGCGGCGCTGCGCGACGCGTTGATCCCCTTCGCGCAAGGGGCGACGCAGGATCGGGGCTGCCTGTCCTATCATTTGCACGAGGACATCGCGCATCCGGGCCGGTTCCTCACCTTCGAGAGCTGGACGAGCGAGGCGGATCTGGCGGCACACCTCTCCTCGCCGGCGATGGCGGCGGCGCGGCCGACCATGGCCAAGCTGCTCGGCAAGCCGTTCGCCATCACCCGGCTGCGGCGGCTCGTCTGACGATGCGGGGGCGCCCGGCCCGCGTAGCGGCCATCGCGGCGGTGCTGCTGCTCGCCGGGTCCGGCGCCGCCGCGGCGCTTACCTCGCCGCCGGGATTGTTGAGCTTTCTCGATGGTTTGGAGGGTGGCGGCGTGGGCGCGGACAGGGTCGCGCGCGCGGTGCCGTTCGGCGATCATGGGCAAGCGCTCGACGTCTGGCGGCCGGCAGGCGCGCGGGCGAAGCCGCTGCCGGTGGTGATCTTCTGGTATGGCGGCGGCTGGGTGAACGGATCGCGCGGCGCCTATGCCTTTGCCGCGCGCGCCTATGCCAAAGCGGGCTTCGTCGTCGTGGTGCCCGATTACCGCAAGGTGCCGCAGGTGCGCTTCCCCGCCTTTCTCCAGGACGGCGCGCAGGCGGTGAAATGGACGCGGGACCATGTCGCGTCCTATGGCGGCGATCCGGCGCGGATCGCGCTCGCCGGGCATTCGGCAGGCGCCTATACCGTCGCGATGCTGACGCTCGATCCGCGCTGGCTGCGCGCGGAGGGCGTCGATCCGGGGATCGTCAAGGCGGCAGTGGGGCTGTGCGGCCCCTATGACTTCTATCCCTTCACCGTGAAGCGATCGATCGATGCGATGCAGGGCGTCGCCAATCCCCAGATGACCCAGCCGCTGCACTTCGCCCGCGGTAATGCCGCGCCGATGCTGCTGATCTCGGCCGGCGACGACGTGCAGGTCCATGCGCACAACGCCGTCAACCTCACCGCGCGGATCGCGCAGCTAGGCGGGCGGGTGACTCATATCGATTATCCGGGAATCAGCCACGAGAACGTCGTCATGGCGCTATCCGTGCCGTTTCGCGGAAAGGCCCCCGTGCTGCGAGACAGCGTGGCGTTCCTCGATCGCGCAATGCCCGCGCCCTGGTAACCCCGCTCGCATCCACCGCCCCGATCGCGGCGGTGCCGGCTTGTTCGCCAGATTATTCGGGCGTGTTGGCCAGCGTGAAGATGCCGCGCGGATCGGTGGGCCCATGCTGCGCCAGCACGACGGGCGCGTCGAGATCGCTGCCCTTGGGCGCATGGCCCGAATAGATGAAGCCGTTGGTCGGATAGGCGCTCGTGCCCAGATCGCCCTGCGGCGCATACCAGACCTTCACCATCGACCAGTCGCCATTGGTGGACACGTCGACCGCACGGACGTCGGTTTCGACCTTGCCGGGGCGCGACCAGTTGGCGTGGGTGAGAAGCACCTCATGGTCGTTCACGATCTTCGACACCATCGCGACATGGCCGACGCGCATCCGGTGGCTGGCGGCAAAGGCGAGAACGGCGCCGACTTTGGGCGCATGGCCACGATCGTAGCGGCCGGCGGCCTGGCCCCACCAGGTGTTCGCGTTGCCGCGGATATCGATCCCCGAAATCTCGCGGGCATAGGGCGCGCACTGCCAGAACTGGGCGGCAGCCGGAGCGGCCGTCATCAGGCCGCACGATACCACCAGCGCAAAACGCGCTGCCAAAGCCTTGAAATTCATGGACCCCCCCGAAAGGTCGGTGAAAGCGATGAATTTTGGCTAGAGGCGCGCGATTTTTTTGGAAAGCCCCGCGGGAACCTTATCCGACGAAGCGTGTTTGCGGGGCGATGGCCGGGTTGAAACGAGGCGGGTGACCGTTGTTTCGGGGTATCGCCGACCCGCCGAACCGGTCGAATCTCAGCGGATGCTCTCCAGAATCGAGAAGAGCGAAGGCTGGCTGGCATCCCAGCTCGCGCGCGTGCCGATCGTCAGGCCGCCGTCGATCACGATATGCGTTCCCGTCACGAACGACGCATCGTCACTCGCCAGATAGGCGACCGCGGCGGCGATGTCCTCAGGGCGGCCGGTGCGGCGGATCGGCTGCGCGTCCGCAGCGACATGCGCGATGACGCCGTCCGCCCTGGCCTTGCCGGCGGCGTCGATGCCCAGCGCGCTGGTGAAGATGTTGGTGGCGATGAAGCCGGGGACGACGGCGTTCACCCGGATCGCATGCCTGGCCAGATCGGCCGCCGCCAGCCGCGTCAGATGAAGTACCCCGGCCTTGGCGGTCGAATAGGCGGTGGGCGCATAGCCGCTGCCGAGCGCGGACACGCTGGAGGTGTTGACGATCGCCCCGCCGCCGCGCCTGGCCATCAACGGTGCCGCGTGGCGAATGCCGAGCGCCACCGAGCGCAGCAGCAACGCCTGCGTCCGGTCCCAGTCGTCGGCGGAGATGGTATCGATCGGGTCGCGCGATCCGCCGGCGCCGGCATTGTTGAACAGGATGTCGAGGCCGCCCGCCGCGTCGGCCAGCGCCAGCAGCGCGACGATGTCGCCTTCTTGCGTCACATCGGTGCGGTGGAAGACGATCCGGCCGTTCGATTCGTCGGCGAGCGCCTGCCCCGCCTCCGCATCGATATCGCCGACGAAGACCTGCGCACCTTCGTCGACGAAGCGGAGCGCGGTGGCGCGCCCGATGCCCGATGCGCCGCCCGTCACCACCGCGTTCCTGCCCGACAACCGCATTCCACTCTCCTCGCTTTTGCCAATCATAGTATGGCATGTCTGCCGGTCAATCGGCGGTCGTTCGAACGTGCGGTTTGGCTTGCGGGCAATCCCGCAGCGCTCTACCCACGCCCTGGAACATCGTCACGGAACCCGCCATGCCCCTTGATCCCGAAACCTTCGACGCGCTGATCGACACGGTGCGCCGCTTCGTCGCCGAACGGCTCCGCCCGCTGGAGGCGGAGGTGGAGGCGAACGACGCGATCCCCGCCGCGGTGATCGCCGAGATGCGCGACATGGGGCTGTACGGGCTGTCGATCGCCGAAGATTATGGCGGCCTGGGGCTGGCCATGATCGAAGAGGTACGCGTTGCGATCGAACTGGGTCGAACGACGCCCGCTTTTCGTTCCACTTTCGGCACCAATGTGGGCATCGGCAGCCAGGGCCTCGTCATGGCGGGTACGCCCGAACAGAAGGCTAAGTGGCTGCCGCGGATCGCAAGCGGCGAGATCATCACCAGCTTCGCGCTCACCGAGCCCGATGTCGGGTCCGATTCCGGATCGGTGAAGACGCGCGCGGTGAAGGCCAAGGATGCCCAAGGCAACGACGTCTATCGCCTGTCGGGCACCAAACGCTACATCACCAATGCCGACAAGGCGGACCTGTTCACGGTGATGGCGCGCACCGGCGACGCACCGGGCGCACGCGGCGTGTCGGCATTTCTCGTGCCCCGCGATCTGCCGGGCGTGTCGATCGGCGAGCCCGAAAAGAAGATGGGGCAAAAGGGCGCGAAGGTCGCGGACGTCATCTTCGACGACGTGGCCGTCCCCGCTGCGAACCGGCTGGGCGCAGACGGTGAAGGCTTCAAGATCGCGATGCGCGTCCTCGATCGCGGCCGGCTGCACATCGCGGCCGTGTGCGTGGGCGTCGCCGAGCGGCTGATCGCGGACTGCGTCGCCTATGCGAGCGAGCGCAAGCAGTTCGGCAAGCCGATCGCCGAGCACCAGCTGATTCAGGCGATGATCGCCGATTCCAAGACCGAGGCGCTCGCCGCGCGCGCGCTGGTGCTGGAAACCGCGATGGCGAAGGATGCGGAGCGCGACGTGGTGCTCGAATCCGCCGCGGCCAAATATTACGCGTCGGAGATGGTCGGTCGCGTGGCGGACCGCGCGGTGCAGATCTTTGGGGGCGCGGGCTATATCGCCGATTACGGCATCGAACGGCTGTACCGCGACGTGCGGCTGTTCCGCATCTACGAAGGCACCAGCCAGATCCAGCAGATCATCATCGCCCGCGAAACCATCAAGCGCGGCGGCTAAAGGAGCAATCATGGACACGACCAACCTCTTCCGCCTCGACGGCCGGGTCGCGCTCGTCACCGGCGGTTCGCGCGGGATCGGCAAGATGATCGCGGCGGGCTTCATCGCGCAGGGCGCGAAGGTCTATATCTCGTCGCGCAAGGCCGCCGCCTGCGAGGAAACCGCCGCGCAGCTCGGACCCAACTGCATCCCCCTGCCCCAGGACGTCTCGAGCGTCGCCGGCTGCAAGGCACTGGCCGAGCAATTCGCGGCGGTGGAGGACGGGCTCGACATCCTGGTCAACAATGCGGGCGCGGCCTGGGGCGAGCCGTTCGAGAATTTTCCCGAGATCGGCTGGGACAAGGTGATGGACCTGAACGTCAAATCGCCTTTCTTCCTGACGCAGGCGCTCTACGCGCCGCTGAAGGCGGCGGCGTCGCGCGAACGCCCGGCCAAGGTCATCAACATCACCTCGATCGACGGCCAGCGGCTGAACCCGTGGGAGACGTACAGCTATCACGCCTCCAAATCGGCATTGATCTACCTCACCAAGCGGATGGCGGCGCGGCTGGTGCAGGATTCGATCAACGTCACCTCGATCGCCCCCGGCGCGTTTGCCAGCGAGATGAACAAGGCCGCGCGCGACCATGGCGAGACGATCGCCAAGGGCATCCCCGCCAAGCGCATCGGCGTGGACGAGGATATGGCCGGCACCGCGATCTTCCTGGCGAGCCGCGCGGGCGATTATGTGGTGGGCGACACGATCACCGTCGATGGGGGCCTGGTGAACGCGGCGCTGGGGACAAGTATCGACGCGTGAGGGTCAGCGGGCGAGCAGGCGCACGTCGAGACCAAGCGCCTGCCCGGCCGCTGCCATCGGGCCGTCGAGCGTCCACAGCGTGGCACCCGCATCGGCGGCGATCGCCAAGTGCAAGCCGTCCGCAGCACGCAGCGGCTTCGTACTGCGGGCGAGCAAGTCCGCAGCCAACGCGAAATGCCGTGGTTCGACTGAAATCAGAGTCATACTGTCGCGCAGCAGACTGCGCACGATCATCAACAGCCGCTGCCGTTCGGCAGGAGCGATGATGCCAGCCCGCGTCTTGGCTCCCAGCGCCGACGCCATCTCCATTTCACACCAGAGACTGGCCATCATCTCTTCATCGGCCGAGGAACGAAGCCAATTCTCCGCAATCTCCGAATATAGTTCTTCGGTGTACGCGCTGACGAGGATCGACGTATCGGGATAAAGCGGCATCAAAGCCGATCTTCGAGGCGCATCCGAGAGACGAACGAGAGACCGTCGGGATCGACATAAGGCTTGGACAGTGCGCGCACCCGCCGCATCTCTTCGAAATCGATCGGTTTGCGCGGGGGCGTCTCCGGGACCAGCCGAACGACCGGCTTGCCGCGCTTGGTGATCGACACGGTGTCACCCGCCTCGACGCGCTCGATCAGCTCGCTCAACCGTGCCTTCGCATCGGCCAATGCCACTGTCACCATCACCGCCTCCTGACCAATTACCTAGTCAGATATGGACCCGTGGCCGTCACCGCGCAATCCCTCCCGCGGCGAGCACCGCGAGCGTCACCAGCTCGCTCGCCGTGCTGGTCATCGGCGCGACCTGGACGGGCTTTTCCATGCCGATCAGCATCGGCCCGATCACCGAATCGCCGCCCAATTCGCGCAGCAGCTTGGCCGAGATATGCGCCGACTGGAGGCCGGGCATGATGAGCACGTTGGCGGGCCCCGACAGCCGCGCGAACGGGTAGTTGGCGAGCTGCTTGGGATTCAGCGCCACGTCCGGCGCCATCTCGCCGTCATATTCGAAGCTCACGCGGCGCCCGTCCAGCACACCCACCGCATCGCGCACATTGTCGACCCAGAAGCCCTTGGGGTTGCCGAAGTTGGAATAGCTGAGGAACGCGACGCGCGGCTCGTGGCCCATTCGGCGTGCGACCGCGGCGGTCTGCTCGGCGAAATCGGCGAGTTCCTCGGCGCTCGGCCGCTCGTTGATCGCGGTGTCGGCGATGAAGACGGTGTGGCTCTGCCCCACCAGCAGGTGGATACCGAACGGCGCCTTGCCGCGCACCGGGTCGATCACGCGTTTGATCTGGCGCATCGTCTCGGCATAGGTGCGCGTGATGCCGGTTATCATCGCATCGCCTTCGCCGAGCTGCAGCAGCAGCGCGCCGAAGATGTTGCGATCCTGGTTCACCATCCGCTCGCAGTCGCGGCGCAGATAGCCGCGGCGCTGCAGTCGGGCGTAGAGGAAATCGACCATCCGCGGCACCAGCGGCGAGACGCGGCTGTTGTGCAGCTCGAAGCTCTCGGGATCGGTGACGCCCAGCGCGCGCAGCCGATCGGGCACATCGTCGCGGCCGACCAGCACGGGCGTGCCATAGCCGCCCTCGCGGAACGCGATCGCGGCGCGCAGCACCACCTCCTCCTCGCCCTCGGCGAAGATCACGCGCTTGGGATGTGCGCGCGCACCCTCATAGGCGAGCGTCAGCACCGATGTCGTGGGGTTGAGGCGCGCGCGCAGCGACTGGCGATACGCCTCCATGTCGAGAATCGGCTTGGTCGCCACACCCGAATCCATCGCCGCGCGGGCTACCGCCATCGACACGACCTCCATCAGCCGCGGATCGAACGGTGCGGGAATGATATAGGCAGGGCCGAAGCTGTGGCTGACGCCATAAGCCAGCGCGACCTCCTCGGGAACGCGCTCGCGCGCCAGTTCGGCGATGGCATTGGCGGCGGCGATCTTCATCGCATCGTTGATGCCCGTCGCGCGCACGTCGAGCGCGCCGCGGAAGATGAAGGGAAAGCAGAGCACGTTGTTGACCTGGTTCGGATAATCCGAACGGCCCGTCGCCACGATCGCGTCGGGCCGCGCGGCCATCGCGAGTTCGGGGCGGATCTCGGGCTCGGGATTGGCCATCGCGAAGATGATCGGTGCCTTGGCCATATCCTTGACCATCTCGGGCTTGAGCGCACCGCCTGCGGACAGGCCCAGGAACACGTCGGCGCCTTCGAGCGCTTCGGTCAGGGTGCGACGCGTGGTCGCGGCGGCATGCGCGGATTGCCACTGGTTCACGTCGTCGCGGCCCTGATAGATCACGCCCGTCTTGTCGCACATGATGACATGATCGGAGCGCACGCCCATCGCCTTCACGAGCTCGGTACAGGCGATCGCCGCCGCGCCCGCGCCGTTCACCACCATCCGGATCTCGTCGAGCCGCCGCCCCGTCAGGCGGCACGCGTTGATGAGCCCGGCGGCGACGATGATCGCGGTGCCGTGCTGGTCGTCATGGAAGACCGGGATGTTCATCCGCTCGCGAAGCGACTGTTCGATGATGAAACATTCGGGCGCCTTGATGTCCTCGAGGTTGATGCCGCCGAAGCTCGGCTCCATCAGTTCGACCGCGTCGATGAAGCGATCGACATCCTCCGTCTTCAGCTCGATATCGATCGAATCGACGTCGGCGAAGCGCTTGAAGAGCACGGCCTTGCCCTCCATCACCGGCTTGGACGCCAGCGCGCCGAGATTGCCCATGCCCAGGATCGCGGTGCCGTTCGAGATCACCGCGACCAGATTGCCCTTGGCGGTGTAATCATAGGCGGTCGCGGGATCGTCGGCGATCGCGCGCACCGGCACCGCAACGCCCGGCGAATAGGCGAGCGCGAGGTCGCGTTGCGTCGCCATCGGCTTGGATGCGATGATCTCGATCTTGCCGGGGCGGCCCTCCGAATGGAACAGCAACGCCTCGCGTTCGGAGAATTGCAGGTTGTTTTCGTCGGACATGGGGCCTCGCACGGCTGGGGAGATGAACGGTCTTTACGGCGCGCACCCCGCTTCGTCACCCTTGCTGAAGCCGTAGCGGCGGTGGCGGGTTGAACGACGGGGCGGGCGATGTATCAGCGGGCATGGCCTCCCCTCCCCCCACGCCGATGATGGCCCAGTATCTGGCGTTGAAGGCCGAGGCCGAGGATTGCCTGCTGTTCTACCGGATGGGCGATTTCTTCGAACTGTTCTTCGACGATGCCCGCGTGGCCGCCGCCGTGCTCGACATCGCGCTGACCGCGCGCGGCGAACATGACGGCGAGAAGATCCCGATGTGCGGCGTGCCCGTCCATGCCGCGACCGCCTATCTCCAGCGGCTCATCAAGGCCGGCCACCGCGTCGCGATCGCCGAACAGACCGAAAGCCCGGCGGAGGCCAAGAAACGCGCCGGCAAGACGCTCGTGTCGCGCGCGATCGTGCGCGTCGTCACCGCCGGCACGCTGACCGAGGAGGCGCTGCTCGATTCGCGCGCCGACAATTGGTGCGTGGCGATCGGCGAAGCGGCGGGCGGCGTGGCGATCGCCGCCGCCGACGTTTCCACCGGCCGGTTCGAGATCGTCGAGACCGATGCCGGCGGCCTGGACGCCGAACTCGCTCGGCTGGGTGCGGCGGAGGTGATCGCCAGCGAAGGCGGCATGGGCGCGGACCGTGCCACCACGCTTCGCCCGCGCGCCGATTTCGACAGCGGCCAAGGCGAGGCACGGCTGTTGCGGCTGTACGGCGTGGCGACGCTCGACGGCTTCGGCCAGTTCGGCCGCGCTGCGCTGTCGGCGGCCGGCGGGCTCGTCGCCTATCTGGATCATACCGCCAAGGGCGCGCTGCCCTTTCTCCGCCCCCCGCGCGCGGCACGCACGGCGGAGGTGATGGCGATCGACGCCGCGACGCGCGAGAGTCTGGAGCTGACCTGCACGGTAGGCGGCACGCGCAAGGGCAGCCTGCTGGATGCGGTCGACCGCACCGTGACGGGTGCGGGCGCGCGGATGCTCGGTGGCGACGTCGGCGCGCCGCTGATGGACCGGGCGGCGATCGAGGCGCGGCTCGATCTCGTCACCTATCTCCACGACGATGCGGGCCTGCGCGAGCGGCTGCGCACGACGCTGCGCACGCTGCCGGATATCGGCCGCGCGATCGGGCGGATCGCCGCCGGTCGCGGCTCGCCGCGCGATCTCGGCCAGTTGCGCGATGGGCTGGACGGCGCCTGGGCGCTGGGCGAGCGGCTGGACGGGGTCGCCGAACCGCCGGCACTGCTGCGATCGATCGTCCCCCGGCTGCGCGGCCATGGCAGCCTGATCGACCTGCTCAAACGCGCGCTCGTACCCGCGCCGCCGATCGACGCGTCGGACGGCGGCTATATCGCCGGCGGCTATGACGTGGCGCTCGACGATCTGCGTGACACCGGCGCGGGTGGGCGGCGGGCGATCGCGGCGCTCGAGGCCGAATTCCGCGCGAACACCGGCATCGCGGTGCTCAAGATCCGCCACAACGGCGTGCTCGGCTATCATGTCGAGGTACCCGCGCGCGCCGCCGATGCGCTGATGAAGCCCGATAGCGGCTTTACCCACCGCCAGACCCTGGCCGGCGTGGTGCGCTTCAACACGCCGTCGCTCCACGACGTGGCGGCGCGGGTGGCGCAAGCCGGCGCGCACGCGCTCGCCGCCGAGGCCGCGCATCTGGAGGATCTGGCCGCTGCCGCGCTGGCGAGCCGCGAGAGCATCGCCGCCACCGCGGATGCGCTCGCCCGGCTCGACGTCGCCGCGGGCCTCGCCGAACGGGCGACCGAAGGCGGCTGGGCTCGCCCGGCTCTGGTCGATCACGCCTGTTTCGACATCACGGGCGGGCGCCACCCGGTCGTGGAGGCGGCGGTGGCGCGCAGCGGCGGGCGTTTCGTGGCGAACGACTGTACGCTGTCCGAATCGTCGCGGCTGTGGCTCGTCACCGGACCCAATATGGGCGGCAAATCGACCTTCCTGCGGCAGAACGCCTGCATCGCGGTGCTGGCGCAGGCGGGCAGCTATGTCCCGGCCGCCAGCGCGACGCTGGGGCTGGTCGATCGCCTGTTCAGTCGTGTCGGCGCGTCGGACAATCTCGCACGCGGGCGCTCCACCTTCATGGTCGAGATGGTAGAAACGGCGGCCATCCTCGCACAGGCGACGCCCAGATCCTTCGTGATCCTGGACGAGGTCGGCCGCGGCACCTCGACCTATGACGGGCTCGCGATCGCCTGGGCGGTGGTCGAGGCGATCCATGAGAACAATCGCTGCCGCTGCCTGTTCGCGACGCATTATCACGAACTGACCCGGCTGGCCGAGCGCTGCGACGCGCTGTCGCTCCATCACGTCCGCGCGCGCGAATGGAAGGGCGAGCTGGTGCTGCTCCACGAACTCGCCGAGGGGCCCGCCGATCGCAGCTATGGCATCGCGGTCGCGCGGCTGGCGGGAATGCCGCCCACGGCGGTCGCCCGCGCCAAGGCGGTGCTCGCCAAGCTGGAGGCGGGGCGTGCCAAGACGGGCGGCCTCGCGGCGGGGCTGGACGACCTGCCGCTCTTCGCCGCAGCGGCGCAGGCGGTCGAGAGCGCGCAGTCCGAATGCGACGCGATCCGCCGCGAGGTGGAAGCGCTGGATATCGACGCCCTCACCCCGCGCGAGGCGCTCGACACGCTGTACCGTCTGAGCGCGCTCGCCCGGGACGAATGACCCCGCCATCGCCTTGCGGGGTGACGGGCAGACATAATCGTGGTTAAGCCGTTGACGCGTCGGAGGACGCCGATAAGGCGCGCGCCGACGCTCTTTCAGGATTGCAAGCCGATGGACACCTATCTTCAGGCGCTCGACCTGATGCTGCGCGCATCCGACCTGATGGAGCAGCGCGGCGAAACCGCGCTCGTCGCGCATATGGCGATGCCGATCGCGTTGCTGTCGGAACGCGTGCGCGGGGCGAGCGGCTATCCGCAGCCCGCCTGACCGGGCGATTAGACGCCGGGCGCGGGAGCCTCTATCGCAGGGCCATGCCGCTTCGTTTCGATCCGATCCCGAACCGCCGCGCGATCGTCGATCATCGCGCGCTGGCCGATACGCTCGCCGCGCTGGATGCGCCGGGTAGCGTCGCGCTGCGCCGGGCCGCCGTGCCGGTGCTCAAGACCGCGCTCGACGCCGGCCGCGCCGAGATCGCGCGGCGGCTGATCGAACATCCCTCGCGCGGGCTGGAGATCGCGGGTGCGCAGGCCTATCTCACCGACCGGCTGCTGCGCGCCGCGCTCGACTTCACGCTGGCCCGTCTCCATCCACTCGCCAATCCCACGCGCGGCGAGCGGCTGACGCTGATCGCGGTGGGTGGCTATGGCCGCGGCGAGATGGCGCCGCATTCGGATGTCGACATCGGCTTTCTCACCCCCGGCAAGCAGACGCCCTGGGCCGAGCAGGTGATCGAGTCGTTGCTCTACACGCTGTGGGATCTGGGGCTGAAGATCGGCCATTCCAGCCGGTCGCTGGACGAGATGATCCGTCAGGCGAAGGCCGACATCACGGTGCGCACCGCGCTGCTGGAGGCGCGCTACGTCTGGGGCGACCGCGATCTCTATGCGGACGCCGCACGTCGCTTCAAGGCGGAGGTGCAGGCCGACACCGCCGGCAAGTTCATCGCCGACAAGCTGGCGGAGCGCGACGTGCGCCATCGCAAGATGGGCGACAGCCGCTATGTCGTAGAACCAAATGTGAAGGAGGGCAAGGGCGGCCTGCGCGACCTGCACGCGCTGTTCTGGATCGGGAAATATATCTATGACGTGCAGCGCGCCGCGCAGCTCGTCGAAACCGGGCTGCTGACCAAGGCCGAATATCGCCTGTTCCACCGCGCCGACAATTTCCTCTGGGCGGTGCGCTGCCACCTCCACGCGCTGTCCGGGCGGGCCGAGGATCGGCTGACCTTCGACATGCAGCGCGAGATCGCCGATCGGATGCGCTTCTCCGATCGGCCGGGCAAGTCGAAGGTCGAGCGGTTCATGCAATATTATTTCCTGCAGGCGCGCGCCGTTGGGAATCTGACGGGCGTGTTCCTCGCGCATCTGGACGAGAAATTTGCCAGCCGCGGGCGGCGCTTCGGCCTGCCGCACCGGCAACGCGCGCCGGGGCGACTGAACGGGTTCGTACTTGATCGCGGGCGCCTTGCCCTGCCCGACGACGGCTTCTTCGCCGCCGATCCCGTCCGGCTGATCGAGCTGTTCGCGCTGGCGGACCGCTACGAGCTGGAGATCCACCCGCTCACGATGCGCGCCGCCGCGCGCGATGCCAAACTCGCCGACGAGATCCGCACCGATCCACGCGCGAACGCGCTGTTCCTCGACGTGCTGGCATCCCCCCGCGATCCGGAAACGGTGCTGCGCTGGATGAACGAGGCCGATGTGTTCGGCCGCTTCGTGCCCGATTTCGGGCGCGTCGTGGCGCAGATGCAGTTCGACATGTACCATCATTACACCGTGGACGAGCACACGATCCGCGCCATCGGGCTGCTCAGCCGGATCGAGCGCGGGCTGCTCTGCGACGATCATCCGCTCGCGTCCGACATCTTCGGCCAGATCGTGTCGCGTCGGGTACTCTACGTCGCCGTGCTGATCCACGACATCGCCAAGGGACGGGGCGGCGATCATTCCATCCTGGGCGCGGAGGTCGCCTGCCGGCTCTGCCCGCGGCTCGGCCTGACCGCGGCCGAGACGGAAACCGTGTCATGGCTGGTGCGCCATCACCTGCTGATGTCGGCGACGGCGTTCAAACGCGATCTGTCGGATTTCAAGACGATCCTCGATTTCTGCGACGTGGTGCAGAGCCCCGAGCGGCTGCGGCTGCTGCTGCTGCTCACCATCGTCGACATCCGCGCGGTGGGCCCGGGCGTGTGGAACGGGTGGAAGCGCCAGCTTCTTGCCGATCTCTACGAATCCGCCGAAGAGGTGCTGCGGCTGGGGCACAAGCAGCGCGGGCGCAGCGAACGGGTGGCCGCCAAACAGGCCGCGCTCGCACAGGCGCTGGGCTGGGACCCCGAGCGCTTCGCCGCGCTCGTCCACCGCCTGCCCGAGCCCTATTGGGTCGCCGAGCCGGACGACGTGCTGGTGCACAATGCCCAATTCATGGCGCGCGCAGGCGACGCGCCGCTCGCGATCGACGTGCAGGTCTATCCGCAGCGCGGCGCGACGCTGGTGACGATCCATGCCGCGGATCATCCCGGCCTCTTCTACCGGATCGCGGGCGCCATCCATGTCGCGGGGGGCAACATCATCGATGCGCGGATCCACACCACGCGCGACGGCATGGCGCTCGACAATTTCCTCGTCCAGGATCCGGTCGGCCGCCCGTTCGACGACACCGCGCAGCTCGAACGGCTGAAGACCGCGATCGCGGATGCACTCGCCAATCGCGGCAAGCTCGCCGACCGGCTCGTCGCCAAGCCGCTGCCGCGCAAGCGCGCCGAGGCGTTCGACATCGTGCCCAACGTGCTGATCGATCCCCGCGCCTCGAACCGGTTCACGGTGATCGAGGTGAATGCCCGCGACCGGCCCGCCCTGCTCAGCCAGCTCGCCAACGCGCTGTTCCAGTCGAAGGTCACGATCCATTCGGCGCATGTCGCCACCTATGGCGAGCGCGCGGTCGACACCTTCTACCTGACCGACCTGACCGGCGATCCGATCGTCGCGCCGGCGCGGCTCAAGACGCTGGAGAAACGGCTGCTGGAGGCCGCCGCCGGCACGCCGCCCGCGCTCGCCGCCTGATCCGGGCGGCGAGCGCGCGTCGCATCAGAACCGCCCGCGCAGCGTGATGCCATAGGTGCGCGGCTCGGCGAGGAAGGCCGAATAAAGCGCATTGCCCGTGCCGCCGAACGCCGCGACGTTCGCCGACGATCCCGCACCCTGGAACGGGGTGTTGAACGCCACCTGGATATAGTTCTGGTTGAACACATTCTGCGCCCAGACTTCGAGCGCCCAGATCTGGTTCTTGCCGCGCAGGCCGATGCGCGCATTCACGATCGCGAAGCCATCCTGCTTCTTCTCGGGCGCCAGATCCGAGCCCGTGTTATAGTCCGACGTCAGGCGGCTATCGACATAGAGAAGCCCCGAAAGGCCGTTGTGGCCGAGATCGGGCGTCCACGCGAACGAGGTGGTGACGACATTGTCGGGCGCGTTCGACAATTGGCTGCCCGGCAGCAGGAACAGCGCACGGTCGAGCGGTTCGCCGGTGGTCGAGCTGCCGACCAGATTGCGGCTGAACCGGGCATGCGAATAGGTGTAGCCCGCGGTGAACTGCACCTGGCGGATCGGGCTGATCGTCGCCTCCAGTTCCACGCCCTGCGACACGACGCCCGGCTTGTCCGACCGGTTCACGGCACAAGCGCCGGTCTGTGCGCCGGTTACCGGGTTGAAGCCGTTGTCGCTGTCGGCGCCGTTCAGGCTGTCCTTGCACGCCTCGATATTCTGCACGACGAAGATCGAGCCGTTGAAGGTATTCAACTGGAAATCCTTGAACTCCTCGCGGAACGCCGCGACGTTCAGCGTGAAACCGGGCGTGTTGAACTTGGCGCCGATCTCGTAATTGTTCACCTTTTCCGAATTGAAGCGCAGGCCCGGCGCGTCCGCATTGGACCGCACCGAAAGCACGCCGTTCACGCCGCCCAGATCGGACCGGTCGAGATTATAGCCGCCCGCCTTGTAGCCCTTGGCATAGGACACATAGGTCAGCAGCTTGGGCGTCGGCTTCCACGACAGCACCGCGGTGCCCGTGAATTCGCCGTCGCCGAAGCTGTCGGACGGATTGAGCGCGTTCAGCGCCGAACTCGAATTGCCCGTGCAGGTGAGCGTCACGATGCCTTGCGCGAACGCGGTCGCGCCGCTCTGCGACATGGTGAGCGGGGCGAGTGCGGCCTGCTGGATCGGGCAGACGGTGTTGTTGTTGTTGAACTTCGCGCTGAACGCCTTGCGCTCGTGCGTGTAGCGCAGCCCCCCGGTGATCGACAGCGTGTCGGTGATGTGGAGGATGTTGTGCGTGAAGAACGCATAATTCTCGCTGTCCTGCCGGTAGATCGAGCCCGAATCGCCGACATTGTTCACGCCGCCGCCGAGGCCGGGACCACCCGTCAGCCGGTCGAGCGCCGAGGTGATGAGCCCGCCCGCCGCGCCGAACGCGCCGGTGAGCGTCGCCCGGCCCGCTGCGCTGAGGCAGCCCGGCGCGTTCTGGTTCTGGAGCGCCACCACGGGGCTGACTGTCGCCACGAGGCGGCAGGCCGCGAACTGACCATATTGCGAACCGAAGACCGCATTGTCGACGAGCTTCAGATTCTCCTTCGAATAGAAGCCGCCGACGAGCCAGTCGAGCTTGCCCGAGAACAGCGAACCCTGGAGCCGCGCCTCCTGCGTGAACGTATGGAACTGGCGATACGCATTCCCGTCCGCGGCACGGTGCGTGAGATCGATATTGGTGTAGTCGATGTCGCTGGCGTTGCCGGCCTTGTATTCGCGGTAGGCGGTGATCGAAGTGAGCGTCGCGCCGCCCAGATCCCAATCGGCCTGCACCGATCCGCCATAATCCTTGGTGACGTTCCGATAGGTCTGGCCGGGCGTCACCGCGACCTCGCGGTTGAACGGGTTGCTGGTGCTGCCGGCCAGCGGGTAGGCCGCGCCCTGGCGGCGCAGGATGTCGACGATGCGGTTCGACGCGTTGGTCACCACCGCATGGTCGGCGTTGGTCGTGGCGAAATAGGGCGCGACGCCCGCGGCGTTCGCGGTCGGGTCGGTGGTTTCCGCCTGGCTGTAATAGACCGCGCCGCAGCAGCTTTCGTTGCGCCGCGAATAGTCGCCGATCACGCGGAAGCTGAGCGAGTCCGTGGGTTTGAAGAGCAATTGGCCGCGGACGAAATAGCGGTTGCGATCGTTGATCCGGGCCTCGCTGCCATTGGCGGCGGTGACGTTGCGGTAGAAGCCGTCGCGGTTGACGGCCACGCCGTCCAGGCGGAACGCGAGCACGTCCTTGATGATCGGCCCGGTGATGCCGGCGGCCTCGCGGAACTGGTTGTAGTTGCCGTAGGTGAATTCGCCGTTGCCGTGCCAGTCGAACTCCGGCGCGCGCGTGATGATGTTGATGAGGCCGGCCGATGCATTGCGGCCGAACAGTGTGCCCTGGGGCCCGCGTAGCACCTCGACCCGGTCGATCTCGCCCAGCTCGTTGAGGCCGACGCCGGTGCGGCTGCGATAGACGCCGTCGATGAACACCGCGACCGAGCTTTCGAGGCCCGGATTGTCGCCGACGGTGCCGATGCCGCGGATGCGCGCCGATGCATTCGATTCGCTGCCGGTGGACGAGATCAGCAGCGACGGCGCGAGCTGGTTCAGCGAGCGGATGTCGTTGCCGCCCGAATTCTGGAGCGCCGCCTGGCCCACCGCGGACACTGCGATTGGCACGTTCGACAGCCGCTCGGACCGGCGTGTCGCGGTCACGATGATGTCCCCTTCGTTGACCGAGCGCGACGGCGCGGCGGGGTCGACATTGCCGGCGGTCGTCACGTCGGTGGGCGACACGGGCTGCGTCTGCGGCTGCGCCGGCGACGAGGGAACGTCTTGTGCGAAAGCCGGTACGGCAATCGCCATCGTGGCCGCAGACAGAAGAAGGGCGGTCGTTCGCATCGTTTCAGGCTCCCCGGTATTTTTTGAATTATCGGTTTGGAGAGACCCTGACCACGCTAGCCCTATTAGTCCATGACAAATACTTCATGAAGCCGTCATTTGCCAGCCATTGTTGCAAGGATGCAACATGCCGGCCGCCAAGCGCGAAAAACCCGCGGCACGCGCGCGCCGCGGGTTTTTTCGTCCATCACAACGAGGCTCTGCAGGCCCGCAGCGAATCGCCGCAGGCCCGGCGTATCACTTGGGTGCGAGCACCATCAGCATCTGACGGCCTTCCATGCGCGGATAGGCCTCGACCTTCGCGACCTCCGCCACGTCGTCCTGCACGCGCTTCAGCAGGTTCATGCCGAGCTGGCCGTGCGACAGTTCGCGACCGCGGAAGCGCAGGGTGATCTTCACCTTGTCACCCTCGCCGATGAAGTCGTTCACCTTCTTCATCTTGGTGTCGTAATCATGGTCGTCGATGTTCGGACGCATCTTGATCTCCTTGATCTCCTGCGTCTTCTGCGACTTGCGGGCGAGATTCGCCTTTTTCTGCGCCTCGTATTTGAACTTGCCGACGTCGAGGAACTTGGCAACGGGCGGATCGGCGTTGGGCGACACCTCGACCAGGTCCAGGCCGTGCTCGGCCGCCTGCTCGATCGCCTCGCGCGTGTACATCACGCCCAGATTCTCACCCTCGTGATCGATCACGCGGACTTTGGGGCTGACGATGAATTCGTTGAATCGCGGGCCGTTCATGGCAGGGGCCTGCATCGGCCGGCGCATCATGGGAGGACGTATGGGTTCTGCTCCTGTGGTTGTTCACACTGGTATTTGGGCGCAGCCATAGCCGAAAATGGGCGCTCCGGATAGCCGCGCCGTCGCCTCATCGCATATCGGGGGCGCGGGCCTCGTCCGCAAGGCGCGCCGTCGCCGCCGCGAGCGTCAGCATCTCCTGCCCCTGGCTGCCCAGCCGGCGCACCGCGACCGTTCCCTCGTCCGCCTCGCGCTTGCCGACCACGAGCAGCACCGGCACCTTCGCCAGGCTGTGCTCGCGCACCTTGTAGTTGATCTTCTCGTTGCGCAGATCGGTTTCGACGCGCAGCCCCGCCGCGCGCAGCTCGGCCGCCACCTGCCCGGCATAATCGTCCGCATCCGACACGATCGTCGCCACCACCACCTGCACTGGCGCCAGCCAGAGCGGGAAGCGCCCGGCATGATGCTCGATCAGGATGCCGATGAAGCGTTCGAACGTGCCGAGGATCGCGCGGTGCAGCATCACCGGCCGATGCCGCTCGCCATCCGCGCCGACATAGCTCGCATCGAGCCGTTCGGGCAGCACGCGATCGGACTGGATCGTGCCGACCTGCCATGTCCGCCCGATCGCGTCGGTCAGGTGGAATTCGAGCTTGGGCGCATAGAAGGCCCCCTCGCCCGGCAGTTCCTCGAACTTCGCCTTGATCGCGTCGGACAGGTTGGAGCCCAGCACCGCCTCGCGCAGCTCGGCCTCCGCCTTGTCCCACATCGCATCGGAGCCGAACCGCTTCTCGGGGCGCAGCGCCAGCTTCACCGCATAATCCTCGAAGCCGAGATCGCGATAGACGCTGTCGAGCAGCTCGCAGAACGCCTGCACCTCGCCGACGAGCTGGTCCTCCGCGGTGAAGATGTGCGCGTCGTCCTGCGTGAACTGGCGCACGCGCATGATGCCGTGCAGCGCGCCGTGCGGCTCGTTGCGGTGGCAGCAGCCGAATTCGGCCAGGCGCAGCGGCAGGTCGCGATAGGACTTGATCCCCTGGCGGAAGATCAGGACGTGCGCGGGGCAGTTCATCGGCTTCAGCGCCATCAGATCGGCGTCGCCGGTCAGGATCGCACCCTCGTCCTCGGGATTGGGGATCTCGTCGGGAACGACGAACATGTTCTCGCGATATTTGCCCCAATGGCCAGACTGTTCCCACTGGCGCGCGTCCATGAGCTGGGGCGTCTTCACCTCCTCATAGCCCGCAGCGTCGAGCCGGCGGCGCATATAGGCCTCGAGCTGGCGCCACAGGACGAAACCCTTGGGATGCCAGAACACCGAGCCCTGCGCCTCGCTCTGCAGGTGGAACAGGTCCATCTCCTGCCCGATCTTGCGGTGATCGCGCTTGGCGGCCTCCTCCAGCATCGTCAGATGCGCGTCGAGCTGCTTCTTGTTCAGCCAGCCGGTGCCGTAGATGCGGCTGAGCATCGCGTTCTTCTGGTCGCCGCGCCAATAGGCGCCGCTGACGCGCGTCAGCTTGAACGCCTGCGGATCGAGCTTGCCCGTCGAGACCATATGGGGGCCGCGGCACATGTCGAGCCATTCGCCCTGGCGGTAGATCGTCAGCTCCTCGCCCTCGGGCAGCTCGGCGGCCCATTCGGCCTTGAAGCGCTCGCCCTGTTCGGTCCAGCGGCCGATCAGTTGCTGCCGGCTCCACACTTCGCGCACGAAGGGTTCGTTGCGGGCGATGATCGCGCGCATCTCCGCCTCGATTGCGGGCAGATCCTCGTCGGTGAAGGGGCGGTCCTTGGGGGCGAAGTCGTAATAGAATCCGTCGTCGGTCGCCGGGCCGAAGGTGATCTGCGTGCCCGGAAACAGATGCTGCACCGCCTCGGCCATGACGTGCGCCAGATCGTGGCGGACGAGTTCGAGCGCATCGGCCTCGTCCCTGGCGGTGACGAGCGCGAGCTGCGTGTCGCCTTCGAACGGACGGTTCAGGTCGCGCACCTGCCCGTCGATGCGCGCGGCCAGCGCGGCCTTGGCGAGCCCCGGCCCGATCGCGGCGGCCACGTCCGCCGGGGTGGTTCCCGGCGCCACTTCGCGGACGGAACCGTCGGGCAGCGTGATGCGGAACAACTCGGCCAATTGGGCGGACATGACGGACTTTCGTGATCGGGATTGCGGTGCGGCCAGATGCCGCGGGGTCGTATACGCAAGGATTGCCGCGCGGTCACGACCCCAAGCGGAGGACGCGAAGTGGAGGAAGTGGAGGCGTGGAAACGGTGTTTCCACTTCGCGCGGGCGGGGCGGCGGCGGGAAGGACTCGGTACGGGCTCATGGGTGGAGCCTGACGGAAACCGGCCGTGTAGGACAGCCCCGATCCACCGTTCCCCGGGGAAGGCCGGGGCCCATCTGGGGGACTTGATGTGTCTACGGGCGCGCTTCGTCACGATGGCCTTCCCAACTGGGCCCCGGCCTTCGCCGGGGAACGGTTGCGCTGGCGCCCCTTAGAGTCCGATGACGTTACTTCGATCCGTTCGCCCTGAGCTTGTCGAAGGGCCTGTACCGACTGCGAAGGCACCCGCGGGGAGCGCGTGCTTCGACAGGCTCAGCACGAACGGATTTGGTGATCCGATCAAGCTAATGTCATGTCGCTCACGCCACCCCGAACGGCACCACCCGGTTGATGTTGCTATGCCCCACCACCGCGCTCCCCAGAAACGGCACGCGCATCTCGGCGCACCAGCGGCGGATCATCGTCTCGGGCGTCTCGGCCCAGGGCGGGTCGTTCGCCACCACCTCGCTGATCGCGCCCAGCCGCACGCCGGCGATCCCCTTCAACTGCGTCGCATGCGCCATCGTGAACAGCATCCGGTCGATGCGGTACAGCGGCTCGGATACCTCTTCGATCAGCAGCACATGGTCGGTTAGGTCGGGCAGATAGGGCGTGCCGATCAGCGCGGCGAGGATCGACAGGTTGAATGCCGCCGCCGGCCGCGTGCCCAGCCCCGGCTCCAGCCCCTGCCGGTCGCGCGCCGTCAGCCAGCCGAGCGCGCGCGCCAGGCACACATCGCCGCCGTCGCGATCGATATCGACCGGCATCGGCCCGTGCACCGGCCGACCGATCCGCGCGGCATAGAGCGCACCGAGCAGGAACCCCATGTCCGAATAGCCCATATAGGTCTTGGTGCGCGCCGCCGGCCCCAGGCGCGGCATGACTTCGGCGAGGATGCGGTTCGACCCGTAGCCGCCGCGCGCGAACCAGATCGCGTCGAAGCCCGGATCGTTCGCGTATTCGAGAAAGGCCGCGGCGCGGCGCGCGTCGGGCCCGGCGAAATGGCCGCCGTCGCTTTCGAAACATTGCGGGTGGAAGACGATCTCCGCGTCGGGACAGGTGATCGCGGCGAACGCCAGCGTGCGCGGTTCGACGATCGGCAGGATCGCCTTGGCGGGCGCGACGATGCCGATCCTCATGTCACCATCCCCACGACTTGCCCGCGCCCCGGCCGCGCGATAGCGCAGCGCGATGCATGACGGCAATCTTTCCGGCACCTCCTGTTTCCTCGTCGGCATCGGCGGATCGGGGATGATGCCGCTGGCGATGATCCTGCGCGCGCGCGGCGCCGTCGTCGCGGGGTCGGATCGCGGGCTCGACCAGGGCCGCGTGCCGGCCAAGTTCGACGCGTTGCGCGCCGCCGGCATCGCACTCTTTCCGCAGGACGGCAGCGGCGTGGCCTCGCCCGACCAGCGCGTGATCGCCTCCGCCGCGGTGGAGGCGAGCGTGCCCGACATCGTCGCCGCGGACGCGCTCGGCTGCGCGCGCGCGACCCGTGCCGAGACGCTGGCCGCGCTGTTCGGTGCGAGCGCGGTGCCGATCGGCGTGGCGGGCACCAGCGGCAAATCGACCGTCACCGGGATGATCGGCTGGATCCTTCACGCAGCGGGCCGCGATCCGACGGTGATGAACGGCGCGGTGATGAAGAATTTCGCGAGCGCCGACGCGCCGTTCGCCAGCGCGCTCGTCGGCCGGGGGGAGGCGTTCGTCAGCGAAGTGGACGAGAGCGACGGATCGATCGCGCTCTACCGTCCGACGATCGCCGCGCTCAACAATGTCAGCCTCGACCACAAGGGGCTGGACGAGTTGCGCCAGCTCTTCGGCGATTTCGTTCGCAAGGCGGTGGTGGCGGTGGTCAATATCGGCGACGCGGAGGCCGCGCGGATCGCGGAGACGGTGGCCGCGGAGTCGCTGGTGAGCGTGGCGATCGACGCGCCCGCCGATCTGGTCGCCGAACGGCTCGTGCCGGCCCCGTTCGCGATCGCGTTCGATCTGGTCGCCGGGGACGAACGGCACCGCGTGACGCTTGCGGTGCCCGGCCGCCACAACGTCGCCAACGCGCTGGTCGCGCTGGGCGCGGCGCGCGCGGCGGGCGTGCCGCTCGCCGTGGCGGTCGGCGCGATCGCGGGGTTCACCGGGCTCAGGCGGCGGTTCGATCATGTCGGCGATGCCGGCGGCGTGTCGGTGATCGATGATTTCGGGCATAATCCGGACAAGATCGCCGCGACGCTTGCCACGCTCCACGCCTTTCCCGGCCGGCTGCTGCTGCTGTTCCAGCCGCATGGCTATGGCCCGCTGCGCACGATGCGCCGCGAGCTGGTGGCGACGTTCGTGGACGGGATGGCGGCGGGCGACCGGCTGGTGCTGCCCGATCCGGTCTATCAGGGCGGCACCGTCGCGCGCGACGTGACCAGCGCGGACATCGCCGCCGATATTACGGGCGCCGGCGGCGACGCGCGCCACATCGCGGACCGCGCCGCCGCCGCCGCCGCGCTGGTCGCCGCGGCGCGGCCGGGCGACCGCATCGTGGTGATGGGCGCGCGCGACGACACGCTGCCGCTGCTGGCGGCCGACATGCTGGCCGCGCTTGCCGCGAAGGGTGGCGAATCCGCGCGTCCGTGATAGGGTGGCGGCCCGCCAACGAAAGGGTCCGCCGATGTTCCGCCGCCTGTTCCTCGACCATCCGGAAACCGTCGGCGAGACCTTCACCGAACATTTCATGGTGGCGAGCGGCTTCGGCGCGAAGATGATCGTCGGTGGCGCGGGCGCGCTGCTCCACGCCTTCGTCCCCGCGCTCTGCAAGACGAGCGGCAGCCGCACCGTCGCCGAACTCCACGCCCGCATGGTCGCCAAGCGCGGCGCGGTGCGCGCCGACCAGACGCAGATGAAGACGGTGGAATATATCATCTGACGGTGGAAAGCCTGCTTGACTGACAAGCGTGCTTGACTGTAAAGCCTCCTTCACAACGAAGGAGGCCGTGATGCGCTTTTCCCCCGCCCAGCGACGCTATAATCAACGTGTGCTGCTGCTCAGTCTCATCTATGTCGCGCTGCTGTTTCCCGCCATCTATCTGATCGGCCACGGGCTCGTCGCGGGGCCGATCGCCTATGTCGTCGGCGTGCTTCCCGCCCTGGCGGTGTCGGGATTCTTCTGGCTCATGGCGCGCTATCTGGTCGAGGAACGCGACGAATATCTCCGCATGCTGCAAGCACGCCAATTGCTGATCGCCACGGGCATCGCGCTGACGATCTCCACCATCTGGGGCTTTCTCGAAGGATTCGCGCTGGTTCCGCACCTGTACGCCTATACCTGGCCGATCATCTGGTTCGCAGGGCTCGGGATCGGTGCGGGGATCAACATCGCGATCGAGCGACGCGCGCGATGACCAATCATCTAAAACAGCTCCGCGCCGAACGCGGCTGGAGCCAAGGCGACCTGGCCGAACGGCTCGATGTGTCGCGCCAGAGCGTCAACGCGATCGAAACGGGGCGCTACGATCCCTCGCTCCCCCTCGCCTTTCGCATCGCCGAACTGTTCGGGCGCCCGATCGAACAGGTGTTCGTCAGCCCCTCGGCGGCGGGCTGACGATCGGCTAAGGGCGGCTGCATGACCGACACGCCCCGCCCCCGCCTCGCCTATCGCCTCACCCCGGGCACCGGCCCGACCGTCATCTTCCTGCCGGGCTATGCCTCCGACATGCAGGGGGCGAAGGCGCTGGCGCTGGAGGCCTGGGCGAAGGCCGAGGGGCGCGCCTTTCTGCGCTTCGATTATGGCGGCTGCGGGCAGAGCGAGGGCGATTTCGCCGACCAGACGCTGGCGGGATGGCGCGACGATGTGCTCGCGGCGATCGACGAACTCGTCGAGGGGCCGGTGGTGCTGGTCGGATCGTCGATGGGCGGGTGGCTGATGCTGCTGGCGGCCAAGGCGCGCCCCGAGCGGATCGCGGCGCTCGTCGGGATCGCGCCCGCGCCCGATTTCACCGATTGGGGCTTCACCACCGACGAGAAGATGCGGCTGCTGACCGAGGGGCGGCTCGAACGCGAGAACCCTTATGGCCCCGAGCCGACGCTCTACACCCGCGCCTTCTGGTCGTCGGGCGAGGCGAACCGGCTGATGTTCGGCGACATCGCGTTCGACGGTCCGGTGCGGCTGCTCCAGGGAATGCAGGATCGCGACGTGCCCTGGGCGCGCACGGTGCGGCTCGCCGAGATGATCCGTTCAGCGGATGTGCAGACGTGGCTGGTCAAGGACGGCGACCACCGCCTGTCGCGCGACGCCGATCGCGCGATGCTCATCCGGGCGGTCGAGGATGTGACGCCGCGCCCATGATATTCCCGATCCTCGCCGCCGCCGCGCTTCAGGCGGGTCCGCTCGCCACCCATGCCGACCGGTACGAGCGCTGCGTCGATCTGGCGCGGACCGATCCCGCTGCCGCGCGCGCCGAGGCGCTGCGCTGGCGGGCGAGCGGGGGCGCCGCGGCCAGGGGCTGCGCGGGGCTCGCTTTTGCCGCCGAGAAGAACTGGGCGGCGGCGGCGGCGGAATTCGAAGCGGCGGCCGATCTCGCCAGGGACGCCCGCACCGCCACCTTCCGCGCCGAGGCGGGCAATGCGTGGCTCGCGGCGGGCGCGCCCGACAAGGCGCGCGCCGATCTGAACGCGGCGCTGGATGCCGGCACGCTCACCGGGCTTGCATTGGGCGAGGCGCAGCTCGACCGCGCCCGCGCGCTGGTCGCCGCGAACGATCCGGAGGCCGCGCGCGACGATATCGACCGCGCGCTGGTGAACGCCGGCGACGATCCGCTGGCCTGGCTGTTGTCGGCCACGCTCGCGCGGCGGATGGACAATCTGCCGCGCGCCAGGGCGGATATCGCGCAGGCGCTGCGCCGCGCCGCGGACGACGCCTCGGTCCAGCTCGAGGCGGGCAACATCGCCGCGCTCGGCCATGACGAGGCGGCAGCGCGCGAGGCCTGGGCGCAGGCGGCGCGGATCCAGCCCAACGGCCCCGCCGGGCGCAGCGCGGTGGTGGCGCTGCGCCAGTTCGACGTGCCCGCGGCCACCGCCGCGAACCCCGCGCCCGTCGCTCCCGCAGCCGCCGCGACCCCCGCGGCGAAGCCCTAGGCGACGCGCTGAGCGCACAAAATCCGCGCCGCTCGCTGGCATCGCACCCCCGCGCTCCCTAACTCCGGATTCGACCAACCGGAGTTCGTGCATGAAATATCTCCACACCATGATCCGCGTCACCGATCCGGACGCGACGATCCGCTTCTTCACGCTGCTCGGGCTGAAGGAGGTGCGGCGGATGGAGAACGAGAAGGGCCGCTTCACGCTGATCTTCCTCGCCACGCCCGAGGACATGAACGCGCCGGGCGAGCGCGCGAACGCCGAGGTGGAGCTGACCCACAATTGGGACCCCGAAAGCTATTCGGGTGGCCGCAACTTCGGCCATCTGGCGTACCGCGTGGAGAATATCTACGAGACCTGCCAGCGGCTGATGGACGCCGGCGAGACGATCAACCGTCCGCCGCGCGACGGCCATATGGCGTTCGTCCGCACGCCCGACGGCATCTCGATCGAGCTGCTGCAGGACGGCGTGCTCGAACCCGCCGAGCCCTGGTCGTCGATGCCCAACACGGGGGAATGGTGATGGCCAAGGATCTGGAGATCGTCCGCGTCCCCGTGCTGGCGGACAATTATGCCTGGCTGATCTACGATCCGACGACCGCGGATGCCGCCGTCGTCGATCCGGGCGACGCGGGCCCGGTGCTCGCCGAGGCCAAGGCGCGCGGCTGGCACGTCTCGCAGGTGTGGACGACGCATTGGCACCCCGACCATACCGACGGCAACGCGGCGATGAAGGCGGCGGGCGCCACCGTCACCGGCCCGCGCGCCGAGGCGGCCAAGATCCCGACGCTCGACACGATGATCGGCGAAGGCGATGTCGTCCGTCTCGGCACCTTCACCGGCAAGGTGATGGCGGTGCCGGGCCACACGGCGGGACACATCGCCTTCCATTTCGAGGAACTCGGCGCGCTGTTCACCGGCGACACGCTGTTCGCGATGGGCTGCGGCCGGCTGTTCGAGGGCACGGCCGAGCAGATGTTCGCCAATTTCCAGCGCTATGCCGCGCTGCCCGATGACACCAAGGTCTATTGCGGGCATGAATATACCGCCTCCAACGCCGCCTTCGCGGTGACGGCGGAGCCCGACAATGCCGCGATCGCCGAACGCCGGATCGCGGTCGACGGGATGCGTGCCGAGGGCGAGGCGACGATCCCGACGACGATGGGGCTGGAACGCACGACCAATCCGTTCCTGCGCGCGACGACGCCCGAGCGATTTGCCGAGCTGCGTGCAGCCAAGGACGACTTCAAGGGTTGAGCGCGAGGGGGAACAGGAGTTTGCGATGAAAACCATGGTCTTGCTCCCCCTTCTCGGCCTCGCGGCCTGCGTCCAGACACCCGGCGAGCGCGCACGCGCCGCGCAGGATCAGGCGGCGCAGCAGCAGAAGCTCGCGACCGCGCTGGCGGGCCTCACCCCCGGCGAACCCACGAGCTGCATCGACCAGATCCAGTTGCGCTCGGGCAGCAACGTGCAGGCCTATGGATCGACGCTCGTCTACACGGTCAGCCCTCGGTTGAAATACCGCACGGATACGGCAGGCGGCTGCGAGGGCGTCGGCAACGACGACATCCTCATCACCAGCACGCCCACCACCCAATTGTGCCGCGGCGACATCGCCCGCACCGTTGACCGCACCAGCCGCTTTCCGAACGGCAGTTGCAGCTTCGGCGCGTTCATCCCCTATCGGCGGTGACGTTCAGGGGACGACGTTCGTTTGATCCCCTGACCTCCGTTCGTGCCGAGCTTGTCGAAGCACGCTCTCCGCGGCCGAGCCTTATCCTGCAACACGGGCTCGGGGCGACCGGAACAGGGTGACGTGATCCCATCCTAGAGCACGAAGCGGCTGAGATCGGTGTTGCGCGCGAGGGCGGCGAGTTGCGCGTCGACATAGGCGCCGTCCACCGTCACCTGCGTGCCCTGCCGGTCTTCGGCATCGAAGCTCACCTCCTCGAGCAGCTTCTCCATCACCGTCTGCAGCCGGCGCGCGCCGATATTCTCGATATCGGCGTTCACCTCGGCGGCGATGCGCGCGATCGCGGCGATGCCGTCCTCGGTGAAATCGACGCGGACACCCTCGGTCGCGATCAGCGCCTTGTACTGCGCGGGCAGCGACGCCTTGGTGTCCGACAGGATCGCCACGAAATCGCTCTCGGTCAGGCCCTTCAGCTCGACGCGGATCGGCAGGCGGCCCTGAAGCTCGGGCAGCAGGTCGCTGGGCTTGGCGACGTGGAACGCGCCGCTGGCGATGAAGAGGATGTGGTCGGTCTTCATCGGCCCATATTTGGTGGCGACGGTGGTGCCCTCGATCAGCGGCAGCAGGTCGCGCTGGACGCCCTCGCGGCTGACCGATCCGCCGCGCACGTCGCTCACCGCGATCTTGTCGATCTCGTCGAGGAACACGATCCCGTTCGCCTCGGCATCGGCCAAGGCGGTGCGCGCGACGTCGTCCTGGTCGAGGCGCTTGTCCGCCTCCTCCTCCACCAGCTTCTCCCACGCCGAGGGCACGGTCAGCTTGCGGCGCTTCAGCGGCTGGCCACCGCCGAACGACTTCATCATCTCGCCGAGGTTTATCATCTGCGGCGCGCCGCCGGGGATCTCGAACGGCGTGGACTGGGCCTGTTCCACCTCGATCTCGATCTCGGTCGAATCGAGATGACCGTCGGCGAAGCGCTGCTTGAAGCTCTCGCGCGTGGCGGCGCTCGAATCCTTGCCGACCAGCGCGTCGAGCAGCCGCTTCATCGCCGCCTCCTCCGCCTTGTCCTTCACCGCGGCGCGGCGGCGCTCGCGCTCAAGCCGGATCGCTTCCTCCACCAAGTCGCGCGCGATCTGCTCCACGTCGCGGCCGACATAGCCGACCTCGGTGAACTTGGTCGCCTCCACCTTCACGAACGGCGCGTCGGCGAGCTTCGCCAGACGGCGGCTGATCTCGGTCTTGCCGCAGCCGGTGGGCCCGATCATCAGGATGTTCTTGGGCGTCACCTCGTCGCGCAGGTCGGCGGAGAGCTGCTGACGGCGCCAGCGGTTGCGCATCGCGACCGCGACCGCGCGCTTGGCGTCGGCCTGGCCGATGATGTGCGCATCGAGCGCTGCGACGATGGCCTTGGGGGTGAGGGCTTCGTTCATCAGATTACCGTTCGTTTCGGGCAAGGTCGAAATCGGCTGCGGCAGAGGGAGGCCGCCCGCCGAGGCTGACCGGGGGAAGGCTCAGGTCACGCTGTCCAGCGTTTCCACGGTCAAGCGGTCGTTGGTATAGACGCACACCTCGGCGGCGATCGCCATCGCCTTGCGGCAGATCGTCTCGGCATCCGCCTCGTAATCGACCAGCGCGCGGGCGGCGGCGAGCGCGTAATTGCCGCCCGAGCCGATCGCCGCCACGCCCGCCTCGGGCTCCAGCACGTCGCCATTGCCGGTCAGGATCAGCGTCACGTCCTTGTCGGCGACGATCATCATCGCCTCCAGGTTGCGCAGATATTTGTCGGTGCGCCAATCCTTGGCCAGCTCGACCGCGGCGCGCAGCAACTGGCCGCGATGCTGTTCCAGCTTGCGCTCCAGCCGCTCGAACAGCGTGAACGCGTCCGCGGTCGCACCCGCGAAACCGCCGATCACGCTGCCGTCGCCGAGCCGCCGCACCTTGCGCGCATTGGGCTTCATCACCGTCTGGCCCATCGAGACCTGGCCGTCGCCGATCACGACGACCTTGCCGCCGCGCCGGACCGACAGGATGGTGGTGCCGTGCCAGACGGGCGCGGCATGGTTGTTCTCACTCATGCCCCGCGATGTAGGACGCGCCCGCCGCCGTGCAACACCGCGTCACTTCTCGGCGCCCACCGCCTTCCCCCAGGTCCGCGCCACGGTATAGCCGAGATAGCCGGTGCCGAAGAGCGCATAGAGCGGCTCTGGGATCGCCGCCCAATAGGCGGCCATGCCGCGCGCGATCGCCGTGGCCATGGCGGGACGCACCGCGGCGACGAACCCCATCGGGATCGCCCAGAGCAGCAGCGCGTACATCACGTAGAGAAAGCTCGGCCGCGCGCGGCGGGTCCAGCGATCGGTGTCGGCGGGGTCGGTATCGTCCATCGTCGTGCCTTTCGGACAGGGGTGAAGTGGAGGAAGTGGAGGAAGTGGAGGCAGGATCGCTATCCCATCCGGTTCGCGAGCCAGCCATAGAGGAACGCCTCGTCCGCCGGCCGCTGCTCGGCGAGCGACACGTAGCGCGCGCCCTTCAGCGCCTCGACCGCCTTGCCGAGCACCGCCGCCCCGCCCGTGCCGCGATGCGCGAGAAAGCCGTCGAGCGCCGCCAGCGTCGCTGGCCCCAGTTGGCCGTCGGGTGCGACGTCGGGATAGTCCGCCGCGCCCCGGTTGAGCGCGTTCAGCGCGCGTTGCAGGAAGCCGATCGCGACGGCCACGCCCATGTTGACCGCCGTGTCGAACAGCGTCACCGCCAGATCGGGCGCGCGCGTCGCCACCCGGTCCAGACCCGGCCGCGACCAATAGAACGTCCGGTAGATCGCCACCGCGGTCTCGCGCGGCAGCACGCGCAGGTCGCCGGCATAGCCGCAGGCCCGCGCGGTCGCCTGGGTGATGCCGAATCGGGTCGCGCCGCCCCGGTCGCGCGGGTCGTTCCCATAACCGCCCTCACGCGCGATGATCGCGTCGATCGCCTGATTCACGTCCATGGCCTGTCTCCTGCAAAAACCGGTCATGATGAACCATATCGGTTCGCTGTAGGGCAGGGTGAATTATCCGTCATCCGGCACCGCCCACGAAACCGCGCCGCGCGCGGATCGTTACGATGGTCAAACGAGGAGATGATGATGGCTGGCAGGTGCGTGGTGGTGACGGGGGCGGAATCGGGGATCGGCGCGGGATGTGCGACCGCCTTCGGTGCGGTGCAGGACGATGTCGCGGTGCTCTACCATTCGGACGACAAGGCTGCCGACGTCACCGCGGATGCGGTCCGCGCCGGTGGCGGCCGCGCGATCACGGTGCAGGCGGACGTGAACGACGAACATTCGGTCGAGCGGGCCTTCACCGCGGTGGAACAGGCGTTCGGCCCGGCCTCGGTGCTGGTCAATTCCGCCGGGCTGAACATGGCGGGCGTGAAGGTGCGCGACATGACGCTCGCCCAGTGGCAGCGGATGCTCGACACCGACCTGACCGGCGCGTTCCTCACCTCGCGCCGCTTCATCACCGCGCGCAAGCCCGATGTCGCGGGTTCGATCATCCACATCTCGTCGATCCACGCCTATGCGGTGCGCTCGGGCGGGGCGGATTATTGCGCGGCCAAGGGCGGACTCACCAACCTCGTCGAGACGATGGCGATCGAGGAGGCGCCGAACGGCATGCGCGTCAACGCGATCGAGCCGGGCATGATCCTGACACCGATGAACGAACGCGCGATGACCGACGCCGCCTATCGCCAGTCGCTGGAGGCGAACATCCCGATGAAGCGCGCCGGCACCCCGGCCGAGGTCGCCGCGCTGGCGGTGTGGCTGTCGTCGGACCAGGCGACCTATATCACCGGCGCGCGCATCGTGATCGATGGTGGGCTGTCGCTGATGCAGGCGCTGGGCGCATGAGCGTCGATTTCAACGCCGAGGCGATCGAGCCCGTCACGCTGCTCGGGCCGCCCGCGCTGCTCGAGCGCGATCACATGAGCCCGTTCGTCTGGGCCGAACCCGACGGGCGGCTCGGCATCATGGTGCGCGCGGTGCCCTCGGCCACGATGGCGCGCACCGACACGGGCGTGATCTGGGCGGGCTGGAGCCAGGACGGCCGCACCTTCCAGATGGACGACGCGCCGTGCATCGTGCCCGGCCCCGAGCCGGTGGACATCGGCGGCGTCGAGGATCCGACCGTGCTGCGCCGCGAAGACGGCTCCTATGCGGTGCTCTACACCGCGGTGACCGCCGACATGGCGCATGGCGAATTGTCGCGCGCCGAAGGGCCGGACATCCATTCGTTGACGAAGACCGGCGTGGCGCTCGCCTCCAGCGATTCGGAGGGCAACACCAAGGAAGCGACGCTGGCGCAGGCGCCGGACGGATCTTGGCGGCTGTTCTACGAATATGCCGCGGACGAGGCGTCGCGCGTCGGCATGGCGACGGGCGCGGGCGTCGGCGAGGCGTGGACCGAGCAGACGCCGCCGTTCCAGCCGCGCGCGGATTCGTGGGACGACTGGCATCTGTCGACGGGGCCGATGCTGATGAGCGATCCCGAGATGCCGGTGATGTTCTACAATGGCGCGACGCGTGACGCGCGCTGGCGGATCGGCTGGGTGGCGTTCGACCGGGACATCACCAAGGTGGTGGCGCGCGGGCTGCAACCGCTCATCACGCCGCCCCCCGCCGCCGATCGCGGCGCCACCGACATCGCCTTTGCGGCCTCGGCGATCGTCACCGACGGGACGACCTGGCTCTATTATTCGCTGGAGGACCGCAAGCTGGCGCGGGCTTCGGTGCGGCGGAGCTGAGGGGCGGTGCGGGTTGCGGGGTGCCGGGTGCGGGGTGTTCGCGCGAAGACGCCAAGAGGTTGGGTTTGGAAACCTTCCCCTACTCCGTTCGCCCTGAGCTTGTCGAAGGGCCTGTCTCGCACACGCACGCGGGACTGCGGAGAAGGTGCTTCGACAAGCTCAGCCCGAACGGCCTGAGGGGTCATCATGCTCCAAGATGATGTGACGACACCCATGCCGCGTTCCCTCTTCGCGTCTTAGCGTCTTAGCGCGAAAAGCCCTCCGCCGTCCGGCACCCATCGTAGCGGCCCCGCGCGACAACCAAGGTCACGCCCCCTCGCCCGCGATCGCGGTGCGCCGCTGCACGCCCCAGCCGCCGCGGCCCGTCAGGAACGCGTGCCAGCCCCACACCGCGCCGGCATGACGGAGCAGCTGGAAGCTGAACGGCTCCAGGATCGCGGCGATTAGTGCCGCGCCGATCCCCAGCCCCTCGCGCTGCCCGGTCCAGCGCTTGTAGATGCCGAGCGACCAGAGATGGAAGGTCAGGTCGACCGCGATCTTGGCGATCATCACCAGCAGGATGGGCAGCGCGATCGCGAAACGCCCCGTCACCACCAGCCCGATCAGGATCGCAAAGGCGGCAAGGCCATAGATGGGCTGGAGCGTGTCGAGCGTCTTCACCGGCATCATCGCGGTGCCGAGCGCGCCGAAGCGGCGATCGCCGACCATGTCGCGGTTCCAGTGCTGCGTCTGGAGGAACCCGCCGAACCAGCGGCGGCGCTGCTTCAGGAAGGCGGGGATGCTGGCGGGCGCATCAGTCCGCGCGAGCGCGCCGCCCACCACGCGCACGCGCCAGTCGAGCCGTGCCTCGGCCGCATGGCGGTGCAGCCGGTGGATCAGCTCGTAATCCTCGACGAGGCAATCGGGATCGAACCCGCCGACCGCCACCACCGCGTCGCGCCGGAACGCGGCGAACGCGCCCGAGATCAGCAACAGGCAGCCGGGCTGTTCCCAGGCATGGCGCGACAGGAAGTTGCGGACGTATTCGAAGCTCTGGAACCACTGGAACAACCGGCCCGACAGATGCGGCCCGCAGATCGGGGCGAGCACGCCGGTGGCGGCGACGAGTTCGGGTTCGGCGGCGAAGGCGGCGCGCATCGCGGCGATCGCGCCGGGCTCCAGCAGTGTGTCGGCATCCACCGTCAGCACGATCGCGGCGTCGGTGGCGAGCATCGCCGCGTTCAGCGCGCGCGCCTTGCCGCCATGGCGCAGCCGCAGCCAGACGAGGCTCGGCTCGGTGCCCCCGCGCATCGTCTCGCCATAGCGCGGGGTGGCGAGGCCATAGCGGCTGGCGAAGAGCTGCGGCGTGGCGTCGCTCGAACCGTCGTCGGCGATCAGGATGGTATCGGGCGCCTCCGCCTGACCCGCCAGCCGCGCGATCGTGGCGGCGAGCACGCCCGCCTCGTTATGCGCCGCCACGATGACCGCGAGCGTCGGCCGCACCGCCGCCGCCGAGGCGCGCGCCGGCAGGCCGTGGCGCAGCGGCGCGATCTTCACCGCGGTAAAGGCGAGCAGCGCGGTGTCGTAAAGGATATAGACGATGCCGATCGACCACACCGCCAACCCCTGGCGCAGGAACGCCTGCACGATCAGCGCGCAGAACAGGATCGGCCCCACCGCCCCGATCAACCGGCTGGCGAGCGGCACCGCGGGCGGCGAGTGGCGCGGGGATCGGGCGTGAAGCGTGGCGGCGAGGCTGGTCATCGGCGCGCTTTACCATTTCCTGCTGAACCCGGTATGGCTGGCCCTTAGCCGCCCCGGCCATGGGGCGCCAGCGAGGGGCAGCGATGACGGACGGACGCTACACAAGGATCGCGATGCTGTTCCACTGGGTGATCGCAGCCGGGATCGTCGCCAACGTGACGCTCGCCTGGGTGTGGCCGTATCTCGGCGATTCGTCGGTGCGGCCGGCGATCGACACGCACAAGTCGATCGGCATCACGATCCTCGGCCTTGCGATCCTGCGCGTGCTGTGGCGGCTGACCCATGTGCCGCCCGCCTTTCCCACGCGCTATCAGGATTGGGAGCGGCGCGTGTCGGGCATCGTGCACGGCGCGCTGTATCTGCTGATCTTCGTGATGCCGCTCAGCGGGTGGATCATGGATTCGGCCTATAAGGATGCCGCCACGCATCCGATGGCGCTGTTCGGGCTGGTGCCGTGGCCGCGGATCGGTGCGGTCATGGCGCTCGATCCCGCGACCAAGCTGCGCGTCCACGACCTGTTCGGCGCGACTCACTCCTATGCGGCATGGGCGCTCTATGCGCTGGTCGGGTTGCATGTCGCGGGCGCGCTGAAGCACCAGTTCGTCGATCGCCACCGCGAGCTGCAGCGGATGTGGCCGGGGCGCGAGCCGATCCTGTGAGGCATCGGCGCTTCGCATTGCTGCTTGCCGGCGCCGCGCTTCCCGTCGGCGCGACCGCGCAGACGCCGCCCGTCGCCGGCCCGGCGCCGGTGGTCGCCGCGCCCGCCGCATCGTGGCAGTCCGTGGGCAGCGACATTCCCGCCGATCCGGCGTGGCGCACCGGCACGCTCGCCAACGGGCTGCGCTATGCGGTGCGGCGCGGCACCACGCCGCCGGGCAGCGTCTCGGTGCGGGTGCGGATCGATGCCGGCGCGCTGATGGAACGCGATGCGCAACAAGGCTGGACGCACCTGCTGGAGCATATGGTGTTCCGCGGCACCGACCATTATCCCGATGGCGAGGGCATCCGGCTGTGGCAACGGCTGGGAGCAAGCTTCGGCAGCGATACCAACGCCTTCACCACGCTCGGCGCGACCACCTATTTCCTCGATCTGCCGAAGGCGGATGCGCGCTCCTACGGCCGGGCGATGGACGTGCTGGCCGAGATGATGCGCAGCGCCACGATCGACCCCGCGCTGCTCGCGACCGAACGGCGCGTCGTGCTCGCCGAACTGGCGCAGCGCAAACCGCCACTCGCCATGAAGATCGAGGCGGCGAGCCAGCCCTTGCTCTTCGCCGGCACCAAGGCGGCGACGCGCGACGTGGGCGGCACCGCGGCCACGCTCGGCGGCGCCACCGCGCCCGCGCTCAAGGCCTTTTATCGCACCTGGTATCGGCCGTCGCGCGCGGTGGTCGTGGTGGTGGGCGATGCCGATCCCGCATTGCTCGAACAGGGCGTGCGCGACGCGTTCGGCGGCTGGGCCGCCGCCGGACCGCCACCCGCCGAGCCCAATTATGGATCGCCCATAAAACCGCCCGCGCCCGCCGCCCTGGTGTCCGATCCCCAGGCGCCCAACAGCGCCGCGATCGTCTATGTGACGCCGCATGACGCCCGGCCCTGGACGGTCGCGCGCCAGCAGCGCCAATATCTCGACGCGGTGGCAGCGGGCGTGATCCGCCAGCGCCTGGGCGCCGCGGCGCAGAGCGGCGGCGCACTGATCGGCGCGTCGGTCGGCCTGTCGAGCCGGTCGCATGTCGAGGATCAGCTCGGCATCGCGATCACGCCGCGGCCCGGCGCGTGGAAGGCGGCGCTCGACGAGACGATGGGCGTGCTCAACACGCTGGCCGCCAGCCCGCCCGATCCGGCCGAGATCAACCAGCAGGCGATCTCGCTGATGGGCGTGCTGAACCAGTTGGTCGCGACCGCGCCGACCATCGGTTCGGCCGCGCTCGCCACCGGCTTCGTGAACGACGTGGATGCCGGCGACGTGAGCGGCCCGCGCAGCTTCTACCGCGACCTGTTCGCAGCCGAGCGCCGCACGCTCACCCCGGATGTGGTGGGCGCGGCGATCCGCCGGCTGCTCGCGCCCGATCCGCGGCTGCTGCTCCTGTCCTCCACGCCGGTAACGGGCGGAACCGCGACGGTGGTGCAAGCGCTGGCCGCCGCGCGCGCGGTGGGGCCGGTCGCGGCCGAACGGCTGCGCCCGGTGTCGCTCGACGATCTCGTCCTCACCGGTACGCCTGCGACTGTCGTTTCGTCCACCATGATCGCCGATCTGGGCATCGAACGCGTCCGCTTCAGCAACGGCGTGACGCTCGACATGAAGAAGACCGCGTTCGAGAAGGATCGGATCCGGCTCGACGTGCGCGTCGGCCATGGGCTGCTCAGCGATCGCCCCGGCGACCCCGGCCTGTTCTGGACGGCGCCGGCGCTGCTGGCCGGCGGGATCGGGCCGTTCAGCGCGGACGAACTCGCGCGCGCCACGGCGGGGCATCAGGTGGGGTTCGGGGTCCAGCCCACCGCCGACGCGCTGCTGCTGTCGGGACCGACGCAGCGCAGCGAGCTGCGCCAGGCGCTGAAGCTGGTCGCCGGGTTCCTCACCCAGCCCCGGTTTCGCGCCAATCCGGTCGAGCGGCTAAAGGATGGGCTGACCGCAAGCTACCAGACCGCGTACAGCCAGCCGGCGAGCGTCTTCGGTGCGTTCGGCACCGCCGATCTCTATGGCGGCGACGCGCGCTTTCGCGGCCTGCCCTCGCCCACCGAGATCGCGGCGCTCGACCTGCCCGCGTTCGAACGATTCTGGACGGGCGCGTTGGCGCAAGGGCCGATCCGGGTGAGCGCGGTCGGCGATCTGGACCGCGACGCGCTGGTGGCGGCGGTGGGCGCGACGCTCGGGCGGCTGCCGCCGCGCACCGACGTGCCGCTCCCCGGCCCCGCGATCGTGGCCAAGGCGCCGCCGGGGGCACCGATCGTCCTTCGCCACCGCGGCGCGGCGGATCAGGCGTTCGTCGCGCGCGCCTGGCCCACCGCCGGGTTCCTCGACGACGTGCCGACCGCCCGCGCGCTCGATCTGGCCGCCACGATCGTCCAGACGCGGTTGACCGAGGAATTTCGCGAGCAGCAGGGCGGCACCTATTCACCCTTCGTCACCCATTCGCAGCCCCCGGCGCTCGCGCATTATGGCATGATGATCGCGGGCGCGCAGCTTCAGGTCGGGCGGATCGCGGATTTCGAGGCGGCGCTGGCGCGGATCCTGACCGACATCGCCGTGCATGGCCCCGGCGCCGACCAGATGGCCCGCGCAAAGGCGACCAGCGTCAGCGCCGCGGAACGGGCGATGACCGACAATGCGCGATGGCAGGCGGTGTTGCGCGGCGATCTGGACGATCCCGCGCGGCTGGCGGCGATCCGCGGCTACGTCTCGTCCCGCGCGGCGGTGACCGCGGCGCAGGTTCAGGCGGCGGTGGCGCGCTATCTGGTGCCGCTGCGCAGGAGCTTCACGATCCGGGTGCTGCCCCAGAGCGCGAAATAGGGCGCGGGCGGCGTTCCCCGACGGACCGGATGCCCGTCGGGGAACAGGCGCGTCAGACCCCGCGACGCCCGGTGATGAACTGGAAGATCACCACGACCACCGCGATCACCAGCAGGATGTGGATCAGGCCACCGGCGACGTGGAACGCGAACCCCAGCAGCCAGAGGATCAGCAGGATAACGGCAATGGTCCAAAGCATCGGATTGCTCCCCTTTTACGCCGGGCGACCGCGCCGGGCTCTCGGAACAAACGCCAGCGATGCGGACACGTTCCGCAGGTGACACGATAGCGTCACATCGGCGCGGACGATCCCGGCGCGGCGCGGCGCGGCGCTCACATCATGTGGATCGTCTTCGTGACGAGATGCGCGGCGACGCCCTCGGGCCCGTCCTCCGAACCATGGCCCGAATCCTTCACGCCGCCGAACGGGCTGTCGGGCCAGCTCAACCGCACCGAGTTGATCGCCACCATGCCCGCCTCGATCGAATCGCCGAGCAGGTTCTGCCGCCGGCCATTCTCGGTAAAGCAATAGGCGGCCAGGCCGAAGGGCAGCCGGTTGGCCTGTTCGATCGCGTCGTCCACGGTGGCGAAGGGGCGCAGCAGCGCGATCGGGCCGAACGGCTCCTCGTTCATCGCCAGCGCCTCCAGCGGCACGTCGGCCAGCACGGTGGGCGAGAAGAAGAAGCCGCCCTCGCTCCCGTTCTCATGCCCGTTTCCGCCCCTGTCCGTCTCGCCACCGGCCAGCACGCGCGCGCCATGCCCGCGCGCATCGGCCACCATCGCCGCGATCGCCTCGGGCCGGCGCGGATTGGCCATCGGGCCCATCTGCGTCTCCGCGCGCAAGCCGTCGCCGACGCGCAGCCGCTTCGTCCGCTCGGCAAAGCCGTGCGCGAAAGCGTCGTAGATCCCCTCCTGCACATGGAAGCGCGTGGGCGCGACGCACACCTGCCCGGCGTTGCGAAATTTGTGCGCGACGAGCGTGTCGAGCGTCTTCTCCAGATCGCAATCGTCGAACACCAGCACGGGCCCGTGCCCGCCCAGCTCCATCGTCGTCGCCATCATCGTATCCGCGGCCAGCTTCGCCAGATGCTTGCCGACCGGCACCGATCCGGTGAAGCTCAGCTTGCGCGTCACCGGCGAGGCGAGCAGCCGGCGCGACACCATGTCCGGCACGCCGAACACGCATTGCGCGACGTCGCTCGGCAGCCCCGCATCCTGGAAGCAGCGCAGCACCTCGACCGCGGAACCCGCCGTTTCCTCGCTCGGCTTGATGACGATCGAACAGCCTGCCGCGAGCGCCGGCGCGATCTTGCGCACCACGTTCATGATCGGGAAATTCCATGCGCAGAACGCCGCCACCGGGCCGACCGGCTGGTGCAGCACCAGGCTGCGCGTGCCCGCCGGCCGCTGCAGCACGCGGCCATAGATGCGCTGCGCCTCGCCCGCGTGAAATTCGAGCAACTGCGCCGCGAACGCCACCTCGCCCTTCGCCTCGGCGAGGATCTTGCCCTGCTCCAGCGTCGCGATCCGCGCCAGCCGGTCGCCGCGCTCGCGCAGCAGTTGCGCGGTGCGGATCAGCACCGCCGCGCGCGCGTCGGGCGCGGTCGCGCGCCAGGCGCGAAAGCCGCGGTCCGCCGCCGCCAGCGCCGCATCCAGATCCGCCGCATTTGCCAGCGGCAGATCGGCGAGCGTCTCGCCGGTCGCGGGATTGCGCACGGGCTGAGTCTCGCGGCCCTCCGCGCCCAGCCATTGGCCCGCGATATAGAGGCCGAGCCTCGCATCATATGCCGTCATGATATCCTCCGGTCGCCCCTTCGCCGCGCCTCATAGCCGCTGCGGGGCGCCGCGTCAGGCGGGATCGGCGCGCGGCGATGCCTTCTCCGCAACGGCGTGGCGGTCGTCGGCCGGGATCATCGCCAGCAGCCAGTCGAGCCCCTCGCCCGCCGCCGCCGCCAGCATCCGCGCCTCGACCGCGCGGTACGTCTCGAGCAGCCGCCGGCCGAACGGGGTGAGCCGCGCGCCGCGCTTCGATCCCTCGCCGTCGCGCGTCTCCACCACGCGCTCGACCCAGTCATGGTTGAGACTGTCGACCAGCAGCCAGATCCGGCGATAGCTCATGCCCAGATCGCGCCCCGCCGCCGAGATCGAGCCGGTGCGCGCGATCGCCTCCAGCACCATCGCCTTGCCGGGCCCGATCGCGGGCGCGGCGCCGCGCAGGATCTGGACGTTCAGCTTCAGCGGCCCGGCGATCATGGCGCGACCGCCAGGAACGGGGCACGGGCGCACCGCATGGTCGCCCGCCCCGCGCGCTCAGCCGGCGGGCGCATGGCGCACCGCGAGCGGCACGTCGCACACGTCGACGCCGCCCAGCCCCACCATCGGCGGCTTCGGATTTGCGCGCGCGGCGATCATCGCGGCGAAGCGCGCATTGTCGGCGGCGCGATACTGGAAATGCGGCCGCTCGGCCGCCGGCATGTCGCTCGCGAGCCGCACCGACAGGATCGGCAGCCGCTCGGCGGCGCTGGCGTACATGCCCAGCGGCGCGTCGCTGCGCGGCAGGCCGGAGAGCCATTGCGCGCCCTCGATCACGCGACCGACGATCGTGTAGTTGCGATCGAGCCGCCGCGCCGAACCGCCGATCGGCATGAACAGCTCGGCGCCCGTCCCCGTATCGGGCGACGTGTCGCGCGCCACCCCCACCGTGCCATAGCAATGCGGCGTCCACACCGTGCCCCGGCCGTCGGTGGCGATCGGCCAGCCATCCGCGGTGATCCCGCTGGCCGCCGCATAGGCGTCGCCGCGCGCCAGACGCTGCGCCGGCGCGAACGCTGCCGCCGCGTCATATTCGGCCGCGGGCCGCGCGGCGACGCCGGCGGGCATCGGCTTGGCCTCGCTCTGGTCGCCCCACTGCGTCACCCAGTTTTCCTGCACGCGGTACACGCTCAGCCCGTCCCACCAGCGCGCCTTCGCCAGCGCGCGGACATTGGCGACATGCGTCGGCGCCTGCCGCGGTGCCAATCGGATCGCCACGCTGCGGTTCCCCGCCAGCGTCATCACCAGCAGTTCGTCGTCGGGGATCGCCACCCAATCCGCCGTCACCGGATCGGCGGGCGTCGCGGCGGCGACCGGGGGCGTCTGGACGGGCGGCGGGGCGGGTGCGGCCGCGGCGGTGATGGCCGTGACGGCCGCCGTCGCGCCACCGATGGCGGCGGCGGCGGTGACGACCGCGGCGGCGGCGAGCAGGCGGGGATGGATCATCCGCGCAACCTGCCCCACCCACGCCCCCCAAGCAACCGCTTGCGCTCGGCGACCGCCCGCTCTAGGTGCGCCCCTTCCGGGCATGACAATGCGGAGCGGTGGCCGAGTGGTCGAAGGCGCTCGCCTGGAAAGTGAGTATACGCCAAAAGCGTATCGAGGGTTCGAATCCCTCCCGCTCCGCCACTCAGACACAACATACGACGCCGATCAGAGAACCGACCATATTCTCGCGCGATTTGGCGGCATTTGCGCGCCCATTCGGTACTGGCGAGAGTTCCATATCTGGTGAAACATTGCCCGTAAGAGT
>NZ_JAKNQJ010000012.1 GCF_022662335.1 Sphingomonas sp. CROZ-RG-20F-R02-07 | reverse complement strand
GCTCTTAGGTTGGCGCGAAGCCGAGATCGTCGGGGAGAGTGCCTGTCTCTTTTTCACGGAGGAAGATCAGGCGCTGAATGTTTGCGACCAGGAGATGATGAAGGCGGCGCGCAGCGGGCGCGCGGAGGACGAGCGCTGGCACCGCCGTAAAGGCGGCACGCGCTTCTGGGCGTCGGGCCTCATGATGCGCTTCGATGCCGACGATAGCGACGAGCATATCGGCTATATCAAGATCCTTCGTGACCGGACGCCTCAGCATCAGGCGGAGCAGTCGTTAAAGGATAATCAGCGCCAGCTCGAAACGGCGATGGCGGTGGGCAAGCTTGGCAATTGGCGGTTGGACGTCGGGACCATGCGGCTCACCTCTTGCCCGATCACCAAGGCCCATTTCGGCAAATCGCGCGATGCGGAGCTGAGCTATGGGGAGTGGCTAGCGGCGGTCGACGAGGAGGACCGGGATCGGGTCCGGGAGGCCATCCGGCATGCTCTAGATAGTGGCGAAGCCTATGACGCCGAGTACCGCGTGACATGGCCAGACGGAACCTGCCATTGGGTCCATGCCCGTGCGCAGGCGCATTATGCCGACGACCGGACGCCGACCGCACTCACCGGCGTCACCTCCGACATCACCGAGCGCAAACGCGGCGAGCAGGCGCTGGAGCAGCTTGCGCTCAACCTGGAGCATGCCGTCAACGCTCGCACTGCCGACCTCACCGCCGCGAACGAGCAGCTTCGGCGGGAGATCGTCGAGCGACAGCAGGCCGAAGAGACCCTGCGTCAGGCACAGAAGATGGAGGCGGTTGGACAGCTTACCGGCGGTGTGGCGCACGACTTCAACAATCTTCTTACGATCATCCGCGGCAGCGTCGACCTGCTGCGGCGCCCCGGCGTTACGGAAGAGCGTCGCGAGCGGTATATCGAGGCGATTTCCGAGACGGCGGATCGCGCCAGCGCGCTCACCGGGCAGTTGCTTGCCTTCGCCAGGCGGCAACCGCTGAAGCCGCAGGTGCTTGCGGTTGCCGACCGGATGCCGGGGTTGACCGACATGGTCAGAACCGCGGTCGGACCCAAGGTCGAGATCGACATGGAAATCGCGGACGACGCATGGCCGATCATGGCCGACCCCGCCCAGTTCGACACGGCGCTGCTTAACCTGGCGGTGAACGCCCGCGACGCGATGGAAGGCAGTGGCCGGTTGTCGTTTTCAATTCGCAACGTCGACACCATCCCCGCCCGTCGCGGCCATGCGGCCTCATCCGGCGAGTTTGTCGCAATCGAGGTTCGCGACACCGGACCCGGCATCCCCCCGGCGCTGCTGGACCGCGTGTTCGAGCCCTTCTTCACCACCAAGAGCGTGGGACAAGGAACCGGGCTGGGGCTCAGCCAGGTCATTGGCTTCGCCAAACAGTCTGGCGGCGACATCATCGCCGATGGCGTGCTCGAACAAGGGGCAAGCTTCCTCCTCTACCTGCCGCGCTCGCATCATCAGGTTGCGACCACACCAAAGCAAGCCTCGAAAGAGCCGGATGCGCCGCGTGGCGAAGGCTGCGTGCTCGTGGTTGAGGACAATAGCCATGTTGGCGAGTTTGCGACCCAGATGCTCAATGATCTGGGCTATTCGACGACTTGGGCCGCAAGCGCACAGGAGGCACTCGACCTCGTTCAGTCGCACCCTGACCGGTTTGACGCCGTGTTCTCCGATGTGGTCATGCCCGGCATGAACGGCGTTGAGATGGCGCTGCGCTTGCGGGAAACAAACCCGGAGCTCCCGGTGGTGCTGGCAAGCGGCTATAGTCAGGTCCTCGCCGAGGAGGGCAGCCACGGTTTCGAACTGTTGCAGAAGCCCTATTCGGTCGACAAGCTTTCGCGCACGCTTACCGACGTCATGCGTCACAAATGTGACAAGACAAGAGCACGCGGCTAGGTTCACGAACCCTTTCGTCGTTCTTCGATCTCGTAGAACAACCATCGAACAGCGCGTCCCGCCAGGGCGCCAATCCCCGAATGTGCGGATCAGCAATCACCCTCTCGTGACCGATATAATAGCTCAGTTTATTGCGGCTGGTCGCCTCGATCCGGGCGGGTACGGTGAGTGCGTCGACCATGCTCCGCAAGCTGGTGAGTTATCCGCGCCAGAACCCGGTCGCCCGCGCGCTGCGCGAGATCGGGCGGGTCGAGCGCACCTTGTTCATGCTCGACTGATTCGACAATCCCGAGCAGCGACGCCGCACCGGTTTCATCCTCAACAAGGGCGAGGCCCGCAACGCGCTCGCGCGCGCCATTTTCTTCAACCGACTGGGCGAGCTGCGCGACCGCACGTTCGAGAACCAGCGGCACCGCGCGTCCGGGCTGACGCTGGCAACGGCCGCGGTGACGCTCTGAAACACCTTCTACCTCGACCGCGCGGTCCAGCATCTCCGCTCGATTGGCGTCGACGTTCTCAACGATCTGCTCGCCCACGTCGCCCCGCTCGGCTGGGAGCATGTGGGGCTTACCGGCGACTATTTCTGGAGCGAGGTGGACAAGCCCGCGAGCGGTTCAGGCCGCTCCGCATCAACCTGGCCGACCGCAGGGCTTAGCGTACGTTTTTGGGCCTTCTACCGGTCCTCGTGACGACGCCAAAAGCCTGCCCTGGTGGTGCAGCGACATTGGCGAGGGGAGTTGAGCGGCGCCGGTCGGGCGGCATACCATCAGCGAACAGCTCAGCTGAACAGCTCGCGGGTGCTCGCTCCGACTCAGTCGCGCCGATCCCGAGCGAACTGCGCTGGCCACCAAGCGATCTGATCGTCGATCATGCCGGGTACCTCCGCGAGACTGTCCAACGCCCAGCGGCAATGGCGGGTGATCTGCAGGGCGAAATGAGCTTTCTCAGGATCGTCAATCTGCTCGGCAATGCGTTGCATTACGCCGATCTCGCCAGCCAGTTTCTCGAGCTCCACGTGCCGGTCTTCTCCACAAGGTGAGTCGATGGCCCCTACCGCGCCTGCAGTACCGCCGCTAGTCGTTGCACTCCGGGCTAGGACCGTCGGTGAGGAGGCGACCTTGCTCGCGGCAGACCAGGCCATAGCATTCGCACGCAACCGGGTTAAGGGCTGCTCGGTCGACGACCGCAAGCTGGCTGCGCCGGTTCTCGATCATGCCCAGCCGGCGTAGCTCGCGCAGCACGATGCTTACGGCGTTGCGCTTGACTCCCAGCATCTCGGCCAGCGACGCCTGGGTAAGCGGCAGCAGATCCGAGCCACTGCGATCATGCGTCGTCAAGATCCAGCGGGCACAACGCTGGCGAACCGAGTGGATCGCGTTGCAGGCGACGATCTGGAGCGTGGTTCGCAGCAGTACCTCTCGGTAGCGGGACACCGCAGAGCAGAGGCCGACGCTCGCATCCACCATATCTTCGAACCCTTGAGCGCTTACCCGGATCGCGCTGCCGGGGACCTGGACCAGGAAGCGGCTAAAGGCCGGATCGACATAGCCGCTAGCCGACGTCGCCACCACGCCTTCTCGGCCAATCGTCATCGTTTCGACAGCCCGTCCGTCATGCATGACCGCGACCAGCGAGATCATACCAGAGAGGGGAAAATAGACGTGCGTCAAGGCGTCATCGGGTTCGTAGAGGACCTCGCTTTGGCGGAGGTCGATCTCAGTGCAAAACAACATGAGCGCCTGTTGCTCGGTCTCCGGCACCCGGTCGAGCAAGCCGTTACCGACGGGCCAATAAGCGAGCGGCCTGCCTTCCTGCATGGTCGGACCATCCTCCTATTGCATGGTAGGTAAACACCCGCGAGGCGCTCAGGACAAGAGCACGCCTGCAAATGCGGAAATGTCTCAATCTGAAGCTAAACCCCTGGAACTAACCGCACGTTCCCCGGTTTTGCATCCTAGAATACACTGGCTTGCGTGATCGCTGGCTTGCCGCGTGTACCGATCCCTCATCGTTCGATGAAGAGCATTTCGGAGGCCACGTGACGGAAGCTGACGACCAAAAGACCACGGTCCCCATAATTGAAGAAGTGGCGACCGTGTCCAAGCGGATAGTCGAGAGCGGCCATGTCCGGGTTCGCACCGTCGTCGAAGAGGGCACGCACGACGTGGCCGCGCAGCTCGCGCGTGAGGACATCCAGATCGAGCGCCGCGTGGTCGAGCGCGAGGTGTCCGCCGCGCCAGCCCCCTATTATGAGGGCGAACTGCTGATCATTCCGATCATTGAAGAGCGAGCCATCGTGGAGACGCGGCTATTCGTCGTCGAGGAAGTCGTCGTCCGCCGAGTGGCGCGTATCGAGGACGTTCAAGTTCCGACCACACTTCGCAAGATGCGCGCCGTCGTCGAGCGCGACGGCGACCAAGTCTAAAACAGGAGGGACGATTAATGCCAGGACCGAACGATCATAAGCCGGGCGCACCAAGTCATGTTCATATTCAGAAGAACGCTCAACCGGCTTGGCTGAAGGCGCTGGCGTGGATAGCATTGGCGCTCGGCTTGCTCGCGCTTATCCTCGGCCTGAGCCGGTGCCATAAGGAAGACACGGTTGGCGTTGCGCCCGCGCCTGCTCCGAGCAAAGTGGTCGCGCAAACCCCGAATGCGGCGAAATCGGCGGCCCTAGTCGGCACCTCCGGTCTCGGCGCCTATCTTGGCGGGGCCGAGGCGACACCGCGCACCTTCACGTTCGAGAAGCCCAACTTCGACACCGCCAAAAGCGACATTCGTGCGGCCGATGCGGCGGAAGTCGACCAGGTGGCGGCAACCTTGAAGCAGTATCCGACCGCCCATATCCGGATCGCCGGCTATGCGGACTCGCGCGGCAGCGATGCGGCCAACATGGCGCTGGGCAAGGCGCGCGCCGAGAGCGTCAAGACGGCGCTTGTCGGCAAAGGCATCGATGCCGGCCGCATCGACACCGCCTCAGGCGGCGCGACCGATCCCGTCGACACCAATGCGACGGCGGGTGGTCGTTTCGAGAATCGCCGTACCGAACTCGTCGTAACGGCGAGGTAAGCAGCAACCCTATCATTTCCGACTTTTACTCAGGAGAAGATCATGTCCAGCACCATCACTGCCTTGTTTGACAATCGCGCCGATGCCGAGGCCGCCAAGGAGCGGCTGAAGGCTGCCCGGGTCGATGTCGACCATATCCACATCCACGACAAGACCAGCCCCGGCTACAATGCGTCCGGCTATTCGACGCACCAGGAGCGCGGCATGTGGGACTCGATCAAGCATGCCTTCCTCCCCGACGAAGATCGCCATACCTATGAGGAAGGCGTTCGCCGCGGCGGCGTACTGCTGACCGCCGATGTCGAAGACGCCCGTGTCGACGAAGCGGTCAAGGTGCTCGAGGACGCCAACAGCGTCGATATCGATGATCGGTCGAGCGAGTGGCGTTCGTCCGGCTGGGACTATCCGGCAGCTGGCGCCGGCGCTGCCGGCTTGGGCGCGCTTGGTGGCGAAAAGACGCTCGAGACCGACCGCAGCCGCGGCGTCGGCGCAGAGCGCGAGGAAGTCGTTCCGATCATCGAGGAACAGCTCGTTGTCGGCAAGCGGGACGTCGACCGTGGCGGCGTGCGCGTTCGGTCCTATGTGACCGAGACGCCGGTTCATGAGCAAATCCGTCTGCGCAACGAGCAGGTCCATGTCGAGCGTCGCGCGGTTAACCAGCCGCTTTCGGCCGCCGAAGGCGATGCGTTCCGTGAGCGCACGATCGACATGACCGCGACCGGTGAAGAAGCGGTCGTCGGCAAGACCGCCCGCGTCGTCGAAGAGGTCGTCGTTTCCAAGACCGCGGAAGAGCATGTCGAGGAGATCGAGGATACGGTGCGCCGCACCGACGTCGAAATCGATCGCGACGCCGACAAGCTTGGTCGCACCGACAAGCGTCTCTAACGCAATCAGAGCCTGCGCGGTTAGCTCCGCGCGGGCTCTTTCATAACGAGCATCGGCGATGCGAAGCGAACATCTCGAAACGATCGGACGAGGCGCGATCCGTTCTGCGGCTCTTGCGGCTGTGCTGGGGGTTGCCGTCCTCACTGGTTGTGACGGATCGCATGAAAAGGCCGGCAAGCAAGCGGACGAAGCCGCAGGCATAAAGCCAGGGCTATTTCGCGAGGGGCCGCAGCAGCGGCTCGGCAAGCTTGAGGACCGAGCCGAGCATGCCCAAGCGCGCGCGATCGATGCCCGTGCGGAGGCGCTCAAGGATCAGGCGAAAACCGTGCGCGCGTCGGCAGATAGTCAGGCGGATGCGCTCGAGCGTCAGGCCGCCGCGGTCCGTGCGCAGGCCACGTCGACCGGCAAAGCACTCGACAACCGGGCGGACGCCATCCGCGGCAAATGACGGCCGATCAGGCTGACCACATTTGAGGAGATGATGATGCAAGACCCTACCGACCGTCCGACAAGCTTTCCGACGTCTACGCCGCAAGGCTCGCCATCTGGAACAACCTCCAGCACCACCGGCGTCACAGACCAGGCGAAAGCGGTCGCTGGACAGGCGGCCGACAAGGCGTCGACGCTGGTGGACCAGGTGAAGGACAAGGCGGTCGGCGCGGTCGAAGGTCAGAAGGCTGGTTTCGCCGACCAGCTCGACGGGCTTGCCGATGCCGTCCACAAATCGGGTAAGCAATTTAGCGGCCAGCAGGATTGGATCGCCGGCGCCATCGAGCGTGGCGCGGCCGAGCTGTCGACGCTCGCCACGTCGCTTCGCGAAAATGACGTGACCGCGCTTTTCGGACAGGTGCGCACATTCGCTCGCCAGCAGCCTGCGGTGTTCATCGGCGCCTCTTTTGCCGCTGGGTTTGCGCTCGCCCGCTTCGGCAAGATCGTCGCTGCCGATGTGTCGCGGGACGATCTGCCGACGCTCCCGGAGGTCGGTCATGGACAGGGTTGAGCCGCGCACGACGCATAGTCTCGGGGAGATCGCGGGCGGGCTTGCCGGCGACGTCCAGGACCTCGTCAAGGGCGAGCTGAAGCTGGCGCGCGCCGAGTTCGACCAGAAGCTCCACGGGCTGATCGCTGGCGCGATCTCGCTCGTCGGCGGTGCCTTGGTGGCGTTCGCAGGGCTGGTCGTCCTGCTCGAGGGCGGTGCCGCCATTCTGGCCAGGTGGATACCGACCTGGGCGTCGTTGCTGATCGTCGGCGCCGTGATCGTGCTCGTGGGCGGTCTGATCGCCCGGGGCGGTCTCGCCAAGCTGTCGCTTAAGAACATCACGCCAGACCGCACCGCTGCCAACCTCAGCAAGGATGCGCGGATCATGAAGGAGCATTTGTAATGGTCGAGTTGACCGAAACCGCCGCAATCGAGCACGAATTGGCCACGACGCGTGCGCGCATGGACCACCGGCTCGACGAGCTCCAGGATCACCTGACCCCCAAGCAGATGCTGAACGATGCCTTCGCCTATTTCCAGGGCGGTGGTGGCGCCGATTTCACGCATGGATTGGTCGCCAAGCTCAAGGCCAATCCGCTGCCGGCCGCACTGGCGGGCGTCGGGATCGCCTGGCTCATGGCATCGAGCAGCAGGCCCGCATCGCCGGTGCGATCATCGCGGCCCGCTCGCGAGCCAGATTATATCGTCCGTCTTCGTGATGCCGAGGCGGGCGTGGTGCGTGCCCACGACGAACATCCCGATGCACACGCTTCGCGTCTGGATGAGGCCCGGGGCAAGGTGCTGGGTGTAGCACGCGACGCGTCCGACACCGCGCAGAGCTATGGACAGAAGATCAAGGACGCAATCGCGTCCGCAGCGCAGAGCGTCCGCGAGACTGCGCATGATCTGACGGCCCAGGCGAGCGACACTGCAGGCAATATCGGTGACCGCGCGCAGCGCGGCGGCGCAGCGGTTCAACAAGGAGTAGGCACTATGGCACAATCGACGCGTGAGGCGCTCGCCTCGGTCACCGGCAACCCCTTCGCGCTCGGCGCCGTCGCCGCCATCGTCGGCATCGTCGCCGGCTCGCTGATCCCGACCAGTGACGAAGAACAGCACGCCCTTGGCGCCACGGCCGACCGGCTGCGCTCCGCTGGACGCGATCTGGCGCAGGACGTGGTCGACCGTGGCGGACGCGTCGCCAACGAGGCGCTTGGCGCGGTCAAGGACAGCGCACAGGCACATGGGCTGACGACGGACAAGCCGATCGGAGACGTGGTCGCGGATCTGAAGAGCGGAACGCTCGCCGATTCCGTCAAGCAGGTCGCCTCTGAGGTGGTCGATGCCGGCAAGCAAAGTGCGCAGACGCACTTCGGCGGCGGTGACGGCAACGCTCCATCGGGTGGCACCAACTGACAGCGGCGAGGCTGGCAATGGCTGGCCTCGCTCGTCACGGTCTTGGCCCGAAGGACGATGTGGACCGCACCAAACCTGGCCTACTTCTGCTGAGTGTGATCGTGCTTATCCTGACGATCTGGACGGCGTGGGTCGCGGCGTTGGGTCAGCCGGGTAGCCGCCACCCGCTACCATTGCCTGGGCGATGAATAGGCGGCTGCATCGAGCAAGGTGAACCAATGGCCATAGCGCATGCCCCCAATCCTGATGAAAAATCGCGCGGTCGCGGCGCCATATCGCCCTTTGCTATACCTGCCGCTGGGTGGAAGGATATCCTGACCCGCACGTGGAAGGAGGCCGGCGAGGATAATGCCGGCCTCGTGGCCGCCGGCGTATCGTTCTACGGGTTCCTCGCGCTCGTGCCGCTGCTCGGTGCGATCGTGCTCAGCTACGGTCTGATCGCCGAGCCGTCCTCGGTCATGCGAAACATGCAGAACCTGACCTCGGTGATGCCGGCCGACGCCGCCAAGCTGATCGGCGAGCAGATGATGAACGTCGTCAAGACGTCGGGCACCAAGAAGGGGTTCGGGCTGTTGCTGGCGCTGGCGCTGGCACTCTTCGGCGCTCGCAACGGCGCCTCCTCGATCGTCACCGCGCTCAACATCGCCTATGAGGAAAAAGAAACCCGGAGCTTCATCCGCCTCAATCTGCTCGCGTTGGCGATCACGGCTGCGGGCGTGGTGGTCGCAATTATCGCGTTGATAGCGATCGCCGCTCTGGGCCACCTTGAAACGCTGTTTCCCGGCGCGCCAGGCTTCGTCCTCGTGGCTGGCAAGATCCTGTCCTACCTTTTGGTTGCACTTGGCGGGGCAGCGGGTGCGGCGACGCTCTATCGCTATGCCCCGAACCGCCGGACGGCCAAATGGGTGTGGCTGACCCCCGGATCGCTGTTCGCGGCCGTGGCATGGCTCGCGCTCACCATCGGCTTTGGTATCTACGTCGCGAGTTTCGGCAATTACAACGCCACCTACGGATCGCTCGGCGCGGTGGTCGTCATGCTGACGTGGCTCTATCTCTCTTCTTATGTGCTGCTGCTGGGCGCGGAGCTGAACTCCGAGCTGGAGCATCAGACTGCCCGCGATACCACCACGGGCGCCGAGCAACCGCTGGGATCGCGCGGCGCGCGTTCCGCCAATACGGTCGTAGGAGCTGAACCGCCAGCGCCCACCCCGCGCGCCGAGGCCGTGTCGGATCACGCGGTTACCGCTGACGCGCGGTCAAGCCCGACCAAGGATTTCTTGACGTCTCGAGCAGCGCAGCGAGCGGGTGGCCTGGCCGGCCTCGATCGCGTCGGCGTTATACCCAGCCTCCTGACGACGGGCGGCTTGGCCCTGCTCAAGCGACGCGAGCGAGCGCCCGCGGGACTGGCGCTGTTGGCAGCGGGCGGGCTGCTCGCCTGGGTGAGTGGGAGGCAGCCACCAGCAGCGCCGCCATCGTCGTCCCTTAATCATAAATCCAAGCGTTGAACCCAAGGACTGTCTATGCGCCGCTATAATCGACCTTCCATTCTGCTGCTTGCCTCCACGGTGGGTATGGGTTCTGCGCAAGCGCAACCCGCGCCGGAGCCTCAGAAGGCACCGGCTGCCCCGGCCTCTGCCAATCCCCCCGCCGCCGCAGCCGCTTCGGCGAAAGCCGCTCCGCAAGCGTCTGCTCAGATGGCCGACGCGAAGATCATGCAGTCGCAGGTGATCCTCGACCGTCTCGGCTTTTCGCCCGGCGTGATTGACGGGAAGCAAGGCTTCACGCTTAAACTGGCGCTTTCAGGCTTCCAGCAAACCCGCGACCTTCCAACCACCGGCACGCTCGATCCTGCCACTGCCGCGGCACTCGCCAAACTCGCCGGACCGCCGCCGGAGCTGGAGGTGACCCTTACCCCGGCTGACGTCGCCGGCCCCTATGTGGGGCCGCTGCCAAAGCGCGAGGACGATCAGGCGAAGCTGCCATCGCTAGGCTATGCCAACATCCTGGAGATGCTGGCGGAGCGATACCATACCACGACGGCGACGCTGATCGCGCTGAACTCACCCGATACGAAGCTGATCGCGGGCGCCAAGATCAAGGTCCCGAACGTCGCGGTCGCCGCGCATGACTATCCGGCTGCCCTCCCCGATGGCTATAAGCAGACGCTGCTCGGGCTTAATGTCGCTTCGGGGCAGCCGAAGGCCGATCACCTCGTTGTCTCGAAATCGCATAAGAGCCTGTCCGTTTTCGACGCCGACAACAAGCTGCTCGCGCAGTTTCCGGTGACGACGGGCAGCCAGCACGACCCGCTGCCGATCGGGCATTGGAAGGTGGTCGGGGCTTCCTACAATCCGGAGTTTCACTTCAATCCCAAGCTGTTCTGGGACGCCAAGAAGGGGGAGAAGAAGGCGACGCTCCAGCCTGGCCCGAACGGCCCGGTGGGGGTCGTATGGCTTGATCTCTCCAAGGCGCACTACGGAATCCACGGCACCCCCGAACCTCAGAATATCGGGCGCACGCAGAGCCACGGTTGCATCCGCATGACCAACTGGGATGCTGCGCGCCTGTCGTTGATGGTGAAGCCGGGTACGCCAGCGATATTCCAGGGTTAGGCTTGATCCGGTTCGAGTAGATGAGCGTCGCAATGGCCGATTCACCCACCAGCGATCATGTCGAGGAAACGGTGCAGCGGCTCGTCCAGATGCATGAGGCGCACGATCGCGACGCGTCGCCCATGCAGCGGGTGGCGAACCGGGTGACTGGCGCCCTGGGCAAACCGACCTTCGTGGCGACGATCCTCCTCTTGATCATCGTGTGGATGATCGGGAACTACATCGCCAGCCGGATCGGCGTGCGGGCGCTAGACGGTTCCCGTTCCCCGATCTGGCGTTCTTCGCGACGGTGGGTGCACTCATCGTCGCGCTGCTGATCCTCACCACCCAGCGTCACGACGAGGCGCTTGCCGAGAAGCGCGCGCAGCTGACTCTTCAAATTGCGATGCTGAGCGAGCGTAAGACAACCAAGATCATCGCGCTCCTCGAGGAACAGCGGCGCGACAATCCCCTGCTGGTGTCTCGCGTCGATGCCGAGGCCGACGAGATGGGCCAGGTCTTGGACCCCCTGGAAACGCTCGGAAGGATTGAGCTCGCACGGTCGGACGGGGATGCGAGCTAAGGAGGCGCGGGAACATTCGGTCCGCCGTCCGGTTGCCATCACGTCGATGACCTGTGCGGTGTCGATGATCCTACAGGGAGAACACCATGCCTGCCCCCGAAGATTTTGACGAGATTTATACCGATGAGCTGAAGGACCTCTGGTCGGCGAACGACCAGATGAGCCGCGTCCTCAAGAAGCTCACCCCAAAGGCCAAAAATGCCAAGCTGAAGGAAATGCTTCAGCAGTCCCAAGAGGGCATCGCCAAGCACACCGATGTTCTGAAGGAGCTGATCGCGGCTGCCGGCGAGAAGACCAGCAAGGAGCATTGCAAGGGCATGGAAGGCTTGGTGGCCGAGGCCACCAAGCACTGCATTGAGGAGGCTCCCAAGAAGGGGCCACTCCTCGATACGCTCATCGTCGCGCAATATCAGCGGATGACCCACTATGGCATCGCCGGGTTCGGCACGGCAGCGGCTTACGCTGAGGCGCTCGGGAAGACCGAAGATGCGGAGAAGCTCAAGGCCGCCACAAAGGAAATCTACCAGGGCGACGATTACATGAATCAACTCAGCCAGACGGTGAATGCTGAAGCCGAAGGCGCTTGAGTGTTAGGGCCGGCCGTGGTGCGGCCGGCCCTGTTAATGTTCTGAACCCATCTACCGTCGCGGCAGGAACCTTGGTCGTGTTCATCGACGCGGAGCCAGGGTCATGCAGCGATCTTCAAGGTTGACCCTTCCTCGACAATGAGAAACCGGTGGAGATGAGCGACCATCTCGTCTGCGTTCACAGCTGTGAAGTCAAAGCCGCTTGATGCGGCATAATGGCCGAACTTTTGCTGTTTGGCTTCGTCATTGCCAACAAAGGCCATTGCCCAATTGGGGAAGACCCGCGCCTCGACAGGTTCGAAGGACAGCAGCCGCACCTCAGCATGCCGATAATCGAGCTGAATGCGTTCGAAGACCTGTTCGACGGCGTCCATTGCTCCTTCCAAGACTTGGGCGAAGAAGCCGTCCGTGAACATCAGAGCGCCGGTCACACCGACCTCGGCATTGTTGCGCTGCGACGCTGCGAGGATGGCATCGACCGAGGATGTCACCTCCTCGTCCAGTCCGAAAATGGTGTTCCTGCTGTAGTAGACCAGCCGATAGAGATTTGTTTCCTGCGCCGCGGCCGTGGCCTCGGCAGCGGCAGGCATTTCGGAGGCCGGCACGATCGGTTCCTGCGGAGCACGTAGGGCTTTGAACAGGGCCGCAACCTCGCCGGCGGGCACCGGTCGGCTGATCAGAAACCCTTGCACTGAGCCGCACCCGCTGAGGGCCATCATGCCCATTTGGGCCTCGGTCTCAACCCCCTCGGCGATCGTCGACATGCCCAGATGCTTGCCGATCGCCGCGATCGCACGGACGATGGCCTCGTTCTTGGCGACATCGTCTCCGCGAACGAAACTCTGGTCAATCTTGATCTTATCGAAAGGGAATGAGCTGAGATAGCTCAGCGACGAATATCCGGTGCCGAAATCATCCATTGACACGCGCGTGCCGAGGTCCCGGAGCCGATGCAGTGTCTCGACGCACCCTGAAACATCGCTCATCAGTACGCTTTCGGTAATCTCGATCTCCAGGCGCGACGCCGCGATGCCGGCACGCACAAGCGCGTCCTCTACGGCACGCACGAGCTTTCCGCTGGCCAGCTGTTTGGCAGAGACGTTGACCGCGATCATCACATCCTCAGGCCAGCTCGCCGCGTCCTCACATGCCTGACGGACGACCCATTCGCCGAGCGGCACGATCAGGCCTGTCTCCTCTGCCAACGGAATGAAGTCGTTCGGCACTACCATGCCCCGCGTGGGATGACGCCAGCGCAGGAGCGCCTCCATGCCCGTCACGGCGCGCGACGCGATGTCCATCTGCGGCTGGTAATGCAGCTCGAACTGCCGAAATGCGAGCGCGCGGCGCATATCCTGTTCCAGTGCTCGGCGCGCCTGCATCGCCTCATCCATATGCTGCTCGAAGAAGGTATAACGGCCGCGGCCGCCTTCCTTAGCGCGGTACAGCGCGATGTCCGCCTGCTTGAACAATCCATCGCTTGCGGTCGATGCAGAGGCGATCGCAACCCCAATGCTGGCGCCGACGTCTATCATATGGCCCTCAATCACGTACGGACGACTGAGTACCTCGACCAGTCGCTTGGCCAGCGTCTCTGCCCCGCCCGGCTGTTCCGCACCGACCTGGAGAACCGCGAACTCGTCTCCGCCCAGCCGCGCCACAGTGTCGGTCGCACGCAGCGACGCCTTCAACCGGTCCGCCACCTTGGACAGAAGCGCATCGCCAATTGGGTGGCCGAGCGTGTCGTTCACCGTCTTGAAGCGATCGAGGTCGATCATCAGCAGCGCGGTGGGCTGCGACGCGTCGGTGACGGCACGCTCTACCTTTGGTAGCAGCGCGGATCGATTGGGCAGGCCGGTCAGGCTATCGTGCGTCGCCACCTCGCGCGCCATTGCTTGAGCGTCGACCCAGCTCGTCACATCATTCAGCTGGCATAGCCAGCCCCAGCCGGAGACGTTCCTGGTTGACACGGTTAGATGCCGGTCGCCGCGCTGTACCGCGGTAGCCGTTGGCTCTCGGAAGGCTGAGGGTTTATCGCCGAACAAGCAGAAAAAGTTGGTTGTCCGGGCCTGATCCTCGGCCAAGCCAGCGGTCGCCAGGAAGGCGGGATTGACCTCGACGAGCGCGCCGTCCTCGTCGTACAGCGCGAGACCCGTCGGCAATTCCTCCATTAATCGCAGATCGCTGGCGCTTGGTGCCTGGTCGCTTCTCATCATCCCACTCGTGCAGCCATTCGAAGTCGTCCTGCATAAGGTCGACCCGCTAACACTCCTTTAAGCAATGGCAGCCGATTAGAGGGCGATGCGCTGAACCCACGCTAAACAACGCTAAGGGAGGACGCCCAGCGAACGGTCAGGTAGCTCGGCCGTCCCCGGCGATGTTGAGCGGCTTTCGGCGCGTCCGTTCGGCAGCGCGATCGCACAGAAAGTCGCCGGAGAGCGCAATATGCTCCCACCCGACCGGTGATCTATGGGGGAGCAGCTCGGAATCGACAAATGCGCCCGAGGCGCGGAGGTGGCAGACCGCGTCGGCGATATAGGTCGAGTTTCAGTAGACGATCGCGGCGATGACCAGGTTCAAACAGGCGCAGGCCCTTGGCGGCCAAGTTCGCGAGGGCGAATGCTCTTCCGGCGTCGTCTACGTCATGCGGGAGGAAGCTCCGCCTCAATCAGGTCGGGCAGCCCGGATAGGTTTGGCAGGATGCCGATCGGGCTCCAGCGCGGATCCATCTGTTCGTCCAAGCGGTTGATCCAGACCACTCGGACGCCGAGCTCGTGGCATAGCTGCAGGTCGGTCATCTGCCCCATGCCGACGTGCAGCGTCTCCCCTGGATCGACACCCATGGTCGAGTAGGCGTGGTAGAACAGTCGGTGGTTCGGCTTGTAGGCGTGCGCCTGCTGGGCCGTGATCACGAAGTCGATCGGTACACCGAGGGAGCAAGCTCAGCACGGCTTGGCGGCACGGCTAAGACGCGGCCTCCCGATCGGCCGACCCTGTAGGCGGGATGCTCTGACCAAAGCCCAAGGGAGGAGAGGGAGCCTTCGGCCTTTTGGGCGCGCCCTGGCGCTCAGGAGGTTCGGCCATGTTCTACGACACCCACTACCGCCACAACGAGGCGCTTTCGCTCGATGCACTTGGCACCCTCCCTGCGGCGCTCCACGCGCTCAATGCGGCCGTCGACGACTGCTCCCGCGCCGGCAAGCCGCTCGACCGCGATGCCGCGATCCTGCTGCTGATCCGTAACCTCGCCGACGTCGCTGAGCGCGACGCGGCCAGCGTCAACACCTTGCGCCAGCGCTGCGCGCATGACCGCGTTGCGGTCATCGCCGCGCCCGCACTGCTCGACATCGCCGGCAACAACATTGCCGGGAACGACGCTGCCAAACGGACCTTCCACTACCAGGCCCGCCGCGCGCTGGTCGCGCTGCTCGCCGCGATCGGCCTCGATCCCGACGACGCCCGCATCAACACCTCCATCCGCGGCAACGATGACGAGGGGACAACCGAGATGCGCCACGCTGACCTTGCGATCCGCATCGTGCCACGCGGCTTCGTTCTCGACACCGAAATCTCCTTCAACCGCTGCCGTGACGGGCAGGACGTCGGGCGCGCCTACCGCGCGCCGATCGCCGAGCTGCTGGACGCGAGCGCGTTCCAGCGTCGCCTCTCCACCACCATCGGCGAACTTGGCGCAACGCGTCTCGCCGCCTGAACCTCAGACCACTGGAAAAATCTTATGGGTTGGCTCTTCATGCGCGATATGGGCGGCTACGCCACCCCGCGCTCCTATCACGACAACCAGTTCACCTACCAGCGCGACACGCACCGTCTTACCGTGCTGGCATCCGCCATGGTCGGATCGACCTATTACGCCGCTTGCGAGCGCACCGCGGACGACGCCGAACGGATCGTGTTCGGCATCGTCTGCCTCACCAAGGCCAGTACCGGCGCGCGCGACGGCTGCACGTTCGGCTACAAGGATATGGATGAAACGGTCGGGCCGAACGAGAGCGAGTGCCCGGCCGCGATCCTAGACGAGCTGACCGCTACGGACAGCGAATACGCCCTAGCATGGCGCGCGCGATGCCGCGCCAACCTGCTCGCGAAAAAGCTCGACCGGGCCAAGCCTACCCCGAAGCCCGGGCAGACCATCATCTTCGATGAGCCCATGCGCTTCAGCGACGGCAGCGACCGCAGCCGTTTCGAGGTGGTCGCCAATCCCAAGGGCAAGACGCCGCTATTCCGCGACCCGGAGAGCCGCGCGATCTGCCGCATCCCGGCATTTCGCAGGCGGGCGTACCGCATCGTCCATGCGGCGATCGTCGTGAGGGATGCGGCCAGTGGCTGACCGCCCGCCCGTCATCGCCGCGTGGGGTGCCGGTGTCGATTCTACCGCCATGATCGTAGAACTCGCCGAACGCGGCGAGCCCATCGACATGGTTCTCTTCGCCGATCCCGGCGCCGAGAAGTCGGCGACCTATGCCTTCATCCCCATGTTCCGCGCCTGGATGTCCGAACGCGGCATCGCGTCCGAGATCGTCCGCTACCAGCCCCGTAACTTCAAGCATTGGCCGCCCTATGCGGGCATTGCCGAGAACATGCTGACCAACGCCACCCTGCCCTCCGTGGTCTTTGGTGGGGGGTCGTGCTCGCAAAAATGGAAGGCGGCCCCGCAAGATGCCTGGACCGCCCAGTGGGAACCCGCGCGCCGCTGCTGGGACGAAGGCGGGCGCGTCGTCAAGCTGATCGGCTACGACGCCTCTGGACGCGACACGCAGCGTTACCATCACGCGGTCGGGTGCGAGGATCCTCGCTACGCCTACCGCTACCCCTTGCGGGAATGGGAATGGGCGCGCGCCGACTGTGAGGCGCGCATCACGCGCGCCGGCCTCCCCGTCCCGCCCAAGTCGAGCTGCTACTTTTGCGGCAGCATCAAGCCAGACGAGGTGCTGGAGCTTTCACCCGACGAGCTGCGCGTAATCGTGCTGATGGAGGCACGGGCCAAGCCCCGCCTCCGCAACGTCGACGGCCTCTGGCGCAAGCCGGTGCTTGGCCGTCGCGGCGCGACGCCGCGTCCCGGCAGCATCACCGAGTTCATCCGCGAACGCGGTCTCCTGTCGCCTGCCGAAGTCGACCGCATCATCGAGACCGCGCCGACGGCGCTGCTCAATTTTCAGGCAGTTCAGGCGGCCCTTCCCGTCGAGCATCGCGCCCCTATGGGGCGCTGGCTCGATGACTTCCATCGCGCGTCCGACGCGCTCGCCGGAGACCGTCACCATGCCTAATCCGATCATCAAGCAATTCGTCGTCGAGGGTACGGCCGACTTCCCGATCGCCATGCTGAACGTCGACGAGTGCTGGCCGGCACGCGCCGGAGACGCGGTTGCGATCGCGGGCGACCATTCGGCCCAGCGCACCACTTTGCTGCGCAAGATCATCCTTGCCACGGTCTCGAAATATGCGCCAAGTCGGCAGCGCTGGATTGCGCATGGCTGGCGCGTCCTCGACTGACACGCCGCAAGGCCCGTCCGTGACAATCCGGAGGCTGTATGACCGACTTCCCGTCGTCCACAGGCGATCTCCAGCGCCAACGCGCTGCACTCGATCTCGTCGTGCGAGCGCTTGCCTTGTCGAGGGGACCGGCGCTGCCGCAAGCGACTACGCCCGCCACCTCGAACAGGCTCTCGCGACAGCGGCCCAGTACGGCGTGACCCCCGCCTCCCGCGCCGCTTAGCCAACAACAAGACGTCCCCTCGCCCCGGCATGAGGGGAGGATTCCTTCGGATTGTGAGCTTCTGGCTCACCTATGAAGAGAGGATCTTCCGTCATGCACAGCGTAGCCGTTTACCTCACCCAACGCGTCTACGGCGGTCCTGAAGAAGGTGGCTGGTGGTACGACGCCGGCGAACTCTGCACCGATCCGGCGCTGACCGCCTTCGGCATCACCTTACCCGACGGCCACGAGGACCGTGCCCGACGGATGTCGGTCGAGGTTCAGGCGCATCTCGATCGCGACTGGAACACCGGCGATCACGCCCGACCGACCAGCAGCGTCCTTTCCACTGGGCGCTTCGAGGCTCGCGTCCACGATGGCTGGCCCCCTAACGCCTTTCCGGCCGAGCGTCCCCGCTACGACTGATCCGGAGCGATTAGGGTCCGCGATCTCGCCAAAACCTTCAAGGAGTCCGTCCGATGAAGACCTTCACCATTCACTGCGAATACCCAGCCCATTATAGCACCGAACTCACAGTCGAGGCGGAGGATCTCGTCGGCGCCTGTCGTGCCGCGATCGATGCGTCGCATACGACCGACGGGTGGAAGAGCCTGGACACGGAGCATCCCACCTACGTTACCGCGATCGCTGAAGGAGCCGGCACCGATCCTTGGCGCTTCGTCCCCGATGGAGATGATATCTCCGTCCTGCCCGTCCCGCGCCTGTTCTCGAATGTGGCAGCGTGCGCGGGCTATGCCGCGACCCGGAGCGAGGATCTGGTCGACCAGCTCCACATCATGATCGATGCCATCGGTGCCGATGGCGGCTTGAGGATCACCCCAGCGGCGATGGTACGCCTGTGTACGACGGGGCAGGCCATTCTCGACGACATCGCGACGTTCGGGTTGAGCCCGACAGTTCCGAAGGCGGCAGCAAGCGTGGTCCCGGCTGCGCCCGACGGCCTTCCGCCAGAGGAATGCGGCACATGGGCGGTCGCGAGACCCCCGCAACCGCAAAAATCCGGGCCGAGTTGCCGCTGCGCGGCTGCCCGCTCCACCCCGGTTTTTGCGGTTTCCCTGCGCTGCGCTCCGGTGCGGGGGCCTCTCATTCGACCGCCCAGGAGGTGCGCATCCGGCGGATAGGCCGCCGGCCTCGATCAGATGAAGGGCTTGACCCCATGACCACTTCCCTTGCTGCCGCACTCTCCGCTCTGGAGCTTGGACACCTCGAACCCCGCGCCGAAGACGTTTCGGGCATGTGCCCTCCCTCGACCGATGCACTGGAGCAAACCACCACCGCAATCTGGAGCGACCTGTTCGCAACCCTCCAGAACACGTCGCTCGAGCGCGACATCAAAGAAATGGGCTGGGGCCTGGTCAACCTCTTTCACCGGGCCGCGGCGAAGAAGCACGCGACGATCGACCGCCTCACCGACGAGATCAGGCTGTTGCTGGCCGAGCAGGACGGTTCGGAAATCAACACCTCCAATCTCGAGGACAAGATCGACCTCGCCAAGAAGATCGAGGAGGCCGCCACCTGCTACGAGCTGATGCGCGACACCGCAGCGGCGCATTACATCCGCGAGACCGGTCGTTCCTGGATCCCGTCGACCGGCAACCGCATTTCGCTCGGGGTGACATCGGCAATCGTGGACGGACGAGCGTTCCTCCAGGCTCGCCGCGATCGCAAACGCGATGCCAATACGGCACAGGGCACCCCCGTCGTGTTCGCCGGTGGGAGGCTGACCTTCAGGACCGACGAGGACATGAAGGCGTTCGGCGACAATCTCCTGCGCACCCTCAACGCGGTCCGGGAGCGCGTCGGGGACATGTATCTCATCCATGGCGGCGACATGAAGGGTATCGAGCGCATCGCTGCCTCCTGGGCCGAACAGCACGGTGTCCAGCAAGTCCGCTTCAGCTTGGATCGCAAGCTCGGAGATCGCGCCGGCTTTCGTCGCAACGAGCAGATGCTCTCGCTGAAGCCCCGCTACGTCATCGCCTTCCAGGGCAACGGCGTGACCGAGCGACTGGTGATCGACGCCAAGAAGGCCGGCATCCGGGTGGTCGATCGCCGCGGCCCGCTCGGGACCCCTCCTGCCGCTCAGAACGCTCAGCGCGACCGCAAGGTCGCCTGAGCTTCGGCGAGGCCGCTGGCTTTGGCCAGCGGCCTCGCCCTTGCGGCTTCGCCGCAGGGTCACTCTCACTTCCACCCATACAAGGAGTAACCCGATGCCTCGCCCCAACCCGTTTCAGACGGCTGCGCATTGCTGGCGCTTCGCGCTGCGCCGCGCAGCCGCTGACGGCGACACCTATCACGTCGTCATGACGGACGATCCCGCCGCTCCGCGTGCGGTCCTGTCCGACCGCGACCTGTTCGCATCCGAGGATCTCACGCCTGGGGACATCGAGGCGTCCTGCGATCCTTTCCTGCTCGGCATCGCGACGGGGGGCTAAAGCCACCCTCCCGACCACCACCAAAGCCGGGCAAAGCGGTTTGCCGATCACGACCAACGATTGTTAGAGGTGAACCGATGAAACCGCTTCGACAAGCAACGGACATAATGGGCAATCGAATCGATCGCGACACCCGGCGCGCGCGTCTCCTGGCAGCACGTCGCAAGCCGATCGGCAGCATCCCGCGCAAAGGGATACTGGGCGGATCTTGGGATGGCGGGAGCGTCGTCGGAGCCTTCCGCGATGGCCGCGGAACCTTCGTCCAGACCGTCACCGAATAGCCGCCCAGTCGCGATACGCTAAAGAGAGGAGAGGCGACTTTACGGCTTTAAGCGGTCCGATCCCGGTTCGCGCGGAGCCACCACCATGATCCAGACCCTGACCATCGGCGCAAGCCCGGCCGAGGAGGACTGCGCCCAGCTCGGTCGCACCCCCGACTTCCAACGGCTCAACCGCCTCGAGGTCGACTGCTACCAGGCCGCCCTCGTCGCGCGCTACGGACCGCCGCCTGTCGGCGCCGCCTTCGCGCGTGACACCTCAACCCATGATTTCGGGCGCTACACCGAACTCGCGCTGTGCTTCGATCCTTCGGACGAAGCCCATGCGGATTACGCCGCCCTCTTCGACGAGGGGCTCGGACGCTGGTTTCATGCCGGCTTCACCGCGCCGGTCGAATATCCCGACAGCGCCTCGCCAACGATCCACCACGCGGATCTTGCTGCCGCGATCCGCTCCGCGACCAGCATCATGCGACCGCCCTTCCCCGATGGCGAACAGGCGATCGCCAACCTCCGCGCCCATTATCCGGAACTGGTCGCGGTCTGATGGCCCGCGACTGCTTCCGGCACCCGCGCCACGTCATCCAGCCTCTCGTGATCGGGCGACAGCCCGATCTCTTCGACGGCCCGACGGTGACGCATGAACGCCCGCCCAAGCCCGTTCCGCACACCTGGAGCCAGGACTTCCTTCGATACCTCCGAGCCACGGGCTCCAACCCCGAATGAGGACGCCGACCATGACCGACAATTGCGTACCCGCCCGCGTCCCCATGCCGGCCTGGACCGACGAGGAGCTGCGCACACTTGTCGATTTTCGTCGTCGCAACGGACGATGCTGGAAAAACAAGCTGCTTGACCTCTACCTATTCGGCAAAGACGACAGCGAGCCGAACGGCGCTGCACTACGCTGGATCCGCAACCGGCAGGGTCCGAGCCGGGTCCATGCGCTGCCGAAGGCGATGCTCGACGACGCCGAGGCGCGTCTCGCCGCAGCACCAGAGCAACGGCCATGAAGCTCTACCGCCTGACCATCGACAATCGCGCCCAGTATGTCGGCACGCAGGCCGACGCTCGCGCCACCAAGCGCGAGACGGGGCAGACCTGGGCGGAGGTTGAGGTTCCCACCGACAAGGCCGGCCTAATTGCCTTCCTCAACGAGAACGCCGTGGCGATGCCGGCGCCCCTCGCACCCAAACCGCCAACCACTCCCGCGCCCGCGATTCCGCTGCACGTCGAGGCGACGGCTCCACCCAAGGCCCTCGATGCGACCAGCGTCTTCGCACGAATGGACAATCCGAGCCTTAGCATCGACGTGATCGTCGAAGGCATAGCCGCCATGAAGGGCGGCTACGCCCTGAAGCGGGTGGCCGGCGCGGTCGCCATCCGCTTCGAGGAACTCTCGCGCTGACCCTTGCTGTTCGCGATTGCACCCAACGCCCTGCTCGACGAGGATATCGACCCATGAGCCGCCATGATTTCCAGAACGGCCACACCCGGGTCTCGATTGGCTGGGACGCGCCCCTCGCCTCCTTCTTCCTTCAGGTCTGGACCGGCGACGGAAAGGATGAAGACGAACCGCCCGCTATCTGGCTCGGGGGCTTCTACGGCGAAGTCCACGCTCCCGACCCGCTGATCGTCATCGCACGCCGCCACATCCCCAATTTGCCGGCGACGCTCCATCGCCAGCTCACCGTCGACCAACTCGGTGCCCCGGCGCGGCCGCGCCGCCCGGGCCTGATCGACCCGTGACGAGCGGCACGACACTGGCGCCGCCAATCTACCTCGTCGCCTGCGTCTCGCAGAAACTCGACCGGCGCGCTCCCGCGGCCGAACTCTATCGCTCCGACTGGTTCCGCAAAGCGCGAACCTACGTCGAAGAGACAGGCGAGCGCTGGTACGTCCTGTCGGCCGCACACGGCCTCGTGGAGCCCGCCAAGCGCCTTTCGCCCTATGACGTCACCCTCCGCGACCTGACGGCCGCAGAGCGGCGTCTGTGGGGCAAGAAAACAGTCCGCCAGCTACGCCGAGCGATCGGGCCGCGCTACGCCGGCCCGATCGTCTTTCTCGCCGGTCGACTCTACTGCGAACCGCTGCTCGCCTTTGTCAATCGGCGTCCAAAAAGGACCCCCTATCGGCGTCCAAAAGGGACCCCCTTTGTCGAGCGGTGTGACGGGTATGGCGGGCGTGCCGTTCGCGCTGGTTGCGGCGTAGGGCGGGCGTAGCCCGACCGGAGGCGCAACCAGCGCGAAGCATCTTCTGCCGGTGGTCCCGGGCGTCAGCTGCGGTGCTTGAAGCGCCAGCTGTCGTTGCCGGTCTCGACGATGTCGCAGTGGTGGGTGATGCGGTCGAGCAGCGCAGTGGTCATCTTGGGGTCGCCGAAGACGGTCGGCCACTCGCCAAAGGCCAGGTTCGTCGTCACGATGACGGAAGTGCGCTCGTAGAGCTTGCTGACCAGATGGAAGAGCAACTGACCGCCCGAGCGGGCGAACGGCAGATAGCCCAGCTCGTCGAGCACCACGAGGTCGAGCCGGGAAAGCTGGGCCGCCAGCGTGCCGGCCTTGCCGAGGCGGTTCTCCTCCTCGAGCCGGTTCACCAGGTCGACCGTATTGAAATAGTGCCCGCGGGCACCGGCCCGCACGACGTTGGCGGTGATAGCGCTGGCAAGGTGTGTCTTGCCGGTGCCCGTTCCACCGACCAGCACGACGTTGCGCTGGCCCGCCAGAAAGGACCCGCCGTGCAGCGAGCGCACCAGACCCTCGTTGATGGGCGTGCCGTCGAAGACGAAGGCGTCGAGGTCTTTCACCGCGGGCAGCTTGGCGGCCGACATTCGGTAGCGGACCGACGCTGCATGGCGGTGGGTTGCCTCGGCACGCAGCAGGTCGGTCAGGATCTCCATCGTCGTACGCTTGCGTTGCAGGCCGGTGGTCACCGCTTCGTCGAAGGCGCCGGCCATGCCCTTGAGGCCGAGCCCCGCCATCGCCGTCATCATCTCATGCCGCTGCATGGAGGCCCCGCAGGCTGTCGTAGCGACCGCAGTCGGCACGCGGCGGATGGCGAAGCGCCAGGTCTTCGGGCGTGACGATGGTCAACGGTCGTGGCGGTTCTCGCCTGCGGGCCAGGATGTTGAGGATGACGTCGTCGCTGGTGACGCCGGCCAGCAGCGCCTCGCGCACGGCTGCTTCCACCGCCTCCAGCCCGTCGTCGAGCACGGCCGCCAGCACCCGCACGAACCGCCGGTCGGCATCGTCGCCGGCGCCGAGCTTGCGCCGCAGTCGTGACAGCGCAGGCGGCAGCTCCCAGCCCTGGAACGGCGCACCGTTGCGCAGGGCGCCGGGCTTGGTCACCAGCACCGGCAGATAGTGCCACGGGTCGTAGATGGTCTGGTCACGACCGAAGAACCGGGGATGGTCGGCAACGACCTCACCGTCGCAGCGCACGACGATGCGGTCGGCATAGGCGCGGACCTGCACAGTGCGCCGCACCACCCTGGCAGAAACGGAGTAGCGGTTGCGGTCGAAGCTGATGAGGCATGTGCCGCTTACCGCATGCTCGCTCTCGTAGAAGCCGTCGAAGGGCGCGACAACAGGCTGGAGCACCGCCCGTTCGGCTGCCCATGCCTGGGCGACCGTCAGCTCCTTCTGCTCGGAATGCTGGTGCAACTCGGCCCAGCGCCGACACTCAGCCTCCAGCCAACCGTTCAGCTCCTCCATGCTGGCAAAGCGCAGGCGTGGCTGGAAGAACCGGCCGCGTGCCGTCTGCACCTGGTTCTCGACCTGACCCTTCTCCCAGCCGGCTGCCGGCGAACACGCCGTCGGTTCGACCATGTAGTGGGTTGGCCATGACCAGGAAGCGTCTGTTGAAGACCCGTTCCTTGCCTGTGAACACGCTCGTCACTGCGGTCTTCATGTTGTCGTAGATGCCGCGTGTCGGCACGCCCCCGAAGAAGGCGAACGCCCGCGCATGCGCGTCGAACAGCATCTCCTGCGTCTCGCGGGGATAGGCTCGCACAAACATCGTTCGTGACGCGCATAGCCGCACATGCGCGACCTTCACGCGCACGGGCAAGCCCGCGATCTCGACGTCCTCGTGGCTCCAGTCGAACTGATAGGCCTCGCCAGGCTGGAACAGCAGCGGAATGAACGCTGGCGCATCCATCACATCGCGACGCCGCGCCTGACGCCAGCGTGCCGCATAGCGGCGCACCGCGTCGTACGAGCCGTCGAACCCCTCGCGCAGCAGCAGATCGTGGATGCGCGTGATGCGCAGCTTCTCGCGACGCGGCCGCGCCTCGTCTTCTTCGAGCAACACATTCAGTCGCGCCTGGAACGGCCCCAGCTTGGGTAGCGGCTGAACCTCGCGCCGGTAGCTCATGTCCGCCTCCGGCGACCGGATCGCCTTGCGCACTACTTTGCGAGACAAATGCAGATCTCGCATGATCGCCTTGATGGCTTTCCCCGCCGCGTGTTCGCGCCGGATCCTCAACACCGTCTCCAATACCAACATCCCGATCTCGCCGCCTGACACACCGCCAAGCGAACAGCCTAGACCACCGGGATGAGGGGTCCTTTTTCGACGCCGATCACCCCGCTACCGGGGTCCCTTTTCCACGCCGATCCACACCTCGCCTTCGCCGGCGAGCGCGCTACCATCCCCATGCTCGGCATGGGCATCGGCCAGCAGAAGGCGTGGCTCGCCTCGCAAATTATCGAGGGCCGCGAACAACGCGCAGCGCGCGCCGCCCAACTGAACCTCTTCCCCGACTCCTGACGGAGGCTCTCAATGTCGCGCTTCGCCATTCGGCACCGCTACGCGGCGCCGCGCCCCTTCGTGCGCCACCCCGCGCAATTCGAGCTGTTCGAGCTTGTGGTTCCGCAGACCACCGTCGACAGTATGCGGATCTCGCCATGGCGCGGCCTTCCGGCCTGGCACCACGAGCTAGACCGCCAGAGCGCGATCATGCGCCCACGGCGATCCCTTTATCATCGCTTCGAGGCCACCGCCCGCCAGCTCACTGCCGACCGCATCCGCGCGTGCCGCGACGCGACCGCGATCTCCCGCCTGGTCAACCGTCTGTCCAGCGCACGCTATCCCAGCGGCAACCTCCATGACCTCGATCGGGTCTGGTCGCGAGCCGAACTTGGCGATCTGCTGGTCGAGGCGACCAACCGCCGCACCCTCCTCGCCATGGGGCGAGATCAGCCCCATCAGAAAGGGCCGCCGCTTGACCCCCAGCGGCTACCCGACGACCGCCTCGAACACCTGATCCAGTCGCACCGCGACCTCGCAGTCGTCGAGACGCTAAGGGCCGAACGAGAACGTCGCACGCGGAGCAGGCAGTGAGCCAGCGCGCGCACCCCTCCGCGACGGGAAGCAGCAGCTAACTATTCGGGGTTGTTAACGATTGCAGGCGATAACGCGCCGGGGACCGGGGGACAGGCAGCAACGACTCCCAAGGAACAACATGGACGACCAGCTACCCCAAAAGGGCATCGCGGACGCGATCGAGGCATGGCCGCCCACGCAAGTATGGCTGGCGTTGGTGGCGGGCGCGCTCGCGTTTCTGATCGTCGGGCACGCCGCTCCCGGCATCATCATGGGGCCGCTCTATGTCCCGCTCGTATGCGCCGCCGGTTGGACCCTTCCCCTCCTACATCGCGCTCGCCAACGCGGTTGTCACGCTTGGCGCGTTCACGCTCATTGCCGCCATCGTCAGGAGCTTCCGCGCCGCCTACGACCGCGAGCGCCGCATAGCCCGGCAGGACGTGATGACCGGCGCCGCGAACAAGGCGACCTTCGAGCGCCATGCGGCGAAGCTGCTAGATGCCGGCGCGTGCGTCGACCACACGCTTCTCCTAGCGACGATCGACCTGGACAACTTCAAGACCGTCAATGACACATGGGGCCATGCCGCAGGAGACGCCGTGCTGCGCGCCTTCGCCGCCGCAGCCGCAGCCGTCATTCGCCGGCAGGATTGCCTTGGCAGGATTGGCGGCGACGAGTTCGCCTTGCTTGTTCCCGTCGACTCGGCCGAGGACGGCCGCGCCACCGCCGCCCAGCTCCACGCCCGCTTGTCGGGCGTGCTCCGCGAAATGCCCTACCCGATCACGTTCAGCATGGGCGCGCTTGTCGTTACGCCGGGGAGCGGGCTCGGCTTCCCCGCCTTGATGCACGAGGCCGATCGCTTGATGTATGTCGTCAAGCGCGCCGGCAAAGGCGCGGTTTGCATCGACACCGCCGGCGCGCTTCCGCCCGCGCCGATCGCGGCCGAGATAATCCCTCACCCCGCCACACGCGCCGCCTAGCCGTCGATCGCGCGATCACCGATCGCACGCGCAACTCGCGATCGACACGGCCCGAACATGAGCCGCCTGCGACCGAGGAAAGTGTCGCAGCCGCGCTCGCCACATGGCGAGGCGACGAAGACCCTATGAGCTGAACGCCGACAGCGGCGCGATCATGATCCACGTCACACCGCCAGGCGTATAATCCAGTTGTACCTCCGCACTCAGGAAGCGGCCGATCGCGCTCGATATCAAGCGCGTGCCGAACCCCTGTCGCGTAGGCGGCGAGACCGGCGGGCCGCCATGCTCGCACCATTGCAGCCACAGCTTGGGTTCGTCTCCGGAGCCGACGAGCGACCAAGCGAGGTCGACCCGCCCGTCAGGCACCGACAGCGCACCATATTTGATCGCGTTCGTCTCCAGCTCATGCAGCGCGAGCGTGAGCGAGATCACCGCGTTCGACCCGATCATCACCTCGGGGCCTTTGCAGTGGATGCGTTCCCGGTGGTCGGCGTAATGGGCGAGGCTGGCGCGCACGATCGCGTCCAGCGGGCTCGACTCCCACTCCGCGCCCAGCAGCAGATCGACCGCCGCGCCCATCGCGGCCAGCCGCTCCGTCAGCCGCTCCCGCGCATCCTCGATTGGCGCGCCGGGCCGGAGCGTCTGGCTGACGAGCGACTGCGTGACCGCGACGATGTTGCGGAAACGGTGGCGCAGCTCGAACTGGACGATCGTATCTCGCTCGGCTTGCCGGCAAGGCTTGCCCTCTAAAGCATCGATCGCATCCTGAAGGTGAATCGCGGCCGTGCCGTCGCCGGCATCTTCCAGCAGGCGTCGGGCGCGTTCGATCAGCGCTGCCGCTTGATCGCGACTGATATTCCCCCTTTTAACCACGTCCCCCATTTCATGCTTTTGCGAGCGGACGCGTGAAACGGATGCCATTTCGCCATGACCGTTCGCGCGCTCCCCCTGCGCTAACCCGCGGTAGCTTTGATGGTCGAGCATCGACATTACCGCCTTTCAGTCAAGATCAGAGTGCGCTCGGCGCGGATGTAAAGGATGGGCGAAGCGTCGGTCGCGAGGCTTGGGCGAGCTGATGTCTGACCCGCGCCCCGCTTGGTGGTAGCTCGGGCGCGAACTCGTCATCGACGGTTTCGAGATGCAAATACGACGGACGAAATCCGCAGAAAGCGCTCAGCGCTGCCCAATCGTGGATCGTCACACGGCGATGTTGCACCGTGACGAGATCCCCTGAGCGCAGCGATTGCAGCGTCCGATTGATATGCACGGAAGTCAGGCCGAGCGTGTCAGCGATATGCTCCTGGGTGAGCGGTAGATCATAGCTGTGACCGTCAGTCTTCCCGACGATCGTCAGCCGCACCAGCAGCTCGCACAGGAGATGCGCGACACGTTGCGATGCAGAGCGACGACCCATTGAGGCCGCCCATTCCGTCAGGATCGAGTTTTCGGCGAGCGCGAGTGACCAGAACGCATCGGCGATGGCCGGATTGGTGGCGAATAGCGCATGGGCGCGCTGGCGCGGCAGCACTGCGACGGTGCCCGCCGAGAGCATCGTCACGCCGTAATCGAGCTGATCGAACCGAAGTGCGTCGAGATCGCAAATATCGCCAGGCACCGCCAGCGCCGGGATGAAGCGGCTCCCGTCCTCCATGATCTTATAACGGGCGGCCCAGCCGTCGAGCAGGATATGCAGCGCGCTCGTAGGCGCGTCCTGGCGCAGGAGATCGGTTCCGGCGCTGACCGTCCGAATGTCACCGCACGCACTCTCGAAGGCATCGCGATCGGCCGCATCGAGGTTGGCGAAAAGCCACGGCCGGGTGGCCTTCAGCCCCGACAAGTTCCCAGCATCGCCGCCAGCAGAGCCGGCGGTCACGTTCGTTGTTCGATGCTGGCGCGAGCGTCGGGCTGGAGCCGTTCCAGATAGGCTTCAGCGAGCATGAAATGAACCCTGACCACCTCCGGTTTGGTCGCCCGCTGTGCCTGCTCAAGCTCCGCCTCGGCGCGTCGCGTGAAATAGGTGCTATCGTCTTCCAACATCGCGCCCTCCTGATCTAGGTTCAGGAAGGATACATATGCCGAATTAAGCGTTTGGCGACCCCTTCGAGGGGGAGGGTCATCTAGGTTACAAACCGTCACAGGAGCGTAATCAAAGGATTTCCTCGTATTTTCCGAGAGTTGACCTATATCAGTCTTATCGCTTGCACACGCCAAGGGCGCAAGCGGCCGAGAGATGCGATGCGCTCCCGCCCCAGATACAAGGGGCGCACACTTGCCTTCGCCAAGCCAATCCTTATCGCGTAACCGCATCCTGTTGACCATGAGCGCAGACGACTACGGGGTGCTGCAACCGCACCTCGAAAGCGTCGCTATGGAAAAGGACTCCGTGCTTGAGGAGTGCGATCAGGCCATCGGCCACGTCTGGTTCCCTAACACAGGTCTCGGCTCGATCATGGCGTTCACGCCACACGGGGACCGCGTTGAGGCCGGCCTTTTCGGTCGCGAAGGTATGTCGGGAACAGCACTGTCGATGGGAGCCGATCGCACGCCGCTGAAGACACTCATGCAGGTTGGGGGTGAGGGCGTCAGGATTGAGGCCGGTGCCTTCCGTCAAGCAATCGAGCAGAGCCGAACGCTCCACACCCTCGTGCTCCGCTACGGCCAGTCCCTTGCCATCCAGACCGCCTACACCGCGCTCACCAATGTAACGCATCCGGTCGAAGTGCGGCTCGCGCGCTGGCTATTGATGGCGCACGACCGCGCCGATGGTGACGAGCTTTCACTGACCCACGAATATATGGCGGTGATGCTGGCGGTGCGCCGGCCGAGCGTCACCACCGCTTTGCATGTGCTGGAAGGCAACAGGCTCATTCGCGGCACGCGAGGAGTGGTCACGGTCAGGGATCGGGCTGCTTTGGAGGAGTTCGCGGACGGCTCCTATGGCAAGCCCGAGGCCGAATATGGTCGCCTTATCGGACCCTTCTTCACGTAACGGGAGGCCGGTCGTTCCCCGCTTCCATTTCAACCATCGCACACCCTCCGGGCTCATCATCGACCCGGACGGGAGCGAGTTGCCCGACCTCGCGGCCGCTCGCGCCGAAGTGATCACGGCTGCTCGGCACCTCTGGGGGGAGGCGATCGTGGCATGTCGCGACCTGGCTGATGAGCACTTCGAGATCGTCGATGGCGACGGATCGACCCTTCTGTCGCTGCCATTCCGTGAGGCCCTACCTCCATCCCTGCGTCGATGAACAAGCTTGGCGCCAACGCGCCGCGACAGGCTCTACCAGCTCATCGTTGAAGCAGAGGGGCGAATCAGCCGTCTCACGTTCCTGATCGCCGAAGTTACGGAACGAGGGCACGATCCCAGCCGGGCCGAGGATATGGTACGCCAGTTCGAGGCGCTGATCGCCACCTGGAACGAGTGGCGGCTGCGGGAGGTCTCTTCGCCTACGATCGAAGGGACCTACAAGCTGCTTAACCGCACCAAGCAAGAGGCAGCTAACAGCCTTGACCCTCGTTCGCTGCGCCCCGGGTCTTCGCACTACCGTGCCACCTGATCGCCCTGCGCTGTACGCTGGCCCCCTCGAAGCTGGTCTAGCGAGGAACCACCTCAAGCTGCGGCGTTGGTCCGTCGCGAAGGACTGCGTTGCGCGACCAGCCATTGCCAGAAATCGGTCACTTCCATCGGCCGGGCAAAATAGTAGCCCTGCACCTCCTCGCATCCCATGTCGGCTAGGATCGCGGCCGCGGCGGCCGTCTCGACGCCTTCGGCAACGACGCGGTAGCCGAGATCATGTGATAGGGTGACCATCGATCGGACGAGCGCCCGCTCGCGCTCGTCTTCGGCCAGGTTGCGGACGAACGACTGGTCGATCTTGACCACGCGCGCGGGCAGACGCTGGAGATAAGCGAGGCTGCTATACCCCGTACCGAAATCGTCGATTGCCAGCGACACGCCCGCGGCGTTCAACGCGCGGAGCTGGGCCATCGCACGACCACCATTCTCCATGACGGCGCTTTCGGTCACCTCAAGCTCAATCGCCTCTGGGCGCAGGCGGTGCTTCAAGAGGTAGAGCTGCACCTGCTGGGCGAAGTCGCTTTCCTCAAGATTGGCAGCCGATACGTTGATCGAAAGCTGAAGGTCGAACCCTTCTCTCTGCCAAGCCGCACGCTGCTGCATGGCGGCATCGAGCACCCAGGCAGTCGCGGGTTTCGCGAGCGAGGTCTGCTCGATGATGGGGATGAACTCTGCGGGCGATAGCTCTCCCAGTATTGGGTGCCTCCAGCGAAGCAGAGCTTCCGCACCGATACACTGACCCGACGCGAGCTCGATCCGCGGCTGGAAGACGAGTCTGAGCTGATCGGGCTCGTCTAGTGCGGCACCGAAATTATTGAGAAGCGCGAACTTGCGGGTGTGAACACGATCCTCGGACGGCGCGTAGAGGCCGACGGCATGTTCCGACGCGCGCGCATCCTGGGCAGCGCTATAGGCGGTGCGGAGTACGTCGCGGGAACTGGTCTCACCAAGGATGACGGGCGTGACCCCGATCGCCGTCGTCATGGCGTAGCGGACGCGCGAACCACTTTGGGCGTTCGACAGCATCGAGCCGATCAGTTCAAGATAGGCATCCCGATCCGGCTCCGGAGGCGACAGGAACGCAAATTGCGTGGCAGCGACATGATAGGCGATGCGTCCGGCACCGAGTGCTGCACGGAGCGTCCTTGCAGCGTCCTGTACCATATCGTCAGCGAAGGAAGGCCCAATGACGCGTAGGCCGTTGCTGAGCTGGTCGTTGCGCGCGAGGTCGAGCAGGACGGCGTATCGGCGCTGGCCGGGCGTGTCGCGGCCGAGGTCTTCAAGATCATCAAGGAACTGAGTCCGGTTGGGAAAGCCGCTGAGTGGATCGACCCGGCCGAACGCATGCTGCATTTCGATCTGCGACATCACCATGTCGGCGAGGTCGAGCAGCCCGGTCATCTCGGCGTCGGAGACCGTTCGCGGCTCCGGGCCGACCACGCACAGCGAGCCCAGCCCGAAGCCTTCGCGCGTGACTAGGGGAACGCCGGCGTAGAACCGCGCGCCCGTGCCAGCGAGCGTGCTGTCTGCGTAATAAACCTCGGCAAGAAGGTCGGGAATCACGACCGCCTCACCCGTCGATACCACTTGGGCGCACGGCGCCTTTAGGCGCGGCATGTGGGTGGCCTCCACGCCGACGCGTGACTTGAACCACTGGCGGTCTCGATCAGTGAGCGAGACCGCCGCGCTCGGCAGGTTGAAAATCTGACTTGCCATGCGGGTGATGCGGTCGAAGCTCGCGCTCGGAGGCGTATCGAGCAGGTTCAACTGGTAGAGCGCATCGAGGCGCGATTCTTCGTCCTGTTTCACAATCCCTACCTTTTCGCCCGCAGTCGCCTGCAGACTTAAAGGACAAGGCAATACCAAACCCCTAAGCACATGGCACAAGGGGCTGGGCTTTCGTGGTCTAATCCATGTTAAACGCCCTCTGTGACAGATCGGGCTCACGTAAGAGTAGCTTTTTCATAGGCTTGCTTGAATCAGCGTGGGCGCGTGTCGAAGCCGAATATGCATGTGTCCGAAGCCGAGCGGCTTCGGACACCACACCCGAATTCCAAATCGACGCCCGCGTGCGAGCGTCATTCCGCTACGCTGCACCGAGATCCTGCGGGTCTCGGCTCATTCGGGTGACGATTGACTGACGGGGCGCTGCCGCGCCAATACGGGATAGCGCGAAGTGTCGCCGGGGCGAGGCCCGGCGCCGGCTCCGGCCGAACCGCGATCGCCCCGGGTCACGGCCTCAACCATCGATCCTACGGCAGCTCGCGCGCTGCAGATTGCCGGGCGGAAGCACCTTTGGCGGATCAGCACCTGGCGCTCAGTCCCGTTGGCCAGCGGGCGGATGCGGAGAACCAGAGCCCTTCTCCTCCGCGACACGGGCGACGTCACCACACCGCGGCAGCGTTCACGGCACCTGGTCCTCTCCTCCGGCTTCGCAAGTCCAACATGGACCCTCGCAGGACATCAATCAGCGATCGCGCCCGACCGGGCTTGGAGACCCAGGCAGTGCAGGTGGGTGGCAGCATCGACGTTGGTTGGGCTGACGCGTTGGATCTTCGTGCCCGGTTCACTGGCTTTGACCGCCCGTGGGGGTCCATCCCCTCTCTTTCCTGAACGACCTAAGCCGGCCGTCCATCACTCCCAACCCGCGTTCATTCGGGCCGAGTTGCCGCTACGCGGCTGCCCGCACCACCCCTCTGATCGGGGTTCCCCTCCGCGTCTGCGCGCTCCGGTGGAAGCGACGTCCTGGCCGTCTTTTACGGTGTTCAGTCGAGGGGACGAACCCCCGGCGGACAAAAGGAACCTCGAAATGAAGAACGTCGTCATCCTCGCCGGCAACGTCGGCGCCACCCCCGAGACCCGCACCACCCAGGGCGGCACCAAGATCACCCAGTTCAGCCTCGCGACATCGCGCCCGAAGCGCGACAGCGAGGGCAAGACGCAGAAGGACGGCGAAGGCCGCCGGGTCGAGGATACCGAATGGCACCGCATCACCTGCTTCAACGGCGTCGGCAAGACCGTCGCCCAATATGTCGAGAAGGGCCAGAAGGTCATGGTCACGGGTCGCATCCACTACACCCGCTGGACCGACAACGAGAACATCGAGCGCTACGGTTGCGAGATCATCGCCGACGAGGTGACGTTCCTCTCCTACGGCAAGTCCCGCCAGCAGCAGCAGAACGCGCCGCAGGACAACGAAGACGATGACGTCCCCTTCTAGCCAACGCGGATCGGCCCGGGAGCTTCGGCTCCCGGGCCTCGTCCCATGCTTGCCCTCGCTGAGCGATCATGTCTTCCCGCCAGCCATCGCCTCGCTATTCTTCGGCCCATGGCAAAAGAGACCATCGAAACCTCCCTCGGCGCACTCTGGATCGAGGACCTCTCCTCCGGAGAGATGCGGATCTGGTGGCCCTATGGCTCGCGTGCCGGCGAGCTGGCGGTGGGCGTACTCGAGGGGAAGGCACGGTGGCATCCAAAGTCCAAGGGCTGGTATGTCGCAGCAGCTCGTCGCGATGAAATCTATGAAGAACTGGCAGCGTTGTAGGACGTCTCCCGGCTGACGCCGGGACCGTCGCTCTATTCCGCTTGCGCTCCACCGAGCCCCTGGCGGGTCTCGGCCCATTCGGGTGACGATCAACTGACGGGCGCTCCCGCGCCGGAAACATCTTTCCGAAAAGCGGCAACTTCTTTCCACCTGGGACCAGGCAGGCCCGCTTGCAGCCACGCGGTCTCTCTCATCGTTCGGAGGGACGCAGAGTGCGCAAGCGAGGGCAGGCCGCTACGGTCCCGGTCAGGGTGGGCGTCGCCGGCGACCCAGCGCTGAGCCGCAACGCTCCCGCCAACGGGCTTCACCCCCCTCTTTGAGGCGCAATCCTTGGGCCGGCTCGGGGCCTTGTACGATCAACCCGCAAGGGGTCCGGGCGCTTCGCTACGGCTTTTTTCCGCGGGCGGAAAAAAGTGATCGCGGCCCCTCCCCGTCCCTGTCGGGCGCCTGTCGAGCGGGGATGAACCCCGCCGGCTTCAAGGAGCCTCGGACATGTTCAACGATATCTGGATCGCCCGCAAATCCGCTCTCAGCCTCGCCCGGAACCTCATGGTCGTCACCATGGTCATCGCGGTCGGCACTCAATACAGCGTCATCACCGCAGAAGATCACGATAGCTCGCTCGTCGTGGTTCAAGAGTATGACCCATTCGCCTGACCAGGCGGGGGCCGAGAGGCCCCCTTCCCTTCGTCGAAGTTGAGGGGCCAGGACGGGCATCGAGCCCGCCCTGACCCCGCGCTTCGCGCCGCTACCGGCACCTGTGGGAGAACTGCTCATTCGTGTCGTCGCAGTATGACATGGGTAGCGGCGATCGCCTCAAGGATGCGCGGTCCCCCCAATTTGCTGCGCAAATCGGCTCCCCTACGCCCCGCTGTCGCGGCCGCTTGCGCGGTCCCTGACCCGATCGCCCGGAGCCCATGTCCCGGTACTCCCGCACATTTTCGTGCCGAGGAGAACTGCCTATGCAAGTTGATCTGTACCAAACACTCAAATCCATCAACGTCCCTGACGACCAAGCCAAGCTGGTGGTGGCCAGCATCGAGGAGTATATCGACGACATGGTTGGAGACGCGACAAGGCCGCTTCAGGAGAAAATCGACGGGCTGCAACGCTCGCTCGATACACACATGAAAACCCAGACCTGGGTCATCAGCATCATCGGCTTCACCATCGTGGCGCTGACCGCGATCGGGACGCTGGTGTCGATCCTGCGGCACTGACATCCAAGGGGGCTTCGGCCCCCTTTTTTGCTCACCGCCGAAATGTTGGTGGTCCGCTACCTCCGCGCGCCCTAGTCCGGCGCCGCGACCGTCAGCCTGACGGTCGTAAGGAGGTGATTCCTATAGACACAACAACTGTAATAGCACTGGTACTCGGTGTCGCGACGCTCGTCGTCGCGATCCTCAGCCTGGTGGTGAAAATCATCGAGCTGTCGCGCCACTAGGCCGAGTTGGGGACCCCCGGTGCGGAAACACCGGGGTGTCCTTAAACGATTTGAGCCCCGGATGCGGAAACACCCGGGGCTCAGGACGTGATCTATAGACCCAGACTGTAGTAGCCTGACCTATATACGCCTGATTCCTTACCGCTTCAAGGCCAGCGTCATCCTCGTGCCGTGCGCACGGGCGGCAGTTCCTCGAACGACGCCACCAGCTCCGGATCGCGCAGCAGCGTCGTCCACTCGCCTCCATAGGTCCGCGAGGCCAGATAGAAGGTCGAGCTGATGCACTCCACCATCCGGCAGCGTTCCAGCTTGTCGATCAGCGAATAGCCGGGGCCATGCCGGGCCACGATGTCGTTCAGGTCAACCCGCATCAACGTCCCGCAGCCGCAGCAGCGCGTCCGGACCAACGCGTTCATGCGCAGCATCTCACCGGCGCTCTCCATCCAGCGAGGCCACAGAGCGACAATGTTGGCAGCAGGTTGCATGATCGAACGATACGCCTCGATCGGCGCGGCCGTCCAGCGTGAGCCTTGCGGAAATGGTCTCACCCGGCTCGCCAATCAGGGGGGTCTTTCGGGCTCTCAGTCCTAGCCGGGGCGTCCGCCCGCGCAAGCCCGCAAGCGGGCTTCTCCACTGCGTTTCGACCCTACGGGTGCGCTGGGCGAACTATGCCCCGGACAGTCCTGTCGCCTGTCGAACGACCCCGATTGGCGGGGTCAGGACGAGGAGACCATCATGGCCGAGCAAACGCCTCATTCAGACCGCGCCAAGGGTGGCGTCGGCGAGATCGCGCGGGTCAACGACTGGCTGCGCGAACACATCACCGCCCCAGGCGCCAACCGCGTCGTGATGACGATCGGGATCGCCGAGCTGATCGTCGACGTGAGCTTGTTTCGGGGATGGCGCAACCGCGCCCAGATCCTGCGCGAAGTGCGGGATTTCGACGCCTTCGACAACGCGATCAACCCGCACGGCGAGCGCGACATGGGCAAGTTCGAGTTCGCCGGCGTCCCCTGCTACTGGAAGATCGACTACTACAATCTCGACCTGTCCGCGGGCTCCGAGGATCCGTCCGATCCCTTTCAGACCATTCGCGTCCTCACCATCATGCGAACCGATGAGCGGTGACGCACCCGCCCCGGCGCGCAGTCGCCGGGGCTTTCCCCCTTCAGCAGCAAAGGATCCGATCATGAACGCTCAAATGGCCCGCACCAACCAGCTCCCAGCGATCACCGCGAGCGAGCGCGCGAACCGTCAACGTGAAGTCGACTTTGCCCGCGGCAACGTCCGCCACGAAGGCGGCATCCTCTCCGACGAGATCGAGCAGCTCAACGCCCGCTACATCGCCGGTGAGATCGACAGCGACGAGCTGACCGGCGCCATCTTGGCATCCCAGACCATCCAGTCCCCCTGATGGCGCGGAGACAGAAGAATTGCCCTGTGGCGGCCTTCCCCGCGCTACCAGCGTCGGAAAGGCTCTGTCGTCGACGCCCCTCAATCGTGACGACCGGGCAGGGCCGGCGTCAAGGATGCGCGGCGCCTCCAATTTTGCCGCGGCCTCCGCTCCGCTGCGCTCCACTCCAACCACGACAAAATCGGCACCTCCACGCCCCGCTAACGCGGCCGCTTCGCGGTCCTGTGACCCCGACCCCGCCCGATCGTCAGCCCGAACCCGTCTTAAAACGAACAGACGGAGGTTCACATGCACACTCAAACCGCACGCACCCAAGCATGGCTCGCGGACCTGGCCAGCATCCAAGCGGAGATCGCGATACACGGAATGCCCGCACCGGCACCCCGTCCCGCTCCGAAAAGGACCCGCAAGCTCAAGCCGCTCTGGGAAGAGTGACCAGCGATGGGGCGGCGCTGCCGCCCCGCTCTCGTCATGTATCACGCCGCCCTGTGCGCCATCGCATCACGGATGCCGCGCGCGCAGCCCTCGGGGAACCCCTGCACATAGCCAATCAGGTACGCAGTGAAGAGGACGCCGATCACTGCGGCGATCCCCAGTACGCAGAACTGCGGGAGCGTTACCCGGTGACGCAGCGTAACCTTGGGCGAAGGCTCCATCCTTCGCTGATGTGCCCGTTGCAACGTGCGAACCGAGGCCACCACCTCTTCCAGCAGAAGCATGTTCTGCCGCGAGATTTCTCCAACATCCTCAATGATCTCGGCAGCGGCCGCCACGACCTTCGCTGTCACCTCGCGGCTTAATGCGGCGCTCTCCCCGGCCACCCCTGTCGGATCAGCCAAATTGCTCAAAGCGGAACTTCGATCGTGAAGCTGTAGAAGACCTCTCTCGATGTCGAGCAGAACGGCTTCTTCAGGATCGGGTTGGATCACCTTCACTCCGCGCTTTTGTGGTCTCGCCTTATGGACCGGCCCGACCGCAAAGCCCACCTTGCGGGCGTCTACCCGCCCCTGCAGGGCGGGGCCGAGTTCTGTTCCGCTTGTGCTCTACCGAGCCCCTGCGGGTCTCGGCCTCCCGGGTGACGCTCCCTGACGTGACCAAACCCAGATGTATTATCCATGTCCTTTGACACGAAAACTCGTCCTGTGACGTCAGATCGGATCGTCATTCGGCCAAATCCGGTGACAGTGCTTCCGACCGAAAAGGCGGCTGTTCGACACGATCTTGTCCGATGCAAACGGCTGAAGCCGTCCCGATTGGGATCGAGAAATGAGAAGGCAGAGCGACCAGCGCGCAGCTACCTTCCCTTTGCGCAATCTGACCGGTACGCATGACGTATGATGATACAGACTGCCCGGCTTATCCTTCGCCCCTACAATATTTCGGACTTCGACGACTACCTGAATATGGTCTCCGATCCGATGGTGGCCCAATTCCTTGGCGGTCAGCCAATGCGAGCAGAGGATGCGTGGAATAGGCTCTTGCGCTACGCCGGGCACTGGGCAACTTTTAACTTTGGAATGTTCGCCGTTGTCGAACAAGCAACGAATCGTTTTTTAGGTCAAACCGGCATTGCTGATTTTCATCGAGGTTTGGGTAGCGACTTCGACGGGGTGGGTGAAGCAGCATGGGTTTTCACGTCGAAGTCTCAAGGACGCGGATACGCCTATGAAGCAGGGATGGCTGCCTTGAAGTGGTATAACAGCAGCGAAGGTCGCCAACGCACTGTCTGCCTGATAGCGCCTGACAATCGGGCATCTTTGATCTTGGCGGAAAAACTTGGTTATATCCCTTTTGGAAACGTCGTTTACCGAGGCGGTCCGTTCGTGACGCTGGAACGCATCTCTACCCAGGGGTGACGCCTTTTCTTCTTGCAGACGTGCGAAGGATTGTCTTCATCCGGCCTTAGCCCACGCGCTCGCCGCTTGCTCCCCGCAGCAGGATATCGACCAGCCGTTTCGCGCTTTCCTGCCAGTCGGGACCGGCCCGGATGTGCAGCACGCCGATCATGGCCCTGAGAAGGTCAGAAGGCACCGTGTCCGGCCGCAGGTCGCCATTGTCTATCGCTCGCCGCGCCAGGCGCTCCATCGTGCCCTGGATGATCACACTGGCGGTTGCGTATGCCGTCTCGTTTAGAGCGGAGGCGATGATATGCTTCTCGATCACATGATCGACGAACGTCATCATCCAGGTGCGTAGCGCCGCCAAGGGCGGAGCAGAAATAAGCAGCTCGGCTCCCATCGCGCCGAGCTTTTCGACCTCGCGCTGGTAAACGGCTTCGATCAGCAGCTCGCGTGTAGGATAATGTCGATAGAGCGTGGCAGACCCAACGCCGGATTTTTTGGCAATGTCGTCAAGGCTGGCGTCCGCACCGCCGCTCGCGAACGCCTCGCGCGCTGTTTCGAGCAGCCGGTCGCGATTGCGCAAGGCGTCGGCGCGCAGCTTACGCGGTTGTCCGGCTACATTTACCAATCTAACCCCTTGTAAACGGAGAGTGTCCCCGCTTATTTAAGCGGGGAGTATCCCCGGATAATGGTGGAGGCGTAAGATCGGGTCAACCCGGACGCCTCCGGCCGAGTAAGGAGCTGGACCATGCGTCGCATTGAGTATTCCCGCTATGGTGGCCCGGAAGAGCTACGGTTGAACAACGTCGAGCCCAAAGCGCCATGTGACGACCAGATTAGCATCAGGGTAAAGGCCGCGTCGACCAACCCGATGGACTGGAAAATACGAGCTGGCACGATGAAGATGATGACCGGCAAGAACTTCCCGCGCGGCGTGGGGACCGACTTCGCGGGTGTGGTCGAGGCGGTTGGGCGAGCGGTGACGCGCTTCAAAGTAGGCGACGCCGTGTTCGGCGCGATGACGGTGAAAGAATCCGCGACCTTCGCTGACACGATCCTCACCGCCGAGGACACGGCCGCTATCAAACCCGAGTCGATCAGCTTCGAGGAAGCGGCGACGCTGCCCATCGCGGGAGCGACCGCTTGGACGGCTCTAATAGACACGGCGAAGTTGCAAAGCGGCCAGCGTGTTCTTGTAAACGGCTGCCTTGGGAGCGTCGGTCGTGCGGCTGTTCAGATCGCAAAGGTTCACGGGGCGAAAGTCGTCGGGACGTGCAGCCCCGGCGGCGTGGCCGAGGCCCAAGCGCTTGGGGTCGATGAGGCCATCGACTACCGGGGGTTCGACCCTAAAACCTACCGCAAGAGCTTCGATGTGGTGTTCGACACAGCGGGCGTCCTGAGTCCTGGCCAGTGCTTGCCCATGCTGACGAGCAAAGGGGTCGCGCTGCACATCAATCTCAATCCTAAAAAAATGATCGGCGTCTTGTTCACGCGGCGCAACAAAGCCGTGATCGCAAAGACGCCCTCCACCATCCTTGAGGAACTTGCCCGGCTCGCCGCCAACGGCAAACTCAAACTGTCGATCGCCGGTGTCATCCCGCTAGCTGACGCCATCCCGGCGATCACAAAGCTGGAGGCGAATGGGCTGCCAAAAGGCAAGCTCGTCATCGTGCCGTAAGGATACCTTGCCATATCAAGCCGCTCGAAAGTCCCAGCCATCACCCGGCGGCATTCCAGTTCCGAAAGCGGCTACTCGTTCATACTGTTGCCGATTTTCGAAGGTATCTCAATCGAGACGATCAGGGCAGGCGTCAGGCCTTTTTCACAGTCCCGACCGGTTGTGACATCGCCACGAGCCTTGACGTACCAAAAGGCCTCTTTGACGATTAAACTTGGCGTCCTTGATCGAATCTTTGTCGCGCCGCGTCCACTGCTTCAAGGTTCTCGGATGCCCAGACCCATACGCCACAAAATGCTGCACCAAGAGTCAGACCCAAGGCGGTAAGTTTATACTCGACCTTTGGGGGCACTACCGGGTGAATAGTGCGCGTCACCAGACCGTCACGCTCCATCTGCCGCAGGGTCTGGGTCAGCATCTTCTGACTGATACCGGCAACCAGCTTGCCTAGCTGTGTAAACCGCACCGTGCCGTGTTCCGTCAGCGCCTCAAGGATCAGCATGGTCCATTTATCGGCGACCCGGCCGATGAGGTCGTTCACCAACGCTTCGATGCGCGGATCGAGATCGGGCGGAGGCGTCTCGATCCGGTAGCGCTGGGCTGCCGCGATCTCCTCCTTGGTGAACTGCGCCAACTGCGTCACTGACACTCTCTTTTAGGTGCGTATAGAACTATTACGTGCCTACTTTACGATAGTTAGTGTCAGTGGGAAAGGGAGAAATGGGCAGGCGATCGTAGGCCCTCAAACTAGCGGCAAGGAACTCAGTCATGAAGCTCAAGGGCAAAACCATCCTGATTACCGGCGGATCGAGTGGGATCGGCCTGGAGCTGGCCAAGCGGCTGCTCGAACGCGGCAACGTCGTCATGGTGACCGGGCGCGATCAGGAGAAGCTCGACGCCGCGCGCAAGGCGGCACCCGGGCTGCATGTCTTCCAGAGCGAGGCGAGCGATCCAGCGGCGATTATTGCGCTTCGCGACGCCGTGCTGGCGAAGTTTGCGGCGCTCGACGTGCTGGTCAACAACGCTGGGATCATGCGCAACCTGAACCTCAATCAGGAGCGCGATCTGCTCGACGTGACGCGCGAGATCGAAACCAACCTGAATGGCCCGGTCCGGATGGTGCAAGCCTTCCTGCCGCACCTGAAGTCGCGCAAGGACGCGCTGATCGTCAACGTGTCGTCGGGCCTGGCGTTCGTGCCGATGCCGATCTCTCCGATCTACTGCGCGACCAAGGCGGCGATCCACTCCTTCTCGCAGTCGCTTCGCGCACAGCTCGCGAACACCTCGGTCACGGTGATCGAGTTGGCCCCTCCGGGCACGGAAACGCCGCTGTTCCGGGGCGAATTCGAGAAGGAGTATCAGGGGCAGAAGGCGATGAGCGTCCAGGTGCTCGTCGGCAAGGCGATCAACGGCATCGAAGCCGGCAAGCTCGAAATCCGGCCGGGCCTGAGCAACGTGCTCAAGGCAATGAGCCGTCTCGCGCCGAGCTTCATGTTCAAGCAGTTGGCGAAGGTCGGCGCGACGACGCAAGCCGCCTGAACACTTCCTCGATCGCACTTCACGAAAGGTAACGCCGTGCATCAGGTTTTCACCTATGCCGCCTATGGCTGGCTCGCTTTCAGCGGCACCGTTCATTTCACGATCGACGTCGTTTCGCAGCACTTTCGGCGCAAGCGGTCCGCTGGGCCGGAGACGACGCTATTCTACGGCCTGCATTCGTCATTCGCGTTGGGCCAGGTGCTGTTCGGACTGCTCTGCCTATGGCTGGCATGGAGTGCCCCGGCGGTTCTGGCGCAGGCACCGGTAACGATGCTCTCGCTTGCCGGGGGCGTGGCGTGGCTTGCGATTACCATCGCCTTCATCAGCTTCCGTGAGCCGAAGATCAATGCGGCTATTTTCATTCTGCTTCTGCTTGCCAGCGCGGCGACCGTTTGAAGCGGCTTCGCACCGCCTCGGCGTAGTTGATCGACAACAACACCCTGTCACAACTGAGAAGGATCATGAGCACTCAAACAACTGAAGGCGATCGGACGAGAAATCGCGGCGTCGAGGCGCAAAAGCTCGTATGGCGGCGACGCGAGATCCCATGTCGCTGGCGGCGACAGAATAACGAACTTCGCCGTAGCAGCACGAGAAATTGTTGTAGGTGGCACAACCGAAGGAGGCTGTTGAAAAAGGCCTGCGCGAAATCGGCGTGGCGGATGGCTGGTGACGCCGGCCACCGGAGGATACGCTGTGTATCAGGCCGACGCAGCCTGCCGGGCGAGCAGCTGAAGGTTGTATGCCGCGGCGGCCATGGTGAACTCCTCGGCGGCTCCTGACAGGCCCCGCAGCTTGAGCGTTCGTAGCCCCAAGTTGCGTTTCAGGTGGCCGAACACGCGTTCGATCCGCTGTCCTCGACGCCGTGCGTGCACATAGTCCAGGCCGCCAAAGCCAAGCGACAGGATCCCGTCTATCGGGCGACCGGGATCTCAGCAATCCGCGTCGTCCATGCCGGGCTCTTCTGGCTCCGCTTCGTATCGAACGCGCGCGCGCCGAAACCCTGCGCCGCGATCCCAATGGTCCCACGCCCGAAGCGATCGTTGAGGCCGTCCATCGCCGCGAGCAGCCCCGGCGCTCGCGGGTCGGTCACGGCGAACAAGTCGCCCTGCCCTGCCCCTTGCGGCACCAGCTCTTCGAGCAGGACGCCGCACTTCGTGTAGACGCCCCCCGGCTGATACATCGCTTCCATCATCTTGCCGGCCATGCCGGCGATGATGCGCGGATCGTTGCTGGGCGGCGAGAGGCGCGTCTGACGGCTCGCAGAGGGCGGGTTCGGCCGATAGCGCGACCCATGCGCGAACACGATCAGACGCGTCGCCGCCAAGCCCTGATGACGGATCTTCTCGGCCGCGCGCACCGCGCGCCGGACCATCGCCTCGCGCAGCTCCTCGAGATCCGTCACCGGCGCACCGAATTGGCGCGTCACCGCCGTCGCCTTGCTCGCCTCCGGCTCGGGCTTGAAGCCGTCGCACTCGATCCCGTTCAACTCGCGCACAAGGCGCTCGAGAACCACGGTGCCGACATCGCGGGCGACCGCCGGTGGCAACGCCACCAGGTCGGCCGCGGTCCGCACTCCCAAGGGGTGCAGCCGCGCCGCCAGCGCCGACCCGATGCCCCAAACCTCCTTCACCGGCCATTCGGCGAAAAGCCGCGCGCGCAGCTCAGCGTCGTGGAGATCGACCACTCCGCCCCAGACTTTCTCCGTAGCTTTGGCGAGAGCGTTGGCGACCTTGGATAACGCCCGCGTCGGGCCGAGGCCGATCCTCGTCGGCAGACCAGTCTGCCGCTCGATCTCCTCGCGCAGCTTGCGCGCTGCCCCGATGTCGCCGAGCCCGTTGGATCGTATTGGAAGCCGGTAGAAACTCTCGTCGATCGAGTAGATCTCAACCAGATCGCTATGCTCCGCGATCACGGCGTTGATGCCAGGACCGTCATCGATCAGCTGCCAGGCTGGTTCGCCCACTATAACGAGGTGCATCCGCACCGCGCTCTAGGCTATCGATCACCCCGCGAGTTCATCGCGCAAACCAGCGAGGCTCTGTCAGGCCTTTAGGGGGCAACAACAACGCGACGGCTCGCCAGCATAGTCAGATCATCAGCCATGCCACTCTACTCCCGAACGCTGGGTATCTTGCACGTCCCGAAGTGCGTGTCAGCAGGGTAACGGATTTCCGCCATTTTAGGCGAGCAGGCGTCGAATCACCATTTCTGCATCATCGTCGGTGGGCATAAAGGTCCAAGCCGCCATCGATCAGCAGGAAAGCCGGCGCGATGCCACCGGGCGCGCGCCACCTACGGCTGCCCCGGCATGACCTGCCCGGTGCGATCCTGTATATAGGCTGGAGTTCCGGACCGAATGATCTCGCAGGTTCGATCGGAACCCCGAACGTCAGTCGGCATCGCAGCCAGCGCCTCAGCTTTTTGGAATGTGTAGACATGATCCTTGCTGGCGAGCGCCTTCGCCATCACCCGCGCGCTGACGCCGGGAGGCATGCGCCCGTGATAGTCGCGGCGATCAAGTCTCTCCTCCATGGCGATAGCATGGAGAAGGAAACCCGCCATGGTGCAGCCCGTCCGCTGCTTGCCGGACCGGCCGTCGAGGATGGTAACAAGCACGAAGGACGGCGATGTCGATCCGTTCTCGACCGCCGCTCGGAACTGCGCCTGATCTTGCACGAAGCCGACGTGCGCCGCTGCGTTTCCGCCTACCGCTGTCAGGCCGATAACAGCCGCTATGCCGCACCTTCTCGTTCGAAGCATAATCCACACCTTCCCGATCCGACGATGCGAGAAATAGTCGGCGGCTAATGAACCTAGGCTGCGCTTGACGCCGTCTCCGAAACCGATGGGTTTCGGACACGACAATCAGCCGATCCAACAGCCGTTTGCTGTCGTGTCCGTATGTCTGGTCCGGAAGGCGCCGTAGCCAAACCGTTCCGTCAGTAGCCTCGCTCTTCCGCGAGATCGAGAAACTTTTCGAGGGCCTCCCAATACGCAATCCGTTCCCGATCGCAGTAATCGATCAACCGCTCCATCACGCGAACGGGGCCTTTGATGCTGATTTGGTGCTGGGGCTCGCCTTGCATTGCAGTGCGTCGACGTCGCGGCAATGTGGCGGGCACCGATGGCTTAATGAAGCCATGATCTCGGCCGATCGTGTCGATAGTAGCGCTCTCCGACCGATCTTGCGATGCCGTCTGCGGCCGGGGCGCGTTTGGCTTTATATCCGACAAGTCTCCAAGGCCGAGGTCAATCTTGCTCATGCTGCGTGCTCCTGAGCCTGCTGCCGATTTCTAATTTCTTGGGTAACTTCAGCCACGAAAGCTGCGGCGTTTTGCCGCGCCTTATCTGTGCCAGCGGCCTCGTCGGTAAGTTCCCAAAGGGAGCGATAGTGGGTGAACATTGCCCTGAACGCAGCCCTGTCATTCAAAGCAATGCGAAACGTGGGGATGTCGGCGTCGCGGAACTGCGTCCGGATTTCCCGTTCGTCGCGCGTGGCTATCGCTGGGTTTACTCGCGTGAAAAGCATCCGATACGGTATCGTACGGCGAAGCGCCCTGCCCTCGTCGATGACAAGTTTGATCGCCCGACTAGCCTGACGGGCGTCAACGGGGGACGCTTGAAGAGGAATGATGACGAGGTCAGTTCGCGAAATGGCGCGAGACATCGCTAAATTCGCCGTGCCTTCGAGATCGACGATAACGAACTGGCTTCGTGTCGCGGTGTCCTCGATCGCATCCAATATTTCGTTGTCCGAAGGCAGCTCGCGACATGAGAACGCCCCGGGCCCGGCATTTTTGGACCAGTTATGAAGCGTTCGGTTTGGATCGCCGTCGATGACGGTTACGCTGGCGCCGGCTTGAGTGAGTCCGCTTGCGAGGATCAGTGCCGACGTGCTTTTTCCGACACCCCCTTTTGGGCTCGCGAAGCTTATGACGGGCATAAAGGACCTCCCAGATCGTCAGTCGCTGGCTCCGTGCGCCAGATCTCTAGAGCGCGGGTTGCCTTCGGTACCCTCTGCTGGACTTGCAGTTAGTCGCATTGCGGTTGGTAGGCAAGACGTCGCTACGGTCTCGTACGGTGCCAAGGCGTTCCCATTCCGATAGTCCGGCACCCACTACCCTCCATTGCATTGGTACTACGGCCTACCAATGGGTACGACTTAATCGGGTATCGTTAGGTAGCCTAGACATGTTCGAGCTACCAAGCGGTACCATCAAGTACCAAACTAGCGGCCATTAAAGTCAAGGTGTACCAACGGGTTCAGCGCATAACAGGATGAAATAGCGCGTAGATAGAAGCCGGAAGACCTGTCCTAAGTCGGTCTATCGGACGAAAACCGAGCGTCAAATTCCGCCATCTCACGATCGAAGTTCTGCAAGAACGAGTTGATGTCGACGTGCGGGATATCCAGCGTGGGACGGGATCGCGGTCGTCCTTTAGGCGGAGCGATAAAACCGAGCGCGATCGCCAAATCAGGAACGACATATGTCCGCCAGGCACGTCGGCCGCTTACCTCCAGTATCAGTCCTAACGATGCAGCGCGGCTGAGAAGTTTGCCTGCGCCAGATAGTGTAAGTTTGAGGCGTCGCGCCACACTCTCCGGCGATTGAACAGGCGCCTGCATCAGTAACGCGACCAGTCGTTTCAAGGCGGTCGGGCGAGCCTCCTTAGCCAAGGCCGATATGGCAAGCACGTGACCATCTTCGATCGCTATCAGGGCCTTTCGGCCTTTCACCGCTGCGGCTTCCAAGCCGCGCAAAATACGACGTGAAGATGGCCCGTGGTCCCGTGGAGCGAACAGGAGTCGACGATCACCCTCAACCAGGCAGGGCAGGGGGCGCTCCGTCAGGCCGAGCCGATGAAGAAACACGGGCAACGATAGCCAGGCATCGATCGAGCGCTCGGCCTTCAGATAGGCTGCTTGAAGAGCAAGCGCGCGTACCAGCATCGGCACAGGCCGGCCCGACTGGTCCGAGGTAGGGTCAAAAGGGAGGTCCTCCGCCCAATGACGGCCATCTGCAACCAGCCGAGCGCGCCACGGAGTGAAGTGCGCAAAGCTATCATCAAGCGTGTGACGGCGTGGTCGATGGGGAATAGAAACGCCCGACCCCCACGAAAATACATCAATATCGTCAATTTCAGTGCCGACCAGCTGCAGCGCCCGGGTATAGCCCATCCAAGCCGCACGGAGGCTCCATGCCTTTGCGGCAGAACTGACGGAAACATGAGCATCCAACCGCCCAATTGCCACGCTCGCCCGCTCGATCAAAACGGCAATCGGCTCAACGTCGTCCTCGAGATCAGATGGCTTTTGAGGTACCATATGACCACGATAATAGCCCGAACACACCTCCTCCGTCTATGTTAACAAGGCTGTCGGTCGCGATAATAAAAGGTTATCGCGATCCTAGCCATTAGCCGCTGATCGCGGTAACGCGAGAACGATGGCTGAAAACGTGCCTTTTCCTCTTCACGATGGCTCAAGCGGCAGCCTTGTCGCCATCGTGGGCCAAGTTACGGCGCTCGCGCCGCAGCGGCGTCTTCTAGATCCACAGCTCGTCGCCGCGGCCTCCCGTGCCTGGTCGGCGAACACGGTGCGCGCATTCCTTTCCGATCTGCGCCTGTGGGATCAATGGTGTCGGCGGTCGCATGTGCAGACCGGCGCGGCGACCGCGCAGACTGTCGCCGCCTATGTTCGCGCGCTCTCCGGCCAGGATGTCAGTACCGAGGCCGCGCGGGCGACCGAGGAGCGCTCCTCTGCAACTATCGGCCGCTATCTCGTCCATATCGGTTGGGCGTACCGCATGGCTGATCGTGAAGACCCGACCGCGGCGCCGCTAGTCCGCCTCGAACTCAAGGCCGCGCGCAAGGCGGTCGGTACTCGTCAGGTCCAGGCGCGGGCGATACGCTTCAAGGGGGATGTCACCGACCTCGACGGGCCTGCAGCCGGCGTCTCCCTCATCGCGCTCATCAAAGCCTGCCGCAAGGATATGCTTGGCGCCCGCGACGAGGCGCTCCTACGCGTTGCCTACGATACCGGCTGCCGACGGTCCGAACTGGTCGCGATCGACGTGACGCACATCGAGGGTCCGGATGGGGAGGGGGCGGGGACGCTGCTCATCCCCAGGAGCAAGACCGATCGCGAAGGGCAGGGCGCGCATGCCTATCTATCGCCGGCGACGATGCGCGCGATCGATCGCTGGCGGGACAAGGGCGGGATCGATAAGGGGCCGCTGTTCCGGCGGGTTGAGACCTATTTCGATGGCAGTGTGCGATCGGTTGGGCCGGGGGCGCTGCATCCAGGCACAATCGGGATCATCTACAAGCGGCTCGTCCGCCAAGCATTCGCGAAGAAACTGTTCGGCGCCATGGGCGAGAGCGAACTCGAGCGATGGATCGCGGCGGTGTCGAGCCACTCGATCCGGGTTGGCGTTGCGCAGGACAATTTTGCGGCTGGAGAAAGCCTGCCGGCGATCATGCAGGCCTATCGCTGGCGTGATCCTAATACTGTGATGCGCTACGCTGCCAAGCTCGCCGCCAAAAGCGGTTCCAGCGCCAGATTGGCCAAGCGGTTCGCGGCCGACTAAGCTATGCGAGCGGCCGCATCGCTTATCGATCCGACCGCAGGCGCGCGTTTGGGCGACGGCAAGGTGAGATTTTGTTGTCGGTCGCGTCAGCGGCCGGAAGAGCCGCGCTCTTCGGGAGCAGATGCCGCCCGTCATTCTGTAGTGGCAGCTGTACATTGTCACGACATAGATTGACGGTAGCAGCTGACCGGCAGGAAGCGCTCAGTCAAGGCAAAGGGTCTCGCAGCCAGCATCGCTAGCGGAACAACGTCGAAAAAGGTAAACCGTCGAGATGAGCGACGATCCAAAATTGTACCGGGCTCGTGCAGACGCCGAGCGTGCAGAGGCTGAGATTGCCACACTCCCTAATGTTCGCACTCGCGCACTTCGATCCGCAGAGCGGTGGGACGAAATGGCCCAGCGTGCTGAACGTGTCCAAAGCCTAGCTGCGGAACGGTATACGCACTCAGGCACTGAGCGAGCGCCATAGCGGCTCCCGCCGTATGTCTGCCTTTGAGCGCGGTTTAGGTGGCTGATAATAGCGAACGTGCTGATCCACGGAGACGACTACCACCGGCTGCGCGTGGCCGCACGACTGACCGCCCGAAGCAAAGAGGCTGCCCAGGCCGATCTAACCAACACGGTCAGAGGTGGCCCCGGTTGTCTGAACAGGCTCGCGGTCTGGATAAGTGGATCGCCGCTGGTTGATCATGCCGCTGCGAGAAGCGGTTGGTCGAAGTATACCTGGTCCGGTGTTCTGGCACCAAGCGCTGAATGTGGCCGGACGCTGTTATAGAACGCAAGATATCGGCCGAGCCCAGCGCGGGCCTCGGGAACCGAGGCGTAGGCGTTGAGGTACACCTCCTCGTATTTCACCGAGCGCCAGAGGCGCTCAACGAACACGTTGTCGCGCCAACAACCCTTTCCATCCATGCTTATGGCGATCTCTTCGCGGTGCAGGACGGCGGTGAAGGCGGAACTCGTAAATTGTGAGCCTTGGTCGCTGTTGAATATCGCCGGCTTGCCATAACGGGCAAGCGCTTCCTCCAGCGCCTCGATGCAGAACGCGACGTCTATTGAGATTGACACCCGCCAGGCCAGCACCCGCCGGGTGAACCAATCGACGATAGCGACCAGATAGACGAAGCCGCGTGCCATGGGCACGTATGTAATGTCGGTCGCCCAAACCTGGTTCGGTCGGGTCACCGCCAGCTTGCGCAGCAGGTACGGATAGATCTTGTGCCCCGTCGCAGGTTTTGACGTGTTCGGACGGCGGTAGATCGCCTCGAGCCCCATTCGCCTCATCAGCGTCGCGACATGCCGTCGCCCGATGACCACGCCTTCCTGCCGGAGCAGATCGCGCAGCATCCGGCTGCCGGCGAACGGATAGAGCAGGTGAAGTTCGTCGATGCGCCGCATGATCGCTAGGTCGGCCGAGGATACAGGCCGCGGGAGATAGTAGATGCTGCCGCGGCTGATATCGAGCTGCTGCGCCTGGCGAGCCAGCGGCAGCGCATGGTCACGGTCGATCATCGCTTTGCGCTCGGCAACAGACCGGCTTTCCCGAGCGCACCGGCCAAAAAATCGTTCGCCAACGTCAGCTCTCCAATCTTGGCGTGCAGCACGGTTATATCGACCGCGGGTTCGCTCGTTGCAGGAGCCGCCCCGAACACGTCTGCCGCCCCCTCCAGCAGCTGCGCCCGCCACTGGTTGATGAGGTTGGGATGTACGTCAAACTGCTGCGCCAGCTCGGCTAGCGTCTTCTCGCCCTTCACAGCAGCCAGTGCCACCTTCGCCTTGCATGCCGGGCTGTGATTCCGGCGGGGTCGCTTGCTCATCTTGCCTCCTCTTCGCGGCCAGCATGACCGCTGTTAGATCGGCAATCCACTTATCCCCGCTGTTCAGATTCCTAGAACCACCTCTGTCCTCGAGTCGTAGTTCGCCACGTAGCACGTGCGGTCGGCATCGGTCGCGTGATCGACGTCGGACTGTTTTACCAGATCCCCGACATAACAGTTGAACCCCAACGTCAGGGACACGGCCGGCCTATCGAGGGGTTCGGTTTGGCAGTGGCATGGAACTGAAGATACTCTCACAGGTACGGCAAACGCCATCGCTCGACTTGTCGCCTCAGAACCCGTATGGCCTCAACCACGTTCGATCCGGTCTGTAGTCCGTGAGGGATTAGCTCGGCCGCGACCTCCAGCTCACGTAGCGCCTGGACCGGCGTCACAGGATCCGACGTGATCGACAGGAACGTCGATTAGCCGATTACGATTCCGTTTTCGCCCCGGAGGCGGGTATAATTGAAGCAAGGTGCGAGGCAACGGCCGCACCACCATGCTGGTTGATAGCCGATGCGATTGCCCGAGCGTCTGACTTATTCATCGCCGCAATTTTGATGCGATCGAGGGCGGCAAGAAGTACGGGTCGGCCAGCATCGCGTGCAGCAACCTCAGCGGCTTTTGCCTGTTCCTCAAGTTGGGCAAGCTCCGCGAGTAAGGCTTTCTTGCGTGTTTCGATCGTGGGAAGATCGGCAGGTTTCGATGACGATCGCGGCATTTGATGGTCTCCAAGGGGTGAGCTGATCAGGGGCGCATCATGTCGGACGACAGCCAAGATTGCTAGAATGATCGATCAACCCAGGATCGCTTATAATCCAATCACAAAACGCGCTCCGAAGGTGCACCTTTTGAGGATCGCCGACGCCGACCAAGAAGAACTGACGATCTAAGAGGGAGCTCACGGCAGACAGTTGCTCCGGCTCCGCGTCTGTGAGAAGATGCAGGGTGCGGGGATGATTTGGAAGACCAATGAGGATGAGAGCTAAGGGATGGCAGGATATGCCTTACGGCACCAATGTCGGACATTGGTTTGTGAGGCGCCGCTGCACGGGGCTTTGGAGATGAAGGTCACGGTCCGGCTAAGCGATGACCTGACGGCGGAGATCGACCGGATCGCCGCTGCGAACGGGCAGACCCGTAGTAGCTGGATCACGACCGCGCTCACCGTCGCGGCGGTGTCTCCGGAGAGTCAGAGCGTGCCGATCATGCCGGTGCAGGGCAGGGGCCATCCGGACGACTATATCCGCGTGACGGTGCGCCTGAACCGGAGCGAGATCGAAGCCATCGACACCGTAGGCGCACCGATGCGGCTCACCCGAAACGAGTGGATCAAGCGTACAATACGCTGGCAGCTATGGGACAAGGCCGCGCTGCTGCGGCTGGCTCCCACGACTCAAACGGAGATCGGCAAGGTCCGTAAGCAGGTCCTCGCCATCGGACGGAACATCAACCAGGCCGTCCACGCGATGAACGCGGCGAACCAGCCGGAAAGCTCCCTCGACATCGCGCGGATCGCGGGCTCGTTCCTTGAGACGTGCGCGGAGCTGAGGGGCCTGCTGGTCGAGACCAGGCGCACGCTGGCGTCGTCGATCGGTGGTGAAATCGGGTATTGGACTCGAAAGGACGAAGGACCAAGCAAGTGAGCTTCCGGTTCTCCTCTGGTACGATGGACTCGATGGCGGGCGTATTCGCGCCCCCTAAGAAATACCGGATGGGATCGGGGGGAGGGAACGCGAAAGGTCCGATGACCGGGGGCACGATCCTCGGCATGGCCGTCGCGTCGATGTTCCCGAAACCTGCATCCTCCTCGGCAGCATCGCGACCGACCACCCAGGCCAAGCACGCGTTTGGAGGCGGGTCACAGACCCGCATGAGCGGCCGCGCCGTGGTGACGGCTGAGCGCACATCGCGCCGTGTGCCGGAGGCCGTTGTTCGGATCACCGGGCGTCAGCATGGGGGCGGCCATGTGCTCGCAAACTTCTCCTACATCAGCCGTCTGGGCCACGCCGATGAGAGCGAGCTGGGGCTTGAGACGAGCGAAGGCGAGGTACTGCGCGATGCCCGCGACATGCAGTTGCTCGCTAAGGAATGGAACGGCTGGGAGATGGATGGCGACGCTCGAAGGAAGGGCGCGACGTCGATCTCCATGATCCTTTCGATGCCCACCGGCACCGACCCCGAGCGCCTGAAGGGCGCGGCCCTCGACTTTGCGCGGGAGGAGTTTGCGAACCGGTCATGGGTTGCGTCGCTCCACGTCGACCGCGAACACCCACACGTTCACCTCACCATCGCGCGTCGCGATCATGACGGGCGGCGTTTCCATCCAGACAGGGATGACCTCTTCCGCTATCGCCAGCGCTTCGCCGAAAAGCTGCGCGATCGCGGCATCGAGGCGAACGCGACGCCGGCGAAAGCACGCGGCATCGACCCCAAGCATGAGCCGATCGCCGCCGTGAAAATGCGCGAGAAGGGGCAGGTTCCGGAGATCGACAAGAGCCGCCTCGCACGCGCACAGCGGCTCCGCGAGCAGAGCCGCGAAGACCCGGTTGTGGCTATGCTGGCGAGCCGGCAGGCGACGGTGCGCGCCACCTACGTTCGCTCGATCACCGAGCTATCGGCATCGCCGTCGGCTGCTGACCAGCTCGTTGCGCGGAGCCTAGAACGCTTCGTTACGACGATGCCGGCGCCGGAACCGAACTCCGTCAGGGCAATGCGTCTTGCCGCCGAGAAGCGTGTCGAACCTATAGTCTCGGCGCCGGTTCTCGCACCCGTTCGCGTCCCCCCCGTGACGGCGCCACGCATCGACACCGGGATCGACAGACTTCAGGCTTTGCATGACCGGCTGACTGCTCCGGCCGCCGAAGGGAAACCGACAAGCTTCCAGCGCGAGCGCGAGGTTGAACCACCCAACGACGTGGCAAGACGGATTCGTGAGATCGTCGAGAAAAACCGTGGCGGCCGTGGCAAGGATGAGGATCACGACCAGGCAGGCACGCTGAGCGATCGACTACGTGCGATTACCGAGGAAATCAGTGGGCCTAGCGAGCCTACCGATTTCACCCGCGCCCACGAGATCCTTCGACAGGCGGAGGAGCGCAACCGAGAGCGGCTCGACCGCGATCGGATGAGGGATAGGGACGGACCCAGCAGATGAGTTCCGACGCTTCCACTGTTGCTCTGGCCGCCCTGATGGACGCCGTGTCCTTGCTCCGGGGCGAGGTGGCGGCGCTTGCTAGGAGCCATGCCCGGGTGGAGGAAACTCAACTGGAGATGCAGCGCCGGCTCGACGTGATCGACACCGGTCTGGCGCCCATCAACAGCCTCTTACCCTTCCAAGAGGCGATCCTGGCCAACATCGTCGAAGGCGACGCAACCACGCATAAATGGCTCCGGTTGCTTGAACCGATCATGGGCAAGATCGCCGACCAGACCGATCACAACCGTGACGCGATCGGCGCACTCCACCAGGACGTTCTTCGGACCCAAGAAGCCGCCGACACGGGTCAGAGGCGCACCGCTGGAATTGCTTCTGGCCTAGAGATCATTGCGGAGCGGCTGACCTCGGCTATCGCCGAAAGCCGAAAAAAACAAAGTGCCGACTTCAAGTCAACCGGCGAGTTAATCGCCGTCACCGGTGCGGCGGTTCTGGGCCGGCCTGTGCCGCTCCCAGTCCATCTCGAAGACAACCCTATGCTGGAGCGGTTGGTTCTCAGCCAACCTGCCGACTTGGCGTCGACCGAGCGCGCCCTGGTCGATTGGCAAACGGCGATCGCGAGCGCCAACGCAGCAGATTTGATCGCACTTCTCAAAAAGCAGCAGACCCCTTCACCGACCGACACACCGGAGTCCCGTCTCCTTCGGTATCGGCTCGCAGCCATAACGCGAGCAAAGATCGAAGAGCGCGGAGCAGTACCACCTGCGCGGCCGACCACAACACGGGCAACGGATCGATCAGCAGCAACCGGCTTTGAACGGTCTCAGGAACTCGCGGAGCTATGGCGAAAGGGCGAGAGTACGGAGCTATATGCCGAGCCCGAATTGGCAGGCGCGATCGATCTCTTCGACGCTGCGGAACGCCAGCTCGCACCCACCGAGGGCGGAGCTTCTCCGCCCGAGTTGGTGACGCTTCACCGCGACCTAGCCCAGCGCATCGAAACCGGAAGCCGGCCGAAGATCGAAGAGAGCGACCTCGATGCGAGGCGCGCCCGCGCAAGCGCGGCCGAGCCCAGCAAGGACCGCTAAGGCAGCGACAGGACGTTGAAACCCCTCATTCGCTTGGCCTCAGACCCGCGCCTACCCGAGCGAGATCAGTCAAAAACTCTGCAAACACCCGTCCGTCATCCATGTCCTCAAACGGCAGGCTAGAGGGATCCTCGAAGCGATCCAACCAGTCCCGGACTCGATTACGCAAGATATGAGCGTTTTCCCGTTCCACCAACGCGCTGGCAATAGCAGCCGCTTGCATTGAATAACCCTAGCCAGGCAGGCCCGCGGGGCAGCGATTGGTTTCCATGGTCTTTCCTTTCTCGAATAGAGCCGAAGGCGATGCGCACATCGACTTCTGGCCCTCCCCGAGAGCGGGGGGTGAATGGGCAAAACTAGGGCCGATCGAGGGGGAGGGGGATCACCCGGCCTGCACCAGAGCGCAGCGCCGGGAAGGTTGGGGAAACCCCCTCGATCGCCAAGCGGAGCGCTTGCGCGAAGACGGTCCAGCCCTTGCCCAGAGGGGGATGCACCCCCCTCCATCCGCACCGCAAAGCGGTGCTGCGAATGACCGCCGGCCGCCGGCCGCCAGCATTATCAAAGGGGAGGGTGCACTCTGTTCCTCGTATCAAGCAGGGCTTTGTGCTATGAAGTTCGCTCGAAAGGATCGCCCGATAAATGTCGCAACGCCCGTCACATCATCTGCCACTGCGATCAGCGAGGCAGAACGCGCACGCCGCCTGAGCGAGGTAAACTTCGCTCGAGGAAGTGTTCGCTATGAAGGCGGCATCCTCTCGGACGAGATCGAGCAACTCAACGCGCGCTACGTCGCCGGCGAAATCACCAGCGACGAGCTGACCGCGGCTATCCTGTTATCAGACACTGTTCGCTCGGCTTGATTAGCCAGCGCGAAGCCGCCCTTACCTTTGCACGGGTTCGAGAGCTTCAACACGATCCGGTAAAAGGCCAGTTCGATGTAGCCCATCTTCAGGAGGTGCATCGCCGCATCTTCCAGGATCTACCCGAACATCGTCCAGGCGAGTTCCGACCGGATGCGCCGGGCCACTTCAAGAACCGTGAGTTGGAGGCGTCAGGCAATCGCTTCCTCGTGCCGTATGCCCTCCGACCCGAGATCGATCGCAATCTCGGCCCGACGCTCGAAGCTGTAGCGCGACGATCTGGGTGAGAGGCGCGTCAATCAGGATGAGAACTGATTATCGCGGCGCGACGCGGATGGCTGGTCGGATTGTCGCTGGCAAGGGTTATGTCGCGTCCTGATTGTCGCGGGACGGCGGCTGCTCGGTCGTTTTGATTGTCGCATAGGTTGGGGGTCGCCCTGCGCCGGTGCGCCGCTGGACGGCGGTTCGTCGCCGGTAGCTTTCGACGTTCATCTCGAAGATGGTGGCGTGATGGACGAGCCGGTCGACGGCCGCGAGGGTCATGGCGGGATCGGGGAAGATCCTGTTCCATTCGCCGAACGGCTGGTTGGCGGTGATGAGCATCGAGCGCTGCTCGTAGCGGGCGCTGATGAGCTCGAAGAGCACCGACGTCTCGGCCTGGTCCTTGGTGACGTACGCCATGTCGTCGAGGATCGGGCATCGGCGTCCAGGTTGCGGAACGCGGCCGACAGGCTGTCGCTGCGATGATCGATCGGGCTGCCGCCGAGCGCCCACAGCGCGTTCTGCAGCCCTTCGGCGAGCGCCACATAGCTCTCCCCGCCCAGGATCACATGGGCATGCTCGAACCCCGACCAGACGAGACGGAAGTGATAAAGCCGGTGATCGAGGGGGATGCCGCCAACGGTGATGCCAAGATCGGCCATGTCGGTGAAGTCCGACAACCCCATCCGGCCTGGTTCGTGGGTCTGGCGGAAGATCACCTCCTGCTCCTCGCCGTGAAGCGCCCGCCAGCTGCGGATCCGCCGCTCCAGCGTCCGGCGGACCCCGGTCCCGAGATCGGGATGGCGGCGCAGTATCTCCTCGAACACCGCGATCGACCGCAAACCCGGTGCCGCGCGCAGCAACGGCACGACCTCGGCGTCGAAGATATCGGCCAGCGGGTCGGGTCGACGTCGTCCCCGGACACTCGTCTTCTACGATGGCAGCTGCGGATCGTGCGCGATCCGGTATCCGGTCGCCGTGCTGAACCCGGCCTTGGCCGCCGCTGTCGCGACGCCGTCACTGTGTCGGAACTTCATATAAAGCCTCATCTGATGATCGTTGATGTGGCGACCAGGCATCCGAGGCTTCCCCTGCGAGAGAGGAAGCCGGGATACCCGACCGACCGTGATCATCAGCGGCAACGCCCCGTCGGGAACGCGCCATCGGGAGGGGCTACATCGGCTCCGGGCTACGCCCTGCACCGCCGTACCCCCTCCCGATCCTCATCCTGTTTGACGGCGCGTTCTCATCCTGATCGCCGCGCCGCACGAAGCCCTACAAGGTGGCAAGGCGCTACGGGGCTATGACACGCTGGACATGTCCGAAGCGGTCGCACAGACCTATGCGCGCCTCGACTATCTTCATCCGTTCTGAGAGGGCAACAGCCGCACGCTCCGGACCTTCACGGAGCAACTGGCCCGCGAAAACGGGCATCAGCTCGATTGGGGAACGACTAACGTCACACCGCAGTCCCGCGACGCCCTCTACATCGCGCGTGACATGGCCGTGATCCAGCTCCGAAACCCTGGCGTCACGATGGCTGACGCGATGGCGGCGACGACACGGGAAGACTACGAACTCAAGTTCAATCTCGCGAACCAGGTCCAGCGCTACAAAAACGCCGATCCTCTCGAGGAGATCGTCCGACGCTCGCTGGAGCGGGGTCGCGACCAGGAGCCATCCGATCGTCGCATGACGATCAGGGATGTGGCGCGCGAGATCGCGGTCATCGAGCCGATCGCCCACAACCAGGCCGAACGGAACGTCGAGGACATGCGCCTGGCCGTCTTGCGGAAAAAGGAGCCGGCGTCAGAACTCGGCCGTGCGAGCAACATGCGTGATTGGGTGGCCCGCGAGGGCACAATGTCGGCGCTAACCGACCGGCTGGCCGATGTAACCAGCGGCCATATCACCATCCGCTATGAGCCGGGAGCATCAGCCCTTGATCGGCTGACAGCGGTGGCCGACGGGATCAACCTCGAGCTGGCGAGACAGCGAACCACCCCGGCGCCGACCATAACCCCTCCGGTCCGCGACGTCGATCGAGGCGATATCGAGCGCTGACAATACGCTTAACCCGGGACCGGTGAGGATGTTCGAGATTGTACCTGAGCAGCCTTTGCGGCGCATAGATCGAGTGACGGGTTGCGTGACATGGATCGCCTACGATCGAACAGGACCAGCGATCGTCACGCAAACCCTCGTTTGCGGAGCGTCCCGTTTCTCCACGTTCAACGGGCAATTTCGGGAAAACTCATTTGGAACAGGTTTCGGGAAAGCCGGTCGGGGGTGACGTAGGCGATCGGCCCAAACTACCCGGCTGTCTCGCTGAACCTTCGTTTTCGAGAAGGTGGTTCACGTCATAGTCTTTCGGAGGGCAGGCCGCCTGTCGCCCGACAACGGCGGCTCATAATCGCGAAGCCGACTGCAAGAGCGAGATCCACGAGCAACAGCGACACCGGGATATGAAGGAGTTCGATGCGTGATAGCGCCGGAACCAATGCACCCGGTCCCGACACACGACCCGCAAACGTGTCCACCTCCAGCAGGATCGGCAGTGGCAAAAGGTAAGCGAGCCCAACCCGCCACCAACGTCCTCGCGTCATTGCGGCGCGCCATGCGATGACGACGGGGGATAATCCGATCAGGAACAACAACGCCGCGATCACCCAGGCGTGATCGAAGCCCAGCTTGCGTGCAACATCGAGTTCGTCGCCTCCACCCAGCATTGGGGGCACCCAGCGCAGATGGTAGTAGCTCGCGAAGACAAGCCCGAATGCCGGGAGCGACGGACGATGGCGCAGCCAAGCAGTAGCTCCATAGGCAATGACTAGGCTGATCGCCGGCCCGAGCAGCTCGGTCGTGAGGTCCGGCACGCGGGCGCAACCATCGGCGATCGTGAAGGTCGATAAGCTCACCGTTCCAAGGCGTCCGCAGACGATGCCGCCGAACAGGTGATGCCCTAGTTCATGCGCCTGATAGCAGAGCCCCAGCAGGCACAAGAAGGCACCGATCGCCGCCGGTGTGACCGGCACCGCCACGTCCCAATGCTTCTTTACAATCATCGGTATCGTCGCCACCCTTCCATGCCGGCCACTTTTATGTAAGGACTTACATATTAGTCAACCGGAGTGAAGATCGATGGAGGCGGAAACGGACCAGCCGGATTTCGTGCAGGCAGAAGGCGTGTTCTTCCTCGCCCACATCCTGAGGCGGCTATCCGATGAGATCATCGAAGGATGCGTGTCATGGTATGCCGACATGGGCTTGGACGTGCCACCGCGCACGGCCTCGACCTTGCACCTGCTCTATCGGCGTGGACCGCAATCGGTGACGAAAATGGCTTCGGCGCTTCGCCAGTCTCACCCGCTTGCGATCCAATGGATCAGGCAACTTACCACGCTCGGGCTAGTCGAAACGGCCAAGAATGAAGCCGACCGGCGGCGCACGATCGTGTCGCTTACCGCGCAAGGCATCGCCATGTCCGAGCGTCTGGTCGGCTCACATGAGGCTTTCGAGGTTGCCTACGCGCAGCTTGTGCAAGACGCCGGTGCCGATCCGTTCGACGGTTTGTGGCGTTTGGAAGGTGCCTTGCAAAAGCGTTCTATGACTGATCGCCTGCGCCTCGCGTAGTGAGCTTGCTACAAGCGAGCTTTCCCGATCAACGATCCCAATCAGAACGGTCGGAGCGCTTAGCGTACGATTTCGAACATGCTCCAGCCGGCCCCCTGGCCAGGGTGTGCCACGTGGCACGGCTTACCCTGATATGGCCCTGACAGCGGGTAAGACGGCCGACCGTGCGGCGATGCGGGTGCTGTTCGGCGCGCTAGCACTGGCCATAGTGGTGATGGCACCTCCCGCCCAGGGTTTAATGCTGATTCTACCGCTGACGTCGGCGGCTCGCCCAGTGGCCACCGCCATCCGAGCCGGTGGCGCTCTAATCGCTCTCGGCCCGATCTACGGTTCCATCATCGTCCGCGGGGACAGGAACCTCATCGTGCCTGCATCCCTGGAAGATGGAAGCGTCGTGGTGTCGCCGCTTTACGCAGTTCGGCGCGTAGGGTCTTGCCAACTGCCGATTTAGGCAAGCTTTCTATAAACACGAACTCGCGTGGTACCTTATAAGCGGCAAGCGACAGCCTGCAGTGACGGTCGAGTTCTTCTGGCGTTGCAGTTGCGCCTCGCGACACGACGTATGCGCGGACGGCCTCGCCTGAGCGTTCGCTTTCCACCCCTACCACAGCCGCCTCGAGCACCTGCGGGTGCGAGGCGAGCACTGCCTCGACCTCGTTGGGATAGACGTTGAACCCGGACACGAGGATCATGTCCTTCTTGCGGTCCATGATCGTAATTACGCCGAGCGAATCGATTACCGCGATGTCACCAGTCCTGAACCAGCCGTCCGCGAACGCGTCTTCCCGGATCGATGTATCGAGATAGCCTGCGGCGACCTGCGGCCCGCGGACGAGCAGTTCGCCTGCGATGCCTGGCAAAACATCGGAGCATTCGTCGTCGACGATGCGGACGGCCGCCCCCGTTACCGGGAAGCCAATAGAGCCGATCCGTCGGGCGTTCGTCGGCGGGTTGCAGCTGACGATCCCCGTCGTTTCGGTAAGCCCGTAGCCCTCCAGGATGGGGCCAACGAGCCGTTCCCATTCGATGGCGACGGACGCACGAAGCGCGGCACCTCCAGCAATAGCGAACTTCAGCCGGGGAGGCGACGCCTGGAACCATTCCTCCGCGAGAAGGCCTGCGTAGAGCGTGTCGACGCCCGCCATCCAGTCGATAGCGTGGTGTTCGAATGCCGGGCGGAGGTTCGAGATCGGGCGGGCCAGCGGCACGACAATATTGTGGGTGCCTGCGTCCACATAGACGAGCATGCCGAAGAGGAACGCGAAGATGTGATAGAGCGGTAGCGCAGTCAGCGCGGTGCCGTTGGCTATCGGCGATCCGTGGCTGCCGAAGAACTCACCCACCATCGTCCTAGTCGCGAGCAAGTTGGCGGCGGTGATTATCGCGGCCTTGCTGCTTCCGGTGGTGCCCCCGGTATATTGGTAGAGGCAAATGGGGTGGCGGAGGCGAAACGCTGCGGCGTCGCCCTCGAGGGTTTCTCCGAATGCCCAGCATCGCTCGGCTCCGCCGAGCGACAAGGGATTGGGCGCAACATTGTGTTCCGCCGTTACCGGAATGCCGGCACCGTCGACGATGACCATGTCGAAGTCGGGAAGGTTGTTCGAGCCACGGACAAGGTCAGCGGCGGACCGGTCGGCGACCATTACGCGTGCGCCGCTGTCTAGCAGCTGCCGCCAGGTTTCTACCGCCGTATAGTAGGGATTGACCGGCGTGACGATCAGCCCCGCCTTCCACGCGCCGAAGACTACGATTGGAAATGCCAGGCCATTGGCGAGCTGAACCGCAACGACGTCGCCTGGTTTTGCGCCTAGGGGGGATGCCAAGAAGCCGGCGAACACGTCCGACAGGTGATCGACGTCTGCAAAGCTCAGCGTCTCGCGCGTGCCGTCCGGCATGACGACGGTATACGCAGGGCGCATGCCGAACCGGCGTGCGGCATCGGTCGCTAGATCGGCCGGATGGGATACCGGATCGATATCGGGTCGCGTCATTGGAGCGCCTCTCGTTCAGCGGTTTCCTCGACATATCGTCCGCCGCCCCGAACGAGCAGAAGCATCAACAGCCCTGCCACGAGCAGTCCCGAGAGAGGCAGCAGACCGGCGCGCTGCGAGCCGGTGGCCGCGGTGGCGATCTGTACGAGGAGTGGTCCGAGCCACATCGTCGCGGTGCCGGCAATGACGAACAGTCCGAAGAAGATGCCGATCTTGTGGGGTGGCACGACCCGCGTGAGCATTGTGCGGCTCGACGCGTAGGCGGCCGTCACGGTAATTGCGCCGAGTATGTCGCATCCAATCAACGCCAATTCAGGTGCTGTGCGGAACACCGGACCCGACCAGGCTGCTGCGTGAGCCGCCGGATCAAACGCCCGGTAGAACAGGAGCTTCGGCGTGTTGCCCAGCGAGAGTAGTTGTCCTACCACCACGCCCGTAATCTCGATGATCAGCGCGCGCTTGGGACCGAACCGCTCGTCAAGCCAGCCTGCCAGAAGGCCGCCCGCGACTGCGAACGTCGACAGGATGAGACCAAGCGCGAGCAGCTCCACGGTATGCCAGCCCATCACCCCGGCCGAGTAGACGCCGGTGAAGATCAGGATGCCGGTGAGGCCGTCGATGAACAGGAGGCTGGCACCCAGATAGACCAGGGCGTCGCGGTATCCCCGCGCTTCGAGGACGAGCGTTCGGAGGTCGCCAAACGCGAGTCGGACGGCGCGACCGACGCGTATGCCGTTCGATGGGATGTCGGGCACCCACCTTAGAAGTGGTAGCGTACCAAGTGCCAGCAGCACGGCGGCGATCACAGGCACGATCCGGTCCTGCTCATGTGTCGCAACGTTCAGCCCGAACAACGGATGCGTGGGCACGATGCCTCCGCCGCCCTTGGCAGGCAGCGCGAACGCCCACAGCGTGAATACGAGCGCGGAAACGGACCCGATGTTGCCGAGGGCGAGGCCCAGACCCGATGCCGTTCCTGCGCGGCGCAGGCCCGCTGCAGGGATCAGCAGCGCGTTGTGCAGTGTCTGCGTCCAGGCGAACAGCACCGCCAGCGCGGCAAGGATCGCGATCGTCGTCGGCACGCTGAGCCCAGCGCCGCCCGGCTTGGCCCACCACAGAATGATCATGAGCGGCAGCATGATCGCGACAACGCCGGCAAGCCATGGCTTGCGTGGACCCATCCGGTCCACGACCGCGCCGAGCAAGGGGGCGGTCAGTGCGACGACCCAACCACCATATTTGGCTCCGGACGCTACCAGGGCCTGCCCGCGCACCGGGTCCCCGATCACCGTGGTCACGAGGTAGGGCACAAAGACGTAGATCGTGACCAGCGCAATGAAAGGGTCGCGACCGCCCTGGAACGCCGCCCAGGCCCAGCCTGCGGCGCCGATCGGGCGATTGTTTGCTGCGTCGGGCGGTGTGGCGTTGATCAACGGATGTCCTCGCCGGAAAGCAGCCAAGCCATCGCATCGTCCTCGTTATCAAAGAGGCGTTGGTTGGCGATGGCGATGCGGTCGACCTGCCGCTTCAGCAGTGCACTGGAGACGATTGTGGCCAACCGGCGCGGTGGGGGCGTGACTGTACCTAATTCTTTCTGCCATGCGGCCACTACGTCCTGCGACTGCACGCCGCCCTTGCGGGTGTCGACCATGGCCGCGATGCTGCCAGGCGGGCATCCTTGGGTACGCATCCCTTGCACGGCGTCGCCAAGGGCCGCATTGTATCTGAGCACGTCGGCTACCTCCCAGTGACCCATCAGCGCGATGCGAAGCAGATGTCGTTTGGGATCGGCGATGATCCTGAACTTGTCGTCGTCGATCCCGGCCACCTCATTACGATCCTGAAAGTACCGCCTGTACCAGCCCGGCGGCCTTGGCATAGGGCGAGTAGAAAGCGTCGATCATGTCGCCCTCGCCGCGCACGACGACACCGCGCTGGTTGGAGAACTCGCGGAACCCCTCGATGCCGTGATGGCGACCCATGCCGCTCATGCCGCTGCCGCCGAATCCCATCGAGGGCAGGGCGCTCTGGATCGCGCATGTGTTCACGGCCGCCCCGCCGGACGTCGTCGATGCCAGCACGCCGTCCGTCACGCTGGTGTCGTCACCAAATACGTATAGGCCGAGTGGACGCTCGCCAGCGTTGATGCCCGCGATCGCGTCTGCAAGATTGTCGTAAGGCACCACCGGCAGCAGCGGTCCGAAGATCTCCTCGGTCATGACCCGCAGGTCGGGTGCCGGATCGACGATGAGCGACATCGGCATGCGACGGGTCACGCGGTCGACAGTCTCGTCGTCCTGCAGGGTTACGATGCGCGCCTGCCGGTCGCGCGCCTCCGACAGCATCTCGGAGATACGGTCGAGGTGCCGCGTCGAGATCATTCCCGTGCATTCGTCGCCGTTCGAATAGTTCGGAGCCGCCGCGGCCATGAACGCCCGCGCGTGTTCCACGAACACCTCGACGTCGCCGCGCGGCACAAGCGCATAGTCGACCGATACGCACATCTGCCCGTTCTTGATGATCTTGGTGCCGATCACCGATTCCACGTTCGTGCGCGTCACGGAGCCTGGCGTCAGGATGGCGGGACATTTACCGCCAAGCTCCAGGGTGACGGGCGTCAGATTGGCGGCGGCCGCGCGCATAACCTCGCGCCCCACGTTCGGGCTGCCGGTGTAAAGCAGATGGTCCCAGGCAACGGATGAGAAGGCGCGGGCGAGTTCCAGCCCGCCGACGGCCACGTGTACGAGATCGGCGGGGAAGGTCGCCGCGACCATCTCGGCCAGCAGCGCTGCGCAGGCCGGCGTATATTCCGATGGCTTGACGATGACCCGGTTGCCAGCCGCCAGCATGTCGACCATCGGGCCGACCGACAGATCGAACGGGAAGTTCCACGGCACGATGTTGCCGATCACACCCTTGGGCTGCAGCTGGACATGCGCTTTGGCAGTGCCGAGCAGCGCATCGACGTGGCGCTCGCTCGGGGTCATCCATTCCTCTAGATGCTCGAGGACGTGTTGCGCGCGCCCGATCACGCCCAAAACCTCGATGAGGTCGGACGCGGGCACCGGATGCGCGCCGAAGTCTTGCGAGACCGCCGCGCTGATGCGCTCGCGGTTCGCCGCCATCATGCCGATCAGCGACATCAGCCGCTCACGACGCACCTCGATCGAGGGCATTCGGTCGGCCGCGAAGGCGGCCCGTTGGGCTGCGAACGCCGCGTGGAGCGCCGCGATGGCGTCGCTCTCGTCGGCGGCGGCGATGAGCGGCTCCGGGGCGGCTTCGAGGATGGACATCGTCGTTCTCCTATTCGGCCATTGCGGCGAGCAGTGCGGTGCGCTCTTCGCGAACCGCTTCGGGTTCGGCGACGACGCGCAGGTGGAACGCGCGCAGTTCTTCGGGCACGTACCAATGCAGCTTGTCGCCGTGATACGCCTTCCACACCGTCTCGGCGATTTCCGACGGCTGGACGAGCCGCCACTCACCTTCGCTTGGCGCCATCGCGCGCATCTTGTCCGACAGGAGCGGCGTGTCGATCAGACCCGGCAGGAGGTCCGACGCGCGCACCCCGTAGCGCTTCAGCTCGATCGACAGCGCCTCGGTCAGTCCGCGTACGGCGTGCTTGGTGGCGGAATAGACGGGGATCCCCGCCGTGCCGAAGATCGCGGAGGAAGACGAGTTGATCAGCGAGAGCGAGCCCGGCGTGTTCTTTAGCAGCGGAATCGCAGCCCGGACGCCGATCATGACGGCGATGAAGTTGATGTTCACCACCCTCATCAGATCGTCCCAAGGCTGCTCGTCGAGCAGGCCGCCGCTGCCGATTCCGGCGTTGTTGAACATCAAGTCTAGGGTGCCGCCGGTTTCTTGTCCGAAGGCGGCCATGGCGGCCTCGAACGCTGCGGCGTCGGTGACGTCCAGCGCTGAGAACAGGCCGTTTTGCGCTCCGATCTCATCGGACAGAGCTACAAGCCCAGCCTTGTCGATATCGTACCCGCCGACGAACCACCCGGACTTCGCGAACAGGACAGCTGTGGCCCGCCCCATGCCGGAAGCCGCACCGGTGATGAAGATGGACTTGCGTCCGTCGGAACTGCTCACGATGTCATCTCCTTAGTTCCACGGGCGTGCTCGCCGTCAAGCTCCATCCCGGCCAGATCGCCCTGCTCGCGCCACATCCGGAGCAGTTTGACGAACTCCACCGGGCCCGCCCCGAACGGCGATCCCTTAGCCGCCGCGCCTGTCGCGCGCCCCTCGTTATTGTAGTAGCCAGGGGTGCACGCCTCGATGAACTTGCGGCGTCCCTCGGCCATCTGGACAATGGTCTCTACCCAGTTGCCCTCGGCTTCCTCGGTCGGCTCGATTGCCCCAATCCCTTTAGCCGCACAGTCGGCAACGATGTGCGCCAGGTGAAGCGACTGCTCGCTCAGCATGTGCGGGAAGTTCGGCGACATGCCAGCCTGCGCCTGGCTGATGACGAACAGGTTGGGGAACCCGCGGGTATGCATGCCGTGGAGCGTCGACACGCCGCCGGACCACTTGTCGGTAAGCGACCGGCCGCCGACCCCATGTATCGTCATGCCCGAGCGCTTCTCGTAGCTCGTCGAGGTCTCGAACCCCGTCGCGAAGATCAGACAGTCCAGGGGATATTCGACGTCGCCTACGACCACTCCGTCCGGCGTAATCCGATCGATGCCGTAGCCGGCGGTCTCGACGAGCTTGACGTTCGGCCGGTTGAACGCTTGCAGGTACAGGTCGGAGAAGCAAGGCCGCTTGCAGTAGAGGCTGAACCAAGGCTTCAGCGCCTCTGCCGTGGCAGGGTCTTCGACGATCGATCCGATCCGCTCGCGGATTTGAGCCATCTTCTCGAAGTCGGCCTGCTCTAGCAGCGTGCCGGGGTCGAGACCCTGCGGATTGTCGGCGAGCTTCTCGCGCACCGCCCGTGCCAGCACGGTCCATCCGTCGCGCACCTCGTCGTGCGGTGGCAGCTGCGCGGTGAACTGCGCAGTGAAGTTCTCCATGCGACGCTGTTGCCAGCCGGGCTGAAGATTTGCCGCCCATGCAGGGTCGGTGGGGCTGTTGTCGCGTGCATCGACCGACGAAGGCGTGCGCTGGAAGACGGTCAGATGCTGTGCCGACGCGGCAAGCGGCGGCACGCACTGGATGGAGGTGGCGCCCGTGCCGATCAGTCCTACGCGCTTGCCGGCGAGACCGGACAGCGGCTCCGTCGCGCTGCCGCCCGTGTAGGCATAGTCCCACCGGCTGGTATGAAAGCTGTGGCCCGCAAAGTCGTCGAGGCCCGGGATCTCCGGGAGCTTCGGCCGGTTGAGCGGTCCGGTCGTTAGCACGACGTACTGCGCTGACATGACATCGCCGCGGTCTGTGCGGACCGTCCAGCGCGCTGCAGCCCCGTCCCAGTCGACCGACTTTACTTGTGTCGAGAACAGGGCGTCGCGGTAGAGGTCGTAATGTTCGGCGATACGCTTGGTATGCGCCCGGATCTCAGCGGCCTTGGAATAGCGCTCGACGGGCATGTAGCCCGTCTCTTCGAGAAGCGGGAAGTAGATATAGGATTCTACGTCGCAGGCCGCGCCCGGGTAGCGGTTCCAGTACCAGGTGCCGCCGACATCGCTGGCGACGTCGACGATCCGGACCTTTGCTACGCCAGTCTCACGCAAGCGAGCAGCCACCATCATGCCGCCGAACCCGGCGCCGACCACAAGCACGTCCACGTCGTCATGGACCGAAGCCCTTGCAGGGGCCGTACCGTATGGATCGTCGAGCAGGTGGGCAAACCCTTGCTCGACGTCCCTATACTGTCGTTGTCCGGCGTCAGTGGCCGAACGCTTGTCCCGTTCGGCCAGATAGCGCTCGCGCGTCTTTAAAATATCTGACGCAGGGTTCGTATCGGACTGGTCTGCCATGGTATTCCTCGTCGTTCGGACGCGCCTAGAAGCGCTTCGTCAGCGTAGCGCCGTACGTGCGCGGGTCGTTGGTGTAGCCGGTGTAGCTGCCGTCCTGCGCGACGGTCGGAAACGCCCCGATCAGCGTGTTGTGTTTCGTCAGGTTGCGCACGAAGAACAGCAGCTCGAGCTTCTGGGGCGGCAGCGCAAAGCCAAGGCTCGCGTTGACGTTGCTCGTCTCCGTGCTGCCATACTGCGTCGGCACGACTTCGGTTAGCTGGACCCGGCTAGAATAGTCGTATTCGGCGCGCAGGAACGAGCTGAACCCGCCGAAATCATGACTGATCGTGGCGGAAGTCGACAGGCTCCACTTCGCGATGCCAGCCGGTCGGTCGCCGGAAATATTGCGGAAGGAGGGTCGCAGCCCCGTTGCGGGGTTAAGAGGGCACCGGACCGTGTCGTAATTCACGCACGGCGCCATCAAAAACGAGTCGTATTTGGGGTCGAGATAGGTTGCGGCACCAAACAGCGAGAGCCAGTTGATGGGACGATACGCGCCCTCGGCTTCCACCCCCTTGACCGACTCTTGGCCGGCGTTGACCAGGCTGTAGCCTGTGCCGGTGTAGGCGTTCGACTGGAAACCCTTGATGCGCTGCTTGAAGACGGCGAGATTCAGATAACCGCCTTGGAACGCCGCCTTGGCCCCAGCCTCGTACAGCACGACGTTCTCGGGATTTGCGGTGCGCCCGATGCCGTTGGCATCCGGCGCACGGGCATCCGTCGAGAGATTGAATGCGCCGGCCTTCCAACCCGTCGAGTAACTGGCGTAGAAGTTTACAGGGCCGAGCTTGTAAGTCGCGCGACCGAGGTAGGTCACCTTGTCGCCCTTCAGCACGCCCGTCTCGTTGGCGTTGGGATAGTTGACGGGGGCGTGCGTCGGGGCATTCCCGTAGAAGAATTGCAACGCACCGAGTGCGCCGAACGCGTTCGCGGGCAGTCCGAGGAATGGAAGCTGCGGGACGTTCTGCAGGTTCAGCAGCGAGAACTGGTCGGTCAGGACGACGTTCGACGTCGATGCCTTGCGGTCGCTCAAATAGGCGACGCCCCCCGTCACGGTGAGATGGTCCGTGAGCTTGTAGTCCGCCTGTCCGAAGAACGAGAACGAGTCCTGCTTCAGCGTGTAGGGCGCGATCACGGCCTGACCGGCGGCGAAGTACGTCGCGCCCGGCTTGATCGACGGGGTCACGAGGCTCTGCAGATATTCAAGCGTGAACAGGTTCGAGCGGCCTGGCAGCGCAGTCGATGCCCCGCTGAGCGCGTCGGCATATGCACGGATCTGCGAACCGAAATTGATCTGGCTACTCGTGTCCAGGATTTCGTGATCGTAGAAGCCGCCGATCAGCCAGCTGAACGGGCCGGTGCCCGACGACGTCAGTCGAACCTCCTGCGTGAACGTCTTCGTGTGCGTCTGATCATTTCGATAGGCCAGATTGGCGCCCGTGAAATCGACGTCTTCCGTGCTGTTGTCGCGCTGGTCGCGGTACGCGGTGATCGACGTGACCTTCGCGAAGCTCAGCTCGTAGTCGATCTCGCCCGAAATCCCCTTGCCGACGATGTGGTTCGTGGGATCACGGTCGAACGCGATGTTGCGCGAGTATTTCGTCGCCGGATTGGTCACCATCGCACCGAGCCCAAAGGGGGGCGGCGCGGCGATGAACTGCGTGGCTGGGCCGTTGAACAGCTGTACGGCACCGCAGCAACGCTCGTTGAGCTCGTTGAAGTCCGCAATGATCCTGACCGACAGACGATCGACGGGCGTCCAGAGCACGTCGGTGCGGACGGACTCGCGGTTGCGGTCGTTGACGGTATGCCCCGTCACGACGTTGCGATCGAACCCGTCGCGCTGATCGACGGTGCCGGAAAGCCGGACCGCGACGGTCTTGCTGAGGGCGCCGGTGGCGGTACCCTTGGCGACCAACTCGCCGTAGTTGCCGACCGTCAGGTCCAGACGACCGCCATATTCGAACTGTGGACGCTTGGTCACAATGTTGATCGCGCCGGCTGACACGTTCTTGCCGAACAGCGTCGATTGTGGCCCGCGAAGAACTTCGATGCGTTCGACCTCCGGAAGGTCGTTCAGGGACGCGGCGCTGCGCGATCGGTACACCCCGTCGATGAATACACCCACGGAACCTTCGATTCCGACGTTGCCGTTACCGTTGCCGAACCCGCGGATAATGAAATTCGTCTGGCCGACCGTATTGAATTGCGCGACCTTCAGCGAAGGAACGACCGACTGCAGGTCGATGAGGTCGCGGATCTGGGCGCGCTGGATCGTCAGCTCGCTGGTCACCGCAACCGAGATCGGAACATCCTGAAGCGTCTGCTCGCGCTTTGCCGCCGTCACCACGATGTCTTCGGAGTGGGCGCTGCTGTCCTGCTGGGCCGCCTGCTCGTTCTTCGCCGCGGGTGCCGAGTCCCGCGCACCTGCGGACTGGGTGTCCGTCGACGGCACGGTCTGCGCCCAAGCCGGGACGCTGGAGCAGAGCGCCAATGCAGATATACCGAGATACAGCTTGTTCTTCATCGAACGCCTCCCCTGTGGTCGCGGCGCCGTGTGATCCCGCGCTCGCTTGTTCCGACATTCTATTCCACGATCGGTATTCTAGCGCAAGTTAGAAAACAGACACTGGTTGCGCGGGAGGGCCAGCCTCTCCACAAGGAATTCCCATCCTCCGAACAGGTCTGCGAGTGCCAAACCGAGAACCGACCACGGCCGCATGCGCCGTCGATCCGAAACCTTTGGCCAGGGGGCGCAAGTCGATCCGGAAGCGCGAAGCGATCATGCGTGCCGCCGTGAAGGTCATCAATGAACGCAGCTACGCGCTCGCTACGATGACCGAGATCGCGGCGCAGCTCGATCTGCGCGACGCGACCCTCTACTACTACTTCCCCAGCAAGCAGGCGCTCGCGCTCGCATGCCACGTCAGGTCGCTGGAACTGTTCGAACGTCTGCTGATCGACGCGGACCGCAGTGAAACTACCGGCCTGATGAAGCTGACGCAGTTCATCCGTCGTATGCTCGAGGACGCGGATCATCATGGTCCGCAATTGTACTTCGGCGACTACACGTACCTCGACGCAGACGATCGTTTGCAAATCGGTTCATGGGCGGCACGCCTGACGGCGGTACTCGAAGGATTTCTTGTGGATGGTATGGCCGACGGATCGGTGATCACCTGTGAACCGCCCGTCGTCGTCCAACTCCTTCTCGGCATGCTGATATGGCTCGCCAAGTGGGTCCCCTCAATCGAAGGTATGACCGTGGACCGCCTGATGGCCTCGATAGGCGTCGCTAGCCTTGCCGGGCTAGCTCGACCCAGTCCCAACGCAAGTGAACAGCCTGATGGCGCACGCGTGCGATCCAATCCGGCTGCTGCCCTACCCCAAGTGGAGTCGAGGTAGATCAGGACATCTGCGTGTGAGGGCACCGCCGGTTCGGCGTCGTGGTTAGCGAAAAATTCGTAAGTGCATCCTATCCGGCGTGCCGAAGGACACGCACCATGATAAGGTTGGTTTACATAAGTACGGCTCGCACAGTGCTCTCGACCGCGGCACTCGGCGAAATCCTGCGTGTTTCGAGGGCCAACAATGCCGCTTCCGACGTGACAGGCTTCCTCGTCGCCGGCGGACGCCGCTTTCTCCAAGCCCTGGAAGGGCCATCGGTAGCGGTCGACACGACGTTCGACCGGATACTCCGCGACCCTCGCCATTTCGCGACGGTCGTCCTCTCGCGTGATACGGTGGGCGATCGGCAGTTCGGACAATGGTCGATGGGTCACCAGCCATCCTCGGCCGGAGGAAACGTCACGTCCGCGCTGGTAAACCTGATCGATCAGATCCCAGATGCGACGGTGCGCGCGCAGTTCGAACAGTTCGCGCTCCAACACGCATGCTAGAGTTCACTCCAACTCCTTCATGATAACATTGGCTTTCGGGGCGACGGTAGCGCCGCGCGTTTACTCTGCCGTGCGCATGCGTCCCGTCGACCAGCCACCTCGACCATGTGCCGCGCCCATAACGCGCGGAGATATGGGAACCGGCAGGTCCTGCTCCAGACGTCAGTCCCACCTCCTTTGTAAGCTTCTTCAGCAAAGCGTCTCGAACGGGCTCAGGCTCGCAGCCACCAGCGCCTTTCCTTCCTCGTCCGTGAGGCGGACCAGATGCACTCCGCGGGCTTTCGCGACTTTGACCGCTTCATCGATTCCTCCGTTCCAATCGATCGAGGAGAGCGACCGCTGGCTCATCGTCACGCGGCCGTCAGCGATCGACGCTATCCATGTTTCGATCCAGACAACGCCAGTGGCCATGCTCAGCCCCCCCAAGAGTCACACCCGATGTCGTGAGGGATCGCCGATCCCTCGCAGTGCATCGTGTCGCGACGCCACCGTCGTATCAAGCCGATCGTTCGGGCGAGCAATGTTGCCCACCCGCCAAAGGCGTCGAATCCCCGCCATCCGCTTCGTCGCCCGAGATCCGACCGCAGCCTGCCCGACGGTGATCGCGGCGCCGATCGGCTCAGGCAAATAGCATCTTGAGCCGTCACATGCCTGCCTCTGCGACATGTAGCATGCCCTCTCCAAACCGTCCTTGACGGCACCTGCGTTTCGTTTGCCGAGTCCAGGAGCCCGACCTAAGAAGCAGAATCGCGGGACCTTAGTAATCCGACTCCGATCCGGATTACGTTGATCGGAAGACGGCATCCATGAATTCAGACGAACTCATCGATCGGACCTTGATACGCGAGCTCATCGAGAACTGGGCGTTATGGCGTGACAGCGGAGACTGGGCTTCTTTCGCTACGGTATGGCATCCCGACGGGGTAATGGTCGCTACTTGGCAGCAGTCCAGAGCCGACGCGTTCATCGTGGCGTGCAGGGCGGGTTGGGAAAATGGTGTGAAGGTGTCGCACACCCTAGGCGGGTCTTCGGTTACCGTCGCTGGCGACCGGGCGATCGCGCAGACTAGGATGACGATCAGTCAACGCGCGGAAGTGCACGGCGTTGTCGCGGACGTAACCTGCACCGGACGGTTCTACGATTTCCTGATCCGGCGAGGCTCGGGCTGGTCGATGCTGCTGCGCCAGCCGATCTACGAACGGGACCGCATAGATGCCGTGAAGTCGAAATCGGAACTGGTTCTTGACGAAGTGCTGCTCGACCGCTTTCCGGAAGGGTATCGCCATCTGGCATATCTGCAGACCCAGCACGGGTTCACCGTCCGCGAGGACATGCCGGGCACCCGGGGTCCCGAGGTGGAGGCGCTTTACGACCGGGGCCGGGCCTGGCTACGAGATGGCGTCTCGCCGATCGATTAAACGTTCTGAACCCATTTCCAGCTCGACATCGCATCGCTCAATCATCCGACGCCGACGCACGCCTTGCGAGGCGGATCGTTACGAAGCTGCCTCGTCACGGAGAACTCCTCGATCGAAGGGACAGCAGCGTCGCCGCGAGTAACGCACTCATGCCGAAAGCCAGCGATACCCACGAGCGGTCGAACCCGTTGGCGAACAGCCAGCCCGCGGCGGCTGGTGCAGCCGCGCTTCCGACGCGACCAACGCCGATGGCGAACCCTGTACCGGACGCGCGCGCCTCAGTCGCGAAGCTCGCCGACATCGTGGCGTAGAGGCCGGACATGCCCCCGAACACGAAGAACCCGGCGGTTGCAGCCACGGCGACGATGACCGGAAGCGAGGCAGGCACCAGACCGAGCATAGCCGTCGCCAATCCCGCCACGCCCACGAACGCGACGGTGAGCCGCTTCAGTCCCACGGACCTGGCCAGCACACCCAACGTGACGCCGCCTAAGATGCCGGCCAGGTTGAGGGTCGCTGCCACCAGGCTGGCGGTCGCAGGTGCGAAACCCGCATCGGCGAGGGTTTGGGGGAGCCAGCTGAAGAGAAAGTAGACCATCACGACGTAGAGCAGGTTGGCTGCGGTGATGCGCACCGTCGTGCCGACCCGATCCCGGGCGAACACCGCCCGGTAGCCGGCGTCGCTGCGCAAGGGCGGGGGTGGCAGCTGGTCGATCGAAGGCTGCCGGCACCGTGCCATCAGGAGGTTCGCCCGGGCAAGTCCATCTCGACGCGGCCGGGCGAGGAGGAAGGCCAGCGGCTCCGGCAGTAGCATCAGGACGACGGGGATCATAAGCGCCGCAGCTATCGAGCCCGCCAGGAAAACGGATCGCCAGCCGAAGTTCGCCAGCAGGATGGACGATGCGAGGCCCCCCAGGACCCCGCCCATCGGATACCCGACGGTCATGCACGAGAGCGCAAGTGCGCGTCGTCTCGCGTTCGCAAACTCGGCGGCCAAGGGATTTATGACGGCCACCATCGCACCGATGCCGAGACCGGTGGCGACGCGCCAGAGGGCGAGCTCGCGGACTCCGGGTGCGATTGCTGAGAGCAGCATGCCGACAGCCATCAGCGTCAGGCTCGCCAGTACCATTCGGCGCCGACCCATGACGTCGGCGAGCGGCGCAAGCGCGAGCGATCCGATGGCCATTCCCGCCAGCCCCGCCGAAAGCAGAACGCCGAGCGCCCCCTTGCCGAGGCCCCAGTCGTGCGAAATGGCAGGAGCCGCGAACGTGACCGACAGGACATCGTAGCCATCGAGCGCCGACAGCGCGACGGTGACTGCGACCGCCACCGTCTGGACGCGGCTCATCGGTCCGGTATCGAACCGCCGCCGCAATTCCACCGCCGAAGCCCCGATCTGCTCCGGCACCCCGCGGCCCATCAGACGAACTCCTCGCCCACCTCGTAGTTGTGGACGAAGTCGCCGGGCACGTCCGGACCCCAATTGGCGAGGCTGTCGTCCATCGCGTAGTTCGTGGGCGTCCACAGCGCGTAGTCGTCGATGTGATCCATGTCGGAATAATATTCGAACCACGAGCCCCAGGGGTCCTGGATGTAGTGGAAGAAGTTAGACCCGATCGTATGGCGCCCGAAGCCCCAGTCGCCCTTGCCCGCCTTCGCCAGGAGTGCGCGGCCGCCGCGGCCTACCTCGTCAGGATCACCGACCTGAAAGCTCGCATGATGGAAGCCCGTACCCGGCGACTTCGCGAAGGCCACGACGTGATGGTCGCTGTCCTTCCTGGCGCAGCAGAACGCGATGATGTCCTGCGCGTGGTCGGCTAGACCCATGCCCAGCGCGCCGGTCATGAAGGCGACGCTTGCCGGCACGTCAGGGGAGAACACCAGTACGTGGCCAAGCCGTAATGGCCTGGCGCCGGGGTAGGAGGCTCCCGGCAGCATTGCTGATCGGCGCTTTCGTGTGACCCGCCCCGGCCCATTGACCTCGAAAGGAACTGTCGCCTCCAGCTCGGGGTCCGCCGCCTGCTCCATCAGATGGATGAGCATGCCATGCGGATCCTCGATCCATAGACCATTGTCCTCGAACCCTTCGGGAGCGTCGACCACCTTTCCCCCGGCACCGGCGGCAAGACCCGCTATCTCGTCCAGCTTCTCGGCACGCAGCGATATGTGGTGCAGACGCTTGCGCGCGGCACCGCCGATCAGGATGATGGAATCCCGATCCTGGCCTGGGCAGCGCAGCCGGGCCACCTTGCCGTCGTCGGCCGCCTGAAGGCCTGCGTCGGTGTAGAACGTGATCCCCTCGGCAAGCGAGGGCACCTCCAGCGCGACGGACAATGCTCCCAGGACCGGCATGGTTCAGCTCCTATCCACGGTCGGAGCCGACGAGGCGACTACCCTGTTCTCGATGAAACCGATGCCGTCGATCTCGCAGCGCACGACGTCGCCCGGCTGGAGGAAGTGCTGCGGATCCATTCCCACACCGACTCCCTCGGGGGTGCCCGTCGCGATCAGATCCCCGCTCTCCAAGGTGAAAGCGGTCGACAGATAGGCGATCTGTGCCCACAGCTTATGGATCATCTGTCCCGTGTCGCTCTCCTGCCGCTTCTCGCCGTTGACGAAGGAGCGGAGGGTCAGGGCGTGAGGGTCCCCGATCTCGTCGGAAGTGACGATCCAGGGACCAATCGGGCCATGCGTGTCGAACGACTTGCCCATCGTGAAGGTGGGCGTGTGGAACTGCCAGTCGCGAGCCGATACGTCGTTCGCGACGAAGTAGCCGAACACGTGCGACGCGGCGTCTGCCTCGGAGACGTGTCGGGCCGGCTTTCCGATGACGGCGCCCAGCTCGACCTCGTAGTCGAGCTTCTCCGTTACGCCCGGGTCGATGTCGTCGTACGGACCGGAGATGCAGGTCGTCTGCTTGTTAAACCAGGTCTGATGCTTCGCACGAGCGACGCCGAGCTTGTCGGCTTCCTCGAGGTGCTTGGCGTAGTTCATTCCGATGGCGAGATACTTGCCGGGCCGTTCGACCGGCGCGAGCAGGTGGACGCTTGCCAGCGGCAACGTCTTCGTGGCCGCCGATATCGCGGCGGCTACACGCTCCAGTGCCTGCGAACCGCCGGCGATGATCGCCGACATCGTGGGGTAGTCCGCCCCCACGGAGTCGAGGGCCACGACCTCTCCGTCGCGCATCGCACCCAGCGTCGGGACACCGCCCACATCGAACCGCAGCAGCTTCATCGTCTTCTCCGAATGATTGGGCAAACGGTCCGCATCAGAACTTGAACGATCCACGAACGCCGTACAGCCGTGGCGCGGTCGTGTTGCCGACGACGAGGTTCGCGATCGGATGGGTCTGAGCCGCGACTAGAATGCGGTTGTTCTCGATGTTGCGGACGAAGCCGGCGATAGACCAGCGGTCGTTGCCTGGACCGAAGGAGACCTGCGCGTTCGTCGCCCACGTCGCCTCGACATGCTGTTCCGCCAGGAACTCGAAACCGACGTTCCGGCTCGTCTTGTACTGCGTGTCGACGCCCGCCACGATCTTGTAATCGCCAAGCTTCACGGTCTGCTGACCGGCGAGGTTGACAGTCCACCGCGGCGAATTGAAGGGCTGCTTGCCGGCACAATCGACCGTGTAGAACTGCGGGTTGGCGGAAATGGCGTAGGAGCAGCCCGTCAGCGGCGTGGTCGTTCCGGCACCCTGCAGGAACGAGAACGACTGGTTCTTCGCGTCGAGGTATTGTGCGTCTACACTGAGCAGCGTCGTCGGCGTGACGAGGATCCGACCTTCCGCCTCGACGCCCTGGATGCGCGACCGGCCGATGTTCTGGATGAACTGTGCCGTGCGACCGGCGAGGTCCAGTCCGAGATGCGATACCTGCTGGTTCCGGTAGTTCCACAGGAACGCCTCGACGTTCAGCTGGACGCGGTTGTCGAAGAACCTGTTCTTCAGGCCGACCGTGTACGCCGTGATCGTCTCGGGCTGGTAGGTCTCGAAACCCTGCGCGGCCGAGAAGCCGCCCGATCGGTATCCTGTCTCGTAGGTGGCGTAGAAGAGCGACCTTTCGGCAACGTCGTACTCGACCCCTCCGTGGTAGGTGACCTTGTCGTTCGTCAGATTGCTGTTGAAGGCGGTATCGGTGCGAACGATGATTGCGCCGGACCTGCCCTGTGGGATCGGTGCCGATCCGGCCGGGACCGCGAACGGTATCTGGGCCGGGGTATCGACCGTTGGGAACAGCTGAGCGGTCGGACAAGTGGGAACGCCCGCGACGCGAACCATGCAGACGACCGTGAACGAGACGCCGGTGCCGTCGAAGTGCTTGATGTCCTTAGAATACCGCAATCCGCCGACGAGCCTCAGCTTCTCGGTGACGTGGGCGGTCAGCCGACCGAAGGGCGCGAATGATTCGGTCGTGTAGTGCTGTTGGAGGAAGTTCTCGGACGCGGAAACATTGACGACCGTTTGGTTACTGATCGAGTCGTCATAGAAATAACCACCCAGCGTGTAGTCGAAGATGCCGACCC
>NZ_JAKNQJ010000011.1 GCF_022662335.1 Sphingomonas sp. CROZ-RG-20F-R02-07 | reverse complement strand
ACGGGCGACCGGGGAGAAGCGGCGCGGTGCCGGCATCGACGGATCGCGAGCGAGCTCCACCACCGGCGGCGCAGCGGGGGCAGGCGCCGGACGCGCGACCTGAACCGGGGCGGGCGCGGGCGCCGGCGTCGGCGTCGGTGCAGGCGCCGGGTGAGCGGCAGCCGCGGGCGCGGCTTCCTCGGGCACGGGCGGGGCGGGAACGGGGCGCACCACCGGCGAGAACATCACCGGCTTCGGCATGACCACTTGCGGGGCGGGTGCTTCGGCCGGTGCGGCTGCGGGAGCAGGCGTCGCCTCCACGGCGGGAGCGGGGGCAGCAGGCTCGTGCGCCGGCGGGGCCGCGGCGATGCGGGCCCGCTCTTCGGCGCGCGCGCGCTCGTCATCGGCCGCACGATGGCGGTCAATCTCCTCGCGGCGACGCGAGTCCTCAAGGCTGTGCATGCGCTGCTCTTCGGCTTCGCGCAACAACTTGGCCTGACGCTCCTGCGGCGACAGATTTGCGCCAGACGGCGCGGGCGCGCGCTGCGGTGCGGCGGCCGGGGCGGGCGGCGGCGTCACGGGGGCGGCGACGGGTGCCGCCTCCTGCACCGGGGCCTCAGCCTCGCCGGGCCGTCCGCCGATCACGCGGCGTCGCTTCACCTCGACCACGACGGTGTTCGACCGTCCGTGGCTGAAGCTCTGCTTCACCTTGCCGGTCTCGACCGTGCGCTTGACGCCCAGCGGCGCGCGCATGCCAAGCTTCGGCTTTTCGTTGTCGGTGTCGCTCACTCAAATTCCTCGTGTATCGCCACGGCCGTCAGGTCGCCGGAAGGTCCCGACGCCCCATCCATTTCAGACGCCGATGCGCCCTGCGAGGCCGTTTCGCAAGGTGCGGCAAAGGGTTCGGGTCCGATAAAGTGCATCCACCGGGCAAGCGCCTCGCTCACCCGCTTCGCTGCAGCGCGGTCGGTCAGACCGATATGTACCACATTCTCGCGGCCCAGCGCCAACCCCAATATGGTGCGCGGCACCGGGAGTGCCAAGCCCCTCAGATCGCTGCCTTCGACATCGTTGCCGATGCGCCAGGCCTGGTCGAGCTTGCGGTTGCCGTCGGCGCCTGCATCCGCCGCGTGGTACAGCGCATGGAGCTTGCCCGATCGCGCCGCGGTCTCGATCTTGTCCGATCCGGTCAGCAGCGTGCCGGAGCGCGCCTCCAGTCCCAGCCGGTCCATCGCGCTGCGCTCCAGCGCCGTCGCGATCTGCTGCGGCAGCTCGGGAGTGATGACGAACTCGCCCGTCTTGAACGCGCGCGCCAGGCCGCCTTTCAGCTTGCCCTTCTTCAGCGCGACCTCCAGCTCCGCGCGGGTCACGCCGATCCACGCCCCCCGGCCCGGCGCCTTGGCGCGCACGTCGGGATGGATCGAGCCGTCGGGCGCCAGCGCCAGCCGCACGAGATGATCGCGCGCCGCACGCTCGCCCGACAGGATGCAACGACGGATGGGACCGACGCCATCCGCATCATCGCCACCGGCCGATGCCGCGGGCCGGGCTTTGGAGCTCCGGCCGCGAGCGGCGGGAGAGTTTAGCGTTCGGGTGTCATCGGGAGGGTTCCGCATGAGCGTCCTCCCGTGGCTTGGCGGCGTCGCGGTCGACCAGCAACTGGCCGCCCGCGCCGTAATTTTCCGTCGACACTTCCTCGATCACGATCTGCACCGCGGCGGGGTTCTTGCCCAGCCGCTCGACGAGCGACCGGGTGACATCGGCGACGATGGCGGACTTCTGGTCCTTGGTCGCCGTGCCGGAGATGCGGATCGAGACGAAGGGCATCAGGCGTCCTCACCGTCCGTCGCATTGGCAGCGGCGGGAGCGTCCGCGGCCTCGGCGGCCGGCGCGTCGTCCTCGAACCAGTGCGCGCGCGCGGCCATGATGATCTCGTTGCCCTGCTCGTCGCTCAGGCCATATTCGGCGAGGATGCCGCCCTTGGGCTCGGGGCGCTTGGGGGCATCGTCGTTGCGGCGGCGCTGTTCGACGCGCTTCTTCTCGACCAACTCGTCGGTCGCCAGATCGGCAAGATCGTCGAGCGTCAGGATGCCCGCCTTGCCGAGCGTCACCAGCATGGCCTCGGTGATATAGGGCAGTTCGCCCAGTGCGTCCTCGACGCCCAGTTCGGTGCGCAGCGCCTTGTTGGCGGCGTCGCGGCGCTCCAGCGCTTCCTGCGCGCGGCTCTGCAGCTCCTGGCCCAGGTCCTCGTCGAAGCCCTCAATGCCCGCGATCTCCTCGAGATCGACATAGGCGACCTCTTCCAGCTCGCCGAAACCTTCGGCGACCAGCAGCTGCGCCAGCGTCTCGTCCACGTCGAGCTCGCTCTGGAACATCTCGGTGCGCTCGGTGAATTCCTTCTGACGCTTCTCCGAGGCATCGGCCTCGGTCAGGATGTCGATCGCCTTGGCGGTGAGCTGCGAGGCGAGGCGGACATTCTGGCCGCGGCGGCCGATCGCCAGGCTGAGCTGGTCGTCGGGCACGACGACCTCGATCCGGTCCTCCTCCTCGTCGATCACCACGCGCGACACCGAGGCGGGCTGGAGCGCGTTCACCACGAAAGTGGCGGTGTCGGGCGACCAGGGGATGATGTCGATCTTCTCGCCCTGCATCTCCTGCACGACGGCCTGCACGCGGCTGCCCTTCATGCCGACGCACGCGCCGACCGGATCGATGCTGCTGTCATGGCTGATGACGCCGATCTTGGCGCGGCTGCCCGGATCGCGCGCGGCGGCCTTGATCTCGATGATGCCGTCGTAGATCTCGGGCACTTCCTGCGCGAACAGCTTCTTCATGAAGTCGGGATGCGCGCGGCTGAGAAAGATCTGCGGCCCGCGGTTCTCGCGCACCACCTTCAGGATAAGCGAACGGATGCGGTCGTTCACGCGCACCACTTCGCGCGGGATCTGCGCGTCGCGGCGGATGACGCCCTCGGCGCGGCCCAGATCGACCACCACATGGCCGAACTCGACGCGCTTCACCACGCCGGTGATGATCTCGCCCGCGCGGTCCTTATACTCCTCGTACTGGCGCTCGCGCTCGGCATCGCGAACCTTCTGGAAGATCACCTGCTTGGCGGCCTGTGCTGCGATACGGCCGAATTCGATCGGGGGCAGCGGATCGACGATATAGTCGCCGACGACCGCGCCTTTCTGCAGCTTCTGCGCCTGCGCGACATCGACCTGCTTGAAGTAATCGTCGACGCCCTCGACCACCTCGACGACGCGCCACAGCCGCAGATCGCCGGTGTTGGGATCGAGCTTCGCGCGGATGTCGTTCTCGGCACCGTAGCGCGAGCGCGCGGCGCGCTGGATCGCGTCCTCCATCGCCTCGATCACGATGGCCTTGTCGATCATCTTTTCCGACGCGACCGAATTCGCGATCGCGATCAGCTCCGCACGGTTGGCGGTCACGCCGGATGTCGCTTGGGTGGCCATCTCAGTGCTGTCCTTCTTGCGTGTTCGCGCCGTCTGCGGGCGCTTCCAGATAGGTGAATTCTTCGGCGCCTTCGGTCGACAGCGGGGCGGTCGCGGCGATCAGCCGGTCGGTCATCACCAGCTTCGCATCGGCGACCTGCGCGAAATCAATCGTCATCGGCTTGTGCTTGTTCACGTCGATCGTGATCGCCTGGCCTTCGACGCCGATCAGGTCGCCCGAAAGCTGCTTGCGATCCTCGAACGGCTCGACCAGCCGGATCCGCGCCTCGTGCCCCGCCCAGTCGGCGAAATCCTGCAGGCGGGTGAGCGGCCGGTCGATCCCGGGGCTGGACACCTCCAGCCGGTACGCGCCCTCGATCGGATCCTTGCCCTCGGCCTCCAGCGCGTCGAGCAGGTCCGAGATGCGCCGCGACAGATCGGCGCAATCGTCGATCGTCAGCTGGCGCGTGTCGGGCCGCTCGGCCATCACCTGAAGCGTCGGGTCGGACTTGCCGCCCTGCATCTTGACGCGCACGAGCGCGAGGCCGAGCGCCTTGGCCTCGGGTTCGATCAGATCGGACAATGCGGCGAGATCCGCCAAGCGACACTCCATGAATGCGGCCGATCCACGTACGGGAAAACCCCGCCGCGGAGCGAGCCCCGCAGCCCCTTGCATCTGACGATGTAAGAGAAAGCGAGGCCGATATACGCGGACGCGCCCCTTTCCGCAAGCACGCAACCGGGCCATGGGCGGGACGTTCTTGCCGCAGTCCTTCCTGGGAGACCGCCGATGATCCGTCACGCCCTGATCCTGACGCTGCTCGTCGGCACCGCGTGCGGCGCCCGGCCCCAGGCGACCGCCGGCCCCGAGTCGGGGCCGCAGGGCCCGCAGCCGGTAGGATCCAACCTGCCGGTGCCGCGCGACGCGCCCACCTATCCGGGCATCACCAACGTGCCCGCCACCACCGGCCGCGCGAACCTCGCCAAGACGAAGCCGCCCTTTGCGATCACGACGATCGGGCAGTTCGCGGAGCCGTTCGCGATGGCGTTCCTGCCGAACGGCGATCTGCTGGTGACCGAAAAGGCGGGCGTATTGAAGCTGCGGCGCGGCAATGGCGCCACCTATCCGACCAGCGGCGTTCCCGCCGTCGCGACGGGTGGGCAGGGTGGTCTGCTCGACGTCGCGGTGGCGCCCAATTTCGCCGGCAGTCGGCGTGTCTACCTGACCTATGCCGAGCCGCGGCCGAATGGCGGCAGCAGCCTCGCGCTCGCCGATGCGCGGTTCGTCTCGGCCGGTGACCGAGCGAACCCGCATCTGGAGGATCTGCGGGTCATCTGGCGCGCCGGCTCCGACGGCCCGGGTGGCCAATATGGCGCGACGATCGCGTTCGCACCCGATGGTCAATCGCTGTTCCTCAGCTCGGGCGAACGCCAGCGATTCGCGCCGGCACAGGATCCCGAACAGGCGCTCGGCAAGATCCTCCACCTGACGCTCGACGGCAAGGCATGGCCCGGCAATCCGGATTACAAGGCCGGCGGCGTGCGCGCGCAGACGTGGAGCAGCGGCCACCGCAACCCTTACGGCCTCGTCTTTACGCCGGACGGGCGGCTGTGGGAGGAGGAGATGGGGCCAAAGGGTGGTGACGAGCTGAACCTCATCGAGCCGGGCCGCAACTATGGCTGGCCGATCGTGTCGAACGGCGACAATTACAGCGGCAAGCCGATCCCCGATCATTCCAGCCGCCCCGATCTGGCGGCGCCTGTGCTGTGGTGGAACCCGGCGATCTCGCCGGGCGGCATGATGCTGTATTCGGGCGCGATGTTCCCCGCCTATCGCGGCTCGCTGTTCATCGCCGCGCTATCCGACGAATCGCTGGTCCGCGTGACCGTGGACGGCGCAAGCGCGAAACCCGTCGACCAATGGGCGATGGGCACGCGCATCCGCGACGTGGCGCAGGCGCCCGACGGGTCGATCTGGTTGCTGGAAGACGGCGAAAAGGGCGCGGGCGGAAAGCTGATGCGCCTGACGCCCAAGGCCTAGCGTTCGAGAACATTGCCTCGATCCGTTCGCCCTGAGCGTGTCGAAGGGCCTGTTCAGAATATGAAGTCATGCCTGTTGAGAGCGTGCTTCCACAAGCTCAGCACGAACGGTTTCAGAGATACGGGATCAACCCGACGTCACCCCGTTCTCGTCGCGCACGATCAGATAGTTCATCCGCGCCGCCGCGATCGGCTTTGCGCGATCGTCCTGCCACGCCACCGCCTCGACATTGGCGACGCGCGTGCCGAGCCGCGTGACGATGCCGATCGCGCGCGTCGGCTTGTCGCGGCCGCCGCGCATATAGTCGACGGTGACGTTCACCGGCTTGATCCGGCCCCCCCTTTCGCCCTCCAGCGCATGGGTGAGCGCGACGATCGCCGCCATCTCCAGCAGCCCGGCAATCGCGCCGCCGTGCAGGAAGCCTGGGCGGCCGAGCACGTCGTCGCCGAACGGCATCGCCAGCACGGCGGGGCCACCCGCCTGCGGCTCCGCGACGAGGCCGAGCAATTCGGCATAGGGGGGCAGCGCGGTCATGCGTCGAGCAGCATGAAGGTGCCGGCGACATGCGCCAGCGGATCGTCCGGATCGCCGTCATGCGCCTGACCGCGCACGAACGCGATCGAGCGGGTGAGGCGCAGGCACTCGCCGCGGCCGATCACCGTTCTGCCCGGCGTCGCGGGGCGGAGATAGTCGACGCGCAGGTCGAGCGTCGCCTGCGGGGTGAATCGGTCGCGCTTCACCCACACCGACAGGCTGGTGGCCATGTCCATCAGCGTGACGATCGCGCCCGATGCGATCACGCCGCGCGCCGGATCGCCCACCAGCCGCGCGTCATAGGGGAGCGACAGTTCGAGCCAGCCGGGCCCCTGCGCGTGATAGCCGATGCCGAGCACGCCGGCATGGCCGCTGAGGCGGCCGCTGAGAAAACGCTGGATGTCGAAGCCCATGCGCGCTTGCTCTACACGAGGCGCGCTGGGCCGCAAGATTTGCTATCCACCGCGCCGGGCAGGCCGCCGAGGAGAGAGACGCATGAACGACCGGGTCACCATCGCGCTGGAGGGCGGGGTCGCCGATGTCCGCCTCGCCCGCGCGGACAAGATGAACGCGCTCGACGGGGCGATGTTCGCCGGGATTGCCGACGCCATCGCCACGCTGACGGCGGCGCCCGCGGTGCGCTGCGTCGTCCTGTCGGGCGAGGGGCGGGCGTTCTGCGCGGGGCTCGACATGGCGGCGATGGCGGGCGGCGGTTCGGGCCTGTCGCTCGACGACCGGATCTATGGCGACGCCAATCTGGTGCAGCAGGTCGCCTGGGGCTGGCGGACGCTGCCGATGCCGGTGATCGCCGCGGTGCACGGCGTGGCATTCGGCGGCGGCTTCCAGATCATGTCGGGCGCCGATATCCGGATCGCCGCGCCCACGACGCGCTTCGCGATCCGCGAGCTTCACTGGGGGCTCGTGCCCGACATGGCGGGCTATGCATTGTGGCGGACGCTGGCGCGCGACGACGTGCTGCGCGAGCTGACCTATACCGCACGCGAATTCGCCGCGGACGAGGCGCTGGCGCATGGCTTCGTCACCCGGCTGGCGGACGATCCGCACGAGGCGGCGATGACGCTGGCCCGCAGCATCGCCACGAAGAACCCGCACGCGATCCGCGGCGCGAAATCGCTCTACAACCAGGCGGCGGACCTTGACGGCGGCGCGATGCTCCGCGCCGAAAGCGCGGTGCAGGGCGGCATCCTGCGCACCCCCAACCAGATCGAGGCGGTGCGTGCCAATATGGACAAGCGCGACCCGATCTTCACCGATTGACGCCCACCGCGCGGCGCCCACAATCGGGCGGCGCGCGCGAAGGGGGAGATGGCGGTGATCGGATGGGCGATGACGATGGCGGCGGCGGCGATCCTGGGGGCCGGGGTTCCGGTGGAGGCGCCGGGGCCGAACGGTCCGCTCGCTGGCACGCTGCTGGGCGAGGGGGCGGGCAGGCCGGTGGTGCTGATCGTGCCGGGCTCGGGCCCGACCGACCGCGACGGCGACAATCCGATGGGCATTCGCGCGGCGCCCTATCGGCTGCTGGCCGAAGGGCTGGCGGCCGAGGGCGTGGCGAGCGTGCGGATCGACAAGCGCGGCATGTTCGGCAGCGCTGCCGCGATCCCCAATCCCAACGCGGTGACGATGGCGGATTACGCGCGCGACATCCACGCCTGGGCGCGCACCATCCGCGCGCGCACCGGAGTGCCGTGCGTGTGGGTGCTGGGGCATAGCGAAGGCGGGCTCGCCGCGCTGGTCGCGGCGCAGGACCCGGCCGATCTGTGCGGGCTGATCCTCGTCTCCACCGCGGGGCGGCCCCTGGGCCAGGTGCTGCGCGAACAGATCGCGGCGAACCCGGTGAACGCGCCGCTGCTGCCCGCGCTCGACGCGGCGCTGGCGCTGGCGGCCGCGGGGCGGACGATCGATCCCGCCACCCTGCCGGCGCCGCTCGCCTCGCTGTTTCCGGCCAAGCTCGTCACCTACTGGCGCAGCGTGCTGTCCTATGACCCGGCCACGCTGATTGCCGGCTGGCGCGGCCCCACGCTCATCCTGCAAGGCACGCGCGACATCCAGGTGTCGGTGGCCGATTCGGCGCGGCTCGCGGCGGCGAACCGGCGCGCGGCGTATCGGCTGGTGGCGGGCGCGAACCATGTGCTGAAGCCCGTCGGCAGCGACGATCGCGCCGCCAACATCGCCACCTATGGCGATCCCGCCCTGCCGCTTGCCCCCGGCTTCGTCGCGCCGATCGTGGCGCTGGTGAAGGGGTGATGCCGGTCAGCCCCCGTACAGCCGAGCGGGTATAAGGCGGGCGCATGACCGCGGTGCACGACCTGATCGCCCATATCCTCGCCAATCGCGCCACCTATGTACCGGTGCTGCTGATCGCCATCGCCTTCGTGGTGGCGCTGCGTCTGCCGGTGGTGGGATCGGTGCTGCGCTTCGGCATCACGGTCGCGCTGTTCGCGGTGCTGGTGATGGCGATCGGGCAGCACAGCCGGATCGATCCCTATCTCGGCCGCCTGACCCGCGCGCTGGGGATGGACACGCAGCAGGTGGTGGGCCGCGAGACGCGGATCCGGATCGCGCCCGACGGGCATTTCTGGGCCAAGGTGCGGATCAACGGCGTCGAGCGGCGGCTGCTGGTCGATAGCGGCGCGACGACGACCGCGCTGTCCGCGCGCACCGCGGCGGCGGCGGGGCTCACGCTGCGCGAGGGGCTGGTGCCCGTGGTGATCCGCACCGCCAACGGCGATGTGGGCGCGCAGAGCGCCGATGTCGCGACGCTTCGGCTGGGCGACGTCACCGCGCGCGATCTGGCGGTGGTCGTCTCGCCCGCGTTCGGCGATCTCGACGTGCTGGGGATGAACTTCCTGTCGCGGCTGAAATCCTGGCGCGTCGAGGACGGCACGCTGATCCTCGAGCCGCATCATCCGATCGCGGACGGCGGCGCGTAGATCAGGGCTTCGGCGTTTCCTGCGTATCGCCCTCGGGCTGCGCCTGTTCGCGCACCGATCGGCCTGACAGCACCGTCTCGAACGCGAACGCCGCCAGCGCGATCACCGCGAAGCCGAGCGCGAAGCCGAAAAAGCCGAACAGCAGCCGCCCCGTGCTCGCGTTACGCAGCGCGCCGAGAAACAGCGTGAACGCCGCGCAGCAGGTGAGCGCGCCCGCCAGCGCCGCCAGCAGCACCGCCACATCGAGCGCCAGCGATCGCACGCGCAGCCGCGCGAGCTGGCGCGGGTGGCGATCCGGATCGCCCGACAGGCGATCGACCTGGTCCGCGATCCGGCCGAGCCGCGTGGAGAATACGTTCAGCAACGAGGCGAGTCCCGTCAGCAGGAAGATCGGCGTGAGCGCGAGTTGCACGACATGCGCCGCGCCGCTGAGATTGGCAGTTTCGTTCATCGCCATCCCCATGCGCGCAACCGTCACGCGATCACAATGGTGCTCTTTCCACCGCCTGCGCAAACGCCTAGACGAAATCCATACCCGATCCTCGAAAGGCACCCCCATGCGCGAAGCCGCGATCGTCGCCACCGCCCGTACCCCCATCGGCAAGGCTTACCGTGGCGCGTTCAACGCGACCGAGGCGCCGGTGCTCGCCGGCCATGTCATGAACGCCGTGGTGGAGCGCGCCGGGATCGATCCCGCGCGGATCGACGAGATCTTCTGGGGCGTGGGCAATCAATGGGGCACGCAAGGCGGCAATGCCGGGCGGATGGCGGTGTTCGCCGCCGGGATGCCGCAATCGGTGCCCGCCTTCACGCTCGATCGCAAATGCGGATCGGGGCTGACCGCGGTGGCGCTCGCCGCGCGCTCGATCATGTGCGACGAGATGGACGTGGCGCTGGCCGGCGGCATGGAATCGATCAGCTTCACCGTGAACAAGGATGCGCCGCGCTACGTCAACCGGTCGGTCACCGCGCGCGAGCCCGCCGCTTATATCCCGATGATCGAGACGGCCGAGATCGTGGCCGAACGTTACGGCATCACCCGCGCCGCGCAGGACGAATATGGCGCGACGAGCCAGCAGCGCGCCGCCGCCGGCGTGGCGAACGGCGCCTTTGCCGAGGAGATCGTGCCGATCACCGTCGAAAAGGCGCTGTTCGACAAGGCCGGCACGCAGACCGGCACCGAGACCGTCACCGTCTCGCAGGACGAGGGCATCCGCGCCGGCACCACCGCCGAGGCGCTGGCGGGGCTGAAGACGGTGTGGCCCGGCGGCGAATTCACCGGCCCCGGCACCAGCGTGACGGCGGGCAATGCCAGCCAATTGTCCGATGGCGCGTCGGCGCAGATCGTGATGGACCGCGCCACGGCGGAGGCCGAGGGCAAGGACATCCTCGGCATCTATCGCGGCTTCCAGGCGGCGGGCTGCGGGCCCGAGGAGATGGGGATCGGCCCGGTCTTCGCGATCCCCAAGCTGCTCGCGCGCGCGGGGCTGTCGGTCGGCGATATCGGCTTGTGGGAGCTGAACGAGGCGTTCGCGTCGCAATGCCTCTATTGCCGCGACACGCTCGGCATCGATCCCGAACGCTACAACGTCAATGGCGGCGCGATCGCGGTCGGCCATCCGTTCGGCATGACCGGATCGCGGCTGGTGGGCCATGCGCTGATCGAGGGGCGCAAGCGGGGCGTGCGCTATGTCGTGGTGTCGATGTGTACGGCGGGCGGCATGGGCGCGGCGGGGCTGTTTGAAATCGTCTAGCGCGCGCCCTGGCGAAGCCGGCGCTCGCTAGACGATCGGCCGGCGCCGCTACAGCGGCGTCCGACGACACGGCTTTGCCGGGTCGGGCGTGAGGCCCCGAAAACGAGGCTAGTTCAGCCGGTCGCACTCTCGACCGTTCGCCCTGAGCTAGTCGAAGGGCCTGTTCCGCACGCGAGGGCTCAACGGTGGAAAGCGTGTTTCGACAAGCTCAGCACGAACGGAGTCGGACACCGGATCGAACGAACGTCCTTTCGCGCTAAGCCGCCCGCGCCACTTCGGCCGCCGCGCCGCGCCACTGGATCGGGCGGAACACCACGGTCAGCATCTGCGGCGTGGTGGAGGGCGGGGGCGGGGCCATCAGCAGGCCTTGCGGCGATGCGCGGTAGAGGCCGGGTGCCATCGCCTCCATCGCGTCGGTGACATGCGCGGCGGCGCGGGGCGTCGTGGTATCGTCGGCGGCCACCGGGCGATACAGCACTTCCTCGATCTGCAGCCATTCGCAGACATGGCCGAACTGGATGCCGGGCACGAACCGTCCCGCGCCGACCGGCACGTCGATCCGATAATAGCCGTCGATCGTCGGATAGGCGGTGCGCTCGACGATCCCCTCGCCGCCGTCGCCAAGCAGGATGACGGGGATGGCCACGCCGCCGGTGTCGAAATCGGTGGTGCGCAGGTCCATCGAGAATCGCGCGCTGGCAAACAGCGTCAGCGCGAGCGGCAGGCCCTTGGGCTGGATCTCGCCGGGCACGTACATGCCGTTGCCCTGGTTGAGATAGGGCAGCCCCAGGCGCCGCAATCCGCGCTCGGCGCCTTGCGTATCGAATAGCGGCTTGCAGGCGTTCGTGCCCATGTTGGTGTCGAAGTTGAACGTGGCGAACAAGGCGGCCTCGTCGGCGCTCGGCAGGAAGAACAGCCGGGCCAGCGCCGCGGCGGCGGCCTGGACGCGCGCGTCCAGATCGTCGCTCGCCGCCGGCGCCTGGATGCCGGCCTTGCAGGTGCGGACATAATCGATGCACGCCGCCTGCACCGCGTCGCGCACCGCGCTATGTTCCGCCTTCATGTCGGGCTTCTCGCGGACCGGGGTGCCGTCGGCGGTGAAATCGACCGTCGATCCCTGCGCCACGTTGCACAATTGCTCGAGCAGCGCGACGCTGGAGGTGAGCGCGTGCAGCGTGCGCGCCTCATAGCGGCGCGTGTCGAGCATGCCGCGCTTGTCGAGGCCCGACATCTGCCCTTCGCGCAGGAACAGATAGCGGCCGGCAACGGTCAGCCCCAGCCGGTGCTGGAGCATTGGCGTCACCAGATTCTGGACGGTGCCGTTATAGCCGAGATCGACCAGCATCACGGCATCGCCGGGCGTCACCCCGGCCGCCGCTAGGTGCGCGCACAGTTTGGTGGCGAACGTGTCAGTGCGCCGCAGGATCTTGCGCCGCATTTCGGGTTTGCCGATCAGCCGGACGAACGCGGCCTCCTGCGCCGCGCGGTTCGGGATCTTCGCGATCTTGCCCCAATCGTCGGGCGTGAGCATCATCTGGCGGGCCAGCGCCTGAACCGGCAACCGCGGCAGCCAGTCGCCCAGATAGCGTTCCAGGCTGTCCGGGTCGAACATGGCCGCGCGCCCGGCCACGAAGCGGCTGATCTCGACGCCCACGGCGCCCGCATCGGGGAACAGCGTCTCGAACGCTTGCAGCGGCAGATGCCCGTCGCGCATCATGAACAGCGGGCGCACCGGCCGGCCGAGCCGCGCCGTCATCGCATCGACTTCGGCCTTTACCCAAAGCGCGAAGCCGTGCATCGCCGGGCCTATTACGTCATGGCCCAGCCGATAGGCGGGTTCGTCGCATGCGCGCAGCGACACCGCGGCGCGGTGCGGCTGGAGCACCGGGCGGGTGACGCGCGCCGCGGGATCGATCATCGTCGCGGCGATCGCCTCGTGGCGCAGCCGGGTCTCGCTGGCGGCGTCGAACTGCAGCAGGTGGACCGCGTGCAGCCCGTGCGCGGCGGCGGCCTTCAGATCCGCGGCGGGATTGTCGCCGATGTGGAGGATCGTCGCCGGATCGGCGTCCAGCGTTTCAAGGACATGATCGAACAGCGTGTCGCATTTGCCCGAACCATGGTCGGCCGAGACGAAGACGTGCGCGATCAGCGCCAGCACGTCGTCGCCCGCGGCGCCCGCGATGTGGCGGCGGAGCTCGGCCTCGCTCAGATACATGTCGCTGACGATCACCACGCGCAGGCCGCGCGCATGCGCTTCGCGGATCAGCGCGACCATGGGCGCGAATGCGAAGGCATGACGCGCTTCCTCGCCCAGTTCATGCGCCACCGCCGCCTCGATCCGCTCCGGGGCGGCATCGATGTGAAGATGGCGATAGACATCGGCCAGGCGGATCTCCACCGCCCCGCTGTTCCCGGTTCCGCCGCGCTGCGCCGCGATCTGCCGCGCCGATCCCTCCGACCACATCCGCGGTCCCATCGCGCCGCCCGGCAGATCGATGCCTGCGAACACGTCGACCGCCGCATGCGTCGCGCGCCAGATCAGCGTGTCGAAGCAATCGAGACTGATCGTCGTGACGCCCGCCGGCAGCGCGTCGAGCACGCCGGCGATGTCGGTCGCGCGGATGGCGCGGGTGGTCGGCATACGGTCGTCTCCTCTGATCGGGGCGACCATCGCCGTAAATGGTTAGGAGACGATTAACCGCATTCCCCGGATAGCGCGTGGGGCAGGACTCAAGTGACCATTCCCGTGATGCGCACCTGACCACCGCGATCGACGATCTCGCCGTTCAGCATGCCGCTGACGAGGACGGTAGCGCCGGGCTCCACGATCAGAATCCCGTCGACCATGCCGGCGATTTCCGCACTGGCGCCGGCGGGGACGATCGCGGTGCCGCGGAGCATGCCGCCAAACCGCCCCTCGATCACCAGCGATCCGCTGTGCATGCCCTTCATTGCCGTCCCTCCTCAGTCCGCGAAGAGCAGAACGGGCGTTTCGAGGAAGCGTTTCAGCCCCTGAACGAAGCTCGCCGCATCCCAGCCGTCGACCACGCGGTGGTCGCAACTGATCGACAGGTTCATCAGCTTCGCGCGGCGGATCTCGTCGCCCCCTCGACCACTGGCGACAAAGACAGGGCGCTCGACGATCTTGTTCGGGCCGATGATCGCCACTTCGGGGCGGTTGATGACCGGGGTGGTCGCGATCCCGCCGAGCGGCCCCAGGCTGGTGACGGTGATCGTGCCGCCGCCCATCTCGCCCGGCGTCAGCCGGTTCGCGCGCGCGGCTTCGGCCAGGCGGGCGATCTCGGTGGCGAGCTGCCAGACGTTGCGATCCTGCGCGTCGCGGATGACGGGCACGGTGAGGCCGGCATCGGTCTGCGTCGCCATGCCCATATGCACCCGGCCGCCGCGCGTCACCACGCCCGCCTCGTCGTCGTAGCGCGCGTTGAGCATCGGAAAATCGGGCAGGGTGCGGCAGATCGCGACGATCATCAGCGGCAGCAGCGTGAGCTTCGGCCGGCCGCCCCGGTTTGCGTTCAGGTCCGTGCGCATCGCCTCCAGCGCGGTCACGTCGATCTCGTCGACATAGGTGAAATGCGGGATCGCGCGCTTCGACGCCGCCATGTTCTCGGCGATGCGGCGGCGCATGCCGATCACCTTGATCGCCTCGTCCGCGCGCGCGCGCGAGGCGCCCGGCGCATGATAGCCCTGGCCCGAGCCGTAGCGCAGATATGCGTCGAGATCGGCGTGGCGGACGCGGTCGCCCTCGGTCTTCACCGTGGCGAGGTCGATGCCCAGATCGCGCGCCCGGGCGCGCACCGCGGGGGAGGCGAGCGCGTGAGCGGCAGGCTTTTCGTTCCCCGGCGAAGGCCGGGGCCCAGTTGGTGCGTCGGGCGTGGTGGAGGGCTGCGCGTCGTCGCCGGCGCCTCCCACCTGGGCCCCGGCCTTCGCCGGGGAACCGGATGCGGCGGGGAGAGCCGTCTCCACCCCCTCCTCCACCCCCGGGTTCTCCGCTTCGTACTGCTCGGCCGTCTCGGCCTGTGCCGCGGTTTCGGGCGCGGCGACGACGGTGTCGCCGGCGGCCGCCTCGGTCTCGATCACCACCAGCGCGGCGCCGATCGACACCTGGTCGCCGACGTCGCCCGCCAGTTCGACCACCGTGCCGGAAACGGGCGATTCCATCTCGACGGTCGCCTTGTCGGTCATCATGTCGGCGACCGGCTGGTCCTCCTCGATCCGGTCGCCCACCTTGACGTGCCAGGCGACGATCTCGGCTTCCGAAATGCCTTCGCCGATATCGGGCAGCTTGAACGTGAAACGCGCCATCATGCGTCCTTCATGATTTTCTTGAGGGCTTCGCCGATGCGGACCGGCCCCGGGAAATAGGCCCATTCGAGGCTGTGCGGATAGGGCGTGTCGAAGCCCGTCACGCGCTCGATCGGCGCCTCCAGATGATAGAAGCAGCGTTCCTGCACCAGCGCGGACAGCTCCGCGCCATAGCCGCCGGTGCGCGTCGCCTCGTGCACGATCATGCAGCGCCCGGTCTTCTTCACCGACGCCTCGATCGTGGCGATGTCGAGCGGAACCAGCGTGCGCAGGTCGACGATCTCGGCATCGATCCCCGCTTCCGCGACCACCGCCTGACAGACATGCACCATCGTGCCGTATGCCAGGATCGTCAGCGCCTCGCCCGGCCGCACGATGTTGGCGGTGCCGAGGTCGATCCGGTAATAGCCCTCGGGCACCTCGCCCGCCGGATGTTTGGACCAGTTCTGCGTCGGGCGGTCCCAATGGCCGTCGAACGGGCCGTTGTAGATCCGCTTGGGCTCGAAGAAGAGGACGGGGTCGTTGTCCTCGATCGCCGCGATCAACAGGCCCTTGGCATCATAGGGGGTGGACGGGATCACCGTCTTGATGCCCGATACATGGGTGAAGATGCCCTCGGGGCTCTGCGAATGCGTCTGCCCGCCGAAGATGCCGCCGCCGAAGGGCGAGCGCACCGTGATCGGCGCGGTGAATTCCCCCGCCGAGCGATAGCGCAGCCGCGCCGCCTCGCTGACGAGCTGATCGAGCGCGGGATAGATGTAATCGGCGAACTGGATCTCGGGCACCGGGCGCAGGCCATAGGCGCCCATGCCGACCGCCACGCCGATGATGCCGCATTCGGTGATCGGCGTGTCGAACACGCGCGTCTTGCCGAACTTCGCCTGCAGCCCAGCGGTCGCGCGGAATACGCCGCCGAAATAGCCGACATCCTCGCCCATCACGATCACCGCCGCATCGCGCGCCATCACGACGTCGAGCGCGGAGTTGATCGCCTGGATCATGTTCATACGCGTGGTGGGGGCGTTGTCGGTCATGGTCTCACTCATTGCCCCTCTCCCCTTGTGGGAGAGGGAGGGGCCCGCTCGATGCAACCGAGTGGGAGGGTGAGGGGGACGCTGCTTGGACACACGCCCCCTCATCCGGCGCTGCGCGCCACCTTCTCCCACGAGGGGAGAAGCGTTTCACTTCCGGTCCCATGGCCGGCCGCTCGCGGTTTCCTCGTCGATCATTTGCTGCTGCTGCTCGCGCAGATGCCAAGGCATCTCCTCGAACACGCCGTCGAACAGCGTGTCGAGCGGCTGGTGCAGGCCGTGGCCGAGAATACCGTTCGCCTCGGCCTCCTTCTGCGCGGCCTTCACGAAATCGGCGAGCTCGCGGTCCTGCGCGGCGTGCCGCTCCTCGTCCCATTCGCCGATCGCGATCAGATGTTCTTTCAGCCGCTTGACCGGATCGCCCAGCGGCCAGGCATTGGGCTCGCCTTCGGAGCGATACTGGCCCGGATCGTCCGACGTCGAATGGCCCTCGGCGCGATAGGTGAAATGCTCGATCAGCGTCGGCCCGGCATTGGTCCGCGCGCGCTCGGCCGCCCAGAGCGTCGCGGCATAGACCGCCAGCGCATCATTGCCGTCCACGCGCAGCCCGGCGATCCCGTATCCCACGCCGCGCGCCGCGAACGTCGTCGCCTCGGCACCCGCGAACCCCGAAAAGCTGGAGATCGCCCATTGGTTGTTCACCACGTTCATGATGACCGGCGCGCGGTACACCGCGGCGAAGGTGCAGGCGGAGTGGAAATCGCCCTCCGCGGTCGAGCCCTCGCCGCACCAGGTCGCCGCGATCCGGGTGTCGCCCTTCGCGGCACTCGCCATCGCCCAGCCCACCGCCTGCGGATATTGGGTGGTGAGATTGCCCGAGATCGAGAAGAACCCGGCGTCCTTCGCCGAATACATGATCGGCAATTGCTTGCCCTGTAGCCGGTCGGCGGTGTTCGAATAGATCTGGTTCATCATGTCGACCAGGCTCCAGTCGCGCGCGATCAGCAGCCCCTGCTGGCGATAGGAGGGGAAGCACATGTCGTCGCGGTCGAGTGCATAGGCGGCGGCGATCGACACCGCCTCCTCGCCCGTGGCCTTCATGTAGAAACTCGTCTTGCCCTGGCGCTGGGCGCGAAACATGCGCTCGTCGAACGCCCGCAGCAGCGCCATGCTGCGCAACATGCGGCGCAGCATATCGGGCGAGAGCTTCGGATTCCAGGGCCCCACCGCTTGGCCGTCCTCGTCGAGCACACGGATCAGCGTATAGGCCAGATCGCGGAATTCGCCGGCGTCGGCGGCGGTGTCGGGGCGGCGCGCCTCGCCCGCCGGCGGCACTTCCACCGCGGCGAAATCGACCCGGTCGCCCGGCCGGAACTTCGGCTCGGGCACGTGCAGCGAAAGCGGCTGCAAATTGGCACGCGGGCTGTCGCTGGCCACTCGTCTCTCCATCTCGCGGACCCTGGTGGAACGCTCGGGTCCACTTTCGGACCCTTGTTATAAAATTTCAAGAGCCGTGGCGAGAGGAGAAGCGGGGCCAACTGGTATGGGCGCTATTCCACTACCTGTTCGATCGCGCCGAAGATCGAGTGGTGTCGGTCGTCTTCCGCCCAGATCCGCACCGTGTCGCCGCGTTTGAGGAACGGGGTCTCGGGCTTGCCGCCGCGGATCGTCTCGATCGTGCGCACTTCGGCGAGGCAGGAATAGCCGACGCCGCCCTCCGCGATGGGCCGCCCAGGCCCACCATCCGCATCGCGGTTCGACACGGTGCCCGAGCCGACGATCGTGCCCGCGCCCAGCCGCCGCGTGCGCGCGGCATGCGCGACGAGCGTGCCGAAATCGAACGTCATGTCCTCGCCCGCTTCGGCCCGGCCGAAGGGCTGGCCGTTCAGGTCGACCATCAACTTGCGGTGGAGCTTGCCGTCGTGCCACCAGTCGCCGAGCGAATCGGGGGTGACGAACACCGGCGAGAAGGCGCTCGCGGGTTTGGACTGGAAGAAGCCGAAGCCCTTGGCCAGCTCGCCGGGGATCAGGTTGCGCAGGCTCACGTCGTTGGTGAGCCCCACGAGCCGGATCGCGGCCAGCGCCGCGTCGCGCGTCGCGCCCTGCGCCACATCGCCGGTGACGACAACCACCTCGGCCTCCAGATCGCATCCCCAGGCCTCGTCGGCGAGCGGGATCGGGTCGCGCGGCCCCAGAAACCCGTCCGATCCGCCCTGGTACATCAGCGGATCGTGCCAGAAGGTCTCGGGCATCTCGGCGCCGCGCGCCTGCCGCACGAGCGCCACATGGTTCACATAGGCCGAGCCGTCCGCCCATTGGTAGGCGCGGGGCAGGGGCGCGGCGGCGGCATGTTCGTGAAAGCGCCGCATCGGGATCGCCTCGTGCGCCAGATCGGTCGCCAAATTTTCGAGCAGCGGCGCCACCCGGTCCCAATCGTCGAGCGCGGCCTGCAGCGTGGGCACGATATGGCCCGCATCCGCGCACCAGGCGAGATCGTTGGAGACGACGACGAGCGCGCCGTCGCGCCCCTGCTTCAGGCTTGCCAGTTTCACGCGCGCTCTCCTTCAGGCTTTTGCGCGACCTTAATCGCTGCGGGCGACAGCGGGAAGCGTCTTCGGCGCTGCTCCTCTCGTTCCCCGGCCTTCGCCGGGGAACAGCGATCTTGACTTTCCCCGCATCGCAACATAACTGCCGCCGCAATCGAGGCGTCTAGCAGCGTGATCGGGCGACGGGAGCAACTCCCGCACCCAGCTCCGCCACGATCGTTGAATCAACGGGCTTCCCATTTCACGCGGGGCGTCATTTTCCCCCGCCCTCCGCGTGTCGTTGACGCGCGTTCGGCATCAGTGTCGAAAGTCTTTCCATGTCCTTTTCCGATCTCGGCCTTGCCGAGCCGCTCGTCCGCGCGCTCGAAGCCAAGGGCTATACCACCCCCACCCCGATCCAGGCGCAGTCGATCCCGATCTGCCTCGAAGGCGGCGATCTGCTCGGCATCGCGCAGACCGGCACCGGCAAGACGGCGGCGTTCGTGCTGCCCTCGATCCAGCGGCTGACCGAAAGCCCCAAGCGCGTGCTGCCGACGCATTGCCGCATGCTCGTTCTCGCCCCCACGCGCGAACTCGCCAGCCAGATCGCCGACAGCGCGCGTGGCTATGGCCAGTTCAGCAAAATGTCGGTGACGACCGTGTTCGGCGGCACCAGCATCAACAAGAACCGCCAGGACATGAGCCGCGGCGTCGACATCCTCGTCGCCACGCCCGGCCGCCTGATCGATCTGGTCGAGCAGGGCTTCGTCAACCTGTCGATGATCGAGATCCTGGTGCTCGACGAGGCCGATCAGATGATGGACCTGGGCTTCATCCATGCGCTGCGCAAGATCGTCCGCATGATTCCCAAGAAGCGCCAGACATTGTTCTTCTCGGCGACGATGCCGAACGCGATCCGTGAGCTGGCGGGCCAGTTCCTGATCGATCCCAAGACGGTGTCGGTGAAGCCCGCCGCAACCACCGCCGAGCGTGTCGACCAGTACGTCACCTTCTGCAACCAGGCCGAAAAGCAGGCACTGCTGACGATCACGCTGGCCGATCCGAGCATCGACCGCGCGCTCGTCTTCACGCGCACCAAGCATGGCGCCGACCGCGTCGTGAAGCTGTTGGGGGGCAACGGCATCGCCGCCAACGCGATCCACGGCAACAAGAGCCAGGGCCAGCGCGAGCGGGCCTTGGGCGAGTTCAAGTCGGGCAAGGTGACGATCCTGGTCGCGACGGACATCGCGGCACGCGGCATCGACGTCTCGGGCGTCAGCCACGTCATCAATTTCGAGCTGCCCAACGTGGCCGAGCAATATGTCCACCGTATCGGCCGCACCGCGCGCGCCGGGGCGAGCGGCATCGCGGTCGCGTTCTGCGCCGATGACGAGAAGCCGTACCTGCGCGATATCGAGCGGCTGACCCGGCAGAAGATCACCGTCCAAACGCTGCCGGAGGATTTCAATCAGCAGGCCGCGCAGATCAAGGCGACGCGCACCAAGGCGATCGGCGACGATCCGGCCCCGCGCGTCGATCGCCAGCGCCAGCCCCCACGCCCGCGCGCGACGCATTCGCCGAGCGCCACAGGCACGACGGGAGGCCGCAACTATGCCGGTGCCAGCCGTGGCGGCGGTCAGGGCGGTGGGCGTCCGGCCGGCCAGGGTGGTCGCGGCGGCGGCGGTGGTGGCGGCCGTGGTCGCGGCGGTCCGGGTCGTGGCACGGGCGGCTCCACCGCCCCGCGCTGATTGGGACGACGCATCCTCGCCCGGTGCGGGGATGCGAACCGTTTCAGGCGGCGCCCGGCCGGAAGGTCAGCGCCACGCCGTTCATGCAATAGCGTTTGCCGGTGGGCTTCGGCCCATCGTCGAACACATGGCCGAGATGCCCGCCGCACCGGCTGCAATGCACTTCGGTGCGGCTCATCCCCAGCGACGAATCGTCGCGCGTGCGCACCGCGTTCGGCAGCGGCGCCCAGAAGCTCGGCCAGCCGGTGCCGCTCTCGAACTTGGTCTTCGAGGAAAAGGCCGGCAGCGCGCAGCCCCCGCACGCGAAGATCCCTGCGCGATGCTCGCCGTTCAGCGGCGACGAAAAGGGCCGCTCGGTGCCCTCGTGGCGTAATGTGTCGTAGGCGGCGGGCGACAGGCGCTTGCGCCACTCCGCATCGCTGTGCGTCACCGCGAAGCTCTCGGCGCGCGCCGGGCTGCCGGTGCACCCGAACAGCACGAACGCGGCGGTGCCCGTTCCCGCGAGCGTGAGGAATTGGCGGCGGTCGTGATCGGTCATCGGGCTCTCCATACGTCGGCATATAGGTACGCCGCGACGCGCCGGAAGATGCCGGTGGAACCCGATGCGGCGACGCGCGCTTGAGGGGGGTATCACCGGAGCGTCCCCATGAGTTTCCAGCAGCTTGAACCGCCGATCCCCGTCCATGTGCTCGACAAGGGCGCGGGATTCGCGATCGCGGTGATCGATTACGGGCAGGAGCACAACCTGATCTGGGTGACCGCGATCAACGACACCGGGGAAATCTGGTGCGCGCCCAACCCGCGTGTGCGGATGCAGGCCAATTGGACAATGGGCCGCGTGAAGCCGCCCGCGGTCGCGCGCAGTGGTGGCGATTGTTCGGGCGCCGACGAGCCGATGCGTGCGGAGATCGTCAAGCCGAACTGAGCCTGCCGCTCAATAGCGGCCGATCTCTACCGGCAGTGCGCGATAGCCGTGCACGAAGCAGGCCGCGACGCGCGTCGGCTCGTCCACTACGTTCACGCGCAACCGCCGCTTCGCCATTTCCTCCAGCAGGATGCCGATCTGCATTTCGGCCAGGCGCGCGCCGACGCAACGGTGGATGCCGTGGCCGAACGCCAGGTGCCGCCGCGCGTTGGGTCGATCGACCCGGATCGCGTCGGCATCGTCGCCGAACACCGTCTCGTCGCGGTTGGCGGAGATATACCAAAGCGCCAGCTTGTCGCCCTCGCGGATCGTCTGCCCCATCAGCTCGGTGTCGCGCGTCGCGGTGCGCCGCATATGCGCGAGCGGCGTCTGCCAGCGGACGATCTCCTGCACCGTGTTAGGGATGAGCCCCGGATCCGCCTCCAGCTTCGCGCGCGCATCGGGAAAGCGATCGAGGCCGTAAGCCAGTGCCGACATCGAATTGCGCGTCGTGTCGTTGCCGCCGACGATCAGCAGGATCAGGTTTCCGAGGAATTCGTGATGATCCATATGGCTCATCGCATCCGAATGGATCATCATCGAGATCAGGTCGGGGGTGGGGGCCTGCCCGACCTTGGCGTCCCACAATTGCTGGAAATAGGCGCCGCAGGCGAACATGTGCTCCAACCGCTGGCGGCGCAGCTCGGGTGTCTTGATGAGTTCGATGTCGCCCGCCCAATCGGACCATAAGGTGAGCTTCGCGCGGTCCTCCCAGGGAAAGTCGAACAGGATGGCGAGCATCTGCGTCGTCAGCTCGACCGACACCGTCGCCACCCAGTCGAACGTCTCGCCCTGGGGCAGCGCATCGAGGATCTCGGCGGTGCGCGCGCGGATGTCGGCAGCCATCCGCGCCATCTCGGACGGCGTGAAGGCGGGCGCGACGGTGCGCCGCTGCTGGGTGTGGACGGGCCGGTCGCGCGCGATGAACATCGGCATGCGCACGTCGCTGTCGGGCAGGAAATCGGCGAGCGTGATCCCGCCGGCTTCCGACGAATAGAGATCGGGGAGCGATTCGACCTCGACGATCCCCTTGTAGCTGGAGATCGACCAATAGGGTCCGTAATCGCTGTCGGCGACGTGGTGCACCGGCGCCTCGGCGCGCAGCCGGGCGAAGGGCGCCTGCCATAGGTCGTCGCGGTAGAGTTCGGCCCGGCTTACGTCGAGCGGATCGATCCCGGCCTGCACGTCGGTCGCCAAAGTCGCCATCGTCCGCTCTCCTCGGGACGAGGATGGGCGACAACTGACATCCCTGTCAATTGGCCTTGGCGCGCCGCCACCGTGGCCTCGCGCTGCCCGATTGCAGCACGCCGCGGCGAAACATCCGCGCGCCGATCGCGATGAAGATCGCCACCCACAGCGCCTGCCACGCGATTGCGGCGGCATGCGGCCACAGCCCCGGCGCGTTGGCGGCATGGCCCGCCATGGCGAAGGGGGAGGAGAGCGGGAACGTCTCGGCCAGCGTCGCCACCCAGCTTCCCGGTGCGTGCACGGCAGCCGACGCCAGCGCAAACATCGCCACCTGCAGGATCGTGATCGGCAGCGACAGCATCTGGATCTCGCGCGGCGTGGTCGCCTGCGCACCCACCGCGAGGAACACCGAGCCGAGCAGCAGATACGCCATCGTGAAATAGACGATGAACAAGCCGGTGAAGACGGGCGTGCCCACCGCGGGGCGCAGTTCGCCAAGCGCGCCATGGATCGACGGCGGCATCAGCATGCCGATCTGCCCGACGACCGTCGCCCAGAAGGCGACGAACAGCACCGCCACGCCGAACATGCCGAGCAGCTTGCCCAGGAACACCGATTCGAGCGGCACCGCGGCGGCCAGGATCTCGATCACCTTGTTGTTGCGCTCCTCCGCCATCGTGCCGACCACCTGCCCCGCCAGGAACAGCGTCAGGAAGAAGATGCCGAAGACCGCGAAGAACGCCGATTGGTGCCGCCCGCCGCGCGTGGGGGCCGCGCGGACGACGGGGATGCGCACCGGCGTCACCACGGGCAGCGCGCCGCCCAGCCGCTGCGCCGCCAGCGTCGCCTGCGCGAGCGTCACCAGATATTCGGCCGCGCGATCCCCGCGTGCGCCATAGAGGATGTGCGGGCGATCGAGCGGCCCGTACAGCACCGCCGCCGCATCGTAATCGCGCGCGCGGAACGCCGCATGCGCCTGCGCCGCCGCATTGGCGGCGGGCGCGAGGGTGGTGAGGCCCGGCGGCTGCTCGTCGGGGCGGAACACGCCGCGCAGCCGCGTGTCGACCTCGGCGATCGGGCGCGCGAGCGGCACGGGCACGATCGCCACGATCCGGCTGCGCTCGGGCCCGCCGTCCGCCACGCTCGCCGCGCCCAGGCCGCCGATCGCGCCGAACGATCCCATGATGACGGGCGCGAAGAGGAAGAGGAGGAAGATCGGCGTGAAGACGGTGGCGATGAAATCGCGCCGCGCGATCGTCAGCGTCTGGCGCAGGGTGCGCGACACGCGGCTCATCGCACCGTCTCCACCGCCTGGTCACCGACGATGCGGACGAACGCCTCGTGCAACCCCGGCCGTTCGATCGACAGGCCGGCGATGCCGTGACCCGCATCGATCAGCCGGACGAGCAGCGGCTCGATCCCGTCCGCCGGCAGCTCGAAGCGCCACGCCTCGCCTTCGGCCACCGCATCCCGCGGCAGATCGGCAGCGACCGCCGCGTCGGTGCGGCTGGGGCGATACAGCACGCGTTGCGGCAGCAGCCCGCGCGCGTCGTCCACCGTCCCCTCGAACCGCCGCCGGCCGCCGGCGATGATCGCCAGCCGGTCGCACAGCCGCTCGGCATGCGCCATCACATGCGTCGAGAACAGCACGGTCGCGCCCCGATCGCGTTCGGCGAGGATCAGCGCCTCCAGCCGCTCCTGGTTGACCGGGTCGAGCCCCGAAAAGGGCTCGTCGAGGACCAGCAGATCGGGTTGGTGCACCACCGAGCCGAGCAGCTGGACGAGCTGCGCCATGCCCTTGGACAATTTGCGGATCTTGCTGTCGACCGCATGGCCCAGGCCTGCCGCCTCCATCAGCACCGCGGCGCGGGCGCGCCCCGTCTTGCGATCGAGCCCGCGCAGCGCGCCCATGAACGCGATCGCGTCGCGCGCCTTCATCTGCGGATACAGGCCGCGCTCCTCGGGCAGATAGCCGACCCGGTCGCTGGCATCCCTGGGCGAGGAGTGGCCGAGCAGCTCGCGCGCGCCCTCATCCGGTTCGAGGATGCCGAGCAGGGTGCGCAGGCTGGTCGTCTTGCCCGCACCATTGGGGCCGAGCACGCCGTAGATCGCACCGTAAGGCACCGCCAGGTCGAGCCCGTCGACCACCCGCCGGTCGCCGAACCGCTTCACCAGCCCCGTGGCACTCACCGCCAACCCGTTCGCCACGCGCCAATTCCCCCGACCACGGCGCCTGTGGTAGCGGGTTCGCGTGGACGAACACAACCTCCCGTTGGGCCTGGAAGCGCGGATCAAGGCGAAGGCCGCCGAACTCGGTTTCGTCGCCTGCGGCATCGCGCGCGGCGATGCGGCGCCGATGGCGGGGGTGCGGCTGCACCAGTGGCTGGCCGAGGGGCGGCACGGCGACATGATCTGGATGGCCGAACGCGCACACCAGCGCGAGAGCCCGGCGGCGCTCTGGCCGGCGGTGCGCAGCGTCGTCGCGCTCGGCATGAGCTATGCGCCCGCCGAGGATCCGCTGCGGCTGGCGGACGCGGGGGATGTCGGCCGCATCTCGGTCTATGCGCAGGGTGGCGATTATCACGACGTCATGAAGCGCGCGCTGAAGGCGCTGGGGCGCTGGCTCGCGGTGGAATCGGGCGCCGATCTGAAGGTGTTCGTCGACACCGCGCCGGTGATGGAAAAGCCGCTGTCGGAGGCGGCGGGGCTGGGGTGGCAGGGCAAGCACACCAATCTCGTCAGCCGCGCGCACGGCTCCTGGCTGTTCCTCGGCGCGATCTACACCACGCACGATCTCACGCCCGATGCGCCGGGCGGCGGCGCGTGCGGATCATGCGACGCCTGCCAGCGCGCGTGCCCGACCGACGCCTTCCCCGCCCCCTATCGGCTCGATGCGCGGCGCTGCATCTCCTATCTGACGATCGAACATGCCGGGCCGATCCCGCCCGATCTGCGCACCGGGATCGGCAACCGCATCTATGGCTGCGACGATTGCCTGGCGGTCTGCCCCTGGAACAAGTTCGCCGCCGCGGCCGCCGCGAACCTCGCCTTCGCGCCCCGCGCCGAACTCGCCGCGCCCGAACTCGCCGACCTGCTCGCGCTGGACGATGCGGGGTTCCGCCAGGTGTTCGCCGGCTCGCCGATCAAGCGCATCGGCCGCGACCGGATGACCCGCAACGCGCTGATCGCGGCCGGCAATGGCGGCCAGGCCGCGCTCGCCGGCCCGGTGGCCGCGCTGCTCGACGATCCCGCCCCGGTGGTGCGCGGGACGGCGGTGTGGGCGCTGGCCCGCCTCGATCCCGCGCGGTGGCGGGTGGAGCGAGGGGCGCGGATCGCGGGCGAGGGGGATGCGGGGGTGGTTGGGGAGTGGGAGGGGCTGTTGCCCACGTGCGGCACGGGCCCTTCGACAACCTCAGGGCGAACGGAGCAAGGTAAAACCGTCGAACCGCGGCGCGGATTTTAGTCCAGATACATCCCGCGCAGCTTGGCGATGTCCGCGGCGGACAGCCCCATGTCGTCGCGAAGCCAACCCGCCGCGCCGCCGGCATGCGTATCGACCACCTTCAACGCGGCTTCGATGTAGCGTCGATCGGCCGCCATCATCGCCTGCGCGGCGGCGGGCGGCATCGCCGCCAGTGGACCGGCATTCCCCGCCTGAGCGATCAGCTTGCGCGGGTCGAGATAGCGGTTGGTGAGCAGATAATCGTCGATCACGGTCGCGCGGGGCACGCCCAGGGCGGTCAGGAGCAACGCGGCGGCGATGCCCGTGCGGTCCTTGCCGGCCGAACAGTTGAAGGCCAGCGGCGCATCGCCGGCAAGCAGCTCGGCGAACATCCGCCGGTACTGGCCGCGAAATGGGTCGAGCATGCGCGGATAGCCGGCGGTCATCGCGGCGCGTGCCTGTTCGGCGGTCCAGCTCTTGGGATCGCCCGCCGGCATGAAGCCCGCATTGTCGAGCCGATAATCTTCGCTGAGCACGCGCGGCGGGTTTTTTCCGGGCCAGTTCACCGGCTCCTCGCGCCGCTCGCGGACGTCGCGGAAATCGCACACGATGCGGATGCCGCGCTTAGCGAGATCGGCATAGTCGCGCGGGGTCAGTCCGTGCATCGATCCGGAGCGGAACAGCAGGCCCCATTTCACATGACGTCCATCGGTGGTGCGATAGCCGCCCAGATCGCGGAAGTTGCGACCGCCTTCAAGCGGCAGTAGCCGATCATGCGGCGCGGGCGCGGCAGCGGATACCCGCGGCAGTCGCGGCGAGCAAAGCGATGGATCGGCGATTTCTGATGGACATGCTTTCCCCCTGTTCGACAGGGGCGATGACGCCATATCGTTTCGGGTGCGCTACGTTCTCATGACTTCCGGGTGACCCCGCCGAATATCGTTTTCGGCCGCGCCGTCTCGGACATCGGTGGAAACGGGCTGCCAGGAGCCGCGTGACCGTGCGCAGCCTATCGTCTCACTTCCCGCCCTCGCGCCGGGTGAGCGCGGCGACGCAGCTCGCGCGGTCGATCGTGCTGCCATCGGGTTCGCGCGCGTCGAGATAGGTGACGCGGGGCTCCGCGCCGCTCTTGGGATAGAGATAGGCGTCGAGCACGCAGAACCGCCCCTGGAACTGCAGCTTGCGCGCGCTCCCCTCGCGCACGTCGGCATCGGGCGTGCCGAACAATTGCACCAGCCCGGCCGCGTTCTGGCCGATCACGCGCTCCAGCCCGACGCTGGTATAGGGAACGGCCACGCGCTGCCCGATCGCCACCGGGGGGGCGACGGGCCCGCAGGCCGCGAGCGCGCCTGCCGTCGCGAGCAGAGGCCACAGATTGCGCGTCACGTCCGCCTCCGGTGGAAGATATGGGTCATCATCGCCGCGCCCAGCACGGGCGCCACGAGATTGGCCAGCGGAACCACGAACAGCGCCGCATCCGCAACCCCGATCAGGAACCGACCGCCTCGGCTCGACCGGCGCCAGCCCCGGAGCGCCGCACCCGACAGATGGCGCGCGGCCACCATGTCGCCGAGATCGCGGCCGAGCAGCCAGCCATTGACGACGATGAACGCGATCGCCGTGCCCACCCCCGTCACCAGCAGGGCCAAATAGACGGGCAGCAGGACGAGATTGACCAGCAGCGCGCGCAGGCCCGATCCGAGCCCCATCCAGGCGGCGCGCGGCTTCGACACCGGCCGCGCGGTGGCGAGCGCGTCCGGATAGTGGCGCGCCTCCACCGCGGCGACCACCTCGTCGGCGAAGATGCCGATGACGGGGATGGCGACCGCCCGGAACAACAGCCACAGCGCGACCGCGTCAATCGCTACCGCCACCGCGCCCGCCAGCGTATCCGCGCGTTCGCCGATCAGGTCTTCGATCGGCCCGCGCACGCCGTACCAGAGGCCCAAGCCCAGCACGGCGAAGAGCGCGAGCGTCAGCGCCATGGATTTGGCGAACACGCGCAGGATCGGCGGATCGCCGAGCTGCGCCAGCGACAGGGCGAGCGCGCGGAACATGCCGGGCGGCTTGGAACGTGCGCCCGCGCGCGTCAACGCGTTCGGTTGCGCGCGGGGTGGGCGCCCTCTACGGCGGCGGCTTTATCGCTGCATCGGAGAGCGCCTTGAGCACCCCCACCTATGACGTCGTCGCGATCGGCAACGCCATCGTCGACATCCTGGCACAGGCCGATGACGCTTTCCTCGCCGCCGAGGGCATGACGAAGGGCTCGATGCAGCTCATGTTCTCGCCCGGCGAGGCCGATGCGCTCTATGCCAAGATGGGCCCGGGGCTGGAGGCGAGCGGCGGTTCGGCGGCGAACACCGTCGCAGGGATCGCGGCGCTGGGCGGCAAGTGCGGCTTCATCGGCCAGGTGGCGGACGATCAGCTGGGCGAGGTGTTCGCGCACGACATCCGCTCGGTCGGCATCCAGTTCGACACCGCGGTCCGCGCCGGTGAGCCGACGACCGCGCGCTGCCTGATCTTCGTAACGCCCGATGGCCAGCGTACGATGAACACGTTCCTCGGCGCCTCGCAGTTCCTGCCCGAATCGGCGCTCGACCGCACGCTGATCGCCGACGCGGCGATCCTGTATCTCGAGGGTTATCTGTGGGATCCCGAGGAGCCGCGCGCCGCAATGCGCGCCGCGATCGAGGTGGCGCGCAAGGCCAGCCGCAAGGTGGCGTTCACCTTGAGCGACACCTTCTGCATCAGCCGCCACGGCGACGATTTCCGCAAGCTGATCGCCGACGGGCTGATCGACATCCTGTTCGCCAACGAGGCCGAGCTGCTGGCGCTGGCGGGCGGCGCGGATTTCGAGGGGGCGCTGGCGCAGGTCTCGGCGCAGGTGCCGACCCTGGTTGTCACGCGCGGGGAGCAGGGCGCGTGCGCGATCCAGAACGGAACGCGCGGCACCGTCGCCGCGCAGCCGATCGCCAAGGTGGTGGACACCACGGGCGCGGGCGACCTGTTCGCCGCGGGCTTCCTCCACGGCCAAGCGCAGGGCCACGGCCTGGACGCGTCGCTGACGCTGGGCGCGATCTGCGCGGCCGAGATCATCAGCCATGTCGGCGCGCGGCCGCAGGTGGACCTGAAGGCGCTGGCGGCCAGCCGGCTAGGGTGAAATTTGGTTCCCCGGCGGAAGCCGGGGCCCAGGTGGGTGAAGCTTGGTGATGATCCACCACGGCCTTCTCAACTGGGCCCCGGCCTTCGCCGGGGAACGGGTTCGGGACGACCAAACGAAAAGGGCCGCGGGAGCATTCTCCCGCGGCCCTTTTTCTCAAACCACCGGTCCGGCGATCAGGGCTGCACCCCCGGAGGCGCCATCGCGCCGCCCAGCGGCCGGCCATTGTCGTCCACGCCGTGGTACAGCCGGCTGTTGCGCATGCCGTACACGAAATACAGCACGATCGCGGCGACCGCATACCAGAAGAAGAACACCAGCACGTTCCACTCGATGCCGCTGATGAGCCAGATGCACGAGATGATGCCGAGCGCCGGCAGCACCGGATAGAAGGGCACGACGAAACCGCGCGGCAGTTCGGGATGCGTGCGCCGCAGCCAGATCACCGACAGGCAGACGATCGCGAACGCCAGGAGCGTGCCGACCGAGGTCATGTCGCCCAGCGCGTTGATGTCGAAGATCGCCGCGGCGACGCCAGTGATGATGCCGACGACGATCGTGTTGACCCACGGCGTCTTGAACTTCGGGTGCACCGTCGCGAACACGCGCGGCAACAGGCCATCGCGCGCCATCGTGTAGAAGATGCGCGTCTGGCCGTACATCAGCACCAGCACGACCGAGGTGAGCCCGACGATCGCGCCAGCCTTCACCAGCTTGGCGAACCAGGCCCATTGCGGCCCCAGCGCGTCGACCGCGACGGCGACCGGATCGGGCACGTTCAGCATCTTGTAGTTGACCACCAGCGTCATCACGATCGAGACGAGGATGTAGAGGATCGTGCAGACCACCAGCGAGCCGATGATGCCGATCGGCATGTCCTTCTTGGGGTCCTTGGCCTCCTGGCCCGCGGTCGAGACCGCTTCGAAGCCGATATAGGCGAAGAACACGATCGACGCCGCGCGGATGATGCCGCTCCAGCCGAACTCGCCCTTGTTGCCGTTGTTCTCGGGGATGAACGGCGTCCAGTTCTGTTTCAGCGTGTCGATATGCTCGATCACGTACCAGCCGACGATCAGGATGAAGGCCACGATCACCGTCATCTTAACCGCGACGATGATGTTGTTCACCTTCGCGCTTTCCGACACGCCGACGACGAGCAGGCAGGCGAGCACCGCGCAGATCAGGAAGGCGGGCAGGTTGAAGAGCGTGTGCAGCGGCTGGCCGTTCGCGCCGAGCACGGCCACGCCGTCCTTCAGGATCGGATAGCCGGCCGGGCCGGTCAGCTCGGGCGGAATGACGATGCCGAAATCGCCCAGCAGGCTGACGACATAGCCACCCCAGCCGACCGCCACGACCGATGCCGCCAGACCATATTCGAGCAGCAGCAGCGCGCCCATGATCCAGGCCGCGAACTCGCCCACCGTCGCATAGCTATAGGTATAGGCGGAGCCTGACACGGGAAGGGTGGACGACAGCTCGGCATAGCAGAGCCCGGCCAGCGCACAGATCACGCCCGCGATCAGGAACGACAGCAGCACCGCAGGCCCGGCGTGGAGCGACGCCGCGCTGCCCGTGCGGACGAAGATGCCCGCGCCGATAATGCAGCCGATGCCGAGGAACACCAGGTTCCAGGGCCCCAGCGTGCGCTTGAGTTCGCTCGTCTCGGATTCGCGCTGCACCTGCTCGACCGTCTTGCGAAGCATCATGCGTGCGAGAAGCCCGTGTGCGGGTTCTGCCATCAAATCTCCCTTGGCCACCCCCCGGCGGCCGCCACTTCCGGTTAAGCGGTCGAGCCTAGTGGCAAAACCCGTCAACGCAATCCCCGGCGTTCAGCGCGCCAGCATTGGCCCGAGCGCCGCGCCACCGAACAGGTGGACGTGGAGATGCGGCACTTCCTGCCCGGCATGCGGCCCGGTGTTGGCGAGCAGCCGATAGCCGGGCGCGACCAGCCCGGCCGCGCGCGCCACCTGGCCTACCGCGCGGACGAAGCCGGCGATCTCCGCCTCGCTCCCACGCGCGCTGAAATCGTCCCACGAGACATAGGCGCCGCGCGGGATGACGAGCAGGTGCGTCGGTGCCTGGGGCGCCAGATCGTGGAAGGCGATCGCCCATTCGTCCTCATACACCCGCCGCGACGGGATCTCGCCGCGCAGGATCCGCGCGAAGACGTTCTGGTCGTCATAGGGCAGCGTGGCGTCGATCGGCATGGTCAATCCCCGGTAATGGCCTTCGCGCGGGCGGCCTTCTCGGCGATTCCCGACAGCCCCTCGCGCCGCGTCAGTTCGGCGCGCACGTCGTCGAGCGACAGCCCGGCGTCCGCCAGCAGCACGGCGAGATGGAACATCAGATCGGCGGCCTCGGGGACGATCGCGGCGGGCGAGTCGCCCATCGCCGCGATCACCGTCTCGACCGCCTCCTCGCCCAGCTTCTGCGCGATCTTGGCGCGGCCGCGGGCGAACAGGCTGGCGGTGTAGGAGGTCTTGGCCGGCGCATCGCGGCGCGCGCGGATGGTGGCTTCCAGGCGGTCGAAGCTGTCGTCGCTCATGACGCTCCTGCTGGCGCAAGCGGCGGAGGCGGTCAATCCTTGCGGAAGCGCGCGCGCAGCGCCCGGCGCACCAGCCACACGCCGATCGCCGCGCAGGCGAACAGCGCGAAATCCGAAATCTCGGGCCCGGTGCGGGGATGCGCGACGCCGCTATGCCCCGATTGGACCGCGTCTGCGCGGGCGGCGAGCAGAAGGGCGGGAAGCGCGCGCATGGCCCGGCCGTCAGCCCGTGTGCGTGCCGGCGAGCGGCGTGCGCACCGGCACGCCCGCGGCGGCGAGTGCGGCGTGCGCCTCGCCGATCGACGCTTCGCCGAAATGGAAGATCGACGCGGCGAGCACGGCCGAGGCACCGCCTTCGACGATCCCCGCGACGAGATCGTCCAGGCCGCCCACGCCGCCGCTCGCCACGACGGGCACGCCGGTGCGATCGGCGATCATGCGCGTCAGCGCCAGGTCGTAGCCGCCGCGCGTGCCGTCGCGGTCCATCGAGGTGACGAGCAGCTCGCCCGCGCCCAGTTCGGCCAGCCGGATCGCGTGCGCCACCGCGTCGATCCCGGTGCCGCGCCGCCCGCCATGCGTAAACACCTCCCAGCCTTCGCCCGAGCGGCGCGCATCGATCGAGGCGACGACGCACTGGCTGCCGAACCGCTCGGCCATCTCGCCGACCAGCTCGGGCCGCGCCACCGCGGCGGAATTGACCGCCACCTTGTCAGCGCCCGCCAGCAGAAGTGCGCGCGCATCGTCGATCCCGCCCACTCCGCCGCCGACGGTCAGCGGCATGAAGCACACCGCCGCGGTGCGCCGCACGACGTCAAGGATCGTGCCGCGCGCCTCGTGCGTGGCGGTGATGTCGAGGAAGCACAATTCGTCCGCGCCCGCCGCATCATAGGCGCGCGCCTGTTCGACCGGATCGCCCGCATCGCGCAGCGCCACGAAGTTCACACCCTTCACCACGCGGCCGTTCGCCACGTCGAGACACGGGATCACGCGCGCGCGGACGGTCATGGGCGGTGCTCCGATGAGGGTCCATGCGGAGGCGTGGAGGCGCGGAGGGGGGCGTTGCGCCGCAGGCAGGGTGTTCGCGCGAAGACGCGAAGACGCAAAGAGGGTGGGGGTGCTTCGCGGTCGCTCTTCGCTCCGAACGGGGCGTCCGCTGCCGTAAAAATCGAGGCGGCTGCGCCGCGAAGAACCTCTTCGCGTCTTCGCGTCTTAGCGCGAGAACTCGCCCACAGTGCTACCGGCGCTCCGCGCCTCCGCGCCTCCGCGTGAACGCTCACGCCGCCGCCGCCACGCTCAGCGCCGCCGCCAGGTCGAGGCGGCCGTCGTACAGTGCCCGGCCGGTGATGACGCCCTCCACGCCCCCGTTTCCATCCTTGGCGCGGGCGTGGAGCGCCAGCACGTGGATGTCGCCGATCCCCTTCACGCCGCCGCTCGCGATGACCGGGATCGCCACCGCGCGTGCTAGATCGACCGTCGCCTCGACGTTGCAGCCCTTCAGCATGCCGTCGCGGCCCACATCGGTGAACAGCAGCGCGGCCACGCCCGCATCCTCGAACCGGCGCGCGAGATCGGTGGCGGAGACGGTCGAGACGTCGGCCCAGCCCTTGGTGGCGACCATGCCGTCCTTCGCGTCCACCGCCACGACGATCCCGCCGGGAAAGTCACGTGCAGCGGCGCGGACGAATTCGGGATCCTCCAGAGCCGCAGTGCCGATCACCACGCGCGCCACGCCCAGGTCGAACCAGCGCTCGACGCTGGCCCGGGTGCGGATCCCGCCGCCCAGCTGGACATGGCCGGGAAAGCGTTCGACGATCGCCTTCACCGCCTCGCCGTTGACCGAATTGCCCGCGAACGCGCCGTCGAGATCGACGACGTGCAGATGCTGCGCCCCGGCCCCGGCGAAGAGCATCGCCTGCGCGGCGGGATCGTCGCCATAGACGGTGGCGCGGTCCATATCGCCCTCGGCGAGGCGGACGACCTGGCCTGCCTTCAGGTCGATCGCGGGAAAGACGATGAGGCTCACGGCCGCCACTCCAGAAAGCGTTCGAGCAGGGCCAGGCCGTAGCGCTGGCTCTTCTCGGGATGGAATTGCACGCCCACCATCGTGTCGCGCGCGATCGCGGCGGTGACGGGGCCGGCATGGTCGGTGGTCGCGATCACGTCGGCCCCGTCGAAGGCATAGCTGTGGAGGAAATAGGCCTCGCCCGCCGCGATCAGCGGATGGGACAGTTTGGGTGCTACATCATTCCATCCCATATGTGGCACCTTCGCCAACTTGCGCGCCGGATCGAGCCGCCGCACGGTGCCCGCGATCCAGCCGAGGCCGGCATGAATGCCCATCTCCTCGCCGGTGTCCGCCATCAGCTGCATGCCGACGCAGATGCCCAGGAACGGCGCTGCCTCGCGCCGCACGCGCGTCTCCATCGCCTCGATCATGCCGGGTACGCCGCGCAGCGCCGCCGCACACGCCCCGAACGCGCCGACGCCGGGCAGCACGATCCGGTCGGCCTTCGCGACCACCTCCGGATCGGCGGTCACCGCCACGTCCGCGGCACCGGCGGCGCGCAACGCATTCTCGACCGAATGGAGGTTGCCCGCGCCGTAATCGATCAGCGCAACGCTCCCCGTCACAGCACGCCCTTGGTCGACGGGATCGCGTCCGCCTTGCGCGGATCGATCTCGACCGCGATGCGCAGGGCCCGCGCGAGGCCCTTGTACGCACTCTCGACGATATGGTGGTTGTTCTGCCCGTACAGCGTCTCGACGTGGAGCGTGATCCCGGCGGCCTGCGCGAAGCTGTGGAACCAATGTTCGATCAGCTCGGTGTCGAGATCGCCCAGGCGGTTCATCGTGAACGCGGTCTTCCACACCAGCCAGGGACGGCCCGAAATGTCGAGCGCGACGCGGGTGAGCGTCTCGTCCATCGGCGAGAGCGCGTCGCCATAGCGGCGGATGCCGCGCTTGTCGCCGAGCGCTTTGGCCACCGCCTCGCCGATCGCGATCGCCGAATCCTCGGTGGTGTGGTGCCCGTCGATGTGCAGGTCGCCCGCCACGCTCACGTCGAGATCGATCAGCGAATGGCGCGAAAGCTGTTCGAGCATGTGGTCGAGAAAGCCGATGCCGGTCGCGATTCGGTACGCGCCGGTGCCGTCGAGGTTCACCGTGACGTCGATCCGGGTCTCGGCGGTGGAGCGGTTGATCGTGGCGATGCGCATGGCCGCCGTTCATAACGGCCCTGCCGCACCATGCAATCTTGACCGCCCCCCAAACCCCGCTAGTCCAAGGGGCATGACCGACGGAATGCCCGACAGCCTGATTCCCTATGACGAAATCGTGCAGGAGGCGCTGCGCGCGGTCGTCGGCCGTGTGCTCGGCAGCGTCGCCGAAAGCGGCGGCCTGCCCGGCGAGCATCATTTCTACATCACGTTCAAGACGCAGGCGCCGGGCGTCGACATCCCGCAGCGGCTGATGGAACGGTTCCCCGACGAGATGACGATCGTCCTGCAGAACCGGTACTGGGATCTGCTGGTGGACGATTCGCGCTTCTCGGTGGGCCTGAGCTTCAACCAGGTGCCGTCCAAACTGGTGGTGCCCTATTCGGCGATCACCGGCTTCCACGACCCCGCGGTCAATTTCGAGCTGCGCTTCCAGGCGCAGGAGGGCCCCGACGATGGGCCCGAGCCGCACGACTCGGCCGAGAATGACGGCCCGACGGCGGTGCCCGTCGAGGACGGCTCGAATGTCGTCGCGGTGGATTTCAAGCGGAAGAAATAGTCCGGGGCCGGCGTAAGGTGCCGGACCGCCGGCTTACTCGGGCAGCCAGCGCCGCAGCGCGGCGATCACCGCGTCCGGCTTTTCCCAGGGCACGAAATGCCCGGCGTCCACCTTCGCGACGGTCAGGTCCGGCACATGGTCGGCCAGCCCTTCGAGCTGGCTCGGCAGCAGCGCTGTGTCCTGCATGCCCCAGATCGCGAGCACCGGCATCTGCGTCGGCGGGAAGGGGCCGTCGAGAAAGCCCGGGCGTTCGGGTGTCTCGTCCATGGCGGGGACGATCACCGCGCTCGCGCGATACCAGTTGAGCATGCCGGTCATCGCGCCGGGCTGGCTCCATTCGTCGAGATAGGCAGCCTTGTCCTCGCCCGCGATCGGGCCGGTGATATGCTTGGCGAAGGTGGTGCCGAGGAACCGCTCCAGCCCCGCGCCGACCAGGCCCTGGTCGATGCCGGTGTCGCGGAACGCGCGGATATATTGGCTCGCCCGGCGCTGCGCCGGTTCGTCGAAGATCGTCTTCTGGAAGACGAACGGATGCGGCGCGTTGACGATCGCGAGCCGCGCCACCCGATCCGGATGCTTCAGCGCCGCCATCCAGGCGACCGCGCCGCCCCAATCATGCCCCACGAGCGTGAAACGCGCGATCCCGAAATGATCCGCCAGCGCGAGCAGATCGGCCACGATCCGATCAGCGGCATAGGCGGCGACGCCCTCGGGCTTGGACGAGCGGGCATAGCCGCGCTGATCGGGGGCCAGCACGAAATGGTCGCGCGCGAGATCGGGCATCACGTGCCGCCAGGTGCGATGCGATTCAGGAAAACCGTGGAGCAGGATGATCGGCGGCGCGGCGGGATCGCCGGCCACCGCCACGTCCAGTTCGACTCCGGTGGCAAGTGCTATGCGCTGGAGACCGTCGGCCATGTCTTCCTCTCCCGCCCGCGGCGATCGATATCGCCTGGGGTCGTTCGATCATGAACGTGCCCGATCCCGCCCGCAAGCGGCAGGCGCCGGATCAGGGATAGCTGACCGTCTTGGGCACGGCGGGGATCGGAATCCATTCCTGATCGTCGCCGGGCACCTTGGGGAACGCCCCCGCATTCCAGTCGCAGCGGGCCTGTTCGATCCGGTCACGCCGCGAGGAGACGAAATTCCACCAGACGTGGCGCGGCGTGGTGAAGGCGTCGCCCCCGCACAGCATCGCCCGCCCGCCGCTTGCCGAACGCAACGTGGCGGCGATGCCGGGCCGCAGCACGTACAGCGTCTGCGGGGTGAGCGGCACGCCCTCCAGCGTCGCCTCGCCCATCGCGAGATAGACCGCGCGCTCTTCCGCCGCCGCGTCGATCGGGATCGCGGCACCGGGTTCGAGCAGGAGATCGGCATAGATGGTGCCGGCATGCGTGGTGGTCGGGGCGGTCTGGCCCCAGAGCGATCCCATGATGATCCGCGCCCGCACGCCCTGCGCGTCGATCGTCGGCAGGCGATCGCGCTCGACATGCTCGAAGGCGGGGTCCATTTCCTCGGCCGCCTCGGGCATGGCGAGCCAGGTCTGGATGCCCGACAGCACCGGGCCTTCGGCCCGGGCGTCGCCCGGAGAGCGTTCGGAATGGACGATGCCGTGGCCCGCCGTCATCAGATTGACCGCGCCCGGCTCGATCCGCGCGGCGGTGCCGAGCGAATCGCGGTGATCGATCGCGCCGTCGAACAGATAGGTGACGGTCGACAGGTTGATGTGCGGATGCGGCCGAACGTCGATGCCTTCGCCCACGCCCATCTGCGCCGGGCCCATCTGGTCGAAGAACAGGAACGGCCCCACCATCGTCCGCGCCTTGCTCGGCAAGGTGCGGTGCACCTTGAAGCCGCCCAGATCATGAGTGACGGGCAGGATGGTCTGGAGAATGAAATCGTCAAACATGAGCGTCGTCCCGTGGCGGCGGCTCGGTGGCGTCGAGCAACGCGATCAGGTCCGCGGGGTAGATCACTTCGTCATGCGCCGCGATCTCGTTTCTGGAAAACCAGCGATGCCCGACAAGCAACGTCCGCTCCAGTTCGGTCAAGGCGCCGGGCGCAACGTCGAAATGGTCGATGTCGATCCGGAAATAGCGTTCGTCGGCGGTCACCTCGACCCCCTCGAACGTCCGGAAATCGACGATCCGCCGGGCGACCTCGGGCCCGCAATCCCGGTCGAGGCCCACCTCTTCCCACAATTCGCGCCGGGCCGCGGCGGCATAGCTTTCGCCGGGGTCCACCGCGCCGCCCGGCGTGCACCACAAAGGCGGACGATCGGCCGGCGTGAAGCGGAACAGCAAAGTGCGGCCGCGCGAATCGACCAGCAGGATGCGCGCCGCCGGTCGCGCCGCCCTCACGCGCCATCCAGCTCGGGATAATGGCGGAAGATGCCGTCGTTGGTGAACGCCAGCCGGCGATCGCTCTTCAGATAGGTGCGGATGCCGGGCAATTCGGTCACCTGATCATGGATGCGGATCACGTTGGGATAATCGCCCTCGATCGCCGCCATCCGCTTCGGGAACATATAGCGCAGCCCCTCGACCAGCTGGAACAGCGATGTGTCGACATAGGTCCAGCGGTGATCGATGGTCCAGTCGCCCGGATTGGCGTCGATCGCCTCTTCGAAATAGCCGAGGAATTTGGGCATGCGCTCGGCGCGGAACTGCGTTGCCGCGCGCGCCGCTTCGGGCTTCTGGTCTTCGTAATAGGCCGATGTGGCGACGGGATGGTGGACGCCGTGCACCTCCGCCACGACGTCGGTGATGGTCGATTGCAGTTGCATGAGCCACGCGCGGTCCGCGATGCCAGAGGGTGCGAGGCCATGCCGCTCGCCCAGATAGTTCAGAATATTGGCGACTTGCGCGATGATGAGCCCGTCGAGCTCCATATAGGGCGGCGCGAATGGCCGTCGTCCCTGCCGCGCCGCCATGTCGGCGATCAGGCCCTCCGCGCCGACCGCGCGTGCGGCGTCGTCATAGGCGATCCCCGCCGCTTCCAGCGCCAGACGAACGAACTCGCCCCGCCCCGGTATCGTCGGCCAATACCAGAGCTTGTAGGGCATTATCCTTCTCCGGGAGCGCGGGCCTGGATGGCGAGTGCGTGGATGTTGTTCGCTAACAAATCGGCGAGCGCTTTGTTCACCAGACGCTGCCGCGCGACGCGCGACTGGCCGACGAACGAGGCGGATTCGATCTCGACGCGGAAATGCGTTTCGCCCGTCCCGTCGTCGCCCATATGGCCGGCATGAAGCGCGCTCTCGTTGGTGACGCGGAGGCTGGTGGGATCGAGCAGCCGCGTCAGACGGCTGGTGATTTCGTCGGCGAGCGGCGAGGTGGCGCGTGCGATCATCATCCCCATATACCGGGCTTTTCGGGGTTTGGGGAGCCAGTGGCGCACAGCAAGAACGAACGGCCGGCCCCGCGCTTCCATGGTCGGGTGGAAGGCACCGGGCAGGCGTGCATGCACCCCGAATGCGACGAGGCCGGCGAGTTTCGGGCACCGCCGCTCGAAGGCGCGAGCGATGGCGGGCCGCCCCGGTTCCGCTGGTTCTGCCTCGATCATGTCCGCGCCTTCAACGCCGGATATAATTTCTTCGACGGCATGACCGCGGACGAGATCCACCGCGCCCAGCGGCCGCTTGCCGGCTGGGAACGCGAGACCCGGGCCTTCGCGCATGGCGGTGTCGGCGATGCACCGCCCCGCTGGGCCGAGTTCGCCGATCCGCTGGACGCGATCGGCGGACGGTTCGGCACGCGTGCCAAGGCGCGTACCGATGGCCGCACGCTGTCGGACGGCGAGCGCCGCGCGCTTCGCGTGCTGGGGCTCGATGCCGATATCGACCGCACGGCGCTGCGCAAACGCTATAGCGAGCTGGTGCGCCGCTATCATCCCGATCGCAACGGCGGCGACCGCGGTCACGAGGCCGATCTGCAAAAGGTGATCGCCGCCTATCAGCAGTTGAAGGGCGCGAAGGCCTTCGCATGACCCGCGCCGCTCGCCATCCTCTCGCGACCGCAAGGTTGGCGCAACCGATCGTGGCGCGGTAAGGCGTCGCGATGATCCGCGTCACCGAGCTGAAACTGCCGCTCCATCATGCCGACGAGGCGCTGCCGGCGGCGATCCACAAGCGGCTGCGCATCACCCCGCGCGAGATGATCCGTTTCACGGTGGCGCGGCGCGGCCATGATGCGCGCGATCGGAGCGCCATCACCCTGGTGTATTCGGTCGACGTGGCGGTGAAGAACGAAGCGGCGGTGCTCGCGCGGTTCCGCAAGGACCGCGACGTCCAGCTCACCCCCGACACGCGCTATCGCCCGCCGGCCGGGCCCCCTGCGGGCGAAACCCGGCCGGTCGTGGTTGGGGCGGGGCCATGCGGTCTCTTCGCCGCGCTCGTCCTGGCGCAGATGGGGCACCGGCCGATCATCCTCGACCGCGGCAAGGCGGTGCGCGAGCGGACCAAGGATACCTGGGGCCTGTGGCGCCGCGGCGTGCTCGATCCGGAATCCAACGTGCAGTTCGGCGAGGGCGGCGCGGGCACCTTTTCCGACGGCAAGCTCTACAGCCGCATCAAGGATCCGCGGCACCTCAACCGCAAGGTGCTGACCGAATTCGTGAAGGCGGGGGCGCCGGCCGATATCCTGACCGAGGCGCATCCGCATATCGGCACGTTCCGGCTGGTGACGATGGTCGAAAGCATGCGCGAGACGATCGAGGCGCTGGGCGGCGAATACCGGTTCTCCACGCGGGTCGACGGGCTGGATATCGTCACCGACGGCACGGGCGCGCGGCGCGTGCGCGGCCTGCATCTGCACACCGGCGACTATCTGGCGGCGGACCGCGTCGTGCTGGCCGTCGGGCACAGCGCCCGCGATACCTTCGCGATGCTGCATGCGGCGGGCGTCCATGTCGAGGCCAAGCCCTTTTCGATCGGCGTGCGGATCGAGCATCCGCAATCCTGGATCGATCGCTCCCGCTTCGGCGCGGATGCCGGCAACCCGATCCTGGGCGCGGCCGAATATCATATCTCGCACCATTGTTCGAACGGGCGGACGGTCTACAGCTTCTGCATGTGCCCCGGCGGCACCGTCGTCGCCGCCACATCGGAGGCCGGGCGCGTCGCGACCAACGGCATGAGCCAATATTCGCGCAACGAGCGCAACGCCAATTCGGGGCTGGTCGTCGCGATCGATCCCGCGCGTGATTTTCCCGGCGATCCGCTGGCCGGCATCGCCCTGCAGCGCCATTGGGAGGAGCGCGCCTATGTCGCGGGCGGCTCGAGCTACAAGGCACCGGCGCAGCGGCTGGGCGATTTTCTCGAAGGGCGCGCCTCGACGACGCTCGGCACGGTGGTGCCCTCGTACAAGCCCGGCGTCCAGCCGACCGATCTCGCCTTGTGCCTGCCCGATTTCGCCGTCCACGCCATGCGCGAGGCGCTGCCCGTCTTCGGCCGGCAGATCGCGGGCTACGATCATCCCGACGTGGTGATGACCGGGGTGGAGACGCGCACCTCGTCGCCGATCCGCTTCACCCGCGGCGACGACATGCAGAGCCTCAACACCGCCGGGCTCTTCACCGCTGGCGAAGGTGCCGGCTACGCCGGCGGCATCCTGTCCGCCGCGGTGGACGGGATCAAGGCCGCGGAGGCGGTCGCGCTGAGCATGGCGGGCTGACTCGCGCCGCGCGGTTCGTTACGGAGTCGTCCGCCGCGCGGTGCGTTCGGGCGGCAACACAAGGAGGCGCCCGTGCCGCACGTCAGCGAACCGATCTATTGCGCCGGGCCCGACAGCCCGCATGCGTTCGACATCGTGCCGCTCCAGCCGCGCAACGGCACGCTCGATGCGCGCTGCCCGATCTGCCGCGGCCATGGGCAGTGGAATGTCGAGATCGATCTGGTGAGCTTTCGCTGCCGCCGCGAGGCGTGCGGGCATTGCCTGGGGGCGGGCTGGATCGAGACCGGCGACGATCCGATCGCGTTTCCGGACATCGTCCTGGCGCCCGAGGGCTATCCGAAGTGGATCGTGCGTCACGTCCCCCGGCAGGATATCGAGCCGGGCTGACCCGGTTCTTCGCACCCTTATCGGTTTCCGATCGTTACGCCCCCGGACGTCACCAGCCCGGTGACCATCGATGGAGACGAATGATGAACAGCACCACGCTCGAAGGCCAGGGCCAGAACCTCACCGGCAACGTCAAGGAAGCCGTCGGCAAGGTGACGGGCGACGACAGCCTGCAGGCCAAGGGCACGGCGGATCAGGTGATCGGCGATGCCAAGCAGATGGCGGGTGCGGCGCGCGATGCGATCGGCGATCCCGGCCCGCTGCTCGACAAGGCGCGCGCGTTCGCGAAGGATCGGCCGTGGACGACCGCCGCGCTGGTCGGGACGCTGGGCGTCGCGGTGTTCAACACGCTGCGCGGCAAATAAGCGGGCAGGGGAGCGTCAGGCTCCCCTTGTCTCCCGGGGTGCGTCGCTCTTCTCAGGGCAGAAGAAGCGATGCATCCCCATAGGAATAGAAGCGGTAGCCCGTCTGGATCGCATGCGCATAGGCCGCCTGCATCCGCTCCCGCCCCATCAACGCCGACACCAGCATGAACAGCGTCGAGCGCGGCAGGTGGAAATTGGTCACCAGCCCGTCGATCCCGCGAAAGCGATAGCCGGGCGTGATGAAGATCGCGGTGTCGCCTTCGAACGGGTGGACAATCCCCGCCGCGTCCGATGCACTCTCGATCAACCGGAGCGAGGTGGTGCCGACCGCGATCACCCGCCCGCCTGCCGCGCGCACGGCGTTCAGGCGTTCGGCGGTGGCCGCATCGATCCGGCCCCATTCGGCATGCATGCGATGCTGATCGGTATCCTCCCCCTTTACCGGGAGAAAGGTGCCCGCGCCGACGTGCAGCGTCAGCGTCGCATGACCGATCCCGGCCGCCTCCAGCGAGGCCATCAGCGCCGGCGTGAAATGGAGCGCCGCCGTAGGTGCCGCGACCGCGCCAGGCTCGGCGGCGAACATCGTCTGGTAATCGTCCAGATCGCGTGCGTCGGTCGGGCGCTTGCCGGCGATATAGGGCGGCAGCGGCATGCGGCCGGCGCGCTCCAGGAGCGTCTCGACCGGCTCTTCGCCGGCGAAGTCCAGCGCAAGGCTGCCGTCGTCGTCGCGGTCCGAGGCGATCGCCGTCACGCCTTCGCCGAAATCGATCGTGTCGCCGTCGCGCAGGCGGCGCGCGTTGCGGACGAAGGCGCGCCAGCGGCGTGGCCCTTCGCGCTTGTGGAGCGTTGCACCGACCCGCGCGTCGCCGCGGCGCCCTTCGAGTTGCGCCGGGATCACGCGGGTGTCGTTGAACACGAGCAGGTCGCCCGCGCGCAGCGCGCCGGGCAGATCGGTCACCCGCGCATCGCGCGTCGCCGTGCCGTCCAGTACCAGCATCCGCGCAGAATCGCGCGGCGATGCCGGGCGCAGCGCGATCGATTCGGGCGGCAGGGCGAAATCGAAAAGGCCGACGTCCATCCGGACGGTTACTTCTTCGCCGGCGCCATCTTTTTGGGCGCGAGCTTCGGCGCGGCCACCCCGGCGCTGGCCCCCGTGCCCGGCAGCGTCACCGGCGAGCCGAGCGTCGGTGCGGCGGCCGGCGGCGCGGGCGAATAGGCCGGCGGATTGTCGGCGGCGATATAGGCGTGGACGATCCGGCTGGGGCTCGCGGGCGGCTCGCCCTTTTCGATCGCGTCGACATAGTTCATCCCCGACGTCACGCGGCCGAAGACGGTGTATTTCTTGTCGAGGTTGAGCTTCGGCAGCAGCACGATGAAGAACTGGCTGTTCGCGCTGTTGGGATCGTCGGCGCGCGCGGCCGACACCGCGCCGCGGACATGGGGCAGCGTGTTGAATTCCGCGGCCACGTTCGGCAGCGTCGAGCCGCCGGTGCCGTCGCCCTTGGGATCGCCGCCCTGCGCCATGAAGCCGTCGATCACGCGGTGGAACGTCAGGCCGTCGTAGAAATGCTGGCGGGTGAGCACCTTGATCCGCTCGACCATCTTGGGCGCCATGTCCGGCCGTAGCCGGATGGCGACGCGGCCGCCGGTCGAAAGATCCAGGATCCACTCGTTCTGCGGGTCGATCGCGGGTGCCGCGGCGGGGGCTGGCGTGGTCTGCGCGACGGCGGGGGCGGCAAGCGCGCCGACGGCGAACGCGAACAGGGCGAGGAGACGCATGGGCAGCATACTCGAACGAGGGAAAGCGCGCGACCTAGACCAGATCGGGCATTGCGCCAAACTGAACGTCACGTACCCCGCCGCCCGATCACCGCGACGCGCGCGACCACCTCGTCGCAGACCGCCGGTGGGACGAACCGCCGGATGTCGCCGCCATAGATCGCGATTTCCTTCACCAGCCGGCTGGCGATCGGCTGGAGCGCCACGTCGGCCATCAGGAACACCGTCTCGACGCGCGGATTGATCTGCTGATTCATCCCCGCCATCTGATATTCATATTCGAAATCGGCGACCGCGCGCAGCCCGCGCACGATGATCTTCGCACCCTGCGCCTCGGCGAAATCCATCAGCAGCGAATCGAACGCGACCACCGCGATCTCGCCGTCGACCCCGGCGACTTCGCGCCGGACCGCGGCCAGCCGTTCCTCGACCGAGAACATCGGCGATTTGGACGGATTGGTCGTCACCCCGATCACCAGCCGGTCGACCAGCTTCGCGCCGCGCCGGATGATGTCCATATGGCCCAGCGTCACGGGATCGAACGTCCCCGGATAGACGCCGACCCGCACGCTGGCCGCCCGCATGTTCACCGATCGCGCTCGAAGACGAAATGCGCGATGTCGCGCAACAGATCGGCATCCGCGCCATAGCCGTGAAGATGCTCGACCGCCTGTTCGACCAGCATGGCCGCCTGCGCGCGCGCGCGTTCGGCGCCCATCAGCGTCAGGAACGTCTCCTTCCCCGCGCCGCCGTCCTTGCGCAGCTTCTTGCCGACCGCGGCCTCGTCGCCTTCGGCATCGAGCAGATCGTCGGCGATCTGGAAGGCGAGGCCCAGATCATGCGCATAGCCGCGAAGCCCGGTGCGTGCGTCGGCCGGCACACGGCCGAGGATCGCACCCGCCTCGACCGAGGCGGTGATGAGCGCGCCGGTCTTCATCTGCTGGAGCCGGGTGACGGTCGGCAGGTCGAACCGCGCCTTTTCCGCCTCGATGTCCATCATCTGGCCGCCCGCCATGCCCGAGGGGCCCGCCGCGCGCGCGAGGTCGAACACCAGTTCGGCGCGCACGATCGCATCGGGGTGCGTCGCGGGATGCGCCAGGATCTCGAACGCCAGCGCATGGAGGCAGTCGCCCGCCAGGATCGCGGTCGCCTCGGTGAAGGCCTTGTGCACCGTGGGCTTGCCGCGGCGCATGTCGTCATCGTCCATCGCGGGCAGATCGTCATGGATCAGCGAATAGACATGGACCGATTCGATCGCGGTTGCGGCCCGCGAGGCATGCGCCCGGTCCACGTCGAACAGCGCGGCGGTCGCGAACACGAGCAGCGGCCGCAGCCGCTTGCCGCCGCCGATCGCGGCGTGGCGCATCGCGCGGTACAGCTCGCGGCGCGGATCGTCGGGAAGCGCCAGGAACAGATCGAACTGGCGGTCGATCTCGGTGGACACATCGGCAAGCGCCGCGGCAAGGGCGGGGGTGGGCATCTGGTCGCGTCAGCCGGCCGCGAACGCGCGGGTGCCGGCCGCCTTGCCCTCGGCATCGACGCGGATCGCCTCGATCCGCGCCTGCGCGGCATCGAGCCGCTCGGCGCAGCGGACGCGGAGCCGATCGCCGCGCTCATAGAGCCGGATCGACTCGTCGAGCGTCGCGTCGCCGCTTTCCAGCCGCGATACGATCCGCTCGAGTTCCTTCAGCGCATCCTCGAACGAGAGGTCTTCGATCGGCGTTTCCATGCCCGCGCTATGGCGCAGGCGCTCGGCGGGGGTCAAGGCGGCCAGCGGCATCATAAGCGAACGCGGGCGCACGCCCGAACGTGCGCCAAACTCAATCGACCGGGGCGCTGCGGGCGACGGCGAGCAGATGTTCGATCCGGGCGATTCCCGAATCGCTGAGCTGGAACGGCTCAGCGGGGCCGGCGGCACGATCGAGCAGACCATGCGTGGTCAACGCGGTCACCCAGCGGGCGACCAGAATCGGTGACGCTCCCAGATCGATCGCGAGTTGCTCCGGCGTGGTCGAGCGGCCCTCCATTTCCGCGACATAGGTGCGCAGCAGAACGCCCATCGGATGATCGGCGAACAGCTCGGCCCCGAGGACCTCCTTGCGCAGCTTGCTGAGCGCCTCGATCTTGCGTGCCGTTCGCCACAGCTGATCCGGCCTCGGCGTCGCGGCGGCGACGGCACGCCACTTCACGGTCGCGACCAGCCGGTCGACCCCCGGACCATTGCCCAGGCGGGACACCGAAATCTCGGCCGGCACGGCGCTGCCGTCGCGGCGCAGATAGCGTTTGCGGATCGTGATCGGTGCAGCGCCGCTGGGAAGCGCGTCGATCTGGCGGATATTGGCCGGAAGATCGTCGGGATGGGTGATCTGCAGATAGCTCATTCCGATGAGCTCGATCTCGGTACGCTGGAGCAGATCGCAAACATTCGCATCCGCGGCCAGGATGACGCCGTTTCCGTCCCCGACCGAATGGCCGGACCGCACCACATCTTGAGATACCATGCTGTTATACTAGGACATTTGGTAGTTTGTGCAACATGGGCGATTCCTGGATCAGGCAGCCGCCCGCCGGGCACGACGGGCGCGGTCGCGGCCGGCGGACTTGGCCTCGAACAGCGCACGATCGGCCTCGCGGTAGAGCGTGTTCCAATCGGCTTCCCGCGTGATCGGGCCGTTGCACGTGCCGATGCTCGCGGTCACGCGCAGATCGAACGGCATGCGTTCGGTTCGCAGCGCCGCCAATATGTCGGACGCCGCGATCCCCGCTGTGGCATCGACGATGATCGCGAATTCCTCGCCGCCAATCCGCGCCACCAGTGCGTCGGCCGGAACCGCGGTGCGCAGCGCGCGTGCCACGATCCGCAACACCTCGTCGCCGCCGTCATGGCCGATCGTCTCGTTCACGGCCTTGAAGTGATCGAGATCGGCGATCAGCAGCATCTGCTCGCCTTTGCGCTCGATCGCGCGGGCCAAGAAGGCGCGGCGGTTGAGCAGGCCGGTCAGCGGATCGATGTCCGCCAGTATCCGGGCAGCACTTTCCTGTTCGCGGGCCTCGTCGCGCTCGAGGCTGAGCAGCTTGATCCGATAGGCGATCGCCATGCTGGAGAGCAGCGCTTCCAGCATCATGGCAACGACCGTCGAATTGTCGATCCAGAAACTCCAGGGGAGGAGCTTCAGTGCTTCGGCGATCCGCAGGACGGTGAAGGCGACCGGCACCCCCCAGGCGAGCGCGAACATCACGAGATAGCGGCTCCGCATCCGCCAGGCGCGCCAGAGGATCGCGGGCACAAGCGCGATCAAGCCGCAGAAGCCGAGCGTGTTCAGCCGATCCACCATGGTGGCGTGCCAAGGTAGGGTGGCGGCCATCAACACCGAGGTGAACCCGATCGCGACCATCACCGCAGTGCTGGCCGTGCGGATCGGTCCTTCGAACACCCGACGCTCGAAGAAGGTGCGCGCGAACAGCAGCATCCAGACCGCCGACGCGCCGAGCAGCACGATGTTCAGCCGCATCCGGTCATTATTGGCGAGCCCCGGGAACAGCAGCCCGAGGATCGCCGAGGAACTGAGCGCATAGCCCAGCAGGCACAGCACAAGCGCGCAATAGACCGGCTGGAACCGCTGACGCAGTGCGCGCCACAAGGCGAGATTGTAGACGATCAGTGCGATGGCCAGCCCGATGAAGCTGCCGTAAAATCCCGCCAGAAAGACCTGCTGCTTCTCCTGCGAACGATGATCGTAGAGTTCGGGGCCGATGACGATGCCCCGCGTATTGGCCGCGCCCTCGATGTGCCACAGCAGGCGCACCGGCGGCACCGGCGGCACCGCGGCGCCCGGCAGCGTGAGAGGCGTGGTGAATAGCGCACCGACCAGCAGATGGTCGCCGATCCTCGCGCTCGAGAAGCCCGTGCGGCGCAGCGCGCCATCGGCATAGAGGACGTATAGCGTCGTGCGGTTCTGCCACACGCTGCCCGACTCGACGTCCAGCCCAAGTCCGGACGACGCGATCGCCGGCAGCCGTTCCGAAACGACCCAGAAATCGCCGGCACCGAAGCGGCTTTGCGGCGTGCGGCAGTCGAAACGGCCGGGCGTGCGCAGCAGGTCGACGGCGTTCAGCCCCGGCGCATCGCGCAGGACGCAGGTCGCAATCGGCCGACGGACCGCAGCCGATACGGCGGTCGCGGCGAGCAGCGCGCATAGCAGCATGGCCGCAGCGACCGCCGTCCTGATGCATCGCCCGAAGGTCATCGGTCGCCCTTATACCGAACGCCCCGAACATTCGGTAAATAGCGGCGGCATGGAAAAACCCGGCTGCGGCGGTGGCGCAGCCGGGTCGATGGATTTGCAGGGCCTTCGAGGCGGCCGGTGGTTATTCCGCCTCGACGGTGACGGCCTTGCCACCCTTCTTCTTGGGCTTTTTCGGTGCCGCCGGCTCGATCGCGAACGACAGTGCGCCGTCCTTCATCCTCACCGTCACCTCGCCGCCATGGACGAGCTTGCCGAACAGCAGCTCCTCGGCGAGCGGCTGCTTGATCTTCTCCTGGATCAAGCGGCCCATCGGGCGGGCGCCGTAGAGTTTGTCATAGCCCTTTTCGGTCAGCCAGGCCTTGGACGCGTCGTCGAGCTGGATGTGGACGGCACGATCCGCCAGCTGGAGCTCGAGCTGGAGGATGAACTTGTCGACCACCCGCGCCACCACTTCGGGCGGAAGATAGCCGAACGGCACCACCGCATCGAGACGGTTGCGGAATTCGGGCGTGAACATCTTCTGCACCGCCTGCTCGTCCTCGCCCTCGCGGGTCAACTGGCCGAAGCCCACCGTCTCGCGGGCCATGTCGGATGCGCCCGCGTTGGTCGTCATGATGAGGATGACGTTACGGAAATCGACCGTCTTGCCGTGCTGGTCGGTCAGGCGGCCGTTATCCATCACCTGGAGCAGGATGTTGAACAGGTCCGGATGCGCCTTCTCGATCTCGTCGAGCAGGAGGACGCAGTGCGGGTTCTGGTCGACCGCATCGGTCAGCAAGCCGCCCTGATCGAAGCCGACATAGCCCGGGGGCGCACCGATCAGCCGGCTGACCGAATGCCGCTCCATATATTCACTCATGTCGAAGCGCTGGAGCGGGATCCCCAGGATCGAGGCGAGCTGCTTGGCGACTTCGGTCTTGCCGACGCCGGTCGGGCCGGTGAACAGATAGTTGCCGATCGGCTTTTCCGGCTCGCGCAGACCCGCCCGCGCCAGCTTGATCGCCGACGACAGCTTCTCGATCGCCGAATTCTGCCCGAACACCACGCGCTTCAGATCGGTCTCCAGGCTGGCGAGCGCCACCTTGTCGTCCGACGAAACCGATTTCGGTGGAATGCGCGCCATCGTGGCGATCACCTGTTCGATCTCCTTGGTGGTGATCGTCTTCTTGCGCTTGGCGAGCGGAACCAGCATCTGCATCGCGCCCACCTCGTCGATCACGTCGATCGCCTTGTCGGGCAGCTTACGGTCGTTGATGTAGCGCGCCGACAGCTCGACCGCGGACTTGATCGCATCGGGCGTGTATTTGACCGAATGATGCGCCTCGAACGCGCTGCGCAATCCGGCCAGGATCTTGATCGTATCCTCGATCGTCGGCTCGTTCACGTCGATCTTCTGGAACCGGCGCAGCAGGGCGCGGTCCTTTTCGAAATGGTTCCGGAATTCCTTGTAGGTGGTCGAGCCGATGCAGCGGATCGTTCCGCCCGAGAGTGCGGGCTTCAGCAGGTTGGAGGCGTCCATCGCCCCGCCCGACGTCGCGCCCGCGCCGATCACCGTGTGGATCTCGTCGATGAACAGCACTGCATGCGGCAGCTTCTCGAGTTCGTTGACGACCGCCTTCAGCCGCTCCTCGAAATCGCCGCGATAGCGCGTACCGGCGAGCAGCGCGCCCATGTCGAGCGAATAGATCACCGCTTCCAACAACACGTCGGGCACCTCGCCCTCGACGATCTTGCGCGCGAGCCCTTCCGCGATCGCGGTCTTGCCCACGCCCGGATCGCCCACATAGAGCGGGTTGTTCTTCGAGCGGCGGCACAGGATCTGGATGGTGCGATCCACCTCGGGCCCGCGGCCGATCAGCGGATCCACCTTGCCGATCTTCGCCTTCTCGTTGAGATCGACGGTGAATTGCTTCAGCGCGCTTTCCGTCTTGCCCTTCTCCTGTCCCTTGGCGGGTTTCTCCTCCTCGGCACCCTTGGGGCTGGAGGCTTCGGTCGCGGCACCGCCCTTGCCGACGCCGTGGCTGATGAAGCTGACGGCATCGAGGCGGCTCATGTCCTGCTGCTGCAGGAAATAGACGGCATAGGATTCGCGCTCGCTGAACAGCGCGACCAGCACGTTGGCGCCCGTCACCTCGTCGCGGCCCGACGACTGGACGTGCAGGATCGCGCGCTGCACCACCCGCTGGAAGCCCGATGTGGGCGCCGGGTCGGTCGCGGCATCGACCTTCAGCGCGTCGAGCTCGGTATCGAGATAATGGGCGACGGTGGTCTTGAGCTCGCCGAGATCGGCCTTGCAGGCGAGCATCACCTTGGAGGCGTGTTCGTCGTCGATCAGCGCGAGCAGCAGATGCTCCAGCGTGGCATATTCGTGGCGTCGCGAGGACGCGGCCTTCAGCGCATTGTGGAGGGTGGTTTCCAGCGCGGGGGCAAAGGATGGCATCAGTCTACTCCGATCGGGCCGCGAAGACGCCGGCCCTTTGCAACCATGTCGGGATTGCGCGCGGCCTCATCAAGCACTTGAACCGCGCGACCATCGTCCCTGGCGCCGCCGTGGGCGTGGTACCGGGGCGGGGCCGTGCTGTTCCTCACCGGAATAGCGCGTCGGCGCTTGCACGATGGTTAACGGCGTGTTCGATCTTTCGCCGAACCCGCGCGATCTCGCCCTCCAGCGCGGCGATCCGCGCCTCCAGCTCGGCGAGGGACAGCGGATCCAGATCCTGCCGCACCAGCGCGGCCAGCGCGTCGTTCGACCGGGTAGGGGCGTCGTCCGATTCCATGACCGCCATACGTTGACCCCGGCGCAGCCCCTGTCAATAACGCGCATCTTCCGAGGCGAATGGGGCCAGGCCGATGGACGTTATTCCCGAAACGATGCTGGCGATCGATCCGGAGGCACCGGGCGGCGCCGAAGTGCTGGTGCCCGCCACGCGCCCGGTGCCGCGGCCAGGCGCGGGCGAGGTGCTCGTCCGCGTGGCGGCGGCGGGGATCAACCGGCCCGAGGTGTTGCAGCGCCGCGGCCTGTATCCGCCGCCGCCGGGTGCGCCGACGATCCTCGGCCTCGAACTCTCCGGCACCGTCGTCGCGGTGGGCGAGGGCGTCGACGCGGTGGCGCTCGGCCAGCCGGTCTGCGCGCTGGTCGGCGGCGGCGCCTATGCCGAATATGCGGTGGCGCCCTGGGGCCAGTGCCTGCCGGTGCCCGAGGCGCTGTCGATGGTGGAGGCTGCCGCCATGCCGGAGACGCTGTTCACGGTGTGGACCAATTTGTTCGAGCGCGCCTATGCGACCGAGGGCGACACGGTGCTGGTGCATGGCGGTACCAGCGGGATCGGGACGATGGCGATCGCGCTGTGCAACGCCTTCGGTATCGCCATCGTCGTGACGTGCGGATCGTCCGACAAATGCGCTGCCGTCCTCGCGCTCGGCGCCACCCACGCGATCGATTACAAGGCGGAGGATTTCGTCGCGCGGGTCAAGGCGATCACCGAAGGCAAGGGCGTGGCGGCGGTCCTCGACATGGTCGGCGGCGATTACGTGCCGCGCAATCTCGAATGCCTGGCGGACGATGGCCGCCACGTCTCGATCGCGGTGCAGGCCGGCGCGAGCGCCACCGTGCCGCTGTTCGAGATCATGCGCCGGCGCCTCACCCTCACCGGCTCGACGCTCCGCGCGCGCGACGCCGGGTTCAAGGCGTTGGTGGCGGACGAACTGGCGCGCACCGTCTGGCCGCATGTCGAGGCGGGGCGGATCAGGCCCGCGATCGATCGCACCTTCGCGATGGCCGATGCGGCCGACGCGCACCGCCGGATGGAGGCGGGCGATCATGTCGGCAAGATCGTGCTGACGATGGAGTAAGCCCTTCGTGCGTCATTCCCGCGAAGGCGGGGATGACGCTGCCCCTTGGAGATCGGCGATGCGCGAAGGCTGGGCGTACATGATGTCGGATCGCTATCCGGGCACGATCTATATCGGCGTGACGGCCCACATGGTGGGCGGGCGTTTCAGCACGGCACGCGAACCGGCTCGGAATTTTTGCCGCCGCTATGATCTGACGCGGCTCGTCTCCGCCAAACGGGCGGAGCGCATCACCGACGCGATCATGCGGGAAAAGGCGATGAAGAAGTGGCGGCGTGCATGGAAGATCGCGTTGATCGAGAAAGCCAATCCCGAATGGCGCGACCTGTTTGCCGTCATCAACGGCGGAGCCGAAGAAGCGGGATCCCCGATTTCGCGGGGATGACGGTGGGGGCTGCCCGGATGGCGGCGCGCGCGGCAATAACGGCTGTCGTCACCGCCTCCATCACCCCGCTTGCCCTTCCACCCCCTACGCACTAAGTCCGGTGCCATGCACGGCCGCTCCGAGAGGGGCGGCCCTTTCTGTTTTTAGGGAGTTTCGCCCGTGGCCCAGCCGCTCATGCCCCATGCGACCGCCTCCTGGATGGTCGACAATACCGCGCTCAGCTTCGAGCAGATCGCCGAATTCTGCGGGCTGCACATTCTCGAGGTGCAGGCGATCGCCGACGATACCGCGGCGACCAAGCTGACCGGCCGCGATCCGATCCGCGCGCACGAGGTGACGCAGGAGGAGATCGACAAGGGCTCGGCCGATCCGAACTATCGCCTGAAGATGCTGAAGGGCCCCGAGCAGGTCCGCCGCACCAAGGGGCCGCGCTACACGCCCGTCTCCAAGCGGCAGGACAAGCCGGACGGCATCGCGTGGATCATCCGCAACCATCCCGAGATCACCGACGGCGCGATCGGCCTGCTGATCGGCACGACGCGCACGACGATCGCCGCGATCCGCGATCGCAGCCACTGGAACATTGCCAACATCACCCCCAAGGATCCGGTGACGCTGGGCCTGACGACGCAGCGCGAGCTCGACGCCGCGGTGGCGAAGGCGGCGAAGGCGGCGGGCATCGAGGCGCCGACCGACACGCGGCTCGAGGGCGACCGCGAGGCGCTGATCGAGCAGCTCCGCGCCGAGCGCACCCAGGCCGCTGCGGACGCGCAATTCGTGGCCGAGGGCGGGGTGTTGCCGGTGAAGACGGTGTTCGAGGATCCGTTCAAGCGCTATTGATCGCCGCGCGCGCCCCGCACGGTGCGACGGATGGTTGGCCCGGTCCACGATCGGGCCTAGCCTGCTGCGAACGATGATTCGCAGGAGAGCCGCATGTGCGACGAACATACCGTCCAGGATAATGCCACGGCGCTGGGTGACGTGTCCCGCCGCACCTTCGCGGCGATGACGGGCGCGGCGGGGCTGGCGATGCTGCTGCCCGTGCCCGCCGATGCGAAGCCGGTGGCGGGGCGCGACGTGAGGATCGCCACGCCCGACGGCGCCGCCGACGCCTATTTCGTCTCGCCCGCCGGCGGCCGTCATCCCGGCGTGCTGATCTGGCCCGACATCATGGGCCTCCGCCCCGCGTTCCGGCAGATGGCGGACCGGCTCGCGCAATCGGGCTATGCCGTGCTGGTGGTCAACCAGTTCTACCGGTCGACCAAAGCGCCGTTCCTCGCGCCCGGCGGATCCTACGACCAGCCCGAGGTGCGCGCGAAGATCATGCCGTTCGTGCAGGCGCTGAGCCCCGGGGGCACGGTGCGCGACGCGATCGCCTTCACTGGCTTTCTCGATAAACAGCCGGAGGTGGATACGCGGCGCGGGCTGGCGACCACCGGCTATTGCATGGGCGGCCCGATGGTGGTGCGCACCGCCGCGGCGATTCCCGGCCGGATCCGCGCGGGCGCGACGTTCCATGGCGGCGGCCTCGTCACCGACAAGCCGGACAGCCCGCACCGGCTGATCCCGCAGACCAGGGCCGCCTATCTGATCGCGATCGCCGCCAATGACGACGCCCGCGCGCCGACCGACAAGGACGTGCTGCGCACCGCCTTCGCCGATGCCGGGCGGCCCGCCGAGGTCGAGGTCTATGCCGGCACGATGCACGGCTGGTGCCCGCCTGACAGCCATGTGTACGATGCGGCGCAGGCCGATCGGGCCTGGGGCCGGATGCTGGCGCTGTTCGACCGGGCGCTGGTCTGATGCTCACGCTCTACACCAACCCGATGTCGCGCGGTCGGATCGCGCGCTGGATGCTCGAGGAGGTCGGCGCGCCGTACGATGTGGTGATGCTCGGCTATGCCGACAGCATGAAGGCGCCCGATTATCTCGCGATCAACCCGATGGGCAAGGTGCCCGCCATCGTCCATGACGGCAAGGTGGTGACCGAGGGCGCCGCGATCTGCGTCTATCTGGCCGAGACCTTTCCCGAGGCGGGCCTGGCGCCCACCGCCGACGAGCGCGCGGATTATTATCGTTGGCTGTTTTTCGCCGCGGGTCCGATCGAGGCGGCGGTGACGAACCGGTCGCTCGGGGTCGTGCCGACCGAGCAGCAGCAGCGGATGGCGGGTTACGGCACGTATGATCGGATGGTCGGCGTGTTCGAGCAGGCGGTGAGCGCGCGCGATTACATCGCCGGCGCGCGTTTCACCGCGGCCGACGTCTATGTGGGGGCGCAGGCGATCTGGGGGATGCAGTTCGGCAGCTTGCCAAAGCGCGAGGCGCTGGTCGCCTATGCCGATCGGCTGACGGCGCGGCCGGCTTATGCGCGAGCCGCGGCGATGGACGATGCCTTGATGCCGGCGGCGGTCTGATCGCCGTCCGGCCTGGCCGCCAATCCCGCGGGTGCGGGGCGAGCGGCGGGGCGGATCACGCCGCCCATTGCGCCAGCCAGTCCGCCAGCGCCTGGGGCGACAGCGAACGCGCATCGGCGAGCGCGGTTTCGTGGCCGGCATTGACCAGCCGGTTGGTACGCGGATCGACGATCAGCACCGCGGGCACGCCCTTCAGCCGGCCGGTGATGCCGTAGGCGGCGGGCACCTGGCCGTTCTTGTCGAACCGGCCGATATCCACCGTGACCACCTCATAATGTTTCGCCACGAACGCGCGCAGCTCGGGCAACTCCATCGTGCCCGCCAGCAGCCGGCAGTCGAGGCACCAATTGCCGCCGAGATCGATCAGCAGGCGCTTGTGCCCCCGCAGCGCGCGCGCCTTGGCGGCGGCGACGCCGGCATCGGCGTTCGCGCCCTCGTTATACGGCAACGGGAGCGGCTTGCTCAGCTGCTCGAAATTCTGAGCGGCGACATGCGGAGCGGCCACGGTGCGCGCGTCCGCCGCGGAAACGGCAAGCGCGGCGGCGGCGAGGCCGAGGGTCAGGGCGCGGATCATCGGGATTCTCCTGGAAAGGTCGGGGCCGTCGCGATCATTCACCAGCCCGTGTCGCCGATGGCAAGATCAACCGCCTATCACGGCACGCAGGAATTCTGGGATGGGGCCGTTCCAACCCTCGTCCGGACCATCGTCGCGGGTGTCGTTGCGGTTCGTGCGGCGCGCCGGATCCTTGCGCGGCTTTTCGACGCGTGGCTCCGCCTGGGTGGGGCGATCGCTGCGCGAAGGACGCGCGGCGCGGGCGCGCTCGGCGTGTGGCTCGGGTGCTGGCGCGGCCTCGGCCTGGAATGCCTCGGTCTGCGGTGCCTCGCTCTCGCGAAGGGGGCGGCTGCGTTCGCGGCGGGGGGCGCGGACTTCCTCGGCCGGGGCCGCGGCGTCGGCGGTCTTCGGCGTTTCGAGCCGCTGGATCGTCTGGCCGGTCAGCTTCTCGATATTCTGGATGTTCTCGGCATCCTCGGGCGTGACGAAGGTATAGGCGGTGCCGGTGGCGCCCGCGCGGCCGGTGCGGCCGATGCGGTGGACATAATCGTCCGGATGCCACGGCGCGTCATAGTTGAAGACGGTGCTCACGCCCTTGATGTCCAGCCCGCGCGCGGCGACGTCGGAGGCGACGAGCACGTTCACGGCCCCGGTCTTGAACAATTCCAGTTCGGCGAGCCGCTCGCGCTGTTCCATGTCGCCATGGATCTCGCCCGATTTCAGGCCGGCCTGTTTCAGCACCTTGTTCAGCTCGCGCACCGTCGTCTTGCGGTTGCAGAAGATGATCGCGTTGGTCACCTCCTCCTGCGCCAGGATGCGGCGCAGCGTCTCGCGCTTGGCGGATTGCGAGGCGACGGGGACGAGATACTGGGTGATGTTGGTGTTGGTGGAGGCAGGGCGCGCCACCTCGATCCGCTTCGGATTGTCGAGGAACTTGTCGGCCAGCTTCTTGATCGGTGCCGGCATCGTCGCCGAAAACAGCAAGGTCTGGCGCTGCTTGGGCAGCTTGGTGCAGATCTCCTCGATATCGGGGATGAACCCCATGTCGAGCATCCGGTCCGCCTCGTCGATCACCAGAAGCGAGCAGCCGTTGAGCAGGATCTTGCCACGCCCGAACAGGTCCATCAGCCGCCCGGGCGTCGCGATCAGCACGTCGACGCCCTTTTCTAGCGCGGCGAGCTGGTCGCCCATCGACACGCCGCCGATCAGCAGCGCCATCGAAAGCTTGTGGTTCTTGCCGTATTTCTCGAAATTCTCGGCCACCTGCGCGGCGAGTTCCCGCGTCGGCTCGAGGATCAGGCTGCGCGGCATCCGTGCGCGGCTGCGGCCATGCGCCAGAATGTCGATCATCGGCAGCACGAAGCTCGCGGTCTTGCCGGTGCCCGTCTGCGCGATGCCGATGATGTCCTTCATCATCAGCACCGGCGGGATCGCGGCCGCCTGGATCGGCGTCGGCTCCGTATAGCCGGAATCGTTCACCGCCTTCAGCAGTTCGTCGGAAAGGCCGAGATCGGCAAAGGTCATGCAAGCATCCGAGGCAATGGGCCGGGAAGGCCACGCGGCAGGAGCACATGCGCATCCGCCAACCGCCGTCGGCTCGCGGATTTGGGGCGAAATGTCAAGGAAAGAGGACGGGGATGCCGCTCAGCGCTTCGCTTTCAGCAGCTTGAAGCTGTCGATTCCGCAGCTTGCGCCCGATCGCACGCGGATGCTGTCACGATCGGCGCACACCTGCCCGTCGATACCGGGCTTGATGTAGAAGCCGGGATAGTAATCGAGCGGCCGGCAATCGCGGTCGAGCTTCGCGCGCATCCGGCGGCCGTCGTCGAGCATGATGTCCACGATCCCCGGCCCCGAGATCATCGCGCCCGCGAAATGGCCGGGTATCAGGCATTTCGGCCCCTTCTTCTCCTTCCAGGCGGCGAGTGGGACGGGGGTGTAGGGCGCCCCCGCATCGACGCGCGGCACCCGGATGATGATCCGTTCGTGGATGGTCATCTGCTGGATGCGGAGGCCGGGCTGGGGCGGCGGCTGCGGCATGCGCGAATCCGCGGCCGTGGTGGCGGCGAGCAGCGCAAGCAAAGAGGGAATCGCGGACTGCGGCATGTCGATACCCGCTGGTTAGGCGAAATCATTGAACGTCCGATGAATTGGGCGTAGCGCCCGCGTCATGAACCGGGATCAGGCCGCCATGATCGAGGATCTCGCGCCTCGGCTGTCGCCCCGGTCGATCGTCACCGATCCGGACGCGATCGCACCCTGGCTGGTCGACTGGCGCAAGCGTTTCCGCGGTGCCGCGCCCGCCTTGCTCGCGCCGGAATCGACCGCGGAGGTGGCGGCGATCGTCGCGGCGGCGGCGCATCACGGCGTGGCGCTGGTGCCGCAGGGTGGCAACAGTTCGATGGTGGGCGGCGCGACCCCGCCTCCCGACGGATCGGCGCTGATCCTGTCGCTGCGGCGGATGAACCGCATCCGCCGCCTCGATCCGGCAAGCGGCCTGGCGGTGGCGGAAGCGGGCGTGATCCTGTCGGACCTGAACGATGCCGCGCTGGCGGCGGGGCGCCGTTTCCCGCTCACGCTCGGCGCGCGGGGAACCGCGACGATCGGTGGCCTCGTCTCGACCAATGCGGGCGGAACGCAGGTGCTGCGCTTCGGTACGATGCGCGGGTTGGTGGCCGGCGTGGAGGCGGTGCTGCCCGATGGATCGGTGCACGACGGGCTGGCGGCGCTGCGCAAGGACAATCGCGGCTATGACCTCACGCAGCTCCTGGTGGGGGCGGAGGGGACGCTGGGCATCGTCACCGCCGCCACGCTGCGGATCGTGCCCGCGGTCGCGGCGCGCGCCGTCGGTTGGGCTGGCGTCGCCAGTCCGCATGCCGCACTCGCCTTGCTGCGCCGGCTGGAGGCGCGGACCGACGCACTGGAAAGTTTCGAGTTGTTGCCCGAGGAATCGCTGCGCGCGGCGCTGGCGCATCTGTCGGCGCAGCCGCCGCTCGCGGGGCGCCATCCCTGGCACGTGCTGATCGAGGCGACCGCGGGCGAGGGGCAGGGCGATCCCGCCCAGCTGCTCGAGACGCTGCTGGGCGAGGCGCTGGAGGCCGGCAATGCCGCCGACGCGATCGTTGCGGCGAGCGAGGCGCAGGCGCAGGCCTTCTGGCGGCTGCGCGATTCGCTGTCGGATGCGGAGCGCGCGCAGGGGCCCGCCGTCCAGCACGACATTTCCGTACCGGTGGAGGCGATGCCCGATTTCATGATCGATGCCGCCAGCGCGTGCGATGCCCGTTTTCCCGGCACGCATGCCAGCGGCTTCGGTCACCTGGGCGACGGCAACGTGCACTTCCACGTCCGCGCGCCGGCCGGCGTCGATCCCGTCCGCTGGTATGCCGAGGATGCGCCGGGCATCACCCGCTTCGTGCACGATCTCGTCGTGGCGGCGGGCGGATCGATCTCCGCCGAACACGGCATCGGGCAGATGAAGCTGGGCGAACTCGCGCGGCTGTCGTCGCCGGCGCGGATGGCCGCGTTGCGCGCGGTGAAGGCCGCGTTCGATCCGCAGGGCCTCCTCAATCCGGGCAAGCTCGTCGCGCCCGTGCTTGCACGGGCCGCGCCTACGCCATAGAGCGCCCTCCCAATCGGCGGGAGCGAACACCGTCGGCAACCCGATTGGAGATCCCATGGCCAGCGCCGCTCAGCTTCCGCTTTTCTACAACGGCCTGGAGCCGCTTTCGAGCGAAACCCATGCCGACTGGCGCATCCGCGCCCAGCCGACCGCGCCCTTCCTGGTCGGCCAGCACGCGGTGCCGATCACGACCGACGAGTTCCAGCTCGTCCAGCGGCACATGCCGATCGTGTTCTCGGTGGGCGACGATGCCATCCCGCTCGCGCTGATGGGGCTGAACGAGGGCGTCAACGTCTTCGTCGACGACGAGGGCAAGCTGTCCGAGGAAAATCTCTACATCCCCGCCTATATCCGGCGCTATCCCTATATGCTCGCACGCCTGCGCCCCGATGCGCAGGAACTGTCGCTGTGCTTCGATCCGACCACCGACACGATCGGCGCGTTCGAGGACGGCCAGCCGCTGTTCGAGGATGGCCAGCCGAGCCAGGTGACCAAGGATATCCTCGCCTTCAACGAAACCTTCGAACAGGCCGGCGCGCGCACGCAGAACTTCATGAAGGAGCTGCGCGATCTGGATCTGCTGATGGAGGGCGAGGTGACGATCCAGCCCGACGGTGCGGCACAGCCCTTCCTCTATCGCGGGTTCCAGATGGTGAACGAGGAAAAGCTGATGGCGCTGCGCGGCGATCAGCTCCGCAAGATCACCCAGTCGGGGCTGCTGCCCCTCGTCTATGCGCATCTCTTCTCGCTGGCGCTGATGCGCGAGATCTTCGCGCGCCAGACGATGCTCGGCAAGCAGCCGCAGCCGCAACTGTCGTTCTGATGCGGCTTTCCTGAAAAAAGCGACAGGCCCCCATTTTCGGGTTGAACCCCGAAAAAGGGGGCCTATATCCCACTCGTACGGCGACGTGTCCCCCCCTTTCGCGCCGCCGTATGACGCGCTTTCAGCGTGTCTCCTCCCTGAACCTTGGCCGCCTCGCGCTTCATGCGCGGGGCGGTTTTTTTAAGTCCTACGATCTTTCGCGGTCCGCAAGCGCAGGGGGCTGAAGGGCGCGCTATTCCGCCGCCTGGGCGAGCGGCGCCAGGGCCTCGTCCTCCAGCGCGGCGATGATCCGGGCCAGCAGCGCGACGGTGGCCGGCAGACCGGGGCCGGGCTGGTCGAGTCGCGCGCCCAGATAGGACGACCGGTCGATCTCCAGTTGCACCGCATGGATGCCGTCCGCGGGCCGGCCGTGCATGTCGAGGATATGCGCGCCGGCATAGGGGCTGTTGAGAGCGGCGGGGATGTCGGCGTTCGCCGCCTCCGCCTCGATCCGGGCGACGAAGCGCGACGCCGCCGACCGGCCGAAGCGATCGCCGATGACGATCCGCGGGGGGCTCGCCCCGCCCAGCGGCGGCATCGAATGCACGTCGAGCAGCACCGCCACGCCGAACCGCGTGTGCGCCGCCGCCAGCGCCCGCGTGAGCGCGGCGTGATAGGGGCGGTGATCCTCCGCGATGCGCGCCGCGATCTCGGCTTCGGTGAACCGCCGGCGCCACAATTCCGCGGTGCCGCTCGCGCGGCGCGGCACCAGGCCCAGACCGCTGCGCAGCTTGGGCGAGGCGATCGGCAGCGCGGTCGGCCGCGCGCCCTCGTCCACGCGCGGATCGCGTTCGTCCTCGCTGCGGTTGAGATCGATCCAGGCGCGGGGTGCGGTCTGCACCAGCATCGTGCGCAACCCCCGCGCTGCGCTCGCGACCCGATCCACGAAGCGATCCTCCAGCGGCAACAGCGCCGCCAGGGGCACGCGCAACGCCGATCGCAACGCCTGCGGGTAATCGCGCCCGGCATGCGGCACGGACAGGATGACGGGGCTCGCAGGGGGCCAGGGGCCGAAATGCGCGAACGATGCCATCCGGCGTCAGGCTAGGCGCACGTGTGGGCCGCTGCAATGTCCCCGGGGCGCGTCCATGCGGCCTATCGCCCGACAAGTGCGCCCGATGCGCGTTTTCGAACAGACTTTTAACACCCTGCGCGGTATCGACCGGGCTTCATCCAAGGGGCGATCCATGTACCGAATCCTGCTGGCCGAGGACGACCAGGTCATGCGCGAATATCTGACGCGCGCGCTGGAGCGATCGGGCTATGCCGTTCGCGCGGTGGACCGCGGCACCGCGGCGATCCCGCTGCTCGAAGCCGAGACCTTCGACCTGCTGCTCACCGATATCGTGATGCCCGAGATGGACGGAATCGAACTGGCGCAGCGTGCGGGCGAGATGCGCCCGAACCTGCGCGTCATGTTCATCACCGGGTTCGCCGCGGTGACGCTGAAGGCGGGCCGCGCGATGCCCAACGCCCGCGTCCTCTCCAAACCCTTCCACCTGCGCGACCTCGTCATGGAGGTGGACCGGCTGTTCGAGCCCGGTTCGGCGACGAGCCGCAACTGAACCGCTTGCGCTGGCGGGAAACCCCCGCTAGACGCCGCTTCCTCACGGGCGTGTAGCTCAGTGGTAGAGCACTGTGTTGACATCGCAGGGGTCGCAAGTTCAATCCTTGCCACGCCCACCAAAAGCCCCGCCATCGCACTGGGATGGCGGGGCTTTTCCTTATCTGGCGATGCTTTGGGCCGGGCTGCGTGACCGCTACCGACGGCGCCTGCTGGGTCAGCCGGACTGCGAGGCCAGCGTCGGCAATTTCGCGCAGGCGTCCGCGATCGCTTTGCGTAGCGCGTTCAGGTAGCCGCGATTGTCCTCCGCGCCCGCCGCTTCGATCATCGGGTTGTAATCGGTGGGCACCACGCCTTGGCCATCCAGCACGGCGAACCAGCTCGCGTCGCGGAACAGGTCGTCGCTCGACAGCATGATCCGTCCCGATCGCCGGAACTGATCGATCCGGTAGGCGAGCGTCTCCGGGATCGGCATCGCGCGGCAATAGCGCCACAGCGGTTCGCCGCGCCCGGCAGTCTGCCGGTAATGCAGGATCAGGAAATCCCGGATATCGCGCATCTCCTGCGCGAGCACGCGGTCATATTGTTCGGCCAGCAGCGCATCGTCGCCGTTTCGTGGGAAGAGCGCGAGCAGCTTGGCGATGCCGCTCTGGATCAGGTGGATGCTGGTCGATTCGAGCGGCTCGAGGAACCCGCTCGACAGACCAATTGCCACGACATTCTTCACCCAGGCCCGGCGGCGGCGGCCGGGCGTGAAACGGATCAACCGCGGATCGGCGAGCGGCGGCGTGGGCAGCGCCGCCAGCAGCGAGGCCCGCGCGGCGTCCTCGTCCTGGAAACGGCTGGCGAAGACATAGCCGTTGCCGGTACGGTGCTGGAGCGGAATGCGCCAGCGCCATCCGGCCTCCGCTGCGGTCGCGCGGGTATAGGGGATCACCGCGGCCTCGGCCGCGCCGGGCGCCGCCCAGGCGCGGTCGCAGGGCAGCCATTGCGACCAGTCGTCATAACCGGCGCCCAGCGTCTCCTCGATCAGCAGCCCGCGAAAACCCGAGCAATCGATGAACAGGTCGCCGGCGATCCGCGCACCGGCCTCGGTCGTCAGCGCGGTGATGCAACCGGTTTCGGGATGCTGCTCGACCGTGGCGACCTTGCCCTCGATCCGCGTCACCCCGCGCGCCTCGGCGTGGCGGCGCAGGTAACGCGCGTAGAGACCGGCATCGAAATGATAGGCGTAACCCAGGGTCGACAGCAGCGAACGCGGATCGGCGACGGGCTTGGCGAAGCGGGCGGTCCGCGCCGCACGGGCGGTGAGCGACACGTCTTCGGTGGCGATGTCGAGCCCGTCCAGCCGCCCGCGGATCAGCCGGTGGAGGAACATCACGCCGTCGCCCGGCGGCCCGAAGGTGCCGAACGGGTGGAAATAGGCGCTGCCCGGGCCGTTCCAGCCGGCGAATTCGATGCCGAGCTTGTAGGTCGCCTTGGTCTCGCGGAGGAACTCCGCCTCGTCCAGCCCGACGATCTGGTTGAACCAGTGGATCGTCGGGATCGTCGCTTCGCCGACGCCCACGGTGCCGATCGCGTCGGACTCCACGAGCGTCACGCGGCGCCCCGATCCTTCGAGCGCGCGCACCAGCGCCGCGGCCGTCATCCATCCGGCGGTGCCGCCGCCCAGGATGACGACCTCGCGGACGCCGGCCGTGCTCACGTTCCCGGGCAATCCGCCGTGGGATCGGCGGCCGGCGCCCGCAGCGCGAGATAGACGGTGCTCCAGAGCTGCGCCGCGTTCGATTCGTCCGCATCCTGCCCACTCGCGCCGAACGGGGCGATGCGGTAGCGCCCGGCGTCGAACCGCCACGACCAGAGTTCGGAACTCTGAACGCTGCGCGTTGCCGCGATTGCGCGCCAGAGACAGGCCTGCGTGGTGCGCAGTGCGGTGCGCGTTTCCGGGGCGAGATCGTTGCGCGCGAGCTGACGCGCCAGCCCGGCGGCGGCAAGCGCCTGATGCCACGACCAGATCACCGTGCCGTGATAGGCGCCGGGCCCGAACTTCGCCTGGAGCGCCGGGTTTGCGAATACGGGGTTGGCGACGAGCAGCCCGGCGCCGGTGAGCAGCCCGGCGGGAAAGGGGCGCCCGAGCGTGGCGGCAGCGGTGTCGAGCGCGGCCGCATCGGGACGGCCGAACAGGAGCGCGAAACCTTCGTCCGAATGCTCGATCGGGATGGGCCGGCCGGCGGCGTCGAGCGCGATCGCGTTGAAACGGACGGGCTGCCCGTTCAGCGCGCGCAGTGCGTCCGCTGCGGGCACGCCGGCCTTGGCGGCATAGGCCGCAACCGCCTGCCGTGCCTGATCGGCGGGGATGGTCACCGCGAACATCGGGGCGGCCTGGGCGCGCCAGGCGGCGGCACGCGCGACCAGGCCGGCGAACGCCGGTCGGTCGGCGGGCGAGACATAGGGTGCGAGCAGCCCCGCCTCGTACAGCGCGGCCGCCGCATCGAGCGCCGCGGGGGCGAGGATCGCGTTGACGTCATAGGGATATCGGCCGCCGCCCAGGCCGTCGTTGCTGTCGCGCCATTCCCCCGCATCCATGCCGGGCTTGAGCCCGATCAGGTTGGCGGCGACGGGTGCCCCGGCAAACGCGGCGGTTCGCGTCGCGACGAAGCGCAGGTTGCGCACCAGCGCGGCCCCGGCGCCGGACTCTCGCAGGAACGCGGCCGCCCGCTGCCGTCCGCGCGGATCGTCGAGCAGCCATGCGCGCGCGACTGGCGCGAGGAGGAAGTCGCCGTCGATCATCCGGTAATCGTACACGGGCTTGGCCGAGGTGGGCTCGCCGCGCTTGCGGTGATCGAGAATGGCGAACTCGCCGATATCCTCTTCATGCGCGACCTGGCCCGTGGGCGACAGCCGCTCGAGAACGGAGCGCAGCCCCGTCTCGACTGCCGCCGGTTGCAGCGCGGGCATCAGCAGTCGGACCGACATCAGCGTGTCGCGACCGAAATAGGTGTCGAACCGCCAGGATCCCGCCAGGAACTTCTCGCGATAGCTGAGGAAGGCGAGCGCCCGGCGCGCGGCCGGATCGGCGTTGGCGGCGGGGCCGAGCAGATCGGCTTCGGCGAGGGGCGTCAGCGGCGGCTCGCCGGTGAGCGCGGTGATCTCCAGGCCGATACGGCCATCCGCCGCCGCTTCGATCGCACCGCCGACGATACGGCCATGCAGTATCTTGACGACGAGGCGATAGCCCGCCGCGCCATCGAGCCGGTCGCGCGACCAGCTGATCGTGTCCGCGCCCGTCATCGGATCGGTCAGCACTTCGGCGGGCGAGGTGCCGAGCGCCTGGTAATCGCGCAGCACGCGGATGCTGGAGAGCACCGCCTGTTTGGGGACGAGCCGGGCGGCGGCGATGTCGGCGCGGAACGTCACGCCGTTCAGCGGCCGGCCGCGCGCGTCGCGTTCGCTTACGGGCCGGGCGGGCGCGGGCATCGTCCAGGCGGGTGCACCGCGCACCCCGTCAAACCAGAGCCCCACGCCGCTGTTCCCCGCGGGAAAGGCGACGATCACACGCGGATGATCGCCGGACCGCAGCACGACATGCGCCGCGACATCGCCCGACCGGACGAAGCTGTTGAGGTTCAGCCCCTCCTGAAACGCGAACGGCGCGGCGGCCGGCACCGCGGCCGGTGCCACCACGCAGAGCAGGAGAGCCGACAATCCCCCGCAAACGATATGGGCGCGCATCGATTCTCCTCGGCGGACAGGGTCTGTCGACGGACGATGGCCGGGCTCGATCCGGCCACCGTCCGGGTTTTACAGCTTGATGGTCGCGCTGACGACCGCGTTGCGGCCATAGATCGCGCGACCGTAGAAATAGCCGCCGACGATCGACTGCGTCTGCCCCTGGCGCGGATTGCCCTCGGTAAAGCCCTTGGTGTCGGTCAGGTTGTCGACGCTGACGTTGATCCCGACGCGCGAGGTCAGGTTGAAATTCGCGCCGACCGAGAACACGCTGTAATCGGGCAGCGAGATGCCGTTGCCGGCATCGGCGAAGATCTTGCCGATATATTTCCACCGGCCATAGATCTCGCCCAACCCGTTCGGCAGGATGAACGATGGCGTCACCGTCAGCAGCTTCTTGGGCGTGCGCTCGGGCGTGTTGCCGTCATAGGTGCCGGCGATCGGCGCGTCGAACACCAGATTGGTGAGCTTCGGATCCTGATACACGCCGATCACGTTCAGGCTGAAGAACGACACCGGCTTGATGTCGGCATCGACCTGTACGCCGTTCGTCCGGCTGTTCGCCACCGCATTGGTCGAGATCGCGGGGTTGTTGGGATTGATGATCTGGTACGACAGATCGTTGATTTCGGTGCGGAAGCCGATCACCGAGGCGTTGAGCAGCGCCGAATTGTAGCGCACGCCGCCCTCGTACAGCGTGAGTGCGGTCGGCTTGTGAGTCCCGCCGGTGTCGCCGCCGTTCGTCTGGAAACCATAAGCACCGCGGACATAGACCGAGAAATGCCGCGTGAGCGTGTAGTTGATGCCGCCGGTATAGGCGAGCTTGTTGTAGCTGGCGGCCTGGTAGCTGTAGGTGCCGTCGAACGTGCTGCCGACGTCGCGCACGATACCCGGCGTTCCGACCGGCACCGCGGCGTTCACCAGTGCGGTGTTGCCGATGTGCACGCCGACATGCTCATGCTCGTAGCGCGCGCCGAAATCGATGTGCAGATTGTCGCCGACGCGAAGCTCGTCGTTGAAATAGCCCGCGATCGAGTTCACCTCGTCGTGGAACAGGCCCTGACCCCAATTGCCATAGTTGACCACGCCGTTGTTGGTCAGCGAGCCCAGCACTTGATTCTGGCCGTTCAGCGCGACCAGGTCGTAGACGTGCGAGTTGTTCGTCACGTCGTTGATGACGGTCGCGGTCGCGGACTGGTCGTTGTTGCGGCGGACGTTGTAGTACATGCCGCCGACGGTCAGCGAGTTGTTGATCGCGCCGCTCGTCACATCCCATTTGCCGCCAAAATTGGCGCCGAAATCCTTGGTCGAGAGATATTGGTGATTGAGCACGGTCTGCTGGAGCAGGCCGTTGCCGTTCAGCCCGTTGAGCGTTCCGGTCGCGCTCGCCGGGATCACGGCCCCGGTGCGGATGTCGCGCAGGCCATATTGCGTCGCGCTTGGGAAGACCGCCGCCGCCGCCGAGAAATAGGGCACGCCGCCGACCGACACCGACGCCAGCGGCGAGGTGTTGGGATTGAGATAGTTGACCGCCGATGTCAGCCCTGCCGTGCCGGCACCCGATCCGGGGAAGATGCCGTTGAAATCATAGGAGCCGTCGAGATAGCGCAGGTGCGCGAACAGGCTGACCGCCTGCGACACCGGCTTGTCGATGTCGATCCGATAGGTGTTCGCCTTTACCTTGATGCCCAGATTGGAGCTGAAGGTGCGGAGCGCGTTTCCGGTGGCAGGGCTGTCGGGCACGAGAAATTGCGAGAAGTAACGGCCGCCGACGTCGCCCGTCTTCAGGTCCAGTCCGCGGATGCTGTTGATGTCGCCGTTGCTGCCCACCTGGAACGGCATGTCGGCATAATAAGGATTGCTCTGGTCGATGCGCTTGTAGGTCAGTCGGATCGTACCGCCGTCATCGAACTTCTTTTCGAGAATCGCCTTGAAGTTGTAGCCGTTGAACGAGAACGGCGTGCTGCGAACGCCCTTTTGCGACTGGATGTACCCGCCCACGCTGAACGCCAGGCTGTCGGTGATCGGCGCGGAGAAATAGCCGTCGGCGCGCAGGTCGCCATAGGTCGCGCCGGTGAAGCGGGCCGAGGCAACCGCCTTGTCGTAGCTGGGTTTCAGCGAGATGAAGTTGATCGTCGCGCCGGCGCCGTTGGGGGCGAGCACGCCCGACGTGCCGCCCTCGACCGCTTCGAGACGGGCGGTCGTGATGTCCTGCTGGAAGTAGAAGTCCGCGCCGCCGCCGCCGTAGAGGATCGGCATGCCGTCCTCCTCGAGCGTGATGAAGGTCTGCGCGCCGCCGCGCAGGCCGCGGACCGAATAATTGTTCGAGATCGGACCCGCGGTCGCCTCGACGAAGATGCCCGGCACCAGTTCGAGCGTCTCCGCGGTCGAGCGTGGCGCCTTGCGCAGGATGTCCGCAGCGGTGGCGAGCGTGACGTTGGACGAGCTGTCGAACAGCGTGCGCTTGCCCGAGGTGTTGCCGGTGACGATGATGTCGTTCTGCGGCGACGCGTCGTCGGTGGCCGAGGACGTCGCGGGCTGGGTGGCGTTCACCTCGCCGGCGCCCTGCTGCCCGGCCGGATCGACGGGCGTGGTCTGCGCGAACGCCGCGGTGCCGACGAGTGCGCCGCCCAGCAGCAGCGATGCCTTGAGCGCGGCGGTCATGCGGCGCACCGGCGCTGCAGCCTCGGCCCGTGCCACGCAAAGATCGTGTAATTTCCTCATCGTCGTCCTCCCTTTGGCGTGTCTCTACAGCACGGTTGATCGCGCAATATCGATTTGTGAAACCGATTTCAATACGCCTCGCAGGCGCTGCTTGCCGGTGCGGAGAGCGATCCGTAGAACATGCGTCATGGAACTTCCGCAAACGCCGCCACGGCCAGGGAAAACGCCGGCCGGCGAGGCACTGACGATGGACGATATCGCGCGCCTGGCGAACGTCTCCAAGCCGACCGTTTCGCGCGTGCTGAACGACAGCCCGCTCGTTTCCGCCAAGACGCGCGATCACGTGCTGCAGATCGCGCGTGCCAATGGCTATGCGGTCAACCGCAATGCGCAGCGGCTTCGTCAGGCGCGGGCGCATTCGATCGCAGTGGTGCTCGATTTCGGATCGCATCGGTCGGGCGCGATCGGCGATCCGTTCGTGTTCGAACTGCTGGCGGGCATATCGGAGGCGCTGTCGGTCCGGCGGCAGGACCTGCTGCTGTCTCCGCCGGGTTTGGTGGAGGTGGCCGATTTCGTGGACCTGTACCGCTCGCGCGCGGCCGATGGCTTCATCCTCCTCGGGCAGGGCGCGCGCGGCGCGCTGCTGCGCGATCTCGCGCGGGCGGCGATTCCCTTCGTGGTCTGGGGCGCGGTGGAGCCGAACACCCCCTATTGCGCGGTCGGCAGCGACAATCTGCTGGGCGGCCGCCTCGCCGGAGAGCGGTTTCGCGCGATGGGCAAGCGGCGCTGGCTATTCGTCGGCAACACCGACCATCCGGAAATCGCCCTGCGCGCGGCGGGGTTGCGCGCGGCGGCGGAGGGTGCCGACGGCATCGTCATCGACGAGCTGCGGCTCGATTCGATGGCCTATTCGCTCACCTACGAACGCGCCGTGCATCACATCGCCCATCATCCCCGGCCGGACGCGGTGTTCACCTTTTCGGACACCGCGGCGATGGCGGTCATCAGCGCGTTCCGCGAGGCCGGCCACCTGACCCCCGACGATTACGCGCTGGTGGGCTATAACAATATTCCCCCGTCCGCGCATTTCACCCCGGCGATCACCACGATCGAGCAGCAGACCGACATCGCCGGTGCGATCCTGGTGGAAAAGCTGATGCAGATGGTCGATCGCGCGACGGCCCGATCGGCGGTGCTGCCGACCCGGATGATCGTCCGCGAGACCTGAACGTCCGGGGCGCGCGATCGTCCGCGACTGATCCGATCAGCGGGCCGGCCGGCCGCGCACGAAGAAGTTGGCGGTCAGCCGGCCGTCGCGCGGGTTGGCGCTGAATCGCATGTCCGCCGGGATGATACCCGAATGAAGCAGGCTGCCGCGATAGACGACCAGGCGATTGGGCACCGCCTCCACGAACCCGATCTGTTCGAACCACGCGTTCGAGCCGGCGACATAGCCCTGCGCCGCTTCCGCATCCTGCGCCGCCCTCGCGACGAATTGCGCGACGTTGCTCGCCGACACGCGTTCGATCCCGGTGGCGCGCTGTCGGTAGAAGCCCGTACCCGACCCCTCCGTGCCACCGACATAGTGGAGCAATGCCAGATAATCCGGATCGACCGAATCGAAATGCGGGGATCGCTGCATCGGGATCAGGCTGTCCGGCGGCGCCGTCACCAGCGAGAAGCTCGCGTCGAGCAGGTCGAACCCGTTCAGGCCGAAGGCGGCGTTGATCGCTGGCACGACGGTGCGCAGGGTGCGCTGCGCATAAGCGACGGCATCGCGGTCGCCGGGCGTGATCGTGCGGCGCAAGCCCGGATAGGCGACCCCGCGCGCCGGCGGAAACGGCGCGAGCGCGGCGGCGGTCTCCACCACCGCCGGGATCGACTCGTCCACTCCGTCGAGCACGAGCACGCCATGGCCGCCCGTGCCGATGGCGTGCTGCGTCGCCTGGACCATGCTTGCCGCTCTCCCTCGTTCGTGCATGTCTTTACAGAGGCGCGGACGGCCCGCCTATTCGCCGCCTGCCGCGCGTTGCTGCGCGGCGCGTTCCGTCAGCGTCTTCAGCGTTTCGTCGAACCGGCCTTCGCGTTCGGCCTGGCGCAGGAACTGGACCTCGTCGACCAGGATCTCGCGCGGGGTCGGCTGCTGCGCGAACTGCGCCGCGACCGCGTCGGCAAAGGCCTGCAGCGGCATATAGCCGGGGCGTCGCGCCTGACCCGGCGTCAGGTCCGTCTGAACGCCGGGCGGCGCCACCTCGATCACCTCCACCTTGCCCGCGAGTTGCGTGCGCAAGGACACGGTATAGGAATGCACCGCCGCCTTGCTGGCCGAATAGGTCGGCGCGGCAACCAGCGGGACATGGGCGAGGCCCGAGGTGACGGTGACGATCGCGGCGTCGGGCTGCTGCGTCAGATGACCGATCAGCGCGTCGGTCAGCCGGATCGGCCCCAGGATGTTGATCGCCAGCGTCGCCTCGGCGTCGGCGAGATCGCGGGGCGCGGTCAGGTCTTCGAACTTCATGATGCCGGCATTGTTGAACAGCACGTTGAGCGCCGGGAAATCGGCGATGATCTGCTTCGCGAACGCCGTGACGGCCGCGGCATCCTCGACGTCCAGGGTGACCGGGTGGATGCGATCGCGCCCCGCCGCCGCGCGATCGAGTGCATCCCGGCGGCGCCCGGCGATGATGACGGTGTCGCCCCGATCATGGAAGCGGTGGGCGAGGGCTTCGCCGATGCCGCTGCCGCCGCCCGTCATCAGGATGGTGTTGCCGCTGGTCTTCATGGGATGTGCTCCAGACTGGAAGAGGATCGTCCGCGTCAATGATCGCGGCGCCGGATCGTTCATCGGCGCGGACGTTCACGCCGTGGCGCGTCGACCCGGCAGGCGGAACCGTCGGCGCGGGGCGCGAACCGGCGCGGGGGCGAGCGCGGGCTGGAACAGGCGCACGATCAGGTCGCCGGGCGCCGGCGCGTCGTCGTGCTCGGGGCTGAACAGCGAAAAGGCGCCGGTGGCGCTGACCAGCGCGACGGGCCAACTCGGCTCCCGCGATGCCTTGATCGGCACGCCCTCCGCAACCGGCTCGACGACGAAGGCCGCGCCCTCCTGCATCAGGTCCGACAGTCGCTGGTGGCCCAGATCGGCGTCGACCGCGATCTTGCCGCGCCATTCGCGCGAGGCGGCGTTGCGGCCGGAGCTTTCGTCCGGTGCGGTCTGATAGACGCGCTCGCGGCCGAACTCGCTGGCGAAACGGGTGCAGACCAGTCCGTTATACGCGTCGTCGGGCGTGGCCGCGAGCAGATGCTCGTAGTCGCGCAGATCGACCACCTCCTCGCCAAGCACCGACAGCACCTCGACCCGCATCGTCTGCAGCCCCGCCAGCCGCGCGGCCTTGAGCGCGAGGGCGGAGCGGTCGAGCATCAGCACGGGAACGCCCGCGCCGCGCAACGCCTCGCCGAGCGCCACCGTGAAGGCGGAGGCGCCGACGATCAGCAGCCCGCTGCGCCCGCCCGAGGCGAGGCCCAGGCGGCGTGCCAGCGGCGCGAGCGTGAGGCCGTGCAGCACCACCGTCGATGCGATCACCGCGAAGACGAGCGGCAGCACCAGTCGGGCATCGGGATAGCCGGCATTGGCCAGTCTTTCCCCCGCGACGCCCGCGATCGCGGCGGCGACCACGCCGCGCGGCCCGATCCAGCCGACCAGCAGCCGTTCGGCCCAGGTCACCTTCGCCCCGATCGTCGCAAGACCGATCGCCAGCGGCCGCGCGACGAACAGGATCGCCAGCGTCGTCGCCGCGATCGGCCAGCTCAGCATCGTCACGGTCTGCCGGTCGATATTGGCGGTCAGCAGGATGAACAGGCCGGAGACGAGGAAGACGGTGAGCGATTCCTTGAAGCGGCGCAGTTCCTGCAGGCCGGTGACGTCGATATTGGCCAGCACCACGCCGAACAGCGTCGCGCCGACCAGGCCCGTCTCGGGCTGCACCGCTTCGCCGGCCGCGTACACGCCGAGCGCGCCGGCCAGCAGGATCGGCGTTTTCAGATATTCCGGCGCCAGGTCGCGGCGGAACAGCGTGCGGATGCCGAACGGCACGATCAGCCCCAGGGTCGCCGCCACGCCACCGCCCACCAGCGTGCGCCACGTCAGCCGCAGCAGCGCGTCCCCCGTGCTCATCGTCGTCGACAGCGTCAGGAAGCTCAGCACCAGCAGCGTGACGGTGGCGCCGATCGGATCGTTCACGATCGCCTCCCATTTCAGGAAGGACGCCGGCCTAGGTTCGAGCTTGGCCTGCCGCAGCAGCGGCATGATGACGGTCGGTCCGGTGACGACGAGGATGGCACCCACCAGGATCGCCACGGGCCAGCTCAGCCCCGCGACGAAATGCGTCGCGAGTGTCCCGAACACCCAGTTGAGCGGCAACGCGACCGCAACCAGGCGGAGGACGCCCGATCCGGCCGAGCGAAGCTCGCGCAAATTGAGGTTCAGCCCGCCTTCGAAGACGATGATCGCCACCGCCATGCCGATCGCCGGGCGCATGACCTCGCCCAATGCCACGGATGGCTTCACCACGCCCGCGATCGGACCCGCGATCGCACCGATCACCAAGAGCGGGATGATCGCCGGCAGCCTCAGCCGCCAGCCGAGCCACTGGCCGAACACGCCGGCGACCGCCACGCCGACGATCAGGAGCAGGATCGTGTCTTCCATGCGGGGCGGCCTTCAGATTCGCGTGCGGCAACAAGGCCATGGCCGATGGCTGTAGCGGTTCACCCGGTCGGCGCCAGCCGCGCGATCCTGTTTCCACGGTTATCGCGTGGCGTATCCGATCCTTCGCGCGGCAGATGCGCGCGCACGGCATCGTTGAAATGTTCGGCCGCCACGCCGATCAGCGTTCCCGCGAGCACGTCACCGACATAATGCGTGCCCCGCGGCACCTGGGCGGCGGCGACGGCCATGGCCGCGGTCCGTGCGGCCATGGCATGCTGGGGATAGCTTCGCGCAAAGGCTTGCGCGACGGCGATCGCGCCCGCGCTGTGGCCGGAGGGGAACGCCGTTTCCTCATGATCGTCGCTGTCGCCGGTTCGGACGGCGGGATCGTCGCCGCTGTCGGGCCGGGTGCGGTCGATCACGGCCTTGACGCCGCTCTTGCCCCAGGTGGCCATGGTGTGTGCGGCCAGCATCTTCACGCCGGTCCTGAAAAGACGGCCATCGCGCCGGATGGCGCCGGCCGTCATGGTGGCGGCGCAGATCAGCCGCATCTGCGGTTGGTCGCCGATGTCACTGACCGCACCGATCACGCGCATCGGCCACGTGTCCCGCTGACGGTTCAAGCGATCGGAAATTTCGCCGTCCGCCTGCGCGAGCCGGGAGAGCAACTGTGTTGGTGTCATCTGGCAGGAACCGCCGAGGCGGCGCGTTGGGTCCCTGCATGATCGCGCGATGTCAGGCCGATGGCCGACCAGCATATGCCGGCTCCGATCGGCGCGACGCTCCTGTCGACAGTGGCTAATCGATCGGGGCGATGCCCGCCTCCGCGAGAATTTCCGGTGCACGGGTGCCGAGTTCGAATTGGCAACGCCGTCCCTGGCCCGGCATCGTCTTCATGCGTTCCAGTCCTGCGACCGGGAGGGTCGAGCACGGCACCGCGGGCAGATAGATCGCTCGACCGCACCAGGCGCATTCATTCGAGCCCAGCGCGCTGGGCTCCGTCGCCCATGGAAGATGCACGTCCTCTCCGACCCCGGCGTCCAACAGATGCATCAAGCGTCCCTCCCTTTATGAAAGGGCAACAGCGAGACGGCCATTTCCGTTCCGCCGAATGCGACTGGACCGTCCGTCATGTGGCCGCCCTGCAAGGCGACCTGGCGCTTTCAGGCGACCGGCGAACGGGCGTGTACGTGCCCTAACCGGCAACGCGATCGCAAAGAAGCGGGGCGGCATCGCTGCCGCCCCGGTCGATCAATAGCCGCGATCATTGTGCTTGGCGCGGTAGATGTGCCGGCTCGCGCGGTTCTCGCGCTGCTGGATACGGGCCCGATCGTAGCGCGTGAGGCGCCCACCGTCGCGATAGCGCATATGCGCTTCCTGCCGGTCGATCGAACGCTGCTGATGTTCGACGCGCGCGGCCTCGCGCGGGGTCAGCGTTCCGTTGCGGATGCCGCGATCGATGCGGTGCTGCTGGTCATAGTGACGTTGATCGACCGACTGGGCCTGTGCGGCGCCCGTCATCAGACCAAGTCCCAGCATCGCGGCGGCAACTCGAGTGGCAATCTTCATGTCGTCTCTCCTTAGAAGGAACGTGATAGGGCCGCGAGGCTGAACGCGCCGGGAACGCGGCTTGCAGCATCGGTTCACGCGGTGAAGCGTGATCCTGCGTTCGCCCATCGCCTTGCAGCCATTCCCCATACGAGATTGACCGCAGCCGCAATGCTTTGCATCCTGCGCGAAGGGAGATCGGTTTATGATCGCAATGGCGTTCGTTCTTTCGATGGCGGCGGCTCCGCCATCCGCCGAGGCCGCGACCAAGGCCGCGATCGCGCGCGTGCGGCGGGTCGATCCGGCGATCCACGCCGTGATCGCGCTCGATCCGACCGCCATCGCCCAAGCGCGTGCGCTCGATCGGAGCCGGGCGGCGCGGGGTGCGCTGTTCGGGATGCCCATCCTCATCAAGGACAATATCGAAACGACGGGGCCGCTTCCCACCACCGCCGGCAGCATGGCGCTGCTCGGCAACGTCACCGGCCGCGACGCGCCGCTGGTGGCGCGCCTTCGCGCCTCGGGCGCGGTGATCCTGGGGAAGACCAATCTGTCGGAATGGGCGAACATGCGCTCGTCGGCATCCATCTCGGGTTGGAGCGCGGTCGGCGGCCAGACGCGCAATCCCCATGCGCTCGATCGCGATCCCTGCGGATCATCATCGGGCAGCGGCGCGGCGGTGGCGGCGGGGCTCACCGACGCCGCGATCGGCACCGAAACGGACGGATCGATCACCTGTCCGGCCTCGGTGAACGGCATCGTCGGCCTCAAGCCCACGGTCGGCCTCGTCAGCCGCACGCATGTCGTGCCGATCAGCCACAGCCAGGATACGCCGGGCCCGATGACGAAGGACGTGCGCACCGCCGCGCTGGTGCTGCAGGCGATCGCCGGCACCGACCCGGCCGACGGGGCGACCGCCGAGGCCGATGCGCATCGCGGCGACTATGCCGCCGCGCTCAGGCCCGATGCGTTGAAGGGGGTGCGGATCGGCGTGATGCGGTTCGTGGGACCATGGTCCCCGGCGGTCGAGGCGGTGTTCGCACGCGCGCTCGATGTCCTGCGTGCCCAGGGCGCGACGCTGGTCGACGTCGCCGCACCCAAGGATCGCGAACGGATCGGACCCGCCGAACTCGCGGTGCTGCTGACCGAACTGAAGGTCGATCTGAACGCCTATCTCGCGACCACGCCCGCGACCGTCCCGTCGCGCACCCTGGCCGATCTGATCGCGTTCAACCGCGCCAACCCGCGCGAACTGGCGTTGTTCGGGCAGGACAGTTTCGAAAAGGCGCAGGCGACCAAGGGGCTGAGCGACCCCGCCTACCGCGCGGCACGCGCGCTGTCGCTGCGGCTCGCGGGGCGCGACGGGATCGACGCGCTGCTCGCTGCCAACGGCGTGACCGCGCTCATGGCGCCGACGATGCCGCCCGCCTGGAAGATCGACGTGGTGAATGGCGATCAAGTCGCCGGCAGCGGCCCCGCCGATCTCGCCGCGGTGGCGGGCTATCCGCACCTGACGGTGCCGATGGGTGCGGTGCGCGGGTTGCCGATCGGCCTGTCGTTCGTCGGCCCGGCGTGGAGCGAGGCGCGGCTGCTCGGCTATGGCTATGCCTATGAACAGGCGTCGGGCGCGCGTCTCGCGCCGACCTTCGCCCCGTCGGTAGAAGGCGACGCGGCGACGGCGCCGTTGCTGGCACCGCTCCACCCCGCCACGCCAACCCCTGTCTCCGTTCGGTGAGCGTCGTCTAAGCCACGATCGGGAGCTGCGGGACCGAATGGCGTTCGTGGTTCCATGCGGCCGCCGCGCGATAACAGTATGCACATGGCAGCGAACGCCCTAGACGATCCCCTCCCCGGGGGGCCGCTGACGCGCGGCTGAGAGGTGGGCAGCAGCCCATGACCCGCTGAACCTGATCCGGGTGATACCGGCGTAGGGAGGGTTGGCGGTCTCTTCCGTTGTCCCTCCATGTGGAGTGGACGTGAGACGATGACGGTTATGGCTTGGCGTGATAACGGCGCGACGGTCCTCCGGGGCGGGGCGCTCGCGCTGATGCTGGGTGCGCCGATGGCGTTGCCCATGGTGGCATCGGCGCAGCAGGTCGCTGCCGCCGACCCCGTGCCGGTGGACATCCGGGTGATCGGGCGCCGCGATCCGGAGGACCTGCTGCCCGACCAGACCGAGCCCAAGGCGGTCAGCGCGATCTCCACGGCGTTCATCGCCAAACAGGCGCCGACGCTCAACGCCTTCCAACTGGTAAACCTGCTGCCGGGAGCGAACGTGTCGTCGAGCGATCCCTATGGTCTCTCGACCAGTTCGAGCCTCACCCTGCGCGGGTTGGGCCAGGACGAGATCGGCGTGCTGCTGGAAGGCGCGCCGCAGAACGACATCGGCTATTATTACGCCTATCCCGCGCAGTTCGCCGATGCCGAGAACGTGAAGCGGATCGCGCTCGCGCAAGGCGCGGTCGACATCGATGCCCCGACCATCGGTGGCGCAGGCGGGCTGTTGTCGCTGTCGCTCGACGATCCGCAGGCACGGGCCGGCGGTCTGCTCGACGTCTCGGCCGGATCGTACGCCGCCGCGCGGATATTCGCCCGGATCGATACCGGGACGATCGGGCGAACCGGCCTGCGCGGCTTCGTCTCCTATTCGTACACGCGCGCGGACAATTGGCGTGGCGCGGGGTACGACGTCCGCCAGCATGTCGATGCCAAGCTGCTGGACGAATGGGGCGACGGCAACCGCGCCAGCCTGGCATTGTCGTTCAACGCGGCCAATTCCTCGACCTATCCCAGCCCCACGCTCGCGGACTGGCAGGCGTCTGGCCGCGGCTTCAACTACGACGCGCGCTACACCGCGGGCGATACGAATTACTGGCGGCTCTACCGTGCGCCGTTCCGCAATTTCTACGCCTCCGCGCCGGTGCACCTGACGCTCGGCGACGCCATCGCGCTCGACAGCACGACCTACCTGCAGCTCGGCTATGGCAATTCGCCTTATGGGACGCAGTTGAGCACGACCGGCAATTTCCTCGGCAACGAGGCGCTGGCCCAGCCGATCGCCTTGCCCGGCGCGGTGGACGGGGTGGCGACCGTGCTGGGCAACTATACCGGCGATCAGCTTCGTACCGGCAACGTCAGCAAGCTGACGCTGACCGCGGGCGCGCACCGCATCACCGCTGGGCTGTGGTTCGATTACGGCACCGACCGGGTGATCCAGTCCTACACGCCGATCAACGCCGACGGAAACCCGATCGACCCATGGGGTCACGAGGCGAACGCGATCCGCACCGCCGACGGCCGTCTGCTCGCCTATGAGAACGAGCGCACGGTGACCGTAACCAAGGCGTTCTTCCTGGCCGATCATGTGACGCTCACGCCGCGGCTGTCGGTGGATGTCGGGTTCAAGGGCGTCGACGTCCTGCGGGACGGTCGCAACGATCTGCCCGGCCCGCAGACGAGGGTTCGTCTCGACAGCTTCGCGGCGCTGCCGCGGGCGGCGGTCCATTACGATCTCGACGATCGTCAGCAGATCTTCGCCAACCTCACGACCAATTTCCGCACGCCGAACGAGTTCACGCTGTTCGACAGCTATGAGGGTGGCGCGCTGAGCGATGCGGGCACGACCGTGGTGAAGAACGAATATGCGATCTCGCAGGAACTCGGCTATCGCTATATCGGGCCGAGCCTGTCCGCGTCGGTGACCGGGTTTCATTATGATTTCCGCAACCGGCAATTGGCCACGATCGTCGATGTCGGTGGCGCTCAGGTCAGTTCGACGCTGAACGCCGGATCGCAGCGATCCTACGGCGTCGATGCCGAGATCGACTATCGCCCGGCGCGGAGCGTCAGCGTTTATCTGTCGGGCGAGTATCTTCATGCGCGGCTGGGCGACGATCTGCCGGTCGGCGGGGACCTTTTGCCCACGCGCGGCAAGCATGCGGTGTCCAGCCCGACGTTCCAGTTCGGCAGCGGCGGGACCTATGACGACGGACGCCTCTTCGGCAGCTTCGCGCTGAAATATGTCGGCCGCCAATATGCGACGTTTATGAACGACGAGAGCATCAAGGGCTATGCCACGCTCGACCTGTCCGTCGGCCTGCACCTGGCCGACTGGATCGACGGGAAGCGCACCGACCTGCGCATCAATGCGATCAACGTGACCGATCCGCGCGTGCTGTCGGGCGTCCAGGCGGTCACCACCAACGCGCATGATGCCACCGGCCGGGGCGGCACGGTGATCGCTGGTTCGGCACCCGCCTATTATATCGGAAGCGGGGCGGCCGTGATGGCGACGTTGTCGCGCGGATTCTGAGCGTGACCGGCCACCGGGTTCACGGCATGGGCACCGAGATGACCGCCCCGACCTGGCCGGCGATCACCGCCGACGAGGCGGCGGCGACGCTCGCGCACTTCCCGGCGGCGGGGAGGCTGACCGGGGTCCATTGGCATTCTCCGCGGCCCTTTTCCGCTGCGGCGTTGGTCCACGCCACGCACGGCGCGTTCGTGCTGAAGCGCCATCATCGCGGCGTGCGCTCGCCGCAGGGGCTGGCGGAGGAACATGCGTTCGTCGCGCACCTGGGACGTGGCATCTCGGTGCCCGGTCTGATGACGGCTACGGATGGGACGACGGCCATCGCGCTGGGCGAGTGGACCTACGAGTTGCACCGCCAGGCGCCGGGCGCCGACCTGTACCGCGACCGGCTGTCATGGACGCCGTTCCTGTCGCACGCGCATGCTGGCGCAGCCGGCATGGCGCTTGCGCGGCTGCATCGGGCTTCGCAAGGGTTCGATGCGCCGGCACGCCGCAGCCAGCCCCTCGTCGCCAGTTTCACCATCCTGCCCGCCGCCGACCCGATGGCGGCGGCGGAGGCCTATGTCGCATCGCGGCCGGCGCTGGCTGCATTTCTGTCGAAGCGGCCGTGGCGGCGGCAACTGGCGGCGCTGATCGCGCCATCGGGAGACAGGCTGGCGTCGCGTCTGGCGGCCGAACGACCGCTGTGGACGCACAACGACTTCCATCCCTCCAACCTGTTGTGGAGGGCGGACGGAGCGGTCGAGACGGTGTTCGACTTCGGTCTGGCGGACCGGACCTGCGCCATCCACGATCTGGCGATCGCGATCGAACGCACCGCCATCGCCTGGCTCAGGCTGGGGCAGGGCGACGACGACGACATCGCCGATCCCGGCGCGGCGCTCGCGCTGCTGGCCGGCTATGCGACGATCGTGCCGCTGAGCCGCCGCGAACGTGAGACGCTCATCGGCTTGCTGCCTCTGGTGCATGTCGAATTTGCGCTGTCCGAGATCGACTATTTCGCCGGTGTCGCGTCGGATGGGGCTTCCGCCGCGCTCGCCTGGGACGGATATCTGCTCGGTCACGCCGCATGGTTCCGGTCGCCGCCAGGGCGAGACTTCCTGCTGCGGATCGGGCAGGGCGCCTGATGTCGGCGCTGGAAATCGCCGCCGTCGCCACCAGCTTCCTGGCGATCTGGCTCACCGCGCGGCGTCGGATGCTGTGCTGGCCGATCAACCTCGTTGCTTGCGCGTTGTACTTTGAGCTGTTCCTCGACGTGCGCCTGTATGCCGATATGATGCTGCAGGTGATGTTCGGTGCCGGCATCCTCTATGGCTGGATCAACTGGGCACGCGGAAAGCAGCAAGCGGGAACGGTCGTCGTCGTTCCGCTGCGCGCCGCGCCGGCCGGGGCGGGGCTGGTGGCCGGTGCGCTCGGGGCGGTCGCGATCGGATGGTTCACCAGCAACCACACCGACGCGGCCCTGCCATGGCTGGACGCGACGCTCAGCAGCTTCAGTCTCGTCGCGCAATGGTGGACCGCGCGGCGCCATCGCGAGAGCTGGCTGCTGTGGATCGCGGTGGATGCGATCTATGTCGGGCTGTTCGCGTTCAAGGGGCTGATGCTGACCGCGGGGCTCTACGCCGCGCTCATCGTGCTTGCGGTCCTGGGTTTTGCGGGCTGGCGCCGGAGACGCGTGGACGTTTGCGACGAAGCCTGACGCCTATGGGGTCGTTGCGTCCCACCCGATGGCCGGTGTGCGCGTATCGGCTCCTCCAAGGTCAGCGGAGGAGCCGATCGCCGTCCATCACGCCGTCGCGCCGCCGTCGATGTTGAGCGTGGTGCCCGTGATATAGCTCGCATCGGGCCCGGCCAGGAACGAGACCGCGCCCGCGATCTCCTCGACCTTGCCGTAGCGGCCGAGGGGGATGAACCCGATCATCTGCTGCGCGAACGCGCCGTCGGCGGGATTCAGGTCGGTGTCGATCGGTCCCGGTTGCACGGTGTTGACCAGGATATTGCGCGATGCGAGATCCTTCGCCCAGCCGCGTGCCAGCGCCGCCACCGCTGCCTTGGTGGCGCTGTAGACCGCGGTCGCCGGGAAGGCGAGCTCGCCCGATATGCTGCCGATCAGGATGATCCGCGCGCCGTCTCCCAGGTGCGGCAACGCCGCACGCGTGCCCACGTGCAGGCCCTTCACGTTCACGCCGAACTGGTGATCGAAGGTCTCGTCGCTATCCTCGGCGACGGCGGAGAATTCGGCCACGCCGGCATTGTGGACCAGGATGTCGATCGCGCCCAGCGCCGCTGCGGCCTGTTCGACGCCCGCGCGCTGCGACGCAGGATCGGCGGCATCGGCCTGGAACGCGAAGCCGGTGCCTCCGGCGCTCTCGATCGCCGCCACGGTCGCATCGGCCGCGGCCTTGTTGCCCGCATAGGTGATCGCGACGGCCGCGCCATCGGCCGCCAGCCGCTTGGCGATCGCCGCGCCGATGCCGCGCGAGCCTCCGGTGACGAGTGCCTTCTTGCCCTGAAGTGACATGTGAAATCTCCGCAATGTCGCCCGCGATCACGCCATCGTGCGCTGCCGGCAGGCAGGGAGATAGGGCATGATCCAAACGGTTCAACATTCCCGAACTATTAAACTTGTCGGATCTTCCTATATCCAGGGCATGCCCCGATTTTCCCATCCCAGGCTGGAGGACGTGCCGCTCGATCTGGCGCTCCACGCACTGGCCGATCCCAATCGGCTGAGCATGGTCGCACGCCTGGCGGTGACGGAGCGGCTGAGTTGCACGGATGCGGCACCGTGCGAGTCGATCCCGAAAAGCACGCTGTCGAACCATCTGAAATTGCTGCGCGCTGCGGGGCTGATCGAGACGAACCAGGCCGGGCGCGAGATGATCAACACGCTCCGCCGCGCCGATTTCGATCGCCGCTTTCCAGGCTTGCTCGACGCGGTACTGGCCAATCAGCCGAGGTGAGGCGTCTTACGGGTCATTTCATGGGGATCGGCTTCCCCATCACCATGACATAGGCGACGTGAGTCACCGCGTTCGGATCGACCAGCGGGTCGCCATCGACCGCGATCAGGTCGGCGCTCTTGCCGGGGGTGAGCGTTCCGGTTTCGGTCGATAGCCCCATCAGGTCGGCGCCGCCCTTCGTCGCGGCGATCAGCGCATCGCGCGGGGTCATGCCGCCCTTCGCAACCATGAGCCCGATCTCCTGCGCATTCTGGCCATGGGGAAACACGCCTGCGTCGGTGCCGAGCGCGATCTTGATGCCGCCCTTGTAGGCGCGGTTCAGGCCGACGCCCCAGGCCTCGAACGCCTGCCGGGCCTTCTTCTCGCTCGAAGGCTGCAACAGACCCTTGCCGATCATGCCCACCGCCCCGCGAAAGGCCAGCAATGTTGCGACATAATAGGTGCCGTGCGCCTTCATGTCCGCAATGCCCTGCGCATCGACGAAGGTGCCGTGCTCGACGGAATCGACCCCGGCCCGCACCGCCGCATCGATCCCCTTCGCGCCGTGAGCATGGGCGGCGACCTTCAGGTGAAGCGCGTGCGCGGTGTCGATGATGGCCTTCATCTCGGCATCGGAGAAATGCTGTTCGAGGCCGATGTCGCCGGGATCGAGCACGCCGCCCGTCGCCATGAACTTGATGAGGTCGACGCCTTCGGCCGCGAGCCGCCGAACCGCCTTGCTGCATTCCTCGGTCCCCGTGCAGACGGTGAACATCTCCGGCGTGGCGGCGATCGCATCGCGCAGTTCCGGCGACAGCCCGACCGCGGGATCGGCATGCCCGCCGATCATCGAGAGCGGCTGGCCCGATACTTCGATCCGCGGCCCGGGCACGCTGCCATCGCGCACCGCATCGCGAACCGCGATGGCGGAGGTTCCGCTCGATCCGACATCGCGGACCGTCGTGAAGCCCGCGCGTGCGGTGATGAGCGCGTTCTTGACGCCGGTGATCGCCGCATAGCTCTGGGAATATTTGGGCCGGAGCGTCTCGTACCAGGGAAGGTTCGCGTCGCTGGTCAGATGGACGTGGACGTCGATCAATCCGGGCATCACCGTCTTGGTGCGCATGTCGACGACGGTCGCGCCGGCGGGCGCGGTCGCACCATCTTCGATTCCCGTGATACGCCCGTCGGTGACGATGACGGTCGAGGGGCCGCGCTCGGGCGCAGCGGCATCCACGATCAGCCGGCCCGCTTGGATCGCGAAGGTATCCGCATGCGCCGCGGACGCGACGAGCGCCATGGCGGTAGCAGCGGCGGTCGTGATTTTCAGCATGCGTATCTCTCCTCTGCTGCCATCGTATATGCGGCAGTGGACGGGTTTCGATCCGGCGTTGCAAGCCCCTAAATATCGGAAGAAGCTAGGGTCGATCGGGCGGATCGGTTGCCCCAAGGCAACCGCCGACCACGCCTCTCACCACATTGGCTCTTCCTTCTCTATCCATGATAGCGCTAACTTCGTTGATGCCCGAGACGCGGATGAGCAGCGCCGGGATGGGAGAGAGATGATGTGGAAGAACGTATCGAACGGACTCGCCGGGCTATGGTTATTGGCTGGATTGGCATGTGCGTTCGCCGTGCCGGTGCAGGCGCAGGATGACCGCATGGCGTCCATTCCGATGCCCGCGCAGGCGCGCGCGATCGAACTCGGCACGGGCAAGCTGCCCGGCGCAACGGCGCCCGAGGCTTGGTACACGCAATATGGCAGCCGGTTCGCGCGCAACGTCGTCGTGGCGACGCTGACGCCCTATCTGCCCAACCCGGCCAAGGCGACGGGCGCGGCGGTGATCGTGGCGCCCGGCGGCGGGTTCCGGACGCTGTCGATGGAGAATGAGGGGACCGACGTCGCGCAAGCGCTTGCGGCGCATGGTGTCGCCGCCTTCGTGCTCAAATATCGGCTGAACCAGACGCCGGCGGACATGCCCGGCTTCGAACGGTCGATGCGCGAGATGTTCTCCGGCGCGGCGCGGCCGCCGCAGCCGAACCGGCCGAGCCTGGGCGCGGACCTCGGGCCCCAGCTCGCCGACGCCCGCGCGGCCTTCGCGCTGGTGCGCCGCCGTGCCATGGAATGGCATGTCGATCCGACGAAGATCGGCATGATCGGCTTTTCGGCGGGCGCAATGCTGACGCTGACCACCGAACTCTCGGGCGGCGACGCGAAGCCGGCCTTTCTCGGCGTGATCTACGGCCCGCTCGCCCCCGTGACCGTCCCGTCCGACGCGCCGCCGATGTTCGTCGCGCTGGCGGCCGACGATCCCTTTTTCGGTGGCGGCGGATACGGCCTGATCGATAGCTGGCGCGCGGCGAAGAAGCCGGTCGAGTTCCACCTGTTCGAACAGGGCGGTCACGGCTTCGGCATGTATCACAAGACGACCACCAGCACCGGCTGGTTCGACGAGTTCACGCGCTGGCTGACCATGCACGGCTGGGCCAGGTCGGAGCAGTGAGGCACGGCGTGGGCGGCGGATCGCCGATTGGTCCTGCGCACCTCGGATTCGTCAGGCTCCCGACCGAGCACCCGTTTCCGGTAGGCGCTGTCCGGTCACGGCTCGCCTCGTTTACGGGCGATCGTGAGCGGCTCGGCGTGCCGACCAGGAGCGATGCTGCGTGATCGACACGCTGATGTAATCCTGAAGGGCTTTGACCTGCCGGGCGCTTCGCCCTTATCGCCGCGCGATGGCGAGAAAGAAGCGCTATCTGACCGCGACCATGGCCGATGGCTATGTGAAGACGATCGGCCCCACCGCCGCGCCGTTCACGCATTTCTGGCGGATCGTGGCGGATCTCCACAACGGGAAGACGGAGGTTTTCTGGGGCCATTCCCCGTCCGCAAAAGACGCGGCCGGCAAGAAGACCGCAGCCGCCGAGGCGGCGCGGCAACGCGGCTGGGCCGGCTTCCAGTTCGAAGTCGTCGCGCTTCGCGAAAGCCAGGACGGCTAACGATCGAGGGGCGCAACGGGGCGATGCTTTCGCAAGATCACCACCCCGTGCTTCCCGCCCGCGTCCTTGTGTCAGTTGCCGTCGTCGTAATCGCCATCGTCGCGTTCGTCGTCGCCGTAATTGTTGATGGTCACGTCCTGCGGCGCGCCCATGAACCCCTGACCGCCGCCGAACATCCCGCCGCCGCGATGGCCGAACAGGTCCGACAGGCCGGAGAACAGCATCTCGCCGCCGGCGACGCCGGCCGCGGTCGTGCCGGCGGTTCGGAGGAAGCTGCCGAGGCCGCCGCCGCCCGAGAAGATGCCGGGACGATCGTCGGGCGGCGGCGGCGCATAGGGCTGCGCGGTCCGCGTGCCCCATGGGCCCGCTCCACCCTGGGGCAGGAACGACGCGGATGCGGGCGCGGCCTGCTGCTGCTGCTGCTCGAGTTCGGCGATGCGTTGTTGCGCCGCGTGCAGCGACTGATCGGCGACGATCGCATGCTGAACCAGAAGATAGGCCGCATCGGGGTTGGCGGCGAGCGCCTGCCGGATCAGGCCATCGGCCTCGGCATCCTTCGGTCCCGCCCGCGTCGATGCGAGATCCTCGAGGAAACGGCTCAGCAATGCGCGTTCGTCGGTATTCATGGCCCAAACTCCATCTGACGACGCTCAGATCGTGCGCCTGTCGCGTCCGTCAAGGCCGCCATCGCGCGGGGGTGTGCTCAGCGGTCCGCCACGCGGCCGCCGATGCCGCGTTCGCGCGCCCAGATTACCGCGGCGCTGCGCCGGTTGACGCCGATCTTGGCGTAGAGACGCGAGACATGGTTGCGCACGGTGTTGCCGGTGAGCTTCAGCGCGCCGGCGATGGCATCGTTGTCGAGCCCCTCGCAGATGAACTCCAGGACCTCGCGCTCGCGCTTGCTGAGGTCGGGCGCGGAAGGGGAGGCAGGGGCGCCGGTGCCGCGCAGCGTCGCCAGCTTGTCCATTATCGAGCGGCCGAACCAGCTCGCGTCCTTCATCACCGCCTCGATCGCGTCGACCAGCTCCAGTTCGCTGTGCCGCCGCGCGGTCACGTCCTGGTACAGCCACAGCACGCAACGCCCGCCGCGCACGTCGATCGCCTCCGCCGACACCAGACAGTCGATCGGATCGCCCTGTTTCGGCAGCACGCGGACGTCGCAGGTGCGCACGCCGCCGTTCTGCGCGATCTCCGCCTCCATCGATCGGCGCTGCGCCGCGTCGTTCCAGAGCTGGAATTCGTCCACCATCCGGCCGATCAGTTCGTGCCCGGTATGGCCGGTCATCCGGACGAACGCCTCGTTGACCTCCACGATGCGGTTCTCGGTCGCGGACGTCACCGCCATCGCCACGGGCGCGAGCCGGAACATGGTGGTGGAGCGATGCTCGCTCGCGCGCAGCGCATGCTCGGCCTTGCGGCGCGGATCGAGGTCGGCGAAGGTGAACAACATACAGGCCTGCTCGGCCACCTCGATCGGCTGGCCGGCGAGGATGACGAACCGGGTGGTGCCGTCGGGCAGAGGCAGCTCGGCCTCGATCTGCGGGATGGTCGATCCCTCGGCGAGCCGCGCGGCGACGAAGGCGTGGCGTTCGGTCTTGGCGAGGATGTCGAGATCGCGCAGGTGCTTGCCCTCGATCGCGTCGCGCGCGCAGCCGCACAGTTCGGCGAACCCCGCATTGACGCGGATATAGCGCTGGTCCGCCAGGCGAAGGATTAGCGCCGGGGCGGGGTTGGCCTGAAACATCGCCTCGAACCGTGCCTCGGCGTCGTAGCGCTCCGACACGTCTTGGATGACGAGCGCGAGGCAGTCCGGCTCGCCGCCATCCTCGTCCATCACCACGTCGTGGACCTCGTGGGTCCAGCGCGGCTCGTTGGTGCCGACCGGCGCGACCTCGACCACCAGATCGGGGAAGCTGTCGCCCGCGAGCATGCGCATGATGGGATATTCGCGCTTCGCCAGCCGGCGATGGTTGCGATAGCGCAGCGAGAAACGCTGGCAGTAATCGTCGGCGGTGGCGCCGAGATCCTCCGTTTTCCTGACGCCGTGCATGCGCAGCGCGGCGGCGTTCGCGCTGATGAGCACGCCCGAGGGATCCACCAGGATGACGCCTGCGGTCAGATCCTGCATGAGCTGTTCGAGGTGGCGCAGCGAGGGCGTGTGGATGGCGTTGGTCCTGTCGTCGGTCATGGGGTAGGAAGCCGCCGGCGGGCCCGGCGGTTCCGGCGCGATGTCGCTGAAACTACCAAGTGCATGCGCCTTTTCATACCAACGCGCGCGGTCACGCGAAGGCCGCGCAATGAACGTCCGATTGCGATGGGGGTTGAGCCATCCGAACTACGCTGAGCGAAACGGCATCCCGCCGTATCGCAGCGCGAAGTCGGAGGGCATATGGGTCTCATCATTCTTCTCGTCGTCGGCGGCCTCATCGGCTGGGTCGCCAGCATGATCATGCGCGACAATAACGGCATCATCATCAACGTGATCGTCGGCATTGTCGGTGCCATGCTCGCCGGGTTCGTCGTCACCCCGCTGATCGGCGGCGCGCCCATCACCAGTGGCGTCATCAACATCGGGACGATCGGCGTGTCGCTGCTCGGCGCGATCGTGCTGCTCGCCATCATCAACCTCTTTCGCCGCGGTACGGTCCGCTGAGCGGGCGCCGACCCGATCGGTGAATTTCGCCAAGCGCCGTTCCGGTCTTTCGTACGTTGAGGGCGAGCGCACTGGAACGGCAGGCGCCAACGAACACCCAAGGAGAGAAACATGCACAAAAAGATCATCGTCGCCGCGTTCGCGGCCAGCATGGCGACGGCCGCGTTCGCGCAGGCCGATGCGGGATCGCACAACCCGGCGGTGAAGAACCCAACCGTGCACACCACGGCGATGGCCGCCAAGGGCCGCAACTCGTTCACGGAAAGCCAGGCGCGCGGGCGCATCGCCAAGGACGGCTATACCGGCATCAGCAAGCTCGCCAAGAACCAGAACGGTGTCTGGCAGGGCACCGCGATGAAGGGCGGCGCCAAGGTGAACGTCGCGCTCGACTATAAGGGCAACGTCACCGTCCATTGATCCCGGCATTCAGGAGAACGACCATGTCCAAGACCATCACACGCCTGTTCGACGACTATACCGACGCGAGCGCCGCGGTGCGCGATCTCGAAGCGCTTGGCATCGACCATGACGACATCAGCATCGTCGCCAACAACACGCATGGCCAGCATGCCGTCGGCGACCATGAGGGCGTCAACGACCATGGCGATGTCAGCCGCGGCACGTCGACGGGCGCGCTGCTGGGCGGCGCGGGCGGCCTGCTGGCCGGTCTGGGCCTGCTCGCCATTCCCGGCCTCGGTCCGATCGTCGCCGCCGGCTGGCTCGCCGCGACCGCGGCGGGCGCCGGCATCGGCGCAGCGGGCGGTGCGGCCACCGGCAGCCTCGTGGGCGCGCTGAAGAACTCGGGCCATTCCGAGGAGGAGGCGAACGTCTATTCCGAGGGCGTGCGCCGCGGCGGCACGCTGGTCAGCGCCAAGGTGGACGAGGCCGACGTCGCGCGCGCCGAGGCCGTGCTCGACCGCAACCGCTCGGTCGACATCGCCTCGCGCGGTGCGGCCTATCGCCAGTCGGGCTGGACCAGCTTCGATGCCGACGCGCCCGCCTATACGAGCGACGAGATCGACCGCGACCGGGCAGGCTATGCCGCCACGACGGGGACGACACGCTACTGACATGACGCGCCGGGAGGGTTGATGCCCTCCCGGCCATTCATTCACGCATCGATCGTCGCCATGGTGGCATCCGGATAGCGCGCCCCCGACGCCGCGCCCGGCGGCAGGATGGCATCGATCCGGGCAAGATCGGCGCCGCTCAGCGTCACGGCGAGCGCGCCCGCATTGTCCTCGAGATAGCGGCGACGCTTGGTGCCCGGGATCGGGACGATGTCCTCGCCCTGCGCGATCACCCAGGCGAGCGCCAGTTGTGCCGGCGTGCAGCCCTTCTCCGCCGCCATCGCGCCGATCTCGCCAACGAGATCGAGATTGCGCTGGAACGCCTCTCCCTGAAAGCGCGGGTGATTGCGGCGCGTGTCGTCGGCGGCCAGATCGTCGGGCGTCCGCAACTGCCCGGTGAGAAAGCCCCGGCCGAGCGGGCTGTAGGGCACGAACCCGATCCCCAATGCGCGCACCGTCGGCAGGATCGCGGCTTCCGGATCGCGGCTCCACAGCGAATATTCGGTCTGCAGCGCGGTGATCGGGTGGACGGCGTGCGCGCGGCGGATCGTCTCGGGTGCCGCCTCCGACAGGCCGAGATAGCGCACCTTGCCCGCGCTCACCAGTTCGGCCATCGCGCCGACCGTCTCCTCAATCGGCACCGCCGGATCGACGCGGTGCTGGTAATAGAGGTCGATCACGTCGAGACCGGTGCGGCGCAGGCTGGCGTCGCACGCCTCGCGGACATAGTCGGGCCGCCCGTTGATCCCGCGCGCGCTGCCGTCCGCCCCGCGCACGATGCCGAACTTGGTCGCGACCGTCACCCATTCACGGCGCTCGCGCACCACACGGCCGACGAGTTCCTCGTTGGCACCCAGCCCGTACATGTCGGCGGTGTCGAGAAAGGTGACGCCGAGATCGAGCGCGCGGTGGATCGTGGCGACCGCCTCCGCCTCGTCGCGGCCGCCGTAGAAATCGGACATGCCCATGCAGCCGAGGCCGAGCTGTGACACTTCGAGGCCCTGCGAACCGAGCTTGCGGATCTTCATCGTCGATCGTCCTGTTACGCCCGCGTGGGCCTGTCGCTGCATCAATGATCGGCGGCAGCGCGGGTTGCCAATCGAACCTTGCCGTCAGGTGACTGCCGTCAAAGCTATTGCGAATGATATTCATTACCGTTAGGTGGCAGCCGACAGAAAAAGGGTCGGCGATGATGAAGTTTGGGGCGGCCGCGGTCGCGATGATGGCGGGGCAGGCGGCATGGGCGTCGCCCGTGCACGCGGATCGGCCGGATGTGGCGGCCATGCCGGCCGATCCGGCGGACCAGCAGGAATCGGGCGACGGCTCGATCGTGGTGATCGGCACCCGGCCGGTGTCGCAGGCCTCGGCGGGCACCAAGACCGACACCCCGATCGTCGACACCCCGCAATCGATCAGCGTCATCTCGGCGCGCGAGATCAGCGATCTGGGGCTTCAGAACCTCAACCAGGCGCTGCGCTTCGTGGCTGGGGTCACGCCCGAGCAGCGCGGCGCCTCCGCCGAGGTGTACGACCAGTTCAAGCTGCGCGGCTTCGATGCGCCGGTGTTCCTCGACGGGCTCTATTATGTCGGCCAGAGCGACGCGACCGGCTATGCCGCTGCGCAAGCCGACGTGTCGCGACTGGACCGGATCGAGGTGGTGAAGGGGTCGTCCTCGGCGCTCTACGGCAAGTCGGGGCCGGGCGGGCTCGTCAATCTGGAAAGCAAATTGCCGATCGACCGGGCATCCTATGGCGCGGTGTCGGCCACCTATGGCGATTTCGATCTCTACCGCGTCGACGGCGATATCGGGGGGCGGGTGTCGGATTCAGTGCTGTGGCGCGTCTATGGCAGCGTGAACGGCGCGCATTCGCAGCAGGATTACGGCGTGCGGCGGCGCCAGACGGTGTCCGGGGCGGTGACCCTGGGCGCGAACACGCCCACCACGCTGACGCTGCTCGCCGCCTATTCGCACGATCCGCGCAACGGCAATTACGGCGTCTTCCCGACCTATGGCACCTTCCTGCCCGATCCTGTGGGACGCATTCCGCAGACTTTCTATGGCGGCGAGCCGGGTGACTTCTTCTCGCGCGAGCAGGCGGGCGTGACCTATATCCTGCGCCATGATTTCGGCGGTGGCTGGGCCTTTCGCGCGTCCGGCCGCTACCAATATGTCCGCAGCCGGCTGGGGCTCGTCTATACGAGCGGCGTTCCGCTCACCGACACCAGCTTCGCGCGTGCGTCCTATTCGACGAACGAGCATGACAATGATTGGGTGTACGACAATCAGCTCACCGGCAAGGTGACGACGGGGCCGTTCGAGCATACATTGTTGTTCGGCACGGATCGGCAGGTGCTGCATTACCGCGAGATATCCGCGTTCGGCAGCGGCACGCCGATCGATCCCTTCGCCCCGGTCTATGGAACGATGCCCACGCCCACCACGCCCGCGGCGGTGCCCGACAATTACGGCGTGACCGACGTGACGACGCGGCAGCGCCAGCAGAGCGTCTATGCGCAGGACCAGATCGCATGGCAGGGGCTTCGCCTCACGCTGTCGGGCCGGCAGGATTGGGCGCAGCAGGCGGCGACCGGCAGCGATACGCAGCATGATCGCAAGTTCACCTATCGCGTGGGTGCGCTCTACAAGACCGATCTGGGCATCGCGCCCTATGTTTCCTATTCCACGTCGTTCCAGCCGCAGGCGGCGGTGCTGACGAGCGGCGCGCTCGCCAGCCCCTCGCTCGGCACGCAGATCGAGGGCGGGATCAAATACCAGGCGCGCGATCCGCGGATCCTCGTCACCGCCGCCTATTTCGACATCGATCAGACGAACGTGCTGACCTATGATCCCGTCAGCTTCCGGGCGATGGAAGCCGGCAAGGTGCATTCCTACGGCTTCGAGGTCGAAGCCAAGGCGCCGTTGCCTTACGGCTTCGACGCGGCGGTCGCGTTCAGCCGCCAGACCGTGAAGGTGACCGAGGATACGTCCGATCCGCGCAACGTCGGACGCGGCCTGCTGGGCGTCGGCCGCGGCAACCTGTCGGCCAATCTCGCCTGGACGGGCAAGTCGGGGCCGCTCGACGGGCTGACGGTCGGCGGCGCGGTGCGCCATGTCGACAGCGTCTATGCCGGCATCTATTTCGACGGGGTAGCGCGGAGCACGCCTGGCTATACGCTGATCGATGCGCTCGCCCGCTATGATCTGGGCAAGCTGAGCGACCGGATGACCGGCGTGGAATTGTCGTTCAACGCCACCAACCTCTTCAACAAGCGCTATTTCACCAGTTGCTATGCGACCTATGGCTGGTGCTGGTACGGCAACCGCCGGACGGTGCAGGGCACGATCGGCTTCCATTGGTGACAGGGTCGCTGCCCGTTACCCGCCGCTACCGCCTGGCCGTGGCGTCGCGGGTGGCGGCGGCGGTGGCGGGGGGATATGGCGTCGCCGCGCTGTTGGGGATCGCGCTGGCCGCCGCGCTGCCGCTCGATCCCGCCGATGCGGCGATGGCGGCGACGCTGCTGGCGCTGCTCGCCATGCCGGTCGCGGCCATGGCGTGTTTCTGGGTGCGATCGGCGGCCTATGCCTGGGGCATGATGGCGATCGCGGGCGCGCTGTTCGCCGGCGTCGCGCTGGCGGCGGGCTGGCGACCGTGAAGCCGGGTTTCCGCCAGGCGATGACGTGGCTCCACAATTGGTCGGGCCTGGTGGTCGGCTGGCTGTTGCTGGCGATCGCGGCGGCCGGCACGCTGAGCGTCTTCCGACAGGAGCTCGACGCTTGGTGCCATCCCGAGCTTGCGCGCGGCCCGGTCGATCAGGTCGCCGCGGCGGAGGCCGCGATCCGCTGGCTCGGCGGACATGCCGCCAAGTCTCCCTCCTGGTATCTCGATCTCGCCGATGCGCGCTCGCCCGGCACGCTGGCGTTCTGGAGCGGCGGCCCGGCGAGTGGTTTCGTTCAGCGCACGCTGTCCCCGGTGACCGGTAGCCCGGACGGCGTGCGAGACAGCCTAGGCGGCGAGTTCTTCTACCGGCTGCATTTCGAGCTGCAATTGCCCTATCCCTGGGGGCGGTGGCTCGCGGCGGCGGCGGCGATGGCGTTGCTGACGACGCTGGTGACGGGGATCGTCGCGCACCGGCGGATCTTCAAGGATTTCTTCACGCTGCGGACGCACAAGAGGCAGCGCGGCTGGCTCGATGGCCATGTCGTGCTGGGTGTCTTCGCGCTGCCTTTTCACCTGATGATCGCCTTTACCGGCGCGGTGACGCTCGCCATATTGTGGATGCCGTTCCCGGGCTTGGCCGCCTATCGCGGCGATGCGGCGGCGTTCGCGCAAAGCCTGTCTCCCGCGATCGATCGCCCGGCGACCGGGCACCTTGCGCCGCTCGTCCCCCTCGCGCCGCTGTTGCGCGATGCGCAGCGGCGATTCGGCGAGGCCGGCATCGCCACGCTGTCGATCGCCGATCCGGGCGACGCGGCGCAGGCGGTGACGGTATCGGCCGGGGAGGGGCGCGCCATCGCCGTCCAGCAGCACGACCTCGTCTATGACGGCACCACGGGCCGGTTGCTGCGCGAGCATGTCGAGCGGCGGCCGGCGGTGCGCGTCTATGACGTGCTCTACGGCCTACACATGGGGCGGTTCGCCGGGCTGGCCGCGCGCTGGTTCTATTTCCTGTCGGGGGCGATGCTTACCGCCACGATCGCGAGCGGGGCGATCCTCTGGACCGTCAAGCAGCGCCGCCGCCATGGTTTCGGCTATCATCTGGTCGAGCGTCTCAACATCGGGTTCATCGCCGGCCTGCCGATCGGGTTCGCCGGCTTCCTGCTCGCCAACCGGCTGATCCCAATTGGGCTCGCGAACCGGGCCGCGATCGAAGTGCGCTGCGCCTTCGGTCTTTGGGGCCTGGCGCTGGCCTATGCGGCGCTGCGGCGGCCGGCGCGCGCATGGCCCGAATTGCTGGCCGCCGCCGCGCTGACCTGTGCGGCGGTCGTGGTGGCGGACGTGCCGATGTTCGTTCCCGACGGCGTGGCCATCGGGGTGGACTGCGTGCTGCTGCTCCTGGCGGTGGCGTTCGGCGCGACGGCACTGCGGCTGGCGACGCGCGGACGGGCCGGCGGATGACGTTCGCGCTCATGCTCACCGGTTTCGCCATGCTGGCGGCCGGAACATGGCGTCAGTCGGCGCTGGTCTTCGGGCGCGTCCCGCCGCGCGGGCGCCGGGTGGCGCTGCTCGCCGGCGGCCATGCGGCGATCGCATCGTCGCTGGCGCGCGTGCTGGCATCGGACGATCCGTCCCGCGCGGTGGTCGAATGGTTCGGCGAGCTGACCGTCGCGGGATTGCTGGTCGTGTTCGGCTGCTGGCTGTGGCAGCGCAGGGCGGACCGGGCGGCGCCCAGGAACGCCGGCCGCCGCGCTCACGTCCAGCTGGCGGCGAAGGCGGGCGAGGCGATGAAGCTCGACGGCTGCGGCGACACGGGCGGCGGTTCGCACAGACCCTCCTCGATATAGCGCATCGCCGATTTGAGGCCGTTGCGCGTGAAGGGTTTCGGGATCACGCCGTGCGCGCCGCAAAAATCATCGGGGATCTTCAGCGGGTTGGCGGTCACGAACACGATGACGGTGCTGGCCCACCGATCCTGGATCACCCGGCAGGCATCCAGGCCGCTGCTGCCCTCGGCGAGTTGGATATCGACGAACGCGATCGTCGGCGCCCGCGCGGGCTGCAGCGCCTCGAGTTCGCGGACGGAGGCCGATTCCGCGACGACCTGATGCCCCGCATCCTCGACCATGGCCTCGATATCCATGGCCAGCAACGCTTCATCCTCGACGATGAGCACGTCGAACGGAGCGCGCAGCCGCTTCACGACGGATCGGCCGGGAAGCGGATCGAAACGCACATGCCGGGGGCGGCGTCGGTCCATTCCACCGTTCCGCCGATCTGTTTCGCCAGGCGCCGGATCAGCACCCGGCCAAGGCCGTCGCCGTTCACGGAGGCGGCGTCGAACCCGGGGCCGTCGTCGCGGATCGCGATCGTCGCCATTCCGTCGGCCAGCTCGGTCCGGGCGACGAGGCGGCCGCTGCGCCCATCGGCGAAGGCGTGCTTGACCGCATTGGTGACCACTTCGTTGATGATGAGCCCCAGGGCCGAAGCCCAGGACGACGGCACATCCACCCGGTCGCAATGGCTGTCGACCACGACGTCCGTCCGTCCGCTCGATCCGATCACGTCCGTCACCAGATTTGCGGTGAACGCGCCGATGTCGAACCGGGTGATATCCGACGATTGATACAGCCGGCGATGGACGGTGGAGAGCGCGTCGACGCGTTCCAGCATCGCGTCCAGCTTGGCGGTGATGACGGGATCGTCGATGGTGCGTGCCTGCAGCCGCAGCAGCGAGCCGATCATCGTCAGGTTGTTCTTCACGCGGTGATCGACCTCGTGGAGCAGCAGCGTCTTGGCCTCCAGCGCCGCCTCCAGATCGGCGGTTCGCGATGCGACCTCGCGATCCACCGCGGCCTTCTGCTCGCGCATCCGCTGATGCGCTTCGATCCGATCGGTCACGTCGAGCTGCGAGGCGAAGAAGAACTGGATTTCGCCATCGTCGTTGCGCACCGGGCTGAGATACAGCGCGTTCCAGAAACGCGTGCCGTCCTTGCGATAGTTCAGCAGATCTATGCCGATATCCTGGCCGGCTTCGATCGCCGCGCGGACCTTGGCGACGTCGTCGCGGTTGGTGTCGGGACCCTGGAGGAAGCGGCAGTTGCGACCGATGATCTCGCGGCGTTCATAGCCAGTCAGGGTCTGGAAGGCCTCGTTGCAGAAGATGATCGGATTGTCCGGCCGGGACGGATCGGTGATGACCATCGGCATGCGCGTCGCGCGCACCGCCGCGGCGAACGGATCGGCCCTGCCATGCTCGTAATCGATCGCGTCGGTCAGATGCCAATCGTCACGCTGCTTCATCGGCCAGTCCCCTTGCCGGCCGGTCTATCCGCCCCACTCTATTCTGCAAACTCCGATCAATTGGCGACGTTCCATCCGGTCTGAACCGATGGTCTGTCATACACTTACGCAAGCGGGCCCCGATCATGACCGCGCCGAGCGCCGGCGCGACTGGAGGAGTTTCCAGCCGAGCAGCGCCGTGACGCCGATGCCGAGGACGACCCATGTCAGATTGCCGAGCAGATCGGCGATGGCTTGCACCTTGTCGCTGAACGCGCGGCCGAGCGATACGTAGAGCAGCACCCAGATCAGTTCGCCCGCCACATCGAGCACGGCGAAGCGCAGCCAGGGATAGACGGTCATTCCACTCGTGATGTTGATCCAGGGGCCGAGCGGCCCGACCAGCCAGCGGCTGAAGAAGATGCCCGGGCCACCCCATTTGCGCGAGAACGCCTCCGCCTTGGCGATCCGCTCGGCCCCCGCGACGCGCGCGGCGAGCGGCCGGCCGCCCCAATAGCCGATCGCATAGCCGATCTGGTCGCCCGCGACCGCGCCCAGCGTGCCGACCACCACCACCGGCACGAACTGCAGATCGCCCTGCGCGACGAACGAGCCGACCGCGACGAGCAGTAGCGAATCCGGAAACGGGGCGCCCGCCGAAGTGACTAGCAGGATCAGGAACAGCGCCGGCAGACCATAGCTGGTCAGCAGCGCGAGCAGTTCGCCGCTCACGGACGCGGTGCCGGCGGCGGCGGTGCGGGCCGTGGATAGGGCGGCCGGGCATGGACGATGGCGCGCGTCAGGATCGCGGCGACGGCGGCGACGCTCTGCCCGCGCGCTGCGGCGATCGTGGCCAGGTTGCGGCGTTCGGGCGGCCCCGGATCCATACCGAGCGCCAGGAACAGGATATGCGGGGGGACGTGATAGGAATGCGCAACATAGCCGATCGTCATCCACCCCTCGATCGGCTCGTCCTGATGCGCGTTCCAGTAGATCGCGTCGCGCACGGTGCGCGCCAGATGGAAGCCGGTAAAACCGAGCGCGCCGATGAAGGCGATCAGCAGCAGCGCGCGCAGAAGCCGGTCGGTGCGCGGGGTCATTGCGGACACCCGCTGTCAGTCGTCGAACGCGTCGATACCACCCATCTGCTCCTTGCCGATAACCGCGTTAACTCATGATAAGGCCGAGCCGGTCCGGTTTCCCGGAAATCTTTTCGACCCTGTCGCGGGATGGATCCGCCCGACCGCGCAGCGGTCTCGAACATCTTCGCGTCTTAGCCCAAATACGGCCGCGCTGCTGGGGGCATCAGGTTCGCGCAAAGACGCAAAGACGCGAAGAGAAGGACTTCACGCGGAGGCGCGGAGATATTGCGGCTCACGGCTACGCGTTCGCATCGTCCGTCGGGTATGAAGGGCCGCTGGCGCGACCTAGTGTCGCCTCCGTGCCTCCGCGTGAACCGCATCCGCCGAACGACGCGCCCGGCGGGTGCCGGACGCGTCCGAACGGAGCGCCGCGATCAGCCTTGGGGGGCGGGCGGCGGGGGCGGGGCGACCGGACC
>NZ_JAKNQJ010000010.1 GCF_022662335.1 Sphingomonas sp. CROZ-RG-20F-R02-07 | reverse complement strand
ACCTGCGGGTCGGCAGCCACGTCCTCGTTCCGACGGCAGCAGGGGGCCGATCAGTGCCCACTCATCATCCGAAACCCCAATCCGCTCTCCCAACGCTGCCTCCAAAAGACAGCCTTGAATCAAGCGATCAGACGCCCGTCAACCTTTGTCCACGCGACCTAGATGAAATAGGTAAAGACGTGGATCTCGACGCGGTTACGGCTGGTGCTGCGATGCCCGTTTCGGCTCTGTCCGTGGGCACGCGCCCGATCTGTCAACCAAACGATAGCCAGGCAATCGGGTAAGTTGTGCGGCTTCTCCGCCACATAACCCACTCCGCGTCGCTGAGTTTGTGGAATGCCACTAGCTTCGTAAGAGGTGAGCCGCCTGAAGTAGCAAAGCCGAGTTGGCCGAAGTCATGATCTGTCGCGGGGCGGCCAGACCGCCGCCACGCCCTCCGTTGGCACGAGTACTTTCTTCGAACCAAGTCATTACGCCATCGGCAGGATCCAATTCGGTCCCGCTCCAATCGGCGCCATAATAGCCGTCCGGCATCCGAGCGGCCATAATGGCGGCCGCAGTGTTGCGAACGGCCGAGCGGAAGGTTCCGGCCGGATCGATGCCAGGTAGCGTAAGGACCTCCGCTACGGCCTCCGGATACCAATAGCCTTCCGTCCAGGGATCGCGCGCATTGACGAACAACAGTCTGCCTTTCCGCCAGCGGCCGAATGCGTCGGGCAAGACGAACGCCTTGATGATATCCCGAGCTTCGACGAGATACGCAGAATCGTGGGTGAGACGATACAACCGGGCGGCAAGAACCGCCATGGCAAGCGTGCCACCACCATATTCCGCGCTCAGCGCCCGGACTGGCTTGCCATAGTAGCGGTTCTTCGCCTGAGGATGGTCAGACTGAAGCCCGGCAGGCTCGAGCATGAGCTCGCATAGGTAGACCCCCGTTGCCGTGTCGTCGGACGACTGCTTCACGTTGCGCAGGTCGGTGTGGATCCATCGATAGGTCTCCTTCGCATAAGACAAATAGGCCGGATCCTTGTCCTGTTCGTAGGCGTATAATGCGGCGAGAGCGAGCGTTGCCTCATACAAGGTCGAGACCCGGCCATATGTCGCATAGGCATGGCGATCCTCCTGCGCTGCGTAGAGGATACCGTGAGGGTTTGAGAAAAGCGCGCGACCAGCGGGTGTTTTTCCATGAAATAAGCGTGGTTGATTGGGATCGAGGAAGCGGGCCGTGACGGCGGGGATCATCTCTTCCAGGTCGTGCAGTGCTGCAGGATCGCCGGTTACGGTATGAACCTGAGCGAGGAAGGCGGCTTTCCATCCGGCATCGTCGCTGACACTGATGCTTTGATCGGCTCGGCCGTCACCGCGCAATTGTGCGTCGGAATAGGTTGTCCGAATGGCACGCCAATTGGCTCCGATAGCCTCGCGCGCCGTAGCGGATTGATCGAAAACCCATTGGCCGAAGAGCAGTTTATGGAACTGCGCCATCTGCCAGAAGGTCGTGGCACGTTGTGAGTCCACAATTAGGCCGTTGTCGGGTCCACCATTGCCTTGTGTGGCCCGAATACGGGGTGATCCCGCTGGATTGTCGTCGCCGGCATCCCAATAATGCGACCACAGGTCGCGCGTGGCGCGTGCGTACCCCGTTTCGATGATGAGATCGCGCGATACAACAGGGGGAGCCGGTCGGCTCGACCCGCACGCCGCGACCATGATCGCCAGCACGATCGCTTGCGTTGCCGTGTGTCTCATGCGACCGGTTCGAAGAACGCTTGGCTTGCTTTGAAGCGGTTCAGGCAAGCTTCCAATCGGGTTGTTCGATCTTCTCGATCACCAATTCGATTTCATAGGCGCCATCGGAATGAACGTCCGGTCCTAGCCGATAATTGAATCCGCGATCATTCTCCGCCAAGTGGCGGACCCGGTAGCTGTTCACGTCGAGCGCCTCCTCGAACGAGCGTAGCAGGCTGGATGGCGTATACATCCGCTTGTGATCTTCGTTGAAGCGGGAGGGAAGAAAGCAACGCTTCTCGTACAGGGCTTGGCTCGGCACCATGCAGACGATGAAGCCCCCCATCTTCAGCACGCGGTACCAATCCCGGATTGCCTGATGGTCGAACAGGATATGTTCGAGGCAATGGCTGGAAAAGACGGTATCGACCGTGCCGTCGCCGAACGGCAGGACACGGCCGTCATAGCCCGGATAGTCGAGATCGACACCGATAGCTCCTGGAAGGGCGGTCTTGTTTTCGGGATTGTCGTAGCCGCTATAACCGACGTCGAGCACCAAGGATCCGGAACAATAGCGATCCAGAAAACCGGAGCGGAGCCGCTGCTGGTAGGATCGTCCGGCTTCGCCCGGCGGGCTGTAATCTGTCGGAAAGGCGCTTGCCAAGATCGGGGCATCGCCTTCGTGCAATGCGCCTTCCGCAATTAGCAGGCGGCGAGCCGAGGCACGCTGCCGATCCAGGAACTCGCTCGATGTGAAGAAAACGTGGATAATGTCTTCGAGCGCCATCCCTGCGTGCAAGCGCGCGACGTAATGCGCCCATCCTTGATGATCGGGTTCGCGTCCGAGGAATTGATGGTAGAGAGACGTGACTAAACCTTCGAAGCCTTCCGGAAGGTTGGCGCGGCAATCGATCGGAGGAGAGGACATCAAGCGAATCCTTGGAGCAGGCGTACGATCATGGAATGGTCGGCGAGATGCTGGGGCCAACGTCGCGCTGGCGTCTTAACAGCACGGTGGCCGCCACGGCATTGCTGGTCTCGCGCATCTCATCAAGATCAATCGCGGCTTGACGTTCGATCCGGGCGATATCCCCGCGGATCTGCCGGATTTGTTCGGCATGCTGCTCAGCTTCGGTCTGCAAAGCGTCGATTGCATTACCGTGTTGCGAAACGGTCGATTGCTGCGACCCGAGCGCTTCAGCGTGTTCCACCGTGATGGCTTCGAACCTGGTCGTGCCCTCCTCAAGCTGCGTTGTCCTGATGGCTTCGATCTTCCTACCATTCTGTTCGGCCTCTAAAGCGGACGACACGACCGTCACCTGATCCATCAGGGCCGCGATCTGTGTTCGAAGCGCTGCCACATCCTCCTGCAAGGCGCGGATCGGCTCGCCATATCGGGAAATTCCAATCACCCTCGGCCCTCTTGCTTGTCACCTAGGATATTCATTCTGGCCTGTACCATGATCTTCAAAACGGCATCCCGAACGGAGTCGGGCGTGATGTCGCGCAGACACGCCTTTCCGTAGGGGCTGAGATGGCCATGGTCGAGATGGCAGGGCGAGCAGCCGATCGCGCGGGACAATATGATGACGTGAGCGCCGCGCGGCCGCCACTCCATCCGCTGGTGGGAGCCACCGAAGACGCACACCGTGGGCGTGCCCAAGGCACCGGCGACATGCGCGATGCCTGAATTGTTGCCGACCACGCAAGCGGCGACGCGGAGCGCATCCAAGACCTCAGGCCATGCCAGGCGGCCGCATTCGTTGATAACTCGATCCGCCGGATGGAACCGAACAATCTCGCAGGCGCCGAGCCGCTGCCCCGGCGCACCGACTACCCGGATCCGCCCTGTGACAGCGGATTCCTCCAGCAGCATCCCAATGAGTTCGCTGACATGCGAAGCGGGCCAATCCCGGATCGCGCTGTTGGAAAACGGCGCGATGATGATGTCGCTCATGCCGTTCCCACGTCTACAAGCGTTCCGAAATCGCGCACGCGCAGCTTCACCAACTCCACCAGCAAGCAGGCATATTCGGTCTGGTGCAGAACGTTGCCGGGCCCCTTCTTGATCAGGCGACCGCCATGAAAACCAAAGCTGATGCCGGCATGGCCCTCAATGGTGTTGATCCGCGCTTCGAACACCGTCTTCGGCTTGTCAACGCGGAACGGGAGATGAAAGTTGGCCGGGCCGGAAACGATCATCTCCGACACTGTCTTTCCGCGGTCGAGTGCGACGTCCAGCCGCAACAAGCCATCGCCACGCTCATCTTCCAGATCGATGTAGAAGTCGAAGATATAGTCGCCAGGATCGAGCTCGAGGTAAGGGCCCCAAACGATCGCACAATCCCGCTCGACCGTCCGTCGATCCGAATATAGGGCGAAGTGACTGCGCCGACCGCTGCCCTGCAGGGAAAAGCTATGCGGCCCGATCCGCTCGTCGCGAACCCGCTCGGCTTCGTTGCGCGTGCTGTCGAGCGGCAGCGCAATATTGAGAAAGGGAAAGCGCGCACGCGTTCCGATACCAGCCTTCAACGGCGCCTTCACGGCTTGGAGTAGGACGCGGGTGTCCACATCGGTGCGCAGGTCGATGGCCAGATCATAGTCGTCGGTGACCAAGGCCTGAAATCGCCCAAGCGTCGCCGGTACGTTGGGTTCCTCCTCGCTCGAATTGCGAGGAAATGCGTCAAAAGCCAGAACCCGGTCGGCAAGCCCCAGATCCTGGGCCATGGCGACGTTCCAAGAGCCAACCACCAAATCGATCGTGGCATCCGCGAAATAGTGGCGTACCCGTTCCAGGGCTGGCAGTCCCATGATGAGATCCCCGAGATGATCCAGCTTTAGAATCAGGACACGACGCACCAGCGGTTTCCCATCCATCTCGATGCGCGTGCGTTCGGGTTCAAACGCGAAATCAAGCGCATCGAGCGGCGACGCTGCGCGGGGATTTACCTGGTGCTCCAGCGACCATGCTGGAGGTACTATGCGTTCCAAAACCAGAGCAATGTCGCTGTCGCCTTGCGGTTCGAATGCGGCATCCTGCCCATAATCATATTGACGATCCATATCACCTAGCCAGCGTATTCGGTAAGTGTTGGGGATTAACGCCTCTTCGATTTCCGCCATCAGCGATGCCGGTGTGTACAGACGTCGCTGCTGTGGACGCCACGGTGATGGCAAGGCGAGCCGGCGCTCATACAAAAACGCATGAGGAACGATCACCATCAGGTGGCTCCCAAGGGCCAATCGGCCAAACCATGTCTGCAGCGCTTGCCGGTAATCGGCTACGTCCTGCAATTGACGATAGGACAGAATCGCTTCGGCGTCGGAGGCATGTTCCGATCCGTCAGCGAGGCGATCGTTTTCGATCTGATGGACCTGCCTACCGGCAAAGAACTGCTTGAGAGGGCCATCGGCCAGGAACGACGATACGGTTTTGCGCATTGCCTGTTGGTCCTCGAACTCCAATGACGCTCTCTTTCGTTGTATGCAGCCGGCTCTGGAGTGTGGCCTTAAAGTGGCGTCGAAGGCACGTCCAGCAAACCCGTTTCAGCTGCTTCGGCCCAGTCGAATCATGCAGAGCCAGATCATCATCGTATCAAAGACGCGCGACGCGCGACCAAGCCAAAGGGTATGGCGTGGGTGGTAGGCGATTCCGAAAGATGCTGGGTAAGCGCCGGTTTCAGGCGCGCCATCTGGTGACCGCGCGAGATCAACGTGAAGGCTATGCGTTCAAGGCCATTGCGGTCAAAGGCGACACGCGACAATTGTTCGGGATGAGGATGGTAGCCCGCCACATGCACCGACAAGCCATTGGGGCGCAGGCACTCCATGGCGTTTTCGATGAAACCTACCGCCAGACGATCGCTTCTCAAACTATCAGTTGCGCGAACGGACAGAAGGAAGTCGAAGGCGAAGAGTTCGCCGGGTAGATCGGCCGAGTCTATAGTCGAGGTGCATCCCTTTACGTCATGCTCCAAGGCCACGCACTGAAACGTGGTTCCGGCTGCACTCAAGGCTTGTTGGAGCGATGCATGGACCTGTCCCAGGATCAGGCCTCTGGCGCCAGCCTTCAATGCCCCATAGCGGTCGAGAACTTGGAGTATATAGGCGATTTGCCAGCGATCGGTCGCCGCGGCCGGAAGATCGCGCAGCGTATCGCACCGCTTGCGGAACGCGGATTCACGCAATTGTTCCGTGGTGCAGGGCTGAGATACCGGCTGAGCGAACGAAGGCGGGTCTAAGGATAACAGCAAGGGTGCGGGTGCGGACCGGATGGTTTCACTGGCATAAACCGTGGAGCGGGCCTCGGTCGCTTCCCCTCCCGTTGCGAGATCCTCCTCGGTGGCAGGGCGATCCAGCGTGATCGTCAACGCCTTCGCACTCGCGTCCAACTGGTCGGGCACCAGCCCCATGATCGCATAGCGTGCGCCGCGAAAGGCTTCGAAGCGAAGCTGCGTTTCGCCACCATGATGGGCAAGCCAGTTAAGCTGCACGCGATGGCTGGTCACCATGCTCGCGATCGCACCCGGCTCGTCGGAAAGCATGTGGATGCGCAGCAGCAGCGATCCCCGACGGGCCTGCAGGTTGGTAAAGCGGACCAGAAAATGCGCATGGCCGCGCGCTACAGGGACATAGGGAGTATGAAAGGCATAGGTGGGATCGGGAAGCGGTCCCGTACCGCCTAATCCGGGAATGCAGCTGACCGGATGCCCATGGAACTCGAAGGGGTCTAAAGCCTGACCAGGCATGTCGTCCATTGCTGCTTATATCTCGCCATGGCTGTCGTGTCGGACCTGCTCGCCTAACCAAGCCCGTATCAGCGTGAAAACCGATGCCTGTGAGCGTGCATCGTCCGAGCGTCAACCATCACTGCCTGAACGGTCGTAAAGCACGCGTAATCGTTCGGCGAAGCATGCGGGATCGAACAGGCGCGCACGATCCCTGCCGGCCATGGCAAGCTTGTCACATAGCCCATCGTCTCGGGCGATGGTCGAAATGGCAACCGCGATGGCCTCGACATCAAGCGGATCGACGAGCAAGGCTGCCGTGCCGGCGGTTTCCGCCAACGCGCCCGTCGCGCTGGTCACCACGGGCGTGCCCAGCGTCATCGCTTCCGCGACCGGCAAGCCGAACCCCTCGGCAAGCGACGGCATCAGCAGCGCCCTGGCATGGGTGATGAGCGCGATGACGGTGTCGCGAGATTGGTAGGACAGTCTCACAATCCCCGGGGAGTCTTGCAATGCGGGTGCGATGCCTTCGGAGTGCCAGCCATTCGGTCCAACGATGACGAGCGGCAGCGATGTGCCGCTCGCACGATAGGCCATGGCGATCCGCTCGACATTCTTGCGCGGCTCCACCGATCCGCACACCAACAGATAGCCACCAGCTTCAAGCCCTGCTGGCAGCAGCGTAGGACTGCCGGGCTTCACGACGGCAACCGGTTGCGAACAATCGATCACGTCGGCTTGCGATAGGTTAAGCGTCTCGACAATCTCCTTGGCTGCGGATCGTGAAACGGTGACGATCGCATCGGCATGCAAAGCTACCTGACGCAGCAGCTTACGATGCCGCTTTCCATCGATCGGGCTGAGCTCCGGGCGGACGAGCGGGATCGCATCGTGAATGGTGTAGAGGTTGCGCCATCCCACCACCCGTAGCGGCACGGGGTAAGACCAGTGCATGATGCCAACTGGCCCTGGAACATGAACGGGCAGTAGTCGGCCTTGCGCGGTGAAGAATGCCTGACCGAGCCGGAATAGATCGTGGCGTATGAAGCGGACTGCATCCTGGCGCGCCCACGTGCCAAGCGGTAGCGCCGCGCGAAGCGAGCGGCGCCATCGATCGATCCGGCTCTGGGGGCTGTCGGGCGCGCTTGCCTCTCCGCCGCTCAGCAGGAGCGCTTGGGACGACAGGCTCTGCTGTGCGGCTCGCAAGGCACGCGCATAGGTCGCAACGCCGGTTCCCTCGGCAGCCAGCATCCGATTCTCCATGCACAGCAGCGCATTGCTCGAAGAGGGCGTCATGCGCTAACGCACGAACGCAACCGGAAATCTTTCCGACGCAAGGCGGTCCGTGGCCGCTGGGAGCAGATCGTGATCGTCTTTGAGAACGTTTCCAAGGCGTACCACATCCAAAAATTCCACAAACAGGTCTTCTCCGATCTGACCTTTGCGATCAAACCGGGGGACAGCATCGGCATCTGTGGTGCTAACGGGGCCGGCAAGTCTACCCTCATGCGGATGATTGCGGGCGTCGAGCATCCCACGACCGGTCATATCCATCGTTCCATGACGACGTCGTGGCCGATCGGTTACGGCAGCTGCTTTCAATCCAGCCTTACGGGAGCGGACAATGCTCGCTTTATTGCCCGCATCTACAATCAGGATGAGCGGCACGTCATCGACTATGTCGAGGATTTCGCCCAACTCGGCCCCTATCTCTACCAGCCTGTAGAGACCTATTCCGCTGGTATGAATGCTCGGCTCGCCTTCGGCATATCGCTGGCGATCAACTTCGATTGCTATCTGGTTGATGAGGTCACGGGCGCAGGCGACGAGCGGTTCCGCATGCGTTGCGAGGAGGCACTGCTGCACCGCCGCGATCATGCGACGCTCATCATGGTGTCGCATGATCCGGGAACGTTGCGGCAATATTGCCGGCGCGGAGCGGTGGTCTACGGTGGCACGTTGGTGTTCTACGACGATATGGAAGAGGCCAATGACGTCCACCACCGGCTCCAGACGCTGGCTGCTTGAGCAGGCGGGCATGGCGCGATAGGAGCGTGCGCGCGCCATCGATCGTCGCCTCACTCCGGGCGGTGGCTGGCGCAGGTCCACGGATCGGGGTTGCATGATGTTCGCCAAATCTACCCGTCGCGCGCGATCGGGTGCCGCGATTGCTGGCGCGTTGCTGGCGAGCGGTTGCGCGTCGCTCCCCGCCAGCGGACCAACGGCGCACGAAATCCTGCGCAGCACCGAAGCCGATCGCAATGCGATCGGCATGCGGGTGGTGGACGTCGATAGCGGCGTTCTCGCCCAGGTGAGCGCGATGGACGCGGGCGCTCAGGCAGGCCTGACGCGGCTTGCCGCCTTGGCACGGGCGGGGCGCAACGATGTCGTCGGTCCAGGCGACCAGCTCGATATCACCGTGTTCGAGGTCGGTGCCTCACTGTTCGGGACGGCGCGGGGATCGACCGAGGGCTATGATGCTTCCGCTCAAGCGCAGCGCTTTCCTGCGGTGGTGGTGGATGCCAATGGCGCGATCCGGCTTCCCTATATCGGCCTGCTGCCGGTGGCAGGGCGTACGCCAAGCGAAATCGCGACGCGGATCGAAGGGGGCTATCGCGGCAAATCGCAGAATCCCCAGGTCGTCGTCACGGTGCGTGGCAATCTCAGCGACACGGTGTACGTCACCGGCGACGTGCGCCGCCCCGGTCGCATCGAACTCAGTCTCCAGAGCGAGCGGCTGCTCGACGCCATTGGGACGGCGGGTGGCACCGTCGCGCAGACGCAGGACATGGTAGTGCGCGTGACGCGCGACGGCCGGCAAGTCGAGCAACGACTCGACCGCGTTCGTGCCGCTTCGCCCGACGATTTGGTGTTGGTACCCGGGGATCGCATTGAATTGATCCGCCAGCCGCAAACCTATGTCGTGCTCGGTGCCGCCAACCGCCCTTCGCAGGTCTCGTTCGATCAGAGCAATCTCACGCTGGCGGAGGCAGTGGCGCGTGCAGGGGGACCGAACGATGCAGCGGCCAATCCCCGGGCCGTCTTCCTGTTCCGCTATGATCCGACATCGGCACCCTCCACCGCCTCGGCCGCAACACCAGACGCGTCGCAGCGACCCACCATATACCGGCTGAACCTGCTTGAGCCTTCCAGCTATTTTCTCGCCCAGCGTTTTGCAATGCGTGACAAGGACGTGCTCTACATCAGTAACGCCGGGATCAACCGAACCGCGAAGTTCGTCTCGATCATCAATCAGCTGTTCTCGCCCTTCGTGGCGGTGCGGACCGTCACGGGCCATTGATCGCAGCGTGGGTTGAGGCACGCAGAACGCTAGGCTAATCGTACGGGCAGTCGCGACCAACCGCGTGACGGGAGATGGTGCGGCATGATCAATGACACGCTCGCTCAGCCGCTTCGAAAGGACGGCCGTGACCTGTGGCAAACCCTGATGGGGCAGGAAGGCCACGTCGTCTACGGGCCTTATGTGCTCAAAACGCATGGGGTGTATCAGGTCGATTTCGAGTTGGCGCTGGCCGATGGCGATGGCTCGGACGATATCGCGTGCGCGACGATCGAGATTACGGGCGATTTCGGCAACATCGTTTTTGCCGAACGTCCTATTCGCACCTCCGATCTGTCGGTTGGGCCGAAGCGCTTCTCGCTGCTGGCGGTGCTGCGGCAGATCCACCAGCTCGAATTTCGCATTCATGTGAACGGCGCCCGGGAGTTGCTGGTCGATGCGGACCCTGTATTGACCCGCGTGTCCGCCATCCTTGATGAGCCCCCGCGTGCCGAGCTTGGCGAGATGAGCCGCGATTTGGAACTGTTCGCGCAGGATACGCGCCGCATCTTGCGCTTGCTGCGCCCACAGTCTGTGACCGGTTTCGCCAAGGTCCGGCTGGGCAAGGAAGCCGATGGCGGCTACACCTGCATCGATGACTTTGCCGGGATCGACACCGCTTTCTCGTTCGGTATCAACGACGATATCAGCTGGGATCTCGACGCCGCGGACCGCGGGCTGACGATCCATCAGTTCGATCACACAGTCGCCGATCCGGCACCGCACGATTCGCGAATGATCTTCCAAGCCAAGCGTATTGATCGTCATTCGAGTGATGAAACCCAAGCGCTTGGCGACCTGATCCGGCGCTACGACAAGCGCCGCGAACGCCCCAACCTCGTGCTTAAGATGGATATCGAGGGCGGCGAGTGGGACGTGCTTGACGCCACGTCGGAGGATGAACTGGCACGCTTGGCATGGATCGTGTGTGAGCTTCATTATTTCCAAGGGCTGGCAGAGCGCCATCATCGCGAGATCGTTGATCGCTGTCTGCAAAAGATCGGCCGCCGATTTGCGGTCGTGCACGTCCACAGCAATGTCTGGGGCGGCTATACCAGCTTGGCCAACACGGTAGTGCCGAACGTGATCGAGGTCACGCTCGTCAACCGTGCCCTATACGATCTGATTGAAACCCACGAGCTGTTTCCGGGGCCGCTCGACCAGTGCTGCGATCCCGAACAGCCGGATTTCCATTTGGGCGCTTACGCATTCTAACGTCCCAGCGGACCCGACGACGGAGCATAGGGCATGCCCGGACTTAGACCGGCATGGGTATGGCGGCTGGTGCGTCGCATTCGCTTGGCATCTCGCCCGTCCATCCGCGCGGCTGCCCAGATCGTCGTCGAGGCGGATGCTCTACGCGACGCAGGGCGGCACCGTGAGGCCGCCATGCTGTATGTCGAAGCCGTGGCACTAAGGCCTGGTCATGCTGGACTGCACGTCCAAGCCGGGCACATGTTCAAGGAGGCGCGCGATTTTGATGCGGCCGATCGACATTACCGACATGCGGAACGCTTGGAACCGGAGGATGCCGACCTTCAGCTCCAGTTAGGCCATTTCAACAAGACGGTGGATCGGCTGGATGACGCGAGAATCCATTATGCGCGTGCGTGCGCGTTGGTTCCCGGCTGGGCCGAGCCGGAACGCGAACTCGCCGACCTTGATCGCCGGAAGGCAGCGCTTAATCAGCCAGAGGAGGACTTGCCCGGCGTCGTGCCGATACCGGCGTTGCTTCCCTCTGCGATCCAGCCAAGCCCGCTCGGCCCCATCGATGTTGTCCAAATTCGTCGGCTCGGAGGGCGGCAATGGCGGACCGAAACGGGCATGGTACCCCTCCTCTCCGGCGTCGAAGCGATCCGTGGCTTCTGTTTTTCCGATCGGCTGTTGGTCGAGGCAACGTTGCTGATCGACGGACAGGTGATCGCTCGTCAGTCGACCACACCGGGCGAGACCTTAGATCCGGCGGTGACGAAGACGGTGTTCAACCTTTGGATCGATTTGTCAGCCATTCCCGCCGGCCTTCACCGGCTTGATCTGGTGCTTGCCGATGCCCAGGGCTGGACCCGTCGCCATGTCGAACGGATCGCTGTCACCGCGCCATTACGATCGGGCAAGACTGCGCCGTTCGACTCCGATGGCCAAGTGGCCGTTTCCCCCGACAAGCTTTGCTCTCTCGAGCAGCAGGTACGCGCCGCCCCCAGCGTGGTGCGCTCGGTTACCGCAATGGCCATGCCGCCGCCTGCCACGATCCTGGTGCTTCGGACCGATCAGCTCGGCGACATGGTGGTATCCGTTCCAGCGTTGCGGCGGCTCCGGGCATTGTTTCCCTCAGCGCGGATCGTAGGTCTCCTGACGATGTCCAATGTCGAATTTGCTCGATCGCTCGACCTGTTTGACGACATCGTGATTGCCGAATTTCCCGATGACCCCCAACGTCGGCGTCGGACGATGACCGCAGCAGCGCAACGCGCGTTAGTGGAAAGGCTCGCGGTTTACGATTTCGATGTCGCGATCGATCTGGCCACCAGCGACGTGTCGCGCTCCCTCCTTCGCCTGGCAAGCGCGCGGTTGACGTTCGGCTTCGACGATGGTGCGAGCCCTTGGCTCGATGGCGGAATTTCCGGCCGCATCCGCGATCTGCACGATCCAGGTGATGCGGCACCTCAATCCGGCCGTATCCTGGCCCTCGTGGAACGGCTGGGAACCTTGTGTCATACAGGCGCGACGGTCATCCGCCGCTCAGAACTCGATCGCGGTCGGCTTGCGGCGCTGGGGCTTGCGGTCACCGATCGCTTCATCGTGCTGCATGCCGGCGCACGGGTGGCATTCAGCCGCTGGAGCGGTTTTCCCGATCTCGCACGCGCCTGGCTCGCGCGACATCCCGGCAAGATCGTGCTTCTGACCGAAGGGACGGACGTAATATCAGGCTTGGCGACCGATCTGCGCGTCGATCCTCGCCTAATCGTGATCGATCGTCGACTGCCGTTCGACGATCTCGATGCCCTTGTCTCGTTCGCGACGATATTCGTGGGAAACGATTCTGGTCCCAAGCATCTGGCGGCGCTCCGCGGCACGCCGGTGGTGTCGATTCACTGCGCGCGCATCAGCTGGGCCGAATGGAGCCAGGAGCAGACCGGCATTGTCGTCAGCCGACGTGTACCATGCGCAGGTTGCGCAATTTTCCACGATGCCGACGAATGCGGCAAAGATATCGCATGCATCACCGACATCGGCGTGGTCGAAGTGCTGGCTGCGGCCGAGGCCCTGCATGCGGAGCAGTGATCGCCATAAGGATCAGCCTCTGGCGAGCGCCACCAAGCGGCTGGTTGAATGCCCTGCCTCCAACCGCGCAAGCATCACGCGGCCGCCCCGTGCCCGCACGATGTTGCCGCCCACCACCTGATCCTCGGTATAATCCTCGCCCTTAACGATCACATCGGGTTTCAGGGCAGTGATGAGCTCCAAGGGCGTATCCTGGTCGAAGATCGCAACAGCCGAGACACCGCGGATCGCACCAGCTACCAGCGCGCGAGCCTGCTCATCCTGCACCGGGCGTGTTGGACCCTTAAGGCGTTGAACCGAAGCATCGGAGTTCAGTGCCACGATCAGCCGATCGCAGCACGCGGCAGCCTGGCGAAGTAGCGATACATGGCCGGGATGGAGCAGGTCGAAGCAGCCATTGGCAAACCCGACGACCAGCTTCTCCTTGGCCCAGGCCCAACGCTGCGCCACGGCTTCGTCCCAGTCCAGCAAACGGCCGTCGTTGACGGAGGGTGAAGCGTGTTCAGCCGCGAGCGATGCCGCGAGTTCGTCGCGCGTGACACTCGCGGTCCCGAGCTTGGAGACGACGATGCCGGCGGCATGGTTGGCCATCCGGATTCCATCGGCGAGCGGAATATCGGCAGCGATCGCAGCCGCCAACACGGCGATGACCGTGTCGCCTGCTCCGGACACGTCGAAGACATCTTGTGCGACGGTCGGCAGATGCAATGGTGACCCCACCAAGGGGAAAAGCGATATGCCCTTTTCCGAGCGGGTGAGCAGGATGGACGCACCCGATGCGTCCTGCGCATGACGGGCGGCGATTTCCGCCTCCGCATCGGATTCGCAAGGGAGTCGTGTGGCGTCGCTCAATTCCTTGCGGTTGGGCGTGATGATCGTTGCGCCGCGATAGACGCTGAAGTCTGTCCGCTTGGGATCCACCAACACCGGCTTGTCGTGTGCTATCGCATGCGCCAGCACGGCGGCGAGCACCGCATCTGAGCAGACGCCCTTGCCGTAATCGGAGATGACCACGACGTCGGATTCATCAATGGCCGTGCGTGCAGCCGCTATGATCGCGGCTTCGTGCTCCGTGGCCAGGGGAAAGGCATCCTCTTGGTCCACGCGCACGATTTGCTGATGGGCGCCGATGATGCGCAGCTTCTTGATTGTCTGGCGGCCGGCCACGGTGATGATGTTGGAGCAGTCGATATCCCCCCCGGTCGCCATCACGGTGACCAGTTCCTGGCGAGCGGCATCGTCCCCCACTACACCGACGACGCGAACCTGAAGTCCGAGCGCGGCAAGGTTGCTCGCGACGTTGGCGGTGCCGCCCGCGACCGATCGTTGTGACTGGACCTGAAGGACCGGTACGGGTGCCTCCGGCGAGATCCGGCGAACCTCGCCGGAGATGTAGCAGTCCAGCATCAGATCGCCAATTAGTGCGACCCGTCGGTGGATCAGGCGGTCGAGATAATGCTCCATGAGGCCTCTGGATGATGAGAGATGGGCTTGCGGCGGTCGGGAGGGGTCAGGCGGCATGCTCGCGCACGCCGGCTGCGATCAACCAGCCGATCGAATAGATCAGAAGGAGGCTGACGAAGACCGTTGCAAGAATACGGAAGCGTTGAGGAAACAACGATTTGACCGGCAAGTTTGCGTTCACCACTCGAACAACGTAGAGTTGTTGGCGCATGGCTCGTTCCCGCGCCTGCTGAAGCGCGCTAGCCGCCGCATCATAGCGCTTGGCTAGAAACTCTTGGCGCATCTTCAGCCCTTCATAGCCGCCCATGTCGCCCGCGATCGTGCGCCCCGACCCGGTTAGGCGACCCGTCTGCCCCGCCAGTTCGGCGCTGAGCGAACGTACGCGACTTTGCAGTGCGCGAACTTGGGGGCTGTCCGAATTGATGAGTCCACGCATCGCGTTCAATTGCGCGCGCACGGCGGCCAGTTGACCGGTCAGATTGGTTACGAGCCCGATCTGTGCCTGGCCAGAGGCCTGCGGGTCGATATCCGCATGCCCCTGTCGGAAGCGGGTCATGGCAACCTGATTCGCGGTCATGTCACGCTCGGCGCTGGCGAGCTGTACCTGCCCGACTGATACCGCATCCTGATAGCTGCGCACGTTGAGCTGGTTGACGCGTTCCTCTCCCATCTGGAGCAGCTTGCGGGCGAGTTCGTAGGCATCCCCGGGCGTAAAGCCGTGTACCGTCAATACGGTGATCCCGGTTTCGGTGTTATACTCCACCTTCACCTGTTTGCGGTAATAGGCGAGCAATCGCTCTGGCGTGGGATTGTCGCTCGACAAGCGGCTCAGCGGGTCGATACCAGCATGGCGGAATTTTTCGACCAGCCCATCCTCGCGGCGCAATCGCTCGACGGCATCGTGCGAAGTCAGATAATCGGCAACGCTCATGGCTTCGTTCTGGCCGGCGCTGACGCCTGTCGCCATGCTGATGACTTGGCTGACACCAACACCCGGCTGGGGGGTCGCATCTGCGCCATGGACCAGGAAATGCGCTTCCGATTCATATTGGTCGGATGCGACGAGGTACAGGTAGCTGGCGACCAATAGGCTAGGCACCACCACCACCAGCAACAGCACGCGGTTTCGACGGATCCAGGCCAATGCTTGCCGCGCGGCTGATGGCCGTGCGGGCAGCCCCAGCTCGACGGGCTCAATAATACCATGCATATTCATGAAAACATTATGCCTTTTCGTCCATCTTTAATTAAGATGAACCTTGTTTCTATAAATTCTCATTGTTACCAATCCTACCCAAGTCAAGACCATGCAGGCGCCAACGACGTACCAAGGGCTGCAATAGTCAAGCGTTGCGCTGTTGAACTGTCCGTAGCGCGCCATTTCCATGATATGAGGAAGCGGCACGAGCATCAGCCATGCTCTATAAGGCTGCGGCACCATGCTGACCTGATAAAAGGAAGCCGAAAGCGGGATCATGAAGTAGGAATAAGGATGGACCAATCGTTCCACCGTGCGGTTGTGGAACGTGATCGATGCGATGATCATCGCGTTGCCAAGCGCATACCAGAACATCAGTGCTTCGGCAGCGTAGAGATAGAGCGGTCGCGCTGGAGGCGACACCAGGCCCAGGCTCCATAGCAGGACCATCAGAACCGTATAGGCAAGGAAGGTGCCGGCGGCTTCCAGCAGCGCGCGTGCCACCACAATATCGAAGATCGTGACCATCCGGTGATAAAGCAGCGGCGCGTTGGCAGTGAGCGCCGAATCTGAGCGATTCACAATCCCGCGAAACATGATGTACGTCGTATAGCCGATGACGATGAAGGGCAGCGGCTTGATGTCGCTGCCATAGGCGGTGTGCCCTCCGGTATGAAGCAGTGCCATGACGCTGGCCAGCATTAGCGGCTCGCCGATCAGCCACAAATAGCCGATATTCTCGCGGCCGTAGCGGGTATGAAGCTCACGCAGCAGGAGGGCGCCGATCACCCGCATCTGGGTGCTGAGACCGGTGGCAAAGGTTCCGATGGTCGGCCGGAGAACGCTGTGGGAAGGCATTGCGGCAGGCCTATGCCCGATCTCATTCGAAATGGCGATGCGCTGTGGCGGATCGATCCCGATACGTACGGGTTGAGTCACATATGGGCTTTACGATCGACTATGGAGCGCCGGGAGCGTGGATGGTCGTTCTGATCGTCCTGAGTGCGGCGGGATTGGTCATCTTCGGCCGTTTCCTGCTCTCCGTCGTCCGGAGCGCGCATGACGATGTGGTCGATGCGGACCAGGATGACTCCCGATCTTGATTGGCATCCTGTCGAGCCACGTCGTACCGTCTTGCGAAATCGATCCGAATCCGGTTTGACGCCCATCTCAGACATATCGATCCACATTGTCAGCGGTATAAGGGAACGACGTTGAACTCTTCGGGACTTTGGCGTTCGATGCGGTCCGCCGGCAGCCCGGCGCGGCTGTTCAGAAAACAGGCCGCGACGGCTCAGAGCGAGGGTCGGTTCCGCGATGCAGCGGCCTTGTACGTCGAAGCGCTGCGCATCGAGCCCGGCAAGGGCCCTGTTCACGTTCAAGCCGGCCATATGTTCAAGGAAGCCGGTGAGTTCGCACTGGCCGAACACCACTACCAGTTGGCCGTCGAACTGATGCCGGACGATGCCGATCTCGCGTTGCAACTCGGCCACTTCCATAAGACCACCGGCCAGCTTGCGGAAGCGCATGCTGCCTACATGCGGGCCGCTGCGCTGGCACCCGATTGGAGCGAGCCGCGCAAGGAACTCGATACCATGCGCGCGGCCGGATGGAGCGGGGGCGATACGCCAGCAGTTATTACCCCGACCTATGATCCGTTCGCGATCGACCCGGATCGAGCGCCGTTCGATCCGAAGCTGGCGCTTTCCTATGGGCGCATGGCGCCCGAGCAGCTTCCGCGCCCTGTCCAGCAGATGGTCCGCCGCAGCGAACCCTCGCTCAACATCGTCCAGTTTGGCGTCCATCTGAACACCTTCTGGGGAATGAAGCGTGCGGCGCGCGGTGTGGAAGCGATCCGTGGCTTTTGCATTTCCATCGAGCCATTGCTGGAAGTCACCGCATTGGTGAATGGGTTGGTAGTGCATCGGGGGGCAATGAAGGGGCCCTACGAACTCGAATATGAGCCGGATCGGCAACGCATCCACAAATATGTCTTCAACATCTGGTATGATTTCTCGAATTTCGCGCCGGGCCTCTATACGCTGGAACTGCGGTTTCGAGATGGTCAGCACAAGGTCCGTACGCTGCACGAAGATTTTGTGGTGGAGCCGGCGCTTTTCGAAGAGGAGCATCCCGCTTCCGACGCGATCGTCAATCTCGTACCTGGCGACCCCCGGTCCATCGAGGAGCAGATTAACGGCAGGCCGAGCGCGGTGCACGAGGCAGAGCGTCCGAACATGCTTCCGGAGATCCGCAGCATCTTGGTGATGCGCGCCGATCAGCTCGGCGACCTCGTAGCTTCCATTCCTGGCATCTTGCGGCTGCGCGAGCTCTTTCCGGGTGCCAAGCTGATCGGGGTTTTCAGCCCCGCCAATGTCGATCTCGCCCGTTCGCTCGGCGTGTTCGATGATCTGATCGTGATCGATTTCCGCGAGAGCATGGAGTTGCGCACTCGGACGTTGAGCTGGGAGGAACAGGAGGCCCTGCGCGATCGGCTGGCGCCCTATGCGTTCGATATCGCGATCGATCTTTCGCAAAGCCTGATGTCGCGGTCGCTGCTGGCATTGTCTGGTGCACCCTTCCTTTACGGGTTCAAGGATCCCAATTGGCCCCGATTGTCGGCCAGCGTCGATGATGCCTATTTTGATCCCAAGAACCGCCGCGAGATCGCATCACATTCGACCCGCATCGTCACCATGATTGATCGGCTTGCGGCCTTGCTCAAGAGCAGTGCCCGGGTGATCCGACGCGATGATCTGTCGCGCGCTCGGCTGCGCGCGTTCGGGATAGCGGATGCGGATCGTTATGCGGTGCTGCATACTGGCGCGCGCATCATCTTCAGCCGCTGGACCCATTATGCCGGGTTGGCTGAGCGACTCCACCGCGATACCGATCTCAAGATCGTGATCTTTACGGATCGCGCGGATTGGCGGGATGCCCTGCCCGCGGACATCGCCGCATCGGATCGGTTCGTCATCATCGACCGACAGCTGCCCTTTGACGATTTCGACGCGATGCTATCGTTCTGCGCTGTCTATGTCGGCAACGATTCCGGTCCCAAGCATCTGGCATCGCTGCGAGGCGTGCCGGTGGTCAGCATCCACTCGGCACGCATCAACTGGAGCGAATGGGGGCAGGAGCACACTGGCGCGGTCATCACGCGTAAGCTGCCCTGTGCAGGGTGTTCTATCTATCACGATGTTGATGATTGCGGAAAAGACTTCGTCTGCGTGACAGCGATCACGCTCGACGACGTGTATGCAGTCGTCCGCCGCTACGTGTAACGGCGAATACGTCAGGGAAACGGGTAAGAGGAACGGGCTGTCGATGGAAACATCGTTCGATCTACTGTTGTGGCGTGAGACGTTGACTGATGCCGCGGCGGTTCCAACCGGCTACGATTTTGCCCAATGGGCACAGTGTCTCGACGATGCCGGGAAACCTGCGGCCGCGGCGTTGCTGGCCAACGTTGCGGTGCTTCATCAAGGCTTCTCACCTCAGGCCATTGCCAGCCGCGAGCGATCGTCAGCGGCTAACAATCCTCTCGGTGCGTGCCCCGGATCGAATGGAGATTGGACGCTTCATCGCGCGATGGCGGAACTGCGCGCCTTGGCTGGCCTTGCCACTAAGGCAAACCTGCCCAGCTTCGCCGAACCACCCGCACCTGTTCCGTCGGGGCGGCCCGACAATCCCGCCGGGATCGGTGAAGGTATACCGGCGCCGGCCACGATCGGCGATCTTGCCGACACCGCCCGTCAACTTCGTGAGTTGATGGAAAGCCCGTCCGTCGATGCAGAGCCGCTGGCAACGTTGCTGGCAGGTTTGGTCGAGGCGAATCGTCGCTGCCCTGCCCTCGACTATCGCGTGTTCGCTGCAGCGCCGCTGGATTTACTGGTGCCGGTCATCGCCACTATCGGTCTGATCGATTTCGCCTTGTCGACGCGCGATTTGTGGAGCGCGCCTCTGGGCTCCCCTGAACTGTTCCACTTCACCGCCCAATTGGATAGTACCGGATTAGGTCCCTATCTGAACAATATCGGGCGAGTGGTACGGGACAGTCGCGACATGGGCGATTTGGCACGTATCGCACGGCATGCTGCCGGAACAGATCAAGGTGATCTGACGCCTTGGATTGTTCTGTTGTCGCGGCGATGTCCCCGCGAGCTTCTGTACGAGATCGTGGATGATCTTGGCGATGTAGGCGCGGAAACAGCACTGTCCGCCATCCTGAATCGCGTGACGTCCCGTCCCGCTGCGGCAATCGATCAATCGATCGTCATGCGCCTGCGCGATGCGGGTCTCGACAATGCGCATTTCGGACTGGCGGCCCGCGCGCAGCAGGTAATCGTGCAATTGTCGCCGGAGAGCGCGCTGGAGGGACTTATTCTCGGCGAGATCGAAGCCAGCGGGGGGGCGTTTGCTCGGGCCGAAGCGATTTTCCGTTACTGGCTCGACCGTTTGCCCGACGATCGGGAACTGGCCGAGCGGCTCGTGGCTGCCAAGACCAACCAATTCGATCGTTTTGCGCTCACGTCCGGATTCGGCTCTCCCGCCAATCGCCGCGACACCCGTTTGCGCCGACGTGGTGTGCCGGCCCGGTATCCGCGTCGTATAGGTGACCGCATCCGGGCCGTGGACGTGGGTTAAAGACCTATCTGGTCCGCCTCCGTTGCGGCCAGGAACAGGTGATAGAAAGAACTGGCGGGGACGTAATCGACCAGCGGTTCGCCGGTCGGCGAGATCTGATCGGTCCATCCGCCTGCGAATGGCGTGTCTAGAAAATGTGCGCTCAGCAACGCCGCCATCCGCCTGGCGTCCTCAAACGCTTCGCCATCCCCATCGCGATGACGCACCGCGGCAGCCTTGATCGCTTCGGTGTGCGGCCACAGTCTATGCGAGCGCTTGGCGACCTGCCCGTCTGCGTTCACCTCGTCATAAATCAGGCCACTCGGAGCATGGCCATATTGCGCGGCCTTGCCGTGCAGCATGGCCCGCCATTGGGTATGATCGTGCCCAGACAGCCGCTGATGCCGGTCGAGCAGCCAAGCCCATTCGTAATGATGGCCTGGCTCGAACACGCCTCGCATCGTGGGATCGGGATGTGTCCTCCAGTCGTGCGTGAAATGCTCGAGAAGCACGCCTTGATCTGCAATCGTCAGGCGATCGTAGAATAGTGCTACCAGTATATCGGCCTGTTCCAACCAGCCCCCACCGGGGACAGCTTCCTCAAGCGCCAGATAGGCCTCAAGCAAATGCATCTGTGGATTCTGCCGCTTGGCCGTGGAAGCAGCAGGCACGGCATCCACAACGCCGCCATGGTGGGGATCGACCATGTCGCGCATGACGAATGTGGCGATCCGTTCGGCCAAGCCAATCAGCGCCGGGTCGCGGGTGAGGCGGTAAAGATAGGCGATGGCGAACAATATGAAGGCATGCGTATAGGAATCGCGCACCTCCGAGATCCGACGACCTGTATGCGGATCGATCGAGAAGGCAATGCTCGCCATGTCTCCGGCTTCATCGCAAAAATCCCGCCGCAAAGCGGTCATGGCCGCATCAGCAAGTGTGGCGCCCGGTGCGTACCATCCCAGTTCGGCGGCATGGGCGTAGACGTAGATTTGGCGCGCCTGCACCATCGCTCGGTGCGGCACGGATAAGGGCCGACCAGAGCGGTCCAGCCGCTCGACAAACCGGCTGGCGGCGGGATCGAAACCCCGCGTCGCCCATACCGGCAAAGCCACGTCGCGGTTCCAATTGACAAAAGACTTCACGGCCCGCTCTCCTCGCAATGCCGGGCAATCCTCGGCCATCACACATGGATGCGCCCTTTACTCAGCCTAGACGAAGGCGTCACGGCCCTTGTCACTAGGAAAGCGAGTGTGCGCCCAAGTCTAGGCAGCCAAGCCACCTCGTCACCGCAGCATCGAGATCGCAGAAATCGCTGGTAAGGCGCTCGGCGGGAATGCCAGCACGCGTGGCAGCCTTGATGTCGCTGGGCTTATCGCCGAACAGGATCGCACGGGTGCGGTCTACCGGCCAGTCATCCATGGCGCGCAGGATCATGCCCGCGCCCGGTTTGCGATCGGGATGATCCAGGGCAAATTCTGGTACGATGCCGTCAGGATGCCAAGGTGCCACGTAAAATGCATCGATGTGCCCGCCAGTTTGTGCCAGTTCGCGCTGGATCGCCATATGGAAGTCTTCCACTGCCGCCAGATCAAACAAGCCACGTGCCACCCCCGACTGATTGGTGACGACGATCGCCAGGCATCCAGATCGATTGAGCCGGGCAATAGCCTGAGCCGCAGTTGGCGTAAGCGCCATGTCTTCGGGCCGATGCGGATAGCCGATGTCAACGTTGATGATGCCGTCGCGATCTAGGAACACGGTAGGGCGAAGTGGGGGCATCGGCGATCTGGACGCAATAGGGGGCATTGCTCCATTTTTGCCGTGCGGCTCGGTCGTTTGCAACCGAAAGCGCCCGAAAGGCAAATGCTTATGACGGGACCGCGATCCTTGTGGTCGACCGCGCGGATCCCTCGCGGTAGGGGACAGGAATGACACCGCCCACGACCGAAGAACTCGACAAGCTCCGATTGATGCTGACGCTGCTCAACGAGAACTCCCAGCCCAACATCAATGCGTTAACCGAAGCGGTGCGCAACGTGCCGCTTGCCCATCTGAGCATCAAGACGTTCGGCTACGATCTTGCGCGCAGCCTGATCGCGGCGCTGCCTGTGCGGAATGATACCGTGGCGCGGCATGTCGGGTTGCCGTGGCGTGCCTCGCTCCAGGAGGATCTGGAGAGCGACTGGGCCGCGCATTGGTGCGGGCAGTTACAGACGCCGATTGTGTTTCATCGCAAGCTCTGGGAGCTCGCCTATGTGCTTCAGGCGATCCATGAGCACGGCCATCTGCGCGAGGGCGCGCGCGGGCTTGGCTTCGGCTGCGGGGTTGAGCCGCTGCCCAGCTATCTGGCCGCGCACGGCGTCTCAATTACCATGACCGACCTGGAGCCGGCCGAAGCGCAGGCCGCGGGCTGGTCGGCGACCAACCAGCACGCCGCCAACATTGCGATGGCGTTCCACCCGCACCTCGTCTCGCGCGAGCGCTTCGATGAAAAGGTCGAACTGCGCTACGTTGATATGAACGCGATTCCACCCAGCCTGGCCGATTACGACTTCTGCTGGTCGATCTGTGCACTGGAGCATCTCGGTTCGATCGAACTGGGCCTAGCTTTCGTCGAGAACACGCTGGCGACGCTGAAACCCGGCGGGTTGTCGGTTCATACCACCGAATTCAACATCAACGCGCAGGGGCCGACGATCGACAACTGGCCGACCGTGTTGTTCCAGCAGCGCCACATGGAGGCGCTGGCCAGCCGGTTGCGTGAACAGGGGCATGATGTGGCGCCGCTCGATTTCTCACTGGGCGATCGCCCGCTCGACCGCTTCATCGATCTCCCACCCTATCATCATGACCTGTCGCCCGAACTCGCCGACTGGATCGGCGCGCCCCAGCATCTGAAAGTCTCGGTCGATGGCTTCGCCTCGACCTGCTTCGGCATCATCGTGCGCAAGGGCACGGGCGAAGCCGAGCCCGCCTGAGAGGCCAGGGCATGTCTCCGTTCCGCAAGATCGCCAGGCTGGCACGGTTGCGCTTCGGCTTGCCGTTCGTCCGCCGCGCGGACCGCGCGCGTGAATCCGGCGAATGGGTGGAGGCGGTGCTCGACTATCGCCGCGGGCTCGAATGGATGCCGTGGCGTGATGACCTCAAGGTCCAGATCGGCAACTGCCTGAAGGAATTCGGCGACTATCGCGGCGCGATCCGGTCCTACGTGTCCGTCGGCGAAGGGCCCAGCCTTCCCGAAGCGCGCAAACAGGCCGCCGACGCCAGCCGCCGTGCGGGCACGATCCTGCTGCCATTCGCGATCGGCGAGGGACCGAACGAGGACGAAGGGGGCCCCGTCCGGGAAGGCGCTCCACCCCTGTCAGATCGACTGTTGCCCAACCGCATCCGCCTGGACGCGACCGAACCGAGAGCGTGGCTGGGTATCCTCGGCCAGGACGCGCATGTCAGCAGTCGGCTGCGCGGGACGGGCTATGCCACGATCAAGCTGGATCAGGTTGGATCCATGGTGATCGAGCGCGACGGCGCGCAGGAGCCGCTGCTAGCCGGGGTCGTGGCGATACGGGGCCGGGTGTCCGCATTGGGAACGCTCGAAACCGCCAGCGTGGAGGTTGGCCAAGGCGACACCCGGGTGACGGTCCAGGCGACGCTGCATCTTGTGCCGGGGCGCAACCCGTTGCGACTGTACGTCTTTAACGCGTGGATCGATGCCGCAGCGTTTCCGCAGGGTCGCCAGTGGCTGTCGGTCAGCGTCAGCGACAGGCTCCCGCCCGCCGGGCTGTTCGTCAACGTGACCGAGCCGGGCGATGCGCCGCTCTTTGCCACCTCTAACGCGTTTGTCGAGGCCCCCCCCCATGCGCCGGGAGAGCTGGACCAAGCCGTCGCCACGCTGCCAGCCACCATTCGGTCCACGGCCCGCACGCTGTTCGACCGGCCGATCGCGTCGGTGCTGGCCATGCGTGTGGACCAGCTCGGCGACGTCGCGGCCTCGCTCCCGTCGCTTGTCAGGCTCCGCGACATCTTTCCCGAGGCGCGGCTGACCGTCTTGGCGCAGCCCGGCGTTCAGGCGATTGTCGAGGCCTGCGGACTGGCTGATGAGGTCATGCCTATTACGCTGACCTACGATCCGGCATCCGAACGCCGACGGCTCGATCCGGTGGAGGAAGATCGCCTTCGCGCCATACTCGCGGCCCGGCAGTTCGATCTCGCGATTGACCTATCCCCTGGTGACGAAAGCCGGCCACTGCTGCTGCTGACCGGCGCGACGTATCTGGTCGGATTCAATCCCGATCGGTTCAACTATCTCGATTTTGGCATTGTGGCGCGCTCACGCGACAAGGTGAACCAGCTCGACAAATTGTCGCATGCCGCCACGGTCGCCATGCTCGTCGAGGCACTCGCGATTGCAGCTACGCCTACCCGGGCGAGCGTCCCACGCCTTCCGGAACCCGACTTTCTGCAAGAGCTGGCGCTTGAGCCAAATACCTATGTCGTGCTGCATCTGGGCGCACGTCACGCGATCAATCGCTGGCCTGTCGAGCACTTCGTGGCATTGTGCGAGCGACTTGCCGTAGATACGCCCTATGACGTGGTGGTGTTCGCCGGGGATGAGGTCGAGGCACAAGCCTTCACCTGCAAGCGGGTGCGCGTATTCGGCCTGATGGAGCCCAGCGTGTTTGATGCCGTCCTGTCAGGCGCCCGCGCAATGGTCGGCAACGATTCCGGGCCGAAGCACTTGGCGTCCACGCGCGGTGTGCCGACCGTGAGCGTGCATGTCGATCGGCTGAATTGGAACGAATGGGGTCAGGATGGGATTGGCGCGATCGTGTCGAAGCGTATTCCCTGTACTGGTTGCGGCCTCAACGACATCGCCATGTGCGGCCGCGATGCGGTATGCATCCGGTCGATCACGCCTGACGAGGTGTTCGTCGCGCTGGAACCCTATCTCTAACCTCCCCCCCTCACGCCCCCGGCACCAGCCCTTCGTCCTTCAGATACCCCCGCGCGCGCAGCGCCGCGAAGAGGCGGTTGATGACCGGGTTCGACCAGCCGCAGTTCGTCGCGAAGTCGCGCTGCAGCGTGTCGTGGTGCGCCTGGTGCGCGGCCGGCGTCATCAGCAGGCCCAGGCGGCGCATCGCGGCGATGATCGCGGGCACGCGTTCGCGGTGGAGCGTGCCGTGGAAATATTGCGCGAAGGCGCCGCCCAGGATCAGCGCCAGCAGCAGCGCGGTCGCCCAGCCCGGCACCGGCCACGCCAGCACCGCCACGTTCAGCGCCAGGCTGACGGGCAGCGCCGCCAGCAGCACGGTGGATCCGATCAGCCGCCACACCGGCCGCCGCCCGAGCGCCATCGGCACCGGATGGTGCGTCTTGAAATCATAGAGCAGGCGGACGAACGGGCTGACCGCGGCCATCCGCCGGCGCTTCAGCGCGAGATAGTCCGCGGATTCGCGCGAGCCCGTATAGAAATACAGCTCGTCGAGCCGCGCGCCGGCGGGCGTCGGGCGGTAATCGAGCAGCATATGCGTCAGCCCTGAGGCGAAATCGGCCAGATACCAGCCGGCGAGCAATGCGGGCACGCAAGCGAGCGAGGCGTCGGCGATCATCGCCCCCGCGTTCAGCGCGAGCGAGGCGAGGAAGACGGCCAGGACGATCCGTTGCAGCATGACAGGCCAGGGCTCCTCGGGCACGGGCGCGCACCCGCGAACGCCGAGTGGCGGGAACGCGCGCTTGCCCTATACGAGCGGATATGGCCGCCGCGCAAACCTTGCCCGCACCGCTGCTCATCGATGTCAGCCGGCTGATCTGGCGCTGGTGGAGCGGGCGGCTGCCGACCGGGATCGACCGGGTGTGCCTCGCCTATGTCGCGCATTTCGGCGTGCGGGCGGATGCCGTCATCCAGTGGAAGGGGCGGCGCATCGTCCTGGCACCGGCGGATGCGCGGGCGTTGCTGGCGCTCCTGCTCGAAGGGGGCCCGCGCTTTCGCCGGCATCTGGTCGCGCTGCTCGGCCGCGCGCTGCCGCGCGCGCTCGGCGTGCGCCCGCGGCGCGGCGCGCTCTATCTCAACATCGGCCATACCGGGCTGAACGATCCGACGCTCGGCGCCTGGGTGGCGCGCCACGGCCTGCGCGCGGTGTATCTGGTCCACGACCTCATCCCGATCGACACCCCCGAATTCTGCCGTCCGGGCGAGGCGGAAAAGCATGTCGACCGCATGACCAACGCGCTCCGGAGTGCGGCCGGCATCATCGGCAATTCGCACGCCACGCTCGCGGGCCTGCGCGCCTTCGCCGCGCGCCACCACCTCCCCGTCCCGCCGATGGTCGCAGCATGGCTGGCGGGCGACACCCTGCCCGCCTTCGTGCCGCCCCCGCCGGCCGCGCGGCCCTATTTCGTATCGGTCGGCACGATCGAGGGGCGCAAGAACCACATCCTGCTGCTGCGCCTGTGGAAGCGGCTGGCGGAGCGGATGGGCACGGCCGCGCCGCAATTGCTGCTGGTCGGCCAGCGTGGCTGGGAGGCGGATCACGCGCTCGCGATGCTCGACCGCTGCGCCGCGCTGGAAGGCGCGGTGATCGAGCTCGGCCGCTGCGGCGATGCCGAGCTGGCGCAGCGGCTGGCGGGCGCCCGTGCGCTGCTGATGCCGTCCTTCGCCGAAGGGTTCGGGATGCCGGTGATCGAGGCGCTCCAGCTCGGCACGCCGGTGATCGCGACCGACCTGCCCGTGTTCCGCGAGATCGCCGGCGCCATCCCCACCTATCTGCCCGCGTTCGACGGCATCGGCTGGGAACGCGCGGTGCTCGATTTCTGCGGGGATTCGCCTGAACGCGCGCGGCAAATGGCGGCGATGCAGGGCTATCGCGCGCCCGACTGGCCCGGCCATTTCGCGGTGGTGGAGCCGTGGCTGGCGGGGCTGTGACGCGAGATCAGGCGGGCCACTCGCCCGGCTGCCAGTCGCGCGCCGGTCTTCTCGTAGGTGCCGGCGACGCGACCCGGGTGCCCGGTCGCAAAATCGGCAAGGCCGTTCCCGACCTGCTCTATGGCCGACACGATCCGCTCGGCCGCGTCGGCGTCATCCTGCGCGACATGGCGCAGGACCGCGAAATAATCGTCCCTGGCCGAATTCGACCAAATGACGCGTCTCATGGACGCGCCGCTTGCCTCTGCTTGGCTTCGTCGACGATCCCGCGAGCCGTCGCCATCACCTCGGCATGAGAAGTGACGCGATCGGCCGCCATGTCGTCCAACCCGCGCTGGATACCGTCGATGATCGCCAGCTCGCGGGCGACATACGCTTCCACGGCCTCGGCCGCGAGATACGAGCGGCTGCGCCGCGTATCCTGTGCCAACCGGCCCAGCTTGTCCTTCAGATCCGGTGTGATCCGGATCGTCATCGTCGTGCTGGCAGCCATGGAAAGCTCCGTATTCGCCTGTGTACATTGTAACAGGAATAGTATCGGCTGTCGTGCGGCTTGATCCGATCGGGTGTGCCATTCAGTCTCGCTATGGCGATGCTTCACCCTGTCGAGGCTCTACGCTCTCGCCAGCAACCGCCGCGCGGATTCCGTCACCAGCAGTTCGATCCCGGCGTTGCTGAGGAACGCGCCGTGGATCAGGCAGCGGTTGGCCAGCACGCGGCAGAAGGCGTCGTAGAGGCCGGGAGCCGGGGGCTGCGGGGCGGACCAGAAGGCGTCGAGCGGCTGGGGGTCGGTGAGGCCGGCGATATCGTAGACCGGGTCGCCCAGCGCCTTGACCGGCTTGCCGCGGGCGAGCGCGAGCGTACCGCTGGTGCTGTTGATGACCACCATCCCCAGCGACGCCTCGACCATTTCCAGCAGATCGCCCTGTTCGACGAAGACGACGCGGTCGGCGATGCCGAGCGCGGCGGTTTTCGCCTCGATCACCGTGCGCCAGTCGTTGAGCCCGGAATCGAGCGGGTGTTCCTTGATGACGAGGCCGATCTGCGCGGGGGCCGCGCGCGCGAAGCTTTCGAGCACGACGTCGATCGCCCGGTACATCGTGCCGAACGGCGAGTGGATGCGGATCTGGTAATCGGAATTGAGCTGAAGGGGAAAGAGGAAGAATGTCCGTTCGGACATTCGAAGGATATCCTTGGCGACCCGTGCGGCTTCTTCCTCGTGCCGGCGGAAGCGGCGCAGATAGGTGATGCCCTCCCAAACCGGATCGCGGTCGCGGTGCGAGCGGTGGAAGGGAAAGCGCCAGTTCTGGAGCACGACCTCGGCATAATAGAAGAAGGCTGCCCAGCCCCTCCCGGTCGAAAAGGAGGGGATCGGCGGGTGTTCGGGCAAGGGCGGCAGCGTGGCACCTTCGCCGACATACCAGTCCGGATCGCGCGGCAGGAGCGAGTGGCCGTTGACGCCCTCGCGCTCCAGCGTGATCCAGTCGGGCCGGATATAGCCCTCCTCGAAGACATGGACGCGGATGCCCGCCCGCGCCGCCTCGGTAATGGCGGTGGCGTGCATCGGCCGGCCGTCGCCGAAGACGATCAGGTCGGTGACGCCGTGGCGCGCCATGTAGCGCGCGACATGGCCGGGCCAGGTGCGCTCGGGGCCCCGGAACGCATCGCCGCCCGGCCAGGTGGCGCGGTCGCCTCCGTTCAGGTTGATCCGGCGGACGCGTGCGCCGCTCGCCGCGAGCGTCTTGCCCAGCCGCGGGAAGAAGGATCCGTGCGGCCCCTGGAGGAACAGGAAGCACCGCGCCGCGGGCGCGCCGGGATCAGACGCGGACATTGGCGATGGCTTCGCGGTCGGCCAGCGCGAGCAGCAGCCCGACGGTGACCGGAATGAACGCGTTCGCCAGGAGCGTCGCGACGAGGAGGAGGGGCGAGGCGTGAAGCCCCAGGATCAGGAGCGAGAAGAGCCAGACCGTGACATGCCCGGCATAGGCGCGGATGCCGACCAGCGATCGGCGGAACCGGCTCACCCGTTCGGCGAAGAGCGTCCACGGGCCGGTCGCCACGCCGTAACCCCACAGCCACACCAACCAGCCGGGTGCGCCCGCGGTGCGGTCCATCAGGCCCTGCAGACAGGCGATCTCGGCCGCGAAGATCACCAGGATCGGCAGCGCGCCGCTGACGAAGGCGGTGGCGTGCGCCAAGGGGCGCCGGCCGTGCGCCAGCGCCAGCGCGGCGGCATCGTCGGTGGCGATCACCAGCCGCTCGAGCAGATGGACGAGGACCCAGCCGATCAGGAAGGCGGCGATCCCGAAGACCAAGGGCGGCCAGTCCTGCCGCACGGCGAGCGCCAGCCCGGCACCCACGCTCCCGATGCTGAGCAGCGCCATGGGGATGGTGAGCAGGCCCAAGACCGTGCCGACCGCATCGGACCCCAGCTTCACTCGTTACGCTCCATACGCGCCGTTACTACAGCGTGCGCTCCATACAGCCCACCCCCTCCTCCGCAAGCGGAGATGGGTGTCAGAACCGGCGCATCAGCCGCCCCTGGAGCTGCCGCAGCCGGACGAGCGGGCCCGATCGCGCCTCGGGCCGCTGCGCGATGCGCGTCACCAGCGTCTCGGGCGGACAGGGCAGCAGCGTGACCGGATCGAGATAGCGCGGATAGAGGATCAGCGTCGCCGTGACGAGTTCGTCGAGCGCGAGGCGGCGCGTGCGCCGGTCGGGCACCGGCGCCAGATCGCGCGTCAGGCCCCAACCCGCGAAGAACGGCACGCCGTGGCAGACCACCTCGCGCCCGCGCAGCAACGCCTCGAAGCCGGTGAGCGAGGTGAGGACATGGACCGCATCCACCTCTGCGAGCAACGCCGCCATGCTGCCCCCGCGCACCACCCGATCGACATAAGCGAGCGCATCGGCATCCCCGAGCCCGCCCTTGCGATGCCCGGCATCGACATCGGGATGCGGCCGGAACCAGATCTCGGCCTCGGGCTCGGCACGGCGCGCGCGGCGCAGCAGGTCGAGATTGCCCGCGACCGCGCCTCCGCCGAGCAGGACCGAGCGATCGTCCTCCACCTGCCCCGGCACCAGGACGAGGCGCCGGCCGGGCATGCGGACCGGCAGCGCGGCCTCGTCGCCGCTGCCATATTTGCTGATCCGGTCCGCCACGATCCGGGCGCGGAGCGCCGCGGCGCGCGCCAGCAGTGCGGGCGGAAAGCCGCCTGCTTCCAGCATCCGTTCGAGTTCGCTGGGCCTTGAGGGATCATAATGGATGCCGAGCCGATCGACGGTGACCGACAATGGCGGGACGAGATTGGCCCCCAGCCCCACCGATCGGACGAAGCCGTCCTCCACCTGCACCAGCGCCACGCCGCGTCGCCGCGCCTCGGCGACCGCCTCGGGCGTGATGCGCGACGGCCAGACCGCGACGCTGCCGCGCGTGCGGGCGGCGCGGCGGACGGCGGCCACCCCGGAGAGGAAGGGCAAGCGTGACGCGCGCGGTGCCCAGAGGAAACGGCGGATCTCGGCGCGTTTCCACCACGCCATCCCCGCGGCCGCGACGATCGCGCGGTTGGCGGCGATCTGGTCGCGCCACAGCACCAGCAGCGCGAGCGTCTCCTCCAGCGAACAGGCCTCGCCGGCAAAGGGATCGCGATACCGGCAGGCGCGCAGATGCGCGGCCACCCGGCGCCGCAGCACGCCCACCGCCTCGCCGGGCGCGCCGAACCGGCCGGGCGAGAGCAGGCGGACATCGGCGCCCGCGATCGCGGCGATCGCGACCCATTCGTCGTCGCCATGCGCGACGAGCGTCACGCCGGGCGCGAGCACCGACCAGGGATCGGCCTCGCCGGCCAGCCGCAGTGCGGTGGCCGGGATGTCGCGCGGCGCCTCGCCGCGGCGGGCCCGGACGATCGTGTCGGCCTGCTCGTGCACGGGCGCGGCCCAGAAGGTGCCGCCCACCCTGGCCGTACGGACGGCCGCGAGGATCGCCTCCACCTGCGGATCGTCCGAAGCAGGGGCGGCCCCTTGCAACCTTTGCTGTGGCTCGTTCGAACGATGCTGTGGCTGTGCCGGAGCATCCGTTGCGGGAGGCGCGCTGACGGCTGCGATGGCGGGCGTGATCCCCAGGAAGGGCGGGGCGCGCAGCAGCGGCGGTGGTTCAGTTGCCATCGCCGGTGTCCGGTCGCCGATCCCAGGCGGCGATCCGCCCCTGCCCGTCCGCCACGACGATCCGCCCCCAGGCGCCCGTCCGCAGCTTGCGCGACGGCAGTGCCCTGGCCTGTTCGGCGAGGCGCCCGTCCGCCGCCAGCGCGAACCGTGCCGCGCCCGCGCTGGTCACCAGCAGCACATGGCCCTGCGCTTGCGCGAAGAGCGTCCGCCATGCGGCGATCCGCGCCTCGGCATCCACGCTCCATCCGGGCGGCGCGACCAGCGCGTCGTTCCAGCGCGCCAGTGCGGCCGCGCCGATCCGCGCGAGCACCGCCTCCTCGCTCCGGTTCTCGTCGGGGCCGTGATCGATCTCGGCCAGCCATGCGGCCGTCTCGATGGCGGGATGGGCTATGCCCTCCAGCATCAGCGCCGCGGTGCGCTGCGTCCGTCGCAGCGGCGAGACGAGCACGCGGTCGAAGGTGTCGCGCGCGAAGACACGCCCGAGCGCGCGCGCCTGCGCCTCGCCGCTCGCCACCAGCGGCAGGTCGGTCCTGGCCCCGATCCGCCGCGCGGGCTCGCTGCCCATGAAGGTGTCGCCGTGGCGGACGATCGTCAGCGTAAGGCTCATAGGCCGAACGGATCGCCATGTTCGGCGATCAGCCGTTCTGCGAGCCCGATGTCCTCGGCGCTGTCGATCCCCGACATCGCGTGGCGCGGGGGCGCCACCGCGACGGTCAGCATATCGATGCCGTTTTCGAGGAAGCGGAGCTGCTCCAGCCCCTCGAGCTGCTCGTAGACACCCGGCGGCATCGCCTCGAACCGCGCGAGCGCCTCGAGGCGATAGGCGTACACGCCCAGATGCCGGTAGACTGGCGACAGCCTGTCACGCTCACGCAGCGCCGCCTCCCCCCGGATCTGCGGGATGATGCCCTTGGAAAACCACAAGGCGCGCCCGTCCGCGGCGCGCGTGGCGGTGGTGCCGCTGAAGGGCGCCTGCCGCTTGTGATCGCGCAGGGCATCGAGCTCGGGCCAGCCGAGCCGCACGACCGGCGTCGCCACGTCGAACGCCGATCCACGCAGCGCCGCGATCAGCGCGGCGATCACGCCCGGCGGGACGAAGGGGGCGTCGCCCTGGAGATTGACGACGATCGGAGGCGGCACCGCTTGGGCCAGGGCCGCCGCGCAGGCCCGGCCCGACCCGGATTCGATGCCGGCCGCGGTCATCGCGACCGCGCAGCCGAGGGCGCGGGCATGGTCGGCGATCCGCCCGTCGTCGGTCGCGACCACCAGTTCGGCACGGCCCGCGATCGCCACCGCACGGCGCCCGACATCGACGACGCGCTCCAGCAGCGTGCGCCCCGCGATCGTGGCGAGCGGCTTGCCCGGCAACCGGGTCGAGCCGTAGCGCGCGGGGATGACGATCAGGTCGGGCGGCGTAATGTCCCCGCCGGTCGGCTCAGTCGACGCCGGCACGCAGCACGTCGTGGAGGTGGATGACGCCCAACGGCGCCGCGCCGTCGCAGACGAACAGGGCGGACACCGCGTTCGCGTTCATGATCCGCGCCGCTTCCGACAGCAATGTGTCGGGCGCGATGGTCAGCGGGCGCGGCGTCATATGCTCGCCGACCGCGGCGTCGTTGCGGCCCGCCGCAAAGCTGCGCCGCAGATCGCCATCGGTGAACACGCCCACCAGCGCGCCCGTCTCGTCGATCACCGCGGTGCAGCCATAGCGTTTGCGGCTCATCTCCACGGTCGCCTCCATCAGCGTCGCGTTCCGGTGGATGACGGGCATGGCATCGCCCGTCCCCATCAACTGCCCGACCTTGGCGAGCTTGGCGCCCAGCCGCCCGCCCGGGTGGAGGCGGTGGAAATCGCCCACCCCGAAGCCGCGATGATTGATGAGCGCGACCGCCAGCGCATCGCCGAGCGCGGCCTGCATGGTGGTCGAGGCGGTGGGCGCGAGCTGGTTGGGACAGGCCTCGCGCACCACGGGCAAGGTCAGGCAAATGTCCGCCGCACGGCCCGCCGCGCTGTCGGCCTTCGAGGTGGCGACGATCAGCGTCACCCCTAGGCGCTGGCTGTGCTGGACGATCTGCGCCAGTTCGGGCGTCTCGCCCGACCAGCTGATCGCGAACACCACGTCGTCGGGCGTGATCATGCCGAGATCGCCATGGTTCGCCTCGCCCGGATGGAGATAGGCGGACGGCGTGCCGGTGGACATCAAGGTCGCCGCCATCTTGCGCGCGACGAGGCCGCTCTTGCCGATCCCGGTGGCGATCACCCGTCCCCGCGCGCCGAGGATCGCGTGGAAGGCGCGGCCGAACGCGGCACGCAGCGGGGCCCTTTCCAGCGCGGCCTCCAGGGCGGCCAGCGCCTCGCGCTCGATGCGGATCGTGTCGCGCGCCGAGGCCATCATGGCGGCGTCGTGATGGGCAGGATCGTTGGTTTGCCTGGTCTGGGGCATGTGTTCGGCGGTCCGATCCGGTGAATGACGCGGTGCAGCATAGCCGCCCGCGCCGCTCTTTGCCATGTCTCGTCCGGACGCTAATGCAGGGGTCGCGCGAGGTTCGTCCATCGAGGAGGAACCGGCACCACCAGAAAAGGTTCATCCATGCAGCTGTGCCAGCATCCCGTGGGGCCTGCCCATCCGCTGTTCGTGATCGCCGGGCCCTGCGTGATCGAGAGCGAGGCGCTGGCGCTGAGCACCGCCGAGACGCTCGCGGCGCTGGCGGAGCGCCTCGGGATCCTCCTCATCTACAAGAGTTCGTTCGACAAGGCGAACCGCAGCTCGGGCCGTTCGTTCCGCGGGCCGGGTCTGCACGAGGGGCTGCGCATCCTGGAAAAGGTTCGCGCCGAAACCGGCCTGCCCGTCCTGACCGACGTGCATGACGAAAATCAGGTCGCGGCCGTCGCCCAGGTGGTGGACGTGCTCCAGACCCCGGCCTTCCTCGCGCGCCAGACCGATTTCATCGCCGCGGTCGCCGCCTCGGGCAAGCCGGCCAACATCAAAAAGGCGCAGTTCATGGCCCCCGCCGACATGCGCAACGTCGTCGACAAGGCGCGCACCGCGGCCAGCGCGGCCGGCCATGATCCCGACGCCTTCCTGCTGTGCGAGCGCGGCGCGACGTTCGGCTACAACAATCTCGTCTCCGACATGCGGTCGCTGCCGATCATGGCCGAGACGGGCTGCCCCGTGGTGTTCGACGCGACGCATTCGGTGCAGCTGCCCGGCGGCCAAGGCGATCGCTCGGGCGGCGAGCGCCGCTTCGTCCCCATCCTCGCCCGCGCGGCGGTCGCGGCGGGCGTGTCGGGCCTGTTCGTCGAGACCCACCCCGATCCGGACCACGCGCTGTCCGACGGCCCCAACGCCTGGCCGCTCGACCGGCTGCCGGCGCTGCTGGAGGAGCTGATGGCGATCGACGCTGTGGTGAAGCACGCCGAGCGGGACCGCTGACGCCATGCTGTCGATCGTGCTGGCCTGGGAGACGTTCAAGGATTGGCTGTCCGCGACGGTGCATCTGACGCACTGGGACCTGCACGTGATCCTGGGGCTCGCCTTCTTCTTCGCCTTCGGTCGCCTGCTGCGCCGGCCGCTCACCGCGTTCCTGCCGCTGCTGCCCGTCGCCCTGCTGGAACTGGGCAACGAGACGCTCGATTTCCTGCGCGCCTATATCCCGCACTGGGATTGGAACCTGCACGATACCGTGATCGAGGTGGCGCTGACGCTCGGGCCGCCGCTGTGCGTGATCCTGCTCGCGCGGAGTTGGCCGGCGCTGGCGTCGCTCGCCCGGCGCGGCTGGTTCCGCCTGCGCTTTCCGACGCGGCGCGCGTTCATCCATATCCGCACCCGCACGATCAAGCGGCTGAAATAGCGGCGCCCAGGCGCCGGCCTATTTATCGCGGCCTGCAATGATGATCGGTCGGGCGCGCAACAAAGAGCCGTTCAGCAGCATTGTCCGGGGTAGCTGCGCTTTTCGTCATCACCGGATCAGGCGATGGCCAAGAAGACGGCCAGCGCCCGCGTGACCGCGAGCATGGATTCGGTATCGAGGCGGCCGATCGTCGCACCGATCTTGTCGCGCTTCACCGACATGGCCTTGTCCACCATGATCTGCGACCGCTTGCGCAAGCCGTTGGTCGGGGTCGGGTCAATGATCGGGCGGATCAGGGGCGCGTCCACCAGTGTTCCCGATACCAGCAGCACCGTGACGGTGCCGGTCTGGTTGAACTGGTCCGACTGGATGATGAGGGCGGGGCGCGGTTGGCCGAAGTCGCCGGGCAGCGCGATCGTCACCAAGTCGCCCCGGTTCACGCCTCGCCCTGGGGGTCGAGATCGACAAGGGCGGCGTCCAGAAAGGCATCCAGATCATGGTCCGCCGCGTCGGCTGCCGCGACCACGAGCGCCTGTCGCCGACATTCGTCTGCAAAGCCCGGTCGTCGGGTATCGGGAACCCATATCTGGATCGGTCGCAACCCGGCCGCGCGCAGGACATCGCGACGCTTCCGGACCCGTTCTGTCACTGGTGCCGGCACCGGGATCACTCCAATCCGCTTCGTTACATGTAACATACATCGTGGCGGTCGTCACCGCAAGGAAACAGCCCCCCGAGCATCATTGCAGGTCGCTATACCCGCCGGGCGCGTCTTCCCAGGCGCGCGCGGGTGATGCGCGGATCCTCGAACAGGTCGCGGATGGCGCGCCGGCGAAAACCGTTCCACCAGCGTTGCCAGCGATGCTCGGCGGCATCGTGGAGCATGTGGCAGCGCTGGCACAATGCGGCCAGGTTGCGGCCGGCATTGTTGCCCGGATCATGATCGAGATGCGCGCAGGCGAGCACGACATAGGTCGTGCGCACGCCCGCCAGCGTCAGCGGCGCGCGGATCGCGGTGCGCCGCCCCTGGCCGGATCGCCAGCAGGCCCCCTCCCCGTCCCACCAGCGGCCATCGCCCAGATGCGCGACGTGGCGGCGGTGCGGCCGCGCGCAGCGTTCGCAGCGCGCGCCGGCGCGCTGGAACCGGACGGCATCGGACAGCTGCGCCCAGTCGATGGGATAGAGCCAGCGGTTCTCGGCACGGATCGGCATCGCGATTCTATGAATCGGTCGATTCGCAAACGAAAGCGAAAATGGCGCGGCGTGGCGCGCGGTACGGCACGGCACGGCCCTAAGGGGGCCGTCCACGGCGCGGGACATTCCTACTCGAAAGCACGAATTCGACGCCTTTCCCAAGCCCCTGCCCCTCATGGTGCCTGACCCCTATCCCCAAAGTTCGTGCTTTCGAGTAGGAATACCGACATGACCCGCATCACCCCCGCACCCCGCAAGAAGGACGGCAAGACGCTGCCCCAGCGCGACCTGTTCCAGCTCGACAGCCCGCTCCACGGCGAGATCCGCGGCGAACGCTCGCTGATGGCCTTTCCGTTCTTCGCGCTCAGCAAGAATGCGTGGATGAAGCCGCTGACCTATGACCATGCCACCGTCTCGATCGAGGTGCGGCCGAGCGCGAACGGCGTGGCGACGATCTACGACAAGGAGATCGTGCTCTATATCGCCAGCCTGATGGCCGCCAAGCTGGAGGGCGGGCACGAGGTGGAGCAGGATTTCGTCTTCACCGCGCACGATCTGTTCTCGGTGACGGGCAGCAACCATTCGGCGCGCTCCTATCAGCGCCTGTCCGAGGCACTGGGACGGCTGCAGGGCACCCAGATCAAGACCAATATCGAAGCGGGCGGCGAAGGTGAGGAAGGATTTTTCTCATGGCTGTCCGAAGCGCGGCTCCATTATTCCAAGACCAAGACAGGCGAACGCCGGCTGAAGGCGGTGAAGGTACGGCTGTGCGACTGGCTCTACCGCGCGATCCTGCGCGACCGGCAGGTGCTCGACTATGCCGCGACCTATTTCCAACTGGGGCCGATCGAGCGGCGGATCTACGAGGTCGCGCACGCCACCGCCGAGGAGCGGCCGGAGGGACGCCGGCTCGAGGTCGATCTCGCCACCTTCCGGCTGCAGGTGGGCTATCAGAACCCGCTCGCCAATTTCCGCACCGCGATGAAGGCGATCGCGGGCGCGGACGTGATCCCGGACTATCATGTCGAGCTGATCGAGAGCGAGGGCGAGCCCGCGACCGACGGCAAGCGGGGGCGCCGTGCGAGCACGGGCCGCGTCGTCATCACCGCGCGGCCGTCCGATTCGGCGCGGTCGGCCCGGATCGCCGAATCGGGCTCCGCCGCGACCGAAGATACGGTGGAAGGCCCGGCGTAATTCCTACTCGATAGCACGAAGTATAACGGGAATTTCTACCCGAAAGCACGAACGAAACCAACTATTCCTACTCGATAGCACGAACTTTTTCTCTAATTCCTACTCGATAGCACGAACTATAGACGCTTTTCTTGTTGGCGCGATGCTGCGACATTGATCCCGGCTGCGGCATTCGCCGTCGGCAAAAGGGATGGAGCGGCCGTGACCACATAAAGGAAAGCCCGGCACGAAGGCCGGGCATCCCAAGGGTAGAGTGGAGCGACGTCGCCAAACGCCGATCCGAGGTCAAACAACCTTCTCCTGATACCCCCAAGCCGATTCCGGTTCAAGGATGCGCGTTTCGCGCCACGCCCTTTCTTTGTCTGCGGTCCCGGCCCGATGAGGGGACGGACGATGGGGATGTTTACCTTGGGCGAAGCCACGCGCGCGGCGCTGGGCGGCCTTTCGGGCGGAGCCGCGCGGGCGCCGGCACGATCGGGCGCACCGCATCGCACCGGCGCACCGGTGCGCCGCGGCAGCATCGAGGCGGGCAGTTTCGAAGAGGCGTTCTTCGCGGTCCCCGCCAAGGGCGAGACCGACCAGTTGCTGCGCGTGGCGCGGCGCACGCTCGATGCCGCCCGACGCCTGCGCCGCGACGCCCGCGCCGGAACGCGCGTCCTGACGGCAACCGAGCGCGCGATCGCCGCGCTCACCGCAGCCGCGGTGCGCGTCTATGAAGAGATATTGACGCTCGCCCGGCTCAACCGCGGCCGGGTATTCCCCACCTACGACCATCTGGCCGAAGCCACCGGGCTCGGCCGCGCGACCGTCGCGCGCGCCCTCCCCCTGCTGGAGGCGATCGGCTTCCTCGTGCGACAGCGCCGGTTCAAGCGCGTGGCGGGTGTCGGCGGGATGGTCCGCTATGCGCAGACCTCCAACGTTTATCGCGCGCTGCTGCCGGCGCGCGTGCTCGGCTATCTGCCGCGCTGGATGCGCCCGGCCCCGCTTCCCGACGACGAGGCGCAGCGGCAGAGCGAGCGGGATCGGCACGACCAGGCGATGCTGGCCACCCTGTCGTGTCGGGAGTTGGCCAAGGCGACGGTGGGCGGCGTGCTGGGCGGCGTTCTCGCCCGGCTCGGCGCCGGGATCGATCGCCATGCGTGCGAGTCTCAAAATGGGTCGCAAACACTATCGCAGTTTATATGAAAGACAGTTTCACTAAAGAGCCGGCCTAGACGGCCAGCACCATGGTCTGACGACCAGAACGTGGCATCGACCACCGAACCAAGTACGACAACACCACCGGAAAGGCCGACGCTGCGGCTGCGCCGCCGCGGTGCTCCCTAGGAGGAGCATGCGGTTGCCGTGGCGTGCGATCACCGGCGCTTCGATCGATGGAAGCGTCTCGCGCAACGATCAAATATCATGTCGATCGAATAAGGATATCCTTTCGATACCATATGGATGTCGCTATCCTGTCGATAGACAATCGATCGCCTATCGCGCTATGGTTTAATATCACGAAGGAGATACGCTTATGCCCGCCATCTCGGTCGCCAATCCCAAGGGGGGTGCCGGAAAGACCACGCTGACCTTCGTCCTGGCGGGGGAACTCGCCCGCAGCGGCGCATCGGTCGCGGTGATCGACGCCGATCCGAACGCGATCATCGCGGGCTGGGGGCGGAAGCGCACCGACCAGGGCAAGCCCCTGCCCTTCGAGATCGTGGCGAGTCCCAAGGAATCCGAGCTGGTCAAGGTGATCAACCGCTACACCCAAAGCCATGATTTCGTCCTGATCGACCTGGAAGGCACCGCCTCGCGGATGACGTCGCGCGCGCTGGCCCGCTCGCATCTCGTGCTCATCCCCTTCAACCTCTCGCCGATCGACGCCGAACTCGCCGCCAACGCGGTCGCGCTGATCCAGGAAGAGGCCGAGGCGCTCGGCCGCGCGATCCCCTTCTGCCTCGTCCGCAGCCGCGACAATGCCGCGATCGAGACCAAGACCGCCAAGCGCATCGTCGCCGCGATCACCGATGCCGAACTGCCGCTGCTCCCCGTCGGACTCGTCGAACGCGCCGCCTATCGCGACATCTTCGACTTTTCGGCCACGCTCGAGGAATTGGACCCCGCGCAGACCTCGGGCCTGGTCGCGGCGCGGCGCAACGCCTTCGAGGTCGCGCATGCCGTCGTCGAAGCGGTCCAGCAGGAGATCCGGCGATGAGCGGCTATGGCTTCGGCAAGAAACCGGCCAGAACGCCCGATCCTGCCACGGATGGCGGTCGGCTCGATCTCAGCGGGATCACCCGGACGCCGCTTCCCGTCGATCCGGCGCGCGAAGCCGCGGCGTTGGAACGCGGCGCGGCGCTCGGTTTCGTCGACCGCGGGGCAGGGGAGGGACCAGAACCCAGCGTCCGCCGGCGCCGCCAAGCCGTTCCGCAGAGCAGCGTCTATATCAAGGGTCCCAAGGACACGCTCGACTGGTTCATCGAATACACCAACGCGCGCGCGCACCGATCCTATTGGCAGACGCTGGAGGAATTTCGGACGATGGTGGAGGGGAAGGACTGAGCCACAAGGTCGGCCTCTACGGACATCCTTCAGATATCCTAAAGACAGCAAAAGGCTATTCGTCAGGAAGGATTCAGCCGATTTATAAGAAAAACTGGGCGCCGATCGCCTGCCCCCAAGCTTATACGGACGGCGCATGACGGGCATGACATCACCGCGGCGATCATCCGGCTACCGGATGGTGTTCGTCAGCAGCAACGAGGGATGGGGCGGCAGCGAGGAGTTGTGGAGCCGTGCGGCGATGCTGCTCGCACGGTCCGGCGACGGGATCCTCGCCGCCAAGGCCAATTTCGCACCCCTATCCCCAGCGGTAAAACAGCTCCGCGCGGCGGGATGCCGCGTTATCGATCTGAAAGGCGCGACATGGTGGACGGCACCGATGCGCCGCCTGATCGGCGTAGTCGGGCCGGTAGCCCGCTTGGTCCGCGGCCGCTGGTTGCGCCACGCGCTTCGGGCATGGCGGCCCGATCTGGTCGTCATCTCGCAAGGCCTGAATTACGATGGCTGGGACCTCGGCCAATTGTGCCGGAAATTGGCCCTGCCGTACGTCCTCATCTCGCAAAAGGCATCCGATCTATATTGGCCGTCCGACACGCAACGTGCCGGGCTGATCGACGCGTATCTCGGGTCACGGGCCGCATTGTTCGTCAGCGAACGCAATCTCCGGCTGACGGAGGAGCAACTCGGCGTCAGGCTCTCAAAGGGGCAGGTGGTCCGCAATCCCTACAATGCCGATTGGCACCGTGCGCCAGCCTGGCCGTCGCTGGACGACGGTGTCCGTCTCGCCTGCGTCGCGCGGTTGGATGCACGCGAAAAGGGGCAGGATCTGCTGTTGCGTGTGTTGGCCATGCCCAAATGGCGCACCCGACCGCTGACGGTCCGTTTCCACGGGGCCGGGCACAACGCGCAAGGCTTGGAAGCGATGGCACGGCTGCTCGATCTGGAGAGTGTCGATTTCGCCGGCTTTACGACCGAACCAGCTGCCTTATGGGCGGATGTGCACGGGCTGGTGCTGCCATCGCGCTGCGAAGGGCTGCCGCTGTCGTTGATCGAGGCGAGCCTTAGCGAGCGGATCGCTATCATCACCGATATCGGCGGCAACGGCGAAGCCGTGATCGACGGTGTCACCGGCTTCATCGCGGAAGCGGCGACCGAGCGCGCTCTCGACGGCGCGCTCGAACGGGCATGGCAGCAGCGCGATCAATGGGCGGGGATGGGGCGCGCCGCGGCCGCGTTCACCCGTACGCTGGTCGGGCCCGATCCCGTGCACGATCTGGCGATGCTGTTGCTATCGCTGGTCGATGACGGCTAGCGGCGACGCCTCGGGGTTGATCGACACGATCGCGAGCGCTTCCATAACACGCGAAACGCGCGACATGGTATGCGATAATCACAGACCGTGACTTCGCAGTTCCGCGCGCCTCGATCCTGACGGGCTTGGATCGAGAAACCTGCTCCGAACATCATGCCGGACACCGGCCATCGTGCTGCCGGAGCCAGCAGGATGCGCACAGGCCGCATTCGTCACGCGTGTCGTTTTCCGTCAGGAACGATACTGGCCGAAAGGCAACTGACGTATTATCAGTGATATATGGTGTTGCGATCGAGGGGGCTCGATAACGGATATGCGACGCATTCAGGAACGGGATCGATCATTGACGGCATTGCCCATCGAGAATTTCGAACCACGACGGACATTGCTCGGCATACAATATCTGCGGGCCGCCGCGGCCATCGCGGTGCTCGTTTATCATGCGTTCGAGGCGAGAACCAAGTCGCTTGGGTTTCTGGCGCTCGGCGTCGATCTGTTCTTCGTCGTCAGCGGCTTCGTCATGATGGCCATCACGGCTGCCGATGCGCGACCGATCGCGTTCCTGAAGGCCCGCATCCTGCGCATCGTGCCGCTCTACTGAGTGCTGACGCTGGCGGCCTTCACCTTGCTGTCGGGGCGGATGAGCCGATCGTCGCCCATCCCGTTCGCCTACCTATCGCACACGCCTGCCGGATTGCCGTGGCGACAATTGCTGACCTCGCTGCTGTTCATTCCCGCCGATAACAAGGCCGCGAGCCAGCCGTTTCCAATCCTGACGGTCGGATGGACGCTCAATCTGGAAATGTTCTTCTACGCCATCTTCGCGCTGGCGTTGCTGTTGCCGCAGCACCAGCGGCTGGCCGGCATTTCGGTGGTGTTCGACAGCCTGATTGCTCTCGGCTTCGCGCTTTCGGTACATGCGGTGCCTTGGTCCTTGTGGACTAGCCCGATGATCTTCGAATTTCTCGCCGGCGCCTGGATCGGTGGCGCCTGGCGACGCGGCGCCTCGCTCGTACCGGTCACGATCGTCATGGCGAGCATCGGCGCCGCGCTGTGCGGGCTGACCTTTGCCTTCACGCCCGGCATTTATCTGCAGACACCCTATACCGGCCTGCGCGTGTTTACGGTCCCGATCTTCGTCGTGCTGCTGTCGACGCTGCTGCATCTCGAGCGCCGTGGCACCGGCATCCGCAGCCATCCCTTGCCACGGCTGATCGGCGATGCGAGCTATTCGATCTATTTGTGGCAATTCTTCCCGGTCATGATTTTCGCGCGCTACCTGGGAAGTACATCCTTGGCATATGGCCTTGCCGTGATCCTAGGCGGAATCGCCGGTGGTTTGCTGGCATATCGTTGGCTGGAGCGGCCGCTTCGCCGCCTGTTCGGTCAGCCCCGCCAGGGTCTCTCCGCGCTTCAAAAGTCTCCAGTCGTCGCCAGCCATGCCGCTGGCTAGCCAGCGGCCGCTCGTCTCCGTCGTCATTCCCGCCTTCGACGCCGTATCCACACTGTCCGCGACGTTGGCGTCGGTCGGTGCGCAGACGGTCTCGGCGATCGAGATCCTGATCGTGAACGACGGGTCGACCGACGAGACGCGCGCCTTGGCGGCGGCATTCGTGGAACGCGATGCGCGCGCGCGCATCCTCGATCAGAATAATCGCGGCGTCGCGCTGGCCCGCAATCACGGGCTGGCCGTCGCGGTAGGGCGCTATGTGGCGTTCATCGATGCCGACGACCTGTGGCACCCGCGTCACCTCGAATGGCTGCACGCCGCGTTGGAGCGCACTCAGGCCGGCTTGGCGTGTGCCGGCTATCGCCGGATCGACGCTGCCGGAGTCGTCATCGGCGAGGCAGCGATCCCCGCCATCGAAGGCCGCGCCCTAGTCCGCATGCTGTATCGCAACATCATCGGGAACGGATCGGCCTTGCTCGTCAATCGCGCGGTAGCGCTAGCGGCTGGCGGCTATGAGCCACGGTTACGCCAATCCGGTGTCGAGGGCGCGGAGGACTATCTGTTCCAACTGCGCTGCGCCGCCCGCACCACCCTCGTCAGCGTCGGTGCATGCACCGTCGGCTATCGCTTGCTGCCCAACAGCATGTCCTCCGACGAAAGGCGCATGAGCCGATCCCTTCGCCTAGCGCTTCGCCTGTTCCGGGCCGAACACCATGGACCGCTTCCGCGGTGGACGTTGCATCGATGGTGGATCGCCCGGGATAAAATCCAATTGGCCTCGCACTGGCTGAACGGCGGATATCGCTGCCGCGCATCAGCGACATTGGCGATGGCCTTGCTGCTCGACCTGATCGCGACATTGGCCGCACTCTGCGACCGGGTCGGTGGCCGAAGCAAGCCGCATGCGCAGCCTTGGCACGGAATGCCCTTCGAGGCGGTCGATCCCTTCTTGGTGCCACGCAACCTAGCGCCCAATCGAGCGACCCGGCTCGACAGCAAACGGTGGCATTGGGCCGAGCAGGCGGATGGGGTATTTTCGCGAGAAAAGCAGGTGTCTTGGCTGGATCGCTTCAGGATTCCCACGCGATCCAGCCGCTATTCTTAAGCGATGGTATTCAGGATCGCCCGCCCATAAGCGGTCTTCTTGAACATCTCGCCGCGGGCACGGGCTTGCTCGGCGGTGATGAAGCCCTGTTCGTAGGCGATTTCCTCAAGGCAGGCGACCTGCACGCCTTGGCGGTGCTGGATGGTGCGGACGAACTCGCTCGCTTCCAGCAGGCTGTCGTGCGTGCCGGTGTCGAGCCAGGCATAGCCGCGCCCCATCTGTTCGACGTACAGGTCGCCCGCCTCCATGTAGAGGCGGTTGAGATCGGTGATCTCGAGTTCGCCGCGCGCCGAGGGCTTGAGGTTGCGTGCCATCTCCACGACGCGGTTGTCGTAGAAATAGAGGCCGGTCACCGCGCAGCTGGATTTGGGATGCGCAGGCTTTTCTTCCAGGCTGAGCGCACGGCCGTCGTGGCTCAACTCGACCACGCCATAACGCTCGGGATCGTCCACCCGGTAGCTGAACACGGTCGCGCCGTGCGTGCGTGCGGTGGCGCTGGCGAGCAGGTCGGTCAGGTGCGCGCCGAAGAAGATATTGTCGCCCAGCACGAGGGCGACATGGTCGTCGCCGATGAAGTCCGCACCGATCGTGAAGGCTTGGGCGAGGCCGTCGGGGCTCGGCTGCTCGGCATAGCGGATCGCAATGCCGAAGGCGGAGCCGTCGCCGAACAGCCGCTCGTAATTGCCGATGTATTCGGGGCTGGAGATGAGCAGCACGTCGCGGATGCCCGCCAGCATCAGCACCGACAGCGGATAATAGATCATCGGCTTGTCGTAGACGGGCAGCAGCTGCTTATTCACCGCGAGCGTGGCCGGATGAAGCCGTGTGCCAGAGCCGCCGGCCAGGATGATGCCCTTCATTTCGGGTTTCCGATCAGTTCGTCGAGGATGTCGGCCAGCGCGTCCTGCCAGGGGCGCGGCGCGATGCCATAGGCGGCGCGGATCGCGTCATGGCTTAGGAGCGAATTGGCCGGGCGTTTCGCGGGCGTGGGATAGTCGGTGGTGGCGATTGGCTCGACCGTGGCGGAGGGCCCGCCACGCGCCGCGCTCTGGCGGAAGATCTCGGTCGCGAAGCCCGCCCAGCTGACGGCGCCGGCGTTGCTGAAGTGGAAGGTGCCGGTCTGCGCTCCCTCGTCCTCGGCCAAGCGTACCGCGATCGTCATCAGCGCCTGGGCGAGATCGGCCGCGCCCGTCGGGCTGCCGCGCTGGTCGTTGACGACGCGAAGCGTGTCGCGCTCGGCGCCGACGCGCAGCATCGTCTTGACGAAATTGCCGCCATGCGCCGACACCACCCAGGCGGTGCGGACGATCGCATAGCGCCCGCCCGCGGTGCGCACCGCGAGTTCGCCGCCCAGCTTGGAGGCGCCATAGACGCCGAGCGGCGCGACCGGATCGGTCACCTCCCACGCGCCCTGCTTGTCGCCGGCGAACACATAATCGGTCGAGACCTGGACGAGCGGAATGTCCGCCTTCGCGCAGGCCGCGGCAAAGGCGGCAGGGGCCATCGCGTTGACCGCCCACGTGGTCACGACGTCGCTTTCGGCCTTGTCGACCGCGGTATAGGCGGCGCCGTTGATGATCACGGCCCAGGGCCGCTCGGCCACTTTGGCGGCGATCGCGGCGGTGTCGGCAAGGTCGAGATCGGCCTGGTCGATCGCGGTGACTACCCAGCCCTTGGGCCAGGCGCAGCGCCGAAGCTCGGTGCCGAGCTGCCCGCTCGTGCCGGTGACGAGGATATGGCGTTCGCTCATGCCGCCACGCCGCGGCGCTCGGCCGCCTTGGCCTCGACCAGCGGGCGCCACCAGGCTTCGTTCGCGAGATACCATTCGACCGTCTTGGCGATGCCGCTCTCGAACGTCTCGGCGGGCTCCCAGCCGAGTTCGCCCTGGATGCGGCTGGCGTCAATCGCATAGCGTTTGTCGTGGCCGGGCCGATCGGCGACCGAGGCGATCTGCTCGGCATAAAGCCGGCCATCGGCGCGCGGGCGCAGCCGGTCGAGGATGCCGCAGATCGCGGTCACGACCTCGATATTCTGCCGCTCGTTGTTGCCGCCGACATTGTAGGTCCGCCCCGGGCGCCCGCGCTCGAACACGGTCTGCAGCGCGCGGACATGATCCTCGACATAGAGCCAGTCGCGCACCTGATCGCCCTTGCCGTAGACGGGCAGCGGTTCGCCGGCGAGCGCCTTGGCGATCATCAGCGGCACGAGCTTTTCGGGAAAGTGATAGGGGCCGTAATTGTTCGAGCAGTTGGTGATGAGCACCGGCAGGCCGAACGTATGGCCCCAGGCGCTGACGAGATGGTCCGATCCCGCCTTCGACGCCGAATAGGGCGAGCGGGGATCATAGGACGTCTCCTCGGTAAAGAGCCCGGTGTCGCCAAGGCTGCCATACACCTCGTCGGTCGAGATGTGATGGAAGCGGAAGGCGGCGCGTGCGTCCTCGTCCAGCCCCAGCCAATAGGCGCGCGTCTCGGCCAGCATCGTGTAGGTGCCGACCATGTTGGTCTGGATGAAGGTACCAGGGCCGTCGATCGAACGGTCGACATGGCTTTCGGCGGCCAGATGCGTGACCACGTCGGGCTTGAACTCGGCGATCGCGGCGCGCACCGCCTCGGCATCGCAGATATCGCCCTGGACGAAGCGATAGCGGTTCGACCGGGCGACGCGCTCGACCGTGGTCAGCGTGCCCGCATAGGTGAGCTTGTCGAAGTTCAGGACCTCGTGCGTGGTGTTCTCGACGAGGTGGCGGACGAGCGCCGAGCCGATGAACCCGGCCCCGCCGGTGACGAAGATGCGCATGGGTCTGTCCTTCAGGCGAGCGGTGTCAGCGGGCGGGCGTCATAGACGAACGGGCTGTCGAAATCGGCAAGCCGCGGCTGCACCTTATCCTTGGTGCTGAGCTCGGGCGCGATGCCGGCGGGGATTGGCCAAGCGATGCCGATCGCGGGATCGTCCCAGCGGATGCCGCCATCCTGCTCGGGCGCATAGGTGTCCGAGCATTTATAGGCGACTTCGCAGTCGGGTTCGAGCGTCAGGAAGCCATGCGCAAAGCCGACGGGGATGAAGAGCTGGTGGCCGTTCTCCGCGGAAAGCTCGGCACCGACCCACTCACCATAGGTCGGCGAGCCGCGCCGGACGTCGACCGCGACGTCGAAGATCCTGCCGCGGATGCAGCGCACCAGCTTGTCCTGTCCACGCGGCGGCGTTTGGAAGTGCAGGCCGCGCAGAGTGAAGGCGGGCACGGAGAGCGAATGATTATCCTGCACGAAGGTGCACGCGATGCCGCGCGCGGCGAACGCCGGAACCGAATAGACCTCGGTGAACCAGCCACGCGCGTCGCCGAAACGCTTGGGCGCGATGAGCTGAACGGGCGGTGTGTTCTCGAGCATCTCGAACGCGGGTAGTGGTATGGCGTCCTCCCCGCAACATATGCGTGCCAAGGGAGTTTCTGGAAACCCACTTGGCGAATGATATTGGCCTTGTGAGAAGGCGAATGGACCGCAGCATGGACGTGTCCCGGAACGCAAGGCCGATGCTGCAGACCGTAGTAAAAAAGGACACGACCCAGCGGCTTACAGGCCTTGGCTTGCCCGATGGTACCGGGTTAAACTAAATCGGAACTCATCGGGGCTGAGCCCCGCGGTTCTGTGGCGATGTGTGCGTTCGGGCTCTCGGTCCCGGTATGGAGGGCCTTGTGCTGATAACGGGCGAGCACGGACGTTCGGCACGAACGCGCCATAACGGCGTGCGGCTGTTGAAGCCGTTGCTGGCCGTAGCGGCAACGGCCTATTTCGTGCCGCTGGTGGCACCGTTGCTCGCCTCGGGTACGTTGACGCGCGATCTTCCCGGCACCGCAAACACCCAGATCACGTCGCTAGTCGCAGCGATCATCGCGTTGCTCGCCTTTCGCCGTGTCACGCTCTATCCGGGCACGCGGGCGTTCAGCTATATCCTGCCCGCCTTTTCCACCACGTTCGGGATCGCGGCCGTGCTGCTTCTCGTCTCGCGCGCCAGCTATAGCGGTTCGATGCTCCTCGCCGGGTATCTGGCGTCAGTGGGCGTGACCTTCCTGCTCGGCTATTTCGGACAGCGCGGCGCACCGCCACGGATGTATTACGTGCCCTTCGGCAAGACCGGGATCGTCGAGGACACGCCGCAGATCGACTGGATCGCGCTTGCCGAACCCGTCGTGCCCGACGATCCCGATGCCTCCATCGTCGCCGACCTCCGCCTGACCCATTCGCCGGAATGGGAGCGGATGCTGGCGCAGGCGGCGATCTCGGGCATTCCTGTCTATCACACCAAGCAATTGCGCGAATCGCTCACCGGGCGCGTGCAGATCGAGCATCTGTCGGAGAACAGCTTCGGTTCGCTGCTGCCGACGCTCGGCTATCGCGGGATCAAGCGGACGATCGACATCGTCGCCAGCATCCTGCTGCTTCCGATCCTGATCCTGCCGCTCCTCGTCGTGGCGCTGCTGGTAAAACGGAGCTCGCCGGGGCCGATCCTGTTCCGCCAGCGCCGGATGGGGTATCGCGGCGTGCCGTTCGGCATGATAAAATTTCGCACCATGCGGGTAGAGCGGGATGTGGCCCGCGGCGACGATGCCGCCCGTCATGCCGCGATCACGCAGGACGGCGACGACCGGATCACCCCGATCGGCCGTTTCCTGCGGCGATCGCGGATCGACGAGCTGCCGCAGATCGTCAACATCCTGCGCGGCGAGATGAGCTGGATCGGCCCGCGTCCCGAAGCGGTGCCGCTGTCGGAATGGTATGAGAGCGAACTGCCCTTCTACAGCTATCGCCACATCGTGCGGCCGGGGATCACCGGCTGGGCGCAGGTCAACCAGGGCCATGTTGCCGGGCTCGACGACGTGCACGTAAAGCTCCACTACGATTTCTATTATATCAAGTTCTTCTCGGCCTGGCTCGACCTGCTGATCGCGCTGCGCACCGTGGGCATCATGCTGACCGGGTTCGGCGCCAAATAATCAACCCGCAATCAGATCGGCCCGCAAGCCGAAGGAGAGCGCGGCCAAGATCGCGCCGCCCGCGGCGATCATCAGCAGCGACGGCCAGTGGATCCGGCGCCGCGGGCGGGGCAACACCTGCGGATGGCGGCGATCGTAGCGGCGCAGATGCCGCTGGACCGAGCGCTGACGGGCGAAATGGGCACGAACGCTTTCGTCGAGCGCGGCGTCATGGGCGGCCCGCGCCGCGCCGTCGGACAGGCAGCGATAGGCCTGCTGCACCTCGTGCAACCGGCGCGGCAGATCGGCGCCGTCTGCCGCAAGATCCGGATGGTGCCGCTTGACCAGCCGGACGAAGGCGGCCCGGATGTCGCCGGCCGACGCCTCGCGCGCGACGCCGAGCACCTGGTAGAAGTCGCGCTGGCTCATGGGGCGTGCCGCGCCGCGGCGATCGCGCGCATCGCCGCGATCCGCTCGCGCGCCGGATCATGCGTGGCGAAGAGGCCGATCCCGAGATCGGTGCCGTCCAGCCGTTCGAGGATCCGCGCGCCCACGACCGGATCATAGCCGGCATCGAGCATCAGTTCGCCGCCCAGCGCATCCGCCGCGCGCTCGACCCCGCGCACGACCTGGCCGCTGTGCCCTAGCGTGCGGCCAAGGCCGTGCTTCACCGTATCGCCGCGCATCACCGTCGCATGGCCGAGGATGTTGTGCGCCATTTCATGCGCGACGATGAAGGCCAGCTCGTCGTCCGATCGGACTTTCGCCACCAGCCCCGTCGTCAGGAAGACGTGGCGTCCATCGGCATAGGCGTTGCGCTGCCCCGACCGGGCGAGATCGACCCGCGCCGGGCAGGCGGACAGGGGGGCGAGGCGCAGCGTGCGCGTGCTGCCATCGCGCAGGATGGTGAGCGCGAAGGGCCGGACTGCCGCCTGTGCGAGGAGATCGGCGATCGCATCGGCGCGGGTATGCGCGCGCGCCGCGTCGAACGCGGTGGAGACGTCCATGTCGCGCGGCAGGGCGACGTCATCGATCGCCAGCAGCACGTCCCCGGTGCGAAGGCCGGCAACGGCCGCCGGGCTTTCCGGAACCAAGGCGATCACCGCAGGGCCGCGATCGAGCCCCAGGGCGGCGATCATGCCGGCGCGATCGGAGGGCTGGAACTGGGAAAGATGCTGAAGCACGAACCCGGTAACGGGCGCCTGGACCGCACAGCGCGCGCGCCCGGCGGTGGCGAGGCGATAGACGACTCGCGCTATCCGCCCGTCCTCCTCGCGACCGGGAAGCTGCCATGCGGGATCCGCCGTCGATGGGGCGGGCGCCATCGCCCCGTATCCGGCCATGCCGATCACCGGATCGGCCGGGGGGGCTTCCGTCGCCGCTTGGGCGGCGAGGCCGATCAGAAAAAGGACGTTGAGCGCAGACACGGAGAGTTCGGCCGATGACGATCGATCGAGGCATAAAAAAAGGGCCGGGGTTGAGCCCGACCCTTTTATCGAAAAGCGACCGACAGCTTACGGGCTGTTGGGCTTGTCGTGGTTCTTGGCGGCAGCCACGATGCCAGCGGCAATCGCAGCAACTGCAAGAATGGCGATGATGAACCCGGTGCCACCGGCAAGGGCGTTATCGCCTTGAACCGACTCGGTCGCGGGCTGCGTCAGCGGCGTCGCCACCGGAGCAGCCGAAGCAATTGTAGGAGCGGCGACGAGCGACAGTGCCGTCAGTGCGGTGTAGATACCCTTGAACTTCACGTGTAACTCCCCTTCGAGAACATCCGTTCCGAATACTCCGGTGGCCATAGACCGCCAAAAGCCATTTTGTCCACCCGTAAATTCATCCGGGGCAACCCTTTGGCTCTCGGGGGTGGAAACCCGAAAATACGCTTACTGTTCCGCCGTGAGACAATTTCTGCCACGTGTTGCCCGAATGATACACCGGTCGGCGATCTCAGAGCCCGTGATAGTGTTTGTACCAAGCCACGAACTTCGGAACGCCTTCGCTGATCCGGGTGGTGGGCGCGAACCCCAGATCGCGCTGGATCGCGCTGATATCGGCAAAGGTGTCGCGCACGTCGCCCGGCTGCATCGGCATCAGGTTGCGCTCGGCGGGGCGGCCGCACGCCTGTTCGATCAGCGTGATCATCTCGCCCAGATCCTCCGACTGGCTGTTGCCGATATTGTAGAGCCGGTGCGGCGAGATGCTGCCCCCGGCCTTCACTGCGCCGTCGTCGGCCGGCGGATGGTCGAGGCAGGCGACGATCCCGGCGACGATGTCGTCGATATAGGTGAAGTCGCGGCGCATATTGCCCTCGCCGAACACGTTGATCGGCTCGCCGGCGAAGATCGCCTTGGTGAACAGCCACATCGCCATGTCGGGCCGGCCCCAGGGGCCATAGACGGTGAAGAATCTGAGGCCCGTCTGCGGCATGCGATAGAGATGCGCATAGGTCTCGCTCATCAGCTCGTCCGCCTTCTTGGTGGCGGCATAGAGCGAGAGCGGCTGGTCGACCCGGTCCTCGACGCGGAAGGGCAGGGTGGTGTTGCCGCCATAGACCGACGAGGACGAGGCGTAGACCATGTGCTCGGACCGGCGATGGCGCGCGATTTCGAGCAGGTTGAGGTGCCCGGCGAGATTCGCGGTTAGATAGGCGCGTGGGTTCTCGATCGAATAGCGCACGCCGGCCTGCGCGCCGAGATGGACGATGCGGTCGAACTGTTCGCCCTCGAGCGCGGCTTCCAAGGCGACATGATCGGAGAAATCGACCTGCTTGAAAGCGAAGGCGCCGCCATTCTCGGCCAGCAGCGCGAGCCGGTCGCGCTTGATCTGCGGATCGTAATAATCGTTGATGCTGTCGATGCCGACCACGCTGTCGCCGCGGGCGAGCAGGTGGCGGCTGACGTTGAAGCCGATGAACCCGGCCGCACCGGTGACGAGAACCCTCAAGACGCTTCCTTCCAATGATTCGCAGCAGGCGCCGCCTGTTCGGCCAGCCATGCCTGGAACATCAATACTGCCCACAAGGCCGCGGTCGCATCGCGGCGACCGGACAGATGGTCGCGCCAGCGCGCGGTGACCGCAGCGGCGTCGAAATAGCCTTCGCTCGCCAGCCGCGATGGTGCCAGCAATTCCTCCGCCCAGGGGCGCAACGGCCCGCGCAGCCAATGGCCGATCGGGATGGCGAACCCAGCCTTGGGGCGTTCGAACAGTGCGCGCGGGGCATGGCGGTAGAGGAGTTCGCGCAGCACATGCTTGCCGCGCCCATCCTTGATCTTCATCGCCAGCGGCACCCGTGCGGCGACTGCGGCGAGCCGGTGGTCGAGGAACGGCACCCGCGTTTCCAGACTGACCGCCATCGCTGCGCGATCGACCTTCACCAGGATATCGTCGGGCAGATAGGTGGTGGCATCGCAATACATCATGCGCACCGCGTCGGGTGCCCCTGGATAGGGGTCGAGGTCGAACCCAGGCACGGCGTCCGTACCCAATACCGGCGATCGTTCGAAGCTCCATTCGTCGAGGAAGCTGGTGTACACATCGTCGAACCGGCGTGCGCCGCCCGCAACGCGTAGCGCCTTCTGGATCTTGGCACCGAAATGCGGCGGGCGATTGCCCGGCAGCGTATTCCACAGCCCCACCGGCAGCCGGCTGAGCGGCGCACCCGCCGCGGCGCGCAGGGGTCGCGGCAACAGGTTCAGCCGCTCCCACATTCTGGGTGCAGCGAAATGGCGGTTGTAACCGGCGAACAGCTCGTCGCCGCCATCACCCGACAGCGCGACCGTCACCTGTTCGCGCGCAAACCGGCTGACCAGATGCGTCGGGATCTGCGAGGAATCGGCGAAGGGTTCGTCGTACATCGCCGGCAGTTGCGGGATGACGGCCTGCGTCTCGGCAACGGTGACGTAGCGTTCGTTGTGGATGGTGCCGAAGTGGCGCGCGACCTTCTTGGCATATTCCGCCTCGTTGAAGCCCGCTTCCTCGAACCCGATCGAAAAGGTGCGCACCGGCGTCGACGAATGGCGCTGGTAGAGCGCGACGACGGTCGAGGAATCGATCCCGCCCGACAGGAATGCGCCGACCGGCACGTCAGCCATCGCCTGCCCAGCGATGGCCTGGCCGAGCGCATCATCGATCGCGGCGATCGCATCCTCTTCGCTAGGGATCGGGTCGGTCGCGCCCTGTGCCAGCACATCGCGATACGACCAGTAGCGGGTTAGCGTCAGCCCGGCGCGCCGCCCCTCGGCGGGCGGCGCGCCGGGTGCGACGCGCGCCGCACCCGGCGTCACCGTCAGGATGCAGCCCTGTTCCAGCTTGTAGACATCGCGATAAATCGAATGCGGCGCGGGGACATAGGTGCGCGCGGCAAAGGCGGCGAGCGCATCGCGATCGATTGGGTTGGTGAAGCCTGGATGCGCCCGCAGCGCTTTCAGTTCGGACGCGAACAGGAAATCGCCGCCCACCCAGCCGTAGTAAAGCGGCTTCTCGCCGAACCGGTCGCGGACGAGGTGGAGCACCCGTTCCCGTCGATCCCACAGCGCGATAGCGAACATGCCGACGGCGCGGGCGATTGTCGCCTCCAGCCCCCAAGCGGCAATAGCAGCGACCAGCGTCTCGGTATCGCTATGCCCGCGCCATGCGGGGGCGAGGGCCGCGGCATCCAGTTCGGTGCGGATGGCGAGGTGATTGTAAATCTCGCCGTTAAACGCGATCATCCAGCGCCCGTCGACCGACGCCATCGGCTGATGGCCGAGCGGCGACAGGTCGACGATCGCGAGCCGCCGATGCCCCAGCACCATGCGCGGGCCGCTGCCGGCGTCGGGATCGTCCCATCGTCCGCTATCGTCGGGACCGCGGTGCCGCAGCGGCCCTGTCATCCGGTCGACCAGGGAAGGATCATGCGCGCCGTTAATGAACGCGCCGGCTATGCCGCACACTGGGTACACTCCATCGTCCGCATCGCCACCCTCTCGCACAAGCCCGGAGGCGTGTCACGGCAGCGAGCGCTAGAATTGACAGTTGTGGCACGGCGACACTCCGTTATGACGGCGCCACATCATCTGGATCGTACTTTGTTGCCACAGCTACCAAAAAACTGCCGTATCCATGATCTTGCCGTGCGCGGCGACGCCCGGGGTAGCCTGATCGCCTTGGAGAGCGGCAAGGAGCTCTCGTTCAACGTGGCGCGCATCTATTATATTTTTGGCAACCGGCCAGGCGTCGAGCGCGGCTTCCATGCGCATGAAGATCTGACGCAATGGGCGATCTGCGTGAGCGGGTCGTGCGTGATGCGCGTTGACGACGGCACGATCAGCACGGACGTCACACTCGACCGACCCGATCTTGCGATCGAAATCGGGTCGCTGATCTGGCGCGAGATGCATGATTTCTCGGCCGATGCCGTGCTGCTCGTCTTGGCGAGCGCACCCTATGATCCGACCGATTACATTCGCGATTACGACACGTTCATGGCAAAGGTGCAAGGGTGAGCAACGACGTTTCGTTCCTAGACCTGAAGAGCGGCTATCTCGAACTACGCGACGAAATCGATGATGCGATGCGTCGCGTTGCGGAATCCGGCTGGTATATCGGTGGTCCTGAAACTAAACGTTTCGAGCGGGATTTTGCCGCTTACTGCGAGGCGCGTCATTGCGTCGGGGTCGGTAACGGCCTCGATGCGCTGCATCTTGTGCTGAAAGCGATGGACGTGGGGCCGGGCGACGAAGTGATCGTAGCCAGCAATACCTTCATCGCTACGCTGCTGGCGGTCAGCATGGTCGGCGCGACGCCGGTGCTGGTCGAACCGGACCCGGCCACGCACAACCTCGATCCACGGCTGGTCGAGGCGGCGATCACACTGCGAACCAAGGTTATTCTTCCGACGCATTTGTACGGCCAACCCGCCGACCTCGATCCAATCCTAGATATCGCCCGCGCTCACGGATTGCTTGTACTAGAGGATGCGGCGCAGGCCCATGGCGCGCGCTATAAGGGGCGGCCGATCGGCGCGCATGGCCATGCCGTGGCGTGGAGCTTCTATCCCGGCAAAAACCTGGGTGCACTGGGTGATGGCGGTGCGGTGACGACCGACGATTCCGCGATTGCCGACCGCGTTCGGATGCTGGGCAATTACGGATCGCAGCAGAAATACGTCAACGCGGTCCGCGGTGTGAATTCGCGGCTCGACCCGTTGCAGGCGGCGATTTTGGCGGTGAAGTTGCGCCACCTCGACCGATGGACCGCGCATCGTCGGCACATTGCGGCCTTCTACCTTGATCGTCTTGCCGGCACCGCCCTCGTCCTGCCGCATGTTCCGAATTGGGCTGAGCCCGCTTGGCACCTGTTCGTCGTCCAGACTCCCGAACGCAACGCGATGATGGCGATGCTGGCCGAGCGTGGCGTCCAGACGTTGGTTCACTATCCGATCCCGCCACACCGGCAGCAGGCCTATGCCGATCTCGGCCTTGGCAAAGGCACTTTTCCAATCGCCGAGCGGCTCGCTGACACCGTGCTGAGCCTGCCGATCGGCCCGCACTTATCGATGGAACAGGCAGAGCGCGTGGCGGCGGCTGTCAGAGCCGCTTCGCCATCCTGACCTTGAGCGTCTCGGTAAAGCCGAGACCCCGTTTGAACCCGATCAATCCATGATTGGGAGCGTGGTCGATTGTCGAGGTGCCGACGTCGAACAGCGCTACCTTCTCGGCTTGACAGTAACCATAGATTGCTTCGGCCAGCGCTACAACCGGACTAAGCGCAGCATAGCCCGGCCGGTCGCCCCAATAGAAGACGTAAAGCACCGACGGCGACAACCGCAGGCACACTGCCGACGCTGCCAACTGTTCGTCTTGAGCCCCAGGTTCCGCCATTCCGAACAACACCAGCCGGTCGGGAAATAGCGCGGCCATCTCCTCCAACTGGCTTAACCGCATCGACATCTCGTTCCCCTTGCCAGCGCGATTGGCGGCAATAGCGTCGTATACCGCTGGCAGTCGCTCGAGGCCGAGCCGTGCGACCAAATAGCCTTCGCGCTCCGCTTTGCGCAGCCGCTTGCGGTTCCCGTAGGTCATCCGCTCGGCAAGCGGCACCCCGCTCACCGTCAGCGCATGGTTGAGGTCGCACGTCTCCATCTTGAACCCGCGTGCGCGCAGCAGATAAAGTGCGTTTGAGAAGGCGGCCGGGTCGTGTGCCATCGGTGCGGGCAGCACCTCAACCCGACGCGCGCCCGCGCGGGCGAGTTCCGCCTCCACCCTATCGTGAAAGGCGAATAGCTGCTCGACCGGTAGTTCCTGGCTCCAGGCATAGCCGGCAAAGGTCCCGCGCGCAGGCGAGCGCCAGACACCCGGCTCGACTTCGGTGAAGTGGACAACGCCCACGACTTCCCGGCCGTCCGTCCACTGGAAATAGCGGCCGCTGTTGCCCGCATGGAGCCGGAAGAAGGCCGGTTGGTGAAACAACGTGCCGAGATCGGACGCGGCGAACTCATCGACGAGAAGGTTGTAGTCGGGCATCAGACTCAGGCCACAGGTGCAAGCGAGCGGATCACGCGGCCGGGAACGCCGGTGACGATCGCAAAGGACGGTACGTCGCGGGTGATAACCGCACCCGCGCCCAGGATTGCGCCCCCCCCGATGGTGATCCCCGGTAGGACGATTACGCCCGCGCCAATCCACGCGTCGTTCTCAATCGTGATCGGCGCCCGACGCACCATCGCCGCCACTTCGGGATGGCGCATGAGCATCGGCGAGTTACCGGGAGAGGAGTCGGTTATTAGGATCACGCCCGGTGCGATCGAGACGCGCGCGCCGATCGTCACCCGTGCATCGGTATCCATGGTGTTGACCACGAGCAGTCCGGGATTGGGAAAGGTGTTCTCGCCCATCGTGACGTTGAGGCTAGCCCAATAGAGCTTGCGAAGCCGGGCGTCGGGATAGTGCCAGGCGACCAGCTTGCGCATCCTGACGGGCAGTTGGTCAGGATGCGCGGCAAGCCAATCGTAGACCACGCGATCGAGCCGATCGAGTAGCGCCGCGATCACGCCGGCCTCGCGTAGTCGGCGAGCAACTTTGCATAGACCGCCGCCATCAGCGCGCGGGTACGTGGCCCGATCCGTTGATGCGCTGGCACGAAGAAGGCGTCGGAGCCGTAGAAGACGCTGGCCTCGATCCCGTGCGCGTCGAAGCGACGACGCAGTTCAGGCAGAGGAACCCTGGTGGGGTCGTGCGCGAACATGAACACCGATGGCTGCTCGCCGGCGACGGGAGCAAAGAAGGCCGGAGCGCCGAGCGCCGCGAAGCGCCCGGCGAGATCGTTCCACACCACACGCCGCTTGCACAGCACCTCGTCCAGCCGCGCGAGCTCGGGGCCGATCGTGGCCAGCAAGAATGCGCGGTCGGCATCCGGCATGGCGAAGGGCAGGTGTCGTCCCGCTGGTGCGATCGCCACCCCACCGAAGTTGACGGGGAACATCTTGGTGAGACTGAACAGCGCGTAGTCGCCCCTCCGCCCCACTTGCTCGCCGTCCGCATACCGGGTCGCGAAGGCGTAAGCACAGTCCTCGATGACGGGGACACCGGTACCGAGGTAATCGCCAATCCGCTCGCAAGCGCGGCCCCATTCGTGGATAGCGATCACTGCCCGGGTACCGGGTTCGCGCCGCATCGACCAGCGGCAGTAACGCTCGATCGTCGAGGTGACGCAGTTCGACACGTAATCCGAGCCCGAGGTCGTAACGATCGTGACGACGTCATCGGGGGCGAGCGCTAGGTCAGCGAGAATCAGGTCGAGCGCGTGCCGGCCGCTGTTTGCAAGCGAGAAGGATTGACCGAGATGGGCTGCGAGCAGCGCCTCTGTCTCGTCCGGTGATGGACCGGCTGTGTCCTCGTCGAGGGCGGCGTAGGAGAAGGGGCTGACTGACACGAACGCCTTTACCGTGGTCGAGGGATTAGGCGGCGCGACCACGGGCGTGGCATGGGCGAGGTCGGTTCGATTGGTGCTCACGTGCCTCATCGCTTGACTGCCGACGCTTTCGGTAAGAGGTCGCGCATCGCGCGGGCGGCATAACTGCTGGTACCAAGCTATACGAATATGGGGATATGCTGACAATGGTCGCTTTGGAGGGCACGCCTGGCCCCGCGGGGACCGACCCTGTGGACGCAGCCAAAGTCATACCGGTTGCCGCAGCCGGAACCGGTTCGGCGCGCCAGATCCTGCGCTCGTCCTCGATCATTGGTGGCGCGTCGATCCTCAACATTGCGATTGGACTGATCCGCACCAAGGTGGCCGCGCTGCTGCTCGGTCCGGCGGGGATCGGCCTGATTGGGCTACTCCAGAACCTGTTCGCGACGGGCGGCGCCGTGGCGGGACTAGGAATCGGCAGCAGCGCAGTGCGCCAATTGGCCGAAGCGACAGGCGACGGCGACGTGCGCGCGGTAACGGCGACGCGGGGCGCCCTGTTTTGGGGGACGGCGGTGCTGGCGCTGTTTGGCACGGCTGCCTTCTGGCTACTACGCGAACCGCTCGCCCGACACGTGCTGGGCGATCCCGCACAGGCATCGGCGGTCGGTTGGCTCGGCCTCGCGGTCGGACTGACGGTGGTCAACGGCGCGCAGATCGCGCTGCTCAATGGCGTGCGCCGGATCGGCGACATGGCACGCGCCAGCGTCGGCGGGGCGATCTTGGGAACGGGATTAGGGATCGCCGCGCTTGCTTTATGGGGGGAGCACGGCATCGTCGTCTATGTCCTCGCCGCGCCACTGACGGGAGCGCTGGTCACGGGATGGTATGTCCGGCGCGTGCCCCGCACCGCCACCGCCCGCCCGTCTCTCGTCGATATGCGGGCGCAGTGGTGGCCGATGGCGCGGCTCGGCGTCAGCTTCATGCTGGGAGGGATTTCGGTCACCACGGCGCTGCTTGCAGTGCGCGCGATCGTCGCGCAGCGGCTCGGGCCGGTCGCCTTAGGCCATTTCTCGGCCGCGTGGATGATCTCCATGACTTATCTCGGCTTCGTGCTTCAGGCAATGGGAACCGACTATTACCCGCGTCTCACGGCTGCGATCCGCGATCCGGCGCTCGTCAACCGCATGGTGAACGAGCAAGCCGAGATCGCACTGCTACTGGCCGCGCCGATCCTGATCGGCATGGAGGCTGCCGCCCCCTGGGCTATCCGCCTGCTCTATTCTGGCGCATTCGCTCCGGCCGCCGAGGTGCTGCGCTGGCAGATCCTGGGAGACGTGCTGAAGATCATCGGCTGGCCGATCGGCTTCGTTATCCTCGCCTCGGGCAATGGCCGCGCCTTCGTGCTGACCGAGACGCTTGGAGTGGGCGTCTATGCCGTTTTTGTGTGGCTGGCGATCGACCGGCTAGGGCTTCCGGCGACCGGCATGGGCTTTCTACTGATGTACGGCGCCTATGTTCCGGCGGTCTATTTCCTTGCGCGCCGCATGACTGGCTTTGCCTGGACCCGACGCGTTGTGTTGCACGCTGCGGCGACGTTCCTCACCGTTGCGCTGGTGGCCGCAGTTAGCACGTGGTCGGCTCCGGTCGGCCTGCTGGCCGGGATCATGATGGCGGGCGCCGCTGCCCTGTTCGCACTGCTCTGCCTAGATCAGCTTGGCGGCTTGCCTGCCCGGCTTGCGATCCTATCCTCTATGGCGGGGCAGCTTCGTCGGCTCCTCCATCTCAAAGCCGGTGAGGAGCGGCGTCCATGACCTTGTTCCAAGTGTCGCAGATCGTCTACGTCTATAACCAATGTCGATACGTGGACGAGGTGGTCGCCGCGGCCTATGCGCAAGATTACGACGGCGAAATGGAAATCCTGCTGTCGGACGACGGGTCTACCGACGGCAGCTATGAGCGGTTGCTGGAACTTGCCGCTGGCTACACCGGCCGGCACCATGTGCGCGTCCGCCGCACACCGGTGAACAAAGGGGCCGCATATCATCTCGACCAAGCGGTGCGGGAATGCCGGGGCGCGTTGATCGTCGGCATCGCCGGAGACGATATCCCGCTGCCCCACCGCGTCTCGTCGATGGTCAGGCACTGGCAGAGCTTGGGTGGCGGCACCGTCTCGATGTATTCCGATATTGAATTGATGGATCTTGAAGGACGGATCATCGCCCAGCCGAGCTGGGTCTATACCGGACAACACGACCTTGCCGGCATCGCCGGCGGTTTCAGCGAGGCAATCGGTGCCAGCTGCGCGTTCACGCGCGATCTGATCGAGAGTTTCCCCGGTTTTGGTCCCAAGCTCATCTATGAAGATAGGGTTCTCGGCTGGCGAGCGCTCCTGCTTGGCGGTCAAATCCAGTTTATAAACGATAAGACGATCCGGTATCGGGTAGAGGGCGGAGTCTCCCGTACGCACGCCCAAAACCTTAAGGACTATTTAGGCAACTGGTCGGTAAAGAAGAATACCGTTCTTCTGGAAGATGCGAGGCAGCGATTGATCGATGCCGACCATGTCGGTTCCATCGACCCCGATATTCGCAAGATTTGCGAGCGAACAATCGCCACGCACGAGGCGCTGATCGCGCTGTCTGGCAGCAGACTGGCGGGCCGGGAAGCGGCACTGCTCCGGCATCTGCCCCGCAACATCGACCGGCGCCTCGTGCTGAGGCATTATCTGAAATCGCGTATCCGGTGGCTGATCCAGAGCCGCATTAATCGGGGTTTTCGGCAGAACGGCGGCAAGGTTGGCTAGGTATTTTATCCCACGGTTTGATGGTGCGATCCTTTCGTTGGAATGGAAGGAAGCCATATGGGACAGGTACGTCACGGGAGCGCCACGACCACGCAACGGTGCACCGGGGTTTCAGCCGCTGGTGTCACGCCGGGCTCTGGGAGCGGGTGTTCGAGGCGCTGACGGCCGTCCGGGACAACCGGTATCTGATGATCGACAGCACCATCGTTCGCGTCCACCAGCAGGCGGCGACCGGAAAAGGGAGCTAAGGATCAGGCGCTGGGGCGTTCCCGAGGCGGACTGACGACCAAGCCTGTCCTCGTATATTGCTGGCAGGATTAGCGCGGATGTGATGCGTTGATCCCGTGATGGGCCGGGTCATGACCCGGCCCATCACGGGAGCGGGTGGATCGTGCCTGTCCCTGGTCGCCGAGATCGCAACTCAGCTCGGTTGCCTGCTCCCCTCATGATCGTCTCGAACGGTTGATCGGGCGTCGGAGCCCGCATGCGAGGAGGAGTTATCATGCAGCAGCCAAGCTATGTCGGCATCGACGTGTCCAAGCATCATCTCGATGTCGCCTTTCCCGGTGTAGCCAAGATATGGCGCACGCCAAACGATGCCAGCGGCATTGCCGGACTGGTCGAGCGGGTACGTCGGCTCGGTAATCCCCACGTCGTCTGCGAGGCGACCGGCGGTTATACCCGGCGCCTGACGGGCGATCTGGCCGCCGAGACGGTTCCGCTCAGCCGGGTCAATCCGCGCCAGGTGCGCAATTTCGCCCGTGCCACCGGCCGGCTGGCGAAAACCGATGAGATTGACGCAGCCGCCATCTTGCGGTTCGCTGATGCCATGCAGCCGCCAGCATCGCCTGCACCATCGCCTGAACAGGTCCGGCTGATCGATCTGGTCCGCCGACGACGCCAACTTGTCGATGCCGCAGCCCAGGAGAAACAGCGCTAACCGATCCCAGGCCAGCCGCTCGTCACCGGTTCGCTCGAGCGGCATCTGGCCTTTCTGGCCAGGAGATCGCCGCCATCGACGAAGCGATCGCCGACGCCATCGAAGCCGATGCTACGCTTGCCCGTCGCGCGGCACTCCTGCGCACGATCCCGGCGTCGGAGCGGTTTACCGCCGCCACGCTGGTGGCCGAGCTTCCCGAACTCGGGCTCACGGGCAACAAACAGATTGCCGCGCTCACTGGTGTCGCACCCATGAACCGCGATAGCGGCATGTCGCGCGGTCAGGCGCATATTGCGGGTGGGCGGATGTCAGCGAGATGCTGTCTCTACATGGCGACCATTGTCGCCATCCGCTGCAATCCCGCCATTCGACCCTTCTACAAACGCTTGCGTGAACAGGGCAAACCACCCAAGGTCGCCATCGTCGCTGCCATGCGAAAACTCATCACCGTCGCCAACTCCATGCTCACCTATGATCGACCCTGGCAGACCGATCCCGCTTGACCTGCAATACGGTTGCTGAGCTTGTCGAAGGGGTCCACATGCTCGCGGACACGCTCGGCCGGCCCTCGCGGTTCCGCATCACGCCCGGGCAAGCCAGCGAGTCGCCTCGGCATCCGGCCTGCTCGAAGGCCAGCGCGGCGGAGCGGTGCTCGCCGACAAAGCCTATGATGGCAATGACTTACGCAGCTAGATCGCTGTCGATCGTCCCTAATTCTTCGCCGGCCGCCGGCCGCCGTACGCCGCGCAGGACGCGCTTTCCCACCTCTATTATTCGTTCGGTACGGTAGAGGCCAACCCACCGGTACAGCGGACGCAGCCTTGGGGGTGCGGCGGCTAATCCGACCAGCTTCGTGGCAAAGGCGAACAAGCACTCCGCTTGGGGCCGGTAGCGGGCGCGGGCGGCATCGCGTGCGACGACCCACAGCATCGTCGCCAGTGCGGAGGCCTCGTGAGGCGTAATCGGCGGTGTCGCCGTCTCCATGTGCCGCACAATGGCGGAGAACACGTCGACCTGCCGGTCGTACCATACCGCGGTAATCGTCCGCGACAGCCGCGCGCCGCCATGCTCGCGCACCTCCGCTACGATGACCGGAACGCGGTGGAACTCGTAACCCGCCGCTACCAAACGCACGGCGAGTTCCTGATCCTCACCGAGCGTGAACGCGGGGTCGAAACCGCCCAGCCGCTGCAACGCATCTCTCGGATAGAGCGGAAGCAGGGGCGACATGATCCGCGACAGCAGCGTCGCGCGCGAGATCAGGCCTGGGCGAGCGACCGCGGCATAGCCGTAGCCGCATTGGGAGAGCGCCTTGCCGTCCGGACCGATCGCGCTCGCATCTCCAAACACGATCGCATTTGAGGGAGCTGTCTTCTGCGCGGCGACCAGTGCCGAGACCCCCTGCGGCGCCATGCGGTCGTCGGAATCGAGGAACCGGATAAAGGCGCTTGTCGCCTGCGCCACGCCGAAGTTGCGCGCGGCCGACACCCCGCCATTGGGAATGCGGAAGCGACGCACGCGGTCGTCGAAAGACGATATCACTTCCCAAGACGCGTCGGTGGACCCGTCGTCCACCACGATGACCTCAGCACCCTCGCCATACGCAAGCGCGCTTTCGATCGCCTGACCGACCAACCCGGCGCGATTGTAGCAGGGGATGACGATGGAGATCGACGCCACATCGTCTCTACTGTCCGTCATAGGGATGCGGTTCTCTTGAAAAGCTGACAGGCCGCTGGTCGTGCGCGCGCCGTGTTTCACGATGGCTTCGCGCCTTCCACACCTTGATCGGACGGATGCTGGCGTGTCAAGGAACTGCCCTCGCGTACGCGCCGTGCCGTCGATCCGCTCGCCACTTGCTGGTGCGAACCGGACGCAGGCGGGCTCGCTCATCCGCGACGGCAACGGGAGAAGACAGTGAACACGCCCAAGGTATCCGTGACGATACCGACCTACAACCAGGCCGGGTTCATCCTCCGTTCGATCCGCAGCGCGCTGGATCAGGATTATCCCAACGTCGAAGTCGTGGTGTCGGACGATGGATCATCCGATGCGACAGGCCAGGTGGTGCGCGATTTCATCGCCACGTCCGGCGAGACGCGGGTTTCGTATCATCGCAACGATCCCAATCTGGGCATTCTGCGCAACTACCACCAAAATCTATTTTACAACGCCACCGGCGACTGGGCGGTGAACCTCGATGCCGACGATTACTTCGTCGACCGGAGCTTCCTGTCGCGGGCGATGGCGGCCGTCACGGCCGATCCTGCGGTTGCATTGGTCTTTGCCGACTATTGCGAGATCAACGACGCCACCAGTGCGCGGCTCGACATCCGCAACCCGCCGCATCCGCGGGTGATGTCCGGCACCGAATTCCTCGACCGCTTCGCCGACGGACAGATCGTGTGGAACCACAATTCGATCGTCTTCGACCGGCACCGTGCGATGGAACTTGGATGCTATTGGGAGGATGGCGTGCCGCGCAACGACTGGGAGTCGTTCTTCCGCTTGGTGATGGGGCGCAAGGTCGCGTTCCTGGACGGCGTGGTCGCCGCCTGGGTGCAACACGGCGCCAACGAGACCAAGAACGCCGACCTCGCCAAGTACCAGGAGAATTTTCCCATGATCGACGGCGTGGCGGCGCACGCCGCAAGCGTCGGCCTCGATCCTGCCTTCATCCGCAGCTGGCGCGACCGGGTTATGGCCAGCACCACGCGGGCGTCGATGGTCGCCTATATCCGCGCGCGCGATTACCGCGGCCTGGTCACGTTCCTCCGCTACGTGCAGGGGGAAAAGCCCGGGCTGCCGCTGCGGCTGCTGCGCGAGCCGGCCTTTCTCGCCCGCGCGATGCTGGCTGCCAATCCCAGGCTCTACGGCGCAGTGAAGCGCCTGACGCGGCGTGGCGCTTCCGCGCGGTGATGCGGGGACATTTTGGCGCTGGCGCTAGGCCGTCATCAGTTCCAGATAACGGTCGGACGTGTCTTGCCCGGACAGCGCCTCCGCCCGTGCCCGCATGATGGCCGGATGGGCGGGATGGTCAAGCATCTCCGCCAGCGCCAGTGCCAGCGCGGCCGGGTCGTCGCAGGGCACCAGCCGCCCAAAAGTTCCGCCGTCTAGGATCTCGCGCGGGCCGCTCGGGCAATCGGTGCTGGCGATCGACAGCCCGGCGCGCATCGCCTCGATCAGAACATTGCCGTAGCCCTCGTAGTCGGACGACAGCGCGAACACCTGCGCGGTGTCGTAGAAGGGCCAGGGATCGGTGAAGAATCCCGGCAGCACCACGTCGCCGGTTAGCCCGCGCGCGGCGACCAGCGCCTCCAGTTTACCCCGAAGCTCGCCTTCGCCTAGGATCACCAGCCGCGCCGGTCGGCTTCGGCGAAGGATTGCGAACGCTTCGATCAAGAGCGGTTGGTTCTTCGCTGCCTTGAGGCCGCCGACGGTGATGATGCGCGCCGTGGCATTCCCCCACGCGGCCGCGGCCGCTTGCGCCGCGGCACTGTCCCGAACCTCGGCGGACGGTCGGTCGACCGGGTTGTAGATCACCGTGATCCCGTCCCGCGCCAGTCCCCCAACCGCTGCCAGATCGTCCGCCGCCTGCGCCGATACCGCGACGCGCGCGTCGGCGCGCGGATAGGCAAAGCGGATGCTCTCGCGCAGCAGCGCGCGGCGCGCCCGCCCCAAATGGCCATATTGCTTGGACAGCGTGGTGTGGTCGCTCAGTACCAAGCGTACGTTCGACCGGGCGAGGCGATGCGCGACGACGGCGGCCACGGTCAGCGGCCACATGAACGCCTGCAATCCTTCGGGCCGCTCGGTCCGCAGGTAGCGGGCGAGCGGCCGGATCACGTCACGGACGCGCGGGGCGTGCAGGTCGATGATGCGCACTGCCGGCGGCAGCAGCGGCAGCAGCTCACCCCATTGCGTCATGAGCAGCAGGTCGACAGGGTGACCGTAGGCGACGAAATCCTCGATCAGCCGCAGCGCGACCCGCTCAGCCCCGCCGCCCGTCATATGGGGCAGGAGAAAGGCCAAGCGGCCGGGCGTGGTCATGCCCCCCTCAGCGATCGAGATAGCCGACGTATTTGTCCGCCAGATACTCGTCGAGGCAGACGCGCCAGTCGCGCATCACGTTGGCACCGCGCAAGTCGAGCTTGACCGTGAGCAGCCGCTCCGACGGCGGTCGCGCCGCAAAATATTCGGCCGCGAAATAGTCGGACGTTACTGGCGTCACCGCCACCTTCTCGGTCAACCCGAGCGCCTGCACAAGGTATTGGGCGACCTCAAAGCGGCCGGTCACGCCGCCGCAGACCATGTTGTAGACGCCCCACAGCTCGCGTTCGAGCAACAGCTTGACGTTCGCCGCGAAGTCGCGCGTGTAGGTGGGGGTGCCGAGCTTGTCGTCCACGACGTGGAGCTCGGTCGCGCCGTCCTTGAGCTGCTTCATCAGCTTCTGAACGAACTTCTTGTCCTTGGTCGGGCCGCCGCCCATCATCCAGCCGGCGCGACACACCAGATAGCGGTCGGCATTGGCGACCACGAAGCGCTCGCCTGCGTATTTGCTGCGGGCATAGTGGCCGAGCGGGGCGGGATCGTCCCAGTCGTCATAGGTCTCCTGGCGCCCGTCGAAGATGCCCGCGGTGCTGATGTAGAGAAGCGGGATGCCGAGCCGGTTGGCGATGTGCACCGCGTTTTCGACCGCCAGCGTGTTGGTGGCGTAGGTGTCGGCGACGTGCTCCTCGCAATATTCAAGGCTGGTATAGGCGCCGAGATGGAACAGATAGTCGGGCTTAAACGCCTCGACATCGGCGCGGTAGGCGTCGAGATCGCGGAAATCGAGCAGCGACAACCAGTCGGCGTTGACGTCGATGTCGGTGCATTTCAGCTCGTGGTCGGGGCCGAACACGTGGTGGAACGCCTCGCCCAGCATGCCGCCGGCGCCGGCAATGTAGATCCGCTTGGTCATTCAACCTCTCTCGGCAGCGGGCGCGCAGAACGGCGCCCGGGATTTCGTAAGCGCCTCCTACCGGCCCGACCGGGGGATCGGCAAGCCGCGGAGAGCGGTTAGCGTGCTGCTTCGGCTTTCGCCAGCACCCGGCGATAGTGGACGGCGATCGCCGCCACCGAGTATTTCGCCACCGCATCGGCGCGCGCCGCGGCACCAAGCCGTGCGCGCAGCGCCGGATCGCAAACCAGTTCCTCCAGTGCGTCGACCCACTCGTCCTCGCTCCGCACGAGGCGGCCATTGTCGCGGTCGCGGATCAGCAAGGGCGTGGTGCCGACCTCGGTCGCGACCGGCGGGATGCCGAATGCCATGTACTGGATCGCCTTCAGGCCGCTCTTGCCCGTCACCCAGTCATCGAGCGGGAGCGGATAGACGCCGATGTCGAGCGCCTGAAGGTCGGCTACCTCGCGCGCGGCGGTCCAGGTGATGACCTCCAGGTCGACGCCGGGCAACTGGTAGTCGAAATTGCCGATCACCCGAAGGCGAAATGACACCCGCTCGGCGAGGCGGCGGAAAACAGGGGCGAGCAGGTCGAGATAGGGACGGCTGCTGAACGTTCCCGTCCAGCCGATCGTGACCGGCGCGCCGATGGGGCGGGGCGGGGCGGGAACGAAGCGGTCGGTGTCGACCGACGAGGAGATGTAGGTCGCCGCCCCCCGGCGGTTGAGCCCCGCGCAAGTCTCCGCAAGCGAAGGCGAGGAGGCGATGACGTGGTCGGCAGCCTCAATCAAATACCTGATCTTGCCCGTACCCCTGAGCAATCCGGCGATCCGGTTGACGCTTGACCCGCCCGATCCGTGCAGGACATTGTCCTCTAGGTCGTAGACGATCCGCTTTGCGCGCGCGCGCACCAGCCGCTCGGTGGCAGCGGTGCCGAGTGGGGTCACGTTCATGTGGACATAGACCAAGTCATAGCGACCGATACGCGCGTAGTCGCGCAGACGCCTCAGTTCGCCGCGCAGCACGCCGGCCGCTTTCTGTAACATACGCCCGGGCGCGTAGACGATGTCCCACATCGCCCGGTCCATGAACGGCGACACGGTGATGTCCCAGCCAGCGGCGCGCCAGTCGTCGAAATAATGCTCGTACTTGAGCCGTTGCCCTGCCGCGACGCCTTCCGGGAAGGGGCACAACACCAGCATCCGGCGGCGCTTGCTCATGCCACTTCCCCTGACAATTCGTGGTAGAGGCGGCGATAGGAGGCGACGCCGTCGATCAGCGCGAAGCGCCGCCGCGCCGCCGCGACGCAGCGGTCGGGCAGGCCGGGGTCATCAAGCAGCGCGAGCATCTGCGCGACCGCAGCATGTTTGCCTTTCTCGGAGAAGTCGCGGATCACGACGCCGACGCGCTCGCCTTCGAGGATCGCCTCGACGTCCCCCACTCCCTCGCTGCTGATGCACGGCACACCGCAGCCGAGATATTCGGCAAGCTTGGTCGGTGCGCGCGCAGCATTGGCGAAGTTCACGGCATTGATCGACAGCGCCACCGTCATCCGCCGCACTTCAGCCGGCACCTCGGCGAGTTCGGCACCGCGCACCGCATAGGCGTCAGGCGGGATCCCGTAGGACGCGAAGATCCGGTGCATCTCATCATGGTTTTTGCGGTTGATGACCAGCATGGTGGCATCGGGACGCACCCGTCGGAACTCGGCGAAAAGTTCTACCATTCGGTCGAAGCGGTACCAGCCGCCGATCTGGCCGACATAGCCGACAACAAAACCGTGTGGCGGCTGGACCGCCGGCGTGAAGGCGTTGAGATCCGCACAGGTGGGGATTACCGCGATCGGTGCAGCCGGTCGGCCGAAGCGCGGATCGTCGCGAAGCACGCGCGCCGAGGCCTCCGTCAGGGCGACGATGCGATCGGCCGCGCCAAGCATGGCGTTTTCCATGTGCTTGAGCAGCCGGTATATCACGCCGCCGGCTTTGATTTGGTGGCCATCGACCCTCTCGTCGACCCAAAAACCGCGGATGTCGACGATGAAGCGCGCGCGCGCGAGCAGTCTGGCCGGGTAGAGCATCGCCGCACTGAGCACGCTGCGCGCGTGCAGGACCGCGATCCGCTCTCGCCTAGCGATCGCGACCGCCACGAGGGTCGCGCAGGCCATGTCCCAAATGGTCGACACGAAGCGCGGCCGCTTGTGATAGCGCCGCCGGTGCCAGACGATACCGACAGCGGCAAGACGCGCCTCCAGCGCGCGGAGGCTGGGCCCCCGAGCGAGGTCCACAGGCTTCTCGAAGCTTATCAGATGGATGCGAAATTCGTCCGCCAGCCGTTCGAGATAGGCGATAACCTGTCCTTGCCCCAGCGGCTCCAGCATGCCGTCATAGCTCATGTAGAGAACCCCCGGCCTAGGATCGCTCATAAAGCGCATCCGCGCATGCCACACCATGCACGTTTCAAAGCGGGATGGGCGCAGCGTGATGGTCGCACGGCACTTTCCGGCAAACGCGGCCAGAGGCCTGATTTCGAGATGCCGCTCGCGTAGACGGCGCAGTGCTCCGATGCAACCGTGACCGTCGGAACGATCAGTAGTTGCCCGCGTACAGCGTGGTACTATACGGAATCCAGGCATTGGCGTTGTCGGCAAAGTGAAGCCACACGAACTGCACCGTGAGGCTGTAGGCAACCACCCCGATCAACACCGACGGCAACTGTCGACCTGTCCGCGAGAGCGCGGAGGGCAGGCGTGACAGAACGACGATCTGAAGCGGGATCAAGAACAGCGACAACCTGTCAACTCCCGACGACGCCGATAGCGTTAGGAGAGCGCCAACCGATATAACCGCCAGTGCCGCGCAGATCGTCCAGATGTTCTTGCGATAGCCAGTCATGCCGAGGCGCTCCCGAAACGCGAACAGCAAACCCGCGGCGAGGACATTCATGGCAACGCGGACGCCGGCCCCTGAGGAATCATAGGTGCTAGTCACGTAATTGGTGACCAAGCGATCCGATTCTCCGCCGAGAAAGACATTGAACATCAGGGCGAAGGCGACCGCGCCTGCCGCGGCGAGCAACGGCCGGCGGCTGGCGAGGGGCGCCAGCAGGATCGGCAGGAACAGAATCGCAGTTTTGTGGAACAGTGCGGCCAGGCCGATCAGCACTACCGTCCGCACGACCCGGTCGGACGAAGCGTCGGCAAGAGCCCAGCAGATGATGCCGATCGCGGCTGCTTGGCGGGTATAGCCCATCCCCACGACGATGATGAGGTACGGCACAGCGACGAGCATGGCCAGCCACGGATTGGGTTGTCGTCGCGCCAACCGCGCAAGCCCGGCCATGAACAGGATGGCACTGCCGGTGTTGACGAACCAGATACCTAAGTCGCCGCGCGTTGCCGCCCAATTGAGAAAGCCGTACCCGGGATCGGTCCGGCCCAGGGCAAAGCCGAGCGGCTGGAACATAATTTCCTGATAGATGCCGATGTAGGAGCCCCAGTCCCCTCCGACACCCAAGCGAAGTCCGATCATCAGCGTGGTCAGCACCGTCGCCACCACGTAGAGGATGCCTTCCATTCCGCTATCGACACGCTGGCGCGAGAACTGGATCGCGCCCGCTGCCCATATGACGAACAGGACCCAATAAGGCGTCACATGTGCTCCTGCGGACGAAAGAAGCGGTCGCTATCGTGCACCGCGTTCCGGTTTATAGCGCTCGCTCCGGCGCGGTCCACCTAGTAGGATCAAACGTTCACCTACCCGCAGGATCATCAATCGATGCCCGGTCTCTCCGTTCCGACATCCGGTCCGATCGTCCTGTCGATCAACACGACATGGAACATCGTGAACTTCCGTTCGGGACTGGTCCGACGGCTTCGGGCGGAGGGATACCGTGTCGTCGCGGTGTCGCCGGCGGATGCGCATGTCGCGGTGCTGACCGCGATGGGCGTCGAGCATGTCGATATCGCCATCGACAACAAGGGCGTCTCGCCGCTGCGCGATCTGGCGCTGCTTCGTGATTATCGGCGGATCCTGGCCGATCTACGCCCGGCCGCGTTTCTCGGCTGGACGATCAAGCCCAATGTCTGGGGATCGCTTGCCGCGCACTCGCTTGGCATTCCGGTCATCAACAACATATCGGGCCTCGGCACCGCGTTCATCAAGGTGGGGCTGCTGACGCGGATCGTGCGCCGGCTGTACCGTACCGCGCTGGCGCGATCGGCGACGGTGTTCTTCCAGAACCGGCATGATCGCGACCTGTTCGTGGCGCAGCGGATGGTGAGGGCGGCACGCACCGCATTGTTGCCTGGGTCCGGCATCGACCTCGGCGATTTCACGCCCGCGGGCGTGGAGGCAGAGGCGGAGGTGACGCCGTTCGCGTTCCTGATGGTCGCGCGGCTGCTGCGCGACAAGGGCGTGGTGGAATATGCCGACGCGGCGCGTATCGTGCGGGCGAGCCGGCCGGACGCGCGCTTCCGGTTGCTCGGCTTCCTCGACGTCGCGAACCGCACCGCGGTCGATCGCGCGACGGTGGAGGGCTGGGTGCGTGAAGGCGCGATTGATTATCTGGGCGAGGCGGCCGACGTGCGGCCCTATCTGGCGGCGGCTTCGGCGGTGGTGCTGCCGTCCTATCGCGAGGGCATGCCGCGTTCGCTGCTGGAGGCGGCCGCAATGGGCAAGCCGCTGGTCGCCACGGACGTGCCCGGCTGCACCGAGATCGCGCGGGCAGGGGAGAACGCCTTCCTGTGCGCCCCGCGTGATGCCCGATCGCTGGCGGACGCGATGCTGGCGATGCTCGCGCTCACGCCCGAGGCGCGCATGGCGATGGGCCGCAACAGCCGCGCGATCGCAGAGCGTGAGTTCGACGTGGCGATTATCGAGGCGCGTTATCTCGATGCGATCGAACGCGCCATGCGAGGCAAGACGCCGGTCTGAGCCTCAGAGGCTCAGGTGGCGCGCCGACGATGCCGTCCGGCTGCGCCGCACATGCGGGCGCATCCCCGTCATCAGCCCCACGCAGGCTGCGAAGATTGCGGACAGCGCGGCGGTGCGCAGCGGATAGTCGACGAGACTGTGCAGCATGATCGCAGCCGAAGCGATGGTTGCGGCTTGGGCGAAGCCGTCACGTTCCTCGGCCTGCCAGATCGCGCGAATGCGCCGGGCCCACCAGATCAGGAACAGCACCGCCAGCCCAATCCCGACGATCCCGGTTTCGAGGAAGATCTCGATCCAGTCGCTGTGCGCGTGGTTCATATAAGTCGTCCCGACGCTCGGGAGCGGCTCCTGCGTGTGATAGACGGGCTGGAAGCTGCCGATACCCGATCCGAACGGAAGATAGGTGAGTGCCGCGCGCAGCGTCAGCGTGAAGGATGTCTGGCGCGAGAGCTCGACATTCTTCTGCTGGATGCCGAACAGGTTGTTGCCGAACGGGCCGACGACGATCGCGCCCAGCGCAGCGACCGAGGCGAGCACCGTCAGGATCGCAAGGCCGCGGCGCAGCATCGCAGGCTGTCTCCCGAAGACGAGCCACGTGCCGAGTGTCACGGGGACGCCGAGCCCGATCCCGGCGAGCGACGCGTTGATGAGCAGGCCCACCAGGATGATGGCATAGGCAGCACCGATCAGCAGCCGAACCGCCGAGGCACTGCGCTGCGACCGGCTTCGCTTCAGCAGCGCGCCCTGCAACGCGGCGAGAAAGGGGATGCACACCAGCAGTAAGGTCGCATTGTGGTTGCCGTTGGCGAAGAAACCGACCGCCACGCCCGGATTGGTATTCTCATAGAAATAAGCGCCGCCACTCTCGCCACCGATGATCTGGAGCGCGCCCACCGCGACCGATGCCAGCGTGACCGCGACGATGATCCAGGCGATCAGCCGCCCCCGGAACGCGCCGAGCACGACGATCGCCAGAAAGACCGCGAAGGCGGGCAGCAACCAGAGCAGGCTGGAGAGCGCCCCGTCCGGGGCCAGCGTCAGCGGCAGCCAAGGAAGCGGCAGGCCGAGAAGCCGATAATCATCGACGATCCATCCACGCCCAGGCAGCAGCGTCCACAGCGCGGGCGGCAGCGGAATGAGCTGGACGAGCATCAGCGCCACCAGCAGCGCGAGGAGGGCGAGCGGCGCCCGGATCGGTCGCACCGGCGCACCCTGGAGCAATTGCCACAGCGACCAGCCGATCAGCGGGATCGCGGCCAGTTCGAGGAATAGATTGGCGATGAATCCCGCGGCACTCGCCCCCCCGAGCAGGAGGCAGAGTAGGAGATAGGCGGGTACGACCGCATGCCGGTTCATCATCGCTCTCCTGCCGCGGGGCGCAGCACCAGGTCGCGGATCGTCACGTTCATGGGGGTGGGGAACTCGCCCGCATTGCCGCTCAGCGCGAGCCGCTGTGCGGCACAGCCGGCAGGCACCGTGAAGTTCGCCGCCTCGCGGTGCCGCATACCCGTCGCGGCGACCAGCGCGTTCATCATCTCGGCCTTGTTGCCGGAAGCGCACTGCAGCGACCAGGACAGGCTCGGCCCCGCTGCGGTCTTGCTGCCCTCGACGGTGAATTCGAAGCGCCAGGCACCGGGCGGCAGGACAAGGAGTTGGCTGGCCAGTTCGCCGCTGTCGCGTCCGTAATAGTCGATCGCGAGCGTACCATTGCGGATGTCGGCCGCGCCCACCATGCCGGCCGTCAGCGCCCAGTTGAACGGGGGCGATCCCGGCAATTCGGCGAACCCCGGATCGAACAGCGGGGCCGCCACCTGCGCGTCCGACAGGCCATACACCTTCTGCCATACCGCACGGGCTTCGGCATAATGGCCCTGCGCCACCAGCCGATCGATCAGGGCAGGGCCCCATCCCTCTGTTCCACCCGCTTCACGACGCGCGGTGGGGCTGGCCAAGGCAAAGAGCGTCGCCGGGGCCGCGTTGGATCTGGCCAGCGCGACGAGCACCGCGCGTTCGAGCGCGGGATCGGTGCCGAGCGTGCGGCGCACCGCATCGCGGGTTTCGGGCGCGAGACTCATCTGCGCCATCGCTGCGGCGATCGGGCCGCCCGCTTCTCCCAGCCGCGCGCTCACCGAGAATTGCGCTGCGGCATCGGCATAGCGCCCGGTTCGCAGGTAGCGGTCGAGCAGCAGCAGGTGGATCACGCGGTCGCGCGGGTCGAGCCGCTGCCCCGCCTCGAGCGTCGTAACCGCGCGGTCTGGCCGGCGATCGAGGAGTTGCTGATGGCCCAGCACGAGGAAGGCGCGTGCGTCGAGCGGTGCCGCAAGCGCGGCCCGGCGGACCGCGGCGAGCGTCGCGGGATCGAGGATCCCGTGCCGCTGCACCAGCGCGGTCGCCGCGTTGTCGAGCACGACGCCGGGATCGTGGGGCGCCAGTTGCGCGAGGACGGGCGCGTTGCTCGGCAGCGCCTCCACGATCGCCGACCGGAAGCAGAGATAGCCCAGCAGCACCCCGGCGAGCGCCAGAACGATCGCGGATGCAAGCCCGCGAAGGCCGATTCGTGTCCTAGTCCTCATCATGCGTGGTCAGCAGGATACGGCGCTTCTTGTCATTGTCGTCGGCGACGTAGCGGTACTGGTCCTTGTTCTGGCCATAGCCATAACCATAGCCATAGCCGTAACCATAGGCCGCCTGCGGCTGATAGCGCGTCAGGATGGCGCCGACCATGTGTGCGCCGGCGGTGCGCAGCCGGTTTTGCGCCTCGACCGCGGCGCGCGTGCGCGTGCGGCCCGATTCTACGACCATCAGCGTCGCCTGGACCGTGGTGGACAGGAGCGGCGCGTCGGCAAGGCCTAGGATCGGCGGGCCGTCGATCACGACCATGTCGAAGGTCGCGGCGGCATCGGCTAACAGCGAGGCGAAGCGCGCCGATGCGATCAGTTCGGGAGGGCTGGGCGGGATCGTGCCCGAGGGCATGATCCACAATCCCTCCACATCGGTCCGCAGCACATGCTCGCTGAGCGAGCTGGTGTTGGTCAGCAGGTGCGACAGCCCGACATCGTCGTGCCCGGTGACGAAGGCAGGGCGGCGCATGTCGGCATCGATCATCAGCACCGTCTTGCCGAGCCGCGTGAAGCTCTGCGCCAGCGCCCAGGCCGATGTAGACTTGCCCTCGGCAGGGCGCGTACTGGTCACCAGCAGCGTCTTGGGTGCGCCGCCTTCGGTCACGAACTGCATCGCGGTCGCGGTCGACAGATAGGCCTCGGTGACGGGCGACAGCACGTTCTTCAATTCTTCGATCGGCTTGGCATCCTTGGCGTTGGGAATGCCGCCGAGGAACGCCAGGTGCAGCTTGTCGCGAACGTCGTCGGGCGACTTGATGGTGTCGTTGATGAATTCGAGCGCGATCGCGGCCAGCATGCCGGCCAGCAGGCCGAGGGCAAAGCCGATCAGGAGGTTCAGATAGAGGTTGGGCGAAAACGCCCCGCCCGGAACCAGGCCGCGATCGACGACCGAGGCAACCGCGGTGCCGACACCACCGGCGACGCCGACCTCCTTGTAGCGTTGCAGCAGCGCGTCGTAGAGCGTGCGGTTCGTGTCCACGTCGCGTTGCAGGATATTATACTGGATGCGGCGGCCACGCTGGTCGAGCACCGAATGGCTGAGCCCGGCCACTTGCGCGCGCAGGCGATCCTCTTCCGCGCGGGCGGCCTGGAAGTCCTGGCGAAGCGACCCGGCGCGATCGGCGTTGGTGGTTCGCGTCTCGCTGACCACCGCGGCGCGCAGCGCATCGATCCGAGCGCGGAGCGCGACCATGTCGGGATAGTCGGGACGGAAGGTTTGCAGCTTCTGCTGATATTCCGCGTTCAACGATGCGATTTGGGCACGAAGCGGCCCCGCATTGGCGCTGCCCTCGGTCGAGGCGCCGCCCATCATCGCTTCGCGATACCGCTGCTCCGCTGCGATACGGCGGGCCTGTGTCGTTGCCAGGGCGTTGTTGAGCGCAACGAGCGTGCTGCCCGTCAGCGAATTGGTGTCGCCCGACGTCTCGCCGACGGCGGCCCCCGTCGTGATCAGGTTCTGCGCCTGCGCATAGGCGACGATCTGCCGCTCCGACTTTTCGAGGTCGCGGCGTGTGTTCGTGATCTGCTTCTGAAGGAAGTCTCGGGCATAGGACGAGGATTGATAGCGTCGTTCGAGATTGGTCGCGATGAAGGCATCCGCAATCCCGTTGACGACTTTGGCTGCGAGCTGAGGATCGCGGGCGACGAAGCTGATGCTGACCAGGTCACTTTGTGGCTGCAGGCGCGCCTGGGTGCCCGATTCCACGAAATTGGCGGCGATCTTGGTGTTCGTCTCGCGATCGCTGCCTTTGCCGACGACGGCGGGATCGCTGGCGAGGTTCAGATCTTGCGCCACGCGTTCGGCAAGCGCCCGGCTGCCGAGGAGGCCGAGTTGCGTACCGATGAAAGTGGCGCTGCTTGCACTCGCCTTGCGCCCGCCACCCGTCTTGTCATCGAGAATTTCGACATCGGGCGGATTGAGCTCGATCGACGCGGTCGACCGGTATTTCAGCGGCGTCAGCAGCGTAACGAGCACCGCCCCGGCAATGCCCGTCCCGATCGCGGCTAGGATCAGCCAGCGCCATTCGACCGCGACGCGCCAGAGCAGCGACAGCGACAATTCGCGGCCGCTGCCGGTATTGCCATAGCTTCCGTAACTGCCTGCAGGCGTCACGGGGGCGAGTGGACGCCCCCGTTCCGGTTCGACGGTCAGGGTGTTGGGGCCGTCGGCCCCGGTGCTTGCCATGGTGAGAGAATCCTAAACCGGTCGGGCTGCTGCGTCAGAGCGCCATGAAGATGCTGGCGAGCGGCAGGCTTTGCAGCAGCGTGCGCTGCGCCTTCTTCACGCCCGAGCCATCGACGACGATGGTGTCGCCGGGATAGACGTCGGGATCCGGCTGCGTGCCGCGCCGGATCGTGACGAGATCGAACGCGGCAGCCATCCGCTTGCCGCCGATCGTCCGGAAAATCGCCACGCGGTGCGGGTTGGCGAGTTCGTCGGTGCCCTTGGCGAGCGCGATCGTCTGGACCAATGTGAGCGGGCCGACCACGGGGAAGATGCCGGGCTGGCGAACCGATCCATCGACCGTGACGACGCGGCTGGCGGAATCCTTCAGCGCCACCGTTACGTTGGGGTTGCGCATATATTTCTCGTTCAGGCGCGTCTCGATCGTCTTGCCGAGCTGCGAGGTGCTGACGCCCACTGCATCGACCCGGCCGATCAGCGGCATGGTCATGCGCCCGCTCTGGTCGATCAGATAGTCGTGGCTGAGATCGGGCACCTGGAACACCGTCACGCTTACCGTATCGAGCGGCGCCAGCTTGTAGGTGTCGTCCACCGCGGCGATCTTCGGCGCGTCGGGGGCGCCGAAGTTGTGGACATTATAGGGAATGTCCCCACCACGGCTAGTCGCGCAGGCCGAGGCGAGCAACGCCAGCCCGATCGCGATCGTTCGCGCCACCAATCTGTTCCACGTCATCTTACTCGTCCTGCAATTGAAAATTGCATCGGGCCGATGCGCTTTGTTACACCTACCGTTAACGGCCTTCGCTCGCAAGCTCGGGGGCAGCACCCGTCGCCAGGAAGCGCAGATCGGCCTCCTCGATCACCGCCGCGGTCAGCACGCCCGTCCGGTATGCGCCGGTGTCGATCCCGATCCGGTTGACGCGGCGCTCGACGCCGTCGCTGATCGTGTGGCCATGGACCACCATCACCCCGTGATCGTGCGCGTCCGTCAGGAAGGGCTTGCGGATCCAGCGCAGGTCGTGCGGCTGCTGCTGCTCGATGGGCACGCCCGGGCGGATGCCGGCATGGACGAGGAGGTAATCGCCGAAGCGGAAGGTGTCGCCGAAGCCCTTCAGGAACTCGACATGCGCGGTCGGGATCGCGTCGCCCAGCACCTGCGCGATCCGCTGTTCGTCCATCGCCTGCAGCGCGGCCGCATTGACGCCGTAGCTCTCCGCGCAGGCATCGCCGCCAAAGCCCAACCAGTCATAGGCGAGGCCCGGCTCGCCGGCGAGCACGCGCAGCAGGATCTCCTCGTGATTGCCGAGCAGGAACAATGTCTTGGCGGGGAAATGCTGTAGGTTCGCCAGGCGCGCGATCACCCCGGCCGAATCCGGGCCGCGGTCGATCAGGTCGCCGAGGAACACGATTGCGGCGGTTTCCACCGGACGGTCATGGATATCGTCCTCGACCCGCGACAGAAGATCGTCGAGCAGATCGAGCCGCCCGTGGATGTCGCCGACCGCATAGAGCCGCTTGGCCGGCGGCCCGGCAAAGCTGCGCTCGGCCGCGATATTGGCCGACACACGGCGGAACAGATTCAAAATCACGCCAACCTCTAACGCCCAAGCGAACACGACCGGTCAAGTGACCGTCCCATACGCCATGCAAGATGAACGGTTACATCGTCCATAGCCGGGCATCGGCGGGGACCTGCCCGGCCGCGGCCAGCGCGTTCTTGAGGTCGGCTATCCCGCCGCCCGCGGCGAGATGGCCCGCAAGGCGCACAAAATTCTCGACCAGCGCGCGGTGCGGTACCGCCAGCACGATCAGGTCATAGTCGCCGGCCGGTTCGGCCACGAGATCCAGCCCATATTCGTGCCGCGCCTCGTCCGTCGAGACGAGCGGATCGTGCACGTCGACCGCATGGCCCAGATCGCGGAACGCGGCGATCAGGTCGGCGACCTTGGAATTGCGCAGATCGGGCACGTCAGGCTTGAAGGCGAGGCCGAGGACGAGGACGCGGCCGGCGCCGCGGCCATGCCAGTCGTGCACCGCGCGCGCCACCCAGCCCGACATGCCGTCGTTCATGGCGCGGCCCGACAGGATGATGCGCGGATCGCAGCCGAGTTCGGTCGCGCGGTGGGCGAGATAATAGGGGTCGACGCCGATACAGTGGCCGCCGACGAGGCCGGGTTCGAACTTCAGGAAGTTCCACTTGGTGCCGGCGGCCGCGAGCACGTCCCAGACCGACAGGTCCATCTTCGCGAAGATCTGCGTGATCTCGTTGACGAAGGCGATGTTGATATCGCGCTGTGCGTTCTCGATCACCTTGGCGGCCTCGGCCGCCTTGATCGAGGCGGCGCGGAACACGCCGCCGCTCGTCACTTGGCCGTAGAGGTCGGCGATCGCCTCCAGCGTCTCGGGCGTCTGGCCGGAGATCACCTTGGTGATGCGGTCGACGGTATGCTCGCGGTCGCCCGGATTGATCCGCTCGGGCGAATAGCCGAGGAAGAAGTCCGCGCCACAACGCAAGCCGCTGACGCGCTCGAGTTCCGGGCCGCATAGGTCCTCGGTGACGCCGGGATAGACCGTGCTTTCATACACCACGATCGACCGCCGCCCGGCCTTCAGCATTGCGCCCACGGTGCGCGTCGCGGCCATGACGATCCCGAGATCGGGCTTGTTGTCGGGATCGACCGGCGTCGGCACGGTGACGATGTAGAAATCGGCCTCGGGGCAGGCGGCGGGATCGGTGGTGAGGCGCAGGCTGGAGGCCGCGAGCCGGTCCGCATCGATCTCGCCCGTCCGGTCATGGCCGCGCTCCAACTCGGCGATGCGGCCGGTGTCGACGTCGAGCCCCCATGTCTCGAACGACCGCGCCAGCGCGACCGCGAGCGGCAACCCGACATAGCCGAGGCCGATCACCACGACGCGCTTGTTCTGGGCCATGCCCGCTTCCTTGGTCTGGCTGGGGGGAAAGGGGTCCCATAGCAAGGAAGGATGCCGCGACAAGCCCTGACGATGGGTCACAATATCTGGGTGTTGTCAGCCGACGCCGATCAGTCCGACTTCGACGGCATCACGCTCGCGGCGGTATAAAATCGGCTTGGTCAATCGATCGCCGCGTTCTTGCGCCGGATGCTCCCGAGATTGTGCCGAACGCATGTGTCAAAGAGATCTGGGTCGGCACCCGACGAGCGCATGAAGCGTGCCGCTAGTTCGGTTCTAGGGCCGGCGTTATGATCGGGCCGTATGGGACGCCAGGATCGCGGCCGTCAGCGCATCGCTATCGATCTCACCGGCGATGTAGCGGGCGTTGAGATGCTCGATCTCGTCGGACAGGATGCCACCCTCGTAGCGCACCGATCCTCGCGCGAAATCCACCTCGCTCTGACGCCGCGTCTGCTCGGTTTCGTTGATCGCGGGATGGCGGGAAAGGGTCGGTACCGGTTCGGTCAAGCTGGATCGTTTCCGATGACGAAGCCGGCGCCGAAGCCCGGTGGACGAGAGGTTGGAAGGGCGGCACCGTCCCGATCTTCCGGCTGAATCCTATACCACGTCTGCCGCTACGAAGCAATCTGAGGGAAGTGCTCTCACCAGATAAGCCGGCGTCTGAAATGGCGGCTCAGGTGACCAGTCGCGAGCGCCCCCGCTGCGCTCTCTTCGGCCTTAACGACCGCCACCTGACGCCCACCTCCTGCTCCGCGTCGATGCTCACATCGGGCGTGTTCGAGGAATGTTTGATCGATGGGAGAAGCATGTCTGAGGGATGGCAGGATATACCGCGTGGCACCGATGTATTACATCGGGTTTCTCGGTACCGCTGCACGGGACTCAAAGGAATGATGGTCAGTCTGCGATTAAAGGACGATCTCCTGGCGGAGATCGACCGCGTGGCGCATGCGAACGGGCAGTCACGGAGCGCGTGGATGGCCTTGGTGCTGAAACGCGCGGCCGTCGCTCCGGAGAACGAAGCGCTGCCGCTTACGGCGACGCAGGGAACAGGGCGGGCGGACGATTATGTCCGTGTCACCGTGCGGATGGATCGCAGCGAATTGGAGGCGATCGATACGGTAGGAGCACCGATGGGGCTCACGCGCGTCGAATGGATCAAGCGCACGATCCGCTGGCAGCTCTGGGACAAGGCGGGCGTTCTCCGCCTGGCACCGACCACCCAGGGCGAGCTCGGCAAGCTGCGCAAACAGGTGATCGCAATCGGCCGGAACATCAACCAGGCGGTCCACGCCATGAACGCCGCCAACCAGCCCGGGAGCTCTCTGAACATTGCTCGGATCGCCGGACCGTTTCTCGAAACGTCCGGGGAATTGCGCACCCTGCTAACAGCCCTGCGACGCACGTTGTCGTCCTGTGTCGGGGGCGAAATCCGGTATTGGACGGACCGTGGTTGGGCTGAAGACGCGTAAGTTTCAGCGCGGTGAGCTGCTGCAGGAACGTGTTGGGCAGGCGCAGATCGTCGTCGTCGAGGAGCGCCACGAATTCTCCGTGCGCCACGGCGATGCCGTGGTTGCGCGCCGCGGCTGTGCCGCTCTGCATGGGGAGCCGCTGATAGGTGATGTGCGGCATTCCCGCGCACAGCGCCGCGGTGTCGTCGGTCGAGGCATCGTCGACGACGATGATCTCGGGATCCGTGCCCCCCGCCCGCGCACTGTCAATCGTGGCGGCCAGCATTTGTACTCGATTGCGGGTCGGGATGATCCACTCAACAACGACACGATAGGATCCGAGTTCTCACTTTCGTTAGGCGGCTGTGGATGAAACCGTGTCAGGGGCAGTTGGCCCGTTATATCGATATCCAAGATACGCAAGCGTTCGTTGCTCGCGTTATAATGGCGAAATCTCGTTGATGATCGCGCGTCCCAGGATCTGCTCCATGCTCGGCTTAGGCGAATAGCGATCGATTCGGCACAGCCCGTCGCGCAGCCGGCGGTCTCCCAGTACGTTAGCAATACAAAGCTTTTTCTCAACCCGATGCTAATGAGAGATGGGCATGGCTATGCGTCTCCGAAAAGATATTCCGCCGCATAGGCCCGGTATAGCGGATCACTGGCCAGACCGTCGGCTTGCCCGATGAATCTCGCGACGAGAGCATCGCCGGCCTGCACGACTGGCGGACGGACGATGAGGCGCTGCAGCAATCGGATAGGTCGTGCCAGCCGATTGTCGAAAACGGCCTTCGCATATTGCGACGCGATCGGTCGCTTCAGCGGGCCGGGCAGTGGGAGCTGGCGCATTTTCCGTGACATCCATGGATACCAGCGCAGCTCGATCGGCGTCAGCGAGCGGTTGGGCCACCCGGTCGGCAAGGCGCACCGATCGATCTGGAGACGGTCGGCAAGCAAATCCGCAAAGCGTCGCGGATCGTCGCGAAGCAGTTCGTAGGGCATGACGATCACCGCATCCTGGCCGAATGCCCTACGGTACAGCGCGACCAGCGCATCATAGTGCCAGACCCCGGTTTCCGCTGCATCCGCCGCGACCGCTTCGAGCGGCGCCTCGCCGCCGGTACGGACATATTGCGAGTAGGACGATAGAATCATGCCACGATAGCCTCGCGTCACGATCAGGACCTTGGCGTTTGAAAACAGATCCTTGAGTGTTGCGCATACCTGTTTGCGCCGTTCGGCGATCGGAAGCGTGCTTGAGCCATCATATGGCGATGCCAACCCTTCTTCGCTGGTGACGTACCAGGCGGGCCGCGCTGTCGAGGCATCGGCGAACATCATATCGCTGGTCGACGAAAAACCCGCGATGCCGCCGATACGGTAGCGCAACTGCGAATGCGCGGCGAACCACTGCTGGAGCAGCGTCGATCCGGCCTTGGCCAACCCGACATGCAGCAGATGCCGCGGTGCGGGTCCCTCGGGTTGGACGAAGGTCACGCCCATTCGACCTCGAATTCGGTGAGCAATCCCCCGAGCATCTGCAGATTTCCCCATCGTCCCTCGATCGGCGCCACGTCCAGCACGAAGCCGCGTGCGTCGTATCCGTACATTGCCAAAGGAAAATGCGTTTCGGGGTCAATGATGGCGGCGCGTACGGCATAGCGGCCGCCCGCCAGCGGCAGGCGCGGCATTAGGCAGGTGAATATATTTCGCCCGGCGTGAAGTCGCACGGTTTCCGGCGTTTTCGCGCCGCCGATGCCGACCCATTGATCGACCGTCCAGACGGTGAAACCCCAGACCACGTCCACTGCCGTTTCGGCTTCGCACTCGAATGTCACCAGCGTCGAAGCGCCGCTTTTCGCGCGGCCGCCGTCTGGTGCGCTGATGCTGATGCTGCAGATCCGCACCGGCCCCGTGCCGCCCTGCTCTTCAGCGCCGAGCAGGCGTTGATCCTCCATCATCTGGTTGACCACCGATGCGACGTCTCCCGAGGCTACCAGCCTGCCGTGATCGAGCAACACGGCGTTGCGGCACACCGCTTGGATCTGCAGCACATTGTGCGAGATGAAGAGGACCGTTCCGCCATGGGCGAGATAATCGCGCATATGGTTGACGCACTTGCGCTGGAAAGCGAGATCGCCGACCGCGAGAACCTCATCGACTAGCAGCAGATCGGGTTTCAGATGCGCTGCAAGCGCATAGGCCAGCCGAGCGCGCATACCCGAACTATAGGATTGCAGCGGTGAATCGATGAACGCGTCGAGCTCAGCAAAGGCCACCACCTCATCCAGCAATCCAGCGTGCCGACGCTGATCGAGCCCCTGGAACATGGCGCCAAGCGCGACATTCTCGCGGCCCGTGAGCAAGGGATCAAGGCCGGTGCCGAGTTCGATGATCGCGCCGACCCGGCCCCGAACATGCACATTGCCGCGGTCGGGTTTGAGAATGCCGTAGATCGTGCGCAGCAACGTGCTCTTGCCGGCACCGTTGCGGCCCAGCACGGCCAGCGCCTCACCCGGTTCGACTGAGAGCGACACGTCGTCCAACGCCCAGAATTCATCGCGGCGCAATCCGCGCGATCCGTGACGACCGACGAGTTCGCTCGCGATATCCTGCAAGCCGTAGCGGAGTGACCTGCGGAGGCTTTGGCAATATTTCTTCGACAGCCCGGAAACCGACATGATGGTCATGTTCGCGGCACCAACCCGATCATCAGCCGCTGCAGGCCTTTTTCCATGTCTTCGCCCAGCATACGTCCGTGCAGCGGTTGCATGGCCACAAGGCGACCCGCGTCGATCAGCGTGGCGATCGCGCGCGGCACGATTCGGCGCACGAGCGGTGCGGCGAGGCAGTGGTGGATACCCGCGCCGAAGGTCAGCGCCTTGGGCCGCGGCACGTCCAGCACGATCTCCGCTGGACGATCGAACACCGCAGGATCGCGGTTTCCAGCGGCAAGCGATAGCTGGACGAGCGCACCGGCCGGAAGATCGGTGGTGCCCAGCCGCACCGGGCGCGTGGTCTTGCGTCTGATCATCGGTTCGGGGAACAGCCGCATCGCCTCCTCGACGAATATGGGCAACACATGGGGATCGGCCGACAGCCGATCCTGCAGCGTATCGTGGCGGAGCAGAGCCAAGACGCTGTATGCGATCGCGCGCGTGCTCGTGGGAACTGCCGCCAGCCACATTAGCTGAATGAGGCTGCAGCACTGAGCCCGGTCAAGCCCGGCGTCGCGCAACTCGGCGTATAATGTCGTTCGATCGGCGATACGCTCGATCGTGGCTGAGAGGACATTGAGCCAGTTTCCACCGTTCGGCACCGGCAGTGCGGCGATGAGGATGTCACGCATTCCCGCCTCATCCGGGCCGATCAGATCGCGGGCGATCGCATGCGTGATCGGCTTGGCGAATTCACCCACGATATCGAGCCGGGGCAAAATCAGCGTTTCGGCAGTCTCGCCGACCAGATCAGTGAGGCGCTTCATCTCAGCGGCCGAGAAGCGGCGCGACATGATGCGTCGTATCGGGCCGTGAAGCGGCGGACCGGCGGCCAGCATGGTGGCATCGATATTGTTGTAAGGCGCACTGGAGAAGGCGTCCGGTGACGCCAGCACGAATTGAATTTCCTCGTAGCCGATGACCAACCACGCATCGTCACGCGGCATGTGGTGGACTGGCCCGGCAGCCCGCAACGCTGCGTACATCGGAAAGGGATCGGCACGGATCGCCGGGTCGCCGAAGCTGAAATCGATTGGGCCGTTGATCGCAGGCTTGGGCGCAACTGGCGCTTCAGGGCGGCGCCAAGGCCGCGTCGAACGGTTTGTAGCCAGCCAGTCGATCACGGGGATCGCATATCCGGCGGCCCGAAGACCGTCCGCTAACCACCGCGCAACCAACGGCGGACCCACGCAGATCGCCATATCCACGCCGTCGTCGGCCGCTTGTGCCGCCGCGCTTCCGAGGAAATACGGTTCCGAGGCGGCTTCAGCCCAGAAATCCGGTTGCAGCGGTTCATCGCCAACCTGTCCGCCCCGTGCCGCCGAATAGAACGGAATGCAGGGGATCCGTGGTGCGGTTCCCGCGGTCTGCTGACCGTAAGTGGCGGTGTCGAACCCACAGTCCCTGGTATGATACCAGCCCAAATGCGTCGATGTTTCGACCACGGCTCCGGTCGCGTCCAAATATGCGCCGAGCGCGACGGCATCGCGCGCGTCGCCGAGAACGATCGAGATGCCGTAGCGCCCCTCGCCGGAAAACCACAATGGTCGCGGTGCCTGCTGGCACAGCGAATGGGCATCGGCGGTGCTCGTCTTCAAGAAATAGGCGATGGATTCGTCGTCACGGTGTTCGAGATTGGCAGCCACCGCGGTCATCATGGTCACCGCATCGCGTCGCGACAGGATCCCCGCGGCATAGGCCGCATTGGTTTCGGCCAGGCTGAGGCCAAGCGTTGCAGCGGCCCGAAAGCCGCGTGCCGTTAGCGCATCATGAATACCAAGGTTGAACAGGCCCATGAAGATTTTATTGCCGACACGGTTTTCCACCCACGATGCCGGGGCCCATCTTTCGTCAAACGCCGCGCTCGGCGACAAGCCGGTATCGGCACGAACGCGCGCATCGGCCGCGTCGATACCATCGCGAAACGTCCTGTCGTCGCGATAAAGCCGGCATCCTTGTTCGCGCCACGCCACGCCGCCACCGGACACGACCAACAGCGTCTGCGCATGAACCTTCGGCCGGATCAGCGCGCGCATGCGCGCGCCACCTTGCCGCACGCGACGCGGCAAGTGGATCATCCGAGGCGTGCCGCGACGTGCGGTCGCGCCACGCGCGCCAGCAGCCAGGCGATGGCGAGCAGCACGCCGGCGCCAAGGGTGCACGCGATAAACGCAAGCGGATCGGCCGGGCCGGTCAGCCAGGACCGTGTGGTGACGATCAACGGCGCGACCGGGTTGAGCGACAGAATACCGCCGTGCGACGCTGGATAGACCACTGGTGTCAGGAAGAACCAGAATGTGACGCCCAAGGCGAGCCCCTGACCGACATCGTCGTAGAGCAATCCGAATGGTGACAGCAGCAGCCCGATCGCGAGACCGAGCAGCGTCAGAGCAAGCACGCCGAACGGCACCAGCAGCATCGTCACGGGCATTGCCATCCCGACGACGAGCATCGTCACGCACAGAAAGGCCAGGCGGATCGCGCAATTGAGCAGCAGTTCGAGCACGCCTGCACCGATAAAGCCTTCGAGCGGCACGCGGGTGCGGGTGAGCATCTGGCGGTGCGTGTTCAACTGCTGGAGCGGGGTGTTGAGTGCCTCTACGAACGCCTGCCACAGCATCGTGCCGGCCATTACGAAGATGCCGTAAGGCAGAACCGTCGGTGCGATCGTCACCACTTTCTGCGACTGGACGACCAAGCAAACCGCCACCGATCCAAGCGAGGGCAGCAGCAGCCACAGGTAACCCAACCAAAGGCGGCGATTGCGCGATCTCAACCGACTGCGGAACAAATGCCAGGCGACCGGCAGAGAATAGATCAAGTCAGCCAGTGCGAGACGTAGAAAGTGCCGGGGACGGACAAGTGTGCGACGATCGTCGTAAACAATGTGCCCGCCCATTTCCGGTGGCCTACAAGTAGTTTGCGGGCATGTCCATCGCCCAGTTGCATGCCGCAGGCCGGCTCCATACAAGGTTGGCTATGAACCGTCTTACGCTTTCACCGCCGGCATGAAGGACACGTGTCTCGCCGCGTCGATGCGCAAGGCGATAGAATTCATGGAAGACACGCAGCTCGCCTCCGGCGAAGTGCCGGTGCTGATGACGACCGATCCGGAGATGCGACGGGGCTGCGTCGCCGATCCATCCGTTTTTCCAACCGCGGTCATCTTGACCGTGCTTGCCGACGTGCCGGCGGCGGCTGGTATCGCCGAGCGGGCGCGCGCGTTTCTGTTGGGTGAAATGGACGGCGACGGCTTGTGGAAACACTGGACGCGCGATCATCCCTATCATTGTACCCTACCGCCCGATCTCGACGACAGCGCATGCGCTTCGACGGCCCTGCTGTCATCCGGCGAAGTGCCAGACAACCGCCAGATCTTGCTAGCGAACCGGCGAGGCGACGGCCTGTTCCTGACCTGGGTGATCCCGCGTTTACGCTGGACCACGCGGCGGCACCGCATGATCATGCTGCGTCAACTGCGCCACCTGCCGGTGCTCGTGCAATTCTTTCGACTGACTTCGGCCAGGCGGGGCGATGTGGACGCTGTGGTCAACGCCAATTGCCTTTTCTACCTTCAAGATTTCGTCGGCCGGGAACATGTGGTGAGGTATCTGGTCTCTATCATTGTCGAGGGCCGGGAGGCGGCAAGTGATAAATGGTACGACAACCCGTTCGTGGTTCGATATTTCATCGCGCGCGCCATCGCCACCGCCGCACCGGAACGATGCGTGCACCTCGTGGCGCCGCTGACGAACGTCGATCCCATGAGCGCGCTGGATATCGCGCTGGCGATCGGCGCCGCGCGGCTTTGCGGTGCGGCCGTCCCGCCCGCCTGGATCGCCCGGTTGGTCGAGCTGCAGATAGCATCGGGTGCCTGGCCGATCGCAGCAGTCTATCATGGCGGCCGGCGGTGGGCGGGGCGTGGTTTTGATCCGCCCCATCCCAATACGCCGCATTGGGGATCGGAGCAGATGACCACGGCATTCTGCATCGCAGCCTTGTGGTTTGTGTGCGGTGAAGTCTGACGCTGCAGCGGCGCTGCGCAAGCGTGTGATCCGCGTGCCCGGCTTCCGGATCCTGCGTATGGGCGAGTGGTGGCAGTTCAAGATCGCGCCTGCGCTGGCGGTGTCCTACGCCACCGCGATCCTGACTGGGGTTTCGATATTCTCGCTTTGGCGTGTGTTGCTGGCGTTGCTGCTCGCGCTTGGATCGGGCGCGGCGTTCGTCAGCATTTTGAACGACGCCTGCGACCGCGCCGACGATGCGATGGCGGCCAAGCCCAACCGGCTGGCCGGGCGATCGCCTGTTTTCATCACGGTCGCTTTGGCGATCCCCGCCGGGCTCGGCATGGCGATCGGCTGCGCATGGCTTGGCGATTCGGCGCTGCTGACGGCATATTGCGGCGCCTGGATCGCGTTTGCCGCCTATTCGCTGCCGCCGCTGCGGCTCAAGGCACGTGGTCTTGCCGGGCTGTTCGCCGATGCCGCCGGCGCGCATCTCTTCCCGGCCCTGATGGCCGCGCTGGTGGTCCTGAACGGGGCGGGGCGGTCCGATCCGGCTTGGATATCGGCGATCGGCTGCTGGTCGTTTGCCTATGGCCTGCGCGGCATCATGTGGCATCAGCTCAGCGATGCCGAAGCCGATCGTGCTGCCGGCGTCCAAAGTTTCGTTGTCGCGACATCGCCGCAAGCGGTGAAGAGGCTCGCCCGTTATCTGGTTTTTCCGGTGGAATGTGCAGCGCTTGGCGTCGTGATCTGGCGACTGGACGAGCCATTCCTCTTTTTGACCTTGATCGGCTACGCGCTCTTGGTTGCGGGCAAGATGGCGTATCTTGGAATGCGTCCGGTCGTCGTCGGGATCCGCGAAAACTATTTTATCCTGATGGGCGAATATTATATCGTGATATTGCCGCTCTCGCTGTTGTCGATCGCGGTCGTGCGACACGGGGCCGATGTCGTCGTGGCTGGGATCGATATCGCCTTGTTCGCCGTTGCGATTGTGCCGAGCATAAAAGGTGCCAAGCGGGTGGTCTTGGGGTGTTGCAGTGAAATTCGCTATCGCCTGCTGCATCGTTGATCATGCGGGTACGAAATTGAGGCGCCGACGCGAACCCGCTTGGGTCGATCTTGTGGTGCCGCACGGCGCCCGGTCTGGCCAATAGCCTCTCGTCTAGGGTTGCGCATCGCGGTCGAGCTGGCGAGCGATAGAGGCCTGCTCTGTGGGCGGCGCGGTGCCCGGCGGCATGTCGCCCGCCCTGTCCAGCGCCGGCATGGCGCTGCCGATCACCTGCCGGCGCGCGCGCAGCGCGGCGCGGAGATAGGGCACGGCCAGGGCCCGGAAGCGGCGCGGCGTCGTGCCGAGAAAGCGGCGGCCGTCGCGGTTGAAGTGCGAGGCGTCGTGATAGGGCGGCGGGGCAGGGGTGTCCTGGCCGTCCAGCAGCATCGGGACGATCGCGCGGATGATGCGGCTGCGCATCAGCAGGATCTTGGGCGGAAAGCCGAAATAGCGTTTCGACAGGCGGCGCAGCGTCCGGACGGTGATGCCCATGGCCTTGGCCGCCACGGGCAGATCGTCGGTGCGATCGTCGGCGATCAGCGTCATGATCCGTGCGATCAGCGGCTCGTCGCGGTTGGGCGGGGCCAGATGGCGTAGTAGGAACGCGTCAAGCCGGTCTTTCACCTCGAGCGCATGGTCCGAGGCCTGCAGCGTGTCGACGAGTTCGGTGACCCATTCGGTCGGCAGCACCTCGCCCAGCGGCGTGATCCGGTCGCGCAGCGCTTCTGCATCGGCGCCGAACAGCCGCGCCCAGCCGAGCGGGCTCACATCGATCACCACCGTCGTCCCGCCGCTTGCCATCGTCGGCATGGCGCGGCTCGTCACGCCGTAGAGGATCGCCGATTTGAGCGGATCATAGGAGCGGTTGCCGATGCGCACGCGGATCGGCCCGGCCGTCAGCACGATCCAGATCTGCGCCCATCCCGGCAGCATCCATTCGACCGGCCGGTCGGGTGCCAGCAGGGCGAGATCGGAATCGAGCACGGCATAGCTGGGGAACAGCGCCTCCAGCGCCGGATCGGGCCGTTCGTAGCGCAGCGCGGTGCCGGCCGGGAGGCCGAAATCCGCGGCCGCGATGCCGGGCGTGTGGCTTCCGCTTTCGATCATCGATCTCTTCCCGAGCCGCGGGATATCGCGCCTTCGTCATTTCTTACCAAAACCATGGCGTGCCCGGTACGACGATTGACGCTCCGAAGCCATCGCTCCTAGGCCTGACCGGTCGCATGGGCGACCATGGACAGGGGGCAGGGCCGGCATCGCGGATCGACGGGGGTATATCCGCGATGCCGTTGCCGAACGCGACTCCCGGCGTGGCGCCAACAGGGGGAATGACATGGTTTCGATCGGTACGGCGGTGCGCATGCGTTCCTCGGTGCGCAACATGGCGCTGCTCGGCTCGGCACTCGGCTCGACGCTCGTCGTCCAACCGGCCGCGGCGCAGAACCAGAGCTTTACCGGCCCCACCAACTATCAGAATGGCGGCACGATTTCGGGCGGGCCGACTACCGTCAGCGCCACGACCGCGACGGGCGACATCAGCCTCGACCTGGACACAGTGATCGCGGCCAATCCGGGCTCAGGCACCGCCACGCCCGGCACCAACGCGGCGATCTATGCGGCCAACAGCGGCACGGGCAACGTCAACATAAAGGACGTGAACGCCACCATCACCGGCACCGGCGCGAGCAACGGCATCTTCGCCTCCGCGCAAGGCGGCACCGTGGCCATCACCCAGACCGGCAAGGTCGACGCCACCAACGCCGCCAATGGCCGCGGCATCGCGGTCGTGACGAACGGGGGGACGATCACGATCAACGCCAACGAGGCCGATGGCGGCCTGCGCGGCATCTATACCGGCACCACGGGTGGAACGGCCGCGTTGGCGTCGCTGACCACGATCAACGTCGTCACCGCCCAATCGACGGGCGCCGCCAACCAGCCCAACGCGATCATCGCACAGGGCGACCGGGTGATCCTGAACAGCGGCACCGCCAGCCTGACCAACAGCGCCGGCACCAACGGCACCGCGATCTTCGTCAATGCCGGCACCAGCGCGGTGGTGACGGCGGGCACCACCAACGCCTTCGGCCAGGGCCAGGCGGGGATCATCGCCGCGGCCGACGGCACGCTCGACCTCACCAGCGGCACCGTTCACACCACCCAGAATTCGGATGGCATCAGCATCCAGGGCGGCAACGCCATCACGGTGCGCAGCGGCACGATCCAGCTCGATGGCGCGAACAGCGGCTATGCCCTGGTGCTCGGCGGCAACGAGGGCGGCAACTTCACCTCCGGCCCGAACGGCATCGGCTATGCCTCGGCCAACGTCACCAGCGGCTCGATCACCAGCGCCGGTGCCAATACCTCCGGCATCTATGCGACGCCCAACGGCGCGGGCACCACGGCGATCACCAGCGGCACGATCACGATGACGGGCGCGAATGCCACCGCCATCAATGTGAGGCCGATCGGCACCGGGGTCATGACCGGCGCCACCACGATCGCCAGCACGACGATCAACGCTTCGGGCACAGGCGCCTCGGGCATCGTCGTCGCCAGCGGCAATACGACCGCGCCGGTTTCGATCACGAGCGGCACGATCGCGGTGACGAACGGCACGGGCATCTCGGTCACGGCCGGCCCGACGACGATCGCGAGCACCGAGATCGATACGAACAACGGTTCGGGCATTGTCGTCCAGGGAGCCGGGCTTGCCACCGTGACCAGCGGGCTGGTCAAGAACATGGGGACGGGCAACGCGCAGGCCATTTCCGTCCAGAGCGATGCGGTAAATCTCACCAGCAATTCGATCACGGGCGGCGGCAGCGGGATCAGCGTCAGCGCCAACGGAACGGCCGATACCACGATCGCCAGCGGCAGTATGGCGCTGACAGCGGTGGCGTCGAGCAGGGCTACGTCGCTGAATGGGATCGGCCTTAGCGCGATCGAGGCGGGCACCGGCAATCTCGCCATCACCAGCGGCAGCCTCGTCTATACCGGTACGGGCAACACGTTCGGCATCCAAGGCCAAGCCGTGGGTGGCGGCAACCTGACGATCACCAGCGGCACGGTGTCGGCGATCGGCAATGGCGGTTACGCCATCCTTGGCTTGACCAGCAGCGGCGCCCTCTCGATCACCAGTACGGGCAACGTCACGACGGTGGGCACCACACGCGCGGCGGCCGGCCAGACCGACGCCGCATCGCAGCGTTATGCCAACGGCATCGACGCGTTCAGCCTGACCGGCGCGGTATCGGTGACGAACAGCGGCACGATCTCGACGGCGGGCACGACCGCGCGCGGCATCGACGTCGAGGCTGGTCGCGCGAAGACGACGTTCGGCGCGCCGGGCACCACCGCCAGCACCGCCGCTTTGTCGGTCAACAACACCGGCACCGTCACCACCGGCGGCGCGACCGCCAACGCGATCAACGTCGCGTCCGACGCCAACACGCTGACGATCGCGAGCAACGCGGTGTCGACCAGCGGCGCGGGTTCGGTCGGCATCAATGTCGGCGCCTCGACGGGCGCGAACACGATCACCAGCACCAGCGCGACCACCTCGGGCACGGGCGCCAACGCGATCAACATCGTCTCCACTACGGGCGCGATCAACCTGACGAGCACCACCGCCAGCACGTCCGGCGTCGGGTCGCAGGCGATCTATGCGCAGACGACCGACGGCAACATCACGATCAACGCCGGCACCACCACGACCACCGCGACGGGCACCGGCGCGGGCGGGATGACGTCGGACGGCGTCATCGGCTATGCCTCGGGCGCGGGCGCGGTCACGATCGTCAGCGGCACCGCCTCGACCGCGGGCTATAACGCGAACGCAGTGCTGGGCACGGGGGGCGGTGCGGTGAGCATCACCGCCGGCACGACCTCCACGACGGGCGGCCAGGTCTCGTCGATCTACGGGCGCAGCCGCACCGCGGACCTGACGATCAACGCCGGCACGACGACCGCGACCGGGCAGAACAGCTATGCGGTCGAAGGTCATGCCAACACCGGCAACCTGTCGATCACCAGCGGCACCGTGAGCGCGGCGCTGGGCAACGCGATCTTCGGCGACGCTGGCGGCAAGGTCACCGTCAACGCGACGACGGCCAATGCGAGCGGCGATGGCGGCGCGGGCGTCTATGTCACGGGCGGCACCGGCGTCACGCTCAACATCGGCAGCGCGTCCTCGACGGGCACGATCGCGACCAATGCGAGCACCGGCCAGGTGTACCGCGCCGATGCGATCTATGCCGCAGCGACCACGGGCACGATCAACGCGGTGGTCGGATCGGCCAGCGCGCGGGGCGCCAATGCGGACGCCATCCACCTGATCGCCAATGGCACGGGCGGGGGCGTCACGCTCGCGGTCAACGGCGCGGTGTCGTCGGCGGGCGGTTACGGCGTGTTCATCGATCCGCCGGGCGCCAACAGCGTGACGGTCGCATCGGGCGCGAGCGTCTCGGGCGCGGTCGCCGGCATCGACGCGGTGGGGGCGACCAACAGCATCGTCAATCTGGGCAGCGTCTCCAGTTCGGGCGGGCCCGGCATCCTCGCCTCGGGCACGACGACGCTCGACAACAGCGGCGCGATTGCGGGCGCGAACGGCATCGCGGTGCAGCTGGGCGCGACCAACGACACCGTGATCCTGCGCACCGGTTCGGCGATCACCGGCACCGTCGCGGGCGGGGGCGGCACCGATGCCGCGGTGCTGATCGGCACCAGCGGCCGGGCGACCGCGACGCAGCAGGTGGCGAACTTCTCGGGCTTCGACAACCTGACCGTGCAGAGCGGCTACTGGACCGCGCCTCCGACCGGCACGACCGCGGTGAACGCCACGACGATCGCCAGCGGCGCCGCGTTCGAGGTCGCGAACGGCACCACCGGAATCGCGGGCTACACCTCGTCCACCTATGCCGACAACGGCACTCTGGTGGTGCGCAGCGGCACCGCATCGGGCGGTAGCACCTTCGGCGCCGCGACCGTGATGGGCACGGGCGGCGTGCTCTTCACCGGCACGGGCACCGCGACGCTGGACGGCACCAACAGCCTCCGCAACACCGGCACCAACACCGTCGATGCGGGCAGCACGCTGCTCGTAACCGGTACGCAGGGCGGAACCTTCGTCAACAACGGCACGGTGCAGGTCGGCACCGGCGGCAACTTCACCGGGACGCTCGCCGACAACGGCACGCTGATCTCCAGCCGCTCCGACAGCTACACCTTCGCCGGCGCGCTGACGGGATCGGGCACCTTCGTGAAGCAGGGCGCGGGCAGCGTCGTGTTCGGCAGCAACTACGGCTTCACCGGCACGACCGTGCTGAACGGCGGGTCGATCCGGCTGTCGACGCCCGTTGCCGCCTCGACGATGCTCGATGCGGAGGGCACCGGCACCTACGACCTGTCGGGCAACACGCAGACGATCGCGCAGCTCTCGGGCGCCAGCACCGGTGCCACCGTCAACATCGCGAACGGCGCGCTGACGGTGAACCAGGCGGGCAACACCAGCTTTGCGGGCTCGATCACCGGCAATGGCAGCCTGACGAAGAGCGGCGCCGGATCGCTCAACCTGACCGGCACCAACACCTATGCCGGCCCGACGACGATCACGGGCGGTCGCCTGGCGGTGAACGGCAGCATCACGTCGCCGGTCACGGTGTTCATGGGTGGGACGCTCGGCGGCAACGGCACGGTCGGCTCCACCACGGTCGCGAGCGGGGGCATCTTCGCGCCGGGCAATTCGATCGGCACGCTCAACGTCGCGGGCAATGTCGCGTTCGCGGCGGGTTCGATCTACCAGGTCGAGGCCAATGCGGCGGGCCAGGCGGACCGGACCAACGTCACCGGCACCGCGACGCTGTCGGGCGGCACGGTGCAGGTGCTGGCGGCGAGCGGCGTCTATGCGCCGCTCACCAGCTACACGATCCTCACCGCGGCGGGCGGGGTGACCGGGCAATTCGCCGGCGCGACCTCCAATCTCGCCTTCCTCACGCCGGCGCTCACCTATGGCGCGAATGCGGTGACGCTGTCGCTCGGGCGCAACGATATCAGCTTCGCCTCGCAGGCGACCGCGCCCAACGGCGTGGCGGTGGCCAATGCGGTCGCGGCGCGCGGGCTTGGCGATACGGTCTACAACGCGGTGCTCGTCCAGACCGCGAACGGCGCCGGCCAGGCGTTCAACCGGCTGTCGGGCGAGATCCACGCGACCATCCCGACCGCGATGATCGACAGCGACCGCCGCGTCCGCGACGCGATCCTCGACCGCGCGCGCGTGGCGCAGGGTGACGGTCTCGGCCTCTGGATGCAGGGGCTCGACACCTATGCCTATTCGCGCGACCAGGCACAGGCGTTCGGCTTCCACACCAACCGGATCGGCGTCTATGGCGGCATCGACTATGCGGTGGCCGGCTTCCGGATCGGCGTCAGCGGCGGCTATTTCGACGACAAGCTGCGCGTGCCCGCGCTCGCCAGCCGCGCCGATATCGAGACCGACCTGATCGGCGGCAGCATCAGCTATGCAGCCCTCGGCGGCCGGCTGAACGCCACCGCGGGCGTGACCCAGGCCTGGCACCATGTCGACACCACGCGCACGGTGGACGTGCCCGGCCTCGCCGGCGCCTATATCGCCGCCTATGAGATCCGCACGACGCAGGCCTTCGGCGAGCTGGGCTTCGCGCTGCTGCAGGGCCCGGTCTCGCTCACCCCGTTCGTGCGCTACGATTACGACCGGTCGCGCGCAGACGGCTTTGCCGAGATCGGCGGCCCCGCCGCGCTGAACGTGGCCGCCGAGCGCCGCCACAACGAATTCGGAACGGCGGGCGCGCGGATCGCGGCCTCCTATCCGATCGGGGGCGATCTCGTGATCGAGCCGCATGCCTCGGCCGCCTATCTGCGCACCTGGGACCGGCTCTATTCGACGCGGCTGGAGACGTTCGGGGGCACGGGGCCGGCGTTCGGCGTCACCGGCGACCGCCTCGGCCGCGACAATCTCGATGCGAGCGGCGGGATCGACCTCATCGTCTCCACGCATATCCGCATCGGCGCGACCGGCTATGTCATGCGCTCCAGTGAATGGCGCGATTACGGCGGCAAGGGCTCGGTCAGCGTGCGGTTCTGATCGATCGGAGTTTTCCCGGAAGGGGAGACCCCGCCCCCGGCCTCGTCAGTCCTTGATCTCGGGGCGCACCTGCCCGTGCGCGAGCACCGCGAACAGCCCTGTGCCCCCGATGATGTTTCCCGCGAGCGACGGCAGGATATAGCCGAGGATCGCGGCCGAGAACGGTATCCGCCCGGTCAGCACAAGCAGCCACGCCTCGCCCGATCCGGCCACGACATGGCTGAACCCGCCGATCGCGACGAGATAGGTGACGAGCATCACCACCCAGAACTCGCTGCCGCGCGCATTGGGCAGGATCCAGGCGATCGACGCCACCAGAAAGCCCGCCGGCATGCCGAGCAGCAGGACGTCGCCCGCGCCGTGATCGAGCGCGGTGCGCGACAGCGCGATCGCGGCGTCGAGCTGGTCGGCGGACATCAGGATCCGCTTCGCCATCAGCAGCGCGACGAGGAACGTGCCCGCCAGGTTCGCGAGCAGCACCGCCGCCCATAGCCGCAGCAGCCGCTTCAGGTTGCGCAGCGTCGGGTGCGTGGCGAGCGGCAGCACCGCGGTGACGGTGGTCTCGGTGAAGAGCTGGAGATTGCCGAGGATCACCAGCACGAAGCCGACCGTATAGCCGAGCGACACGACGAGCTCGCGCCAGGGCGCCTCGGGCAGCCGGACCGCAAGCGACGCTTCGGCGAGGATCGAGGCGCTGATCGCGACGCCCGCGGCAAATGCCGAGAACAGCAGCGATGCGAGCGGCCGGTCGAGCTCCTCGTCGCCCTGCAACCGGATGACCTCATGGACGACCTTGGCCGATCCCGCCTTGCGCTGCGCGACGGCATTGACCTCGTCGTCGGACAGGCCGGAATCGGGTTGCTGTTCGTCGCTCAACGCCCGTTCCCCGTCATGGCCGGCCAGATGCGCGACCGGCCGGCGGGCGATGGCGCGCGGCGCCAGAGCGGGGTGACCAGCATGTGCGGCACCGCCAGCGCGGCAATGCCGGCGAACAGGAAGGTCGCGTGGCCGAAGCCTCCGCGCAGCGTCTCGATCGCCACCAGCGCGAGCACGGCGAACGCCCCGGCCATCAGCGGCGCCACGCGGACGAGATAGGCGCGAAGCGTCGGGCAGCCGATCGCATGCTGCCGCTCGGTCGTCTGGCCGCGCGCGTGGAGCAGGACGAAGCCGATCGCGAAACCGACGAGCGGCGGCAGCGCCAGCGTGAGCGCGATTGCCATCCCCTCGATCCAGCGCTCGGGCGGATCGCCCCGATCGCTGATGAGATGTGCGACGAGGATCGCGGTTGCGACTGGCGCGAGGACGCACAGCGTGCCGGCGAGCAGCGTCGCGGCGTGCGCATCGCCCGTCGCCCCATCGAACAATGCGGCGATCGCGTCATGGTGGAACAGCGCCGGCCCGGCGACGAGGAACAGGCCGAGTGCCACGTTGCGCACGGCCCCATGCCGCGCATCGCCATCGATCGCGAAATGCAGCGCCGACAGCGCCAGCAGCAGCGCCAGCGCCGTCGCCGGCTCCGCCCGCCACACCAGCATCACCGCCGCGATGCAGCCGACATAGCTGGCGAGGAAGCCGGGCCGGCGCGCGGGCGCCACGACCGCGAGATCGCTCGCGCCGTGCGGCAGACCCAGCAGGCCGATCGCCAGGCCGGCAAAGGCGAATTGCCAGCCCAGCGCCAGCATCGCCGCGGCGATGCCCGCCGCCAGGAACGCGCCCCACCCGATGAGCGGGGCGCGCGCCTGGATCACGCGCGGTAATCCTCGTCGCGCAGGTTGCGCACCGCGATCTCAATGTTGCTGGCGGCGATGAAGGCATAGACCACCTTGGCCACGACATCGAGCACCAGGATCGCCCAGGCCGAGGCCAGCGGCGAGATCGCCTGCACGCCCTCCGGCCCCACCGCGAAGACCACCGGATAGAGCACCCACACGATGCTCAGGATTGACAGATTCTTGGTGTAGGCGCTGTCGAGCGGCCCGCCATAGCTGCGGCTGAGCACGCGCAGCGGCCCCCACAGGATATAGAGTACGCCCAGGAACGCCGCGGTGGACCAGAGGAACCACACCAGCTTCATCACCGGCAGGATCGCCAGCGACGAGATCAATCCGGTCAGGACCATCAGCACGTCAAGGACGATGATCGCCACGAGAAAGCCCGAGGCTTCCTTGCGCTCGTGCAGCGCCGTCAGCACCAGCCCGGTGAGCAGGATCGGCGTCGTGATCGCCCAATCCGCATAGCGCGCCGTCAGGGTGACGGTGCCGTCGATCTTCAGCACGTCGCCGATGCCGAACGTCATCGCCAGATAGGCGGTCGCCGCGATGAAGGGCACGGTCGCGTGGAAATAGGTGTGATGCCGCACCGGCGGCAGCTTCGATCCCTTGGCGTAGATCGCCAGTGACGCGAGCGCCATGATGACGAAGCCCACGAAAAATGGTGACATGACCATAGACTGCTTTCCCTGTTTGCAAGCTCCCGTGCCCCGCAGAGCGTTCGGCACGGAGCATCGTTCCGGCGACTTCGCGCATGTTCGTGGCGAGGCAGCGCGATGGGCGGGTTCCGGCCTGGGATGACCGATGATCGCGGTCGATCCAGCCGGCCTCTAATTAGCGATAACCTTCCTTCCCGCTAAAAAGAATCTGGTCGGCAAAAGGGCAGGGCGCTATCGCCGGACGGCCGATCGGGGCGGCATGGGGGGAGCCGGCGTGAACCACAGCGACGACGCGCAGGAGCCGGATCAACCTTCGGTCATCGACCTGAACGCGATCATGGCCGGCATGCCCGCGATCGTCGATCCGCCGGCATCGCTCGCGCCGTTCCTGCCCGAACTCGCGCCGGACGACCGCGAGCGGGTCGACGGCTATGTCGCGCGCGCTTCGGCCGATGCGACGCTGCGCGCCTATCAATCCGACTGGCGGCTTTTTTGCGCGTGGTGCGCGGAGAATGGCTATCGGGCGCTGCCCGCGACGCCGTCGACGGTCGCGGCGTTCCTGACGTTGCTGGCGGAGCGCGGCTTCGTGCCCGCCGAACCGCGCCGGACGAAGCGCGGCCGCGTGCAGCCGCCCAAGCCCCCCGTCCCGCTCGGCCGGTCGACGATCGGCCGCCGCCTCGCCGCGATCGTGTTCGCGCACCGCGCGGCCGACGTCGAGCCTCCGACCTCGCAGCCCGACGCCGCGCGGCTCGACAAGGCGATGCGCGCGATCCGCCGCGACAAGCGCGACGACCTGCCGGCGCGCAAGCGCGCAGCGGACGGCGACGTGCTGCGCGACATGCTGCGCTGTGTCACCGGCGACGATCTGCGCGCGCACCGCGACCGCGCGCTGCTGGCGATCGGGATGGCGGGCGCGTTCCGCCGTTCCGAGCTCGTCGCGATCACCGTCGGCCGTGTGTCCGAGGACGCGCGCGGCCTCCTCGTCCGCATCGCCGCGTCCAAGACCGACCAGGAGGGCAAGGGCCACAGCGTCGCCATTCCCGACGGGCGTCGCCTGGAACCGGTGCGCCATTACCGCGCCTGGCTGGCGAAGGCCGGGATCGCAAGCGGCCCCGTCTTCCGCAAGCTCACGCCTCAGGGCCGGCTGACCGACAAGCCTATGAGCGCGCAGGGCGTGGCGCTGGTGGTCAAGGCCGCAGCGGTCGCGGCGGGCTATCCGCCCGAGATGTTCTCGGGCCATTCGCTGCGCGCGGGTTTCCTGACCGAGGCGGGGCGGCAGAACGCCAATCTGTTCAAGATGAAGGAGCATAGCCGGCATGCTTCGCTCGAGATGGTGGCGGAGTATGTGCGCGACCACGAGCGGTTCCGCGAGCATGCGGGTGAGGGGTTTCTTTGAGGCAAGTGATTTGAAAGACTTGGCCGGCGCGGCGGATCAATCGACGTGCGCGAGGCACCGGGCGTGATTTGCGACACGTTCGCCAAGTTGCCGATATTGCTCGACGATCGATGCCGCGCTGGCCCGGTATTCCTGCGCGACCATCGCATAATGCATGCGATCCAAGGCGCAAGGGAGCGTCTGCGCCAGATCTTCCGCGATCACCGCCTGATAACAAAGCGCGTCGGTGTCGTTGAGGCCTGGCATTCCGCTCTCCAGCACGATCCTTGGTCGCGTCGGAATGGCAATAGTGCTGACGCTGGAGCCCTTCCATTGTCTGCATCAGGCCGATCCGGCTGAATCGAATCCGCGGCAGGAGCCTCATCGTTGCCCGCCGGGGCAGGCGAGGTATGATGTGCATAGGCGGAGACGGCTTCGTCACCCCTCCGTATCGCTGGACGTGCTCCCGCGATCGTCGCCGGTCGGTCGGTCAGGATCGGACCGGCATCGGAGCGGATGCGCCGGTGAGGTCGAGCACCTCGAGCCGTACCGGGCCCGCCCGCCGCTGGATCAGGCTGCCTATGGGAGCGACGTAGGTGGGGCGTTCGGTGAAGCGCTCGACCCGGTACACGCCCTGGCCTGTGGCCGTGGCGGATCCGGTATAACGGCGCGCGGCGACGACCGGCAGATACGCCTTGATCCAATTGCGGGATGGGGTGCCACGCAGCACGGTAACCTCGTCCGTATGGCCATCCGGCCGAATCCAGAAGCCGACATCCGCCCAGCGATAGGGGCTGTTCTCCGATGATTGCGGTGAGGCCGGATCGCGGAAACTGAAACGGCGCTCGTCGTCACGGGCGGCGGCCTCCCCGGTCTCGGGATAGGGTGGTGCCCAGATGAGTACGGGCCGGGTGGACTGATCGTGGCCGATATCGCGCACGATGGCATCGATCTGGCTGTCGTCTCCGCCCCGCGCCGCGATTCGTAGCCGCAGGACGCGCATGGCGGGCCGGATTGTCGGATCGTCGGCACCGGGGCGTGCTTCCAGCTTGGCGAGCATGGCGTTGGCCGTCGCACCGTTCGCATCGCCACCGACCAAGCCGATCCGGCGCATGGCGGCCAGGATGGCGATCCGGTTTTGCCCTGCCGCGGTTGCCCTGTGTTCGACCGCGGCATAGGCCTGTTCGGCATTGCGAAAATCGCGCAGCTTCATCCACATGTCTCCCGTGGCGAACGCCGCATCGAGCACGGCCGGATCGTTCGCAGGAAGATTGTCGCGGAGGGTGCGGACTTGGCTGCCGACCGCGCGACGATAGACGTTTTCGTCGCCGTCCTGGATCGCCACGGTCGCATACGCCTCATATAGCGCCGCAACGGGTTTGGGATCGGACGCCGCGTTCCCGCGCTCGCGTGCTACCGCCACGGCCAGGATATGCTTCGCCGTCAGATAGTCGCCGGAACGAAAGGCGCGTTCCGCCAGCGCGATCGATACGCGCGCATCCTGGAGGGGCGTGCATTGCCGCTTCGCACACATCGCCGCTGCGTCGTCGAGCCGCTTGCCGTTGACGACGATATCGGATGTGGCCGCCTGGCCGGCCAGCAGCAATGCGAACAAAAGCATCGAACGTCTCCCGTGGCGGGGATGATAATGCGGTATCCACCGAATCCCATAGGATTTAGGATTGGAAATCGATGGATCGAGGGTTCAGGATCCTCTCACACCGAAGGCGTAGTCACAGGTTTTCGCAGGGGCTGCTGACAGGTAAAGAACGAGGCATGGCGGATTTCGAAGCGATCGATACGGCACAGGTCCTGGAAGAGGGATTGGCGGCCTTGCGGTGCGGCGACGCCCGGCTTGCCCAGGCGCGGTTCATCGGCATCGCCGACGATCCCCGTGCCCTGTTTCCCCTGGCGCAGGCCTGTCGCTCGCTCGGCGACACGGCCGGTGCGCAGGTCGCACTCGGGCGTTTGCTGGCGCGCCAGCCCGGTCACGTCGCTGCGTTGCTGATGAGCGGCGATCTTCTGGGCGACGGCGACGTTCGCGCGGCCAGTGCCTTCTACCAGGCCGCGCTGGCGAACGCGAACGCGAACCCGGCCGCCGTGCCGGCCACGCTCCACCCCGACCTGCACCGCGCGCGGGCCTATCTCGAAAACGCCGGACCGCTTTATGAGGCGCACCTTCATGCGCGGCTCGAATCGGCCGGGATCGCGGACATGGCGGGCCTCCCCCGCGTCGCGCACGCCATCGACCTGCTGACGGGCAAGGCCGAGATCTTCCTCCAGCGCCCGTCGAGCTTCTATTTCCCGGGCCTGCCGCAGATGGAGTTCTTCCCGCGCACGATGTTCCCGTGGCTCGAAGCCGTCGAGGCGGCGAGCGCGGCCATGCTCGGCGAATTGCAGGCGGTCCTCGCCGGGGACGCCTTCGCGCCCTATGTCGAGACGCATGCCGGGCGCCCCCCTGCCCCCAATCCCCTGCGCGACGATCCGCGCTGGAGCGCCTGCTATCTCTGGAAGGCGGGCGCGCCCGTACCCGGAATCGCCGATCGTTGTCCGGCCACGATGACGGCGCTGGCGAGTGCGCCGATGCCGATCATTCCCGAGCGTTCGCCGATGGCGCTCTTCTCCAAGCTGACGCCGGGAACGCACATCCAGCCGCATCACGGCCTGCTCAACACCCGGCTGATCGTCCATGTGCCGCTGATCGCACCACCGGGGGCGGCGTTGCGTGTCGGTTCGCAGACGCGCGAATGGCGCGTGGGCGAGGCGCTGGTGTTCGACGATTCGATCGAGCACGAGGCATGGAACCGTGGCACGAGCGACCGCACCGTACTGCTGTTCGAAATCTGGCGCCCCGAGCTGAGCGCGGACGAGCGCGCGGCGCTGACCGTGTTGTTCGGCGCGGTCGGCGCCTTCGTCGACGAAGGCTGAGCCCCGTCAGTCCGCGATCGTGGCAGCGCCTCCGGGATCGTGGCCGCTGGCGTCGGCGACCATGAAGAATCGCCGCAGCAGATCCTGCTCGACCGGCGTGATGTGCGGGTTCCAGGCATCGAAGATCAGGACGGCACGAAGCTGGTCGCTGTCGTTCCACGCTTCGTGCTCGATCGTATCGTCGAACGCGAAGGCATGGCCTTCGACCCATTTGCGCGTCTCCCCGCCGACGCGGAAGCCGCAGCCCGGCGGGACGATCAGCGGCAGGTGAACCGTCGCGCGCGCATTACTGACCCCGCTGTGCGCGGGCAGGCGGGTTCGGGGCTTCAGGATCGAGAAGAAGGCGGTGGGACCACGGCCGGGCATGTCGTTCAGCGGCATGGCATCGAGCGCTGCGGTGGTGATCGGACAGGCGGCCTGTGCCGCGTCCTCCCGCTTGCCATAGCGCAGCAGGTAGAAGGCGCTCCAGTCGAGCGAATGGTCGAGGCCGGACCATATGTTTTCCGGCGTTCCCGCATCCATCGCGACATAGGGCTCGAACCCGGCATCCCCGCCGCGCAACAATGCCGCGCATTCCGCGCGGATCGCATCCGTCTGCGCTTCAATCTTCGTCAGCCACGGCGTCAGCCGCCGGTCGAAGAACTCGTCCGCCGGGAGAAACGGAAAACGCATCCCGTGGCATTCGTTGACGTAGATCCGCCGACGCCCGAGCAGCGTATCGATACAGGCGTCGAAGCGGCGCCGTTCGGACGGATCGATCGCCGCGCGCGCCGGTGCGAGCCCGGCATCCACCGCTTCGCCGAACGCGGCGCTGCGCTCCAGCACGAAGCGCTGCGCGTGCGCGATTATCGGTTCGAGGGCAGCTGGCGCTTCTGGCATCATCTGCACGATCGCGAGGACGGCGCCCCAGCGCACGCCCGCCTGAGGCAGTTCACCCAGCCGTTCGTGGAGCTCGGCGAGGCGGAGCGTCGCCATCAGGTGGCGCTGGTCGATCTGGAGGATGCGGTGGAGTGCCGTGCGTTCGCCCTCGGTATCGCCGCGCTGGCGGCGCGCGTTGGCGACGTTCAGCCAGAGGGGTGGTGCCGCGGGATCGGCGTTCGCCGCAGCGGTGAAATGGCTGTCCGCCGCAGCGAAGTCGCGTGTGCCGAGCGCAAGCATGCCGAGCGCGTTCAGCGCGGAGGGATTGGCGGGATCGAGCGCCAACACGTTGCGCAGCGCGCGCATCTCCGCGGCCGGATCGCGGGCGCCCCGCGCAGCGACCGCGGCCCGCAACAGGCTGGCGAGACGCGCGTCCTGCGTATCATGTTGCGCCATGGCTTGGCCTTCCCCGGTTTATCGTCGTGCGTAGCGTCAAGGCGCAAGGGCGTCCTATGGACGCGTCAGTTGGTGGTCGGGCGACCTGTTCCGTCCTCGACCAGCTTGCGCGCGATCGCCTGACCTGCGCGCGCATGTTCCTCCCACTGGGCCCGCGTGTGGCAACGCTTCGGGCCCGGGATCAGCGACCCCACGACGGTTTCGGTCTTGCAGATCAATTTTTCGGCAGGAGGCGTGGCAGCTTTGGTGGCGACGGCATCGTCGGCAAAGGCCGGGGCTTGGGCCAACATTGCAATGACGAGCAGCATGGCGAGCTTGATCGACAAGGGCATCGGTTCCTCCAAACGGATTGGACCCGCCACACAGAGCGGACTTAAACGATTGTGCCGAGCCGCCGTAGTTTTGCAAGCTTGCCTCCAAGCATGCCGATACGTTTGTTGCACAGATGCGCCATGATAGGCACGAAGCGGCATGCCGATTTCCGCTACCCCCGATGCGATCGTTCGCGATGCCGAATGGCTGCCGCATCGCTACGATGCCACGCTCGACATGGTCCAGTTCCTGCGCGTCGATCGCGCCACGCGCCGCTCGGCCACGTTCCTGACCGACGAGTATCTGCCTGCCGGCCTGCCGCTCGAGCCGCTTCCGCGCAAGGCCGTGCTCGGCATGCGGCCGGATGAAGCGCCACTGCGCGTGATCTTCCATTCGGCATTCTGCTGCTCGACGCTGCTCGCCAACGCGCTCGACCTTCCGGGCATCGCGACCAGCCTGAAGGAGCCGGTGATCCTCAACGACGTCGTCGGTTTTCGCCATCGCGGCGGTACGCGGGCGGATGCGGAGCGGTTGCTGGACGATACGCTCGCGTTGCTGGCACGACCGTTCGCGAGCGGAGAGGCGGTGGTCATCAAGCCTTCCAACATCGTCAACGGGTTCGCCGCAGCGATCATGGCGCTGCGACCCGAGGCGACGGCTCTGCTTCTTCATGCGCCGCTGCCGGTGTTTCTGGGATCGGTCGCCAAGAAGGGGCTGTGGGGGCGGCTCTGGGTGCGCCAGCTGTTCCTGGGTCTCGCGAAGGACGGGATGCTGCCGTTCAATTTTGGTCAGGACGAATATTTCGGCCAGTCGGATCTCCAGATCGCGGCCTTGTGCTGGCTGGCGCAGCAGGCGCTGTTCGCTGGCATGGCGCAGCGCTTCGGCGCACGCGTCCGGACACTGGACAGCGAGGCGGTGACGCGGCGTTCGCGTGAGGTGACGGTGGCGCTCGGCGCGCATTTCAGCTTGGCGCTGTCATCCACGGCGGTGGACGGCATCGTCGCTGGCCCCGCCTTCACCCGGCATTCCAAGTTCGGCACCGTGTTTGGCGACGCCGCACGGGCGGCGGAGGTGGCGGATGCCGGTGTGCTTCATGCCGACGAGCTCGACAAGGTGGCGATCTGGGCCACGGCGGTTGCGGATGCGCATGGCATTCCCTTGGTGTTGGCCTCTTCGCTGTTGGGCTGAGCCTTCCGGGACGTTGCCGTTTGGTCGTTCCGGCAGAATGCCGAAACAAAAAAGGCGGGCCGAAGCCCGCCTTTCTCGTTTGTGTTTCCGCTTGTTCTAGAAGCGGAGGCGACCCGAAACCGCAAAGCGACGGCCCAGCGGATCGTAGGTCGACGGATAGGTGTTGCCGCTGTTGTAGAGCGTCGAACCGATGGTCGAACCGACCAGCGGGGGGTTTTTGTCGAACGCATTGGTCATCGTAATCGTGAAGTCGAAGTTCTCGTTCACGCTGTAGCGAACCGTGAAATCGATATAGTTGTACGCCGGGATGCGGCCAAAGCCCGCAGCTGGGGTGGTCGCAGCCGTGGCCGCCGCGGTCGAGGTGTCGATCGCTGCCGGCTCGTACTGGACGGAGTCGATATGGCGCCACAGGACCGAGAAATCGGTCTTTTGGTAGCCAAACGTCGCACGGGCGTTCCAGTACAACTCGGGCTGGATCGACGGGCAGTTAACCGAGTAGTAGCCAACGCAATCGCGATAGAGGCCCGACGTCGGAATTGCCTTGAACTTCGAGTCGATCGTGTAGTTGCCCGTGAAGCTGCCCGAGAACTTCACCACGCCGATGTTTCGGCTGTAGTTGAAGCCCAGATCGATGCCACTGGTCTTGATGAGACCCAGGTTCGACGAAACCAGCGGCAAGCCGAACGTCGTCGCCACGTCGCCGTCAAGCTGACCGTTGACCGGATTGCGCCGGATCGACGTACAGGCAGCACTGGTGGCGCTGGCTGCTGTCTGGTTCTTGAAGCAAGCATCGATCACGTCCTGCGGCCCCGGCGACGAAACGGCGCCGGTCACCTTGATGTTGTAATAATCGACGCTCAGCGAGAGACCGCGAACCAACGACGTCGGCTGGAAGACGACACCGCCCGTGAAGCTGTCCGAAATCTCGGGCTTCAGGTTGAGGTTGCCACCGGCGGTCGCATTGGCCTGCCCACCCGTGGGATCGGCGATGTTCGCCAGATTCGCCTGCGTCGCACCCTGCGCAAGGCAGATGGCGGCGAGATTGCCGGTCGGCGTCGCCATCTTCACCTTGCCCTGGTTGGTGAACGAGGCGCAGGGATCGCTGGCGAGGTTTGTCAGGCCCGTCACCTGCGGTGCGAAAAGCTCCGCAATGTTCGGCGCGCGAACCGCACGCTGGTAGGTGCCACGCAGCTTGAGGCCCGTGACCGGCTCCCAAGCGCCGCCACCTTTGTACGTCGTCGTGTTGTAGGTCGGGTTGTTGGCCGAAAAGACCTTGTAGTGTGAATAACGGACACCGCCTTCGAGCGACAGCGATTGGAAGAAGGGCTTGTCGCTGATCAACGGCGCGTTGATTTCGGCATAACCCTCGGTGACCTCATAACCACCGTCCTCGTTCGGCGCAGCACCACCGGCACCGCCCAATTCGCCCGCAGTCTGAGCGAGTGTGTCCGAGCGCTGCGATGCGAAGTACTTGCGATACTCGGCACCGGCTGCAAACCCGATCGGGCTCGATGCGAACGGGCTGGTGATCGGCAGATCGCCGGTCAGCAGGGCGCGTGTCTGAAGGAGCGACGTCCGGACCGTCGTGGTGCTCTCACCCGTGATATACGGGATCATCGCGGACGTGATCGAGCCTTGGGGACCGAAGATGTTCAGCGGAACGCAGCCCGAACCTGCAGCCGTGCTCGCCGCGCCGTTCGGTGCGTTGGCAAGGCAAGTCGTGGTGTTGGTTGCATAGACCGCCGCACGGACGCGTGAGGTAAGCACGTAGTTCTGCAGCGTCTGACGGTTCTCGGATTCGCCATAGCCTGCCGAAACGTCGAGCTTGAGCGAGTCGGTGATGCCCACCTTTACGCCGCCGCGATAGTCGAAGATCGTCGTGGAGAAGTTCGAGATACGCGGACCAACTTCGGTGGTACGGCGCAACACGGTGGTCGTGAACGTGCGGAAGTCGGGGTTCGCCGTCTTGCCGTCCGCAAGGAACGGGCTCGTAGCCGCAGCCGCTGCGGTGCACTGTGCGACGGTCAGACCGTTGGAGGCGCAGAACTGCGCGCGAGCAGCAGCGGGGAGATACGGATTGCTATATGGGATGGTCAGCGAGCTGCTGAAAATTCCCGATGGCGCAACGATGGTCTGGACGGTGTTCTTGGAGAACAGGCCGCGCGTATACACCTCGATGCTGTCGCTGATGTCGTAATGGCCGGCACCGTACATATTGTAGCGGCGGAACGGAGTCTGGAAGATGTTGTAGGGATTGAAGTTGAACAGCGCATAGGTTGGAACGAGCCCACCTGTGTTAGGATCGATCTGCTGCGTTGCCGAGCCGGGGCGCGTGAAGCGCGAAGGAATGCTGGTTCCCGAGCCGCTCGTTGTGCCCGAGAACGAGTCGATGTTGTTGACCGAATAGGTGCGGTCGCCCTGGTAGACCGGATCGGAATTCTGATAGCCCACCGAGAAGACGACGTTACCCTTGTCCTCGTCGAAGTTACCACCGATGGTCAGATCGCCGCGGAAGTACTTGCCGTCGCCGCGTTCGGTAATCTGGTTGCTGATCTGCGCATCGACGCCCGAGAAGTTGCTGCGCGTGATGAAGTTCACCACGCCGGCGACCGCATCGGCGCCATAGGTGGTGGCCGCACCACCGGTGAGCGTGTCCGCACGCTCGACCAGAGCGAGCGGGATGTTGTTAAGATCGACGCGTCCGGCGAGGCCCGCGGGTGCGATGCGGTTGCCGTCGAGCAGGACGACGTTGCGCGTCGAGCCGAGGCCGCGAAGATCGACGAACGAGGCGCCGCCATTGCCGTTGTTGACGGCCGAGCCAATGCTGGGAACCGCGCCGGGCAGGTCGCGCAGGATTTCTTCCGCCGTGTTCGACTGACGCAGCTGGATCTCGTCTTGGCCGACCGAGGTGACCGGGCTGGCCGATACGAGGTTCGGGTCGCGGATCAGCGAACCGGTGACGACGATGTCGCCCGTGCTGTCGGGCTTGGCAGTGTCCGGCGTGGTGGTCTGGCCGGTTTCGTCCGTGGTGGACGATGCCTGTGGCGCCGTGCTGGCCTGCGCGTGTGCCGCGCCAGTCATGGCGAACGAGGCACCGACCAGCAGGCTTGAGGCGAGCAACTGTCGACGATAGCTACGCGTCATCTGATATTCCCCCTTTAGCTCGCCGGATCCTTGGGGACCTTGTCGACGAGAAAACATCACGCAGGTTCCTTGCGTTGCAGCATTCCTAGCCGTCTATGTCCGGATCGGACAATTGGTTAGTGGCGGTTTGTTCCGGAAAATTACGATCGTCACATATTAGACACACTCGGGTGAGGCTTTGCGGTTCGGAACCGGTTTCGGCTAAGGCTTGGTGAACAGACCGAACCTCAGGGGGTAACATGCGACGCGATCATCGATGGACTCTGGCAGCTTTGGGCGCGACGGCGCTTGCTTCGTTCGCAGGGGCCGAAGTGCCCAAAGCAGGCGAAGTGGCGGCCATTGCCCAGTGTCGCGCTGTCGCCGATTCGACGGCGCGCTTGGCCTGCTTCGACAAGGCCGCGGCGCAATTGCAACAGGCCCTCGATCGCAAGACGCTGACCGTCCTCGACCAGGAGGGCGTGCGGCAGACGAAGCGCTCGCTCTTCGGTTTCGCCCTGCCGTCGATCCCCTTGTTCGGTCGCTCGGACGAGACGAAGCGCGACGAGTTCACCGAGATCGAGACGACGGCCACGCAAGTGCGTTCCATCGGTAACGGGAAGTTCGAATTCCTTCTGCCCGATGGCGCGCATTGGCAGACGACCGATCCGTCGTCGATGGATCCCAGATCGGGTGTCAAACTCCGGATCAAGAAAGGCGCGCTCGGGTCATATTTTATGTTCGTCGATCACGAGCGGCCTGTTCGCGGGCGACGGGTGGGATAATACAGCGTGCGAGCGGGAGGGTGAACCTAGGTCACGTGGACAAAGGGCAGCCACAGCGTAACTGAGGCGAGCGCGACGAAGCCGAGGTATGACTCTGCGGTCTTGTCATAACGCGTTGCGACACGGCGCCAGTTCTTGAGCCTGTTGAACAAGCGCTCGACGAGATTGCGCCAACGGTATTTTTCGCGATCATGCGGGATCGGTATGCGGCGGTTGCTTTTGGTTGGAATGACCGCCTCGACATCCGCCTTGGCGAGTTCCTGGCGAATGGCATCGGCGTCATAGCCCTTATCGGCAAGCAGAGCCTCGATCCGGTCAGCCAGCATCCCGAACAAGGGCCCGAAACCCTTCACGTCGTGAGTCTGGCCCGGCGTCAGGACGAAACATAGCGGTCGCCCCTGACCATCACAGCGTGTCAATCGGCGTCCAAAAAGGACCCCCTATCGGCGTCCAAAAGGGACCCCCTTCGTCGTGCAGCGTGACGGTTATGGCGGGCGTGCCGTTCGCGCTGGTTGCGGCGTAGGGCGGGCGTAGCCCGACCGGAGGCGCAACCAGCGCGAAGCGTCTTTGGCCGGTGGTCCCGGGCGTCAGCTGCGGTGCTTGAAGCGCCAGCTGTCGTTGCCGGTCTCGACGATGTCGCAGTGGTGGGTAATGCGGTCGAGCAGCGCGGTGGTCATCTTGGGGTCGCCGAAGACGGTGGGCCATTCGCCAAAGGCCAGGTTCGTTGTGACGATGACGGAAGTGCGCTCGTAGAGTTTGCTGACCAGATGGAAGAGCAGCTGACCGCCCGAGCGGGCGAATGGCAGGTAGCCCAGCTCGTCGAGCACCACGAGGTCGAGCCGGGAGAGCTGAGCCGCCAGCGTGCCCGCCTTGCCGAGGCGGTTCTCCTCCTCGAGCCGGTTCACCAGGTCGACCGTGTTGAAATAGTGTCCGCGGGCGCCAGCTCGCACGACGTTGGCGGTGATGGCGCTGGCCAGGTGTGTCTTGCCGGTGCCCGTTCCACCGACCAGCACGACGTTGCGCTGGCCCGCCAGGAACGAGCCGCTGTGCAGCGAGCGCACCAGGCCTTCGTTGATGGGGGTGTCCTCGAAGACGAAGGCGTCGAGATCCTTCACCGCTGGTAGCCTGGCGGCTGACATCCGGTAGCGGACCGACGCTGCATGGCGGTGGGTTGCCTCGGCACGCAGCAGGTCGGTCAGGATCTCCATCGTCGTGCGCTTGCGCTGCAGGCCGGTGGTCACCGCCTCGTCGAACGCGCCGGCCATGCCCTTGAGGCCAAGCCCCGCCATCGCCGTCATCATCTCATGCCGCTGCATGAAGGCCTCGCAGGCTGTCATAGCGACCGCAGTCGGCACGCGGCGGATGACGCAGCGCCAGGTCTTCGGGCGTGACGATGGTCAACGGTCGTGGCGGTTCTCGCCTGCGGGCCAGGATGTTGAGAATGACGTCGTCGCTGGTGACGCCGGCCAGCAACGCCTCGTGCACGGCTGCTTCAACTGCCTCCAGCCCGTCGTCGAGCACCGCCGCCAGCACCCGTACGAAGCGCCGGTCGGCATCGTCGCCGGCGCCGAGCTTGCGCCGCAGCCGTGATAGCGCAGGTGGCAGCTCCCAGCCCTGGAACGGCGCACCGTTGCGCAGGGCGCCCGGCTTGGTCACCAGCACAGGCAAATAGTGCCACGGGTCGTAGATGGTCCGGTCACGACCGAAGAACCGGGGATGGTCGGCAACGACCTCGCCGTCGCAGCGCACGACGATGCGGTCGGCATACGCACGGACCTGGACCGCACGCCGCACGACCTTGGCCGTGACCGAGTAGCGGTTGCGGTCGAAGTTTATCAGGCACGTGCCGCTTACCGCGTGCTCGCTCTCATAGAACCCATCGAAGGGCGCTACGACCGGCTGGAGCACGCTACGCTCGGCAGCCCATGCCTGAGCAACCGTCAGTTCCTTCTGCTCGGGATGCTGGTGCATGTCCGCCCAGCGCCGGCACTCCGCCTCAAGCCAGCCGTTCAGCTCCTCGATGCTGGCAAAGCGCAGACGCGGCTGGAAGAACCGGCCACGTGCGGTCTGCACCTGGTTCTCGACCTGACCTTTCTCCCAGCCGGCTGCTGGCGAGCAGGCTGTCGGTTCGACCATGTAGTGGCTGGCCATGACCAGGAAGCGCCGGTTGAAGACCCGCTCCTTGCCGGTGAACACGCTCGTCACCGCCGTCTTCATGTTGTCGTAGATGCCGCGCGTCGGCACGCCCCCGAAGAAGGCGAACGCCCGCGCATGCGCGTCGAACAGCATCTCTTGCGTCTCACGCGGATAGGCTCGCACGTATATCACCCGCGACGCGCACAGCCGCACATGGGCGACCTTCACGCGCATCGGCTTGCCCGCGATCTCGACGTCCTCGTGGCTCCAGTCGAACTGATAGGCCTCGCCCGGCCGAAACAGCAGCGGGATGAACGCTGGTGCATTCATCACGTCCCGACGACGTGCCTGCCGCCAGCGGGCCGCATAGCGGCGCACCGCATCATACGAGCCGTCGAACCCCTCGCGCAGCAGCAGATCGTGGATACGCGTGATGCGCAGCTTCTCGCGCCGCGGCCGCGCCTCGTCTTCATCGAGCAACGCATTCAGTCGCGCCTGGAACGGCCCCAGCTTGGGCAGCGGCTGCACCTCACGCCGGTAGCCCATGTCCGCCTCCGGCGACCGGATCGCCTTGCGCACCACTTTGCGAGATAAATGCAGGTCTCGCATGATCGCCTTGATGGCTTTTCCCGCCGCGTGCTCGCGCCGGATCCTCAACACCGTCTCCAATACCACATCCCGATCTCGCCGCCTGACACACCGCCAAGCGGACAGCCTAGACCACCGGGATGAGGGGTCCTTTTTCGACGCCGATCACCCCGCTACCGGGGTCCTTTTTCCACGCCGATCCACAATCACAGCGGGCGTGCAGCTTGCTCGTGAAGCCGCCTCGCGAACGGCCGAGCCCCTCGAATTTCTGATCCCCTTTTTTAGCCCGACGGCGCAGTGGTGCGCCCGGACTACGGTGCTGTCGATCATGTCGGCGCTGACATCCCGT
>NZ_JAKNQJ010000001.1 GCF_022662335.1 Sphingomonas sp. CROZ-RG-20F-R02-07 | reverse complement strand
TGCGCCACGGCCTGCTCGGTCGCGGCGGCCTGGGCTGCGGCATCGGCGGCGCGCTGGTTGGCGAGCGCGGTCGCGCGTTCGATAGCGAGTTCGTGGGTCATCGCGTTGTTCACCGCGACGACGGCTTCGGCGTTGCTCGCATGCGCGACGGCCAGCGTCGCCTGCGGCGTCGCCGAGCCGGCGATCCCGACATTGGCGGCCGCACCGGGCAGGACCGTCGACGCGGGGACCACGGCCGGTACGACCACCGCATCGTCGCTCACCAGCCCGCCGGTGAGGCGGGCGAGCGAGACCGTGGGTTCGGCGACGGGCGCGGCGATCGCGGGCGTCGCGGCCGCGGGCGCCGGAGCAGGGCGCGACCGCGTGGTGGGCGCCGCCGGCGTGGCGGGGCCCTTGTCGTCCTTGCTGCGGACGAAATGATCGACGCCGCCCATCGTCACGCGCAGCGCGGTCAGCCGGCTGGCGTCCACCGCGATGGTGCCACCGGGCCGCAGCAGTTCGTGTGCGCCGCCATCCGGCGTGGCCACATCGACCGCGCCTTCGAGCACCTTCACCCGCGCGCCGCCCTCGCCGACGCTGACGCTGAAGGTGGTTCCCTTCACGACGGCGGCGAGATACGGCGTCTGCACCGCGAAATGCGGCGTCGCCATCTTGCGGATCATGAACACGACGTCGCCCGCGTCCTGAACCATCTGGGCGATCGCGCCCTTCTGCTCGACCGCGGGCAGGCGAACCTGCGAGGCGGGCGCGACGAGCACATATTCCTGGCCACGGGCGATCACCGCGCGGCCATTGGGCCCCGTGCGCACGATGTCGCCGGGGCCTACCGTGCCGCTGCGCATCGCCACGCGCGAGACGCCGGCATGCAGGATCGTCACCGGGCCCGCGGCCTCGCTGATCGTCCAGGCTGGCGTGCCCGCCGAGGCGGCGGCCGGCACCAGAAGCGCGGTGGTCGCCAGCCAGCGGCGATAGGTCGTGGTCGCGAATCGGCGACGTTGCATAGTGATCCCCTGCGACCCTGGTTCGGGCCGATGGACGCGATTTTACCCGCAGGTCCTTCCCCGATCGTTTCGCCGAACGGTGAACGGGGAATTAAAAGAAGAAACCCTTTATCAAGACCTTGGCGCCTAGTCCTCCGGCCGAAGGGGACGGTTGGACATGAGATCGGGAGTGGCGGACTGGATCGGAGCGACGCTGGGATTCGCAGCGCTGACGATCGCGGCGGGCGCCGACGCGCAGGTGCTGCCGGATCGGCTCGATCCAGCGCTCATCACGCGCAGCCTGCCCGCGCCGCCGGCGCCGGAGCCGAAAGCGCCGACCGCGATCCAGCCGCCCGCCACCGGGGCAGCGCAGGTGAAGATCGCCGGCACGGTGCACGCGAGCAGCGTGGTGGTGGAGGGTGCGGACGATATCCCGCGGGTGGCGTTCGCCGCCGCAGTCGCGCCGTTCCGGATCGGCGCGCTGACGCCCGACGATCTGGTCCAGCTCGCCCGTGCGGTCGCCGATGTGGCGCGGGCGCGCGGCCTGGTGTTCGCCTCGGCGTCGATCCAGCCCCAGACGCTGTCCGGCGAGCGGCTGGTGGTGACGCTCGATCCCGGCAAGGTGGATGCGGTGCGCTCGCTCGGCGCCAGCAACGCCGCCGCCGACCGGATCCTCTCCCGGCTGGTGACCCATGCCGGCGTCACCCGCGCCGAGCTCGAACGGGCGATCCTGCTCGTCGGCGACATTCCCGGCGTGTCGGTGCGCAGCACGCGCTATATCCGCGAGAACGGCTTCGGGGTCCTGCTCGTCACCATCGCGGTCGATCGCGCCACCGCCTTCGTCCAGGCGGACAATCGCGGCACCCGCGAGATCGGCCCGTGGCGAACGACCGAACTGGGCAGCCTTCGCGGCGTGCTGCGTGCGGGCGACGAACTCGCCTTGATCGCGTCGCAGACGCCTGCCGATCCGGGCGAGTTCGAATTCGGCAGTGCGCGGTATGGGATGGGCGTCGGCCGATCGGGCGGCGTCCTGTCGCTCACCGGCTTCTACGGCGCGACTCATGCCGGCGGCGATCTGTCCTATCTCGATCTGACCGGGCGCAGCTATGGCGGCGCGATCGGCTACAGCGCCGTCCTGAAACGATCGCGGGCGGTGAGCCTGTGGCTCGACGGCGAAGTACGCACGATCGTCAACCAGCAGAGCCTGCACGGCGGCCTCTTCCGCGACGATCGCCTGACGGTCGCGACGGGCACGTTGCGCGCGTCTACCCCGTTCGCCGGTGGAACGCTGCGCCAGTCGGTGTCGGTCGCCGCGGGGCTGCCGGTGCTCGGCGCCACCAGGGAGGGCGATCCCTTCGCCTCGCGCGTCGATGGCGATGCGCGGTTCGTGACGGGCACGTTCCAGACGGACTGGACCGGCAGCGTGGCGGGACCGCTCGCGCTTCAGCTCGCAAGCGTCGCGCAATTGGCCTCGCGCCCGCTGCTCGCCTCGGCCGAGATCAGCCTCGGTGGCCCCGGGTTCGGTCGCGCCTATGATTATAGCGAGCGGACCGGCGACCAGGGCGTGCTCGGCTCGGCCGAGTTGCAGCTCGACCTGCATCGCACCTTCGCGGTGCTGCCGCGGCGCCTGTCGCTCTATGGCTTCGCCGACGGCGGCACCGTGAACAACCTCCGCGATGGGATCGGCGGGGGCAGCCTGTTCTCCACCGGGGGCGGGGTGCGGTTCGGCCATGGTCCGTTCGATGGGGGGATCGAGGTGGCAGTGCCGATCGACCATGTCCGGCTCGACACCGGTGATCGCCGTCCGCGCGTGTCGGCGCGGCTCGCCTTGCTGTTCTAAGCCGCATGGTCCGCCTGCCTTCACCGCGGATGACGCGGGCGCTCGTCGCCGCGCTCGCGCTGCTGCTCGGCCTGCTCGCGCTGGCGAGCGGCCTGGGCGCGACGATCGATCGCGTGCTCGATCCGGCGCGCTTCGCCGCCATGGCGCGGAGCGCCAGCGGGCGCGTCGTGGTCGTCGAGATGGATGCCGCGAGTGCCGCCGCGATCAAGCGCTGGCCCTGGTCGCGCGAACATTATGCGCGTGTGGTCGACCGGCTGCGCGCGGCGGGTGCGGCGTCGATCACGTTCGACGTCGATGTCTCCTCCCCTTCGACGGCCGATGGCGATCGCGCCTTCGCCGCGGCGCTGGCGCGCTCGGACGGGCTCGTGGCGCTGCCGACCTTCGCGCAGCAGGCGCGGATGGACGACCGGCGCAGCATCGATTCGCTGCCGATTCCCATCCTGCGCGATCACGTAACGCTCGCCTCGGTCAGCATCGCGCCCGATCCGGACGGCGTGGTGCGCGAGGCCCCGTTCGGCACGATGACCGACGGGCTGCCGCGGCCGTCGCTCTCCGCCAGCATCGCGCACCGTTCGGGCCGGGCGGACCATTTCTTCCCGATCGACTATGCGATCGATCCCGCGACGCTTGCCCGGCTCAGCTTCATCGCGGTGGAGCGGGGCGCGTTCGATCCGAAAGCGGTCGCCGGCCACGATATCCTGATCGGCGCGACCGCGATCGAGATGGGCGATCGTTATGCGACGCCGCATTGGAACGTCGTGCCCGGCGTGATCGTCCAGGCGCTCGCCGCCGAGACGCTGCTGCACGGCGTGCCCGTCTATGGCCATGGCACGCTCGTCGTGCTGTTCGCGTTCCTGCTGTCGCTGCTCGTGCTGCGCGCGAAGGGCGTGCCCGGCACCGCGGTCGCCAGCATCGTCGCGATGGGCACGCTGATCGGGGCGATCGGCTTCGCGCAGTTCCGGTTGCTCGCGATCTATCCGCTGGCGCCGGGGCTGGTCGTGCTCGGCGCGGCGATCGCCGGGCGGCTGGCGCTCCACGTCGCAGCGCGGTTCCAGCACGAACGGACGATCGACGAGGCGACCGGGCTGCCCAACCGCCGCGCGATGATCGATGCGTTCCGGGACACGGGCGCGGTGCGGATCGCGGTCGCGCAGATCGCCAACCGCGAGGCGCTCGTCGCCGTGCTGGGCGGCGATGCGGGCCGCGACCTGTCGCTGCGCATTGCCGAGCGGCTTCGGCTGGTGGCGGGCGGCGCGGTCTATCGGCTGGGCGATGCGCTCTTCGCCTTCGCAGTGCCGACCGACGAAGTTGAGGACGAGGTGTTCGCCGGGCTTCGCGCCACCCTGTTGCAGCCGATCGAGATCGCCGGCCGCCGCGTCGACGCGCAGGTGACGCTGGGCGTCGCGGACGGCACGGGGCAGGCGCTTCACCCGGCGCTGACCGCGGCGACGATGGCGGCCGAGACGGCGCTGCGGGAAGGCATTTTCTGGACGAGCGCGGGCGCCGATCTGGCCATGCTCGAACGGCAGATCTCGTTGATGGGCGAACTCGACGCCGCGCTGGAGGCGGGCGGGATCGAGGTCCATTACCAGCCCAAGCTGGCGCTGGCCGATGGCCGGATCGCGAGCGTCGAGGCGCTGGTGCGCTGGCGCCACCCGACACGCGGGTTCATCGGGCCCGATCTGTTCATTCCGATGGCCGAACAAACCGACCGGATCGAGCCGCTGACGCTCTACGTCATGCGCCGGGTGATGCACGATCTGGCCGCGTGGCAGCGGCTCGGCCATGATCTGACGGCGGCGGTGAACATCTCCGCCAAGCTGATCGCGGCCGAAGGCTTCAACACCGCCGTCGCTCAGCTTCTGGCCGAGCGGATCGTGGCCCCCGAGGCTCTGGTGTTCGAGGTGACTGAATCGGCGACGTTGGTCGATCCGTCGACCGCGGTGCGCGTGCTGGAGCGTTACCGGGCGATGGGGATCGCGATCTCGATGGACGATTACGGCACCGGTCAGTCGACGCTCACCTATCTGCGCCAATTGCCGCTCTCCGAGCTGAAGATCGACCGCAGCTTCGTCCAGCACGCGCACGCCAACCGCGCCGATGGCGTGCTGGTGCGCTCGACGATCGATCTGGCGCACGAGCTCGGGCTGAAGGTGGTGGCCGAGGGCGTCGAGGACGAGGCCTGCCTCGCGTTTCTGAAGACGATCGGCTGCGACATGGTCCAGGGCTATCTCGTCAGCCGCCCGCTGCCCGAGGCGGGGCTGCTCGCCCTTCTCGCCGAACGGCGGGCCGAGGCGGCCTGACGGCGGCGCGATCAGGGCTCTGGCGGGTTCGGTGCGCAGGCGCTAGCGCACCGCGCGTGACCGCTTTCGCCCGTGCCCTGCTGCTGCTGTCGGCGTTCGCGTCGCCGGCCGCCGCGCAGACTCCGCCGCATGTCCAGACCGATGCCGAAGCGCTGGCGCAGGATGCGGGCGAATATGCCCGGCATTACGGCGTCCCGCCCGACGAGGCCGCGCGGCGGCTGATGGCGCAGCGCGAGACGGTGGGCGTCACGGACGCGCTGGTGTCGGCCTATGGCGATCGGCTGGCCGGCATCGTGGTGGAGCACCGTCCCGCCTTCCGCATCGTCGTGCTGCTGACCGGAAGCGACCCCGTGGCGGATCGCAGCGTGACGGCGGGCGGGATCACGGTGCCAATCGTCTTCCATACCGGGGCCACCGCTACGCGCGGCGAGATCGTGTCGGCGATCATGCTGTGGCAGGCCGATATCCGCGCGATGCTGCCGCATCCGCCGGGCATGGGCGCCGATCCCCGTACCGGCGCTATGGTGGTGATGGTCAACGAGTCGGACGCGGGCGACGCCGCGGCGCAGGACGCGCTCGCCGCGCGGATCGGCACGATGACCGGCGTTCCCGTTCGCGTGGCAGTGTATGATCGGCCGGCGGTGGACATGGCGGTGGAGGGCGGCGGGCGCATCGTCGGGCCGGGCGCGTCGGATGGCCGCCATTATGTCTGCACCACGGGCTTCGCGGTCTCCGACGGCACGCGCGACGGCATCGTCACGGCGGCGCATTGCCCGGACCAGGTCGATTATGTCGATGGCGCCGGCACCGCTGTCCCCCTGGCGTTCGTCGGGCAATGGGGGTGGGGGTTCCAGGACGTCCAGGTGAACGCCGCGCCGATGCCGCTCGCGGCGGACTTCTATGCCGATACCGCCAAGACCGCGCTGCGCCCCGCCACCGCGGTGCGGATCCGCGCCAGCACCCGAGCGGGCGATTTCGTGTGTCATCGCGGCGAGCGCACCGGCTATAGCTGCGCGGAGATCGCGATGGTCGATTTCGCGCCCGCGGGCGATCTGTGCGGCGGCGCGTGCCTGCCCACCTGGGTCGCGGTGGAGGGCCCCACCTGTCGGGGCGGCGACAGCGGCGCGCCGGTGTTCGACGGCGGCACGGCGCTGGGGCTCGTCAAGGGCGGGACGTACCGCAGCGACGGCAGTTGCGTGTTCTATTACTACATGTCGCTCGATTATCTGCCCGCCGGCTGGTCGCTTCGGACCGCCTCACGCTGAGACGGGTGGCAGCCGGCGCGCGAGGCTGCCGAGCGACGCGACGACCGGGCGGCGTGCCACCTGCCAGAAGGCCGAGAGCGACAGCAGCGCCGATCCGAGGACGAGCGCGGTCAGGGCGGCACTGAGCCCCAGCGCGCCCACGGTGCTGAACAGCGCGTGCATCGCATAAAGGACATAGACGAGGCTGGAGACGAGCAGCGCCCGCCGGTCCACCGCGAGCGCCACATAGGCGAACAGCAGATAGAGCGCGATCACCACGAGCGCGGTGCCGATCGCGATCTCGCCGCCGAATACGCCGAGCAGGCGGAAGACGGGGTGCGCGATCATCGGTGCAGCGGCGAGGTGGAGCCAAAAAGCGACGTCGGCACGGCGCGTCCGCCGCAACGGATCGCTCATGTCCCACCACATCGCCACCGCGAACACGCCGAGACCGCCGACGAAGAGCAACGGCCACACCGCATCGGCCAGCCGCGGCACTGCGGCATAGCCGAGCGAGACGATCGCCCCCACCACCGCCACCGCCCCGGCCGCGACCGTGATCGGCACCATGAAACGCCGCCAATGCAGCCATGCCGCCAGTGCCGACGCCGCCGCGACCAGTGCCGCGGGCAGGCCGTTCGCCGCGTCGCCGTGGACGCTGCCGAGCAACAGCGCGAAGCCCGCCGCGGCGATGCCGCCGACGAAGGCGAGCAGCAGCACGATGCTGGGCAGCGCCATTCGCCGGCGCGCGGTGAAATATTCGGCCAGCGCCCAGGCGGCGGCGGCGACGAACACGCCGCCGAGCGGCGCCGCGATCCGGCCGCCCAGTTGCGCGAGCGCACCCAGCAGCAACAGGATCGCGATGGTGACGAAGATGTCGTTGAAGCCGGTGAGCAGCCGGAACTGCTCCTCGTCCGCCACCGGTGCGGCGGCGCGCGCGCCTATATGCGCGCGGAACGCGGCGGCGGCCTGCGCGTCGAGCGCGCCCGCCGCCACGGCTTCGTCGATATCGGCATCGCTGTACATGGTCGTGCGGTCTCCCCGGAGAGATCTTCGCACGCGTGTGTTACCATGGCAATACGGGTGAGGATCAGCCGCCCTGCAGCGCGCGGCCGATCAGCATCGACTGTTCGGCGCCCGATTGCGGCACGATTTCGCCCGCGCGATCGGCGATCGCGTCCCAATGTGCCGCCACGCCCTCGACGGACAGATCGTCGCCGTCGAGCAGCTTGCCCGGCGTCAGCGTGACGTACGACGTCTGGAACACGCCCGCGCCCGCGCCGAGGATCACGTTGGAAGGCGCGTCCTCCGAGACGAGGAACACCGCGCCCGGCGCCACCTTGTCGGGCGAGAACGCCTCGAACATGGCGGCGGGGAACAGCTCTTCGGTCATCCGCGTGCCCGCGGTCGGGGCGATGGTGTTGACCTTGATGTTGTTCTTGGCGCCCTCGATCGCGAGCGTTTTGGTGAGGCCCGCCAGCCCGAGCTTGGCAGCGCCGTAATTGGCCTGGCCGAAATTGCCGAACAGCCCGCTCGACGACGAGGTCATCAGGATGCGGCCGTAATTCTGCGCGCGCATCGTCTCCCACACCGCCTTGGCGGCATAGGCCGATCCGAGCAGATGGACGTTGACGACGAAGGCGAAATCCGCCGGCTCCATCTTGGCGAAGCTCTTGTCGCGCAGGACGCCGGCATTGTTGATGAGGATATGGACGCCGCCCCAGGCTTCCTTGGCCTTGGCGACCATCTCGGCCATCTGGTCGTATTCGGTGACGCTGCCGCCGTTCGCCATCGCGGTGCCACCGGCCGCCTCGATCTCGGCGACCACCTTCAGCGCGGCATCGGAATGGCCTGTGCCATCGCGCCCCACGCCCAGATCGTTGACCACCACGCGCGCGCCCCGCCGGGCGAGTTCGAGCGCATATTCGCGGCCGAGGCCGCCGCCTGCGCCGGTGACGATCGCAACCTTGCCGTCGAATCGAATGGACATGGAAAAGGCGCTCCCGCTGACTGGTGGAGCGCCTTTCCTAATGCGATCGCAAGGTCATGCAAGGCGGCTCGCCGGGAGCCGCCTTGCCGTAGCGTCAACGGCTTAGCGGCCGCCGCGCTGCATGCAATGGTCGTACTGACCCTTCTTGCAGATCGGGTATTTCGCCATCGGCGCCGGTGCCGGATAGGCCTCGGCAGGGGTGGGGGCCTGTTTGAAGGTCACGGGCGCGCCGGGCTGCATCGGGCCGGACATGCCGTTGCCCGTGGGCTGATAGCCGCCGGCGGGCGACGCGCCGTCGGCAGGGGCGGCCGGCATCGCGGCGCCCTGTGCCGGGGCAGGCGCGGTGGCCGGATCGCCCGCGGGCGGCGTCGGCTGCGCGGCAGGATCGGTCGGCGGCGTCGTCTGCTGCGTGGGCATTGCAGGGTCGCCCGCGGGGGTCGTCTGGGCCAGGGCAGGCGCCGCGATCAGCGCGGCGGCGGCGAGCAGAAGATGCTTCATGGAAATCTCCTAGGATTTGGACGCCTGAAACGAGCAGGCGTGAACCCCCAACGCGCGATCGCCCGGATGGCTCCTTCGTTTCGCAGCCGATTCCAATCGATCCGGCCCTATCCTTCCGAATCCAGCGCGTAACCGGCCGAACGGACGGTGCGAATCACGTCGGGCATCCCCGCCAGATTGATCGCCTTGCGCAGCCGCCGGATATGCACGTCGACGGTGCGCGACTCGATGTCGCTGTCATGCCCCCACACCGCATCGAGCAGCCGCTCGCGCGAGAACACCCAGCCGGGATGTTCGAGGAAATGCTTCAGCAGCCGGAATTCGGTCGGCCCCAGTGGCACCGCGGTTCCGCCACGGCGCACCTTGTGGCCGACGGTGTCCATTTCCAGATCGCCATAAGCGAGCGTCTCGCCCGCCAAGCCCGGCCGTACGCGGCGCAGCACCGCGCCGACGCGCGCGACCAGCTCGCGGGGCGAGAAGGGCTTGGTGACATAATCGTCCGCGCCGGTTTCGAGGCCGCGCACGCGGTCCTCTTCCTCGCCGCGTGCGGTGAGCATGATGATCGGCACGTTGGCGGTCTCGGGCGTGCGGCGCAGGCGGCGGCAGACCTCGATGCCGGACAGCCCCTCGACCATCCAGTCGAGCAGCACGATGTCGGGCGTGCGCTCGCGGGCGAGCAGCAGCGCCTCCTCGCCGTCCACCGTATGGGCGACCGCGAAGGCCTCGCGTTCGAAATGCCAGACGAGCAATTCGGCCAGCGCTGCATCGTCTTCCACCAGCAGCATGTTCGCGCGCGCCATTCCGATCCCTCCATGGAGCTTCGCTGGCGCTATGTGACGCACGTCTTACGGTTTCATGACAGCGACTGGCAGCGTAACGGTCACCGTCGTGCCGATCCCCGGCGTGCTGACGAGATCGAGCCGGCCGCGGTGCCGCTCCACGATGTGCTTGACGATCGCTAGGCCGAGGCCCGTACCGCCGATCGACCGGCTGCGGCCGGGATCGACGCGGTAGAAACGCTGGGTGAGCCGCGGCAGATGCTCGGCCGCGATCCCTTCGCCCTGGTCGGCGACGGCGATGCGGGCCTGACCGCCGGGCGCGGTATCCAGCGTGATCGTGACGGGGGTGGCGGCGCGCCCATATTTCATCGCGTTGCCGACCAGATTGTGGAGCATCTGGAGCAACTGCGCGCGGTCCCCGGTGATGGCGGGCACCTCGCCCACCGCGCAGGTCAGGTCGGCGGCGCGCGCGCTGCCCGAGGCCTTGATCTCGGTGCAGAGCTGCGCGACGAGCGCGGGCAGGTCGATCCGTTCGCTCGGCGGCCGGTATTTCTCCGCCTCGATGCGCGAAAGCGAGATCAGATCCTCGATCAGCCGCTGCATCCGCCGTGCCTCGTCGAACATGATCTTCAGGAAACGCGCGCGGACCGCGGGCACTTCGCCCGCCTCGTCGCCGAGCGTCTCGATATAGCCGAGGATCGAGGCGAGCGGCGTGCGCAGCTCGTGGCTGGCATTGGCGACGAAATCGACGCGCATCCGCTCGGCGGCGTCGTTCAGCGTCTGGTCGGTGAGCGTCACCACACGCCGGCCGCGCCCGGCATCGCCGATCCGCATTTCCCAACGCTGCTCCGCTGAGCCCAGGCCGATCAGGTCGACCGCGCTGCTCTCCACGGGATCGGTGCCGCCGAACCGGGCTGCCGCGGCGGGGTGGCGGATCGCGAGCCGCACGTCGTCGCCGACGATATGCCGGCCGAGCAGCGCGAGCGCGGCGCGGTTGGCGCTGGCGATGCGCCGCCCCTCCACCAGCAGCATCGGCTGGTCGATGCCTTCGAGCAGCGCGTCGAGTTCGGGCAGCGCGGTGCTCTGCGCGGGAATCGCCGGCAGCGCGGCTTCGGCGATCGCCGGCGCGCCGAGGGCCAGCGCCGCCACCCCGCCCACCAGCGCGACGAGAAACGCCGCAAGGCCGCCGACCGCGAGCACGAGCAACGCGGTGCCCCCGATGATGACGAGGGCGAGCGGGGGCAGGGCGAGTCCGGGGCGCATCGGCGAAGTCTAGCCAGCCGAACGCCGTCGGTCACCCACCCGCGTCATGATCCCGTAACGATACCAATGACTTTTGCGGCCGAGCGTCACGCCAGCTTCACGATTGCGCAACGGCGGTGTAGTAACCGGGCGCATGGACGACGATCTTCCCGCCCCGCCATCGGCCCCCGAGCGCGTGCCCACGCGCCGCCGCGTGCTGGTGCTCGGCGCGGTGGGCGCGTCCGCGGTGGTGTCGATCCGTCCGGCGCTCGCGCAGAGCACGGGATCGGTGCTCAATTGCGAGATCCCGGTGCCCGATCCGGGCCATGCCGGCGGCTATATCGACGCCGAGGGCAAGATCGTGCCCTCGGGAACGAAGGGCGCGTTTCCCGCCTCCAGCCGGCCGTTCAAGGGCGAGGAGGTGAAACGCGCGCTCGCCGACGGATCCTCGCTGCCCGGTGTCGATTCCGAGCGGAGCCGCGCTTATGTGAACTATATCCGCCGGCTGCAGCGCGGTCAGGGCGGTTTTACCTGTTTCGCATCGCTGCAGATGCCGCGCGCCTGAAGTGGCGCTCTACCGTGCGCCGCCGGCGGGTGCGCTGATCGCCGTGCCGCTGGATGAATTCACGGCCTTGTTCCATCGCCCGTCGGGCATCACGCATCTGCTGACCGCGCCTGCGCCCGAGATACTGGCGGCGCTCGCCCCGGCGCCGATGACACGCGCGGCGCTGCTCGCGCGGCTGGCGGACGATTACGACGTGGAGGGTGGCGCGGAGGCGCTGGCGGTGCGGCTCGACGAGCTGGTCGCCGCCGGGCTCGTCGCGACCCGATGAGGCACCGCTTCGCGGTACGGATCGGGCCGGTGGGGTTCCGCATCGGCGCCGACTGGCGCTCGCCGATCGCGGCACTCGCCGACCTCTATCGCGACTATCCCGCGCCGGACGACGGCATCCCGGATTTCACCGTGCGGCTGTCGGCAACGCGGCCGTGGCGGCGGTTCGTCCGGCCATCGGTGGCGATTGGCGGCGACTACACGCTGCCCGAAGCGGCGCCGCTGCCGCTTGCGCAAGGGTTGCTCGCGGCGGAAATGGCGATGAACCTGCAACTGGCGCTGGGCGGGCGGGGGCATCTGCTGCTCCATGCTTCCGCGGTCGAGCGCGACGGGCGGGCGCTTCTGATGACGGGCGTGTCTGGCGCGGGCAAATCGACGCTGGCCACGCTGCTGGCGGCGCGGGGCTGGCGCTTCATGGGTGACGAGTTCGCGCTGCTGTCGCTGACGAGCGGGGCGGTGCATGCCTTTCCCCGGCTGGTGAGCCTCAAGAACGAAAGCGCCGCCGCGGCGCGGGCGGCCTGGCCCGGCGCGCGGTTCGGCCCGTTGCTGCGGGGCACGCCCAAGGGCGATATCCGCCACATGGTGCCCGATGCGCGCGCGATCGCGGCGATGGATGTGCCCGCCCGGCCGGCGCTGCTGCTCTTCCCGCGCTATGGCTTTCCCGCCGAGCGGCGCGGCGTGCCGCCGTCCGAGGCGTTCGTGCGGCTGACCCAGGCGTCCACCAACTATGTCGCGCTGGCCGAACGCGGGTTCGCCGCGCTGACCGGGCTGATCCGCAGCGTGCCGGCGGTGGCGATCGACTATCCCGACGGCGCGAGCGGCGTGGCGCAGGCGGAGGCGCTGTGGGACGCGCTGTGACCGCCGGCGCGCTGCCGCTCGCCCGCGCGCTCGCCGATCCGGCGGCCGCCGCCGCCACGCTGGATGCGGCCGGCTGGACCGCACTGATCGCCATGGCGCGCGCGGAACAACTGATCGGCACGCTGGCGGTGCGGCTCGACGGCCTGCCGTTGCCGCCCACGGTCGCGCGGCTGATGGCGGACGCGCGGGCATCGGCCGATCAGGGCCGCCGCGTCGCGTTGTGGGAAGCGGAGATGGCGCGGCGCGCCTTGGCGGCGCTCGGCTGCCCGGTCGTGCTGCTGAAGGGCACGGCCTATGTCGCCGCCGGTCTGATCGCCGGGCAGGGGCGTTCGATCGGCGATCTCGACATCCTCGTGTCCCGGGGCCGGATCGCCGAGGTGGAGGCGGCGCTGATCGCGCAGGGCTGGGAATGGGTGAAGCCCGACCCTTATGACGACGCCTATTACCGCCGCTGGATGCACGAACTGCCGCCGCTCATCCACCGCGAGCGCGACCGGATGATCGACGTGCACCACACGATCCTGCCGCTCACCGCGCGCATCCGCCCCGATGCGGACGGGCTGATCGCGTGCAGCGTGGTGCTCGAGAACGGCCTGCGCGTGCTCGCACCCGACGACATGATCGTCCATGCCGCCGCGCACCTGTTCGCGGACGGTGATCTGGCGGGCGGCCTGCGCAACCTGTGGGACATACGCTGCCTGATCGTGGAATTTGGCACCGAAGCGCTGGCGGCACGCGCGGCGCACCACGGACTGGCGCGCGAGACTGCGCGTGCGGTGCGGATGGCCGCCGCGCTCTACGGCGATGGCGCAACGGCAGTTCGCCTGCGCGACCGGCCGTACCGGCGCCGGTTGCTCGCGCGCGATGGCTGGGGGCGCCCGATCCGGCGGGTGACGCGGCTCGCCTTCTATGTCCGCTCGCACTGGCTGCGGATGCCGCCGGCCATGCTCGCCCGGCATCTCTGGACGAAATGGCGGCGCTAGCGCGCCCGCGCCTTGCGGAACGCCTTTACCAGCAGCAGCACGACGATGACCGCCACCGTGTCCGCGATCCAGTCGCGGATGTCGCAGTCGCGGCCGAGGATCGGCATCGACTGCCCCACCTCGATCAGCGCGCCCAGGAACGACAGATGCTCGGTGAGCCGCAGCAGCGGCGTCCGCGGATAGGCGAAGGCCGCCAGCAGCGCGATCGTCGAGAAGGCGAGCACATGCTCGAACTTGTCGCCGTAATGATCGATCGGCAGCGCCGGCGGATGCGGCAGGAAGGCCATGGTGAGCGCGACGATGATCGCCAGGAACAGCGCGCCGCGCCAGAAGATCAGGATGCGGCTCATGCGTCCAGCCGTTCCAGCGCGGGCACGAGTTCGTCGAAGCCGTCGATCACCGCATCCGCGCCGAGCGTCTCCACCGGCTGCGTCATGAAGCCGAAGCTGCACGCGACCACCGGCAGCCCGGCGGCGTGCGCACCCTTCACGTCGTAGATCGAATCGCCGACGAACGCCGTCCGCCCGCCGCCCGCGCGTTCGATCATCGCCTGGATCGGTACGGGCGAGGGTTTGCCGACACCCATCGTGTCGCCGCCGACGATGCAGGCGAATCGTTCGGTCAGGCCCAGTTCGCCGAGGATCGTGCGCGCGAACCGCTCGATCTTGTTGGTCATCACCGCCACCCGCACGCCGCGGGCCGCCAGCGTGTCGAGCGCGTCGAGGCAATGCGGATAGGGCTTGGTCAGCACGCAGATATGCGCCTCGTAATAGGCGAGCAGGCGCTGGTGCAGCGTGTCGAGCGTCGCTTCGTCGCAGCCGCCCGTGCGCTCCATTCCCTGGGCCAGCATGTGGCGGGCGCCACCGCCGATCATCGGCGTGATCTCCGCGACGGCGAGCGGTGCGCGGCCGATCGTGCCGAGCGCATGGTTCACCGCGGCGGCAAGGTCGCCGCTGGTGTCGAGCAGGGTGCCATCGAGGTCGAACCCGATCAGGTCGAAGGGAAATCGCGTCATCGCCGCGCCGCGTGCCCGCCCGCTCTGGAATTGGCAAGCGGATCATGGCAGCAGCGTTTCCCATGACCATGCCTCCGCTCGCCGCCATCGTCCTCGCTGCCGGCAAGGGCACGCGGATGAAGTCCGATCGCCACAAGGTGCTGCATGCGATCGCGGGGCGGCCGATGCTGCTCCACCTGATCGCCAGCATCGCCGAACTCGCGCCCGAACGCACCGTCGTCGTGACCGGCGCCGGCCGCGAGCAGGTGGAGGCCGCGGTCGCACCGCACGGTATCGCGACCGCGCTCCAGGCCGAACAGCTCGGCACCGGCCATGCGGTGGCGCAGGCCGAGGCCGCGCTGGCGGGTTTTTCGGGCGACGTGCTGATCCTCTATGGCGACGTGCCGCTCGTCAGCAGCGCCACGATGCGGCGGATGATCGAACGGCTTCACGGGGGCGACGCGCCCGGCACCGTCGTGCTGGGGTTCCGCCCCGCCGATCCCGGCGCCTATGGCCGCGTGATCGCGGACGCCGCCGGGCGGATCGACCGAATGGTCGAATATAAGGACGCGAGCACCGACGAACGCGCGGAGACCCTGTGCAATTCGGGGCTGATGGCGGTGCGCGCCGACGATCTGTTCGCGCTGCTCGCGCGGGTCGGCAACGACAATGCCGCGGGCGAATATTATCTGCCCGACATCGTGATGCTGGCGGCGGCGGACGGGCGCGCCTCCGCCGTGATCGAGACGGGCGCGGCCGAGGTCGCCGGCGTCAACAGTCGCGAGGAGCTGGCCGCGGTCGAGGGGCAATGGCAGGCGGCGCGCCGAAGCCGCGCGATGGCCGAGGGCGCGACGCTCGTGGCGCCGGATACGGTGTGGTTCGCGCACGACACGGTGCTGGGACGCGACGTGACGATCGGCCCGAACACCGTTTTCGGCCCCGGCGTGGCGGTCGCGGACGGCGCGACGATCCACGCGTTCAGCCATATCGAGGGCGCGACCGTCGGCGCGGGCGCGGAGGTCGGCCCCTTTGCGCGGCTTCGTCCGGGCGCGGTGCTGGGTGCCAAATCCAAGGTCGGCAATTTCGTCGAGATGAAGAAGGCGGTGCTGGGCGACGGCGCCAAGGTCAATCACCTGAGCTATATCGGCGATGCCGATGTGGGGCCGGCGGCGAACATCGGCGCGGGAACGATCACCTGCAACTATGACGGCTTCTTCAAATACCGCACCGTGATCGGCGCGGGCGCGTTCGTCGGTTCGAACTCCGCGCTGGTGGCGCCGGTCACCATCGGCGCCGGCGCGATCGTGGGCGCGGGATCGGTCGTCACCGCCGATGTCGAGGCCGACGCGCTGGCGCTGGTGCGGCCGCCGCAGGAGGCCAAGCCTGGCTGGGCCAGCCGCTTCCGCGAACGCATGGCCGCGAAGAAGGCTGGCAAGTGATATCGTGCCCCGATATCATATGGTCATGAGAACCCTGGTCGATCTTCCCGAAGACGATATCCGCTGGCTCGATGCGCGGGCCGGCGAGGTGAAGACGTCGCGCGCCGCGCTGGTGCGCGAAGCGGTCGCGGCCTTTCGTGCCGAGACCAACAAGGACTGGATCCGCCGGGGTGCGGGCTATTGGAAGGGGCGCACCGACATCGGCGACACCGTGGACTATCAGCGCGCGGTGCGCGAGGATCGGACCGTCGACTAGCCCGATGGAGGAACCGTTCTTCGATACCAGCATCCTGATCGACTGGCTGATCGGTCGTCCGCAGGCGGTCGACGAACTGGAGCGTTTCCCGCGGCACCGGATCAGCCGGATCGTGTGGACCGAGGTGCTCGCCGGAGAGGCGCCGGAGACGCGGCACCGTGTCCGCGACCTTCTCGCTTCGTTCGAGCTGGTCGAGGTGGACGGCCCGATCGCGCTAGCCGCGGCAGACATCCGTCATCAACACCGAATGAAACTGTTCGACGCATTGATCCTCGCCACCGCGCGGGTAAACGGGTCCGTACTCGTCACCCGCAACACCAAGGATTTTCCGGCGACCATGCCGGGAATCCGCATTCCCTATACCCTCTAGTCCAAGAGCAGCCCCATGTGTGGAATCGTAGGTATCCTGAGCACCGAGGACGTGGCCGACCGGCTGCTCGACGGGCTGAAGCGGCTCGAATATCGCGGCTATGATTCCGCCGGGATCGCGACCGACCATGATGGCGCGATCGATCGCCGCCGTGCCTCGGGCAAGCTCGTCAACCTGGCCAAGGAACTCGCGGCCAACCCGCTGCCGGGCAAGACCGGCATCGCGCACACCCGCTGGGCGACGCATGGTGGCCCCACCACCAACAACGCCCACCCGCACGCGACGGGCGAGGTCGCGGTGGTGCACAACGGCATCATCGAGAATTTCAAGGCGCTGCGCGACGAACTGATCGCGCGGGGCCGCACCTTCACCAGCGAGACCGACACCGAAGTCGTCGCGCATCTCGTCAGCGAAAAGGTGGAGGCGGGCATGGAGCCGGTCGACGCGGTCCGCGAGGTGCTGCCACGCCTCCATGGCGCGTTCGCGCTCGCGATCCTGTTCCGCCGGCATCCCGATCTGCTGATTGGCGCGCGGCTCGGATCGCCACTGGTGATCGGGCACGGCGATGGCGAGATGTATCTGGGATCCGATGCGCTGGCGCTCGCCCCGCTGACGCAGCGGATCGCCTATCTGGACGAGGGCGACTGGGCGGTGCTGACGCGCGACGGCGTTCAGGTCTATGACCAGGCGAACGCGCCCGTCGAGCGGCCGATCACGATCTCGGGCGTGACGGGGGAGCTCGTCTCCAAGGGCAACCACCGGCATTACATGCTGAAGGAGATCTACGAGCAGCCGATCGTCGTCGCGCAGACGCTGCGATCCTATCTCCAGCGGCTTGAGGGCAAGGTGGTGCTGCCGATCCCGGACTTCGACCTGTCGGGAATCAAGCGCGTGACGATCGTCGCATGCGGGACGAGCTTCTATGCGGGCATGGTCGCCAAATACTGGTTCGAGCAGTTCGCGCGCGTGCCGGTCGATCTCGATGTCGCGAGCGAGTTCCGCTACCGCGCGCCGGTGATGGAGCCGGGCGGGTTGATGATCGTCATCAGCCAGTCGGGCGAGACCGCCGATACGCTCGCGGCGCTGCGTCACGCCAAGTCGGAGGGCCAGACGATCGCCGCGGTCGTCAACGTGCCGACCAGCAGCATGGCGCGGGAGGCGGATCTGCTGCTCCCGACGCATGCCGGGCCCGAAATCGGCGTCGCGTCCACCAAGGCGTTCACCTGCCAGCTTGCGGTGCTCGCCGCGCTTGCCGCCAATCTGGCGAAGGCCAAAGGGCGGCTGTCCGAAGCCGACGAACGCCAGCTCGTGCGGCATCTGGCCGAAGCGCCCGCCTCGATCAACGGCGCGCTGGCCTATGACGATGCGATCCAGGCGATGTCCGGCGTGGTCGCGGTGGCGCGCGACGTGCTGTATCTCGGGCGCGGCACCGATTATCCGCTGGCGCTGGAGGGTGCGCTGAAACTGAAGGAAATCAGTTACATCCACGCCGAGGGCTATGCCGCGGGCGAGATGAAGCACGGGCCGATCGCGCTGATCGACGAGAATGTGCCGGTGATCGTCATCGCGCCCTCCGGGCCGCTGTTCGAGAAGACGGTGAGCAACATGCAGGAGGTGCAGGCACGCGGCGGCAAGGTGATCCTGATTTCGGATTATGACGGCATTCAGGCGGCGGGCGAAGGCTGTGTGGCGACGATCACCATGCCGAAGGTGCATCCGCTGATCGCGCCGATCGTCTATGCGGTGCCCGTGCAGTTGCTCGCCTATCACGTGGCGGTGGCCAAGGGGACCGATGTCGACCAGCCGCGCAACCTCGCCAAGTCGGTGACGGTCGAATGAGCGAGGCCCCACTCGTCGCCGGCATCGAACTCGGCGGCACCAAGATCAACTGCATCCTCGCCAGCGGCCCCGACACGATCGAGGACGAGGTGCGCATCCCCACCACCCGGCCCGAGGAGACACTCGCCGCGGTGGAGGCGGTGCTCGATCGCTGGAGCGGGTTCGTGGCGATCGGCATCGCGAGCTTCGGCCCGATCTCGATCGACCGGCATGCGAGCGATTACGGCCACATCACCTCGACGCCCAAGCCCGGCTGGGCGGGCACCGACATCGTCGGGCGCATCCGCAGCCGGTACAACGTGCCCGTCGGCTTCCACACCGATGTGGTGGGCGCGGCGCTCGCCGAGGCGCGCTGGGGTGCGGCGAAGGGGCTGGCCGACATCGCCTATGTGACGATCGGCACGGGCGTCGGCGCGGGGATGATCGCGGGTGGGCGGCCGGTGGACGGGCTCACCCATTCCGAGCTCGGCCATATCCGCCCGGTGCGCGTGCCTGGCGACGACTGGCTCGGGGTCTGCCCCTTCCACGGCGCCTGCCTCGAAGGACTGGTGTCGGGCCCGGCGATCGCCGCGCGCACCGGCATCGCCGCCGAAGACCTGCCCGCCGCGCATCCTGCCTGGGAGACGGTCGCGCAGGCGATCGGGCAGTTGCTCCACACGCTGGTGCTGACGGGCATCCCGCGGCGGGTGGTGATGGGCGGCGGCGTGATGGTCGGCACCAGCCACCTGTTCCCGAGCGTGCGTGCTGCGATGACGCGCAGCCTGGGCGGTTATATCACCCTGCCCGAGGTGGCGCTGGCGGACAGCTATGTCGTTCCGCCCGCGCTCGGGGGAAGGGCCGGCCCGCTGGGAGCGATCGTGCTCGGCGCCCAGGCGCTCGGCGAACAGCTGCAGAGTTCGTTTACGGCGCCTTAACCGCGCCTGGCTACCACCGTCCGACCAAGGCGCAGCGATCCCGGCTGCGGAAGGACGATGACCGCATGCGCATTCTGATCGTCGACGACGAACCCGCGATGCATGACAGCTATGCGCGCAGCCTCGCGCCGCGCGCCGCAGAGGGCGCCGCGCTGTCGGCGATGGCGGCCGAATTGTTCGGGGACGACGACGATGCCGAGCCGGACGGGCCGGAATTCGATCTGACCCACTGCCACCAGGGCCTGGACGCGATCGCCGCGGTGGAGGCGGCGCTGGCGGCCGGCACGCCCTATCCCGTGGCGTTCATCGACGTGCGCATGCCCCCCGGCATCGACGGCCGCGAGACTGCGCGCCGCATCCGCGCGCTCGATCCCGAGATAAACCTGGTGATCGTCACCGGCTATTCCGATTTCTCGCCGATCGAGATCAGCAAGGTGGCCGGGCCGCCCGACAAGATCTTCTATATCGCCAAGCCCTTCGAAGTGGCCGAGATCGTGCAGACCGCGACCGCGCTCGGCAAAAGGTGGGAGGTCGATCGCGAACTGGCGACCGCACGCCGCATGCTCGGCGCGCAGGTCGCGCTGCTGGAGGAGCAAAGCCTCGAACTCGCCGCGAACGAGAGCCGCGCGATCCATATGGCGACGCATGATTCGCTGACCGACGCGCCCAACCGCCTCGCCTTTCTCCGCGCGCTCGGCGATCGGGTGAAGCGCGACGGCCCCTATGCGACTGCGATGGTCGATCTCGACCGGTTCAAGCTCGTGAACGACACGCTCGGCCATCTGGCCGGCGATGCGCTGATCCGCGACGTGTGCGCGATCCTGCAGGCGTCGGCGCCCGAGGGCGCGATCGTCGCGCGGCTCGGCGGCGACGAATTCGGCATCCTGTTCGACACGCCGGGCGAAGAGGCCGCGGTGATGGCGTGCGACCGGATCGTGTTGGCCTGCACCGGCACGCATCAGGTGTTCGGCAATTCGGTGCAGAGCGGCGCGTCCGCCGGCCTCGTCGTGATCGACGGCGCGGGGTGCGACCCGATCGACGCGATGCGCCGCGCGGATCTCGCGCTCAACGATGCCAAGCGCGCCGGGCGCGGCGTCACCCGCCTGTTCGACGAAAGCATGGACGAGGGCATCCGCTTTCGCCGCCGCGTCGAGCACGGGCTGGGCCAGGCGATCGCACGGGGCGAGCTGAGCCTCGTCTATCAGCCGATCGTCTCGCGCGACGCGATCCAGGTCATGGGTTTCGAGGCGCTCGTGCGCTGGAACACCCCCGAATATGGCCCGATCAGCCCGGCGACGTTCATCCCGATCGCCGAGGAATCGAACGTCATCCACGAACTCGGCGACTGGATCCTCGACGAGGCGCTGGCGGTGCTGAAGCGCTGGCCCGATCAATATGTCTCGGTGAACTTCTCGCCGCGCCAGTTCCGCCGCCACAATTTCGTCGGCCATATCATGGAAAGCGTGCAGCGCGCCGGCGCCGTGCCATCGCGCGTTCAGATCGAGATCACCGAGACGGCGATCTTCGACGATGCCGAACGCGCTGCCGAGACGCTCTACAAGCTGCGCCAGATGGGCTTCCGCATCGCGCTCGACGATTTCGGCACCGGCTATTCCTCGCTCTACAATATCCGCAAGTTCGCGCTCGATTCGCTCAAGATCGATCGCAGCTTCATCGACGGCATGGGCCGCGAGCGCGAAAGCGCGGCGATCGTCCATTCGATCATTCATCTCGGCCGCGCGCTGGGGCTGGAGGTGATCGCCGAGGGCGTGGAGACCGAGGCGCAGGTCCAGGCGCTGCGGATTGCGGGTGCCAGCCATCTCCAGGGCTATTTCTTCTCGCGGCCGGTGGCACCCGACATCGCGTGCGAACTCGCGCTCCAGCGCTTCCTCGGCGGCGCGGACGATCGCGGCGACGAACCGGGCACCGGAACGCTGGGTTGATGCGGATGCCCGGCCGGTCGGCGCGCGCGGGCCGCCTGATTCGCAGCCCGGCTTCGCTCGGCGCGAAGCTCGTCCTGTTCATGACCGGCGTCGGCATCGCCGGCGCGGTGGGCATCACGCTGATGCTCGCCGCCGTCATCACGCCCAGCTTCGACCAGCTGGAGGCCAAGGCGATCGCGGGCCATGTCGAGCGCACGCGCGCGGCGCTCGCCGAATATGCCTCCAAGGCCGAGAGCGCGGTGCGCGACTATGGCGACTGGAACGACAGCTATCTCTACATGGCGCATCCGACCGCCAAGTTCGAACGCGACAGCTTCTCCCCGCTCGCGATGACCAATCTGGGCGTGCAGGGCATGGCCTATGTCGCGCCCGACGGCCGCGTGGTGATCGCGCGCTGGCTGGGGCAGGGCGGTGCGGGCCAGCCGGCGATGCGCGATGCGCTCATCGCGGTCACCCGCCGCGTCTCGCTCGCACGCGCGATCGGGCACAGCAATTCCGGGCGCTTCTATGCGCGGCTGGGGCCCGAGGTGGCGGCGATCGGCGTGGCGCAGGTGCGCCGGTCCGACGGCACCGGAATCCCGCGCGGCTATGTGCTGATGGCGCGCACGATCACGTCGCGGCGCCTGTCCGAACTGCTCCAGCTGGGCGCGCGGATCGATCCCGCGATCGCCGACCGGGAGGTGACCACGCCTGGCCACGTGACGATGGGCATCGCGGTGCCGATCCGTGGTGCCGACGGCCATGCGGTGGCCAGCGCGCGTTTCAGCGTGCCGCGCGACATCTCGCTGCTCGGGCGGCGCATGCTGATGCTCGCGGTCGCGGGATCGACGCTGCTGCTGCTGATCGTGCTGATCGTGCTGCGGCGGATGATCGGCCGGCTGGTGCTGCGCCCGCTCCACCGCGTCGAGAGCCATATGCAGCGGGTGCGCGCCTCGGGCTCGATGAGCATGCTGGAGGAGGAGGATCGTCGCGACGAGATCGGCTCGCTCGGCCGCAGCTTCAACGCGATGCTGCGCCAGTTGAAGGATCTGCGCGAGCAGGTGGAGGTGCAATCCTTCGCGCTCGGCCGCAGCGAAAGCGCGGTTGCGGTGATGCACAACGTCCGCAACGCGCTGAACCCGATCAGCACCATCCTGAGCCAGGGCGTCGGCCAGGCGCCGCCGATCGACCGCGCCACGATCGCGCGCGCGATCGGCGAACTGGCGCGCGACGATCTGCCCGCGCCGCGCCGGCAGAAGCTCGTCGCCTTCGTCGCCGCCGCGTTCGAAGCCGACGACAGCAGCCGCGAGGCGACGCGCAGCGAGCTTCGGGTGGGGCGCGAGGCGATGGCGCATGTGCTCGAGATCATCGGCCAGCAACAGGCACACGCGCACGAACGCCCCGCGCTGGAAGTGTGCGACGTGACCGAGATCGTCGCGCGCAACGCCACGATCGCGCGCTATGCCCCGCAGGCCTCGATCGCGTTCAGCTTCCCCTCCGGCTTCCACCGCGCGCTCGCCGCGCGCGTGATTCTCAGCCAGGTGATCGGCAATCTGTTCGGCAATGCCGCCGAGGCGATCGCCGCACGCGGCACGGGCAGCGGATCGATCGCCGTCTCCGTCACCGAGACGGCCGAGCATGTGACGATCGCGATTCGGGACGACGGCGAGGGCTTCGATGCGGAAACGGGGGCGACCTTGTTCCAGCGCGGCTTTTCCACGCGGGCGCACAAATCGGGCGGGCTGGGGCTCCACTGGTGCGCCAATGCCATGAACGCGATGGAGGGATCGCTGCGCCTCGAAAGCGAGGGCCGCGGCTGTGGTGCGGTGGCGATCCTGACGCTGAAGCGGCCCGCAGAGCTGGCGGTCGCGGCATAGCCGGACGTGACGTCCGGAGCGGATGACGTTCGTTCCAGTGTCCCACTCCGTTCGTGCCGAGCTTGTCGAAGCACGCTCTCCCCAGTCGAGCCGTCGCCATGCGGCACAGGCCCCCTTCGGCGGAGCTCAGGACAGGCTTCGACAAGCTCAGGGCGAACGGAGCAAGGAAACGATAGGCTAGGCAGCCTTCTCCCGCGCCGGTTCACGCAGATAGGGCGCCACCAGGTCGCGCTCGCGGAACCAGGCCTGGCGTTCGGGCGGAAGCGTGGCGAAGTCGCCGATCGTGCCGCGGCATTCGGGCGCGCCGCAGCGGCATTCCATCTGCCAGTGCGAATTCTGCAGCGTCGTCGAATAATCCCAGACGATCTCCTCGCCGGCCGGGATCGCGCGGATCGCGACCAGCACCACGCCCGCCGGCGTGAAGCGCACACCGGCATTGGGTGCGCAGCTATGGTTGATGAGATCGTCGATCCGGCCCGATGGCCCTAGATAGCGATCGGGCGCGACCTGGACGAAGCGGTCGTCCGCGCCGCTGACCCCGCCCGGCAGCCGCGCGGCCGCCACCTGCCGGCCACCGAAGCGGACGATCGTCTCGCCCTCGGCCAGCCCCTGCACCGCGTAGACGGCCTTGCCGAGATGCGTCTCGCGCACCGCGAAGGGATTGCCACGCTCCATCGCGTCGAGCACGCGCAGCCGCCCGTCGCGATAGCCGAAGGCGCGCACCGGGTTGAGGGTGCCGAGGCCCACCATCAGCCACACGCTCGCATGGCAGAGCAGCTCGACCAGGATATAGCTATATTCGCCAAGGCCAGACCCATGGCCGTGAGTCGCCACGAGCAGGGTGGCCAGATCGCCCAGCGTCCACAGCCCCCAAGCGGGCGAGCGTTCGCGCGCGCGATCCGCCCACACGCTTTCCCAGGTCGGCCAGAAACTGATCGGCACCGCCGCGACGACGAGCATATGCGCCCAGAACGCCTCGCGAAAGACGAGCCACAGCAGGATCGCCGACAGGGCGGCCGTCATGCACAGCCCCTCGACCGGCGTCGGCCGGCGCCAGCGCGAGCGCCCCCACATCGACAGCGTGACCGTCACGCAGGCGAGCGCTGACAGGCCGAACACCCAGGCCTGCGGCGCGCCGGGGTTGACCGCGGCATAGGTCGCGGCCTCGACGCCCGTCGCCGCGCTCCAGATCAGCCAGGAGGCGCGGTTCGGCTCGACGAGATGCCGCGTCAGCCCGACGATATAGACGCCGTACCCTGCAAGACTTGCCACCATCGCTGCGATGAACCAGGGTTCGATCGTCATGCCCCGCCCGTTGAATGCCCGGGAACGTGGTAAACCAAAGGTTAAAATCCGTCCATGGCGATGCGCGGATCAAAGCGGCAGGCTGGGCTGCACCTCCGGTGCCTCGTCGACGATCCCCGACAGGGTGAGGCCGAGCAGCCGGACGCCGTCCGCCACGGGCAGTTGCGCGGCCAGCAGCGCGCGGCCGATGGCCAGGAACCGGGCCTGATCGCAGACCGGCTCGGCCAGCGACCGCGCACGCGTGATCGTGCGGAAATCGGCGTGGCGCAGCTTCAGCGTGACGGTGCGCCCGAGCGTGCCCGCCCGCGCGATCCGCACCCATGCCGCCTCCGCCACGCGCGCGAGCCCCGCGTCGAGATCGGCGGGATCGGTGAGGTTGGTCTCGAAGGTGCGCTCGGCGCCCACCGATTTGCTCGGCCGGTCGGCGCGCACCGGGCGATCGTCCTGCCCGCGCGCCGCGCCGTACAGATAATCGGCATAGCTGCCGAAATGCGCCTGGAGAAAGGCGAGCGGACGATCGCGCAGGTCCGCGCCGGTCAGGATGCCGAGCGTCTCCATGCGCTTGGCGGTGACCGGGCCGACGCCGTGGAAGCGTTTCACCGGCAGCGAGGCGACGAAGGCGGCACCCTTGGCGGGCGGGATGACGCAGATGCCGTCGGGCTTGTTCTGGTCCGAGGCGAGCTTGGCGATGAACTTGTTGTAGCTGACCCCGGCGGAAGCGGTGAGCCCCGTATCGCCCTTGATGCGCGCGCGGATCTCGTCGGCGATGGCGCGCGCCGAGCCCAGGCCGCGCACGTCCTCGCTCACGTCGAGATAGGCCTCGTCGAGCGACAGTGGCTCGATCAGCGCGGTATAGTCGGCGAAGATGGCGCGGATCTGTTGCGAGATGCCGCGATACACGTCAAAGCGCGGCGAGACGAAGACGAGATCGGGGCAGCGCCGGATCGCGGTGACCGAGGGCATCGCCGATCGCACGCCGAAGGCACGCGCCTCGTAGCTCGCGGCCGCCACCACGCCCCGCGCGCGCGATCCGCCCACCGCGACCGGGCGACCGCGCAGGCCCGGATCGTCGCGCTGCTCCACGCTCGCGTAGAAGGCGTCCATGTCGACATGGATGATCTTGCGCGGCGGGAAAGGGGCATCGTCGGCCATCCGGCTGACAGCCTTAAAGAAATACCGGGCAAAGGGAAAGTGTTCCGCTTTCGTTCGTGCGCGCCGTGCGGCCGGCGGGGCGGCGCGGGCGGCAATCGGTTTGCCTTTGCCCGCGCAAGCCGACATGGGCCGGCCGACAGCCGAGGAGGGAACATGCAGCCGGGTCGCGATTGCTGGCGGATCGAACGGGCCGACGCCATGTCGGTGATCGTCGATGCCGCGGATTATTTCCGCTACGCCCGCCGCGCGATGCTGGGCGCCAAGCGCCGGATCATGATGGTCGGCTGGGATTTCGACGCGCGGATCGTGCTCGACAGCGAGGCGTCCGGAGGGCCGGCGACGATCGGCGAGTTCGTCTATTGGCTGGTGGAGCGCAATCCCGATCTCGAAGTGTTCCTGCTGCGCTGGGACGTCGGGGCGCTGAAGGCCGTGCTGCGCGGCACGACCGTGCTGACGGTGCTGAAATGGATGCGCCATCCACGGATCCACACCCGGCTCGACGGGCATCACCCGACGGGTGGGTCGCATCACCAGAAGATCGTGATCGTCGACGATTGCCTTGCCTTTTGCGGCGGCATCGACATGACCAGCGACCGGTGGGATACGCGCGAGCACCGCGACGGCGATCCCGGCCGGATGACGCCGCGCGGCAAGCCCTACAAGCCCTGGCACGACGCGATCAGCGCGGTGAACGGGCCGGTGGCCGCCGCGCTCGGCGAACTGGCGCGCGACCGGTGGCGCGTTGCGAAGGGGGGCACGCTCGAGGCCGTCACGACGGCAGGCCCTTGCTGGCCCGAGGGGCTGGCGAAGGACTTCACCGGGGTGGACGTGGCGATCGCGCGCACCGTGCCGCGGATGAAGGACCAGACCGAGGTGCGCGAGAACGAAGCGCTGTTTCTCGCGCAGATCGCGGGCGCGAAGCGGCATCTGTATATCGAGAGCCAGTATTTCGCCTCGCGCCGCGTGGCCGAGGCGGTGGCGCGGCGGCTGGACGAGGCGGACGGGCCCGAGATTGTCGTCATCAATCCCGAACATGCGCAAGGGTGGCTGGAGCCGGTGGCGATGGACACCGCGCGCGCGCGGCTGATGGAGGCGCTGCGCCGGCGCGACCGGCATGGGCGATTGCGGATGTATCATCCCTATACCGCGGGCGGCGCGCCGATCTATTGCCACGCCAAGATCCTGATCGCCGACGATCGCGTGCTGCGGCTCGGCTCCTCTAACGTGAACAACCGCTCGCTCGCGCTCGACACCGAATGCGATCTGGCGATCGCGGTCGAGGCGCCCGAGCAGCGCGCCTGCGTCACCGCGATCCGCGACGGCCTGATCGCCGAGCATCTGGGCACCGACCGCGCAACCGTCGCCGCCGCGATCGCGGAGCGCGGCTCGCTGATCGGCGCGATCGAGCATCTGCGCGGCACCGGCAAGACGCTCGGCTCCTACCATATTCCGGACCTGAGCAGCGTCGAGACCTGGCTGGCCGACAATGAGGTGCTCGATCCGGAAGGCCCCGAGGAAATGTTCGAAGCGTTGTCGAAACGGGGGTTGTTCCGGCGCTGGCGCCGGGCGTGAGCCGCGCCGTCGATCGGCGGAGCGTGCTGCGCGGCGTTGCGGGCACGGCGGCGCTGGCGGCGTGGCTGCCGGCCTGGGCGCAGCCGGTGTCGGCGGGGATCGCGGCGCCGCTGCCGGTGGTGTCGGGCACCGACATCGCGCTGACGATCGCGCGGCAGACGCTGGTGATGGACGGCCGGGCGACGCGCGCGATCGGGATCAACGGCACGGTGCCCGGGCCGCTCATCCGGCTGCGCGAGGGGCAGGACGTGCGGCTCCACGTCACGAACGGGCTGGACGAGGACAGTTCGCTCCATTGGCACGGGCTGCTCGTGCCGGCGCGCTATGACGGGGTGCCGGGCATCTCGTTTCCCGGCATCGCGCCGCACACCCGCTTCACCTATGCGTTTCCGGTGAAGCAAGCGGGCACCTATTGGTATCACAGCCATTCGGGATTGCAGGAGCAGCTGGGCGTCTATGGCCCGATCGTGATCGATCCCGCAGCCCCCGACGCCGCGCCCTATGATCGCGAGCACGTCATCGTCCTGTCGGACCATAGCGCGCAGTCGCCCGAGGCGATCCTGCGCCGGCTGAAGCTGCAGCCGGGCTATTACGACTATCAGCAGCAGACGCTCCACGGGCTGATCGCCGGGCGCGACCAGCCGCTTGCGGAACGGTTGCGCTGGGGGCGGATGCGGATGGACCCGACCGACATCGCCGACGTGACCGGCGCGGCCTATACCTATCTCGTCAACGGCCATGGCCCGCGCGACAATTGGACGGGTCTGTTCGCGCGCGGCGAGCGCGTGCGGCTGCGGATCGTCAACGCCTCGTCGATGACGACGTTCAACGTGCGTATCCCGGGCCTGCCGATGACGATCGTGCAGGCCGACGGGATGGACGTGAAACCCGTCACCGTGGACGAGTTCCAGATCGGCGTGGCCGAGACCTATGACGCGATCGTCATTCCGCCGGACGATCGCGCCTATACGCTGGTGAGCGAGAGCGTCGACCGGTCGGGCATAGCGCGCGCGACGCTCGCGCCACGCGCCGGGATGGTCGGGGCGGTGCCGCCGCTGCGCCGCCGCCCGGTCGCGACCATGGCGGATATGGGCATGGCGGGGATGGCGGAAGGGCATGCCATGACGGGCATGGCGATGCCGGCAGCGGCCACGCCCGCACCGATGGCGATGGGTGCGATGTCGATGCGTGACTTCGCGCGCGCGCCGCAGGTCGCGCGCGATTCCGGCGTGCAGACGATCGCGCCGATGCCGGCCGACCGCACCGGCGATCCCGGGCAGGGGCTGGCCGATGCAGGACACCGCGTGCTCACCTATCGCGACCTCGTCGCGGCGGCGCGCAACCCCGATGTGCGCGCGCCGGGGCGGACGATCGACGTCCATCTGACGGGCAATATGGAACGCTATATGTGGTCGTTCGACGGCATGAAGATGTCGGACGCGATGGAGCCGCTGCCGTTCGTGCTGGGCGAACGCGTCCGCGTCCGGCTCGTCAACGATACGATGATGGCGCATCCGATCCATCTTCACGGCCATTTCTTCGAGCTGGTGACGGGACAGGGCGACCATGCGCCGCGCAAGCATACCGTTATCGTCCAGCCGGGCGGCACCGCCAGCTTCGACCTGACCGCGGATGCGGTGGGCGACTGGGCGTTCCACTGCCACATGCTCTATCACATGCATGCGGGGATGATGCGCGTCGTGAGCGTCAGGCCCGCGGGCGAGGCGGCATGAGATGGCCGCTCGGGCTGGTCGCGCTGCTGCCCGGCATGGCGGCGGCGCAGGCGATGCCGGGCATGACGATGCCGATGCCGATGCCCGTCAGGCCCTCGGCGCCCGTCAGGCCGACCGCCAAGCACCCGGCGCATCATCCTCCCATGCACGCAGACCGGCATCCCGCCGTCCCCGCGCACGCTGAATCCCCGGCGACCGAGGCGAAGCCGGATGCCATGCCGGCCATGGACATGACGGCGATGCCGGGGATGACCATGCCGCCGGCTGCGCAGGCCTTGGCCGGAACCGCGCTGCCAGCCGGCGACGCACCCGCGCCGCCGCCACCGCGCGACCATTATGCCGATCGCGACTGGCCCGTCGCCGCGATGGCGGCGGCGCGGCGGCGGATGATGGCCGAGCAGGGGGGGCAGGTCTTTTACCAACTGCTCTTCAACCTGGCCGAGTTGCAGGTGCGCGATGGGCGGGTCGGCTATCGCTGGAACGGCGAGGCGTGGATCGGCGGCGACCGCGATGGGCTGGTGTTGAAGAGCGAGGGGGATGGCGGCCGCCACGGCGTCGATGCCGCCGAGCTCGAGGCGCTGTATTCGCGCGCGATCGGGCCCTATTTCGATCTTCAGGCCGGACTTCGCCACGATGTCGCGCCCGCGCCGCGCAGCTATGCGACGCTCGGGATCGAGGGACTGGCCCCCTATATGGTCGAGACCGAAGCCGCGTTGTTCCTGTCCGATCGCGGCGACCTGCTTGGGCGGATCGAGGGCTGGTACGACGAACGCCTCAACCAGCGCCTCGTGCTCCAGCCGCGTGTCGAGCTGAACCTCGCCGCGCAGGACGTGGCGCGCAGCCGCATCGGCGCGGGCCTGTCGAACGCCGAACTGGGCCTGCGGCTGCGCTACGAGATCGCGCGCGAATTCGCCCCCTATGTCGGGGTGTCCTGGGACCGACGGCTCGGCGCCACCGCGCGCTACGCACGGGCCGATGGCGAGGATCATTCGCAGGCGAGCCTCGTCGCCGGGGTGCGCTTCTGGTTCTAGCCGCCCACCTGTGCGCGGCGGAAGGCGCGTGGCGGCTGGCCGACGATGCGGCGGAAGCTGCGTTCGAAGTGGCTGAGATCGGCGAACCCGACGCTTAGCGCCACGTCGGTGACGGGGCGGCGGTGATCGCCGCCGAGCAATTCGCACGCCTTGTGGATGCGGATATGCGCGAGCAGCGTCTTGAATGGCATGCCGATCCCGCTGCGAAATAGAAAGCTCAGATGCGAGGGACTGACCCCCGCCGCCCAGGCGAGCTGGCCGATGCTCAGCGGATCGGCGAAATGGCGGCCGAGATGCGAGAGCGCGCGGGCCAGCGCATCGTGCAGGCCCTGCGTACCGCTGCCGTCGCCGAGCGCCGCACGCACCCAGCGCGCAGCGTCGGCGGCGGGCGCTTCGTCGTCGCCATCGTCCCCATATCGTGGCGGATCGGGATCGTCGTCGGCCACGAGTCCGGGGGCATGGTCGCGCACCGCGCGGCGGTCGATCGGCCTGCCCTCGGTCATCACTGCGAGCCGCGCGATCGTCCGGTCGAGCTCGAACAGGTTTTCGGGCCAGTCATGCGCCTGGCACAGGCTGACCAGCGCGTCGGTGCGCTTGTCCTCCGCGCGATAGCCGTTGCGTTCGAGGACATGGCCGATCAGCGCGGCGATGTCGGCGGCGCGTTCGCGCAAGGGTGGAATGGTGGCGGACAGATAGTCGAGCTCCGCCAGCAGCGCGCGCGAGAACCGCCCCTCCGCCGCGCGCGCGTGAAGATCGGCGGTGGTGGAGGCGATCACGCGCACCGACCGGTCGCCCCGCCGATCGAGCCACTGGCCGAGCCGCGACGGAAGATATTGCGGCAATTGGCGTTGCAGCTTGGGGTCGAGCGCGTCGATGTCGTCGAGATAGAGCGTGCCGCCCGCCGCGCGATCGACCCAGGCGCCGGGGCCGCCGTCGGGCTCGGCGCAGTTGATCTGGACGAACGGCCCGTCGCCCCGCGCGCCGCAGCAATGGAGCGTGGCGGCGAGCTGCGCCTTTTCGGTGCCGAACTCGCCGCGCAGCAGCACCGGCAGGTCGCCCCGCGTCGCGATCTCGAGAAAGCGTTCGAGCGTGCGCAGCGGCCGGCTCATGCCGACGAGCATCATCGGGCAGCCGAGCCGCGCCTCGCTCCAGCGTCGCACCTCGTAGCGCTTCACCAGCGGCCCGAGATTGGCGGCGACCTGGCGGATCAGGCCGTCGACCGCGCCGCCCGGCGGCGGTGGCGAAGGCAGATCGAGCCGCAATTCTCCGAGCGGCTGCCCGGCATAGGCGATCGCATAGGCCTGCTCGCCCGCGGTGGACGCCGATTCGGTGGGATGGATCCCGGCAATCTGCGTCGCGACCAGCGCATCGATCGACTGCGCTGCTGGTTCGGGCGATTCGCTCAGCCAGTCCGACACCGTCTGTCCGCCATGATGGCCGATCACCAGCGTGCCGTGTCCGCGCAGCCGGATCGACCCGCCGCGCGGCGCCACCTGCGCGGCCACCGCCCGCATGACCGCTTCCAGGAGATCGGGCAGGGTGCGGTGTGCATCCCCCAGGCCGTGCAGGAGGGCGTCGACCTTCGGATCGCTCGAAAAAGCCAAAGGATCGATCCCCCCCCGCCACTCCGGCATGCGCGACGCCGCCAATGCCTGCCATGGGTTAGAAGGCGATCGGCCCGGCGGAGCAACAGCCGGCGCATCCGATGCGGACCATCGATTGCTCCGGCGTGGTGGCTTGTGCGGCGTCCGGCCGATGGCTTAGCCGCGCCAGGTGCCGCTACCCGGCTGGAGCGCCATCGCCGCCATCGCCTGCCTCACCGCGGTATCCGCGGCGGCCAGCGACTGGTCGATCATTGCGACGTTCTGCACCAGCGCCGCGCGCGTCGCGCGCAGGGCGGCGTTCATCGCCATCGCGGCCGCGTCGGACGACGAGGGCGGCGCGGCCGACGCGCCGGGGATGGGGCCGGGGAACGGCGCAGGCTGTGGGCGCGACGCCGCGAGGCCGGGGCTCTGTTCGGCCTCGCGCACCGGATCGGCGCTGCCGTCGCCGAGGCCCGGCTCGTTCTCCGCGGCCTGCACGTCCGTCTCGCTCGCGGCGACGCTGCCGTCGCTATACGGGGCGGCCATGTTGCCCGGATGATAGGCGGTCATGAGCTTTGCCATTTCCGCCTGCAGATCATTGTAATTCTGCGTCAGCGATCGAACGTCGGTCATCGATAGGGCTCCTCGGCCGGGGGTGTTGACGGGGTCTGCGGTGCACGGGCGAGGCGCGCGAGCGTGATGATGCCCGTCGCGCCGAGCTCGACGATCGCCTCGTCGGTGTGCGATGCGATGTCGAAGGTGCAGGAGGCGCCGTCCTGGCCCAGCCGCCCACGGCCGAGGTCCGGATCGCCCAGCAGCACGCGTCCGCGCGCCAGATAATCGCGCACCAGATCCTGCGCGGCGGTGCCGGTCTGATCGGTATAGCCGGCATGCGCCACGATCTGCTGCACGGCCAGCGATGCGCGCGCGAAGCCGACCTGCCGGCCCATCAGCAGCCATTCGGCGATAGCCGCGCTCACCTCCCACGGCGCCACCAGTCCTGGCACGCTTGGGGAATCGAGCGCGGCGAAGCTGAGCGGGAGCAGCGTGTCGAGCGCGCGCTGCATCGCCGACGCCCGGTCCGCCGCGGTAACGGGCGCGCCGGGCCGCATCGCGAAGGCGAGATAGGCACGCGTGTAATCGATGAACTCGAGCGGGGTGCGCGCCTGCGCGACGCCGAACGCGGCCGCCTCCGCCATCATCCCTACAGGCGGCGGCGTGGCGCGCGCGTCGAGGTCGAGCGTGCGCAGCGCCAGCCGGTCTTCCAGCGTCAGCACCTGGAACACGGGGCGATCGCCCAGGCCCATCTGCGACAGCAGCGCGGTGCCGTCCGCAAGCTGCGCCGCGGTGACCAGACCGTGCGTCGTCAACACGCGCGTCAGCTCCACCGCGGAGGGCGGCGTGCCCGTGCTGGCTTCGGCCTGTGCCAGGATGCGCAGATCGGCGATGCCCGTCGCCATCAGCTTCGCCGGGCTGACGAGGACGCCGGTCTTCGCCAGCAGCACGAACGGTGCGCCGTGCAGCCCGGACTGGACCGCGCAGACCAGCGCGACCTCGTCCGCGAACTGATAGCGGGCGTGCTGGTCCGCCATCGCCCAGTCGATCCATTGGCGGCCGCCATCGATGAAGGCCAGCACCAGCCGCCCTAGATCGGACAGCCCGGACGGCCGGTACAGCCGGCTTGCGACGGAGACGGTCATGGCGCCATTTCCTCTCTCAGCCCGCCGGGAAGTCGCTGAGGATCTTCGCCGCGGCGGCGCCGATCAGGCTGAAATCGTCGGTGGCGCTCTTGACCAGATCCTGGGCGTAGGTGAGCGCGGTGGCGTATTTCGGCTCGCCCGTCGCCAGGAACTGCGCGATCGCGACGCCGGCCGCGGTGGTGGCAATCGTCGAGATGTTGCGCAGCGCATCGGCCGCGTCCTGCACCGCGATGGCGCTGGATTGGGCGACCGACTGGTACGCCTTGCCGGCGCCGCTGGTCAGCACGACCTGATGCGCCATCGTCGCCTTTTGCGACTGGGTGATGACGTCGATCACCTGGGGATTGACCTCGACGGGATCGGGCATGACGCGTCCTCGGATTGGGGTGGCGACTTAACGGAGCGGGGGTGGCACGGGCGGCTCGGTGGCCTTGTCCGCGAGGTTGACGGGCACCGTCTGCGACGTGATCGAGATGGCCGTCGTGGTGGCTTTGGCGACGGCGGCCGGGTCCACGCTGGGCGTTGGATCCGTAGCGGCCGCCGTTGGGCGCATGCCCGGCGCGAAATAGCCTGGGGTCTTCGCAGCAGCGGCCGATGGGGCGACGGCCGGCGGCACGAGCCCCTCCGTCGCCGCCCGCGCCGCGGCGACATTGCGCTCGGCGGCGGCCTCCTCGTCGCGCAGGCGGGCCACCGCATCGGCCATGTCGGCGGTGGCCTCGGCGATGATCGTGGCGGGCGATTTGGGCACCGGTTCGAGCGGCTGGACGCCGTGCGGCGGCAGCGGATCGGGGATGGGCGGCACCGGCGGCGGCGCGGCCACGCCGAACGGCGTGCCGAGCATCTTGGCGCAGGCCGCCGTCACCGCCGCGGAGCCGATCATGCTGGCGCCCTGCTGGCGCGAGACGGCGTTGTACATCGCCATGCCCAGCGTCTCGATCATCACCGTATCGAGCATCGCGAACGCCTGGGCCGGGGCCTGTCCCCCGGTCAGCGTGACGACGTTCGAGACCGAATCGACGATCTGGCTGTTGACGGTTCCTTCGGACATCAGCTTGCGCCTCCCTTGGCGACGATGAGGACGAGTATCTGTGCGAGCGCCGCGCCACCCAGCACTTGCCCGCGCTGCTGGGCGGCGACCGCATTGGCCATCGCCAGGCCGATACTGTCCGCCCCGGCAACATAGACCATGCCCATGGCGATGGCGGGCGCATCGGCGACCGAGAGGAAGTCGGCGGTGGAGGGCGTATCGGCCATGCGGCGCCGCTTCGGGATCGCTCATGCGCCCCGGCGACCGACTGCGATCAGTAATGCAGCCCCGCCACTCCGCGCGTCCGTGTCGTCTTGGTGCCGCTGCCGTCGATGTCGCTCGTCGCCGAGCCATCGGACGCGGTGTCGATCGACAGCAGCGTGGAGACCGCCTGCGTGGTCGAGGCCTGCATCGTCACATAGCTTTGCTGCTGGTTGTTGGTCGCGTTGTGGGCGGCGTTGGAGAGCGCCTGGCCGGTCGCGACGAACAGATTGCCCATCGCAACGGCGGGCGCCCCGCCCAGCACTTCGGTGTTGGCCTGCGCGACGGAGTCGGTGATCTGATCGTTGATGGCGGTCGGGAATGCCATGATGGTTCCTCCTCATGAAAGCGGCGGCTCGGGCGGGCGCCCGGTTCAGCCAAGGATCTTCTTGGTGGCGACGCCGTCCGACGCGGTGCCGAGCGAATAGAGCAACGCGACGCCCGTCGTGGTCGCCGCCTGCGCGGTCACGTACATCTGCTGCTGCGCCATCGTGGCGTTGTGCGCGGCGTTGGCGAGCGCCTGGGCGGTCGCCTGGTACAGATTGCCCATCGCGACCGCCGGAGAGACGGCGAGCACCTGCGTGTTCGCCTGCGTCACCGTATCGGTGATCTGGTCGTTGACGGCGGTAGGATAGGCCATGCGGCAAGGTCCTCAGGCGCGGGAACGGGAAACCGCGGTCAGGCGGTCAGGATCGTCTTGGTGGCGATGCCGGTCGACGCCGTGTCGAGCGAGTAGAGCGTGGCGACGCCCATCGTCGTCGCGGCCTGCGCCGTCACATAGCTCTGCTGCTGCGCGTTCGTCGCATTGTGCGCGGCGTTGGCGAGCGCCTGGGCGGTCGCCTGGTACAGATTGCCCATCGCGATGGCGGGGGCGTCGCCCAGCACCTTGGTGTTGGCCTGGGTGACGGAATCGGTGATCTGGCTGTTGACGGCGGTGGGAAAGGCCATGGTGCGGTCCTACTCGGTTGAGAAATCCTGGGGGCGGTCGATCAGCCAAGGCCGCGCGGCGGGCGCGGGATGCTGTCGAGGATGTCCTTGGTGGCGACGCCCGTCGACGCGGTGTCGACGGCATAGAGGGTGGCGACGCCCATCGTCGTCGCGGCCTGCGCCGTCACATAGCTCTGCTGCTGGGCGCCCGTCGCATTGTGCGCGGCGTTGGCGAGCGCCTGGGCGGTCGCCTGATACAGATTGCCCATCGCGATGGCGGGGGCGTCGCCCAGCACTTTGGTGTTGGCCTGCGTGACCGAATCGGTGATCTGGTCGTTTACGGCGGTTGGAAAAGCCATCATGTCCTCCTCGGCTGCGATCCGGCGGATGGATCGTCGGTACGGGGCGATCTTAGGTGGGCGCGGTGCCGCGCGATTGGGCGAACCGCGCAAACTTGCAGCGCCGGTCGCGGAATCGATGCCCTGCGATGCGCCGATCCGCCGCAACCCGGCACAATCGCGCAAAGCTCCGTGGCATTTCGACGATCGGTCGTCCCGGCGGCGGACGGGTGCGTGCCGGTTTGCCGATTGCCTCTGCGCCCCCTGCCGCGTTATTCCCCGCGCACGCACGATCGGGATCCGGGCGGGCATGGGACTGGGGACCTGAAGTTGGATAAGGATATGCTGACCGCCCGCTGGCTTCTGGGGCGAGGGCGCGATCAGCTCGACGGGGACGAGCTGCGCGCGATCGAGGATTCGATCTCGGTGGTGCGTGAACTCCGCCCGCGCATGCAATTGGTACGCGCCGGCGAACGCGTCGAGACGAGCACGTTGCTGCTGGACGGGTTCATGTGCCGCTACATGGACGATCGCGATGGCGAGCGGCAGCTCGTGGCGATCCACGTCCCCGGCGATTTCGTCGATCTCCACGCCTTTCCGATGCACCGGCTCGATCACGACGTAGCGACGATCACGCCCTGCACGATCGCAGTCTATGATCATCGCACCTTGACCGAACTGACCGAGCGCATGCCCCATCTCGCGCGGATGCTGTGGTTCAGCACGCTGCTGGATGCCGCGATGCACCGCGAATGGATCTTCCGCCTCGGGCGGCTGGGCGCGGAGGGCCGCGTCGCGCATTTCTTTTGCGAGGTGAACGCGCGGTTGGACATGGTCGGGCTCGCGAGCGGCGGCCGCTTCGCGCTGCCGGTGACGCAGACCGACCTGGCCGAGGCGTGCGGGATCACCGGCGTTCACGTCAACCGCGTGCTGCGGACCTTGCGGGAGCGCGGACTGCTGACCTTTCGCCAGGGGCAGGCGACGATCGGCGACGTCGCGGCGTTATGCACGATCGGAGAGTTCGATCCCGGTTACCTCTATGGGACCGCCGCAGAGCGGAAGGAGTAGGTTCACATGCCGATCAAGCAGAACAGTCCCCAGACCGAGCCGGGCGTCGTGAGCGTGGAGCAGGGCCAGATCATCCTCGACGGGCCGGATGGCGTCGCGGTGGCGATGACCGCGGCGGCCGCGGCCGAGACCGGGCGCCGGCTGATCGCGGCCGCCGAGCAGGCGACCGGGAGCGATCGCGACGCTGGCGAACCGGTCGACGGGTTGCTGGCCTGAGCGGCGACGCGGCCCCGGCCGGATCGTCGGTGCCGGGCCGCGGCGTCCGGCTGCGGTCGATCCTGGGCGGGTCGGCCGGCAATCTGGTCGAATGGTTCGACTGGTATGCCTATTCGGCGTTCGCGCTGTATTTCGCGCCCGCATTCTTCCCCGCCGGCAACCGCACCGCGCAATTGCTGAACACCGCCGCCGTCTTCGCGGTCGGGTTTCTGATGCGGCCGGTGGGGGCATGGGCGATGGGCGTCTATGCTGATCGCCACGGGCGCAAGGCGGCGCTGACGCTGTCGGTCACGCTGATGTGCGCGGGCGCCTTCCTGATCGCGCTGTGCCCATCGTACCGGACGATTGGCTGGGGGGCGCCCGCGGTGCTAGTCTTCGCGCGGTTGCTGCAAGGATTGAGCGTCGGCGGCGAATATGGTGCGAGCGCGGTGTATCTGTCCGAGATGGCGGAGCGGTCGCGGCGGGGTTTCTATTCAAGCTTCCAATATGTCACGCTGATCGCCGGGCAGCAGGTCGCTTTGTGCGTGCTGCTGATCCTCCAGGCCTGGCTTCCCGAGGCTGCGCTCGACGCTTGGGGTTGGCGGATTCCGTTCGCGATTGGCGGGCTGCTCGCGATCGCGGTTTATCGGATCCGGCGGGGGCTGATCGAGACGCCCTCGTTCCGCAACGTTCAGCGCGGCGACGGGGCGCGATCGAGCGGGATGGCGCTGCTGCGCGATCATCCGCGCGAGGCGCTCACGGTGATGCTGCTCACCGCCGGCGGCACGCTCGCCTTCTACGCCTATACGATCTATCTCCAGAAATTCCTGGTGAACACCTCAGGGCTAACGCGGCAGAGCGCGACCGGGGTGATGGCGGTGGCGCTGACGCTCTACATGCTGCTCCAGCCGGTGGCGGGCGCCCTCTCGGATCGGATCGGGCGCAAGCCGCTGATGGTCGGCTTCGGCGGTGCGGGGGTGGCGTTCACCATCCCGATCTTCCTCGCGCTCGAACGGGTGCGAAGCCCGCTCGCCGCACTGGCGCTGGTCTGCGCCGCGCTGGTGATCGTCACCGGCTATACCGCGATCAACGCGGTGGTGAAGGCCGAACTCTTCCCGGCGCATATCCGCACGTTGGGCGTGGCATTGCCCTATGCGCTCGCCAACACGCTGTTCGGCGGCACCGCGGAATATGTCGCGCTATGGCTGAAGAATGCCGGACTCGAGCGCGGCTTCTACGTCTATGTCACCGCGATGATCGGCGTGTCGCTGGTCGTGTATCTGCGCATGGCGGATACGCGCACGACCAGCCGGATCGTCGAGGATTGAGCCTCAATCGGCCTCCGCGATGCACGCGCCGAAGCCGCCGAAGGTCCAGTCGCCCACCTGGTTGACCCGCTCGGCGATGCGCCACCGCTCGGCATCGGCCGGCGCCCAGTGTGTCGGTTCGCGGCGCATGTTGAACACGCAGAGCAGCCGCTCGCCGGGCGCGGTGCGCTCGATCGCTAGGATGGTGTCGCTCGCCTCCACCACGCGCAGGTCGCCGCGAGTCAATGCCACGCTGTCCTTGCGGATATGGAGCAGATGGCGGGTGAGATGGAGCAGCGAATGCTCGTCGCCCTCCTGCCGGTCGACCGCGAGCGCGGGATGGTCGTGTCCGACGGGCAGCCACGGCTTGGCGGTGGAGAAGCCCGCGTAGCGCTCGTCCGCGCGCCACGGCATCGGCGTGCGCGCGCCGTCGCGCGACAGCGTCAGCGGCCAGTTGGCGATCGCTTCGGGATCCTGCAGATCCTCATAGGCGATGGTCACCTGCGGCAGCCCCAGCTCCTCGCCATAATAGAGGAAGGCGTTGCCGCGCAGGCAGAGCAGCAGGAGCATCTTCATGCGCACGAACGCGTCGTGATCGGCGGCGTCGCTCCAGCGTGTCGGCGCGCGGGGCACGTCGTGATTCTCGAATGCCCAGCTCGGCCAGCCTTCGCCGGCATGCCCCGGCCAGCGTCCGATCGCATCCGCCACGGCGCGCGGCGTGAGCGCGGGCGTGTAGAGCAGTTCGAAGCCATAGGCGCTGTTCAGCCGATCGTCGCCGCGGGTGAAGAGCTTCATCTCGCGGTCGCTGTCGGCGCCGCCCACCTCGGCGACGGTGAAGCGCTCGCCCGGATAGGTGTCGAGCACCGCGCGCAGCCGCTCGAGAAAGCGCGGGATGTCGGCATGGCCCTGGTTGTGGACATGGAGCTGGAAATCGAACGGCCGGGTGCGGGGCGTTCCGTCGTCGGGTGCGGGCGGATTGTCGGCCAGGGCCGGATCGTGCATCGCGAAATTGATCGCATCGAGCCGGAAACCGTCGACGCCGCGATCGAGCCAGAATCGCGCGGTGTCGCACAGCGCGCTCTGCACCGCTTCCAGATGCACGTTGAGCTGCGGCTGCTCCTTCAGGAAATTGTGCATGTAATACTGGCGGCGGCGCGCGTCCCATGTCCAGGCGGCGCCCCCGAACACCGATTGCCAGTTGTTGGGCGGCGATCCCTCGGGCTTGGCATCGGCCCACACATACCAGTCGGCGCGCGGGTTGGTGCGGTCGGCGCGGCTGTCGGCAAACCAGGCGTGCTGGTCCGAGGTGTGCGCATAGACCTGATCGATGACGACCTTCAGCCCCAGCGCATGCGCGCGGGCGATCAGCGCGTCGAAATCGGCGAGCGTGCCGAAGATCGGATCGACATCCTCGTAATCCGCCACGTCATAGCCGAAATCGGCCATCGGCGAGGTGAAGAACGGAGACAGCCAGATGCCGTCCACGCCCAGCGCCGCGACATAATCGAGGTGCCGCGTGATCCCGACGAGATCGCCCACGCCGTCGCCGTTGGAATCGGCGAAGCTGCGCGGATAGATCTGGTAGATCACCGCGCCCTTCCACCAGGGATCGGCCGCGGGCGAGGATGGGGCATCGGTCATGGCAGGGCTCCCGGTCGTTCGGCAGGGCAACGTCGTTGCGCCTTTGCCGATCCCCGATCAGCGCGGCAAGTGGATCGTGGCCAGCAGGCCTCCGTTCGGGCGATTGGCGAGCACGATATCGCCGCCCGCCTCGCGCACGATCGCGCGGGCCAGCGCGAGGCCCAGGCCAATCCCGCCGGTCTCGCGGTTGCGCGACGTCTCCAGCCGGGTGAAGGCATCGAACACATCGCCCAGCCGGTCTTCGGGAATGCCCGGCCCTTGGTCGGCGACCGCGATGGTCACCGCATCCGCGTGGCGGGCGACGCCCACCGTCGCGGAGCCGCCATATTTGACGGCATTCTCGATGAGGTTGCGCACCGCGCGGCGGATCAGCGACGGCCGCAGCCGCAGCGTCAGCCGGTCCGCCTCGAGGAAGGTGACGTCGGCGCCGAGATCGCGGAAATCCTCGACCACGGCATCGACGAGCGCGGCCAGATCCACCTCGGTCGGCGCTTCGCTCGGACGGCCGAGGCGCGCGAGCGACAGGATGTCGTCCAGGGTGCGGTTCATCTCGGCGACCGTGTCGATCATGCGTGCCCGGTCGGTATCGTCCTCCACCGATTCGATGCGCACGCGAAGCGCCGCCAGCGGGGTGCGCAGATCATGGCCGATCGCGCCCAGCATCCGGTCCTTCTCGTCCAGCATCGCATCGACGCGCGAGCGCAGCGCGTTGAAGGCGGCAATCACCGCCGCGACGTCATGCGGCCCGCTGAGCGGCAGCGGCGCGGCGCCGTCGCCCGGGCGGAAGCGGCTCGCCGCCAGCGCCAGTCCCTCGAGCGGGCGCGAGATGTGCCGGCCGATCCACAACAGCGGCACCAGCACCATGCCGTAGAGGAGCAGCGTCTGCGCGACGAGCCGCCAGATCAACCAGCCGTCGCTGCCGGGCCACGGCACACGCTGCACGAACCATCCCCGCCCGGGCTGCTCGACCGCGACCAGCAGCTCGTAATCGGTCCATCGCGGACGGGCATGATGGTGGCGCGGCGCCGGCAGGTCGGGCGGCACGCCGGGTTGCGCCGGGCGGATGCCGGTGGCGATCCGGCCGACGCGGACGCCGTCTTCCGCCAGTTCGCGGCGCAGATCGGATTCGACGCGCGCCTCGCGCGGCAAGCGCGGATCGATCGGATCGGCATCGAGCCGCCGCACGCGGCCGTGATCGCCATCGGGCGCGCGGCCCTGCGCGGCGCGGTCGATCGCGTCGGCCACGCGCGCCGCGACCGGGCCCGCCACCTGTTCGTAGCGCAGCGTGCGCCGCTCGTGCAGGATCAGCGCGAAGTTGATCGCCTGCGCCACGAACAGCGCGATGCCGACCAGCAGGGCGAGCTGCCCCGCCAGCCGCCCGGGCCAGAGCCGCCTCACGAAACGCCGATCATCGGCGGCGCGTCACAGGCGCGTGACCTCGGTGGCGAGCATGTAACCGCCGCCCCACACCGTCTTGATGATCTCGGGCGCCTTGCCGTCCGCCTCGATCTTGCGGCGCAGGCGGCTGATCTGGTTGTCGATCGCCCGGTCGAACGCCGCCGCCTCGCGGCCTTGCGTCAAGTCGAGCAACTGGTCGCGCGTCAACACCTGGCGCGGGCGGGTGACGAGCGCCAGCAGGAGATTGTATTCGCCCGTCGACAGCGGCACCGAGACGCCCTCGCGGTCAATCAGCACGCGCTCGCCCGATCGCAACAGCCAGCCGGCAAAGCCATAGGCGCCGCTTTCGGGCGCATGCTGCCGCGTGCCGCCCGCGATGCGGCGGCGCAGCACCACCTTGATCCGCGCCGCCAGCTCGCGCGGCGAGAAGGGCTTCACGACATAATCGTCCGCGCCCATCTCCAGCCCGACGATCCGCTCGGTTTCCTCGGCGCGCGCGGTGAGCAGGATGACGGGCAGATCGCTGGTGGCGGCGATGTGGCGGCAGAGGCTCAAGCCGTCCTCGCCGGGCATCATGATGTCGAGGATCACCAGATCGATGGCATAGGCCGCGATCCGCGTCCGCGCGGCAGCGGCGTCCGCCGCCTGGGTCACGCGAAACCCCTGCTTGGCAAGGTAGGCAGCGAGCGGCTCGCGGATCGAGCGCTCGTCGTCGACTAGCAGGAGGTGGGGCGGTTCGCTCATCGCGGTCGGCATGCCAACGGCCGAAGAGGGCGTCGGCCGGTGGCGGGGCGCTTCACTGCGCGCCGGGGGTGCCGGGCGCGGGCGGCGGCGGTGTGTCGCCGTCGCGGCGCTCGTGCCGCATCTCGCGCATGTTGGCGATCTCGGTGCGGTCGATGCGGCCGTCGTGGTTGGCGTCCATCCGGTCGAACCGCTCGGCGGCGTGCGCCATATAATCGTCGCGAGTCATGTCGCGGCCGCCACGGGGACCGCCGCCGGGCCCGCGACCGTCGTGCCGCATTTCGCCCGACGGGGGTGAAGGCGGGGGCGGCGGGCTGGCGCCATCGGCGATCCGGCGATCGCGCATCGCCTGACGATAGGCCTCGCGCTCCCCGGCGGTGACGTGGCCGTCGTGATCGGCATCCATCTGCGCGAACCGCTGTGCGGCATCGGCCAGATATTCCTCGCGCGTGACGACGCCGTCGTGATTGGCGTCCGCCGCCATGACGTTCATGCCCGGCGGCCCCATGGGTGCCGGACCCGGCGGCGGCGTCTGGGCACCGGCTGCGGCGGCGATGCTGCCGCCGGCGATCGCGAGCGCGAGAAGAGCGGTCTTCATGGGTTCACCTTTTCTGTTTGGCTGGCACCGGGATAGGCGGCCGATGTCGCCGCGCTGTGTCGCGCGATCGACCCAAGTGTCGCAACATGTATCCGCGTCAGGCGAAGATCGCCACGCTCTGCATTCCTTCGGCAACCAGTTCGCCGGCGGCGTTCCACATCCGCATCGTCTGGCTCGATCCGCCCGCCCGCGCATGATCCGCCTGCGCCGACAACAGCCACCAGCCATCGCTGGTGGCGGGCGTGGCAGTGAGCAGGTTGACGATCCAGGTGAGCGAACTCACCGGGGCGGGGCCGCCACCCAGCAGCTTCAGCGCCGCGGGCGGCAGCGCGTCCGCGATCGCCATCAGCTCGACCATCGGATCGAGACCGTCCCGCGCGCGCAGCCGCACCCAGCGCTGCCATTCGGCCGGCGAATGCGCGCGCTTGCGATCGAGGAACTCGAAATTGCCGGTAAAGAAATCGGCCGGCCCGACGTAAAGCGCCGCACCCGGTTCGGGCGGTCCGTCGGGCGCCGCCACGCGCGCGTCGTGCGCGATCGCGGAGTCGCGTTCCGCCATGAAGGTGTAGGTCGCGCGGTAGCCGAGCCCCGCCTCCGACACGATGTCGGCCTGAACGAAGGCGGCGTTGCGCCCGCGCCGCAGCACCTGCGCGGTGACGCTCACCATGCCCGCCAGCGGCCCGATGAACGCGACGAGCGCGCTGCGGAGCGGCGGCAGATCCTCGTCCGCGCCACGGGCGGCGTGGATCGCCAGCGCGCTCGACAGCCCGCCATAGGCGGTGCGGCCCTGCAGCCAATCGGCCGGGATCGTGGTGCGAAACCCGCCGGCGATCGGCTCGGCGCCCGCCAGGATCGCGGCGATGGCTGTCATGCAAGCGAGTCGCGGAGTTCGCGCTTCAGCACCTTGCCAATCGCGCTGCGGGGCAGTTCATTGACGCGGTGCAGCGCGGAGAGCCGCTGGGTGCGGCCGAGGCGCGCGTTGGTCCAGCCGAGGATGTCGTCCGTCGCCGCGCCGCTCGCGCGCCCGACATAGACGCCGACGGGCGTTTCGCCCCAGGCCTCGCTCGGCATGCCGATCACCGCGCATTCCACCACGTCGGGATGCGTCGCGAGCACCGCCTCGAGGTCGGTCGGGTAGATGTTGAACCCGCCCGAGATCACCAGATCCTTCTTGCGGTCCATCAGGATCAGGAACCCGTCCTCGTCGAACCGGCCGACATCGCCGTGGCGGATATAGCGGTTGCCCGCCGCATCGTGCCATTCGGCGTCGTGCGTGGCAGCGTCGCGGCCGTGATAGCCGTTCATCATTGCCGGGCTGCGGCCGACCACCTCGCCCATCGCGCCGGGGGGCACCTCGCGTCCGTCATCGTCGATCAGGCGGATCTCGTGACCGGGCATCGGCTGGCCGACGGTGTTGAGCTTGTCGGGAAAGGCGGTGGCGTTCAGCCCGCACGACGCGCCGCCCTCGGTCATGCCGTAATATTCGACCAGCAGCCCCGGCCAGCGCGCGACCACGTCCGCCTTCAGCGCCGCGGAAAAGGGCGCGCTGGTGCTCGTCTTGAAACGGAAGCTCGCCAGATCGAACGCGTCGAAATCGGGCAGCGCCATGATCCGCTGATATTGCACCGGCACCAGCATCGTGTGCGTGGCGCGGTGCCGCTCGGCGAGTTCGAGATAGCGGCGCGCGTCGAACTTCGCCATCAGCACCACCGTGCCGCCCCAGCCGAGCGTCGGCAGAAAGCTGACGAGCGTGGTGTTCGAATAGAGCGGCGTGGCGATCATCGTCACCGCACTGTCGAACCCCGCCGCGGCGTTGCGCGAGATATGCTGCCAGCGCATCGCGTGGCTCTGCACGATGCCCTTGGGCGTGCCCGTGGTGCCCGACGAATAGATGATGTTGAACCCGTCCTCCGGCGCGACCGCGACAGGCCGGGGGCTGGCGCCCTCCGGCGCCAGCCAGTCGTCCAGCCCCTCGGGCAGCGACACCAGCCGCGCCGGGATCAGCCGATCGCCCAATGCCGTGCGGTTGGCGGCATCGGCGAAGAGGATCGGCGCGCCGCTATCCGCGACCATCGCGGCAATCGCGTCGGGGGTGGCCGAGGGCGCGATCGGGGTGGCGACGCAGCCCGCGCGCACCGCGCCCAGGAACAGCGCGGCATAAGCGGTGGAGGGTGCGGCGAGGATCGCCACCGCCTGCCCGTTCGCCACGAAGTCGCGCTGAAGCGCCGCGGCCACGCGGTCCATCATGGCGTCCAGCGCGGCATAGGTCAGGGTCCCGGCATCGTCCGCCACCGCGATCCGCTCGGGGCGCTCCAGCGCGTGGGCTCGGATCAGATCCGGCAGCGTGGCGAAGCCGGAGGCGAGCATGTCGGGTGCCGTCGTCATGCCGTATCGCTAGGCGAACCGACCGGCGAACGCCATACGCGATCTTCTAAAACGCGACGCGCCGGGGTAAAGCCTCAGCGCTGGCCGAAAAGCACCTTGCGCTGTTCGTCGGTCATCTCGGGCGGGCTCGCCTGGATCGCGGCGCCCTTGGCATAGGCAGCCGCGGTGGCGGGTCGTTCGGCGATCGCCTCGAACCAGCGCTTCACGTTCGGAAAGTCGTCCAGCGACTGGCCCTGCGCTTCGTGCGGCACGATCCAAGGATAGCAGGCCATGTCCGCGATCGAATAGTCGCCGGCGACGAACGCCCGGCCCTCCAGCCGGCGATCGAGGACGCCGTAGAGCCGCCGCGTCTCGTTCACATAGCGGTCGATGGCGTAGGGGATCTTCTCGGGCGCGTAGCGATTGAAATGATGGTTCTGCCCGAGCATCGGGCCGAGGCCGCCCATCTGCCACATCAGCCATTCGGTCGTCGCCGTGCGGCCGCGGAGGTCCGGCGCGATGAAGCGGCCGGTCTTGTCGGCGAGGTACAGCAGGATCGCGCCCGATTCGAAGACGGTGACGGGTTCGCCGCCATCGGCGGGCGCTCGATCGACGATCGCGGGCATGCGGTTGTTGGGCGAGAAGGCGAGGAACTCGGGCGCGAATTGCTCGCCCTTGCCGATGTTCACCGGGTGGATCGCGTAATCGAGCCCGGCCTCTTCGAGAAACAGCGCGATCTTGTGGCCGTTGGGGGTGGGCCAATAATGAAGTTCGATCATGCGCGCGCTCCTGGAGTGTGGGTTGCGGGACGAAGATGGTGTGCCTGCTCGGCCCGGCAAGCGCGGCCCTCAGCAAAGCGCTGGCGATCCGCGCCGATCCGTGGCATGGGCGGCCATACCCGATCTTCGGATTCGGCCCCAGGAGACATGCCATGGCGACCGCCGCCGAGCTCGACCGACCCGCAAACGCGACCGACGCTTTCCGTGAAGAGGCGCGCGGGTGGCTGGCCGCGAACTTCCCGCCCGCGCTGAAGGGCAAGGACAATGCGATGTCCGCGATCGACGGCCCGGCCGAGCCGAGCGCCGACGAAGCGGCATGGACCAAGGCGATGGGCGAAAAGGGCTGGGGCGTCCCCACCTGGCCTGCGGCCTATGGCGGCGGCGGGCTCGACCGGGCGCAGGCGCGCGTGCTGGCCGAGGAGATGGCGCGGATCGGCGCGTGGAACCCTATCGGCGGCATGGGCGTGATGATGTTCGGCCCCACGCTCCTGGAATATGGCAGCGAGGCGCAAAAGCTGGAGCATATCCCCGGCATCGCCACCGGCAAGGTTCGCTGGTGCCAGGGCTATTCGGAGCCGGGCGCCGGATCGGATCTCGCCGCGCTTCAGATGTTCGCCGAAGACCAGGGCGATCATTATGTCGTCAACGGGCAGAAGACCTGGACGAGCGGCGGCCAATGGGCCGACAAATGCTTCGCGCTGGTCCGCACCGATCGGACGAAGAAGCATGAAGGCATCAGCTTCCTGCTGATCGACATGGATGCGCCGGGCGTCGAGGTGAAGCCGATCCGGCTGATCTCGGGCTCGTCGCCCTTTTGCGAGACCTTCTTCACCGATGTCCGCGTGCCCAAGGCCAATCTGGTCGGCCGCGAGGGCGAGGGGTGGACGATCGGCAAGCGGCTGCTCCAGCACGAACGCTCCAGCCTGTCGGGCGGCGGCGGCTCGGCCGGGCGGATGCTCACCGGCAAGACGGTGAGCGAACTCGCCAAGGATTATCGCGGCACCGACGAACAGGGGCGGCTGGCGGACGCCGATCTGCGCATGCGGATCGTGCGCCACGAGATGGACACGCGCGCCTTCATGCTGACGCTGCGCCGCGCCGCGCTGGAGGCCAAGTCGAACCAGGGCCCGTCCGCCGCCACGTCGATCATGAAGAATGTCGGCGCGCGGATCATCCAGGACAAGGCCGAACTGGGCGTCGAGATCATGGGCATGAACGGCCTTGGCTGGGAAGGCGAGGGCTTCGCGCCCGCCGAGATCCAGCAGACGCGCACCTGGCTGTGGGGCAAGGCGGTGTCGATCTATGGCGGCTCCAGCGAGATCCAGAACAACGTGATCGCCAAGCGCATCCTCGGCATGCTCGATCACCAGTAAATTCACGGTTTGGAGAGGGGAGAGGCGGGGGGCCGGCTTTGGCCGGACCCCCCGCCGCCACTCCGCAACAGGGTAGAGGCACATGGCCGTTCTGAACGACGAACAGACGATGCTCCGCGACATGGCGCGCGAATGGGCGGACAACGAAGCGCCCGTCACCGCGCTGCGCCGGATGCGCGACGTCGGCGACACCGCGAGTGCCAGCTGGGGCGAGATCGGCCAGATGGGCTGGGCGGGGATCGTCGTTCCCGAAGAACATGGTGGATCGGCGTTCGGCTATCTGTCGCTGGGGCTCGTGCTCGAACAGCTTGGCCGCAATCTCTCCGTCACGCCGCTCGCCTCCACCGGCCCGGCCGCGACGGCGATCGTGATGGGCGACGATGCGGGCGCCAAGGCCGAATGGCTGCCGAAGATCGCGGCCGGCGATGTCATCGCGACGCTTGCGATCGACGAGGGGCCGTTCCACGATCCGGCCCGGCTCGCGACGACGGTCGAGGGAGGTCGGCTGACGGGCACGAAGGCGTTCGTGGCGGAAGGCGATTCGGCCGCGCTGTTCGTGGTTTCGGCGGCCGACGGGCTCTACCTCGTGGCGGACGGCGAAGGAGTCGCCCGTTCGCCGCGGCACATGGCGGATTCGCGCGATCATGCCGAACTGCGCTTCGACGCTGCGCCCGCGATCCGGCTGGGTGGTCCCGAACTCACCGCCGCTATTGTCGATCGCGCGACGGCGGTGCTCGCCGCCGAGATGCTGGGCATGGCGGAACAGGCGTTCGCGACCACCAACGACTATCTCAAAACGCGCGTTCAGTTCGGCCAGCCGCTCGCCAGCTTCCAGGCGCTGCAGCACCGGATGGCGAAGATGTTCACCGAACTCGAGCTGATGCGATCGGTGGTGGAGGGTGCGCTGGAGGCGATCGACGCCCGCTGTTCCGATCTCGATCAGGCGGTGAGCCTCGCCAAGGCCGTGGCGGGCGACACGCTGAAGCTCGTCAGCCGCGAGATGGTGCAGCTTCACGGCGGCATCGGCATGACCGACGAGCATGACGCCGGCCTTTACATGAAGCGCGCGGCGGTGCTGGAGACGATGTGGGGCAACGCCGCCTATCACCGCGAACGCTTCGCGCGCCTCAACGGTTATTGATCGGGCGCGGGCACCTCGCACAGGATGACGCCGGCGAGTTTCCCCCAGTTTCGTTCGTGCCGAGCTTGTCGAAGCACGCGCGCTGCAGTCGCACCGTTGCTCGCGGCGCAGGCGCTTCGACAAGCTCAGGGCGAATGGCGAGGGGTAATTCGGCCTGAAAGATCCCTAGCGCGGCAGCCAGACCGCGCCGGCATGCTCGCCCAGGCGTGGCGAGGGGCGGCCCGATCCCATCCGTTCGCCGTCGATCACGATCGGCGGCGCGAGCCCGGGCAGCGTGCCGCCGGCCTTTTCGGGCAGGGAGAGCGCCATCGCCCGCGCGCGGACCTGCGGATCGGCGAACACCTGATCGATCCGGTTGACCGGCCCCACCGGCACCCCCGCCGCCTCCAGCGCGGCGAGCAGGGCGGCGCTGGTCGCCAGCACGGTGCGCGCGGTCACCAGCGGCAGCAGCGTCGCGCGGTTCGTCACGCGCGCGGGGTTGGTGGCGAAGCGCGGGTCGGCGGCGAGGTCGGGTATGCCCAGCACGTCGCATAGCCTGGCGAACTGGCGGTCGTTGCCCACCGCCACGATCAGGTCGCCGTCCGCGGTCGGGAAGCTCTGATAGGGCGCGAGGTTCGCATGACCGTTGCCCATCCGGCCCGGCACCACGCCGCTTGCCATCCAGTTCAGCGCTTGGTTGCCGAGCGCGCCCACCTGCGTGTCGAGCAGCGCCATGTCGATAATGCCGCCCCGGCCGGTCGCGTGGCGCCGCTCGATCGCCGCCATGATCGCGACGACCGCATAGACGCCGGTGAACAGATCGGCATAGGCGACGCCGGTCTTCTGCGGCGGCCCGTCGGGCTCGCCCGTGATCGACATCATCCCGCCCATGCCCTGCACGATAAAGTCGTAGCCGGCGCGCGGCGCATAGGGGCCGGTCTGGCCAAATCCCGTGACCGAACAATAGACCAGCCGCGAGTTGCGCGCGGTGAGCGCCGCGGCGTCTAGGCCGTATTTGACAAGGCCGCCGACCTTGTAATTCTCGATCACCACATCCGCTTCGTCGGCCAGCGCGCGCACCTCAGCCTGCCCCGCGTCGGTCGCCAGATCGATCGCGACGGATCGCTTGCCGCGGTTGCAGCTATGATAATATGCCGCGCCCAGATCGGTCCCGTCCGCGGCGCTCAGGAAGGGCGGACCCCAATGGCGGGTGTCGTCGCCCTCGCCGGGGCGCTCGACCTTGACGACGTCGGCCCCCAGATCGGCGAGCAACTGCCCCGCCCAGGGTCCGGCCAGGATGCGCGCGAGTTCGAGGACGCGGAGGCCGGCGAGGGGAAGGGGAGCGGTCATTCGTTGCGCCTAGCACATCAGCCGAGCCCGAGCAGCGCCTCCACGATCTGCTGCGCCGCGGCCTCCGGGCTGGTCGTTCGCGTGTCGATCCGCAGCTCGGGCGCTTCGGGCACCTCATAGGGGCTGTCGATCCCCGTGAAGTTGCGCAGTCGCCCGGCGCGCGCCTTCGCATAGAGGCCCTTCACGTCGCGCGCCTCGGCATCTTCCAGCGGCGTGTCGATGAAAATCTCGAGAAACTCGCCCGGCGCCATCATCTCGCGCACCATCTGCCGTTCGGCGCGGAACGGCGAGATGAAGGCGGTGACGACGATCAGCCCGGCATCGGTCATCAGCCGTGCGACCTCGCCGACGCGACGGATATTCTCGATCCGGTCGGCGTCGGTGAAGCCCAGATCGCGGTTGAGGCCGTGCCGAACATTGTCGCCGTCGAGCAGGAAGGTGTGGCGGTTCATCAGCGCGAGGCGCTTCTCGACCAGGTTCGCGATGGTCGACTTGCCCGCACCCGACAGGCCGGTCAGCCACAGCACCGCGGGGCGCTGGTTCTTCAGCGCGGCATGGTGCGCACGGCCGATGTCGGTCGCCTGCCAATGGACGTTCTGCGCGCGGCGCAGCGAGAAGTTGAGCATCCCCGCCGCCACCGTCGCGTTGGTGATGCGGTCGATGAGAATGAAGCCGCCCAGCGCGCGGCTTTCGCCATAGGGCGCGAACACGATCGGGCGATCGGTGCTGAGCGTCGCCACGCCGATCGCGTTCAGGTCGAGCGTCTTCGTCGCCAGATGTTCGAGCGTGTTGACGTTGACCTGGTATTTGGGCGGCTGAAGCGTCGCGGAGACGGTCTGCGTCGCCAGCTTCATCGCATAGGCGCGCCCGGGCAGCAGCGGCTCGTCCGCCATCCAGACGATCGTCGCTTCGAACTGGTCGGCCACCTGCGGCGGATCGCCAGCGGCCGCGATCACGTCGCCGCGCGAGCAATCGATTTCGTCGGCGAGCGTCAGCGTCACCGACTGGCCGGCAACCGCGTGCGGCAGATCGCCGTCCATCGTCACGATCCGCGCGACCTGCGACGTCTTGCCCGATGGCAGCACGCGAATGGAGTCGCCCGGCGCGATCCGCCCTTCGGCGACGAGCCCGGCGAACCCGCGGAAGTCGAGATCGGGGCGCGACACCCATTGGACGGGCATGCGGAACGGCCGCCCCTCGGTCTCGTCCTCCAGCGTCACCGTCTCCAGATGCGCCAGCAGCGCGGGGCCGGCATACCACGGCGTGTTCGCGCTCGGCGCGGCGATGTTGTCGCCCGCGAAGCCCGAGATCGGGATAGGGGTGAAGCCGGCGAGCCCCACGCTTTCGGCAAAGGCGGCGAACTCGGCCACGATCGCGTCATAGCGAACCTGGTCGTAGCCGATCAGGTCCATCTTGTTCACCGTGAGCACGAAGCGCCGGATGCCGAGCAGATGCGCGAGATAGCCATGCCGCCGCGTCTGGGTCAGCACGCCCTTGCGCGCATCCACCAGGATCACCGCCAGATCGGCGGTAGAGGCCGCGGTCACCATGTTGCGGGTATATTGTTCGTGGCCCGGCGTGTCGGCGATGATGAACTTGCGCGCGGGCGTCGCGAAGAATCGGTACGCCACGTCGATCGTGATGCCCTGTTCGCGCTCGGCCGCTAGCCCGTCGACCAGCAAGGCGAAGTCGATCGCCTGCCCCTGCGTCCCCATCCGGCGGCTATCGCGCTCCAGATCGGCGAGCTGATCGGCGAAGATCGTCTTGGAATCGTAGAGCAGCCGGCCGATCAGCGTGGACTTGCCGTCGTCCACCGATCCGCAGGTTATGAAGCGGAGTAGCGCCTTGTCGCGGTGCGCGGCGAGATAGCCGTCGATGTCGGACGCGATCTGCGCGTCGGGGCGGTAATCCTGGTCCATCAGAAATACCCCTCCTGCTTCTTCTTCTCCATGCTCGCCGCCTGATCCCGGTCGATGGCGCGGCCCTGGCGCTCGGACGTGGTGGTCAGCAGCATTTCCTGGATCACCTGCGACAGCGTCGTCGCCTCGCTCTCCACCGCACCGGTCAGCGGATAGCAGCCGAGCGTGCGGAAGCGGATCGAACGTTCGACGGGCACCTCGCCGGGTTCGAGGCGGAAGCGGTCGTCGTCTACCATCAGTAGCATGCCGTCGCGTTCGACGGTCGGGCGGGGGGCGGCGAAATAGAGCGGGACGATCGGGATCGCCTCGGCCTGGATATATTGCCAGACGTCCAGCTCCGTCCAGTTCGAGATCGGGAAGACGCGGATGCTCTCGCCCTTCGCCTTGCGCGCATTGTAGAGATGCCAGAGCTCGGGACGCTGGTTTTTGGGATCCCAACGGTGGTTGGCCGAGCGGAACGAGAAGATCCGTTCCTTGGCGCGGGCCTTCTCCTCGTCGCGTCGCGCGCCGCCGAACGCCGCATCGAAGCCGTGCAGGTCGAGCGCCTGTTTCAGCCCCTCGGTCTTCCACAGATCGGTGTGGAGCGCGCCATGGTCGAACGGGTTGATCCCGCGAGCGAGCGCATCGGGATTGCGGTGGACGAGCAGCTCCATCCCGGCATCCGCCGCCATCCGGTCGCGCAGATCGTACATCGCGCGGAACTTCCACGTCGTATCGACATGAAGCAGTGGGAAGGGCGGCGGCGCGGGGTAGAAGGCCTTGCGCGCGAGATGCAGCATCACCGCCGAATCCTTGCCCACCGAATAGAGCATCACCGGTCGTTCCGCCTCGGCGACGACCTCGCGCAGGATGTGGATTGATTCGGCTTCGAGGCGCTGAAGATGGGTGAGGATCGCGGTGGGCATGCCGCGCGTCTTGCCATGATGCGGCGGCCGATGGGGAGCAGCATTTCTTTTTCGCCGCCAAGCCGCATAGACCGACCCACCGCAATGGAGAGACGCATGGAAACCCCGACCGAGAGACTGAACCGCATCCGCGACGATTGCCGCCGTATGGTCACGCGCCGTGCGCTGATGGCAGCGGGCGCGTCGGTGGTGCCGGTGCCGGGCGCGGACATGGTCGCCGATATCGGCATCCTGACGACCTTGCTGCCCAAGATCAGCGAGCGTTTCGGACTCGATCACGCCCATGTGGCGAAGCTCGATCCGCAGAACGCGCAGAAGGTTCTCGTGTTCGCCTCGACACTCGGCAACAGCGTGATCGGAAAGACGATTTCGCGCGAGATCGTGGTCCGGCTGCTGAAGCGGGTCGGTATCCGGCTGGCGGCCGGTTCGGCGGCGAAATATGTGCCGCTGCTGGGATCGGCGCTGGCGGCGGGTATCGGCTTCGGCGCGATGAAGCTGATCGGCAACCGTCATATCGACGATTGCTACCGCACCGCGATGGCGATGGCGGAACAGGGCAAGCTGGAGGCCTGACATAGTCGTTCCCCAGCGGAGCCGGGGCCCAGTCGAGAAGGCCGGGGTGGCGGAGCGTATCCCGCCATCAGCGCCCCACACCTGGGCCCCGGCCTCCGCCGGGGAACAGGTGGCTTTTACGCCAGCGTGCGGACCTTCGGCTCGCGGTCCCAGTAACGCTTCTTGGCCGCCTCCACGAAGCCATCGAGATCGGTGACGCCTTCGTCGGGCTCCACGCCTGCCTTATCGAGCAGCGGCTGGGCGTCGGCATTGGCGCCGATCGCCTTCAGGTGGCCGAAGCCATCCATCACCCACTGTACCGCCGCGCCTTCCTTGACGAGCTTCGCGCACGCCTCGGCCGACAGGATGACCGCGCAGGCATCGACAGTGGGCGAGGGCTGGCCGAAGAGCTGGGCATCCGCGGCGACCGCGCTGCCGTCCGACAGCGGCACCTTGCCGACCTTGGGCGCGATGATCTTGGCATGGCCCTTGGCCGCCGCGATCGCGCTCGTCACCGCGTTCAACGCCGCCGCATCGGTACCGTCGGCGATCAGGATGCCGACCGTCTTGCCCTCCAGGCTGTGCATCTCGAGCGGGCCGCGGATGATGCGCAGCGCAGGCGAGGGATCCATGTCGATCACCGGCGCCGCGGTCGGCGACGCCTCGGGCAGGTCCATCGCCAGACCATCGGCGACGCGGGTGGCGAGACCTTCGTCCACGTTGCGCAGATTGGCCATCATCTGCAGACGGACATGATCGAGCGACACCTTGCTCAGCTCGAACACAAGCGCCGACGCGATATGCGCCTGCTCGGCCGGGTCCATCGAGCGGAAGAACAGCCGCGCCTGGCTGTAATGGTCGGCGAAGCTCTCGGGGCGGATGCGCAGCTTCTGACCCTGTTCCTCGGACGGGAAGGTCTTGTAGCCGTTGTCCGGATCCTCGCGGAACCCGCCGGGCTCGCCCGCCTTGGCCAGGCTGTTCGGCTCGTAATTGGCGCGGCCCTTGGGCACGCCCATTTGCATATGGCCGTCGCGCTGCTGGTTAGAATAGGGGCTGCCGCTCGCGGTGGCCTTGGCGGCGTTGATCGGCAACTGGTGGAAGTTCACCGAGCCGAGCCGCGAAAGCTGCGTGTCGGTATAGCTGAACAGGCGGCCCTGCAGCAGCGGATCGTTGGAGAAGCCGATACCGGGCACGACATGGCTCGGCACGAACGCGGCCTGCTCGGTCTCGGCGAAGAAGTTGTCGGGATACCGATCGAGCACCATCTTGCCGACGATGCGGACGGGCAGCACCTCTTCGGGGATGATCTTCGTGGCGTCGAGCACGTCATAAGGCTGGCTGTTGGCGAAATCCTCGTCGAAGAGCTGCAGGCCCAGCTCCCACTCGGGATAGTCACCACGCTCGATCCGCTCGAACAGGTCGCGGCGCTGGAAATCGGGATCGGCACCGGCGATCTTTACTGTCTCGTCCCAGATCGTCGAGGCCAGGCCCGCCTTGGGTTTCCAATGAAACTTCACGAAGGTCGACTTGCCCGCCTTGTTGACGAGGCGGAAGGTATGGACGCCGAAACCTTCCATGTTCGCGAAGGTGCGCGGCAGCGTGCGGTCCGACATCGCCCACATGATCATGTGCGTCGATTCGGGCATCAGCGAGATGAAGTCCCAGAAGGTATCATGCGCGGTCGCCGCCTGCGGATAGCCGCGATCCGCCTCCATCTTGGCGGCGTGGATCAGGTCCGGGAATTTGATCGCGTCCTGGATGAAAAACACAGGGATGTTGTTGCCGACCAAATCCCAATTGCCCTCGCGGGTGTAGAATTTCACGGCGAAGCCGCGCACGTCGCGCGGGGTGTCGATCGATCCGGCGCCGCCCGCCACCGTCGAGAAGCGCGTGAACACCTCGGTGCGCTGCCCCTTCTTCTGGAACAGGTCCGCGCAGGTGATGTCGGCAAGGCTCTCGGTACATTCGAAATAGCCGTGCGCGGCCGAACCGCGCGCGTGGACGATACGCTCGGGGATACGCTCGTGATCGAAATGGTTGATCTTCTCGCGGTAGATCTCGTCCTCGAGCAGGACGGGGCCGCGGTCGCCGGCCTTCAGCTGGTTCTGATTGTCGGCGATCGGCGTGCCGTGGTTGGTCGTCAGCACGGGATGCTCGTCGTCGTTGCGCTGGTGCGTCTCGCCGCCATTGCCGGGGTTGAGCGAAGCGGGGGTGAAATCGGTCATGGCGGCAGTCTCCGGATATAAAGGACGCGGCCGGTTTCCCGGCCGCGTGGAACGTCATGAACGGGCGACCATCGGCCGCCCGATCCTTACATGGACTGGAGCATCGCGATGTGGCCCTGCACGACGGGCACGATCTTCGATGCGGCCATCTTGAGTGGATCGATCGTGCCGTTGTCCGCATAGGTCTGATGCAGCGTCAGCGCCTGCTGATGCGCGGCCTTCTGCTGGGTCACGTACAGCCGATCACGCGCGGTGCCCTTGGCGGCGCGCAGCTTGGCCAAATCGCTGCTCTGCATCGCGTTCAGATGCGGCGGCGCCACTTTCATGCCGGCCTGCATCGCGGCGGCCTTCACGTCGTTGGTGCTGGTCGTGTGATCGGTCACCATCTGATTGGCGAAAGTCTTCAGATCGGCGTTCTTGGTGGAGGCCATCTCGACCTTGGCGGACTCGATCTCGAACAGGTCGCCAGCACCCGCCTTCATCACATAGGTCGTACCGGTCATCGCCTGCGCACTGGCCATCGTCGGCATCGCCATCAGCGCGATCGCGCCCAAAATCATCTTCACGGCATTTCTCCTCTGTTGTTCGAACGTTACGCGTATCAGTCGTTCGCGGTTCCGGGCTCGGCCATCTTGCGATGCTGCTCGGCCAGAATGGCGTTGGGCGTGACGTTCGCGATCGCCGACTGGATCTTGTTCTTCCAGCCCGAGGCGACCGCGGCCTTGCCCGCCATCAGCGCGTCCCAGCCATCCTTGGCGACATCGGCCGGATCGCTCTTGCTGTCCGACGCGCCGACCGAGGTGTCGAGCATGTCACCGCGCGCGAAGAACTCGGTCTCGACCGGACCCGGCATCAGATTGGTGATGGTGACGCCGTCGGAATCCTTCAGCTCGTTCTGGATGGCGGCGACGAAGCTGTCCACGAAGGCCTTGGTGCCGTTGTACACCGCCTGGAACGCACCGGGAATGTAGCCCGCGATCGAGCCGGTGACGAGCACCTTGCCCTCGTTGCGCGCGACCATTGGCGGCAGCACCTTCTGGAGCAGATAGAGCGTGCCGACGATATTGGTGTCGACGACATGACGCCAGTCGGCAAACTTCTGGTCCAGGAACGCATGGCCGAGGCCATGTCCGGCATTGGCGCAGAGCAGATCGACCTGACGCCCGTTCGTGGCGGCCAGCAGGCTGTCGACGCCTTCCACGGTCGACAGATCGGCGTTCACCGACGTGACGGTCGTGCCGAATTGCTTGAAGTCCTCGGCCGCGGCATCGATCAGCGGCTCGTTCGCCACCACGAGAATGTCGCAACCGTTCTTGGCGGCGAGCGTCGCCAGTTCGAAGCCGATGCCCGTCGAGGCCCCGGTGATGATCGCGAATTTGTTAGCCATATCCATTCTCCTCAAGCGGGCATTTCGACTTTGGTCTTCGCCAGACCAGGCTTCAGCACGATCTTGGTCGCGACATCCTGATGGTCGTGGAACAGCTTGTAGCCATCCGCCGCGTTCTCCAGCGGCAACCGATGCGAGATCAGGAAGGTCGTATCGATCTTCCCTTCCATGATCGCGTTCAACAGGCCCGGCAGATAATGCTGGACGTGCGTCTGCCCGGTCTTGAGCGTCAGCCCCTTCTCCATGAAGGCGCCGAGCGGGAACTTGTCGACGAAGCCGCCATAGACCGCAGGCATCGACACGCGGCCACCCTTGCGGCAGGCGATGATCGCCTGGCGGATCGAATGCGGGCGATCGGTGCCGAGGAACATCGATGCCTTGATCTGGTCGATCACATTGTCGACGAACAGGCCGTGCGCCTCCAGGCCGACGGCATCGATCACCGCATCGGGGCCGATTCCGCCCGTCATCTCCATCAGCGCCTCATAGACCGCGCTTTCCTTGAAGTTGATCGTTTCGGCGCCGAAGCCTTTGGCGAGCTCGAGCCGGTGCGGGAAATGGTCGATCGCGATGACGCGCTCGGCACCCATCAGGAACGCCGACTGTACCGCGAACAGGCCAACCGGGCCGCAACCCCATACCGCCACGGTGTCGCCGGGCTCGATCTGCGCATATTCCGCCGCCTGCCAGCCCGTGGGCAGGATGTCGGAAAGGAACAGCACCTTGTCGTCCTCAATTCCATCGGGGATGACGATCGGGCCGACATCGCTGAACGGCACGCGAACATATTCGGCCTGGCCGCCGGCATAGCCGCCGGTCATGTGGCTATAACCGAACAGGCCGCTCATCGGCTGGCCGTACAGCTCCTGCGCGATGTCCTGATTGTCGGCGGGCAGGCCGTTGTCGCACGCCGAATATTGGTGCTTGCCGCAATGATAGCAGCTTCCGCATGCGATCGTGAACGGCACGACGACGCGTTGGCCCTTCTTCAACGTCGATTTGGAGCCGGTCTCGACCACCTCGCCCATGAACTCGTGGCCGAGAATGTCGCCCGCCTTCATGGTGGGGATATAACCGTCGTAAAGGTGGAGGTCCGAGCCGCAGATCGCGGTCGAGGTCACCTTGATGATGCAGTCGCGCGGGTTGACGATCTCGGGATCGTCCACCGTATCGACGCGAACGTCATGGCGGCCATGCCAGGCAAGTGCGCGCATCAGCCCAGTTCCTCTTCATGTTCGGCGACGGTGCGCGCAGACGTCGCGATCTCGCCGGTTTCCATCAGTTGCTTGAAGCGACGCAAGTCGCGGCGTGCCTGGATCGCGGGTTCACGCTGAAACATCTTGGCGATCACCTTGCCGATCAGTCCGGCGGGCGGGTCGTAGAGGATCGTGGCGGTCACAACGGTGCCGCGGGCGCCCGCGTCGCGGAAGTCGACCCGGCCGCTGTTCGCGATGTCGGCGCCCTCCTCGGCGGTCCATGCGATGAAACGGTCCTGCGCCTCGTCAGTCACGCGTGCGTTCCACTCGACGGTGTGGCCGCCGGGGGCCTTCACCACCCAATGCGAGCGCGTGGCGTCGAGCGTGTCGATCCGCTCCACATTCTCCATCACCCGCGCCAGATTGGAAAAGTCGCGCCAGAAGGCGAAGAGTTCAGCCGCGGGGCGGTTGATCGTCACCGCGCGGCCGACGATCGAGTCGCCTTGCGCATCGGGAAACAGCACTCCGGCGCGTTCGACCGCGTCGCTGTCCTTGGATGCGGTCAACGGCGCATCGTCGGGGTGGGTGTGAGACATGCGTCGCTCCTGTGTTCGTCGCTGATTTCAAGCGCTTCACGACACGCGATGTTCCCCCCGCTTTCGGCCTAATCACCAAGAGTTAACCAGGATCAGCACGATCGATGCGGTAGTGGATCGGCTTGAAGCTGCCGCCGTTCGAGGCCGGCGCCGAGCACGCCGTGAGGCCGATCACGAGATCCATCGCGGCGCGGAACACGATGCGGTCACCCGCCTTGCTGGTGGGGGGCAGGACCGAAATCTTGCCCGTTTCGGCATCGACCGGTACGTTCATGAAGCAGTTGAACGCGATCGGGATTCGGTCCGGCACGATCCCGTAGGGCTCCAGCGCCTCGGCCAGATTGCCGAAACAGCCGCGATGCGGCGGCAGGTCGGGATAGAAATGGTGGAACGTGTCGTAGGAACAGGGCGTGAGCAGGAAATCATGCCGGCCGACATCGTCCGCAACGATCTCCAGCATCACCGACGAGCGGTTGGAATAGAGCCGATGCCCGGCCGTGAGCCGGATCGTTTCGGCATAATCGAGCGTGCGGCCCGACGAGATCGCCTCGTCGATGTCGTGCGCGTTGAAGGCGAGGAGGTCGGACACCTGTTCGCCGCGCGGATCGATCACGCTCAGCAGATCGCCCTTGGCGAGCGTGAACGCCGCCCCGCTGCGTTCCGGGATCTCGACCGTGTCGCTCAAGAGGGCTCGCCCGAATAGGAAAAGGGGCAGCGCCAGCCTTCGCCGACCATGCGGCCGCTATATTGCCGCGCTTCGCTCGCCTCGCCGTGGCGCGCCAGCATGGGGTTGCGCGTGCCGGCGATCGCCTCGTCGCGCACCATGATCTTCTCGCGCATACCCTCGTAACGCCCCTGCGCGCGCAGCGTCTCGAACTGGTCGTGCAAGTTGAAGACGAGCGTGGGCCGCGCGAAGCGTCGCGCCGGGCGGCTGGCCTTGGGGTGAAGGCCGACGATGAAGAACGCCTCGCCGCCGAAGCTCAGCGAGAAATGCGGGCTCTCCGGATCGGTCGCAACCGTGCCGTCATAGGGTTGCCCGCGCCACACATCCTTGTCGGACAGCGACTGGACGCGACGCCACAATGCGGCCTCGAACGCGGCCTCGTTCAGATCGTCGGGCCCTTCGAACACCACCGCGAAGCTGCGGAAGAGCGCGGGCTGCTCGCGATACGCCTCGGCGAAGCGCAGGAGGCCGTCATGGATGCGCAGATCGTCCCAGGCGCTGTCGATCGCGTTGCAGGCGAGCACGTGGAGCGTGCCCTTGGCGAGCGCCGCCTTCGCGCCGACGCAGGGGAAGGCCCGATCATCGACGAACCGGTGCATCATCCGTTCGAGTTCGTCCTGCGCATCGTGGCGCCACGGGAATAAGGGTGTGATGGATTTGGTCATGGGTCCGGACACTACGAAGCGTCGCACGGCCCTGTTCCGAACGATCGTGTTGATCGAAGTCAACGAGTACGGCTTTGTCCCACCGCGAGACGGGATGCGCGGAGGCCCAGACGCAAAGAGACCGCCCGGATTGCTCCGGACGGCCCCTGTGTGCGACGATGTCTGTCCGACGCGGCGAAGGGCTCAGCCCTGCGCTTCGTCTCCGGAGACTTCGGCGGTCGCGCCGGGCTCGGCGTTGGGATCGTAATCCTCGACGAAGCCGGCCTCGTCCTTCTCGAACATCGCTTCCATGACGTTGACGCCCGACGCCTGCATCTCGGCCTCTTCGGGCGAGCGTGCGACGTTGACCTTGACGTTCACGGCGACCTCGGGATGCAGCGCCACCTTCACGGTGTAAACGCCGATCGCCTTGATCGGCTTGTCGAGCGCGATCGCGGAACGGGCGACCTTGTGGCCGTCCGCCTCGAGCGCCTCGATCAGATCGCGCACCGCGACCGAGCCGTAAAGCTGGCCGGTGTTCGACGCCTGACGGATCAGCGTGACGGAGGCGTTCTCGAAACCCTTGGCTTCCTTCTCGGCATCGGCGCGGCGCGTGGCGTTGTCCGATTCGATCCGGGCGCGGTTGGCCTCGAACACCTTGCGGTTGGCTTCGTTGGAACGAAGCGCCTTCTTGTTGGGGAGAAGATAGTTGCGGGCGAACCCGTCCTTGACCTTCACCACGTCGCCGATGGCGCCGAGCTTCTCGACGCGCTCCAGCAGAATGACGTCCATATCGGGCGCTCCTTACTTAACGATGTAGGGCAGCAGGCCCAGATGACGCGCGCGCTTGATGGCTTGGGCCAGCTCGCGCTGCTTCTTCGCGCTCACCGAGGTGATGCGCGAGGGAACGATCTTGCCACGCTCGGACACGAAGCCCTGGAGCAGCCGGACGTCCTTATAGTCGATCCGGGGCGCGTCCTTCGCGGAGAAGGGGCAGCTCTTGCGACGGCGGAAAAACGGACGGGCCATTATGCGGCTTCCTCTTCACGGTCACGACGGGGGCGGTCGCCACGATCCGGACGATCGCCGCGCGGGCCGCCATCGCGTCCACCGTCACGGCCACCTTCACGGTCGCCACGACGCTCGCGATCGCGCTCCTGCTTGCGCATCATCACGGTCGGGCCGGTCTCCAGCTCGTCGACCTTGACGGTCATGTAGCGGATCACGTCCTCGTTGATCTGGGTCTGGCGCTCCAGCTCGGCGACCACCGCACCCGGTGCGTCGATCTCGAGCATGACGTAATGCGCCTTGCGGTTCTTGGCGATCTTGTAGGCGAGCGAACGCAGGCCCCAGCTCTCGGTCTTGACGACCTTGCCCTTGTTGTCGGTGATGATCTTCGCGGCGTTTTCCGCCAGCGTGTCCACCTGCGCCTGTGCCAGATCCTGGCGCGCAAGGAACACGTGCTCGTAGAGAGCCATGCCCGTCCTCATATCTTGGCCGATCGCTGACGGACGCCCCATGCGCCACGCCCCTCCGGCTGTCGTCTCGTGTGACGGACGGGCCACTGCCACGTCCGAAGCGGCGCCTATAACGCGAACGGCCGCAAAAGCAACCATTGCCCCGCGCGGCGGATTGCCTCTAACCGCAACGCCACGACAATGCAGGAGAGGTCATGCGCGCATTCGTTTTCCCGGGGCAGGGCAGCCAGGCGGTCGGCATGGGCGCCGCGCTCGCGGACGCCAGCGCGGTGGCGCGCGCGGTGTTCGAGGAGGTGGACGAGGCGCTCGGCCAGCATCTCTCGCGGCTGATGCGCGAGGGTCCCGCCGAGACGCTGCAACTAACCGAGAACGCCCAGCCCGCGATCATGGCCAACGCCATCGCGACGCTGCGCGTGCTGGAGCGCGAGGGCGGCGTGCGCCTTGCCGACAAGGCCGATTTCGTCGCCGGCCACAGCCTGGGCGAATATACCGCGCTCTGTGCGGCGGGGGCGATCGACCTCTCGACCACCGCGCGGCTGCTGAAGCATCGCGGGCAGGCGATGCAGGCGGCGGTGCCGGTGGGCGTCGGCGCGATGGCGGCGCTCCTCGGCGTCGATCTCGCCAAGGCGCAGGCGATCGCGGATGCGGGCGCCGAGGGCGAGGTGTGCACCGTCGCCAACGATAACGATCCCGGCCAGGTGGTGATCTCGGGCGCCAAGGCCGCAATCGACCGCGCGGTCGCCAGCGCCAAGGATCACGGCGCCAAGCGGGCGCTGCTGCTGCCCGTCTCCGCGCCGTTCCACTGTCCCTTGATGCAGCCCGCGGCCGATGCGATGGCGACGGCGCTGGCCGACGCGCGGATCAACGCGCCGCTGGTGCCCGTCTTCGCCAACGTTACCGCAGCGGCGGTGTCGGACCCGGACACGATCCGCCGGCTGCTGGTGGAGCAGGTGACGGGCATGGTCCGCTGGCGCGAGTCGGTGCTGGCGATGCAGGCGGCCGGCGTCGAGCGCTTCGTCGAATTCGGCGGCAAGGTGCTCGCCCCGATGGTCAAGCGCACGGCGCCCGAGGTGGAGACGACGAGCGTGGTGACGATGGACGACATCGAGGCACTGATCGCTCGGTTGTAGTTTTCGCGCAAAGACGCGAAGACGCCAAGATGTTTGACCTGGAGGCAGCGGCAGCGGACGTCATCGATGTGTCGCCGCGGCTGCATCGGGATCTCGGCCCCGGTCTCCTCGAAAGCGTCCATGAGGCCGTGCTTGCAGCTAAGCTGCGGGGCATGGGCTATCGGGTCGAGCGCCAACGATCGATCGCGATCGAGTTCGAGGGGCTGCGTTTCGACGGCGTGTTCGAGGCCGATCTGGTCGTCGGCGGAACCCGGCTCGTCGAGATCAAATCGATGGTGCGGTTGAGCGCTGTGCATGCCAAACAGCTTCTGACCTATCTCAGGCTCACCAGACAGCCGCTGGGCTTGCTCATCACCTTCGGCGGCGCGACGCTCGAGGAAGGGATCCGCCGCCTCGTCAACGGATACCACCCCTTAGCGTCTTCGCGTCTTTGCGCGAACAGGATCATCGGAGAATAGACATGTTCGACCTTACAGGCATGACCGCACTCGTCACCGGCGCGTCCGGGGGGATCGGGTCGGCGATCGCGCAGGCGCTGGCGGGGCAGGGCGCGCGGCTCGCGGTTTCGGGGTCCAATGCCGGCAAGCTGGAGGCGTTTCGGGCGTCGCTCGGTGCGGATCACGTCGCGCTGCCGTGCGACCTGTCGGACGGCGGCGCGGTCGATGCGCTGGTGCCGGCCGCGGCGGCGGCGCTCGGGCGGCTCGACATCCTCGTCAACAATGCCGGCGTCACGCGCGACAATCTGGCGATGCGGATGAAGGACGACGAATGGGACCAGGTGATCCGCGTCAACCTCGAGGCCGCGTTCCGGCTGATGCGCGCCGCCGCCAAGCCGATGATGAAGGCGCGTTTCGGGCGGATGATCTCGATCACCTCGGTCGTCGGCACCACGGGAAATCCGGGTCAGGCGAACTATGCCGCGTCCAAGGCGGGGCTGGTCGGCATGAGCAAGGCGATGGCGCAGGAACTCGCCAGCCGCCATATCACCGTCAACTGCGTCGCGCCCGGCTTCATCCGCTCCGCCATGACCGATGCGTTGCCCGACGCGCAGAAAGCCGCGCTACTGGCGCGCATTCCGGCGGCCGATCTCGGCGGCGGGAAGGATATCGGCGCGGCGGTCGTCTATCTGGCCAGCCGCGAGGCAGGCTACGTCACCGGGCAGACGCTCCATGTGAACGGCGGGATGGCGATGATCTGAGGCGCGCGGATACTTGCGCGCGCCTTGGCCCCGTTCTACGGGCGTTCAGGTAATCGAAGAAACACCCCATACGTGAAGAGGGAATGACCATGAGCGAGACCGCCGACCGCGTGAAGAAGATCGTCGTCGAGCATCTCGGCGTCGAAGCCGACAAGGTGACCGAGGATGCGAGCTTCATCGACGATCTGGGTGCCGACAGCCTCGACATCGTCGAGCTCGTCATGGCGTTCGAGGAGGAATTCGGCGTCGAGATTCCCGACGATGCCGCCGAGAAGATCACGACCGTGAAGGACGCGATCACCTATATCGACGAGCACAAGTCGTAAGACCTGGCGCACGGCCAAACCCAACAGGGTGATCCTGCCTATCGGGCTGGATCGAACGGCTTCCCGTCCGGGTCTACCGGTGCGGGGAGCCGTTTCGTTTATGGAAACTGGAGAGTGAGATGCGGCGCGTTGTCGTAACCGGATTGGGCCTCGTGACTCCGCTCGGCGCGGACGTCGAGACGGCATGGGCGAACATCATCGCCGGCAAATCGGGCGCCGGGCCCATCACCCGTTTCGACGCGTCGGACCAGAAATGCACCATCGCGTGCGAGGTCAAGCCGGCGGATCATCCTTACGGCTTCGATCCCGACAAGCGCGTCGATCATAAGATCCAGCGGCAGGTCGATCCGTTCATCATCTACGGCATCGACGCCGCCGGCCAGGCGTTGGAGGATGCGGGCCTGACCGAGATGACCGAGGCCGAGCGCTTCCGCGCCGGCTGCTCGATCGGATCGGGCATCGGCGGCCTGCCGGGCATCGAGAGCGAATCGCTCGTCCTGGCGGAAAAGGGGCCCAAGCGCGTCAGCCCGCACTTCGTCCATGGCCGTCTCATCAACCTGATCTCGGGTCAGGTCTCGATCAAATACGGGCTGATGGGGCCGAACCACGCGGTGGTCACGGCCTGCTCGACCGGAGCGCATTCGATCGGCGATGCCGCGCGGATGATCGCGATGGACGATGCCGACGTCATGCTGGCGGGCGGCGCGGAGGGCACGGTGTGCCCGCTCGGCATCGCCGGTTTCGCGGCGGCGCGCGCACTCAACACCAGCTTCAACGATCGGCCCGAACAGGCCAGCCGCCCCTATGACCGCGACCGCGACGGGTTCGTGATGGGCGAGGGCGCGGGCGTGGTGGTGCTGGAAGAATATGAGCGCGCCAAGGCCCGTGGCGCCAAGATCTATTGCGAGGTGGTCGGCTACGGCCTGTCCGGCGACGCCTATCACGTCACCGCACCCGAGCCCGAGGGTTCGGGTGCGTACCGGTCGATGCAGATGGCGATGCGCAAATCGGGATTGGCGCTATCCGACATCGACTACATCAACGCGCATGGCACGTCGACGATGGCCGACATGATCGAGCTCGGCGCGGTCAAGCGGCTGTTCGGGGATGCGGTCGGCGGCCTGTCGATGAGCTCGACCAAGTCGGCGATCGGCCATCTCCTCGGCGGGGCCGGTGCGGTCGAGAGCATCTTCTGCATCCTGGCGATGCGCGACCAGATCGTGCCGCCGACGCTCAACCTCGACAATCCATCGGAGGGCGCCGAAGGCATCGATCTGGTGCCGCACGTCGCCAGGAAGCGCGAGGTCCGTGCGGTGCTGAACAACTCGTTCGGCTTCGGCGGCACCAACGCCTCTTTGGTGATGCGGGCGCTCTAGGCCGGTGCGCAGGCTCGGCTGTTTCGGCCTGATCGCGGCGATCGCCGTCCTCGTGGCGGCGTTCCTGATGATTCACGGCTGGGGCGGCGCGGGCCCGGCACCGCGCACCCTGACCGTCAGCGTGCCCGAGGGCGCGACGCTGGCCGGGGCCGCGCGCGACCTCGAACGCGCGGGCGCGATCCGCTCCGCCACGCGCTTCCGCCTGCTCGCCCGCGTGTTCGGATCGGGCGCGCCGATCAAGGCGGGCGAATACCGCATCCCGGCGCATCTGAGCCAATCGGACATCCTCAGCCTGCTTCAGGGCGGCAAAACGGTGCAGCGCTTGGTGGTGGTGCCCGAGGGCTACCCCTCTGTGCTGGTCCATGACGCGCTGATGAAGGCCGATGGCCTGGTCGGGCCGGTGGCGGTGCCCGCCGAGGGATCGATCCTGCCCGACAGCTATGCCTTCGCGCGCGTCGACACGCGTGCGTCGGTGGTGACGCGGATGCAGCGCGCGATGGACGTCTATCTCAAGGCCGCCTGGGCGAGGCGCAAGCCGGGCATCGCGGTGACGACGCCGCGCCAGGCGATCATCCTCGCCTCGATCGTGGAAAAGGAAACGGGTAAGCCCGCCGAACGCCGCATGGTGGCCGCCGTCTATGGCAATCGGCTGCGCATCGGCATGCCGCTTCAGGCCGACCCGACCGTCATCTATCCGATCACCAAGGGCCGTCCGCTCGGCCGCCGCATCCTGCGCTCCGAATTGCAGGCCAAGAACGGCTATAACACCTATGCCAGCGCCGGGCTGCCGGTGGGGCCGATCGCCAATCCCGGCCGCGCGTCGATCGACGCGGTGCTCGATCCGGGCACGTCCAAGGCGCTGTACTTCGTCGCGGATGGCACCGGCGGCCATGTCTTTGCCGACACGCTGGCCGAGCATAATGCCAATGTGAAGAAATGGTACGCGATCCGCCACGCCCGCGGCGAGATGTGACCGGAGCGATGCCCGGCGATCAGCCCCGCAGGGCGTTCGCCGCGCGCGCCTTCATCTCCACCTCGGCCATGGTGCCGCCCGTCACCCAGCTTCCACCGACGCAGCGCACCGGCTTGAACGCCAGCCATTCGGGCGCCGAGGCTTCGGTGATCCCGCCCGTCGGGCAGAAGCTGCACTGATAGAAGGGCGCGGCGAGCGCCTTCAGCGCCTTCAGCCCGCCGCTGGCCTCGGCCGGAAAGAATTTGAAGTTGGTAAGGCCCAGATCCAGCCCGCGCATGATGTCGCCGGCATTGGCGATGCCCGGCAGATAGGGAATGCCGCTTTCGAGGATCGGCGCGGCCAGCCGCTCGGTGAGGCCGGGCGAGACGATGAATTCGGCGCCTGCGTCATGCACGGTGCGGAATTGCTCCGGGTTCACCACGGTGCCTGCGCCGACGATCGCGCCCTCCACCTTTTTCATCTCGGCGATCGCTTCCAGCGCGCAGGGCGTGCGCATCGTCACCTCCAGCACGCGCAGCCCGCCGGCGACCAGCGCCTCGGCGAGCGGTCGCGCGGTGGCGGCGTCGTCGATCACCAGCACGGGGATGACGGCGCTGGTGCGCATGATGTCGGCGATGTCGGTCATTGCGTATGCTCCTGGGCGAAGGCGGCGGCCGCGCCGAACAGGCCGGGCTGCGGATGCGTGATGAGCTTGACGGGGATTGCCGCCATCAGCGTCTGGAAGCGGCCTTTGGCCTGGAACCGCTGGTCGAAGCCCGAACGGATCAGCCGGTCCTTGATGCGCAGCCCGAGCCCGCCCGCGATCACGACGCCACGCGCGCCATGCGCCAGCGCGAGATCGCCCGCCACCGCGCCGAGCGCGAGGCAGAAGCGGTCGAGCGCTGCGAGCGCGATCGAATCGGTGCCCTCCAGCGCCTCGGTCCAGATCGTCTTGTCGTCGCGGCTGTGGACCGGGCGGCCCTCCATCTCGGCGAGCGTCTCGTAGATCGCGACGATGCCCGGCCCCGACACGATTCGCTCGGCCGACACGCGCGTGAAGGTCTTGCGCAGTCGCGTAAGGATCGCATCCTCGATGCCGTCCAGCGCGGCATAGTCGATATGCCCGCCCTCGGTTTCCAGCACTTCGTAGCGGTCGTGCCGCCGCAGCACCTGCGCGACGCCAAGCCCGGTGCCAGGGCCGCAGACGGTGGTCACGCCCTTGGACGGCAGCGGCGTATCGGGGCCGCAGAGATGCTCGAAATCCCCTTCGGGCAATTGCGCGACGGCATGGGCGATCGCGCCGAAATCGTTGACGACGACATAGGTGTCGGCGTGAAGCCGCTCGTGGATCAGCGACTGGCGGATGATCCACGGGTTGTTGGTCAGCCGGATCACGTCGCCGGTGATCGGCGAGGCGACCGCGATCGCCGCCGCGCGCGGCAGTCGGCCGCCTTGTGTAGAATGGAATGCCTCCCACGCGGTCTGCAAACTCGCATGATCCGCGGTTTTCAGCGTCACCGGTTCGCCCAGATGGACGACCTTGCCATTCTCCACCTCGGCAATGGCGAAGCGTGCGTGCGTGCCCCCGATATCCGCTGCGACGACGTCCATCTGCGTTCCCTTCGTTCCCTTGGGCGTGCGGTTCAGAGCCCAGCGGCAGCCAGCACCGCCGATGCGCCCTTCTCGGCCTCGTCGGCAAGTCCGCGGAACAGGCCGAACAGCTCGCGGCCCATGCCCTCGGCGGCCCCCGGTGCCGCATCCGGCACGCGCGCCGCCCATTCGGCCGGGTCGACGAGCGCCTCCAGCGTGCCGTTCTCCGCATCGACGCGGATGAGATCGCCGTCGCGGATCCGGCCGATCGCGCCGTCCAGCAGCGCCTCGGGCGAACAATGGATCGCGCACGGCACCTTGCCGCTGGCGCCCGACATCCGCCCGTCGGTGACCAGCGCCACCTTGAAGCCGCGATTCTGCAACACGCCGAGTGCCGGCGTCAGCTTGTGAAGCTCGGGCATGCCGTTCGCGCGCGGCCCCTGGAAGCGGACGACCACCACGACATCGCGTTCGAGCTTGCCCGCCTTGAACGCCTCCAGCACATCGAGCTGATCGTCGAAGACCGCAGCCGGCGCTTCGATCACCCAGCGTTCGCGCTCGACCGCGGAGACCTTGATGCAGGCGCGGCCGATATTGCCTGCCAGGATGCGCATCCCACCATCCGCCGAGAACGGCGCCGCGGCGGGGCGCAGGATGGTCTCGTCGCCGCTGTCGGGTGTATCGCGCCAGCCGAGCGTGTCGCCGTCGATCACTGCGGTCTTGGCATAGGCCGGCAGCCCGTCGCCGGCGACGGTCAGGATGTCGCCGTGCAGATGGCCGCTGCCGAGCAGCTCGCGGATCACATAGGGCATGCCGCCCGCCGCCTCGAAGCCGTTCACATCGGCCGATCCGTTGGGATAGACGCGCGCGATCAGCGGCACCGCGCGCGAGAGCCGATCGAAATCCTCCCAGTCGATCACGATCCCCGCCGCGCGCGCGATCGCGGGCACGTGGAGCAGATGGTTGGTCGATCCGCCCGTCGCGAGCAGGCCGACTGCCGCGTTCACGATCGCGCGTTCGTCGACGCAGGCACCGATCGGTCGGTAATCGTCGCCGCGCACGCCGATCCGCGCCAGCCGGTGGACGGCGGCGCGGGTGAGTTCCTGGCGAAGCTTGGTGCCCGGATTGACGAAGGCGGCGCCGGGCATGTGCAGGCCCATTACCTCCATCATCATCTGGTTGGTGTTGGCGGTGCCGTAGAAGGTGCAGGTGCCCTTGGAATGATAGGCGCCGATCTCCGCATCGAGCAGTTCCTCGCGGCCGACCAGCCCCTCGGCGAACTTCTCGCGCACCGCGGCCTTCGCCTTGTTGGGCAGTCCGGTCGGCATCGGGCCGCCGGGGATGAGGATCATCGGCAGGTGACCGAAGCGCAGCGCCCCCATCAGCAGCCCCGGCACGATCTTGTCGCAGATGCCGAGCAGGGCTGCGCCCTCGAACGTGCCGTGGCTGAGCGCGATCGCGGTCGACAGCGCGATCGTGTCGCGGCTGAAGAGCGACAGCTCCATGCCCGGATAGCCTTGGGTCACGCCGTCGCACATCGCCGGTACGCCGCCCGCCACCTGCGCGGTAGCGCCGGCCTCGCGCGCCCAGACTTTCATCAGCTCGGGATAACGGTAATAGACCGCATGGGCGGAGAGCATGTCGTTATAGGCGGTGACGATGCCGATGTTCATGCCCGTATCCGCCTTCATGGCGTCGCGGTCCTCGTCGGTGCCGGCATAGGCATGGGCGAGGTTGGCGCAGCCCAGACTGGGGCGGCGGATGCCGTTTTCGCGCTCGCGCTCGATCAGCGCGAGATAGGCCGCGCGGCTCGGCCGCGAGCGTTCGATGATGCGGTCGGTGACCGCCAGGACTTCGGAATTCATGCCGTCACTCTTACCGTTCGTGCTGAGCTTGTCGAAGCACCGTTCTTCTTGGCTACGGGCGGGACAGCCCTTCGACAAGCTCGGGGCGAACGGGAAAGTGGATCACGCCGCCCAGTGGATGTCGACCGGCAGTTCCACCTCGGAAAGAACGCGGCCGATCGGATAGGGCGACGACGGGCCCTGTTCGATCGCCTGTTCGAGCAAGGTGCGTTTGTCCTGTCCGGTCAGCGCGATCATCAGCGCCCGCGACGAGGCGATCGCCGCGCGCGACAGCGTGACGCGCGGGACGGGGGCCTCGGGCGGCAGCGGCTCGGGCATCACGCCCAAGGCACGGCGCTCCTTGGGGCCGTTCAGCGCCTCGTCGTAATCGGGGCCGGGGAAGATCGACGCGGTATGCCCGTCGCCGCCCATGCCGAGCAGGCAAAAATCGAGCGGCCAGTGGAGATCCTGCATCAGCGCGTCCGCCGAACGCCCCGCCGCCTTGTAGTCGGGCACGGCCTTGGGGACGATCGGCATCACCCGCGCCCCCTTGGGCAGGAAGATCTTGGCGAGCTGCGTGACGTTCGACAGCGCGTCGCCCAGCGGCACGATCCGCTCGTCGCCGGGGATGATCGTCACCTTCTTCCAGTCGAGCTTCGCCGCGCTCAGCTTTTCATAGGCGGGGAAGGGGGTCTTGCCGCCCGCCAGCGCGATCACCGCCGAGCCGCGCGCGTCGATCGCGCTCTCGATGATGAACTGGATGTCGCCCGCCACCGCCGCGGCCATTTCGGCGGCGTCGTCATAATCCCACCATTCGATCTCGGTCATGTGCGTTCCTTCAATCTCGTCGTTCCCGAAAACGGGATCAGTCGTCCTGCCACGTCACCCCGTCGCGCTCGGTCAGCGCGATCGCGGCGGATGGGCCCCAGCTTCCCGAGGCATAGCTTTTGGGCTTGGTGCCGTTCGCGTCCCAGCCGGCGCGAATCGAATCGATCCACGTCCACTGCGCCTCCACCTCGTCGCGGCGGACGAACAGCGTCTGGTCGCCCTCGATCAGATCGAGCAGCAGCCGCTCGTACGCGATGCGGCGGCGCGTGCCCTTGAACTCGCTGTCGAGGCTGAGGTTGAGCGGCACCTCCTTCAGGCGGATACCGTCGCGGTCGAGCCCCGGCTCCTTGGCCATCACCAGCATCTGGATATATTCCTCGGGCTGGAGGCGGATGACGAGCACGTTGGGCTGAAGCATGCCGCCGCGGTTCGAGAACATCGAATGCGGCACCGGCTTGAACTGGATCGCGATCTCGCTGCGGCGCGCGGGCATGCGCTTGCCGGTGCGCAGATAGAAGGGAACGCCCTGCCAGCGCCAATTGTCGACATGCGCCTTGATGGCGACGAACGTCTCTGTGGAGGACGGCTTGCCGAGTTCGGCGACATAGCCCTTGACGATCTTCCCGCCGGACGCGCCCTCGGCATATTGGCCCGTCACCGTGCAGTGCGGCACCTCTTCGGACGTCATCTGCCGGAGCGAGCGGAACACCTTGGCCTTCTCGTCACGGATGGCGGTGCCGTCGAAGCTCGCGGGCGGCTCCATCGCCACCAGCGCCAGCAACTGGAGCATGTGGTTCGCCACCATGTCGCGCAGCGCGCCCGCCGTGTCGTAATAACCGGCGCGCTCTTCCAGGCCGACGGTCTCGGCAATCGTGATCTGGACGTTGTCGATCCCGCGCGCGTTCCACACCGGCTCGAAGAAGCTGTTGCCGAAACGGATCGCGAGGATGTTCTGCACCGTCTCTTTGCCGAGATAATGGTCCAGGCGGAAGATCCGGTCTTCGGTGAAGGCGGTGGCGACGGTGTCGTTGATCTCCTGGCTCGACGGCAGATCGTAGCCCAAGGGCTTTTCAAGCGCGATCCGCACCGTGTCGCCGGCAAGGCCGACCTTTTCCAGCCCCTCGACGGCCGATTCGAACAGAGACGGCGCGGTGGAGAGATAGATGGCGAGCCCGCCGGAGATGTCGCCCAGCTTGTCGGCGAGCGGCTGGAAGCCGTTCGGGTCGGACAGGTCGATCGGCTGGAACTGCAGCCGGTCGAGAAAGGTGCCGAGCGCGCTCTCGTCCTTGCGATCGTCGGGCAGGAACTGGTCGAGCGCCTTCTTGGCGAACTCCTTGTAGCTGGCGTCGTCATAATCCGAGCGCGCCGATCCGGTGATCGTCAGCGCGTCGGGCAGCAGGCCGTCGGCATGGAGGCCATAGAGCGACGGCAGCAGCATGCGCTGCGCGAGATCGCCGGTCGCGCCGAACAGGAGCAGCTTGGCTACGGTATTGCGTGGCATAAGGCTTCCTTGGGTCTGGACCGGAATCGGTGGACGGGGAATCAGAGGACGAGGCCGGCCAGTGGATCGAGCCCGGCCATGATGTTGAGATTCTGCACCGCGGCGCCACCGGCGCCCTTGCCGAGATTGTCGTAGGTGGCGATCAGCCGCGCCTGGCCGCTGCCCGGATTGCCGAACACGCGCAACGTCATCCGATCGGTGCCCGCATCCTCTTCCAGCCGCACCGCAGCCGTGTCACCCGCCTCCGCCACTCGGACGACGCCCCCATCGGCATAGGCCGTGCGCAGCGCTGCGTCGATCGCCCCGATCGTCGGCGCGCCGGGCAGGCCGTGGAGCGCGAGCCCCACCTCGCCCAGCATGCCGCGATAGGCGGCGGCGACGGCGGGGAGGAAGATAGGCGGGTGCGCGAGGCCGGCATGGTCGCGCATCTCGGGCAGATGCTTGTGCGTTAGGCCAAGGCCATAGGCGCGAAAGCCGGTGGCCGCCTCGCCGCCCTCGAATTCGGCGATCATCGCCTTGCCGCCGCCCGAATAGCCCGACGCGCCCGAATAGACGAGCGGCCAGTCCGCGGGCACCAGCCCCGCACGCACCAGCGGGCGGACGAGTGCGAGGAAGCCGCTGGGCCAGCAGCCCGGATTGGTGACCCGCGCCGATCCAGCGATGCGCTCGGCCTGATCGGCCTCGAGTTCGGGAAAGCCATAGGTCCAGCCTGGCGCAACGCGGTGCGCGCTCGATGCGTCGATCACGCGGGTGCGGCCATTGTCGATCAGCGCCACCGCCTCACGCGCGGCGTCGTCGGGCAGGCAGAGGATCACGAAATCGGCGTCGTTCAGCGCCTCGCGCCGCGCCGCGGCATCCTTGCGGCGATCGTCGGGGATGGTGATGAGCGCGACGCCCGCGCGCCCAGCAAGCCGCTCGCGGATCTCCAGGCCCGTGGTGCCCGCGGCGCCGTCGATGAACACGCTGGCACTCATGATGCGATCCGATCGAGCGCGGTCAGGTCGACATAGCCGACCAGCCCCGATGCGGTGGCTATGCCCCAGGCGTGCGATCCCGAAATGTCGAGCACGTCGATCATGTCTCCCTTGGCCAGCACCGCCAGCGTCGCCGAATCAGTCTCAGGCGTGGCACGCAACGGGCAATCGCAGACGACGGGCCGCGCCATCGCCTCAGCATAATGCGGCGCGAACACGCGTTCCGCCAGCCGCACGTCGGCGATATCGGGGCGCACCGCATGGGTGAGGGGATCGAGCACGGCCGAACGCCCCGTCAGCGCGAACCGCCTACGCGCGGGCGGTTCGGGCGACGGGGGCATCGCCTTCGCCGATGAAATGCCCGAACTCTTCAAGAAAATCTGCCCCTTCTTCGGTGCGCGCGACGAAGATGTTGCGCTTGTCGCGGTCGTCGCGCTGGCGGCGCAGATAGCCGAGCGCACCCAGTCTGTTCAAGGCACGCGTCACCACGGGTTTCGAGACGTTCAGCGCGCGGGCGAGGCCGCGCACCGTATGCGGGCCGGGATCGAGATACACGACCATCAACAGCGCCATCTGGCGATTGGTGAGATCGGGCTCGCCCGACCGGACATAGTCGACCAGCGCCGTCATCCAGGTCGATAGCGCACCGGCAGCGGTGGAGGCGATGGTGGATGCCACTAATTCGATCCGCCGTTGGCTGTGAGAGATATGGGCGTCATTACGCGGTCATAACGCCCGCCCGTCCCGCGAGTTTCGTGGCGCCGCCGGTCAATTGCGATCGGCGTGTGCGGGCGAGCGCGGTTGATCGTCGCGGCGCGCTGGCCTATGTGCCGGCCTTCGTCGCCGCGGGAGACCCCCGCGCCAATTGGGATGTGCCGCTTGTTCCCCTTCCTTCTCGTCGTCCATGCCCTGATCGCCGCAGGCCTCGTCACGGTGATCCTCATGCAGCGTTCGGAGGGTGGTGGACTTGGCATGGGCGGCAGCCCGTCGGGGCTGATGTCGGCACGCGGTGCGGCGGATTTCCTGACGCGCGCGACGACGGTGCTGGCGGCCTTGTTCATCGGCCTCTCCATCCTGCTCGCCATGCTAGCGGCGACTCACCGCGGCAGCATCAACACGATCGACACGTCGCTTGCCCGCACCCGTCCGGCGGTGCAGCAGACGGCGCCCGGCGCGGCTCCGACGACGGCGCCCGCCGACAATTCCGCGGTCCCGCTCGCCCGTTAAACCCACCCATTCGCCGATAAAGCCGCCCGTGCGATCCGCGGGCGCTTGTCGTTCGTCCCCAACACACGCTACGAGACTCCTCCCATGGCCCGGTACATCTTCATCACCGGCGGCGTGGTTTCGTCGCTCGGCAAAGGACTCATGGCGGCATCGCTCGCCGCGCTTCTCCAGGCACGCGGCTACCGCGTCCGGATCCGCAAGTTCGATCCCTATCTGAACGTCGATCCGGGCACGATGAGTCCGTATCAGCATGGCGAGGTGTACGTCACCGACGACGGCGCGGAGACCGATCTCGATCTCGGCCATTACGAGCGCTTCACCGGCGTGCCCTCGCGCCAGAGCGACAACGTGACCTCGGGCCGCATCTACCAGCAGATCATCCAACGCGAGCGGCGCGGCGACTATCTGGGCGCGACCGTCCAGGTGATCCCGCACGTCACCGATGCGATCAAGGCCTTTGCCCGCGCTGAGACGGACGATCTGGATTTCGTGCTGTGCGAGATCGGCGGCACCGTCGGCGACATCGAATCGCTCCCCTTCATCGAGGCGATCCGCCAGTTGAAGAACGAGGAGGGGCGCGGCAACGCCATCAGCATCCACGTCACGCTCGTTCCCTATATCGCCGCGGCGGGCGAGCTGAAGACCAAGCCGACACAGCATTCGGTGCGTGAGCTCGCCGCATTGGGCGTTCAGCCCGACGTGCTGGTGTGCCGCTGCGAACATCCGCTGCCGGCCTCCGAACGCGCCAAGATCGCGCTGTTCTGCAACGTGCGCGAAAGCGCGGTCATCCCCGCGCTCGATGCGAAGAGCATCTATGCGGTGCCGCTGCAATATCACGCCGAGGGCCTCGATTCGGAGGTGCTGCGCGCCTTCGGGATCGAGCCGCAGGGTGCCCCTGATCTGTCGCGCTGGTCCGACATCGTCGATCGGCTGACCAACCCCGAGGGCGAGGTGACGATCGGCGTCGTCGGCAAATATGTCGGATTGCAGGACGCCTATAAGTCGCTCAACGAAGCGCTCGTGCATGGCGGCATCGCCAACAAGGTGAAGGTCAATATCCGCTGGATCGACGCCGAGCTGTTCGAGGCGGCGGGCAACGACATCGCCGCCCAGTTGGAGCCGTGCGACGCGATTCTGGTGCCCGGCGCCTTTGGCGAGCGCGGCGCGGAGGGCAAGATCGCCAGCGTCCGTTTCGCGCGCGAACGCGAGATCCCGTATTTCGGCATCTGCTTCGGCATGCAGATGGCATGCGTGGAGGGCGCGCGCGATCTGGCCGGCATCGCGGACGCCTCGTCCACGGAATTCGGCCCGACGAGCGAGCCGGTGATCGGCCTCATCACCGAATGGATGGGCCGCACCGGCCTCGAGAAGCGCGCCGAGGAAGGCGATTTGGGCGGCACCATGCGGCTCGGCGCCTATGACGCGCGGCTGGCGGGCAACAGCGTCGTGGCGTCGATCTATGGCGACACCGCCATCTCCGAACGCCACCGTCACCGTTACGAGGTGAACACCCATTATCGCGAGGCGCTGGAGCAGGGCGGGCTCGTCTTTTCCGGCATGTCGCCCGACGGCACGCTGCCTGAAATCGTCGAGCGGCCCGACCATCCCTGGTTCGTCGGCGTGCAGTTCCACCCCGAGCTGAAGTCGAAGCCGTTCGATCCGCATCCGCTGTTCGCCAGCTTCGTCGCCGCGGCGGTGAAGCAGAGCCGGCTGGTCTGACGCTGCCGGCGCGGCGGTTAAGCACGCGCTTTCAAGGCGATGAAGCTGGCCTTGACCGGCAACAAGATTCACGCAGGTTGATCGCCTAGCGATTTGATGGAGTTTCGGGCGAGATTCCCGGAGAAGTCGATGTCGCTTACGCTCGCCCTGTTGCTCGCCGGACAGGCGGTCGCGCCCGCCGCTATAGATGCGCCCGTTCCGCCCGCCGGGCAGACCACCCCCGACGAGGCCGGCCGGCTCGGCACCGCGCAGCAGGGCGGAGGCGGGGACGTCGTGGTCACCGCGCGGCGCCGCGCGGAAACGGTGCAGAGCGTGCCGATCGCGATCTCGGTGATCGGCGGCCAGGCGCTGGCCGAGACCGGCGCGTACAATGTCGCGCGCATCACGCAGCTACAGCCCACGCTGCAATTCTATTCGACCAACCCGCGCAACTCCTCCGCCAACATCCGTGGCCTCGGATCGCCCTTCGGCCTCACCAATGACGGGATCGAACAGGGCGTCGGCATCTATGTCGATCAGGTCTATTACAGCCGGATCGCCTCGGCGACGTTCGACTTCACCGATACCGAGCGGATCGAGATCCTGCGCGGGCCGCAGGGCACGCTGTACGGCAAGAACACGACGGCGGGCGCGATCAACATCACGACGCGCAAGCCCAGTTTCGAGCCTGAGGCGCGGATCGAGCTGAGCGGCGGCAATTATATTTTCTTCCAGGGCAAGGCCTCGGTCTCGGGGCCGCTGATCGACGACAAGCTGGCCATCCGCCTGTCCACCTCGGTCACCACGCGCGAGGGGACCATCGACAATGTCCGCACCGATCAGCATCTGAACAGCCAGGACAATCTGGGCTTTCGCGGCCAATTGCTGTGGCAGGCCGCGCCCAATCTCGATCTGACGCTCTATGGCGATTACAACCGGCAAAACCCCAATTGCTGCGTCCAATATTATGTCCGCACGGGGGCCACGCAGCGCCCGCTCAACCGGCAATATGCCGCGCTGGCGGCGGCGCAGGGCTATGCCGTCCCCTCCACCGACGCGTTCGATCGGCTGACCGACGTCGACACGCCGCTGCGCGCGAAACAGTCGCTCGGCGGCACGTCGCTGGTGGCCAATTGGGATCTGGGCGGGGCGACGATCACCTCGGTGAGCGCATGGCGGTTCTGGAACTGGGATCCTTCCAACGACCGCGACTTCATCGGCCTGCCGATCACCACCGTATCCGCCAATCCGTCGCAGCAGGAACAGTTCAGCCAGGAGTTGCGCATCGGGTCAAACGGCAAGCACCGGCTCGATTACACGCTCGGCGCCTTCTATTTCTATCAGACGATCGACACGCAGGGGCTTCAGGTTCAGGGCCCCGCGGCCAGCGCCTTCCTGCTCAACCCGACGAGCGCGGACGGACGCAACCCGGCGGTACTGAACGGGTTGACCGCTCGCAACGCGATCGGTTTCCGGAACACCAGCGCGGCCTTGTTCGGCAAGCTCACCTGGCACGTTACCGACCGGTTCCAGATCGCGCCCGGCCTGCGGTTCAATTACGACGAGAAGACCGGCCAGTATCTCTCCGTCGTGACGACGGGGACGGGGGCGACGCTCAGTTGCTCCGCCGCCGCGCAGGCGGCGAGCGCGGTGGTGAAGGACCAGTGCGGCGTGCTCTCCCCGCAGAATTACGATCCGCGCTTCCATAACTGGAACGTCTCGGGCGACATCACCGCGGCCTATACGGTGACACCCGACATCCATGCCTATGCGACCTATGCGCGCAGCTACAAATCGGGCGGGATCAACCTGTCGGGCCTGCCGCTCGACGCCAACAACGCGCCGATCCTGACGGCGGCGACGGTGAAGCCCGAAAAGGTCAACCATTACGAGCTGGGGCTGAAGACCCAGGTGTTGGATCGCCGCGCGACCGTGAACCTCGCCGGCTTCTGGACGGAGATCACCGATTATCAGGCGACCGTCACCAACGGCCAGCTGGGCGTGCTGCGCGGCTATCTCGCCAATGCGGGCAAGGTGCGCACGCGGGGGATCGAGGCCGACTCGGCGTTCCGGATCAATTCGCGGCTCAACATCTATGCCAATGGCGCCTTCACCGATGCGAAATACGTCAAGTTCGTCGATGCGCCTTGCCCGCCCGAGCTGAGCGGCGGCACGATCGCGGCGGCGGGGCAGGCGGCGAGCGCACCCGGCACCCCCGGCGGGATCAGCCCGCAGAATTGCGACATCTCGGGCCAGCGGCTGCCCGGCGTCTCCAAATGGGCGTTCTCCTATGGTGCGGAATACGACCTGCCGGCACGCGTCGCGGGGCTCGATGGGCAATTCTATGTCGGTTACGACGGCAATTACCGGTCGGGCTTCTCGTCCAACCCGTCCGAGTCGCTCTACACCGATGTTCGCGGTTATGCGCTCAGCAACTTCCGCCTGGGCTTTAAGGCGCGCGAGAGTTGGAACGTCTTCGGCTGGGTGCGCAACGCGTTCGACCGGAATTATTACGACGTGCTCGCGCTCCAATCTGGCAGCACCGGCCTGGTGGTCGGCCAGCCCGGCGATCCGCGCACCTATGGAATGACGATCTCGCGGTCGTTCTGACGAGGTTGTCCTACACGCGCGGAACCCGGCAAACGGCACGCTGCGCGCGTCTTGTCCCAATCAAATGTCGGGAGGCATAGCCGGTCGCGGCGCAAGCAACGCAAAAGCAAACGCCCGGACCGTTTCCGATCCGGGCGCCTGCGTGACGATCGCTCGTCAGCCCCCTTAGTTCCACCTCCGCAGCACGCTTCTTCGAGCGGCGCTGAAGGCTTTCCCCGAACCACGGCCGTTGCCTGTGTGTCAGTGACATCGTGCTAGGTCAGGCCGATCCGCTTGTCATCGGCCTTGTGACATCCGGGGAACGATTGCGACAAGGCTGTGACGATTCGGCAACATGGCGCCATGGTTGCCAGCACCGGCGCCACCCCCTAGGGCCATGCGCATGATCCTCTCCTCCTACGAACGGATGATCGCCCGGCGCTATCTGCTGCCGGGCAAGGGCGAGGCGTTCATCTTCCTCGTCGCCTCGATCAGCCTCGTCGCGGTGATGCTCGGCGTCGCCGCGCTCGTCATCGTCATGAGCGTGATGAACGGCTTTCGCGCCGAACTGTTCGACAAGATCGTCGGCCTGAACGGCCATGCGGTGATCCAGGGTGTGGGCGGTCGTCTGCCCGACTGGCGCGAGATCATGGCGCAGGCCAAGGCGACGCCGGGCGTCACCTCGGCGGTGCCGCTGATCGAGCAGCCGCTGATGACGACCTATAACGGCCGCGTCGAGGCGGTGCTGGTGCGCGGCATGCGCGTCGACGACATCCGCCACAATTCGACGATTCAGAGCAAGGTGGTGATGGGCAGCCTCGCCAGCATCACGCCGGGCAGCGGCCGGATCGCGATCGGATCCCGCCTCGCCGAGTCCCTGGGCGCCGAAGTCGGCAGCGAAATCTCGCTCATCAGCCCGCAAGGCCAGACGACGCCCTTCGGCACGGTGCCGCGGATCATCACCTATACCGTTGGCGCGATCTTCGAGATCGGCGTGTACGATTACGACAAAGCCTATGTGGTGATGCCGATCGAGGATGCGCAGACGCTGCTCCTGATGGGCGATGCTGCCGGCATGGTCGAGGTGAACACGGTCGATCCCGATCGCGTGGGTGCGATCCTCGCGCCGCTCGCGCCCAAGCTCGGCGGTCGTGCGGTGATCCAGGATTGGCGGGCGATGAACGCGCAACTGTTCGAGGCGCTGGCGGTCGAGCGGGTGGCGATGTTCACCGTGCTGTCGATCATCATTCTGGTCGCGGTGTTCAACATCCTGTCGTCGCTCATCATGCTGGTGCGCGCCAAGACGCGCGACATCGCCATCCTGCGCACGATGGGCGCGACGCGCGGCGGACTGATGCGGATCTTCATGGTGGTGGGCACCACGATCGGTGCGCTCGGCACGGTGGCGGGGCTGGGGCTCGGCTTTGTGTTCCTCTTCTACCGGCAGGGCGTGGTGAATTTCGTCCAGTTCGTCACCGGCCAGAATTTGTGGGATCCCTCGATCCGCTATCTTACCGAGCTGCCGTCGAAGACCGACCCGGTCGAGGTGCTGGTCATCACGCTGATGGCGCTGGGGTTCAGCTTTCTGGCCACGCTTTATCCGGCGTGGAAGGCGGCGAGCACCGATCCCGTTCAGGTGCTGCGTTATGAATGAAGCGAGAGCGTCCGTCCTGCAGACCGCCGGTCTCGCGCGGCATTTCGTTCAGGGTGGCGAGCGGATCGACGTGCTGCGCGGTGTCGATCTGTCGGTCGGCGCGGGCGAGATCGTGGCGCTGCTCGGCCCGTCGGGCTCGGGCAAATCGACGCTGCTCCAGGCGGTCGGCCTGCTCGAGGGCGGCTTCGAGGGATCGATCCGGATCGCTGGCGCCGAGGCGGCGAAGCTCGATGCGCATGGCCGCACCGTGGTGCGCCGGGACTCGCTCGGCTTCGTCTATCAGTTCCACCATCTGCTCCCCGACTTCAACGCGACCGAGAATGTGGTCCTGCCGCAGATGGTCAAGGGCGTGGATCGCGGGGAGGCCGATGCGCGCGCCCGCGACCTGCTGACGCAATTGGGGTTGGGCCACCGGCTCACGCATCGGCCGAGCCAGCTCTCGGGTGGCGAGCAGCAGCGCGTGGCGGTGGCCCGCGCGCTCGCCAACCGCCCCGCGCTGGTGCTGGCGGACGAGCCGACCGGCAATCTCGACGAACACACCGCCGATCTCGTGCTGGCCGAGTTCCTGCGCCTCGTCCGCGAGGAAGGCTCCGCCGCGCTGGTGGCGACGCACAACGAACGGCTGGCGGCGAAGATGGACCGGGTGGTGCGCCTGCACGAGGGGGTGCTGGCATGAGCGACTGGCGCGAAACGCCGACGCTGATCGGCCGCCACGTCACGCTGCGGCCTCTTGAGCGAGCGGACCGGGATGCGATCGTGTCGGCCTTCGCGGTCGGGCTCGAAGACGTGTTCGCGACAATCGTTCCCGACGCGGCGACGATCGAAGACTGGTACGATCGGCTGGAAAGCGAACGGCGGGCTGGACGGGCGCTGCCGTTCACGGTGGTGGATCGTGACGGTCGCGTGGTGGGCGTCACCCGCTTCATGCGGATGGCCGAGGCGCATTGCCGGCTCGAGATCGGTGGCACCGTCTATGCGCGCGCCGTGCAGCGCACCGGCGTCAACACCGACGCCAAGCGGTTGCTGCTCGGCCACGCCTTCGATGCTCTTGGCTGCCGCTGCGTGCAGCTGCGAACCAATTTCCTCAACCGGTCGTCCCGTGCCGCGATCGAGCGACTGGGCGCTCGAATGGACGGCGTGCTGCGCGGCCATATGGTGACGCCCGACGGCGCCTCGCGCGACAGTGTGGTTTATTCCATCCTCGCCCACGAATGGCCGCAGGTGCGGCGCAATCTGGAGGGGTTGCTGCGGAGGCACGAATGACGGCAGTTACCGCATTCACGGTGAAAGGCGCGCGTGGCGATCCAGTGAGCCTTCAGGCCCACGCGGGCAAGGTGCTGCTGATCGTCAACACCGCGTCCAAATGCGGGTTCACGCCGCAATATGCCGGGCTGGAGGAACTGCACCGCAGATATGCACCCCAAGGCTTCACCGTACTTGGTTTTCCCTGCAACCAGTTCGGCGCGCAGGAGCCGGGCGATGCGGCGGAGATCGCCAGCTTCTGCTCGCTCACCTATGACGTGACGTTCCCGCTCTTCGCCAGGATCGACGTCAACGGACCGGCGGTCGACCCGCTGTTCGCCGCGCTCAAGGATGCGGCGCCGGGCCTGCTGGGTTCGAAAGCGATCAAGTGGAACTTCACCAAGTTCCTGGTCGATCGCGACGGGCGGGTGGTGAAACGCTACGCGCCCACCACCAAGCCGGCCGATATCGAAGCGGACATCGCCGCGTTGCTGTAGCCTTTAGACCGCGAAGGCCACGGCGCCCTTGCGGTGTGCCAGCGCCGAGATGATCGACGTGATCCCGCCGAACAGGAAGCTGATCCCCAGGATATATCCCGGCAGCGTCAGCGCCGACCAGGGCATCGTGCCGAGCACGAACAGCGCAAGCAGGATATTGACCAGCCCGAGGGCGATCAGCATGCCGCGGTGACGCCGCGACTTCGTGCCCCAATAAAGCTCCAGCGCGCCGCGTGCGCCAAGCCAGATCGCCACCAGCAACGTGAGCGACAGCGCACCCGTCGCGGGCTCGAAGATCATGACGAGCCCGATCACGAGCGCCACGATCCCGAGCAGCGTGGCATAGACCCGTCCCTCATGCCCACGCCCGAAAATTCCCGCGCCGATCGAGACCGCCCCGGCGGCGAGCAGGAACGCTCCGATGATGAGCGTGGCCGCGATCGTCGCGGAGAAGGGCCATGCGAACGCCATCAGCCCGACGATGGCCGAGACGATACCCGATGCCAGCACCCATCCCCAACCCGCGCCGATCGGGTGGGTGGCATCGGCATAGGTAGCGTTATGTCCGGCGATGTCGCGTGGCTCGGTCATGTTCATCCTCCAGTCGATCGTCGAACGGGCCGCCCGGTCGCCGGTTCCGACGCTGGTCGAATCGCGGGCGAGCGCCTAGGGTCGAGCGATGCATGCAGGCTTCGTTCCGCTTCGGATTTTTTCGTCCTACACGATGCTCGACGGGGCCATCGAACCCAAGGCGATCGCGAAACAGGCGCGGAGCCTCGGTTTCCCCGCGGCGGCGCTCACCGATCGCAACGGGCTCTATGCCGCGATGGCGTTTTCCGACGCCGCCAAGAAGGATGGCGTCCAGCCCATCATCGGCACGATGCTGTCGGTGTCGCGGCCCGACATGCCCGACGGCGTCGAGGCGCCGATCGACTGGATCGCGCTCTACGCACAGGACGCGCGCGGCTATGACAATCTGTGTGCGCTCGTCTCGGCCGCGCATCTCGACCGGCCGATCGAGCAGGCGGCGCACGTCTCCTTGGCGGCGCTGGAGGGGCGTAGCGACGGGTTGATCGCGCTGACGGCAGGCGGCGAGGGGGGACTCGCGCGGCTCTTCGCGGATGGCCAGCCGGCGCGTGCCGAAGCCTATGCGGATCGGTTGCAGGCGCTGTTCGGCGACCGGCTCTTCGTCGAGATCGCACGGCGCGGCGATGCCACCGAACAGGCGTCCGAGGCGGCGCTGATCGAACTGGCCTACGCCCGCGGCCTGCCGCTCGTCGCGACCAATCCCTGTTGTTTCACCGAAACGGCGTTCGGCGATGCGCACGACGTGATGCTGTGCATCGCAAGCTCGAGCTATGTCGAAACCGAGGATCGTCCGCGGAGCTGCCCCGAGGCCTGGCTGAAGCCGGCCGACACGATGAAGGCGCTCTTCTCGGACCTGCCCGAAGCCGTGGCGAACACGCTGGTCGTCGCGCAGCGCTGCGCGGTGATGGCGCCCTATCGCAAGCCGATCCTGCCGACGCTTGCGGGCGATCTCGCGGGCGAGGCGCAGATGCTGCGCGACGATGCCGCCGCCGGGCTGGAGGCGCGGCTGGATCGTATCGCGGCGCTTCACGGCGAGGGCGAGGCCGGGTGGCGCGACGTGTATCGCGAACGGCTGAAATTCGAAGTCGACGTCATCGTCCAGATGGGGTTTCCCGGCTATTTCCTGATCGTCGCCGATTTTATCAAATGGGCCAAGGATCACGATATCCCGGTGGGTCCGGGTCGTGGCTCGGGCGCGGGCTCGGTGGTGGCCTGGGCGCTGACGATCACCGATCTCGATCCGATCAAGCTCGGGCTGTTGTTCGAACGGTTCCTCAATCCGGAACGCGTGTCGATGCCCGACTTCGACATCGATTTCTGCGAAACGCGGCGCGGCGAAGTCATCCGCTACGTCCAGGAAAAATACGGCCGCGATCAGGTCGCGCAGATCATCACCTTCGGAAAGCTGAAGGCGCGCGCGGTGCTCAAGGACACCGGCCGCGTGCTCCAGATGAGCTATGGCCAGGTCGATCGGCTCGCCAAGCTGATCCCCAACCATCCGACCGATCCCTGGACGCTGGAGCGCACGCTGAACGGCGTGGGCGAGTTCGCGAAGGAATATGCGAACGACAATCAGGTTCGCCGCCTGATCGATCTGGCGATGAAGCTGGAGGGACTGCCTCGGCACAGCTCGACTCACGCGGCGGGCGTGGTGATCGGCGACCGCCCGCTTGCGCAACTCGTCCCGCTCTATCGCGATCCGCGCTCCGACATGCCCGTCACCCAGTTCGACATGAAATATGTCGAGGGTGCCGGGCTGGTGAAGTTCGACTTTCTCGGGCTCAAGACGCTGTCGGTGCTGCAGAAGGCCGTGCAGCTTCTCGCCAAACGCGGCGTGACGATCGATCTGGACGCGCTCGAATGGGACGATGCCGTCGTCTACGCGCTGCTGCAGAAGGGCGACACCGTGGGGGTGTTCCAGCTCGAATCCGAGGGCATGCGGCGGACGCTGTCGGCGGTGCGCCCGTCCAATTTCGGCGACATCATCGCGCTCGTGTCGCTGTACCGGCCGGGGCCGATGGACAACATCCCGAGCTTCGGCCGCCGCAAACAGGGCACCGAGCCGATCGTCTACCCGCACAAACTGCTGGAGCCGATCCTGTCGGAAACCTACGGCATCTTCGTCTATCAGGAACAGGTAATGCAGGCCGCCCAGGTGCTGGCGGGTTACAGCCTCGGCGGCGCGGACATGCTGCGGCGCGCGATGGGCAAGAAGATCAAGGCGGAGATGGACGCGCAGCGCGCGGGCTTCGTCGAAGGCTGCCTGAAGGTGAACGGGATCAAGGCGGCCGAGGCCAATGCGCTGTTCGACCTGATCGACAAATTCGCCGGCTATGGCTTCAACAAGAGCCACGCCGCTGCCTATGCGTTGCTCGCCTATCAGACGGCCTGGCTGAAGGCGCACCATCCGCACGATTTCTACGCCGCATCGATGTGCTACGATATGGCGCAGACCGACAAGCTCGCCATCTTCGTCGACGACGCGCGGCGCATGGGGGTCACCATGCTGCCACCGTGCATCAACGCCAGCGCGGCCGATTTCGACGTGCAGCCCACCAGCGACGGGCTGGGCGTCCGCTTCGCGCTCGGCGCGCTGAAATCGGTCGGCGAGGGCGCGATGGAAAAGCTCGTTGTCGAACGCAGCAATGGGCCCTTTGCCGGGCTGGACGATCTGGCCAAGCGCGTCGATCCCCGCCTGCTGAACAAGCGCCAGCTCGAGACGCTGGCGGCGGCGGGCGCCTTCGACGCGCTGGAGCCGAACCGCGCCGGCATCCACGCCGTGGCCGAGACGATCCTGGCGATCGCGGCGCGCATCCACGATCAGAAGGTCAGCGGCCAGGGCGGGTTGTTCGGCGAGAGCGAGCCGGCCGGCGACGCGATCCGGCTGCCGCCGGGTGCGCGGTGGACGCTCAGCGAGCGGATGGAGCAGGAAAAGGAAGCCTTCGGCTTTTATTTCTCGGCGCATCCGGTCGATCGGCACGCGCATATCGCCCGTGCGCATGGCGCCCGCGCCTTCAGCGCGCTGGCCGAACTCGCCATCCCCGACGACGGCAGCCGGGCGGGCGCGACGATGGCGGTGCTGGTCGAGGATGCGCGCTGGCGAACCTCGGCGCGCGGCAAGCGCTACATGATGGCGCAGCTGTCGGATGCGAGCGGCCAGTTCGTCGCGACCTGTTTCGACGATGCGGTGGCCAAGGATCTGGAGGAGGCGGCGCGGGCCGGGGGCTGCGGGCTGGCCACGGTCGAGCTGGACCGGCGGCCGGGCGAGGATACGCCGCGTGTGACGGTCAAGCGGCTCCAGCCGTTCGAGGGATTGGCCAACACCGCCCGCTTCGTGGCGACCGTGACCGTGACCGACATGGCGGCGCTGGAGAGGCTGTCGGCGCTGTTCGCCGATCATCGTGGGGCGCGGGGCGAGGTGCGGGCAAGGCTGCCGCTTGGCGATGGCCGCACGGTCACGCTGTTGCTCGCCCGCGACGTCCGGCTCGACGAGGAGCTTGCAGGCCATATCGAGTCGTTGCACGGTGTCGGCGGCGTGACGCTCGAGACCTCGCAGACGAGGCTGGCGCTCGTCGGATAGGTGCGGTTCCGGCCGGGCTCGGGAGATGGTGATGCTTGGCGCGATGCAGGATTTCGAACTCAGGGTGCCCCGGCTGATCGATCATGCCGCGCGGGAACATGGCAGCCGCGCGATCGTCACGCGCTGGGCCGACGGACGCGAGACGCGGACGAACTGGGCCGGCATCGCGCACGACGCCAGAAGGCTGGCCCAGGCGCTCGAAACGCTCGGCATGAAGCCGGGCGACCGGATCGCGACGCTGGGCATGAACCATGCGCATCATCTGGCCGCGTGGTACGGCGTGATCGGGATGGGCGGGATCGTGCACACGATCAACCCGCGCCTGTTCGACGAGCAGCTCGTCTATATCGCCAACCATGCCGAAGACCGCGTGCTGCTGTACGACCGCGCCTTCGCGCCGCTGGTCGAACGGCTCCGCGCCCGCTGGACGACGATCGAGCATTTCGTGATGTTCGATGGTGACGGTCCCGATGGGTATGACGCGTTCCTCGCGCCCCATGATGGCGATTACGCTTGGGTGGAGGGCGACGAGCGCGATCCGTGCATGCTCTGCTATACGAGCGGGACGACGGGCGATCCCAAGGGCGTGCTTTACGAGCATCGCTCGACCCTGCTTCATGCGATGGCGGAGGTGGCGCCCGCGGTCATGAACCTGTCGTCGCGCTCGGTGGCGTTGCCCGTGGTGCCGATGTTCCATGCCGCGGCCTGGGGGCTGCCGTTCGCCGGCGCGCTGGCGGGCGTCACGTTCGTGTTGTCCGCGGTGAACGATGCCGCGGTGCTGTGTGCGCTGATGAATGCCGAGCGAGTGACGCATTCGGCCGGCGTGCCGACGGTCTGGCTCGCGCTGTTCGGCCATATCGATGCCACCGGCGAGGCGCCACGCTATCTGGAGCAGGTGACGATCGGCGGTTCGGCGGCACCGCGCGCGATGATCGAGCGGATCATGAACATGGGCGTTCGCGTGGCGCATCTCTGGGGCATGACCGAGACCTCGCCGATCGGGACCGCCGGATCGCCGCCGCCCGAATGGGATATGATGACGCCCACCGCGCAGATCGACCTGGTGTGCAAACAGGGACAGATCCCGTTCGGCATCGAGCTGCGGATCGTGGATGACTCGGGCGTCTCGCTGCCGCGCGACGGCGTCGCTTCGGGACGGTTGCAGGTGCGCGGGCCCTGGGTGGTGAAGCGCTATTTCCGGGCTGAGCGCGACGCGGTCGATGCGGACGGATGGTTCGACACGGGCGATGTGGCGGTGCTGCACCCCGACGGGTCGATGCAGATCACCGACCGTTCCAAGGACGTCATCAAGTCGGGCGGGGAGTGGATCAGCTCGGTCGAGCTGGAAAATGCCGCGATGGGCTGTCCGGGCGTGGCGGAAGCCGCCGCGATCGGGTTGCCGCATCCCAAATGGGACGAGCGCCCGCTGCTGCTGGTCGTGCGAAAGCCGGGTGCCACCGTCACCGACGCCGATGTGCTCGCGCATCTGGCCGGGCATGTCGCGCGATGGTGGCTGCCCGATGCGGTGGTCTTCGTGGAATCCTTGCCGCATACCGCGACGGGGAAGTTGCTGAAACTGGCACTGCGCGAGCAGTATAAGGACTTCCCCGTCGCGGCGTGACCGTCAGCGCTGGTCGCTGTTCATGCCGTTCTCGCCAGGCTTTTCCGTTCCGCCATTTTCGGCGTTGTTTCCGTAGCCTGCACCCGATTCCTCGGTAACGGACTCATCATCCTGATCGGGGGTCGGCGCGGTGTTCGGGTCGGTCATCATGTCCACTCCTTGCTGCCTGCCTCGAACGAGCGGTCGGCCCGCTGCGTTCCTCAGAACAGTTCGCCTTGCGGCCCTGTGGGCGGTCGGAACAGGTCGGTGCGGAGACTCAGCCGTTCGCGGTTGAGCCCATGGCGGCGGCAGGCGATGCGGAACCGCGTCTGCAGCAGCTCGGCCCAGGGCCCGCTCCCGCGCATCCGCGTGAAGAAGGCCGGATCATTGTCCCGCCCGCCACGCATCGCCGCGATCGTCGCCATCACCTTGGCGGCGCGATCGGGAAAATGCGTGTCGAGCCACGCACGGAACAGCGGTGCGACCTCGTGCGGCAGGCGGACGGGAATGAAGAAACAGCCACGTGCGCCGGCCTGCGCGGCACGCTCGACCAGATGCTCGATCTCGTGATCGGTGATGGCGGGGATCACGGGCGCGATCGCGACATGCGTCGGGATGCCCCCATCGACGAGGCGCCGCACCGCCGCCAGCCGGCGTTCGGGCGTCGGCGCGCGCGGCTCGAGCGTGGCGGCGAGCTGGCGGTCGAGCGAGGTCACCGAGATCGCGACCGAGACGAGGCCCTTTTCCGCCATCGGCACCAGAAGATCGAGATCGCGCACCACCCGATCCGATTTGGTGGTGATGGTCAGCGGGTGGTTCGTCTCGGCGAGGATCGCGATCAGCGCCCGCGTGATGCGCCACTCCGCCTCGATCGGCTGATAGGGATCGGTGTTCGTGCCCAGCGCGATCGGCGCGACCGCATAGCCGGGCTTGGCAAGTTCGGCGCGCAGGAGATCGGGCGCATCCGGCTTCGCGAACAGGCGGCTTTCGAAGTCCACGCCCGGCGACAGGTCGAGATAGGCATGTGTCGGGCGGGCGAAGCAATAGATGCAGCCATGTTCGCAGCCACGGTACGGATTGATCGAACGATCGAAGCCGATGTCGGGCGAGGCGTTGCGGCTGATGATCGTCCGCGGATGCTCCACGGTGACCATGGTGCGCACCGGCGGCGGCGCGCCGTCCAGATCCTCACGCGCATCGGCCCAGTCGCCATCCGGTTCGGTGCGCGGCAAGGCGAACCGCGCGCTCGCGTGGTTGAGCGTCGCGCCGCGGACGGGACGAATTCTGGCCATGCGGCGAGAATAGCACTCCGCCGGAACATAGCAAGAACGATCAGCCGGCGGCGATCGCCGCCAGCACCTGCGCCGCAAGCTCCGGGCGGCAGATCAGCAGATCGGGCAGCAGCGGGTCGGCGCAATTGTACACGAGCGGGCGGCCGTCGATCCGCGACGCGTGGAACCCCGCCGCCAGCGCGACCGCCACCGGCGCGCAATTGTCCCATTCGAACTGACCGCCATCGTGGAGATAGATCTCGGCATCACCCGCCACGACCGCCATCGCCTTTGCCCCCGCCGAGCCCATCGCGATCGTCTCCGCCCCGATCGCCTCGGCCACCCGCAACGCAATCTCGGGCGGGCGCGAGCGGCTGACGACCATCCGCGGGCGGGCGGGAAGGGGACCATGCGGCACGCGCGCATCGTCCGTCGCGAAGACCGTCCCGGTCGCGGGCAGCGCCACCGCGCCGATCTGGGCCGCACCGTCGATCGCCAGCGCCACATGGACCGCCCAGTCCGCGCGGCCCTCCGCATATTCGCGCGTGCCGTCCAGCGGATCGACGATCCACACCCGGCTGTGCGCGCAACGCCGCCGATCGTCGCCCGCTTCTTCGGACAGGATATGGTCGCCCGGCCGCTCGGCACGGAGCCGCGCGAGGATCGCCGCATTGGCTTCCGCGTCGCCAGCCGCGCCGAGCGCCTTGCCCTCCAGATCGCCGCGCAGACGGATCGCGCAGAGCAGCCGGCCGGCTTCCTCTGCGACACTTCGGGCGAGAGCGGCGTCGGAGATCGTCATGGCGCGATCATGCCACGCGCCGCTGCGGCGGGCGAGTGCTCAATCCAGCGCCGCGCGCTCTACCGAGTCGAGGATGCGCGCGCCGGCCATGAAGACGGCGACGGGGCAGCAGGCGAACAGTGCCCAGCCGCCATAGCCGGGATATTGCTGCAGATAGTGCATCCCGCGCTCGATCGATCCCGCGCCAAGGCCGTAGATGACGAGGAACGCCTCGAACTTGGTCTTGATGACGAACAGGCGTGCCAGACGAATTCCCATGCCAACTGGTTAAGCACACACCGTGCCACCCACGGTTTCGGGCCGGTTCCGCGTTGACGAACAAGGTTACCCGTCAATTAACCCGACACCCTTGATGGAGGCGTCGAGCGACGCCGGATCGATCCCCAGCTCCTCCAGCAGCGCGAGGCGGGCTCGCTTCGCGGCGGGCCAGGCGCCCAGCCGGGCATGGTCGTCGGCATCCACCCGCTCGGGCCAATGCGCGGCGATCACGGTGGCGATCCGGTCGAGCTTGGCATGATCGACCAGAAAGCGCGGATCGACGGTGGCGGGATCGCACACCACGCGCAGCCGCAGGCAGGCGGGGCCGCCGCCATTCGCCATCGACTCGCGCACGTCCACGGCGACGAGTTCGCGGATCGGGCCGTTGCCCGCCACGAGCGTTTCGAGCCAGCGCCAGACATGCGGCCGGTCGCGCGCTTCAGTGGGCAGCACCAGCGCCATGCCGCCTTCTCGCCGCGTGACGAGCTGGGCGTTGAACAGATAGCTGCCGATCGCGTCGGCCAGGCTGATCGCCGCCGCGGGCACCTCGACGATCGCGACCGAGGGCAGCCGGTCTCGCAGCGCGTCGTACAGGTGATGGCGATCGGCAAAGGCCTGTTCGTGCGTGAACAGCACCTGTTCGTTGGCGACCGCGACGACGTCGTTGTGGAACGCGCCGGCGGCGATCGCCTCGGGCGCCTGCGCCACATGGAGCGTTCGCGCGGGATCGAGCCCGTGGCGGCGTGCGATCGCCGCGCCGGCTTCGCGGTGCTGGCGGGCGGGAAAGCGTCCGCCGGGGATGCCGTGCACGAAGATCTCGACGCCCGGTGCGCCGTGCGCGGGCGCCAGCCGCATATGGTTGGCCGCGCCCTCGTCGCCGAAACAGGGCGGCACCGGCGCGTGAACCGCGAAGTGGCGATCGTCGGCGAAGGCGAGCCGGAGCTGGGCGAGCGTCTCGGGCCATTCGTGCGAGCGGTGCGGCATGGTGACGAGATTGGCGACGCTCAGATGGCAGAGGCCGTCGCCGGTATCGGGCGCGGGGGAGACGGTGGCGGCGTTGGCGGCCCACATCGCCGAGGCCGAACTCGCCATCGCCCAGAACCCGGCGGCGCGATCCGGGGCGGCGCCGAGGCGCGCGAGCCACGCCGTATCGGGCCGTCGGTGGGGAAGCAGAACGCCCTGCACCAGCCCCAGGTCGAGCGCCGCGCGCATCTTGGCGACGCCCTGAAGCGCGGCGGCGCGGGGGTGGGAGACGGCGCCGGCATGCGCGGTGGCGGCCAGATTGCCGGGGCTCAGCCCAGCATAATTGTGCGTCGGGCCGACGATCCCGTCGAAGTTGATCTCGACGAGGCTCATAGCCGCGCCACATGGCTGACGGCTTCGTCCTCCGCCACGCCCAGCGTCTCGGCGCATGCGCGGGACAGCATGATGCCCCCGTCCGCCGCGCGCACATGGCCATAGGCGCAGCGGAATGCCGCGAGCCGCCCCGTCGCCACCAGCGCTTCCATGCCGCCGCCCTCGTCGTCGATCGCCACGATCCGGTCCGTCCGAGCATCGCGGATCGCCTTCACCTGGTCGGTGCGCGCGGTCATCGTCGGGCCGCCGTCGAAGATGTCGATATAATTCTCGAAGCGGAACCCCTCGTTTTCCAGCATCCGCATGGCGGCGCGGCCCGAGGGGTGCGGCAGGCCGATCGCGGCCCGCGCCGCCTCGGACAGCATGGCGGTGTAGATCGGGTGCTTGGGCATCAGGTCGGCGATGAACTGATGGCCGTTGACCGCATTGAAGCGGTCCGCGTCCTGGAAGTTCATGCCGAAGAACCGCCCTGCCAGCCCGTCCCAGAAGGGCGACCCGCCGGCCTCGTCGATGATGCCGCGCAGTTCGGCGAGCACGCGATCGGCGAACCGCGCGCGGTGTGCCCGAATGAACAGATAGCGAGCGCGGGCGAGCAGCAGGCCCAGGCCGCCGGCGCGCTCACCCGGATGAAGGAACAGGCCGCCGACCTCGCTCGATCCCTCGAGATCGGTGGTGAGGCTCAGCATCTCGGCGCGGAAGGTGCGCGACAGCGCGCGGCTGTGCTGCGTCAGGGTGCCCAGCCGATAGCTGTAGAACGGATGCAACTGCCCGACATGCGTGAAGATCTGGCAGGTGCCGCGCACCTCGCCGGTCTGCGCATTCTCCAGCACCAGCACGAACAGTTCGTCGGCGATGCTGTCGACGTCGCTGGCGAACGCCGCATGGCTACGATCGAGCTTGGCCTTCAGCGCTACGCGATCAGGCGGCAGGTTGGTGAAGCCGCCACCCGTCAGCTTGGCCATTTCATAGAGGTGCGCGAGATCCTCGTCGCGCGCGGCCCGGATGCGGAAGGTCAAACCCGGCCCCTTTCGGCGATGTGGAGGAGAATGCGGGTCGACAGCGCGGCACGCTCGGCAAGGCTTTCCGGGATCAGATACTCGTCCGGCGAGTGGATCGCGCCGCCGCGCACGCCCATCGTGTCGACCACCGGCACGCCCGCCGCGGCGATCAGATTGCCGTCGCACACCCCGCCGGTGTCACGCCAGGCGATGGCGAGGCCCAGCTCGGCGCCGCTTTCGCGCACCAGCGCGAACAGCCGCGCGGCGCCCGCGTCGATTGGCTTGGGTGGTCGGTTGAAGCTGCCATGGACGCGTATGTCTACGCCGTGCGCCGCGGCGACCGCGGCGGTGGCGGCATCCAGATGCGCCTGCGCACGCACGATCGCGGCATGATCGGCGGGCCGGAAATTGATGCGCAGCACCGCCAGATCGGGCACGACATTGTTGGGGCCGCCGCCCTCGATCCGCGCCGGGTTGACGGACAGGCCGGGCGACGTGGCCGCGGCGAGCCGCACCGCGAGATCGGCGGCCGCGACGATCGCGTTGCGGCCCTCCTCCGGGTTGCGGCCGGCATGCGCGCTGCGCCCGCGCACCACGATCGAGAAATTGCCCGTGCCGCCGCGTGCGCCCGCCAGCGTTCCGTCGGCAAGCGCGGGTTCGTAGGTGAGCGCCGCCATCTTGCCGCGGGCGGCCTTGGCGATCAGCCCCGCCGAGGCGAAGGAGCCCGTCTCCTCGTCCGATCCGATCACCACCGCATAGCCGATCCGCTCGGCGAGCGGGCTGGTCTCCAGCGCCCACAGCGCGGCGAGCATCACCGCGAGGCCGCCCTTCATGTCCGCGACCCCCGGGCCGTTCAGATGGCCCTCGGGCGTGTAGGCGAGTGACTGGAAAGGGTGATCCGCGGGATACACCGTGTCCATATGCCCGGTCAGCAGCACTTGCACCGGTGCCTGCGGGCGGACGACCAGATGCAGGTGCCTCCCATGATCGATCGCCGCGACCGTACCATCGGCGCCCACCTGTTCGGCCGCAGCGGGATCGACCAGCGCGAGATCGCCCGGCAGGACGGCGAACGCATCCGCCAGCACACCCACCATCGTCGCCAGCCCCGCCAGATTGCGCGTGCCGCTGTTGATCGCCGCCCAGGCCTCCACCTGCGCGAGCATCGGGGCGGCACGGGCATGGTCGAGCGCGTGGGCGTGAGTGAGCGTCATCCCTCGACCCTAGAGCATCGGCGGATGGAGGTGAACGGCTAGAAGGTGTAGACCAGACCGGCGCGGCTGGTGGTGTTGGTGCGCACCGATCCGATCGGCGGCTCGCTTTCATACTGAATGTTGTACGACAGCTGCGCCGACAGGGGGCCGATCAGCTTTGCGCTGACCGCGCTGGTGCCGCCGAGCGAACTGTCATAGCGCTGGAGATAGGCGGACGCGGCCTGGGTGAAGGTCAGCCCCGGCGTCAACTGCCATTTGAAGTTCAGCGTGCCGCGCGCGGCGGGGCTCGCCTGTTCGGTCTGGTCGGTGAAGCTCGTATCGCGAAACGCCGGCCCGAGTTCGAGATCGAGCGCCATGCCCGGCCGCTTGATCGCGCTGTAGCCAAGGCCCACCGACGCCGAATAGCGATCGAGGAAACCCAGCGTCCGGTCGCTTTCATATTGCGTCGCGCCATAGACATAGGCGCGGTCGTCGATCTTGTAGTTGGGCTCGTAGCTGGCGAGGAAATGGCGCCGCGTCGTGACGCCCAGGCTTTCCTGATAATCGATCTGGCCATGGAATTTCTGGCGCCAGCGAATGCCCTCGCGCGTGGCGGAGACGGCGCCGGTCACGCCCTCGGTCTCGCTGCTGCCCGTCGTCAGGAATCCGCCCAGTTCGGCCTTGCCCGACCAGAGATCGAGGAAATTGGCCTGGCGGATATGCTCGGTGCGCTGGTCGTCGCGCGCGTGGCGCCAGGCATCGGCGACCGCCAGCACCGCATCGCCGCTCAGCGGATCGGCGGCGCGCGCATATTTGACGATCGTCGCGATGTCGCTCTCGTTCCCGCTGGCCAGCGCCGCATCGAGCATCGCCCGGATCGTCTCGGGGATCGGTACGTTCGCCGGATCCGACGCGGGTGCGTTCGCCATCGCGACGGGCAGGATGAGCAGGGCGGCGAACATACGAGTCACGCCAGCCTGTCTAACGTCGGCATCGTGGCGTGCAAACCGGTCAGCGATGCGGCGATGCGGTGAGATGTGGTGCGAAAGCGGCGAGCACGTCCTCGTAGAGCGCGCGCTTGAACGGCACGATGAGCATGGGCAACTCCGCCGGGTCGATCCACCGCCAGGCGCGGAATTCGGGATGCTTGGTCGCGATGTTCACGTCGCTGTCGGTGCCGTTGAAGCGGAAGAGGAACCAGCGCTGACGCTGGCCGCGCCACTTGCCCTTCCACACCTTGCCGACGAGTTCGGGGGGCAGGTCATAGGTGAACTCGCCGGGCGCCTGGGCGATCAGCTCGATCCGGTCGGGCGCGATGCCGGTCTCCTCGCCCAGTTCGCGGATCGCGGTGTCGAGCGGATCCTCGCCGGGATCGATCCCGCCCTGCGGCATCTGCCACGCCTCCAGCGTCGAGTCGCAGCGTTGCCCGACGAACACCTGGCCCTCGCGGTTCAGCAGCATGACGCCCGCGCAGGGGCGATAGGGAAGGCTGGTCGGATCGATCGTCATTCTCTCACTCCGTGCAATGCCGTCAGCCCGCCGCCTGGCGCATCGTGCGATCGCCCTCGGTCTCCACGATCACCGCCTTTAGCGCGGTGAGGAACGCGGTGGTATCGCCCACGCTCGACGGCACCGCCTGACGCAGATTGGCGAAGCCATGGACATTGCCCACCGCCTCGCGAAACACCGTCGGCACGCCCGCCTGGATCAGCGCGGCGGCATAGGCGCGGCCCTGGTCGCGGATCGGATCGAGGCTCGCGGTCATCACCACCGCGGCGGGCAGGCCGGACAGATCACCCGCCAAGGGCGAAGCGCGCGGGTGCGTGACGTCGGGGCGATAGGCGGCCATGAACCATTCCATGCCTTCGCGCGTCAGCAGATGGCCCTCGGCGAACTGCGCGTAGGAGGGATATTCCTTCGTCGCGTCGGCCGCCGGATAGAGTAGCGCCTGAACCAGCACGGGCAGGGCGGCGGGCTCGTCGCGCAGCGCCATCGCCGTGGTGATCGCCAGCGCGCCACCCGCGCTGTCGCCGCAGAGCACGAGGCCGGTGACGCCACGCCCCAGCTCGGCCGGTGCGCCCGCCACCCAGCGCGTTGCCGCCTCGCAATCCTCGGGCGCGGCAGGCCAGGGATCTTCGGGCGCGAGCCGATATTCGACCGACACGACGGGAATGTCGAGCGCGCGCGAGATCGCCGCGCACAGGCTGGCATGGGTCTCAATATTGCCGATCACGAAACCGCCGCCGTGGAAGAACAGCATCACCGGCCCCGGCGCGCGCGACGCCGCCACGTCGAACAGCCGGGCCGGGATGGCGCCAGCGCTTCCCGGGATCGTGAGATCGACGATGGTGGCGAGTTCCCCGAGCGGCAGATCCGCCACGTCCTTCATCGCCGTGTACACCGCGCGGGCCGAGGGTGCGTCCATCTCGTGCATCTTGGGCCCGGGCACGGCGTTCAGATAGGCCAGGAACCCCGCGACATCGGGGCGGACGTAAGGCGTGGCGTTCATCGGGCTCTCCAGTTCATCCAACGGGTTGGCCCATTGGGTTCGGGCGTCGAACGCCTACCTAGTCCGACGTGATCCCCGTCGTCCACCATCCCGCCTATGTCTCGCCGGCTCCGCCGCGCAGCACCTACAAATGGAGCAAGAACGGGCTGATCCGCGATCTGCTGCTGGGCGAGGGCGATCGGATCGCGTGGACGGTGCCCGCGCCGATGCCGCAGCGCTGGCTGGAGGCGGTGCACGATCCCGATTATGTCGCGCAGGTCCTGTCCGCCATCGTGCCACCCGACAAGGAACGGCGGATCGGCTTTGCGGTGACGGCGGCGGTGGCCGAGCGCGCGCGGGCGGTGCCCGGCGGCACCTGGGCGGCGGCGCGGCTCGCGCTCGAACACGGTTTCGCCGCGAACAGCGCGGGCGGCAGCCATCACGCGCTGGCGGATACGGGGGCGGGCTATTGCGTCTTCAACGATCTGGCGATCGCGGCGGTGCGGCTGGTGGAGGAAGGCGACGCCGCCAGCGTGCTGGTGGTGGATTGCGACGTGCATCAGGGCGACGGCACCGCGGCGCTGCTCGCCGGTCGGCCGGGTATCGCGACCTATTCCATCCATGCCGAAAAGAATTTCCCTGCGCGGAAGGCGCGCTCGACCTGCGACGTGCCGCTGGCGGACGGGATCGGCGACGAGGCCTATCTGGCAGCCCTGGCGGCGACGCTCACGCCGATGGTCGACGCAATGCGGCCCGATCTGATCCTCTATCAGGCAGGCGTCGATCCCTTCGCCGAGGACCGGCTCGGGCGCCTGTCGCTCTCGCTCGACGGGCTCGTCCGCCGCGAACGGCTGGTCGCGGGGCTTGCGCGCGCGCGGCGCATTCCGCTCGCGAGCACCGTCGGCGGCGGTTACGGCGACGACGCGCTCGCGATCGCCCGCCGCCATGTCACCGCGATCCTGACGCTCGGCGAGGCGTTCGGCCTGTAATCCGCCGCCGGAACAAGTGAGCCGGGGCGGGGGTAGTGGCGGGATGACCGAACCGTCCCTGCTCTGGCTCCGCCAGGATCTGCGCCTTCACGATCAGCCTGCCCTCGCCGCCGCAATTCATGACGGGCCGGTGATCCCGGTCTTTATCCTCGACGATGCGGCACCGGGCGCGTGGCGTATGGGCGGGGCGCAACGCTGGTATCTCCATCACGCGCTGGAGGCTCTTGCCGGAGCATTCGAGGACAAAGGCGCGAAGCTGATCCTGCGGCGCGGCGATGCGGCCGAGACGCTGCGCGCGTTGATGGCCGAGACGGGAGCCACCCGCATCCACGCCATCCGCCATTACGAGCCCTGGTGGCGCAAGGCCGAGGATGCGCTGGGCGACGCGTTGATCCGCCATGACGGCAATCATCTTACGCGGATCGAGGATATCGTCACCGGATCGGGGGCGCCGTTCAAGATCTATTCCTCCTTCTGGAAGGCGCTCTCCACGCACATGCCGCCCGATGCGCCGCTGCCCGCGCCCGACCATGTTCCGGGCCCGAAACATTGGCCGACGAGCGAGCGGCTGACGTCATGGCGGCTGCTGCCGACCAGGCCCGATTGGGCGAAGGGCTTTGCCGAATGGACCGCGGGCGAGGCCGCGGCGGATGCGGCGCTCCGCGATCTCGCCGGGCGGATCGACGCGTATGACGAGGCGCGCAACATGCCGGCCGAGGAAGGCACGTCGCGCCTCTCGCCGCATCTCCATTTCGGCGAGGTGAGCCCGCGCACCGTGTGGCATGCGATCGACAGCCGCAGCCAAGGCGCGGCGACGTTCCGCAAGGAACTGGCATGGCGCGACTTCACCGACGGCGTGGTGATGGCGATGCCCGATTATGCGGACGCGAACGGCCGGCCCAAATTCGATCGGCTGCCCTGGCGCGACGACGCGGCCGCCAAGGCCGATCTGAAGGCGTGGCAGCGGGGGCGAACCGGCTATCCGATCGTCGATGCCGGGATGCGCCAGCTCTGGGCCACCGGCTGGATGCACAACCGGGTGCGGATGATTACCGCGAGCTTCCTGGTGAAGCATCTGCTGATCGACTGGCGCGAGGGCGAACGCTGGTTCTGGGATTGCCTGATCGACGCCGACTACGGCAACAACAGCGTCAACTGGCAATGGGTCGCGGGCACCGGCGTCGACTCCAACATGTTCGGGCGGATCATGGCGCCGCTGGTCCAGTCGGAGAAATTCGATGCGGGCGACTATGTCCGCGAATGGTTGCCCGAGCTGAAGGCGGTGCGCGGCGACGCGATCCACGATCCCGATGCCGCCGGATGCCGGCCGCCCGCCTATCCGGCCAAGATCATCGGCCACCGCGAAGGCCGCGAGCGCGCGCTGGAGGCGGGCCGCGCGGTGCGTTAGCCACTTTCCTACCGCCGGGCTCTGTTGCATGAGCGCCCGCGATGAACGCGCCTTCCACCATCACGCCGGATGACCGGGGCAGTGCCGTCGCGCGCGCGGTGGCGCCCGTCTTCCACCGGTTGCTCGACCGGATCGACGCCGGGCTGGCCGAAGGCGGGATCGAGGCGAGCCTGCCCGACGGCACGCAGCGGCTGCTGGGCGGGCGCCGCGCGGGGCCGATCCCGGTGGTGCACGTCCATCGCTGGCGCGCGCTCGTCCGGCTGGCGAGCGGCGGATCGGTCGGCTGGTACGAGGGCTGGGCGGCGGGCGACTGGTCGAGCCCCGATCCGGTGCCGCTGTTCGACCTGTTCATGCGCAACCGCGTGTCGCTGGGCGGCGCGGCGCGTGCGGGCGGGTTCGTCCGGCTGGCGGCGCGCGGCTGGCACCATCTGCGCCGCAACCATCGCCGCGGCGCGCGGCGCAACATCGCCGCGCATTACGACCTCGGCAATGATTTCTACCGCGAATGGCTGGATCCGAGCCTCACTTATTCAAGCGCGCTCTTCGCGCCCGGCGAGACGCTCGAGGCCGCGCAGCGCCGCAAGCTCCAGGCGATCCTCGATCGCACCGCCACGCGCGCTGGCGAACGGATCCTCGAGATCGGCTGCGGCTGGGGTTCGTTCGCGGCGCTGGCGTCGCAGAGCGGCCGCCACGTCCACGGGCTGACGCTCTCGACCGAGCAGAAGGCGCAGGTCGAGGCGCTCGCGCTGCCGGGCGTCACGATCGGCCTCACCGACTATCGCGACGCGGACGGCATCTACGACGCGGTGGCCAGCATCGAGATGGTCGAGGCGGTGGGGCAGGCCTATTGGGGGGCCTATCTCGACACCATCGCGCGCGTGCTGAAGCCCGGCGGCCGGGCCGCCATCCAGTATATCGCGATCGCCGACGACGTTTTCCCGGCCTATGCGGACGGGGTCGACTTCATCCAGCGCTATGTGTTTCCGGGTGGCATGCTGCTGTCCGAAAGCCGCTTCCACGCGCTCGCCGAGGCGCGTGGCCTCACCTGGACGGACCGGCACGGCTTCGGCCTCGATTATGCCGAGACGCTGCTGGAATGGCGTCGGCGCTTCGATGCGGCCGTCGACCAGGGGCGGCTGCCCGCCCGGTTCGACGCGCGGTTCGTGGCGCTGTGGCGCTATTACCTGATGTATTGCGAGGGCGGTTTTCGCGGCGGCGGGATCGACGTCGCGCAGGTCACGCTGGTGAAGGCCTAACCGACGCGCTCGAAATGGCCGTCGGCATAGCCTTCGATCGCCAGCGCCGCGATCCGGTCGCCCACCACTTCGGGCGGCTTGACCGAACGCGGCTCCTCGCCCGGATAGGCGCGCGCACGCATCGCGGTGCGCGTCGCGCCGGGATCGACGAGCGCGACCCGGATCGCGCTGATTTCGGCCATCTCATCGCCGTAAGCGAGCAGCAGCGCCTCGAACGCCGCCTTGGATGCGCCGTATGAGCCCCAAAACGCGCGCGGCTTGCGGCCGACGCTCGACGTCACGCCGATCACGCGGGCCAGGGTGGACCGACGGAGCAGTGGGTCGAATGCCGCGATCATTGCCGCCTGCGCGCTCACGTTGAGCGTCAGCACGCGCGCCATTTCCTTGGGATCGATGGCGGGCACCGCCGATAGCGAGCCGAGTTGCGCGGCGTTCAGCACCAGCACGTCCAGCGCCTGCCAACGATCCTCGATCGCGGTGGCGAGCCGGGCGATGCTCTCGGGCTCGGTCAGGTCGAGCGGGGCGATCGTGGCGGAGCCGCCCGCGGCGTGGATCGCCTCCTCCACCTCCTCCAGCCCGCCCGCGGTGCGCGCGGTGAGCACGACATGCGCGCCCATCGCGCCCAGCGCGCGTGCGGTCGCGGCGCCGATGCCGCGGCTGGCGCCGGTGACGAGCGCGAGGCGGCCGGCGAGAGGATTTTCGGTCATGCGCTTTGCCCTTTGTTCAGATCACGCGCTCTTCGAGCATCGCGAACTGGTCGACATCGGCGCTCTCGTCCTGATCCGTCAGCGTGGTCGGATAGTCGCCGGTGAAGCAGGCATCGCAATATTTCGGGCGGATATCGGCGCGCTTGGCCTCGCCCAGCGCCTTGTAGAGCCCGTCGATCGACACGAAGGACAGGCTGTCGGCATGGATGAAGTCGGTCATGCCGCCGAGATCGAGTTTGGCCGCCAGCAGCTTGGCGCGCTCGGGCGTGTCGACGCCGTAGAAGCAGCTATGCCGCGTCGGCGGGCTGGCGATCCGCATATGCACCTCGGCCGCGCCGGCATCGCGCATCATCTGCACGATCTTCAGGCTGGTGGTGCCGCGGACGATCGAATCGTCGATCAGCACGATCCGCTTGCCTTTGATGAGCGCACGGTTGGCATTGTGCTTCAGCTTGACGCCCAGATGGCGGACCTTGTCGCCGGGCGAGATGAACGTACGCCCGACATAATGCGAGCGGATGATGCCGAGTTCGAACGGGATGCCCGATTGCTGCGCATAGCCGATCGCTGCGGGCACGCCCGAATCGGGAACGGGGATGGTGAGGTCCGCCTCGACCGGCGACTCGATCGCGAGCTGCGCGCCGATCGCCTTGCGCACGTCGTACACCGAGCGATCGCTGTCGATCGAATCGGGGCGCGAGAAGTAGACCCATTCGAAGATGCACGGCCGCGGCGCCATCGGCGCGAACGGGCGGATCGAGCGGATCTCGCTGCCCTGCACGATGATGAGTTCGCCGGGTTCGACCGAACGCTCGAACGTCGCGCCGACCACGTCGAGCGCGACCGTCTCGCTGGCGAAGATCACCGCATCGTCCAACCGGCCCATCACGAGCGGACGGATGCCGAGCGGATCGCGGCAGGCGATCATGCCTTCGGGCGTCATCACGATCAGCGAATAGGCACCCTCGATCTGCTTCAGCGCGTCGATGAAGCGGTCCATCAGCGTGCGGTAGTTGCTGGTGGCGACGAGATGGATGATCGTCTCGGTATCGCTGGTCGACTGAAAGATCGATCCGCGCCGCACCAGTTCGCGCCGCAGCCGCATGGCATTCGAGATGTTGCCATTGTGCGCGATCGCGAAGCCGCCGGTGGCAAGGTCGGCGTAGAGCGGTTGCACGTTGCGCAGCGCCGTCTCGCCCGTGGTCGAATAGCGGACATGGCCGCAAGCGACCGTGCCCGGCAGCGCGCGGATCACGTCGTCGCGGTCGAAATTGCCCGCCACATGCCCCATCGCGCGGTGCGTGTGGAAGTGCGCGCCGTCGAAGGTGGTGATGCCCGCGGCCTCCTGGCCCCGGTGCTGCAGCGCGTGAAGCCCCAGCGCCACCAGCGCCGCGGCGCCTTCGGTGGCGGAAACGCCGAATATCCCGCACTCCTCGCGGAGCTTGTCGTCATCGAAAGGATGTGTGGTCAGCATGGATAACCCGTCCGCAGCGTGCGAGCGCCATATAGGGGGGCGATGCGGGTTTGTCGCTACCTTGTCATGGTTACGCAACATCGGCTTGGCTGCTAGGAGGCGGCATGACCGATCCGCGCGACACCGGCCTCGTCCTCGATCCCCGCTATGACGCGGCCGGGCTCATCACCGCCGTTTTGACGGATGCGGCCGGCGCCCTGCTGATGGTGGCGCACATGAACGCCGAAGCGTTCGCCGCTACCCGTGCGAGCGGCGAGGCGGTCTTCTGGTCGCGCAGCCGCGGGCGGCTCTGGAAGAAGGGCGAAACGTCGGGCCATGTCATGCGCGTGATCGAGATGCGGATCGATTGCGACCAGGATGCGCTGTGGGTGATCGTCGAACCCGCGGGCCCCGCCTGCCACACCGGGGCGGCGAGCTGCTTCTACCGGCGGATCGACGGCGACGGCCTCGCGCCGATATGAGACGTGCGCTGGCGCTGGGGCTGCTGCTCGCGGGCTGCGCGAAGCCGGCAGCGCCCGCCGCATCCGATTCGCCCGGCGCACGACTGGAGGCGGCGGCGGTTTCGGCGGGGCTGGTCGCCGATCCGGCGGGCTCGATCGCGGGGTCTTGGGCACGCGGCACCGATCGGCTCTGCGTGATGGGCTCTGGCGCCACCGCCACGCGAGTCGGTGCGCTGGTCGATTATGGCGAGGGGCAGAGTTGCGCCGCATCGGGCACGCTGCGCCGCTCGGGATCGCGGCTCGACATGGTCTTCGGCGACTGCCGGATCCGTGCGACCTTCGATGGCGAACGGATCGTCCTTCCGCCCGAGGTTCCGCCCGAATGCGACGCGCTGTGCGGAGGCCGCGCGTCGCTCGCGGCGATGGCGGTCGATCGGGTGAGCGCGTCGCTCGCCGAGGCGGCGACGCTGCACGATGGTGCCGGTCGCGCGCTTTGCGGCGGTTGACGTTGACGTAAAGGGTAGGTAGAGAGCGGCTCATGGCTGTCGCTGTCGCCCATGCTGTCGTTCCGCCGCGGCCCGATCGCGCGAATTTCACCATATCCGATCTCTCGGCGGAATTCGGCATCACCGCACGCGCGCTTCGCTTCTATGAGGACGAGGGGCTGATCGCGCCCGAGCGGCGCGGCACCGCGCGGATCTATTCGCACCGCGACCGCGCGCGCCTCGCCTGGATCCTGCGCGGCAAGCGCGTCGGATTCTCGCTCGGCGACATCCGCGCGATGATCGATCTCTACGATCTCGGCGACGGTCGCCGGACGCAGCGTCAGGCCGCGATCGACCGGTGCCGCGACCGCGTTGCGCTGCTCGAATCGCAGAAGCACGACATCGACGCCGCCATCGCCGAACTCACCGGGTTCATCGCCGTGCTCGAAGCCGGCCGCAGCCACGACATCCAAGGACATTGATCGCATGCCCCAATATACGCCCCCCATCCGCGACACGCGTTTCATCCTAGAACATGTCGTCGGGCTCGCGCAGCATTCGAACTTGGAGGGATTCGCCGCCGCCACGCCCGACGTGGTCGATGCGGTGCTGGAGGAAGGCGGCCGCTTCGTCGCCGAAGTGCTGTTCCCGCTCAACCAGTCGGGCGACCAGCAGGGCTGCACGCGCCACGACGACGGCAGCGTGACCACGCCCGAGGGCTTCAAGGCCGCCTATGCGCAGTTCATCGAATCGGGCTGGGGCACGCTCAGCGCGCCCGAGGCGCTCGGCGGCCAGGGCATGCCGCACGTCGTCTCGACCGCGTTCCAGGAATATATGATCTCGGCCAACATGGCTTTCGCCATGTATCCGGGCCTGACGCACGGCGCGATCGCCGCGCTGATCGCGAAAGGCACGCCCGAGCAGCAGGCGATGTACGTGCCCAAGATGGTGTCGGGCGAATGGGGCGGCACGATGAACCTGACCGAGCCGCAATGCGGCACCGATCTGGGCCTGATCCGCACCAAGGCCGAGCCGCAGGCGGACGGCTCCTATGCGATCACCGGCACCAAGATCTTCATTTCGTCGGGCGAGCACGACCTTACGAGCAACATCATCCATCTCGTCCTCGCCAAGACGCCGGGCGCGCCGGACAGTTCGAAGGGCATCTCGCTCTTCGTCGTGCCCAAGTTCCTCGTCGATGCCGACGGCAATCCCGGCGCGCGCAACGGCGTGTCGTGCGGCTCGATCGAGCACAAGATGGGCATTCACGCCAATTCCACCTGCGTGATGAACTATGACGGCGCCACCGGCTGGCTGGTCGGCGAGGAGATGAAGGGCCTCGCCGCGATGTTCATCATGATGAACGCAGCGCGGCTGGGCGTCGGGCTGCAGGGCCTGGGCGTCGCCGAGACCGCGTACCAGAATGCGGTGCAATATGCGCAGGACCGCCGCCAGGGTCGCGCGCTCACCGGCCCCAAGGAGCCGGGCGAAAAGGCCGACACGCTGTTCGTCCATCCCGATATCCGCCGCATGCTGATGGACGCGAAGGCCTGGACGGAGGGGCTGCGCGCGCTTTGCCTGTGGGGTGCGCTCCAGGTCGATCTCGAACATGCCGCATCGAGCGAGGAGGATCGCCAGATGGCGTCCGACCTGATCGGTCTGCTGACGCCGGTCATCAAGGGCGTCGGCACCGACAAGGGCTATGAGGTCGCGACCAACGCGCAGCAGGTCTATGGCGGCCATGGCTACATCGCCGAATGGGGCATGGAGCAATATGTCCGCGATGCGCGGATCGCGATGATCTACGAAGGCACCAACGGCGTGCAGGCGATGGATCTGGTCGGTCGCAAGCTGGCACAGAATGGCGGTCGCGCGGTGCAGGCGTTCTTCAAGGTGGTGGCGGACGACGTCGCGGCCGGCAAGGCCGAGCCGGCGACCGCCGACTTCGCCGCGGCACTGGAAAAGGCCAATGGCCAGCTTCAGGCGGCGACGATGTGGTTCATGGCCAACGGCATGAAGAATCCCGACAATGTGGGTGCGGGTGCGGTGCCGTACATGCACCTGATGGGGATCGTCGCGGTGGGCGTGATGTGGCTGCGCATGGCGACGGCGGCGGCCAGGCTGAAGGCGGCGGGCGAGGGCGATGCCGCGTTCCTCGACGCCAAGCTCGTCACCGCGCGCTATTTCGCGGAGCGGATCATGCCGCAGGCGGGTTCGCTGCGCCGCCAGATCGAGGGCGGCGCGGAGGCACTGATGGCGCTGCCGCCCGAGATGTTCATGGCGGCCTGACGCCTCGCGGCCCTCGTCCGATGGCGGACGAGGGCCGTGACGGTCGAAGCCTTGCTCCGTTCAGGCTGAGCTTGTCGAAGCACGAACCGATCGCGCTCGAGGATCGACGTAGCGGCATCCCGATCTATTCGGGCGCCTGGCTATTCGTCGGCGGAGGCTCGATCGTGGATTTGCGCCGGACCCCGCCCAGATCCGGAGCCGGTGTGGCGGCGGCGTTCGGCAGCACCGTCTGGCGCTTCATGCATTCGGCGGGGTTGGCGCGGCGCACCGTCTGGCAGTTCCACAGCGCCTTGTCATACCCGCTCGGCCGATCGTGGAGATAGCTGAAGGCGAGCGTCGAGACCTGTTCCGCCGTCAGCGGCAGCGCGGTCGCAACGAGCGCGGGATCGGTCCAGCCCATCACCTGGCAATGCGCGCGGATGCCGCACAGGCGCAGTGCCATCGCCTTGTACGAATCGGCGGGCTGGCCAGCCGGCAGCAGCAGCAGGAAGGCGTCGGGATCGGAGTCGGTCGGCAGCACCGCCTCGCCGTCGCCGCTCACGGGCAGGTCGTCCGCGCCGGCGATCTCGGTGGCGGTGCGGTGCGCCTCGGATAGGGCGGCCAGATGCGCGATCACCGGCTCGTCGCTGCTGACCTGACGGTTGAACGCGGGCGGCGTGCCCCACCAGCCGGCCCAGCGAAAGAACAGATGCGTGTGGACCGCCGCGATCTTGTCGAGGCTGGACTGCCAATAGGGCACCACCCAATCGGTATGGTAATGCGTGGCATAGCCCACCGGCCGGTCGACCGATCCGGCCAGCGCCGCGTGCGCCACCTCGCGCGCCCGGCGCCATGCCGCATCCGACGGATGCCAGCGATCGAGCGCGCCATCGCAGGCGAAAGTGAACTGGCAACCGGTGCTGCGCTCCTGCCCCTGGAACACCACGCCGCACACGGTCTTTGGAAAGGCCGGGTGGCGCAGCCGGTTGAGCACCACCTGTGCCACCGCGCGCTCGCCCTCCGCATCGTCCCCCGCCTCATAGACCACCGCCGCCGCGAGGCAGTCGGTCGCGCGCGCTTGCGCCTCGGGCGGCCCGCTCATCCGGAAAGGGCGCGCGGCGGGGTTCGGCTCGGTCGAGAAGGGCACGTCCGCATTATACGCGCGCGCTTCGTCGGGCGACATGTCGATGAACGCCACCGGCTCGACCGGCGGCACCTCGGCCATCGGCACGATCCGGCGCTTCGGCAGCGCGGCCGGCCGGACGATGCGATCGGGTATCGCCGGCGGATGGGTGACGACGATGGTCGGCGCGATCACCGCCAGCGCAGCGATCGCGACGGGCACCGCATCGATGCGACGCATCAACTTTCGGGCAGGAAGTCGGGCACCGACAGATACCGCTCCCCGGTATCGTAGTTGAAGCCCAGGACGCGGACGTCGTCGGGCAGGTCGGGCAGCTTCTGCAGGATCGCGGCCAGCGTCGCGCCCGACGAGATGCCGACCAGCATGCCTTCCTCGGTGGCGGAGCGGCGTGCCATGTCCTTGGCGACCGCGGCGTCCACCTCGATCACGCCGTCGAGCGCCTGGGTGTGGAGATTGGCCGGGATGAAGCCCGCACCGATGCCCTGAATCGGGTGGGGCCCCGGCTGGCCGCCGGCGATCACCGGGGAGGCGGCGGGCTCGACCGCGAACACCTTCAGCCCCGGCCAGCTCTTCTTCAGGGTCTCGGCGACGCCGGTGATGTGGCCGCCCGTGCCGACGCCCGTGATGAGCACGTCGATCGGCGTATCGGCGAAATCGGCAAGGATTTCCCGCGCCGTGGTGTGGACGTGAACGTCGATGTTCGCCGGATTCTCGAACTGCTGCGGCATCCAGGCCCTGGGGGTTTCCTCCACCAGCTGAAGCGCGCGTTCGATCGCGCCCTTCATGCCCTTTTCGCGCGGAGTCAGGTCGAAGCGTGCGCCATAAGCCAGCATCAGGCGGCGGCGCTCGATGCTCATGCTTTCGGGCATGACGAGGACGAGCTTATAGCCCTTCACCGCGGCGACCATGGCGAGGCCCACCCCGGTGTTGCCGCTGGTCGGTTCGATGATCGTGCCGCCGGGCTTCAAACGGCCATCGGCTTCCGCCGCCTCGATCATCGCCAGCGCGATCCGGTCCTTGATCGATCCACCGGGATTGGAGCGTTCGGACTTGATCCAAACCTCCGAGTCCGGGAACAGCTTGGACAGGCGGACGTGCGGCGTGTTGCCGATCGTCTCCAGGATGGTGTTGGCCTTCATGGCACCGAGACTCCGTTCTGGGCAGGAAATTCGGGTTCCGCTGGCGGATCAAAGCTCCGCGCCGCCTTCAGTTCCGGGAACAGGCGGGACCAGGCGAGCGTCACCACGATCGCGCCGACACCGCCGAACACCACCGCCCCCACCGGGCCGAGCAGGCTGGCGAGGAGGCCGCTTTCGGCCTCGCCCAGCTCGTTCGACGCCGAGATGGTGAGCTGCGACACCGCGCTCACCCGCCCGCGCATCGCGTCGGGGGTGTGAAGCTGGATCAGCGACTGGCGGACATAGACCGACACCATGTCCGCACAGCCCGCCACGATCAGCGCGGCAAGGCTCAGCCCGAACGAGCGCGACAGACCGAAGGTGAGGATGGCCGCGCCGAACACGATCACCGCGGCCAGCATCTTGCGGCCGACATCGACCGTCATTGGCCGCACCGAGAACCAGATCGCCGTCGTCGCCGCGCCGATCCCCATGCCGGCGGCCAGGATGCCAAGCCCGCGCGAGCCGACGTGCAGGATGTCGCGCGCGAACACCGGCAGCAGCGCACTCGATCCGGCCAGCAGCACCGCGAAGAGATCGAGCGTGATCGTCGCCAGCACCAGCCGGTTGTGGCGGACATAGGCGAAGCCCTCGACGATCCGGGCGAGCGGACGGTGATCCTTCTCGACCGGCGGCTGCGGCACGGGGCCGATCAGAAAGATCATCAGCAGCGCGACCGCGAAGAGCAGGGTCGCCGTGCCGTACGCCACATCGGGGTGGATCGCGTAGAGGATGCCGCCGACGCTCGGCCCGGCGATCGTGCCCACCTGCCATGCGATGGAGCTGACCGCGATCGCGGTCGGCAGGCTCTCGCGCGGCACGAGATTGGGGGCGAGCGCCGAATAGGCCGGCCCCGAAAACGCCCGCGCGATCCCGAACGCCACCGCTGCCCCGAACAGCGCGACCAGCGACAGGCTGCCGGAGAGCGTCAGCAGGCCAAGAGTTCCCGCCGTCGCCAGCAACAGCAAGGTGGTGGCGCGCACGATCCAGCGGCGATCCACCGTATCGGCCACCAGCCCGACGATCGGCGTCAGGAGGAACAGCGGGACGAACTGGGCGAAGCCGATCATGCCGAGCAGGAACGCGGCTTCCTTGATCGGCATCGTCTCGCGCGCGATGTTGTACACCTGCCAGCCGATCACGATCGACATGGAACTCAGCGCGATCGTGCCGGTGAAGCGCGACAGCCAGTAGGCGCGGAAGTTCGCGAGCCGAAACGGGTGGATGGGCCGGGCGGGCGTTGCGATCATGTCCATCGTCCGGCGCGCTTTGGCCGCTCCCCGTAGAAAGGGCAACCGCTCGTGCGCTGGGCTCTCGCGAAAGCGGGCAATTGATACGGGGCGTCATCCGCGCCTATAGGCGCTCATTCGTCCTCCCCGGAACCGAGGTTTCCCCAACGTGGCCAAAGCCCCCGTCCGCGCGCTCAGCGAGCCGCCCATTCCCAACCGCGAACGCCCCGCGGACCCTGCGCCCTATGCGGCGACCAGGGACGAGCTTCTTCAGTTCTACAAGGAGATGCTGCTGATCCGCCGGTTCGAGGAAAAGGCGGGTCAGTTGTACGGCCTCGGCTTCATCGGCGGTTTCTGCCATCTTTATATCGGGCAGGAAGCGGTCGCGGTGGGGCTGCAGTCGGCGCTCGACGGCGACAAGGACTCGGTCATCACCGGTTACCGCGATCATGGCCACATGCTCGCTTACGGCATCGATCCCAAGGTCATCATGGCCGAGCTGACGGGGCGTGCCGCAGGCATATCCAAGGGCAAGGGCGGGTCGATGCACATGTTCTCGACCGAAAAGCGCTTCTACGGCGGCCACGGCATCGTCGGTGCGCAGGTGTCGCTCGGCACCGGCCTCGCGTTCAAGCACAAGTACAGCGACGATGGCGGCGTCTGCCTCGCCTATTTCGGCGACGGCGCGGCCAACCAGGGCCAGGTCTATGAGAGCTTCAACATGGCCGAGCTGTGGAAGCTGCCGATCATCTATGTGATCGAGAACAACCAATATGCCATGGGCACCAGCGTCAACCGCGCGTCGGCCGAGGACCAGCTCTATCGCCGCGGCGAAAGCTTCCGCATTCCCGGCATCCAGGTCGACGGGATGGACGTGCTGGCGTGCCGCGGCGCGGCCGAAGAGGCGCTCGCCTGGGTGCGCGCGGGCAAGGGACCGATCATCCTCGAAATGAAGACCTATCGCTACCGCGGCCATTCGATGAGCGACCCCGCCAAATATCGCAGCCGCGAAGAGGTGCAGGCGGTGCGCGACAAGTCCGACCCGATCGAGCACGTCAAGAAGCTGCTCGACGAACAGGGCGTGACCGAGGCCGAGCTGAAGACGCTCGAACAGGAGATCCGCAAGACCGTGAACGAAGCCGCCGATTTCGCCGAAAGCACGCCCGAACCCGAGCATGCCGAACTCTATACCGACGTGCTGGTGGAGCGTTACTGATGGCGATCGCGATCAAGATGCCCGCGCTTTCTCCCACGATGGAGGAGGGCACGCTCGCCAAATGGCTGGTGAAGGAGGGCGACACCGTCAAGTCCGGCGACATCATGGCCGAGATCGAGACGGACAAGGCGACTATGGAGTTCGAGGCGGTTGATGAAGGCACCGTCGCGCGGATCCTCGTCGCCGAGGGCACCGACAATGTGAAGGTCGGCACTGTCATCATGGAGCTGGCCGGCGACGACGAATCGGCCGGCACCGGCGAGCGCGCCGGCGACGCCGCGAACGCGAGCCCCAAGGAAGAGCAGCCCGCCGATGCGGCGCCCACCGCACCCGAGAGCAACACGCCGCACAAGGTGGAAACCGGCGCGCGCCAGATGTTCGACGCCGCGCGGCACGATGCCGATGTGAGCGATCCGGCGATCCCGGCGGGCACCGAGATGGTGAAGATCACGCTGCGCGAGGCGCTGCGCGATGCGATGGCCGAGGAGATGCGCCGCGACGATCGCGTGTTCGTGATCGGCGAGGAAGTCGCGCAATATCAGGGCGCGTACAAGGTGACGCAGGGCCTGCTGGACGAATTCGGCGAGCGCCGCGTGATCGATACGCCGATCACCGAATATGGCTTTGCGGGCGTCGGCACGGGCGCGGCGATGGGGGGGCTTCGCCCGATCGTCGAGTTCATGACGTTCAACTTCGCGATGCAGGCGATCGACCACATCGTCAATTCGGCCGCCAAGACGAACTATATGTCGGGCGGGCAGATGCGCTGCCCGATTGTGTTCCGCGGGCCCAACGGTGCCGCCAGCCGCGTCGGCGCGCAGCATTCGCAGAATTATGCGCCCTGGTATGCGAGCGTGCCCGGCCTGATCGTGATCGCGCCCTATGATGCCGCCGATGCGAAGGGCCTGTTGAAGGCGGCGATCCGCACCGAGGATCCGGTCGTGTTCCTTGAAAACGAGCTGCTCTATGGCCGCACCTTCGAGGTGCCCAAGCTCGACGACCATGTCCTGCCGATCGGCAAGGCGCGGATCATGCGCGCGGGCAAGGACGTGACGATCGTCAGCTATTCGATCGGTGTCGGGCTCGCGCTCGAAGCCGCCGAGACGCTGGCGGGCGAGGGGATCGATGCCGAGGTGATCGACCTGCGCACGCTGCGTCCGCTCGACAAGGCGGCGGTGCTCGAGAGCCTGAAGAAGACCAATCGGATGGTTGTCGTCGAAGAGGGCTGGCCGACCTGCTCGATTTCGTCCGAGATCATCAGCATCGCCATGGAGGAGGGGTTCGACGACCTCGACGCCCCGGTGATGCGCGTGACCGACGAGGACGTGCCGCTGCCCTATGCGGCCAATCTCGAAAAGCTGGCGCTCGTCACCGCGGCAAAGGTGACCGAGGCGGTGAAGGCGGTGTGCTACCGCAAGTGAACGCCGCCATGGGGGAGGGGGCGGCTCAGGCCGAGCGCGCCCTCGCTCTCTCCTATGCGGCGGCCGGGGTGCGGGGCGCGCTGGAGGCGCTGTTCGCGCTGGACGACCGGCTGGCCGCGATCGTGCGGGCCGCGCGAGATCCGATGGTCGGGCAGATGCGGCTCACCTGGTGGTACGAGGCGCTGATAGCGCTGGATTCGACCACGCCGCCGGCCGAACCCGTCCTCAGCGCGCTGCATGCCGCCCTCCTGCCAGGCGGTGTCTCGGGGCGGATGCTCGCGGAGATGATCGACGGCTGGGAGCTGCTGATCGACGGCGAACCGCTCGATGCCGAAGCGCTGTCGGCCTATGGCGCCGCGCGGGGCGGCACGCTCTTCGCGGCGGCAGCCCGTATCTGCGGTGCGGACGCGGCGCAGCCGCGATCGGCGGGCGAGGGTTGGGCGCTGGCTGACCTCGCCATCCATCTGCGCGACCCGGAAGAGGGCGCGCGCGCGAAGGCGATGGCCGGCGAGCGGATCGACGTCGCGTTCCGGCAGCGCTGGGCGCAGTCGACGCGAGCGCTCGGCGGATTGGCGCTGCTCGCCCGTTTCGACCTGATGGCTGAGCCCCCGCCCAAGGCTGGTCCACGCCGCGTGCTGCGCCTGTTGCGGCATCGCTGGAATGGGACTTGAAATCGACCCTTTCGCGGTTGCCGCCTCCATGTGGCGCGTTAGCCTGTCGCGCGAGGGCAGGCGGGGAGTGGGGCGATGTGGCGTTACCTGATCGGCGCGGTGGCGGCGTTGGCGCTGGCGGGCGCCGGGCTGCTGTTCTTTCGCGGCGATGCGCGGCCGGGCGCGGTGTTGCCGGCGCTCGCGGCGTCGTCGCCGCAAGCCGGTGCCGGCGCGAACGATCCGCTGCCCGATCGCGCGCCCGAGGCGACCGAGCGCACCCGCGAGCAGAAGCGGTTCGACCGGTATGACAAGGATCGCGACGGCAAGGTGACTCGCGAGGAATATCTGGCGGCCCGGCGCAAAGCCTTCGCCAAGCTCGATGCCAATCATGACGGCCAGCTCTCGTTCGACGAATGGGCGGTGAAGGCGGAGGCGAAGTTCGCCGGCGCCGATGCGGACCATTCGGGTGCCATGACCCCCGCCGAATTCGCCGCGACCGCCGCCAAGCGCAGCAACCGCGCGCGGGTGAAATGCGCGCCCGCTGCGGCCCCGGCCGCCGCCGCTGACGACAGCTAGCCGCCTTGCATCGGGCTGATCCCATCTCTCCACCGTTCGTGCTGAGCTTGGTCGAAGCACGTTCTCCGCAGTCGCCCCTTCGCACGTGGAGCACGCCCTTCGACAAGCCCGGGGCAAACGGATCAAGATAATGTTCTAGGCCGCCATCCACGCCGCCAGCGCCGCACGCCCGCGATCGGTGTACATCCGCTTGCGATCCGCCTTCTTGGTGCGGCCGGGGATCGGCGGGAACAGGCCGAAATTGACGTTCATCGGCTGATAGGTCTCCACCTCCGCGCCGCCGGTGATATGGCCCAGCAGCGCGCCGAGCGCCGTCTCCACAGGCGGTGGGGAGAGCGTGCGCCCCGCGAGTTCCGCGGCGGCGAAGCGCCCCGCCATCAGCCCGATGCCCGCGCTTTCGATATAGCCCTCGCATCCGGTGATCTGTCCGGCGAAGCGGAGGTTCGGTCGCGACTTCAGCCGCAGGGTCGGATCGAGCAGTTCGGGCGAGCGGATGAAGGTGTTGCGATGAAGCCCGCCCAGCCGAGCGAACTCGGCATTCTGCAAGCCCGGAATGGTCCGGAACAGCCGCACCTGCTCGGCATGTTTCAGCTTCGTCTGAAAGCCGACGATGTTCCACAAGGTGCCGCTCGCATTGTCCTGCCGCAACTGCACCACCGCGTGCGGCCAGCGACCGGTCCTGGGATCGTCCAGCCCCACCGGCTTCATCGGGCCGTAGCGCAGCGTGTCCACCCCGCGCTCGGCCATCACCTCGATCGGCATGCAGCCCTCGAAATAGGGCGTGTCCTTTTCCCAATCCTTGAACGGTGTCGTCTCGCCCGTCACCAGCCCGGTATGAAAGGCGAGATATTCGTCCTTCGTCATCGGGCAGTTGATGTAATCCTTGGTCTCGCCCTTGTCCCAGCGGCTGGCGAACCAGGCGATGTCCATGTCGATGCTGTCGCGGTGGACGATCGGCGCCAGCGCGTCGAAAAAGGCGAGCGCCTCGGCGCCGGTCGCCGCCCCGATGCCCTGCGCGAGCGCGGTGGCGGTCAGCGGCCCGGTCGCGACGATCGCGGGGCCGTCGGGCAGCGCATCGACCCGCTCGCGCACCAAATTGACGTTCGGGTGCGAGTCGAGCGCCGCGGTCACGCCCGCCGCATAGCCCTCGCGATCGACCGCGAGCGCGGAGCCCGCCGGTACGCGGTGCTTGTCCGCCTCGCGCAGGATCAGCGAGCCGAGCGCGCGCATCTCCTGGTGGAGCAGCCCCACCGCGTTCGCCTCCGCATCGTCCGATCGGAAGCTGTTCGAGCAGACGAGTTCGGCCAGATCGTCGCTCTGATGGGCCGGCGTGGCCTCCCCGCTGCCGCGCATCTCGGACAGCCGGACCTTGAAGCCGGCTTCCGCCAATTGCCAGGCGGCTTCGGATCCGGCGAGGCCGCCGCCGATGATGTGGATATCATGAGTCATGCGCGCCGCGATAGCGCGCGCGCGTTGCGCTGTCAGGCGGGCAATCCCACTTCCATGCCATGATCATCTATACCATCGGTTATGAGGCCACGACGATGGCCGACTTCCTCACCGCGCTGGAGAAGGCCGGGGTGAAGCGCGTGATCGACGTCCGCGCCCTCCCGCTTTCGCGCCGGCCGGGCTTCTCCAAATCGTCGCTCGCGGCCTCGCTCAAGGAAGCGGGGATCGGCTATCACCATCTGAAGGCGCTCGGCACGCCCAAGCGCGGACGCGATGCCGCCAAGAAGGGCGACGTCACGACGCTCGAAGCGGTCTATGCCGAACAGCTCGAACTGCCCGAAGCGCAGGCGCAGGCCGCGATCATGCTGGGCCTCGCCGCGGAGATGCCGAGCGCGCTGCTCTGCTACGAGCGCGACCCGTGCCACTGCCACCGCACGCTGCTGCTGGCGGCGGTGGGCGAGGGCGCAGAGGTGGTGGACCTCTACGCCTGATGCCCGGATCTCACCCCGCGATCGGCAGCTTCACGCGTCCATCGTCGTCGCGCTTCAGCGGACCGTAGGCGATCACCGTCTCCAGCGGCAGCGGGCCGTAGAGATGCGGGAAGAGCTGCCCGCCGCGGCTTTCCTCCCATTTCAGCGTCTCGCCGAACGCGCCCAGATCGACCGCGGCGACATGGAGGTCGGTCTGGCCGGCGAAATGCTTGTCGACCGTTTCGGTCAACTGCGCGGCGGTGGAAAGGTGGATATAGCCATCCGCCAGATCCACCGGCGCACCCGCGAAATTGCCGTCCCTCTCCAGCGTCGCCATCTGTTCGGCCGTCAGCACCTTATACGCGGTGGTCTCGGATGCGGCGCTCATTCGCCGTCCGCCGGGCCGGCGGCCTCGTCTTCGCCGATCGTCGCGCCGGTGTCGGGCACGGGATCGATCGTCTTCTCGTCGGTCAGGTTTACCTCGGCCTCCTCCACCGTCTCCTCGACGCGCGCCGCGGACACGACATGTTCGTTCTTCGCCACGTCGAACAGCCTCACGCCCGCCGAATTGCGGCTGATGACCCGCAGGCTGCCAAGCGTGGTGCGGATGAGCTTCGCCTGATCGGTCACCATCATCAACTGGTGGCCCTTGGACGCCGGGAAGCTGGCGACCACGGGCCCGTTGCGCGCGATATTGTCGATATTGGTGATGCCTTGGCCACCGCGCCCGGTGCGGCGATAGTCATAGGCGCTCGACAGCTTGCCATAGCCGTTGGCGCACACCGTCAGGATGAACTGCTCGTGGCTGCGCAGTTCCTCGAACCGGTCCGGGCGGAGTTCGGGCTCACCCTCCTTCTCGCCCTTCCAGGGAGCGAAGCGGAGATAGGATTCGCGCTCCTCCGGCGTTGCGCCGACGCCGTGAAGCACGGAGAGCGAGATGACCGCATCGTCGCCCTTCAGCGCGATGCCGCGTACGCCGGTCGCGGTGCGGCTCTGGAACTCGCGCACGTCGTCGCCGGCGAAGCGGATCGCCTTGCCCTCGCGCGTCGCGAGCAGCACGTCGTCGTCCTCGCTCAGCAGCGCCACGCCGATCAGGCGGTCGTCGCTGTCGTCTTCGAAGCGCATCGCGATCTTGCCGTTGGTGGGCACGTTGGTGAACGCGTCCATCGAATTGCGGCGCACGCTGCCCTTGGCGGTGGCGAACATGACGTGGAGCTTGCCCCATTCCGCTTCGTCCTCGGGAAGCGGCAGCACGGTCGAGATCGTCTCCCCCTCCGCCAGCGGCAGCAGGTTCACCATCGGACGCCCGCGCGTGGCGGGGCCGCCCTCGGGCAGGCGCCACACCTTCTTGCGATAGACCTTGCCGTGGGTCGAGAAGAACAGCACCGGCGTGTGCGTGCTCGTCACGAACAATTCGGTAACGACGTCTTCGTCCTTGGTCGCCATGCCGCTGCGGCCCTTGCCGCCCTTGGCCTGCGTCCGGAAGCTGTCGAGCGTCGTGCGCTTGATATAGCCCTGCATGGTCACGGTGACGACCATGTCCTCGCGCTCGATCAGGTCTTCGTCCTCGATCCCGTCCGCGGCGGCGGCGATCTCGGATTTGCGCGGCGTCGCGAATTCGGTGCGGATCGCGGCGAATTCCTCGCGCATCACCTGGTAGAGCTTCGCGCGATCGGCGAGGATCGCGAGCAGATCGGTGATGGTGACGGCCAGCGCCTTCAGCTCGTCGCCGATCTCGTCACGGCCGAGAGCGGTGAGGCGGTGAAGACGCAGATCGAGGATCGCGCGAACCTGGACGTCGGACAGCCGATAGGTGTCGCCGGTCTGTTCCGTCTCGACCGCTTCGACGAGGGTGAGATACTCCGCGATCTCGGCGATCGGCCAGTCGCGCATCAGCAACGCGTTGCGGGCCGCCGCGGCGTTGGCGGAACCGCGGATGATCCGCACCACCTCGTCCAGATTGGTGACCGCGATCACCAGCCCCAGCAAGATGTGCGCACGCTCGCGGGCCTTGCCCAGTTCGAACTTGGAGCGGCGCGTGATGACCTGTTCGCGAAAGGTGACGAACGCCGCGATGATGTCGCGCAGGTTGAGCAGTTCGGGCCGGCCGCCGCGGATCGCCAGCATGTTGGCGGGGAAGCTCGATTGCGCCGGGGTGTGCCGCCACAATTGGTTCAGCACTACGTCGGGCGTCGCGTCGCGCTTCAGCTCGATGACGATGCGCACGCCTTCGCGGTTCGATTCGTCGCGGATGTCGCTGATGCCCTCGATCCGCTTGTCCTTGGCGGCTTCGGCGATCTTTTCGACCAGGCCGTTCTTGCCGGTCTGATACGGAATTTCGGTGAGCACGATCGCGCGCTTCTCGCCGCGGCTTTCCTCGAGCACGTAGCGCGAGCGCACGAGGATCGAGCCGCGCCCGGTCTCATAGGCGTTGCGCGCGCCGGTCCGGCCGAGGATGATCGCACCCGTCGGGAAATCGGGGCCGGGGACGATCTCCATCAGCTCTTCGGTGGTGAGCGGCGCACCGCCCTCCACCGACCGGTCGAGCCAGGCGAGGCAGGCGTCCAGCACTTCGCCCAGATTGTGCGGCGGGATGTTGGTCGCCATGCCGACCGCGATCCCGCCCGCGCCGTTCACCAGCAGGTTGGGGAAGCGCGCCGGCAGCACCGAGGGCTCGCGTTCCGAGCCGTCGTAATTGGGGACGAAATCGACCGTGTCCTTGTCGAGATCGCCGAGCAGCGCATTCGCCACCCGCGCGAGCCGCGCCTCGGTATAGCGCATCGCCGCCGGGGGATCGGGATCCATCGATCCGAAATTGCCCTGGCCGTCGATCAGCGGCACGCGCATCGACCAGTCCTGGCTCATGCGCGCCAAGGCGTCGTAGATCGAGCTGTCGCCGTGCGGATGATATTTACCCATCACGTCGCCGACGATGCGGGCGGACTTGCGATAGGGCTTGCCGGCGACGAAGCCGCTTTCGTGCGCGCCGTACAGGATGCGGCGATGGACGGGTTTCAGGCCGTCGCGGACGTCGGGCAGCGCGCGGGCGACGATCACGCTCATCGCATAGTCGAGATAGCTCGACTTCATCTCGTCGACGATCGAGATCGTGGGGGTATCGGAAGGCTCCGCGAGGAGCGTCGCGTCGGTCAAATCGGGATGCTTTCGAATTGCGTCGTTTCGGTGACGAATCCTAGCCGAGTTGCGCCGACCTTACCACCCCCGCGCGCCTGCGCACGCGGGGGCGGGCGGGCATGTGGTTACTTGCAGGCCTTCTTGGACGCGTTGCCGGCGAGCGAGCAATTGTAGGTGACGGTCTTGCCGTTCGCGAGCTTGGTGGTGACCATCCGGCCCTTGGCGGCGGTCATTCCGCCGGTCGTGGTGTGCGTGGTCGTCGTCTTGGCGACCATCGCGTGCGACGTGGCGGTCGAATGCGCCATCGGGGCCATCGTTGGCATCGGCGTCATTTTCGACATCGGCGCCATTTTGGTCGTTTTCGTCGCAGTGGTGGTCGCCGGCTTGGCGGTCTGCGCGGTGGCACCGGTCGAAACCAGGGCCGCAGTGGCAATCAGTGCGAGCGACAGGGACAGTTTCATCGTCATCCTCCTCCTGACCGACGCCCCATCAGGCGGCGGAGCGCTTAGCGCGTGGCCGGGTATCGCACGCCTTGCCGCCCTGGGAAATCCCCCGGATCAAGGCGCGATTTCGGCACCGTCCCAGGCGAAGAGCTTGCCGCTGTCGGGCGCGCGCAGGCCATCCATCACGTCGAGCAACTGCACCGCGGCACGGTCCGCCGCGAACAGCCGGCCGGGCTGGACGTTGTCCTGGAACGGGCGCGACAGCGTGGTGTCGACAGTGCCCGGGTGAAGCCCGACGACGATCCCCGAGCCGTTGCGGCGTTTGTCCTCGATGGCGATGGTGCGGATCAGCTGGTTCAGCGCGGCCTTGGATGCGCGATAGCCGTGCCATCCGCCCATCGCATTGTCGGCGATGCTGCCGATCCGGGCGGAGAGTACCGCGAACACGAACCGCCCCGTCCGCGGCATGCGCGGCAACAGATGCTTGGCGACGAGCGCGGGGCCGATCGCGTTGACGGCGAAGTTGCGCGCCATCCATGCCGGATCGATCTCGCGCGTCGCCTTTTCCGGTCCGCGATCGCCCTCATGGAGCAGCCCGGTCGCGACGATCGCCAGCGTGGGCGTGGCCGACCCGAGCGATTCGACCGCGGCGATCACGCTCGCCTCGTCGGTCACGTCGATGTGCCGAGCGCCGGTCCAGGAGCGGGCGAAGGCGTGGACGGTCTCGCCCTCCTCCGCGATCGCCTCGGCCAGTGCGGCGCCGATCCCGCCCGACGCGCCGATGACGACCGCGCTCACCGCAGGAACAGCCAGCGATCGTCGGTGCTGCCCTCGGCCCGATAGGCATAGCCGTCGGAGTCGAAGCCCTTCATCGCCTCGATGTCGGTTACATGATGCTCGACCATCCAGCGTGCCATCAGCCCGCGCGCCTTCTTCGCGTGGAAGCTGACGAAGCGCGGGCCGTCCGGCCCGTGTTCGCGGAAATCGGCGGCGACGATCCGGGTCGCGGGCGGCAGGCGCCCGTCGACCGCCGCCCAATATTCCTGGCTGGCCAGGTTCAGCACCGCGCCCGATCCTTCGGCCCCCACGTCCGCGGTGACGAGTTCGGCGATCCGGTCGCCCCACCATTCCACCAGGCTCTTGCGGCGCGGCGCCCAGCGCGTGCCCATCTCGAGGCGGTAGGGTCGCATCGCGTCGAGCGGGCGGAGCAGCCCGTAGAGCCCCGATAGCATCCGCAGGTGATCCTGCGCGAACGTCACCGCCGCCTCGTCGAGCGTTGCCGCCTCCAGTCCGGTATAGACGTCGCCGGCGAAGGCGTAGAGCGCGGGCCGTTCGGGGGCATCGGCGAAGTCGCGGAAGCGATCCGCGTTGAGCTTGGCAAGCGCCGGGGAGATATGCATCAGCTCGCGCAGCCGCGTCTGGGTGAGATGCGATGCCGCGCGGGCGAGCGTCGCCGCTTCCTTTTCCAGTCTCGGGCGGCTCGGCGCGACGGCGGGCAGGGGCGTCTCGTAGTCGAGCGTCTTGGCGGGTGAAAGGAGAGCGATCATCGCCGCCGGGTAGCGGCACGGTCGCGCGCGTTCAATCAGGGTTCACCCCGTTCGCGACAGGGAATGCACGGAACCGGCGTCCGCTTGAACGCGTATCGCCCGCGCGATAGAGCGCATACGAGATCATCACGGCATCCGGCCGCACGAGGAGCATTCCCGCATGAAGACATTTTCCAAGGTTGCGCTTGCCGCGGCGCTCGTCACCGTCGGTAGCGGTATGGCTCTCGTGCCGCCGGCGCTGGCCAAGGACAAGAAGGAGGCCGCCGGCCCCAAATACAGCCCCGACGTGGTGAAGGCCGCCCAGATCGCGCAGCCCGCGATCGCCGCCAAGAATTTCGCCGTGGCCGAGCCCGCGATCGCGCAGATGGATGCCGCCGCGAAGACGGATGACGACCGGTATATCGCCGCGGCGCTGCGTTTCGATCTCGAGCAGCAGAAGGTGGCGGCCCAGCTCGCCGCCAATCCGAACGCGAAGGTGGACGATACCGCGCTGGCCGGCCCGCTCGACACGCTGCTGACCAACCCGGTCACGCCCCGCGACATGATCGGCAAATATGCGTTCCGTCGTGGCGCGCTGTCGTACAACGCCAAGCAATATCCCGTCGCGATCAAGTATTTCGAGCAGGCGCAGGCCGCCGGCTATACCGACAACGACATCGGCATGCTGATCGTGCGTGCGCGCGTCGAGAGCGGCGACACGGCGGGCGGCCTCGCCGCGCTGGACGCCGCGATCACCAAGCAGACCGCGGCCGGCCAGAAGGCGCCCGAGGATTATTACCGCTACGGCATCGCGCGCGCCAACGCCTCGAAGAACCAGGCGCTGACGCTCGAATGGCTGAAGAAATATGTCGCCGCCTATCCCAGCCCCAAGAACTGGCGTGACGTGATCGTCACCTACGGACTACAGGATCGCAATAGCATCGCGCAGCTCGACAATGCGCAGAAGCTCGACCTGTACCGCCTGCTGCGCGCCGCCAAGGCGCTCGCCGATCAGGCCGACTATGCCGAATATGCCCAGAAGGCGTTCGACAAGGGTCTGCCCGCGGAGACGCAGACCGTGCTGAAGGAAGGCGCCGCGTCGGGCAAGCTGCCCGCCAGCAACAGCTATGCCGCGACGCTGGCCAGCAGCGCGGCCCAGTCGCTGCGCAGCGAGGGTTCGCTCGCGCCGCTCGAAAAGAAGGCTGCCGCCAGCGCCGACGGCAAGCTCGCGTCGCAGACCGCCGAGGCATATCTGGGTGCGGACAACAACGCCAAGGCGATCGAGCTCTATCGTCTCGCCTTGCAGAAGGGCGGCGTGAACACCGACGAGGTCAACACCCGCCTCGGTATCGCGCTGGCGCGTTCGGGCGATAAGGCAGGCGCCAAGGCCGCCTTCGCGCTCGTCACCGGCGCACCGCGTTCGGGGATCGCGAACCTGTGGGTGAGCTGGCTGGATTCGCAGCCGGCCTGAACCCGGATCGTTTTGATTGGGAAAAGGGGCAGCAGCGATGCTGCCCCTTTTTCGTGCCGGCGGTCGAACCGGTCAGTCGGCGGGAACGGGGATCCCCGACAACGCCTTGGCGGTGCGGATCGTCAGCGATGTCTTGACGCTCGCCACGTTGGGTGCTGTCGTCAGATGGGTGGTGAGGATCTCCTGAAAGCCTTTCAGGTCGCTCGCCACGATCTTCAGGATGAAGTCGATCTCGCCGTTCAGCATATGACATTCGCGTACCTCGGGGATCGAGGCGACATGCTCCTCGAACGCGTGGAGGTCGTGCTCGGCCTGGCTGCGCAGGCTGACCATGGCAAACACCGTGATCGGAAAGCCCAAGGTCGCCGCATCGAGATCCGCGTGATACCCCCGGATCGCACCGGCTTCCTCCAGCGCGCGCACCCGGCGCAGGCAGGGCGGCGCCGTCAGGCCCACGCGTTCGGCCAGATCGACGTTCGTCATCCGGCCATCGGCCTGCAACAGGCCCAAAATCTGTCGATCGATCCGATCGAGCGCCATTACGCAAAACTCCTGTTCCGCAGTGCTCGGCTGCGGTTCGTGCTGGCGTCCTGATAAGATAGTTGCGGCGAAACGCAATTGTCCCACATTGCTACGCGGTGGAATTGGGCGGTTCCGCGCGGCGTCGGGGTGCGTTAAGAATTGGTTGCGAACGGAGCCATCCGCTTTCGTGCCAGGGGATCCGACTTGCGCTTCGACGATAGCCTCAAGACCGTTCTTTCGGGCGATATCGTCAGCGGTCATGGCGCGCAGGCCGCATGGCGTCAGCTCGTCGACCTGATGTCCCGGGGCCGGATCGCCGCCGACGAGCCGGTGATCGCCCGGCTCCGTCTGCTCCGTCAGGCGGTGCCTGCGACGGTGCGGGCCGCGAGCGCGCGGGCGTTGGCGTTCGCGCAGCCGCCGGCCGCGCTGGTCGGTCTGTTCGCGGAGGATGAGCTGGCGATCGCCGCGCCGGTGCTACGCACCGCGACGCTGCCGGGCGACGACTGGATCGGCCTGCTGCCGCGCCTCGGGCCGACGCAACGCTCGATCCTGCGCCACCGGCGCGACCTGCCGGGCGTGGTGACGACGGCGCTCGCGGCGTTCGGCGCCACTGATTTCGTCATCGCGCAGGATCCAGCGGCGACCAGCGGGCCCGAGGCACCCGCGCCGGCGATCCCGTCCCCCGCAAACGATGCCGCGCCCGCGCCCGATGCGCCGCTGAGCGAGACGCCGTTCGTGGCGCTGGGCGACGTGACGCGCAGCCTGCCGCTGGTCGCGGAGGCGTTGCGCCAAGCCGATGCCGCGCCGCCGGTCCGCAGTGCGCCGGGCGGCTTCGTGATCTCGGATCTGGTCGCCCGGATCGACGCGTTCAACCGCGCGCGCGAAGAGCCCGCGGCGGTTCCCTCCGCGCCCACGGAAGCGTCGTCGTTCCGCTACGAGACCGATGCGCAAGGCGTGATCCGCTGGGTCGAGGGTGTGGCGCGGGCGACGCTGGTGGGTGTGCCGCTCGCCTATGGGGCGGCGCAAGGCGTGGTACGCGTCGACGGCATTGCGGCCGGCGCGCTGCGGCGGCGTTCGCGGTTCGGCGATGCGCGGCTCGAGGTCGGCGGATCGTCGGACGCGGCAGGATCATGGCGGATGTCGGGCGTGCCGGTGTTCGATCCCGCGAGCGGCCGCTTCACCGGGCTGCGCGGCACCGCGCGCCGGCCGCGTGCTGACGAAACCGCCATGCCGCGCGCGCCGGTGCGATCGACGGCGGCGGCCGATTCGCTGCGCCAGCTCGTCCATGAGCTGCGCACGCCCACGAATGCCATCGCAGGCTTTGCCGAGCTGATCGAGACGCAGTTGCTCGGCGACGTGCCCGACCCGTATCGCGAACAGGCCGGAACGATCCGGGCGCAGGCTTCCGCGCTGATCGCCGCGATCGACGATCTCGACGTGGCGGCGCGGATCGAGGGGCGGGCGCTGGAACTGCGCAGCGGCGTCGTGCCGGTCGCGGCGATGCTCGAACGGATCGTGGCGGATCTTCAGCCGCTCGCGTCGCTGCGCGGTGCCACGCTCGTGGCCGACGGCGCATCGGCCTATCCGATCGCCGGGGACGACCGGGCGATCGAGCGGCTCGTCGGGCGGCTGCTGGCGGCGCTCACGTCCGCGTCGAGCGCGGGCGAGCGGGTTGCAGTGCGCTTCGCCGACGAGGGCGGGAACGTCGCGATCGCGATCGACCGGCCGCGCGCGCTCGGCACCGCGGTGGGGGAGACGCTGCTCAGCCTCGATGCCGAGGAGGACGAGCGCGAGGGCGCGCCGTTGCTCGGCACCGGCTTCGCGCTCCGCCTCGCGCGCAATCTCGCGATCGAACTGAGCGGGGCGCTGACGATCGGCGCGGATCGCTTGACATTGCGGCTGCCCGCCGCGCTGAATGCGCCGATGGAGCAGGCGTCCAATCCTTGACCTCGTGAGCGCGGGCTTGCCCTATCGCGAACCGGCACCCGCGCCGCACGAACGGATCGTATGGCCGGAGCGTTTCGGCACCCGCTTCACCGTCTTCGCCGATGTCGAGGAGGAGTTCGACTGGCGCGCGCCGCTCGATGCCGCGGCGCGATCGACCACGGCGATGCAGGCGTTTCCGGCGGCGCATCGGCGCTTTGCGGATCGCGGCGTCGGCCTGGCGTGCATGATCGATCACCCGATCGCGACCGATCCCGCCGCCGTCGATATCCTGGCGCGCGTGATCGAGGATGGCCGCTCCACCATCGGCGCGCAGCTTCACGCCTGGGTGAACCCGCCCTTTGCGGACAGGGTCGGTCCGGTCGACAGCTATCCCGGCAACCTGCCGCCGGCGCGCGAGGCCGCCAAGCTTGACGTTCTGGGCGACGCGATCGGGGCGGCGTTCGGCGCCCGCCCGGTCGCCTATCGCGCCGGCCGCTACGGCATCGGCCCGCATACCCGCGCGCTGCTCGCCGAGCGGGGTTACCGGATCGATAGCTCGGTGCGCGCGCGTTACGATTACAGCCGCGACGGCGGCCCGGATTTCACCGCAGTCGGCAGCGCGGCATACCACCGCGGCGGCCTGATCGAACTGCCGTTAACCACGGTCTTCACCGGCGCCGCTCACCGCGCCGGACCTTGGCTCCATCCGGCGCTCGGCGCAATTCCGCACGGACGGGGCGTGGCGGCACGGACCGGCCTGTTGTCGCGCGTGGCGCTCACTCCGGAGGATATGCCGATCGCCGCCGCGCTGGAGGCGGTGGCGGTCGCAGTGGGCGAGGGGGTGCGCCTGCTCACGCTGTCGTTCCACTCGCCCTCGCTCGCGCCGGGCCATACCCCCTATGTCCGCGACGCGGCCGACCTCGCGGCATTCCACCGATGGTGGGATGCGATGTTCGCGCAGCTCGATCGGCTCGGCGTCCGCGACGCATCGCTCGCGGAGATCGTGGCCGCAGCGCCACCGCCCTGAGCCCGCTTGGCGCGGATCGCCGATCCGGTTACCCGTGTCGGACGAATTCCGAAGGATGCCATGATGCGATTCCACGTTCCCGATGTCGATGCGGACACCGCCGAACAGACCTGGCATGCGGTGCGCCACCACCTGGCCGATATGGGCATGGCGACGACGGAACGGCGGATCGCGAGCCTCGCGTTCCAACAGGACGGCGTACCCACCGAAGCCACGGTGGGCGGCCGTTTTCCTGGCACGCGCGACCATATCCTGCTGATCCTCGAAGCGGCCGAGCCTGGAGTCCATTACGTCTGCACCCCGACGCGCGGCGTCGTCGCGGGCAAGCCCCACCGGATCGAACAGGCGGATGCGCAAGCGGTGGTCTTCGATCCGGAATGATGGTCGGGGAGACAGGATTCGAACCTGCGACATCCTGCTCCCAAAGCAGGCGCGCTACCGGACTGCGCCACTCCCCGACGCGAAGCGGGGCATAGCGGCATGTGCGGCGCAAAGGAAGCGCCCGTGGCTCATCGCAGCGGGCGTTTTTCGAGCTTTCTCGCCAAGGTCCGGCGGTGCATCCCCAAGCGACGGGCGGTTTCGGAAACGTTGAAGTCGCTTTCGGCCAGCGTCTTCTGGATACGCTCCCATTCGAGCGTCTTGATCGAGGTCTGACGGTCGCCGATCGGGGTTTCCACATCACCCGCCCCGCGGCCGAACGCGGCCTCGATATCGTCGGTGTTGGCGGGCTTGGCGAGATAGGAGGTCGCGCCGAGCTTCACCGCCTCGACCGCGGTGGCGATGCTCGCATAGCCGGTGAGGACGACGATCGTGGTCTCGGCGTCGCGCTCGGCCAATGTCCGGACGCAGGTAAGGCCCGAGGCCTGGCCGAGCTTCAGATCGACCACCGCATAGGCCGGGATCTCGGCTGCCAGCAACGTTTCCAGCGCCGCCGGGTCGCTCGCCACGCCCACGCGATAGCCGCGCTTTTCGAACGAGCGTTGCAGCGTGCGTGCGAAGGCAGCGTCGTCCTCGACGATGTAGAGCAGCGGCTCAGCGGCCATGGCGGCGGTCCTCGGGCAGGGCGATGGCGGCGAGCGGCAGGCGCAGCACGACTTCGGCGCCGCCCTCCGCCCGATTGCGCGCCGTCACCGATCCACCGAGCTTGCGCATCACGCTGGTGACGAGGAACAGGCCGAGGCCTGCGCCCGCGCGCGCCTTCGTGGAATGATAGGGCGAGCCGATCCCGGCCAGGATCATGGGCTTGAAGCCCGGCCCTCGATCGGTGACGGTGATCGTCAGCACGTCGCCGTCGCGGGCGAGCACGGCCGCGATCGCGTCGGGCGACACTTCGGCGGCATTGTCGAGCACGTTGAAGACCGCCTGTTGCAGCACGGTATCCGAAACGATCGGTACGTCCTCGCCGAAATCGTCGCGATAATCGGCATGCGCGAAGCCCCGCGCGGTGCGCCAATCGGCGAACACGCCGCCGAAGAAGGAGCGCACGCTCGTCGCCGCCGAGGCCTCGCCGCGTGCCTCGCCCGCCGCCAGCAGGATTCCGGTGACGATCGCCTTGCAGCGTTGCACCTCGGTGCGCATCTCCTCCACCTCTGCCGCCAATTCTGGATCGCGCGCGATCCGCGGCGAACGGCGCCAGTCGCCGAGGATTACCGCCAGCGAGGAGAGCGGCGTGCCCAGTTCGTGCGCGGCGCCTGACGCGAGCAGGCCGATGCGGACGATATGGTCCTCCTCATCCGCCTGCCGCCGCAATTCGGCCAAATGCATGTCGCGCGCGCGCAGATTGCCGTCGATCCGGCGGACGAACAGCAGCAGCAGCACCGCCACGAGTGCGAAGCACACCCACATGCCCTGTACGTGCAGGTGGAACAGCGTGTCGGTATAGCCGACCGGCAGCGCCAGCGGACGATAGGCGACCGTGAGCAGCGCGAACGAAGCGGTCGTCACCCCCACCACCACCCAGGCCGACCAGCGCCGGAGCAGCACCGCACCGAGCACGACCTGGAGCAGGAAGAGCGAGACGAAGGGGTTCGTCGCCCCGCCGCTGAGATAGAGCTGCGCCGAGAGCGCGCCGATATCGAGCAGCAGCGCGACAAGCAGTTCGGTGTTGGCGATGCCGTGCCGCCAGTGCAGCCACAGGATGCTGATCGCGTTGAGCGCGGCTAGCCCGGTCAGAACGCTGAGCATCGCGGTCATCGGCAACGCGACGTCGAACGCGAAGCGGGTGAGCAGGATCGTGCCGAGCTGCCCCGCGATAGCCATCCAGCGCAACTGCATGAGCTGCAGCATGTTGCGCGACCCCGCCTCGCCGGGAGGAAGCGGCGCGGTCATCGCGGTCGGCGAAGCGCGAACAGGGCGGCGAGTGCGGACATGATGGCAAGACCATACCATGTCAGCGCGTAAACGAGATGGTTGTTGGTGAAGCGGATCACGGTGAGGCCGCCGACCGGCTGGCCCGGCCGTTCGGGGCCGGCATCGGCGTCGACGAAATAGGGGGCCGCGGGCGCGATGCCGCGCATGTGCGCGACCGCGGCGACGTCGCGCGAGAACCAGCGATCATGCGCGGGATCGTTGCTGCGCAGGAAACCGCCGCCGGGCTCGGTGATGCGGAGCAGGCCGGTGACGCTGGTCGAGCCGGCCGGAGAGGGTGGCGCCCCGCGCCCCGCGACGAACCCGCGGTTGACGAGGACCACGAACCCGGAGGGGGTGCGGAGCGGGGTCATCACCCACCAGCCGGGGCCGCGATCGGTGCTCGCCTGGACGAGCGTCTGGCGCGTGCCGTCATAGATGCCGTCGACGCGAACGTGACGATAGGCGTCATGCGCCGCGTCGATCGCGGGCCACGCGGCAGGGCCGGGCGCCGCGGCGGGCGGCGCGTGCACCCGCGTCTCGACTGCCGCGATCAGCGCCAGCTTCCACGTCCGCCGGTGCACCTGCCAGGTGCCGAGCGCGACGAACCCCGCCAGCGCCAGAAGCGCAAGCGATGCGGCGACGATGCGCCGCACCGGGCTCACTCGATATGGTCCATCACCTGCGCCGTCGGCATCATGTTGGCGTTCATGTGGTACATCACCCACAGCGAACCCGAGAGCGAGATGCCGACCACGACGAGCGTGAAGAGCAGCGCCATCATCGACCAGCCCCCCTCCGCCCGGCGGTTCATGTGCAGGAAGAAGATCATGTGGACGATCACCTGGACGATCGCGAAGCCCATGATGACGAGAGCGGTGGCCGCGTTCGACAGCGGATGGGTCATCACCAGCCAGAACGGGATCGCGGTCAGGATCGCGGCGAGGACGAAGCCGATCCAGTAACCCTTGCGCGAGCCGTGCGCCTCTTCGTCGTCATGATGGCCATGCGTATCGACATGGCCCGGGTTGGTGTCGTGATGCGCGCTCATCGCAGCATTCCCATCAGGTAGACGAAGGTGAAGACGCCGATCCAGATCACGTCGAGAAAATGCCAGAACAGGCTGAGGCACATCAGTCGCCGCCGGTTGGCGGGGATCAGGCCCTTCATCTGCACCTGCACCATCAGCGTCACCAGCCAGATGATGCCGAAGGTGACGTGCAGCCCGTGCGTGCCGACCAGGGTGAAGAAGGACGACAGGAACGCGCTGCGCTGCGGCCCGGCGCCTTCGTGGATCAGGCCGTGGAATTCGTACATCTCGATCGAGAGGAAGGCGAGGCCGAACAGCGCCGTCACCGCGAGCCAGCCCTGCGTGGCGCCGCGCTTGCCGTCGGTCATCGCCAGCATGGCGAACCCATAGGTGATCGACGACAGCAGCAGCATCGTGGTGTTGACCGCCACCAGCGGCAGCTCGAACAGCTCGCGGGGGCCGGGGCCACCCGCATAGCTGGTGCCGAGTACGCCATAGGTGGCGAACAGCATCGCGAAGATGAGGCAATCGCTCATCAGATAGATCCAGAAGCCGAGCATCGTGCTCGCGCCCTCGGGATGGTCGTGCTCCTCCACCAGATGGAACACGTCGCGGCGTTCCTCCGCCGTCGAGCCCGTCGTGTCGGCTACGGTCGCGCTCATGCGATCGCTCCCGCCGTCAGCAGGCGGGTGCGCGCACCCTCCGTGGCGATCACCTCGTCGACCGGGATGTGGTAATCACGCTTATAGTTGAACGTGTGGCCGATCGCGGTGGCGAGCAGCCCGACGAAGCTGATCGCGACGAGCCACCACACATACCAGATCATGCCGACGCCGAACGCCACGCTGAAGCCCGCCAGGATCATGCCCGCGCCGGTGTTGCGCGGCATGTGGATCGGCTTGAAGCCCGTGGTCGGCCGAACATAGCCACGCGCCTTCATGTCCGCCCAGGCATCGCCGTCATGCACGACGGGCGAGAAGGCGAAGTTGTAGTCGGGCGGCGGCGACGAGGTCGCCCATTCGAGCGTGCGGCCATTCCAAGGATCGCCCGTCACGTCGCGCAGGCTCTCGCGGTCGCGGATGCTGACATAGAATTGCATGAGCATCGCCCCGATTCCCACCGCCACCAGAAACGCCCCGAACGCGGCGATCACGAACCAGATCTGGAGCGAGGGATCGTCGAAGGTGCGCAGCCGGCGGGTGACGCCCATCAGCCCCAGCACGTAGAGCGGCATGAACGCGAAGTAGAAGCCCGACACCCAGCTCCAGAACGACACCTTGCCCCAGAATTCGTTGAGCTTGAAGCCGAACGCCTTGGGCCACCAATAGTTGATCCCGGCGAAGATACCAAACAGCACGCCGCCGATGATGACGTTGTGGAAATGCGCCACCAGGAACAGCGAATTGTGGAGCACGAAGTCGGCAGGCGGCACGGCGAGCAGCACGCCTGTCATGCCGCCGATCACGAACGTGACCATGAAGGCTATCGTCCACATCATCGGCAGTTCGAACCGGATCCGCCCACGGTACATGGTGAACAGCCAGTTGAAGATCTTCGCCCCCGTGGGGATCGAGATCACCATCGTGGTGATGCCGAAGAACGAGTTGACGCTGGCACCCGATCCCATGGTGAAGAAATGGTGCAGCCATACGACATAGGCGAGAAGCGTGATAACGAAGGTGGCGTAGACCATCGATGTATAGCCGAAGAGGCGCTTGCTGCAGAAGGTCGAGGTGACCTCGCTGAAGATGCCGAACGCGGGCAGGATCAGGATGTACACCTCCGGGTGACCCCAGATCCAGATCAGGTTCACGTACATCATCGGGTTGCCGCCCAGCGTGTTCGTGAAGAAGTTGGTGCCGGCATAGCGGTCGAGCGTCAGCAGCGCGAGCACCGCGGTGAGCACCGGAAACGCGGCCACGATCAGCACGTTGGTGCACAAGGACGTCCAGCAGAAGATCGGCATCTTCATCATGGTCATGCCGGGTGCACGCATCTTCACGATCGTCGCGATCAGGTTGACCCCCGACAGCAAGGTGCCGACGCCCGCGATCTGGAGCGCCCAGATATAATAATCGACACCGACGCCGGGGCTGTAGCTGATCCCCGACAAGGGCGGCATCGCGAGCCAGCCGGTCTGCGCGAATTCGCCGACGAACAGACTCATCATCACGATCACCGCACCGCCCGCCGTCATCCAGAAGCTGAAATTGTTGAGGAACGGGAACGAGACGTCGCGCGCGCCGATCTGGAGCGGCACGACATAGTTCATCAACCCGGTGACGAACGGCATCGCCACGAAGAAGATCATGATGACGCCGTGCGCGGTGAACACCTGATCGTAATGGTGAGCGTTGAGATAGCCCTCGGATCCGCCGAACGCCATCGCCTGCTGCGCGCGCATCATGATCGCGTCGGAAAAGCCGCGCAGCAGCATCACGACGCCGAGGATCATGTACATGATCCCGATGCGCTTATGGTCCACGGTCGTGAACCATTCCTTCCAGAGATAGCCCCAGAGCTTGAAATAGGTGAGCGCCGCCAGCAGCGCGGCGCCGCCGAGCGCCACCGCGACGAACGTGCCGACCACGATCGGTTCGTGAAGCGGCAGCGATTCCAGCGTGAAGCGGCCGAAGATCGGGCTGACGGAAAACGGGGAGGGTTGCATCGGGGTGGCCATCTGGAGGACGATCAGTTCGGAGTGCCGGCGCGAGGCGCCGTGGATTGGGGCGTACCCGAGCGAGCCGGCGAGGAGGGCCCGCGCTGGCGGATGTCGGTCGGATCGGCGGGCGGCGGCCCGCCTGCATCGGTCGTGGTCAGCGGCGACTTGGCGTCCTTGCCCTCGGGCCGGCCCTTGCCTTCATGCGCCACGCCTGCGGTATCGCCCGGCGCCATCTTCATCATCTCGGTCATGCACGTGGTATCCGGCTTCACGCACTGGCCGACGATCGCGTTGAACAGGCCCGGATCGATCCGGCCGAAGCGGAGCACGGGCACCTTCTCGGTGGGCTGCGACAGCACTTCGTAGCGGCTGCGGTCGAGCGTGCCCGCCGCGGCCTTGTTGCGCGCGACCCAGGCCGCGAAGCCGGCGTCAGTCATCCCGTAGAAGCGGAAGCGCATGTGCGAGAAGCCCGCGCCGCTATAGTTGGACGAGAAGCCTTCGTAATCGCCCGCCTTGTTGATGACGGCGTGGAGCTTCGTCTCCATCGACGGCATCGTGTAGACCATACCGGCGAGCGTCGGGATGTAGAAGGCGTTCATCACCGATGACGAGGTGAGCCGGAACGCGATCGGGCGATCGACCGGCGCGGCCACTTCGTTCACCGTCGCGAAGCCATATTCGGGATAGATGAACAGCCACTTCCAGTCGAGCGCCACCACCTGCACCTCGAGCGGCTTGGTGTTGGCAGCGATGCCGCGGCCGGGTGCCACGCGATCGATCGGGCGATAGGGATCGAGCAGGTGACTGCCCGTCCATGTCACCGCGCCGAGACAGATAATGATGAGCAGCGGCGCCGCCCAGATCACCAGCTCGAGCTGGGTCGAATGGTCCCATTCGGGATCGTAGCGCGCCTCGGTGTTGGCGGCGCGGTAGCGCCACGCGAACACGCCGACGAGCGCGATGACGGGCACCACGATCAACAGCATCAGCACCGTCGCGATGATGACGAGATTCTTCTGCTGGACCGCCACGTCGCCCATCGGGTTCATCACGACGAGATCGCACCCGCCGAGCAGGGCGAGCGCGCCGGTTGCGGCCAGGGTGCGGAGCAGGCGGGCAGGCTGGAACATGGTCGGGGCGCTACCCTTTTGCGCTGCGCTGCAACAGTGGACATTTTGTCCAATCCACAATCGCGGCGCGATGCGGCATGACCGTCGCGGGTCCCGCCCGGGATCCGTCGTCGCCGTTGCCAGGAAGAAGTCATGACCGTCCAGATCGCCCCGACGTCCGGCACGGCCGAGCGCGATGCCCGCGCGATCAACACGCGCCACAGCGAGATCGCGCCGGGCGAGATCGCGATCGGCGTCATCATCGGGCGCACGTCGGAATTCTTCGACTTCTTCGTCTATGCGATCGCGTCGGTGCTGGTCTTCCCGAGCCTCGTCTTCCCCTATGTCGATCGGCTGACGGGCACGCTCTACGCCTTCGCGATCTTCTCGCTGGCGTTCATCGCGCGGCCGTTCGGGTCGCTGATCTTCCTCGGCATCGATCGCGCGCTGGGCCGCGGCACGAAGCTGACCATCGCGCTGTTCCTGCTCGGCGGATCGACCGCGGCGGTGGCGTTCCTGCCGGGTTACGAGACGATCGGCGTGTGGTCGGCGATCCTGCTCGCGCTGTTCCGGATCGGGCAGGGGGCCGCGCTCGGCGGCGCGTGGGATGGCCTCGCCTCGCTGCTCGCGCTGAACGCGCCCGAGCACAAGCGCGGCTGGTACGCGATGATCCCGCAGCTCGGCGCGCCGCTGGGGTTGATGGTGGCGAGCGGCCTGTTTGCCTTCTTCGTCACCACGCTTTCGAGCGCGGACTTCCTCGATTGGGGCTGGCGCTATCCCTTCTTCGTCGCGTTCGCGATCAACGTGGTGGCGCTGTTCGCGCGCCTGCGGATCGTGTCGACGCCGGATTACACCACGTTGTTCGAAAGCCGCGAGCTGCAGCCCTCGCGAGTCGTCGATACGGTGCGCAGCGACTGGCGCACGATCGTCATCGGCGCCTTCGCGCCGCTCGCGAGCTTCGCGCTGTTCCACATGGTCACGGTCTTCCCGCTCTCCTGGGTCTATTTGTTCGCGCATGAGAGTGCGGCGCGGTTCCTCGGCATCGAGGTGATCGCGGGCATCTTCGGCTTCTTCGCGGTGGTGGCATCGGGGCTCATCGCCGACCGGGTCGGGCGGCGCACGCTGCTCGGCGCGTCGGCCGCCGCGATCGCGGCGTTCAGCGGCTTCGCGCCGCAGCTGCTCAACGGCGGCACGGCGGGCGAGCTGGTGTTCATGATCGCGGGCTTCGTGCTGCTCGGGCTGGCATTCGGCCAGTCGTCGGGCGCGGTGACGGCGAACTTCGCCACCAGCCGCCGCTACACCGGCGCCGCGCTCACCTCGGACCTCGCCTGGCTGGTCGGCGCCGCCTTCGCGCCGTTGATCGCACTCGAACTCGCTAGCCATTACGGGCTGCTCGCGGCGGGCGGCTATCTGCTGTCGGGCTCGGCGGGGACGCTGATCGCGCTGTACATCAACAAGGAGCTCGCGCGCCGCTGATCGGCGGCCGTAGCCAAAAAGGGTGCGCGGGCTGCGCCCCCCGAGGACCTTCTTCCCGTCCGCGCGTTGAGCGCTCGCAACCTGCACGTCGCGAGGAACCATCATGCGCTACAAGACCCTTGGCCGCACCGGCCTGTTCGTGTCCGAACTCTGCCTTGGCACGATGACGTTCGGCGGCAAGGGCGAGATGTGGAGCAAGATCGGCACGCTCGGCCAGGATCAGGCCGACGCGCTGGTGAAGTCCGCTATCGACGGCGGCATCAACTTCCTCGACACCGCGAACGTCTATTCGGAAGGGGCGTCGGAGGATATCACCGGGCAGGCGCTGAAGAATCTCGGCATCTCCCGGAACGAGATCGTGGTGGCTACCAAGGCGTTCGGCCAGATGGCGCCGGGCCAGAACGGCCGCGGGTCCAGCCGCTATCACTTGATCGACGCCTGCAAGGCAAGCCTCAAGCGGCTCCAGCTCGATCATATCGATCTCTACCAGCTCCACGGCTTCGACGATGCGACTCCAATCGAGGAGACGCTGCGGGCGCTCGATACGCTCGTCGAACATGGCCATGTCCGCTATATTGGCGTCTCCAACTGGGCGGCGTGGCAGATTACCAAGGCGCTGGGCATCTCCGAACGGCTGGGTCTTCACCGCTTCGCTTCGCTCCAGGCCTATTACACCATCGCCGGGCGCGATCTGGAGCGCGAACTCGTGCCGATGATGGCGTCCGAAGGCGTCGGCCTGATGGTCTGGAGCCCGCTCGCGGGCGGCTTCCTCTCGGGCAAATATGCGCGCGATCAGCAGGGCGGGGAAGGGCGTCGCGCGGCGTTCGACTTCCCGCCGGTGAACAAGGATCGCGGCTTCGACGTGATCGACGCGATCCGTCCCATCGCAGAGGCGCACGGCGCTTCGGTGGCGCAGGTGGCGCTGGCCTGGCTGCTCCATCAGAAGGCGGTGACGAGCGTAATCGTGGGCGCGAACAAGCCCGAGCAGCTCGTCGACAATCTGGGCGCGGTTGATCTGGTCCTCTCTGCGGACGATCTGGCCACGCTCGACGCGGTGAGCGCCTTGCCACCCGAATATCCCGGCTGGATGTTCGAGCGGCAGGGTCAGGGCCGCCGCGATCAGCTCGCGACCGGACGCCGCGACTGAACCATCCGTTTCGATCCGCCTCATTCCTGCAGGAGCGCGCATGCCCGGCACCGACATCATGACCCATCTCGAAGTGATCCTTCGCCCTGATCCGTCGCGCACGGTGCTTCGGCCGTTCGATCTGTCCGATCCGGACGGCTTCCGCGTGGAGGGGCATAGCCGTGCCCAGCGGATCGTCGATCGCGTCATGACGCTGGACGCGGCGGATCTGGCGTTCGAGCTCGAGCGAGTCGTGGGGGCGCTCAACAGCCGCCACCGCCATGTCGAGGCGGTGTTGCTTCGCCGCTTCGACGAGGTGCAGGGGCTGACGATCGATCCCGACACGCTGGACCGCGATCACAAGCTGCTGATCGGTGCCTATTTCACCGAGGAATATTCGTTCGAAGCGGCGGCGCTGTTCAACCCGAGCATCGTTCCCGCCACCGACCAGTCCGGCGTTCCCGAGGGCGCTCTTCGCTTTGCGATGTCGCTGCGCGGGATCGGCGAGGGCCATGTCTCATCGGTCACCTTCCGCACGGGTGTCTGGTCGGCCGACGGAACGGTGACGATCGACCGTGTCAGCGACACGGTCGTCGCGCCGCAGATCCTGGCGGCGAACGGCGATGGCGAGGATACCGTCGTCTGCATCCGCTGCGAGGGCAGCGAGGATCCGTCGGAGACGGTGTTGTTCCCGGTGACGCCGAGCCAGCGGCAGGGGATCGAGGATCTGCGCATGGTCCGCTTCGTGGAGGATGACGGCGAGGTCCATTATCTCGGCACCTACACCGCGTTCAGCGGCAGCGCCGCGCGGTCCGAAATGCTGCACGCGCAGGATTTCCGCAATTTCGAGATGCGGGCGCTGAAGGGTGCCGCCGCGCAGTCCAAGGGCATGGCGCTGTTTCCGCGCAAGATCGGTGGTCGCTATGCGATGCTGGGGCGGCAGGACAACGAGAATGTCTGGCTGCTCATGTCCGACGATCTCTACACCTGGGAAACGGGCGAGAAGCTCATCACGCCCAAATGGCCGTGGGAGTTCGTCCAGATGGGCAATTGCGGCTCGCCGATCGAGATCGAAGAGGGCTGGCTGGTGCTCACCCACGGCGTCGGCACGGTGCGCACCTATTGCATGGGGGCGGCACTGCTCGACAAGGACGATCCGTCCAAGGTGCTGAAGCGGATGACGCTGCCCCTGGTCCATCCCAGCCCCAAGGAACGCGATGGCTATGTGCCGAACGTCGTCTATAGCTGCGGCGCGCTGGTTCACGATCGCACGCTGCTGCTCCCTTATGGCGTCGCCGACAATTTCGCGACCTTCGCCAGTGTGAAGCTCGACACGCTACTCGACGCCATGGCGTGATCCGGAACGCTAAGGCCGGTTCGGCCGTTTGGCGCGACATGGATCAACACAGGATGGCGATCATGAAAAGCATCTTTCTTCTCGGCCTCGCATCGGCCGCCCTACTCTCCACCGGCGCGATCGCGCAGCAGGTCAGCGACACCGACAATACGGGTCATGCCCAGCCCGCCGGCGCGCCCGGCGTGGCAGCGGCCAATGCCGTCTCCGCGGCGCAGAGCCAGCAACAGGCCGCCGCGACGGACGCGGTCAACGCCGCGGTCCAGGGCAGCGCGGATCAGGACATGGCGGCATACCGCCAGGCAGTGATGGCGAACCATCGCATCGCCGCCAACGACGCACGCGTCTATGCGCACCAGCAGCGCGCCTATGCCGATGCCATGATGGCTTGGCGCGCGCAGGTCGAGGCTTGCCACAAGGGCCACCCGGCAGCGTGCAACGCGCCGAGCCCGAACCCTGCGGACTTCTGGTAAGCGATCAGGGCGCGAGCCGGCTTTCGGCCCGCGCCCATGCCGCATCGCGCGCGGCGACCAGCGCTGCCTCCGTCGTGGCCGACAGGTCGTAGCGGAGCTCGTGCATGTCGAGCCCCGAGCGATAACCGCCGGGCCAGACGCTGCTCAGTTCGAACCCACAATGCTGGAAAAAGGGCGACACGAGTGGCGACGTATCGACCGTGACGTAGCGGGTGCGCGGTGAATCCTCGCGCGCGATCCGCAGCAGACGTTCGAAGAGCAATAGGCGGCCAAGCCCGCTCTTGTGATGCGCTCGCGCCGCCATGCCCCAGCAGAGCAGCGCCTTGTCATAATAGTCCCAGATTTCATACCCGCCGAACGCGGCAGGCGTGCCGTCCACGGTGACGACGAAGGCGGGGCCGTCGAGCTCGTCGAGCGAATCGCCGAACCATTCGCGTTCGCCGGGTCCGAAATATTCGGGAAGATTGGAATCGAAGATCGCGAGCGCCGCCGCGCGATCGGACTCGACATAGGGGCAAATATCGATGCGGGTCATGTCGCGCCATTAGGCGATGCGAGGCCGCCACGCACCCCATCCTGCCAGATCGCGACGGTTTCCACCCCGCGATACGCGATCCGCGTCCAGCTCCCGGACCGCCCCTCGAACGTCGCGCCGCCATGGCCGGCTTGGTCGACATGCGTCGCGACCGCCTCGGGAGCGATTCGCCGTGGTTCGCCGACGAGCTTGGCGTGCGCTTCCTTGATCGTCCAGCGGGTCAGCCAGGCCGCGGACTGTGAACCTGGCGGAAGCGCCTGAAGCGACGCCGCCTCGTCGGGCGTCAACATGTCCCATGGGACGTCACCACAGGCCAGCGGTTCGCGATCAACGCCGACCGGCACGCGGGCGACGCCGATCAGGGCCCGATCACTGCGCCCGGACAGGCTCACGAACCAGCCGGCGGGCGCGACGACGATGGGTGCGCCATGCGCGTCGCGGCGGATCGTCACGGCATCCGACGCACACCCGGCGACGTGCCTCACCAGTGCGCGTGCCAGCAGTCGCCTGGCGAGCCGCCCGGCGCCGTCCGTCACCCGCGCCGCGTCGGACAGATCCTCGGCGCTGGGCACGATGCCCGGATCGGTACGCGTTGCCACGCTCCAGACCACGAGGCCGCGACCGGGAACGAGCGTGGCGAGCGGCCCGTCATGCCAGACGGGGATCACCCCGCAGCGGCGATCTGCGCGGGGCTGCCCTCCCAGCTCGTGCCCGCCGGCAGCGTCTCGCCCTTCATAACCACCGACAGATCGCCGAGCTGCGCGTCCGCGCCCAGCTCCGCGTCGTAGAGGACGATCGCGAGCGATCCGATCGTCGCTCGGTCGCCGACCCGGATCGCACCGACCTTCATCACGCGGTCTTCGAACAGATGCGTCTGCAGCCCGGCGAAGTCGTTCAGCGCCACATCGTCGCCGACATGGACGAGATCATGTTCGGTCAGATCGGTGGTATCGATATAGCAGCGCTTGCCGATCTTCGCGCCCATCAGCCGCAGATACAGCGGCAGCCAGGGCGTGCCGCGCAGCGGCTCCAGCAGGTTCGGCACCGCCAGATTCTCATAGGTCGCGGTTACCAGCTCGGTACGCCACACGAAGGTGCTCCACAGCGGCGCCGTGGTGACGCGGTAGCGGCCCATGACGATCCATTTCAGCGCCAGCACGAACGCACCGCACGCCAGCGCGAACCCGACATAGAGGAACGGGAAGCTCGCCACGATCAACAACCCGCCATGATCCATGTCGCTGATATCGCCCACCACCGAGAGCAACAGACTGAACAGCGCGAGGAAGACGGTGAGCGACAGCGTCATCCGCACCGCCTCGATCGCCAGCCGCGTGGCGATCAGCCGGCGTGACGGATTGAACCGCGCGCCCTCGTCGAACATCGTGCTCACCTGGCGCACGGGCAGTTGGAGCGGCGGTGATCCGAACCAGGTGCTGCCGGGCTCGAGCGCCTGGGCCGGGTCGGCGGGCGGCTTGGAGAGCACGCCGATCAGCACCTCGTCGCCGATCGCGGTGCCGGTGGGCAGCAGGGCGGAATTGCCGATGAAGCTGCGCCGGCCGATCCGGGTATGCGCGAGATTGATCGTGCCGCGGCCGATCCGCGCCGCGCCGAAGATCACCGAATCGGCGATGAAGCTCTCCGCCCCGATCTCGACCAGATCGGGCACGATCGCGCTTGCCGTCGAGATCTCCGCACGCCGCCCGATCTTCACGCCCAGCGCGCGATACCAGGGGATCACGTAGAGCGTGGCGAAGATCGGGTGAAGCAGGCGGAGCGCCAGATCGTTGACCTGCTGCACGAACCAGTAGCGGACATAGAACCAGCTTCGCAGCGGATAGGCGCCGGGCCGCACCTTGCCGAGGATCAGCCGTTTCGCCGCCACCGTCAGCACGCACATCATGATGACATAGGTGGCCGCCAGCAGTGGCGCGAGCAGCTCATAGGTATAGCCCGCCGTCGCCCAGTCGATCTCGATCAGCGCGATCAGCCCGGGCGCGATCGGCAGGATGGCGACGAGGGGCAGCAACAGCGCGCCGACGAACAGCCCGATCGCCGGACCGATCCCGCGCGCGCCGGCGGGCGGCGTGTCGGCATGGTTCGGCGCATGATCGCTCCGATGCGCGGGCGATCCGGCCCAGCGTTCGCCCGCCGGGATCGTGGCGCCGGCGGCGAGCGACGACAACTCGTCGAGCGCCGCGCCGTCGCCCAGCGCCGCATCGCGTCCGATTACCGCCATCGATCCGACGAACGCGCCCGCGCCGATCGTCGCGGTGCCGAGCCGCAGCAGCCCGCGCTCCACCGCGCTCGTCGCCAGCACCGCCTGATCGCTGATGATCGACTCGTCACCCGCTGAGATGAGGTCCGCCGCATCGATGATGCCCGTGCCGATATGGACTCCGCGCCCGATCTTCGCACCCAGCATCCGGTAATAGCCGCGGATCATCGGCGTGCCCGCCAGATAAGGCGTGGCGGTGGCGCCGATCACGCGGCGCACCAGCCACCAGCGGAAGTAATAGCCGCCCCAAAGCGGATAATCGCCCGCCTTGTAGCGGCCGATCACGATCCACTTGACCGCGATCGACAGCAGCATCGCCGCGATCGGGATCAGCACGAACGACAGCCCGCTGATCGCCAGCGCCTCCAGCCGCGGCATGGTCGCCGCCAGCCAGGTATAGGCGACATAGGGGAAGAACCATTGCAGCCCCGCCAGCGCGAAGATCGGCAGCAGCGCGACGGTCTGCGCGGCGACGCACAGCCGCCGCGTCCAGGCGCCGACGCGCGGGAAGCTCGTCTCGTCCAGCACCGCGACGGGCGCCGCACCACCGATCCGCAGCGCCAGCGCGCGGATCGTGGGGGCGGCGTAGAGATCCTCCAGCGACAGGCCTTCCAGGCCCGACACCTTGCGCGCCGACGATACGAGCCGCGCGGCCTTCAGCGAATGGCCGCCCAGATCGTCGAACAGATCGTCCGTCACCGAGACGGGTTGCGGCGAAAAGGCGGCGGCCCAGATCGCGTGGAGCTTCGCCTCCATTGGCGTGGAGGGCGCGACCACGACATGATCGGCGCTCGCCTCCACCTGCGGGCGGACGAGCGCCTTGCGATCGACTTTGCCCGAGGCAGGCAGGGTGGGGAACGCCTGGAGGAGCTGATAGGCGGCGGGGCGCATATAGCCCGGTAGGCGTTCCTTCACGCGGTCGCGCAGTCCGGCGAGATCGATCGCCTCGTCGCCGCGCGGCAGCAGGAAGGCGGCCAGGAATTCGGCGCCGTCATCGTCGCGGAACAGCTGGACGACCGTCTGCGCGACGCCCGGCCATTCGCCGATGACCGACTCGATCTCGGCGAGTTCGACGCGGAAGCCGCGGATCTTCACCTGCGTGTCGATCCGGCCGACGAAATCGATGTCGCCCGCGGCATCGAGCCGGACGAGATCGCCCGATCGATAGACCGGCTCGGGCACGCCCGACAGCCCATCGAACGGCGTCATGACGAACTTTTCGGCGGTGAGGTCGGGCCGGTTGACATAGCCGGCGCCGACGCCGGGGCCGCCGAGGATCAACTCGCCCTCCTGGCCCGCCGGTACCGGCTGCAGCGCCTCGTCGATGATCCACGCGGTATAGCCGGGAAGCGGCTTGCCGATCGTGATCCGCTGGCCGGGCTGAAGCTCGGTCCAAGTCGCGGTGACCGTCGTCTCAGTCGGGCCATAGGTGTTGAGCAGCCGCAGCCCGGGCCGGGCGAGGCGCCGCGGCAGTTCGGGCGGGCAGGCCTCGCCGCCCATGTTCAGCAAGCGGAGGCTGGGCAAGGGATGCTCGACCAGCGCGAGCAGCGAGGGCACGACGTGCCAGATGGTAACGCCCGCGGCGTCCAGCGCGACGGCGATGTCGGGCCCGCTGCTGGCCAGCGCCTCGGTCGGCACGATCACGCGCGCGCCGACGAAGAACGCGGTCCACATCGTCTCGACCGACATGTCGAAGGCAAGGCTGAACCCGCCGAAGCAGATGTCGCTCGGCTCCAGCGCCAGGATCGCGCTTTCGCAGCGGACGAGATGGCATGCGTTGCGGTGCCGGATCATCACCCCCTTGGGGCGGCCGGTCGTGCCCGAGGTGTAGATGATGTACGCCAGATCGTCCGGTTCCGACCCGGTGTCGGCCCGCGTCAGCCCCTCGGGCAGTTCCGCTGCGATATCGCCGAGTGCGGCGTCGATCGCGAGCGTCGCACCGGGGATCGTGGCCACGCGATCGGACAGCGTGAGCGTCAACGCCGCGCCGCTGTCGCCCACGATATAATCGATCCGGTCGGCGGGGTAGCCCCAGTCGACCGGCACATAGGCCGCCCCCGTCCACAACACGCCGAGGATCGCCATATATTGATCGAGCCCGCGCGGCAGGCAGATGACGACGCGGTCGCCGCGCCCGATGCCGAGCCCGCGCAGGTGATGCGCGAGCCCCAGGCTGCGCTGGCGTAGGTCGCCATAGGTCCAGTGATCCCGGCGGCCATATTCGTCGTCCGCGCCGAGCAACTGGAGTGCGACCGACGCGTGGTTCGCGCGCGCCACGCCATCGAAGATCTCGTGGAGCAGTTCGTCGCGCGCATAAGGCTCCTGCGGGCGGAGCGCAGGTGCGGCGGCGATCGAGGCCTCGCGCTTGGTATCGGGGGCTGCGTGCTGCTGCACGTCGGCGAAATCGGTGGCGGTCATGAGGCTCCTGTGCCCGTTCAACGCGCCACGCGCCATGGGGTGCCGGCGTTGCGAACTCTTGTGGTCATGCGGCCCAGGCGGCGACGTCGTTCTGCTCGCCGATCAGCGCGAGGCCATGCGCCACCGACGTGAGTTCGCCACCGCTCGCGAGGCGTTCCTCGCCGAACCGCTCGGCGAACAGGCGGCGCAACCGCGGCGTGAGCGAGGTGCCGCCGGTTAGGAACACCCGGTCGATCGCCGCGGCCCCGATGCCCGCCGATTCGAGCGCGCGGTCCACCGCCGCCTCGATCCGTGCCACGTCGGGCGCGATCCACGCCTCGAACTGTGCGCGAGTCACCCCGGCCTCGATCGAAAGACCGCCGCCTTCGAACGCGAAGCGTGCGTCCTCGCCCGTCGAAAGCGCGCGTTTGGCCGCACTCACCGCATCGTAGAGCGCATAGCCCTGTTCGCCCTCGATCACCGCGATCATTCGCCCGATCGCGGCAGGATCGATCGCGGCGCGGCGCAGCGTCTCCAGTTCGGCCAGCGTCCGCCGGTTGCGCATCAGCGCGAGCCGCGACCAGTCGCCGAAATCGGCATACCAGCCGCCGGGGATCTCCAGCACCTTGTCGAACGAGCGATAGCCGCCGCCCTTGCCGAGCAGCGGCAGGACGAGCTGGTCCATCAGCCGATAGTCGAACCGGTCGCCTGCGATGCCGACGCCGGCCGAGCCCAGCGGGATGCAGCGCCGCGCCGCGCCAGGCTTGGCGATGTGCACGACCGAGAAGTCACTGGTGCCGCCGCCGAAATCGGCGACCAGGATCGTGGCGGGTTCGGTGATGCGCGCGGCATAGCTGAACGCCGCGCCGATCGGTTCGTAGACATAATGGATCTCGGCGCCGAGTCCCGCCATCATCGCCCCATAGCGTTCGCGCGCCAGCGCTTCGTCGGGGCGATGGCCGGCATAGGTCACCGGCCGCCCGACGATGACGCGCGCCGCGCCGCCGTCGAGCAGACCGCCGGCGCGCGCCGCCATCTTGTCGAGGAACAGCCGCCCGAGCTCCTCGAACCGGTAGCGGCGTTCGAACACGCTCGCATGTTCGAACGAGGCGTTGGCGGCGACCGACTTGAACGATTGCAGGAATCGGCTGCTGCCCGGATCGGCGAGATATTCCGCGATCGCCCAGGGGCCGCCCTCCGCCGCGATCCCGCCGCGGGTGTCGTCATCCTGCCAGAAGCAGAGCGCCGAGCGGAAGACCGGTTCTGGCTCGCCATCCGGCCCGGTCAGCGCCACGAGTTCGGCGACCCCGCCGCGCGCTACCGCGGCGACGGTGTTGGTGGTGCCGAAATCCAGTCCGAGCGCGAAGGGGGGAGGGTTCGTCATGCCGCGCGCCCTACACGCCCCGTCGGGGTCCGCAAGCCGCCGGGTGGCACATGCATCGTCACCCGGCGGATGCGTGTCAGTGGTTGTCGCGCGGCAGGCCCATCGTCTGGGCGATGCGCTGGTATTTCTCGGCGCCTTCGAGGATCGCGCCGTCCTGCATCTGGCCGACCACACTGCGCTGGATCTCCTGCCACGGCGTCTGCGAGGCGGGATAGGCATAGCCGCCCGTCGCGGTCAGCGCCCGCCGCCGCTCGGCCAGTTCGTCATCGGGAATCAGCACGTCGGCGCTGCCGCGACCCAGATCGATGCGGACCCGGTCGCCGGTGCGGATTAGCGCCAAGCCGCCCATCGCCGCCGCTTCGGGACTGGCGTTCAGAATCGACGGGCTGCCCGACGTGCCCGATTGCCGGCCATCGCCGATGCAGGGCAGCGCATGCACCCCCTCGCGGATCAGATAGGCGGGCGGCCGCATGTTCACGACTTCGGCCGCGCCCGGATAGCCGATCGGCCCCGCGCCGCGCATGAAGAGCAACGTATCGGTGGTGATGCCGAGCGACGGATCGTCAATCCGGTGATGATAATCCTCCGGCCCGTCGAACACGACCGCGGGCCCTTCGAATGCATCGGGATCGTCCGGATTGGAAAGATAGCGGGCGCGGAATTCGGGGCTGATGACGCTCGTCTTCATGATCGCGCTGTCGAACAGATTGCCGCGCAGCACGATAAAGCCCGCTTCCTCCTTCAACGGCTCGGCGAAGCGGTGGATCACCTTTTCGTCTTCGATCGTCGCTTCGCGGCAATTGTCGCCGATGCTCTTGCCGTTGGCGGTGATCGCATCCTCGTGGATCAGACCCTGGCGCATGAGTTCGCTCACCACCGCGGGAACGCCGCCGGCGCGATAGAAATCCTCGCCCAGATATTCGCCTGCGGGCTGCAGGTTCACCATCAGCGGCACCTTGTGGCCATGCGTCTGCCAGTCATCGATCGGCAGGTCGACGCCGATGTGACGCGCGATCGCGGCCAGATGGATCGGCGCGTTGGTCGATCCGCCGATCGCCGAATTGACGACGATGGCGTTGCGGAACGCCTCTTTCGTCAGGATGTCGCTGGGCTTCAGATCCTCGTGTACCATTTCCACGATCCGCCGGCCGGTGTGATAGGCCACCTCCTGCCGATCGCGATACGGCGCGGGGATCGCGGCCGAGCCCGGCAACTGCATGCCCAGCGCTTCCGCCAAGCTGTTCATCGTGGTGGCCGTGCCCATCGTGTTGCAATAGCCGGTGGACGGCGCGGACGAGGCGACGAGCTTGATGAAACCCGCCTCGTCGATCTCGCCCGTCGCGAGCAGCTCGCGCGCCTTCCACACGATCGTGCCCGAGCCGGTGCGCTCGCCCTTGTGCCAACCGTTGAGCATCGGCCCGACGGACAGCGCGATCGCCGGAATGTTCACGGTGGCCGCGGCCATCAGGCAGGCGGGCGTCGTCTTGTCGCAACCGATCGTCAGCACCACCGCATCGAGCGGATAGCCGTAGAGCGTTTCGACCAGCCCCATATAGGCGAGGTTGCGATCCAGCCCCGCGGTCGGACGCTTGCCCGTTTCCTGGATCGGGTGGACGGGGAATTCGAGCGCGATGCCGCCCATCTCGCGGATGCCCTCGCGCACGCGTTCGGCCAGCACGAGATGGTGGCGGTTGCACGGCGAAAGGTCGCTGCCCGTCTGGGCGATGCCGATGATCGGCCGGCCCGACCGAAGCTCCTCCAGACTGAGCCCGAAATTCAGATAACGCTCCAGATACAGCGCCGTCATGTCGATATTGTCGGGATTGTCGAACCACGCACGGCTGCGCAGACGGGGAGCATCGTTCATCGAAGTGTCTTTCAGCGGGTCGTGGAGAGGCGGTAGATCATGACATGCCGGTAAGGCTTGCCGGGATCGACGCGTGCCGAAACGAAGTTCGGCTGATTGGGCGCGTCGGGAAATTTCTGGGGCTCGAGCGCGATGCCGTCGCCCATCCGATAGAGATGGCCATGTTTGCCAAGATAGGTGCCATCGAGAAAATTGCCGGTATAGAATTGCACGCCGGGCTCGGTGCTCAGCACTTCGAGCACGCGGCCCGATTGCGGGTCCTCCAGTCGCGCCGCCAGTTCGGGTGTCGCGGTCAGGCCCTTGTCGAGCGCGAAATTGTGATCGTAGCCCTGGCCGTAGCGGATCTGCTGATCGCGGCCGTCGCGGATGCCGTCGGCGACTCGGCGGGGCGTGCGGAAATCGAACACCGTACCAGCGACCGGACGCAGCTCTCCCGTCGGGATCAGGCGGGCGTCCACCGGCGTGATCGCTCGCGCCGGGATCGTAAGCCGATGCCCTGTGGCGCCATCCGGCGAGCCTTCGCCCGCCAGGTCGAAGATGCCGTGGTTGGTCATGTTGACGATCGTCGGCTTGTCGGTCTTGGCCTCGAACGCGATGGTCAGCGCGCCGGCTTCGTCGAGCGAATAGGTGACGCTGACGTCCAGATTGCCCGGATAGCCGGACTCGCCATCGGGGCTGCGATGCGTGAGCACGACGCTGGCGTTCGCCCCGCTCTTCACCGACGCGATCCGCCACAGCGTTTTGTCGAAACCCTTGCCGCCGCCGTGCAGCGAGTTCGTCTTGTCGTTCAGCGGCAACTGATACGTCTTGCCATCGAGCGTGAAGCGGCCGCCGGCGATGCGATTCGCGTAGCGGCCGACGGTCACGCCGAAGAAATTGGGATGCTCGGCATAAGAGGACGCATCGTCATAGCCCAGCATGACGTCGGCGACCCGGCCCTGGCGATCGGGCGCCATCAGCGCCTGCAGCGTGGCGCCGTAGGTCAGGATCCGCGCGCTGACGCCGTGGGCGTTGGTGAGCGTGACGGCCTCGACCGCCGCACCGTCCTTCAGCGTTCCCGCCGGTTCGCGCCGGGCCTCGGCGGCATCGGCGATCCCGTGCGCCGCAATCGACGAGACCAAGGCGATCATCGCCGATCCCAGCTTGCTCATTCTTCGCATGCACCCCACCCTTGCTGACTGTCGGCCCCGTTGACGGGCCGTTCGATCCTATATAGTCCGACAAGAACAACGAGGGCAAGCTGTGCGGCAGACCTTTGGGTGCCGATACGGTATAGAAAAAGAGGATCAGGGCATGGCAACACCGATCGGGCTTACCGGCGCGGCGACGAGCGAAGCGGCGGGCGGCCCAAGCTATCGCTCGGCGCTGACGCTGCTGGCCAGCCTGTTCTTCATGTGGGGCTTCATCACGGTCATCAACAACACGCTGCTGCCGCATCTGCGCAGCGTGTTCGACCTGAGCTACACGCAGACCACGCTGATCGAGAGCGTGTGGTTTATCGCCTATTTCTTCGCCTCCATCCCCTCGGCCAAGCTGATCGAGCGGATCGGCTATCAACGATCGATGGTGTTCGGCCTCGCGCTGATGGCTGGGGGCGCGCTGCTGATGGTGCCCGCCGCGCGCATCCCCTCCTATGGCGTGACGCTCGTCGCGTTGTTCGTGATCGCCAGCGGCATCACGCTGCTTCAGGTCGCGGCTAACCCCTATGTCGCGGTGGTGGGGCCGCCCGAGACCGCGTCGTCGCGGTTGAACCTCGTCCAGGCGTTCAACTCGGCGGGTGCGACGCTGGCGCCGCTGTTCGGCGGCTATCTGATCCTCGGCCGATCGACGTCGGGCACGGCGGTGGCGGGCGCTGCCGCGCTGACGCCGGCCGAGCGGCTGGCCGACGCGCAATCGGTCGTGCTGCCCTATCTCATCGTGGCCGGCATTCTCGTCGTGCTCGCGGTCGTGATCGCCCGCTTTCCGCTGCCGGCGATGGGCGCGGCGACCGAGCGTGCGGCCAAGGCGGAGCGGCGCGGCCAGTCGCTCTGGGCGCACCGCAATCTGGTGTTCGGCATCCCGGCGATCTTCATATACCTGATCGCCGAGATCGGCGTGGCGAACCTGTTCATCAATTTCGTCAGCCAGCCGCAGATCGGCAACCTCACCCACGAACAGGCGTCGCATTATCTCTTCATCCTGTGGGGCGGGATGATGGTGGGGCGTCTGCTCGGCAGCTATGTGATGCGCACCGTGCCCGCCGAGCGCGTGCTGGCGCTGGCCAGCGTGGGCGCGTGCGCGGTGATGCTGGTCGCCAGCTTCGCCACCGGCCATGTCGCGATGTGGGCGCTGATCTCGGTCGGGCTTTTCCACTCGATCATGTTCCCGACGATCTTCACGCTGGGCATCCGGGGTCTGGGGCCGCTGACGGAAGAGGGCGCCGGGCTGCTCATCATGGCGATCGCCGGAGGTTCGCTGGTGATCGTACAGGGTTGGCTCGCGGACCATTACGGTCTCCAGGCGTCGTTCCTGCTGACCGCGGCGTGCGAGCTGTACGTGCTGTTCTACGCGGTCTGGGGCGCCAAGCCCACCGCCGCATTGCCCGAGCGGCAAATCTAGAACGGCATGACGTTAAATTGATCCAGTTTCTCTTCCGTTCGTGCTGAGCTTAGCGAACCGCGCTCTCCGCACGCGCCCTCGCAGTCTGAACAGGTCCCCTTCGGGGGAGCTCAGGACAGGCTTCGACAAGCTTGGGGCGAACGGGTCCAGGTAACGTCTCCCGCGCTAGGCGCGCCCACGCTCAGCCGGCGGCGCGCTTCGCCGGCTGGACGTGGGCGACGATCCGCTCCAGCGCCTGCTGCTCGATTTCGCCCAATTCGCCCAGCGTCTGGAGCAGTGCGCTCTGTTGCTTCTCCAGCTCGCCGATGCGCAGGCGGCAGCGCTCCGCCAGCGCGCGCATCTGTTCGACATGCTGCGGATCGGCCTCGTACAGATCGAGGAACTCGCGGATGTCGCGCAGTGAAAACCCCAGCCGCTTGCCGCGCAGGATCAATTGCATCCGCGCCATCTCGCGCCGGGTATAGACACGCGCGGTGCCGATCCGGTGCGGCGCGATCAGCCCGCGATCCTCGTAGAAGCGCAGCGTCCGCGTCGTGATGCCCAGCGCATCCGCCGTTTCCTGGATGCCGCGCAATTCGGTCTCGGCCTGGTCCAACCCATTCTCCCCTCGTGTCAGCCGCCTGCCGCTCTTGCGGTCTCTTCCTCGACCAGCTCCTTCTTGGAAAGCTTGCCGATCAACGTCTTGGGGAGACTGTCGCGGATTTCGACGCTGCGGGGAAGCTCGATCTTGCTGACCTTGTCACGCAAAAAATCGCGCAGCGCTTCACCCGTCACCGTGCCAGCGGCATGGAGCGTCACGAACGCCTTGGGCGATTGGCCGCGATAGGGGTCGGGAACGCCGATCACGACGGCTTCGGCGACCGCAGGGTGCTCGTAGAGCGCCTCCTCGATCACGCGCGGATAGACGTTGTAGCCGCCGCACAGGATCAGATCCTTGATCCGGTCCACGATGAACAGATAGCCGTCGGCATCGAGATGGCCCACGTCGCCGGTGCGCAGCGCGCCGTCGACGAAGGCGCCTTCGGTTTCGGCGGGCTGGTGCCAATAGCCGCTCATGACTTGCGGCCCGCGCGCGCAGATCTCGCCATTTTCCCCGCGCGGCAGCAGCATCTGGGGATAGGTGCGGTCGCGGATCTCGATCGTGGTGCCGGGGAAGGGGAGGCCCGCCGATCCCGGCCGGTTCGCGCCGTCGATCGGATTGCAGGTGATGATCGGCGAGGCTTCCGACAGGCCATAGCCCTCCACCAGCCGCGCGCCGGTGCGCGCCTCGAACGCGCTTCGTACCTCGGCGGGCAGCGCCGCGCCGCCCGAGATGCAGGCGCGGATCGCCGACAAGTCGATCGGCTGCGTCTCGGCGGCCTCGGCGATCGCGGCATAGATCGTTGGTACGGCGGGAAAATAGGTCGGCTGGCGCCGGGCGATCAGCGCGAGCGTGGCTTTCAGATCGTAGCGCGGCAACAGCAGCATCTCGGCGCCGGCACGGATCGCGAAGGTGAGCACCGTGGTGAGCGCGAAGACGTGGAACAGCGGCAACACTCCCAGCACCCGGTCCGGCTCCGTCCGCTCGCCGCCGACAAAGGCGACCATGGCGTCGGCATTGGCGACGAGATTGGCGTGGCTCAGCATCGCCGCCTTGGGCAGCCCCGTGGTGCCGCCGGTATATTGGAGGACGGCCACCGCCTCGGGCGACACCACGACCGGCGCCGCCTTGGCGTCCCCTGCCAGCAGATCGGCGAACAGCGCGTGCCGTGCGTCGCGGCGAACCCGCGCGATCTCGCGCCGTTTGAACAGGCGATAGGCGATCGATTTGAGCGGCGGCAGCGCGTCCGCGATCGGGCAGGTCACGACATGGGCGACGCCTACCTCCGCCGCCACCTTGGTGACGCGCGCATGAAGTTCGGGAATGTCGCAGGTGGCGATCACCGACGCACCCGAATCGACCAGCAAATGGCGCAGCTCGCGTTCGACATAGAGCGGATTGACGTTCACCACCGTGCCGCCTGCGCGCAACGTCGCGAAGAACAGGATCGGATAATAAGGCAGGTTGGGCAGGCACAGCGCCACGCGCGTGCCCCTCGTCACGCCCAGCGCCTGAAGCCCTGCGGTGGCGCGATCCACCGCTTCACCCAGCTCGCGATAGCGGGTGATCCGGCCGAGAAAGTCGATCGCGGCGCGTTCGGGAAAGCGCGCGACCGTATGGTCGAGCAGGTCGGTCAGCAGCCGCGGCACGAAGGCGAGTGGAATGCCCGTCGCCGATCCGTCCTGCCCATGGCCCGTTGCCGGCTCGCCGATCCCGTCATTCATGCTCGCTCTCCCGGTCATGTCGCGTCCGGCCATCTTGATGAGGCCCGGCGCTTTCCCTATACGGGAACTAGTGCACCTTTACGGCACATCGCAAGGCCCAGAGGCCGGCGTGCCAATCGAGAGGATCTTATGACCGACGTCGTGATCGCAGGCTATGCCCGCTCGCCCTTCCACCTCGCCGGCAAGGGCGATCTCGCCCGCGTGCGGCCCGACGACCTCGCCGCGCAGGTGATCCGCGGCCTGATCGAGCGCACCGGCGTCGATCCCGCCGAGATCGAGGATATCGTGCTCGGCTGCGCCTTCCCGGAAGGCGAGCAGGGGCTGAACGTGGCGCGGATGATCGGCCTGCTCGCCGATCTGCCGCTGTCGGTCGGCGGCATGACGGTGAACCGCTTCTGCGGATCGTCGATGAGCGCGATCCACATCGCGATGGGCCAGATCCGGATCGGTGCGGGCGAGGCGTTCATCTGCGCCGGCCTCGAATCGATGAGCCGCGTGCCGATGGGCGGCTATAATCCGTTGCCCAACCCGGCGCTCGCGAAGAAGAACGCCGGGGCCTATATGGGCATGGGCGAGACGGCCGAGAACGTCGCGCGCAACTATCAGATCACGCGCGCCGAGCAGGAGGCGTTCGCGGTGACGAGCCAGCACAAGGCCGCGGCGGCGCGCAGCGACGGACGCCTGGCGGACGAGATCGTGCCGATCACGACCAAGGCCGGCGTGGTGAGCGAGGACGGCACGATCCGCCCCGACACCAGCGCGGAGGGGCTGGCGGGGCTCAAGCCCGCCTTCGACCAGGAGGGCACGGTGACCGCCGGCACGTCGTCGCCGCTGACCGACGGCGCATCGGCGGTGCTCGTCACCTCGGAGGATTTCGCGAAGCGCCACGGCCTGAAGATCCTCGCGCGGATCGTCGCGGTCGGCGTGTCGGGCATCGCGCCCGAGACGATGGGGCTGGGGCCGATCAGCGCCTCGCAAAAGGCGCTGGCGCGCGCCGGCATCGCGACCGGCGATCTGGACATCGTCGAGATCAACGAGGCCTTTGCCAGCCAGGCGATCGCCTGCATCCGCGATCTCGGCCTTAAGGACGGCACGATCAACCTGGATGGCGGTGCGATCGCGATCGGCCATCCGCTCGGCGCCACCGGTGCGCGGATCGTCGGAAAGGCCGCCGCCCTGCTGGAGCGTGAGGGCGGCCGCTATGCGCTCGCCACCCAGTGCATTGGCGGCGGGCAGGGCATCGCCACCGTGCTGGAGCGCGTGTGATGGCCGATGTCATCAAGAAGGTCTGCGTGATCGGCGCCGGCGTCATGGGCGCGGGGATCGCGGCCCAGGTGGCCAATGCCGGCGTGCCCGTGCTGCTGCTCGATATCCCGGCGAAGGACGGTCCGGATCGCGACGCGGTCGCCAAGGGCTCGGTCGCCCGAATGCTCAAGACCGAGCCCGCACCGTTCATGTCCAAGGCCGCGGCGAAGCTCGTGGAGACGGGCAATATCGACGATCATCTGGACCGCGTCGCCGAATGCGACTGGATCGTGGAGGCGATCGTCGAGCGGCTCGACATCAAACAGGCGCTCTATGCGCGGCTGGAGACGCTGAAGCGTCCGGGCACGGCGGTCTCGTCCAACACCTCGACCATCCCGCTCGGCCATCTGGTCGAGGGGCGCTCGGATCAGTTCCGGCGCGACTTCCTCATCACCCATTTCTTCAATCCGCCGCGCTATATGCGCCTGATCGAGATCGTCCGCGGCGCGGACACCGATCCGGTGGTGGCGGGCAGGGTGGAGGCGTTCGTCGATCGCGCGATGGGCAAGCGCATCGTTCCTGCCAAGGATACGCCGGGTTTCATCGCCAACCGCATCGGCACTTATTGGCTGGCGGTCGCGATCAATGCGGCGATGGACCAAGGGCTGAGCGTCGAGGAGGCGGACCAGATCGGCGGCCGGCCGATGGGCGTGCCCAAGACCGGAATCTTCGGGCTGGTCGATCTCGTCGGCGTCGATCTGATGCCGCTGCTGTCGAAGAGCCTGTCGTCCACGCTGCCCGCGGGCGATCCCTATTTCGAGACGGTGCGGCCGATGCCGCTCGTCGACCGGATGATCGCGGACGGCTTCACGGGTCGCAAGGGCAAGGGCGGTTTCTACCGGCTCGACAAACAGGCGGACGGCCGCCGCGTGAAGCAGGCGCTCGACCTCGCATCGGGCGATTACCGCGCGCAGGCGGAGCCGGCGGCCTTGCCGCCCGCGGCGGAAAAGAACCTGGCGGCCCTGATCGACGCACCCGGCAAGGTCGGGCAGTTCGCCTGGGAGGTGCTCGGCAAGACGCTCGCCTATGCCGCGATGCTCGTCGGTGAGGCGGCGGACGATATCGTTGCGATCGATGACGCGATGAAGCTCGGCTACAACTGGAAATATGGGCCGTTCGAGCTAATCGACCGGCTGGGCGGCGGCATGCTCGCCACGCGGTTGCGCGCCGAGGGCAGGGCGGTGCCGTCGATTCTCGATACCGCGGGCACGCGCCCGTTCTACCGCGTGGAGGATGGTCGCCGCCAATATCTGACGACCGGCGGCGACTATGCCGATCTGCGCCGCGCTGACGGCGTTGTGCTGCTGGAGGACGTGAAGCTGCGCGAACAGCCGCTGCTGAAGAACGGCTCGGCGGCGCTGTGGGACGTGGGGGACGGCGTCGCGGCACTCGAATTCACCACCAAGATGAACGCGCTCGACGGCGAGATCATGGCGCTGATCGGCGAAGCGATCCCGCTCGTCGCCGCGCGATTCCGCGCCCTGGTGATCTACAACGAGGGGACGAACTTCTCGGCCGGCGCCAATCTCGGCGTCGCGATGTTCGCGGTGGCGGGCGGCCTGTGGGACATGATCGAGCAATCGGTCGCCGGTGGCCAGCAGGCGATGAAGGCGCTGAAATACGCGCCCTTTCCGGTGGTGGCGGCGCCCGCTGGACTGGCGCTGGGCGGCGGATGTGAGGTGCTGCTCCATGCCGACGCGATCCAGGCGCATGCCGAAACCTATGCGGGCCTTGTCGAGTGCGGCGTGGGGCTGATCCCCGGATGGGGCGGCAATGGCGAGATGCTCGACCGGTTCGCGCGTTCGCCGATGATGCCCAAGGGGCCGATGCCCGCGGTCGCCAAGGTGTTCGAGATGGTGTCGACCGCCAAGGTCGCCAAATCCGCCGCCGAAGCGCGCGAGATGATGATCCTGCGCGGCGGCGACGGCATCACCATGAACCGCGACCGGCTGCTGGCGGACGCCAAGGCCAAGGCGCTGTCGCTGGTGGAAGGCTATGCGCCACCCGCCAGGCCCGGCTATCGTCTGCCCGGCGAAAGCGGTCGCGCCGGGATCGCCGACGTGGTCCGCGGCTTCCAGGCGCGGGGCATCGCGACCGCCTATGACGGCGTGGTCGGCGAACGACTCGCACAGGTGCTGACCGGCGGCGACGCCGATCTGGTCGATACGGTGAGCGAGGAGGCGTTGCTCGATCTGGAACGCGCGCAGTTCATGGCGAGCATCCATGACGAGCGCACCCAGGCGCGGATCAAGCAGATGCTCACGACGGGCAAGCCGCTGCGCAACTGACACCCATCGACGCCGACATCACCGGGCATCCGCGCAGATGCCCGGTGATCCCCGAGACACAAGGCGCTTGACGCGAGCGGTTCGCGGATTAATTGCTTGCCGCATAGGTCAGCCAGTGCACGCTTTGGTCTAATGGCTGACGCAGATCGCGACCGTACAGATACGGCGCTTCACCATCCCGCCCGGTTTGGGTGGGGGAAGAAGGAGAGGATGATGATCGGATCCGTCATGATGGGCCTGATGCTGGCCGCCGCGCCACCCGCCGGTGCCGATACCGCGATCGGCCATTGGAAGACCGAGACTCACAACGCGATCGTCGAGATCACGCATTGCGGCCCGTCGATCTGTGGCCGCATCGTCACGTCCGATCTGCTGCGGACCCAGCCTGACCTGCGCGATGCCAAGAATGCGAACGCCGCGCTGCGCAACCGCCCGATCAAGGGCCTGCAATTCCTCAGCGGCTTCACGCGCGACGGCGACGCCTGGAGCGGCGGATCGATCTACAACGCCGATGACGGCAAGACCTACGGCGCCAAGGTGACGCCGCTCGGCGCCGACCAGTTGAAGGTGCGCGGCTGCGTCTTCGTGCCCTTCTGCAAGACCCAGACCTGGACGCGCGTGCGCTGATTCGTCGCCGTTTCCCCTTTCACCTATCCCGCAAACAGGATCGCCCCATGTCCCCCACCAAGCTCGTTCTGCTCGGCGCCACTGCCGCCTCCGCCTTCGCCATGTCGGGCGCGGCACATGCGCAGGCCTTCTACCTCCAGGAACAGTCCGCCCGCGCCGCCGGCCGCGCCTTTTCGGGCGAAGTGGCCGACACCGGCGCCTCGTCGCTGTGGTGGAACCCCGCCGCTATCGCCGGGCAGACCGATGCCGAAGTGGCGCTCAGCGCCGCGGCGATCCTGCCGCACGGCGACGTGGTCGACCGCGGCACGCTGATCCGCCGTCCGGGCCAGAGCTTCGCGCCCATCGGCGGCGACACGATTTCGCGCAACCCGATCAGCAACGGCGTGCTGCCTTCGGGCGCGATCGCTTTCCCGCTCGGCGACCGGGTCGCGATAGGGCTCGCGATCACGTCGCCGTTCAGCTTCACCACGGACTACAAGGCGTCAAGCTGGGCGCGCTACACCGCCGATCGCACCAAGCTGCTCACCTTCGACATCCAGCCTTCGATCGGCATCGCGCCCACCGACTGGCTGCGGATCGGCGGCGGCGTGAATGTCGAGCATAGCTATGCCAGCCTCAGCAATGCGCTGCCCAACGTGCTCGCCTCGCTACCCGATGGCGAGCAGCAATTGGAAGGCGCGGGCTGGGACGTGGGCTGGACGGCCGGCGCGCAGATGCACAACGACGTCGTTACGATCGGCTTCAGCTACAAATCCTCCATCCGCCACACGCTGAAGGGCGATCTGACCATTTCCGGTCTGGTCGGCCCGCTCGCCGCGTCGAACGCCAGCCTGTCCGGTATTGAAGCGCGCTTCAGCACGCCCGCGCAGGTGATCCTCGGCGGCCGGCTGCGCGCCACCAACCGGCTGACGCTCAACGCCCAATATATCCATTACACCTGGGACAAGTTCGACACGATCGCGCTCGGTGCGCCGATCAACCAGGCGATCCCGGAAAATTATCGCAACAGCTGGAGCATGGCCGGCGGGTTCGATTATGCCGTGACGCCGCGCCTGACCTGGCGTGCGGGCGTGCAGCGCGCGATCACGCCGACGCAGGACGGCCTGCGCGACGCCCGCGTGCCCGACGCCAACCGCTGGAACTACGGCACCGGTGCTTCCTATCAGTTGACGCGCCGCTTCACCGTCGATGCGGCCGCCAATTATGTCGATTTCTCGAATGCGTCGATCGACCGCGTGACGGCGGCCTATCCCGGAACCGCCGCCCAGACGCCGATCCTCACCAACGGCGAACTGCAGAACGCGCATGCCGTCGTCCTGTCGCTCGGCGGCCGCATGACGTTCTGATGCCCGCGCGGCCACGTCTCGCCCGGCGAGCGTGGCCGCGACAGGTTTATTGCGCTGGGGCCGATCCCGGCCGCAGATGGGCGAACATATGCGCGGCATAGTCCGCCTTGCCCAGTTCCACGCCTTGCGCACGCAGGATCGCATAGGCGGCCATGACGTGGAAATAGAATTGCGGCAGCGCCCAATCGCGTGAGTATTGCTCGGCCGTCAGGTCGAAGATCAGGCCTTGCGGCAAGGCGAGCTCGACCGCCGCCGCGGGATCGTTCCATCGGCCGTGATCGATCGACGCCACCTTCACCTCGGCGAGCGTCTCCGCGATCCGTGATTGCGCCTCGGCGATCGTTCCCGGCCGCTCGGCCGCATTCCGCCCCTCGTCGCGCAGCACCGCCGCCGTGTCGGGCAGAGGTTCGCCGCGCAGCCGGAACACGCCCTCGAGCGCCTGCACGCACGCGAAGCGGATCTGGGTGGAGAGCGGAAACATGTCGGGCGCCAGACGCGCGACGAGCAGCGCTTCGGCTTCGCCGCCGGGCCGTTGCGCTTCGGCCTTGCCGAGCCAGGCGGACAGCGCCCCCAACATCTGCGCATAGGTGGGGACCAGAACGTCGGACAGGTTCACGATGGTTTCTCCTCGGGTGCGCGACGGTATAGGGCGCGACGCCCGTCGAGGCGATATGTCCGCCCCATCGTCGAAGCCCGTTTCTTCCCGCGACCGTCGTTCGGCTATCCGCGCGCGGCTGCGACGATCAGGTCCTTTCGCGCGTTTGGCCACCGTATCGAGGGAGCCTGGCATGAAGACAATGGCGTTGCGCACACCGATCGGCCTGGATCGGCTGCTGGCGGAGGACCGCGCCGATCCGGGAAGCCCCGGCGCGGGCGAGATCAGGGTGGCGTTGCATGGCAGTTCGCTCAACTTCCACGATCTCGGCGTGGCGACCGGGAAGATGGGCGCCGCTGACGGGCGCATCCCGCTCGCCGACGGCGCGGGGATCGTCGAGGCGGTCGGCGCGGGGGTGACGGAGTTCGCGTGCGGCGACCTGGTGGTGTCGTGCTTCTTCCCCGATTGGCAGGACGGCAAGCCGACCATCGGGGATTTCGCCCGCACGCCCGGCGACGGCATCGACGGCTTCGCGCAGGAATTCGTCGTGCGGCCGGCGACCGCGTTCACGCATGCACCCAAGGGCTATGATGCCGTGGAGGCGGCGACGATCACGACGGCGGGCCTGACGGCGTGGCGCGCGCTGATCGTCGATGGCCGGCTGAAGGCGGGCGACACGGTGCTGCTGCTGGGAACCGGCGGTGTGTCGATATGGGCGCTGCAGATCGCCAAGCTGATGGGCGCGACCGTGGCGATCACCTCCTCATCGGACGAAAAGCTGGAACGCGCCCGCGTTCTGGGCGCCGATCATGTGCTCAACTACCGCACGCAACCGGACTGGGGCGCCGCGGTGTACGACTGGACGGGCGGCCGCGGCGTCGGCCATGTCGTCGAGGTCGGCGGCCCGGGCACGCTCGCGCAGTCGATTGCGGCGGTGCGCGTGGGTGGTCACATCTCGCTGATAGGTGTGCTGACGGGCGCGAGCGGCGAGGTGCCGACCGCCGCCCTGATGGGGAAACAGGCCCGTCTGCAGGGCCTCATCGTCGGCAGCCGGCGCGAGCAGCAGGATTTCGTGCGCGCGCTCGACGGTGCTACGATCCGGCCCGTGGTCGACCGCCGCTTCCCGCTGGAACGCCTCGCCGATGCGTTCCGCTACGAGATGAGCGCGGCGCATTTCGGCAAGATCGGCATTGAATGGTGAGCGGCGGGTAGAGGAGGGGCCTGTGATCAAGCGGATCGTGTTCGCGGCGATCATGGTGGCGTCTCCGCCGGCATCGGCCCAGCGCGCCGAGCTGCCGGTTCGGCTGGTCGCGCTTCCGAACGGCGATCGGCGGTTCGCGACCACGCTGACGATCGACGGTCGATCGGTGGAGGTCGGCATCGACACCGGGTCGACGGGTCTGCGCGTGCTCCCGCGGGGGCTGGGTGGCAGGACCGATACGCCGGCAGGCCCGAAGGTCACCTATCGCTATGATGTGGGAACCGCGATCGAGGGGGAGGCGGTCGTCGTGCCCGTCGCCGCCGGGCCGATCGCTGGCCCCGTTAAGCTGATGCGGATCGCCGCCATCGGTTGCACGCCCGCTCACCCCGACTGTCCGGCAGCTCGCGCGGTCCTGTCCACCTATGGCATCCAGAGCGACGGTATTGCCGGCCAGGGCTTCGCCGCGATCTTGGGCATCCGGCTGAAACACGACGAGATCGACAATCCCTTCGCGCAACTCGGCATCCGGCGCTGGATCGTCGAGCTGCCGCGTTCGGCGACCGAGCAGGGGCGCATCGTGCTGAACCCGACCGACGCCGAGATCGCAGGCTATGCGCGGATCGCGGTCGACCGTGACGGCACGACGCCCGGCTGCCTGGTGGGCCCGCAAAGGATTTGCGGACGCGCCTTTTTCGACAGCGGAGCGGCCGGCCTGCGCGTGCTGCGCGACGCGCCGTTCCGCCCATGGGCGAACGGCACGCCGGCCACGATCAGCGTGGGATCGGGTGCCGCGACACGGAGCATTGCGGTGACGATCGGCCGCCGCGACCAGGCAAGCGGCCTTTTCTATGCTCGGCGAGACGGGGACACGCGCCTGTCGCTCGGCTTCGCGCCCTATTTTCGATGGTCTGTCCTCTACGACACGGACGAGCGGGAGATCGGGGTGAAGCCGCGTTAGGCAAGCGCGCAGCACGGGCCTGGAGTACATCCCCAACACGTGCGCGGCAGGCTTTAGTGAAAGAAATGGTGGCCGCACTTGGGCTCGAATCAAGGAACCGCCGATTAACAGGTCCCGTTCTGTTCTTCCCAAACGAGCCGCTTTCCTGCGCTTGCATCAGCGACCTTCCCAAGGGCCGGCCAGACGATGTTAAGCGAGAGTTTCGACAGAGAGGAATGGGCGGAACGTCAGCGCCGTTGTCACGCGCTGAAGGTCTCGGCATGGCCATCGGCCTGCCTGGCGGCCGAGACGAAGGACGCCAGATCGCGGGAGCGCCCATCAAAGCACCGCCCTCGGCGGCTCGGCTGTTCGGGGCCCAGGTTTTTCCAGGCGCGGTCATTCAGATTTCGTTTGGAACGGCTCGGACGAACAAATGATCGAGACGGCGCTGCCGTGATCGGCGAAAGCGAGCCCGAACCCGTGCAGATCGGCGATCGCCTTGACGAGGCTGAGGCCGAGGCCCGCGCCTGCGCGATCGTGGCGTGCGCGGTAGTAGCGCTGGGTTACGAGCGGACGTTCGGCCAGAGGTACGCCTTCGCCCTGATCGGCAACCGTGATGATGGGCGCGGGTCCGATGCATCGCAGCAGCAGCTTGACCTCTCCCGCGGGCGGACCGAATTTCAACGCGTTGTCGAGCAGGTTGGAGACCGCCTCGATCAGCAGATCCGCGTCTCCTTCGACCATGGGGGCGCCCTCGATTTCACATCTCAGGTCGATGCCGCGGTCCTCGGCGCTCGGCCGGTGCAGGTCGCAGGCGTCCTCGACTAGACGCGCGAGGTCGACGGCGCCGAAGCGACTGCGGCGGGCGTCGTCGCCCAGCTCCCGGATGCGCAGCAGCGCCGCCACCACGGAGAGCAGCGCGTCGACCTCGGCCAGCGCATTGTCGGCCACCTCCCGAAACGAGGCGAGCTCATCGGCGTCTCGCAGGCCACGTTCGAGCCGCGCGCGCAGTCTGGTCAGCGGCGTCCGCAGCTGGTGGGCGATGTCGTCGCCGATGCCGCGGACCTCCGCGATCAGCAGCTGCAGTCGGTCGAGCATGAGATTGATCTGCTCGCACAGGAGGCCGAAGCTATCGGGGCGCCGGCCGACCGGCAGGCGCTGGTCGAGATCCCCGACGATGATCTTGCTTGCGAGCTGCCGCACCGCATCGACCTGCCGCGCCGCGCGCGTGCCGGCGAGCAGGCCGAACGCCATCGCGAGGAGCAGCCCGGGTATGAGCGCGATGGCGAGGGCGCGCTCGACGATCTGGTTGGCGTGCTCGGCGTCGTCGAGATCGACGCCGGTCAAAAGACGTTCGCCATCGCCCATGGGGCATAGGACGAGCCGTGCGACGTCGATCCGTTTGCCCGGCAGCCGGGTCGGGACCACCGTCATCACCGCCGAGCCGTGGATCGGCGCCCCGTCCGGCAGCTTCGCGACGTTTCCGTCCACGAGGTGGCCTTCGCGATCGAACAGCGCGAGAAAGCGCTGACGGTGGATGTCGCGACCCAGCGCCTCCTCCACTTCTTCGATGCGGTGCGCGGCTGGCATGCCGGCCAGCGAGCGGCAGTCGGCGCGAAAATCTGCCTCGGCGTCGCGGACATGGGAGTCGAGTGCCAGCCACCAGAAAAGTCCGGCGAGAAGAACCGACTGGACGATGAGAAGCGCAGCGATTGCACCGCCCCAACGCCATGTCGAGCGCGCGATCGGATCAGACCGGAACATCGAAGACATAGCCCTGGCCGCGCACGTTTCGCAGGAGCGGCGCTTCACCCTCCGCGTCGACCTTGCGTCGCAGCCGACCCATATGGACGTCGACGACATTGCTGTTGGGCTCGAAGGTGTAACCCCAGACGTCGCGCAGCAGCATCGAGCGCGTGACGACCTGCCCCGGCCGGCGCGCCATGTAATCGAGCAGTTTCAGCTCGCGTGGAAGCAGATCGAGCGGTCGCTCGGTGCGGGTGGCGGTGCCCTCAAGCAAGTCGAGGATGAGCGGTCCGACGATCAGTCGGGTGACACGGGCATCGTCCGGGCGGCGAAGCAGCGCCTGCACGCGCGCCACGAGTTCGACGAGCGCGAATGGCTTCGGAAGATAGTCGTCTCCACCCGCACGCAGGCCGCGGACGCGATCGTCGAGCGTGCCGAGCGCGCTCAGCACCAGCGCCGGCGTCCGCCGACCCTCGCCACGCAGCCTGGAAATCAGGTCGAGCCCCTCGCCATCGGGCAACTGGCGGTCGACGATCATCAGGTCGACCGTCTGGTCCTGCATGACCGCGGCGCCTCCGCCGAGAGACATATGGTGAGATGTGCGATGGCCTTCTCGCGCAAGCTCGAGCATGATCTCCTCAGCGGTTCCGGGGTCGTCCTCGATCAACAGGATGTGCGCCATCAGTGGTTTGCCCGCAACCGGCGAGAACGGCAGGCGAGGGGTGGTTCCTCTTCGGGCCGGACCATCACCGCGACGATTCCCTGCGCTCTTTCCGACGTTCGACCCATGCATAGAGGGACGGCAGCAGCATCAACGTCAGCAGGGTCGACGTGACGATGCCACCGATCACGACGGTTGCGAGCGGCCGTTGCACCTCCGCGCCGGGGCCGCTCGCTATCGCCATGGGAATGAAGCCGATGCTCGCCACGAGCGCGGTGGCCAGCACCGGACGAAGCCGATCGAGCGCGCCGTGATGAACCGCGTCATCGAGATCCTGGCCATCCTCGCGCAGCATGTTGAAGTGCGACAGCAGAACGAGGCCGTTCAGCATCGCGACGCCGAGCAGCGCGATGAAGCCGATCGCCGCCGTGATGCTGAACGGCATGCCGCGAAGAACCAGCGCGTAGACGCCGCCGGTGACGGCGAACGGGATACCGGTGAAGACGATGGCCGCCTGCCGCCAGCTGCCCAGGGCGAAGACCACCAGGACGAAGATGAACGCGAGCGCGGCGGGTACGACGAGCGCCAGGCGCGCGCGGGCGGTCTCCAGATTCTGGAACTGTCCCTGGAACTCGACGCGGTAACCCTCGGGCATCTTCACCTGCCTGGCCAGCTGCGCCTTGGCCTTGTTCACGAACCCCTCGACGTCGTTCTGGCCGAGGCTGACCATCAGCGAGGTTCGCCGGTCCGAATCGTCGCGCATGATGGGATCGACCGTCTTCTCGACCTTCAGCGACGCCACTCGGCCGAGCGGGATCAGCCCATCCGTGCCCACCCGGATCGGCAGCTGCAGAATGGCGGTGTCGCTGGCGCGCTCGGGCTCGGTCATCCGAACCACGACGTCATGACTATGCCCTTCGCTGAACAGCGATCCGACCGTCTGGCCCGCCAGCGCGGCGTTCACCGCGTCGTTCACCGCCTGCACCGACAGGTTGTATCGCACGAGCGCGGCCCGATCGAGAACGATGGACAGGGTGTCGACGCGGCCGTGCGTCTCGGGCTCGACGCTGTCGACGCCAGGCTGTTTGCTGAGGACGGCCGAGATCTGGTCGGTCAACTTGTCCAGCCTGTCATAATCCTGGCCGAAGATCTTGACCGCTACGTCGGACCGAGTCCCCTGCAGCATCTCGTTGAAGCGCGTCTCGATCGGCTGCGAGAATTCGAACGTCTGCCCCGGCACCTGCTTGTCCAGGACATCCTGAATGCCTTTTATCAAGGCCTGCTTGTCCTTCGGCTGGCCGTCGCCCTTGGGCCATTGATCCTTGGGCTTGTAGAAGATGTACAGGTCGTTCTGGTTCGGCGGCATCGGGTCGGTCGCGACCTCGCTCGTGCCGATGCGCGAGAAGGTCGTGGTGACCGCCGGAAAGCGCCGCATGATGACGCGTTCGCTCTTGAGTTCGGTGGCAAGCGAGTCTGCCAGGCTCATATTGACCGGCTTGTACACCATCGTCGCGATCGAGCCCTCGTCGAGCTTCGGCACGAACTCCGCGCCCAGGCCGGAGAACAGGAAGCCTGCTCCGAGCGCCAGCGCCAGGGCCACACCGGCGATCAGCAAGGTGTGCGCAAGAGCGAAGTCGAGCGCCGGGCGGTAGATGGCCGTCGCCCGGCGGATCACCCAGCTCTTGCTGTCGGGCTCGTCGATCTGTCCGGTCGGTCGCAGCACCCACGCCGTCAGCATCGGCACGAGCGTCAGTGCCATGAGCAGCGCGCCGACCAGCGCGAGCATCACCGTGATCGCCATCGGGTGGAACGTCTTGCCCTCCACCCCGGTGAGCGAGAGGATGGGGACGTAGACGAGCGTGATGATGACGACGCCGAACACCATCGGCCCCACGACCTCCTTCGATGCGTCGACGACGGCGCGGCGGCGTTCCTCGGCGTCGAGGTCTTCGCCCCTGTCCGCGCGGCGCAAAGCCATCAGCCGGAGCGAGTTCTCGACGATGACGATCGCGCCGTCGACGATCATCCCGAAATCCAGTGCGCCCAGGCTCATCAGATTGCCCGACACCCCCGCGATGCGCATGCCGCCGACGGCGAAGAGAAATGCGGTCGGGATGACGATGGCGACGAGCAGCGCGGCGCGCCAGCTGCCCAGAACGAAGAGCAGGACGAGGCACACCAGCAGCGCGCCGATGGAAAGATTGTCCCGAACGGTGCCGACGGTCGCGTCGACGAGCGTCGCCCGGCTGTAGGCGACGTTCAGGCGCATTCCCGGCGGCAGCGCCTGCCGGATCGCCGGTAGCGCGGCCGACACGCGGTTCGCGACATCGCGACTGTTCGCCCCCACCAGCATCATCACCGTGCCGAGCACGACCTGATGGCCGTTGGACGAAGCGGCCCCCATGCGGATGCGCGAACCCATGTCGACGGTCGCCAGATCGGCGACCGTCATCGGGCGTACGCCGTCGGCGAACTTGACCGGCAGCGCGGCGATCTGAGGCACGGTCGCGACATGGCCGGTGGTGCGAACCGTCAACCGGTCGGCCCCGCGCGAGATCATGCCGCCGCCAGTATCCTGCACGTTCTCGCCGACCCGCTTGGCCAGCTCGTCGAAGGTCATACCCGATGCCGCCAAACGGTCGGGACGCGGCTGGATCAGATACTGCGCCTCCAAACCGCCGTTGCTGTTGACCTCCGCGACGCCCGGGACCTTGCGGAGCGCGATCTTCACGCCGTATTCCTGGGTCTCGTAGAGCTCCTCCAGCGCCTCCTGCGGATCGGCGGGGCGGGATTTGGCTCCCGGCGCCCAGTCGAGCGTGTAGTAGAAGATCTCACCCAGGCCCGGCGAGATCGGCGTCATCGTCGGCTGCGCGCCGAACGACAGCGATCCCGCCAGCTGCTGCAGCCGCTCGGACACGAGCGCGCGTGCGCGCAGGTCGTCGGTGCCGTCCTTGAACTCGAGCGTCAGCTGCGACAGGCCGAACTTGGTCAGCGAGCGCATCTTGGTCATGCCCGGCACGCCCATCATGCCCCGCTCGAGCGGGATCGTGATCCGCTGTTCGATGACGTCGGGCGGCATGGCCGGCACCGGCGTGTTGACCTCGACCTGCACGCCCGTGATGTCGGGCACGGCCTCCATCGGCAGCGAGTAGAGCGCGTACCCCCCGGCGCAGAGCAGCAGCGCAAGCATCAGCAGCACGACCCCGCGCGCGCGGGTCGCCCAGTCGACGAGACCACCGATCATCGCGAACCGTGCCCGTCGAGGCTGCCCCCAGCCAGCGCGCGTAGACCGAGCAGCGCTTCCAGCGCCTCGCGTCTCGTATCGAGCACGGCGGTGAGGGCACTCAGATAGGACGATTGTATCTGGGTGTAGGTCGCGAGCGGGATGGCTCCCAGGCGGAAGTTGCGGTCGGCTTCCCGGGCCGCTTCGGCGAACCGCTGCGGCGTGTCTCCGCTCCACTGGCCGAGCACGATGCGCTTCGCTTCGTACTGTGCGGTTTGATCGTATGTCTCGCGTTCGATCCGGCGCTGCGCCTCGATGAGCGTCGCATCCGCTTGCGCCTGCCGGCCCTGCTCCTCCGCGACCTGCACCGCCTGCCGGTTCCAGACCGGCAGCGTCGTCGAGAGGCGCAAGCCATAGTTGGTCTGGCCATCGGCCCGGCTGCGGTCGTAATAGGGTCCGACCGACACGATCGGAATGCGCGCCTTGCGCGCGAGATCGACGCGCAGCCCTTGCTGCTCGAATTGGACGCGAAGCGCGCGCAGTTCGAAGTTGCCGGCCTCGACCCGCGTCGCGACCACGGTGGCCGGCGGGAGTGCGGGCAAGGCCATGTCGGGCCGGATGACGCGGATGCGGGCCGCGAAGGGCGCACCGCGAAGTTGGTTGAGTTCATACAGCGACGAGTTGGCTTGTGCGTCCGCGCTTGCCGCGTCGCGCTCGGCGGTGATCGCCTGCGCTTGCAGAGAGGCCGCCTCCAGCGTCGGCGCTGGACCGGCGAGATCGCGGCTGACGATCACCCTGGCGAGGTCGCGCATTCTCGCGGCGACCTCGCGTGCCGCTTGCGCCTTCTCGTCGGCGGCGAACAGCTGGTAGCCGAGAGACCGGGCACGCGCCGCCAGCGTGGCGTCGAACTGAGCGAGGCCGATGCGCGCGAGGTCGAGCTGTCGCTCGGCGATGGCGCGCCGAAGCGCGATCCGTCCCCCGAACTCGATCGGTTGGACCACCGACGCGGCGTAGGCCGGCGCGTCGCCCGTTCGCACGCCCGACACCGGATCGGTGATCTTCCGTTCACCGAATTCGACGACGACCTCGGGATCGGCCAGGCGGCCGGCGGCCGCGCGTGCGACACCGGCCGTGTCAATCTGCTTCTGGTAGAAGCGCCGTTCGGGATTGTTGGCCACCACGTCGGCCGCCAATGCGTCGAGCGATATCGCGGGACCGGTCTGGGCCTGCGCGGCGATTGGAACGAGCATCGCACCGATGGCCGTCCAAAGCAGAATGACACGCATGTAGTCGCCTCGATGGAGAAGGAGCCGTGCCTAGACCGATACTCTCTTCATCGTCGTCTAAATCCGCGTTCAGAAAGGGACAGGAGGTGAACTTTCCAGCGATAGCGACCATAGATTTCGGGGAAGAACCCGAAGACGGCGAGGTTGCGGCCGGCTTGAACCCCCGTCTAGGAGCCGCTCCGGTTGTAGACGTCCGCGAAGTGGAATTCAGTGGGTGCGACGCACGCCAGCTCGCGCAGTGCAGTCAGGCACTGCCGTACGCTGGAACCAATCTCCTCCACCTGGGCATCCGGGAACTCCACCGCCACGTAGGTTCGCCGGGCACCGGTTACGTACCTCGACGGCTCCGCGTCCACGGGCCCGAAGGTGTCAAGCCGACCATCGCACGGCAACGGTCCGCGTTCAGGATGATCGCCCGTCCGGCCTGCACCTCGATCAGGCCCTCGCGCCGGAGGGCGCCGAGTGTCCGATTGACGTGAACGCTAGTCAGGCCCAGCGCGTCCCCGATCATTTCCTGCGTCAGTGGCAGGTGCATCGTGTTGCCCGCGCTCAGTCCGGCTGTGCCGAGCCGCGCGTGAAGCTCCAGCAGCCAGTCGGCTAATCGGCCCAGCGCGTCTAGCCGGCCGAGGCGAACAATGTGCCTGCGCAGAGATTGCTCCTTGATCACTTCAACGGCCGAAAGCGCTTTGTTCAACCCCGTTCCTGGCGCGACGCTGGCGGCATGGAGCGAGCACCACGTTACCGCCGTGATCGCGCCTATGCTATCCGACGAGCACTGATCGGTGGGGTGGCTCGATATGATGTCGCCGGGCAGAAACAGCTCGGTGATCTGCCGTCGGCCATCGGACAGCAGGCAGGCACGCAAAGCCCATCCATCGAGGATGAGGACGGGGCCGGTCGCGGCGGCGAGGCTTGCCGTGAAATCGCGCTTCGCGGGTGCCGCTCGGGGAGCGTGCGCCGCAGCCTCCAGTGCCTTCAGATCCGTGGCGTCCAACGGCGCGAGGCTTGCGAGCTGCCGAAAAGCGGGAGGGAGTTGTTCCAGCAGGATCGCGGCAATTTCCATAACGGCTCAACGGCTTAACTGAGGAAAGGTTCGCCTGTTGTACGGTCGCTAACCTCAAATGCTATGCGGCAGATCAAACCGCCAGGAACAAACTCGAAACGTGTATCGGCATTGAGCTGGTACGGCAGAGCGTTCTCGATGAAGTCGCGTCCGAAGCCGCTGCCGATCGGCGCTGACGCTACGATCGGGACGCCGCTTTCCGCCCATTCCAACTGCACCGACTGGCCCTTATTCTCCCAACGCACGCGTAGCCGCCCGCCCGCTGACGGATGGCCGACGACGCCGAACTTGACCGAATTGGTGGCGAGCTCATGCAGCGCCAACCCGATCAGGCCAGCGACCCGTTGTTGAAGCAGCACCTCGGGGCCCGTCACCTCGATGCGTTCATCCGATCCCAGCGCCATGGAGAGCAGCTCGTCCCAGATCATCGTCTCGAGGTCGAGGCGGGGCTGGCTGCCGATGGCCAGCCGAGCGTTGTAGCGGGCCAGGGTGTCGAGCCGCCCGACGAAGTGATCGCGTGCATGCTCGACCGTTTCGGCGTTGTCCATGGTGCGCAGGAACACCGAGCGGGTAATCGCCAGCGTATTTCTGACCCGGTGCTCCAATTCGGTGCGAAGCGCCGCCTCTCGCGCTCGGGCGGCATCAAGGGCGAGGTGTGCGGCCGCAAGCTGGCCCGCCATGTCGGTAGACTCGGGGGACGAATCCGGCAGGGAACCTGTAGTCATCACGCTTCACTCGTTTGGCTGCCCATTGGAGCAGTAACGTTCAACGGGTCCGCGCGTGCCGTGGCGCCCCGCAATCTGCCCAAATTACTGCGCGATCTCTGCTTGGTGTGCGTTCCACTCCCGATTACGGTGGCGCCGCGCCACCCTGCGCACCACCGAAAGCTCCGATGACCGACAAGACACCGCTCGATCCGCCGTTCGAGGCCCTGTTGCAACACATCCAGGAAAGCCGCGGGCTCGACTTCCGCGGCTACAAGCGCACCAGCCTGAAGCGCCGGATCACGTTGCGCATGGAAGCGGTCGGCGTGGACAGCTTCGAGAGCTACCAATCGCACCTCGAGGCCGATCCCGGCGAGTTCGAGAACCTGCTCAACACCGTGCTCATCAACGTCACCTCGTTCTTCCGCGACGAGGAGGCTTGGGAGGTGATGAGGGACGAGGTGATCCCCAAGGTGATCGCGCGCAGCGAGCCCGACCAGCCGATCCGCGTGTGGAGCGTCGGCTGCGCCTCGGGCGAGGAGCCCTATTCGGTCGCGATGATGCTCGCCGAAGCGCTCGGCAAGGTCGATTTCTGCAAACGGGTGAAGATCTACGCCACCGACCTCGACGAGGATGCGTTGAAGGTCGCCCGCCTCGCGACATATTCGTCGCGCGACGTCGAGAATGTCCCGGCCAAGCTGCTGGAACGCTATTTTGAGCGCACCACCAACCACTACGTGTTCGAACGCGACGTGCGCAAATGCGTGATCTTCGGCCGCCACAACGTCGTCCACGACGCGCCGATATCGCGCATCGACCTGCTGATCTGCCGCAACCTGCTGATCTATCTGGAGGGGGAGACGCAGGGAATCGTCCTACCGCGCCTGCATTATGCGCTCAACAACGACGGCTTCCTATTCCTCGGCAAGGCGGAGACGCAGCTTGCTCGCTCGCCGCTGTTCCGCGCCGTCGATACCAAGCATCGCATTTTTGCCAAGGTCGCGCAGGAGTGGCGCCGGCCGATCGCCACCGGGTTCCGCGAAGCTCGCCTGCGCCGCGCCGACATGCCGCTGCCCAACGCGCTGCTGCTCGAATCGGCGCTCAACGAGGCGGGCACCGCGATGCTGGTGGTGGACGAGACGGGGACGGTGGCGCTCGCCACAAACCCGGCGCGTCACCTGCTAGGCGTGGGCGACGCCGATATCGGCCGCCCGTTTCAGGACCTGCCGATCTCCTATCGCCCGATCGAGCTGCGCGGCCCGATCGAGGAGGTGTTCCGCACCCGCCGGTCGGTCCGGCTGGAGGATCAGGAACACAGACTTAACCAATCGGAGGTGATCCGCCTGACCGTCGACGCGCGCCCGCTCGCCCGGCCGGACGGCAGCGTTCATGCGGTGCTGCTCGCCTTCAACGACACCACCCTGCTGCACACCATGCGGATCGAGCTCGAGGCGGTGCAGGAGACGCTGGAGAACACCATCGAGGAACTCCAGTCCGCCAACGAGGAGCTGGAAACCACCAACGAGGAGCTTCAGTCCACCAACGAGGAGCTGGAGACCACCAACGAGGAGCTGCAATCCACCAACGAGGAACTGGAGACGCTCAACGAGGAGGCGCGCTCCAGCAACGAGGAGATGGAATCGGTCAACGAAGAGCTGCGCATCCAGGCCGAGCAGGCGACCAGCTTTCGGCTCTACCTGGAGGCGGTGCTGCGCAGCATGAACGGCGGCATCGTCGTCGTCGACGATAAGCTCGACATCCAGAGCTGGAACCGGTGGAGCGAGAACACCTGGGGCTTGCGCGCGGACGAGGTGGTCGGAACCAGCTTCGACGCGCTGGACATCGGCGTGCCGGTGCATCTCCTCCGCGACGCCATGGCCACGGTTCGATCGGGCGGCGAGGCGCAGGTCGAGCAGGCGCTGGAAGGCATCGACCGTCGTGGCCGGCGCATCCTGTGCAACGTCACCTTGTCCGGGCTGATAGACGAGAACGGGCGCAATCGCGGGCTGGTGCTGCTGTTCCAGGACGTCACCGGCGAAAACCGTCGCGACGAATTCAGCCGCTATCTCGGCCGGATCATGGGCCGGGCGCTGAACGAGATCTATTTCCTCGATCCGGTGACGCTGCACTTCACGCTAGCCAACGACGGCGCGGAGAAGAAGCTCGGCTATTCGGCGCAGCAGTTGGAGCTGGTGGCGTTTCCCGACGTGCTGGCGGGTGTTTCGACCGACGACGTTCGCGCATTGCTGGCGCCGCTGTTCAACAAGACCAAGCCGGAGATCGTGTTCGAGGCCGTGATCCGCGCGGCGGACGGTCACGAATATCCGGCCGAGCTCTGCATGCAGCTTTTCGCCGACGAGCATCCCCCGATCCTCGTCGTGATGGTGCACGAAACCAGCGAGCGCCAGCAACTACCGGCCGGCTGATCCCGTTATCAGCGGCGACGAGCTACGCCTCGCCCTCGCTCGGCTGCCGGCGCAGGCTGGTCATCGCGCGTTCCAGCACGGCAATCATGTCCTCCGACTCGCGCGATGCCTCCAGCCACCGCCCTTCGGCATGGGGCAGCCCGCGGGCATGGGCACTGTCGCGCATTTGCCCGAACAGCCGCACCCGGTCGCGGTGGGTGCGCGCGGCGACCGACAGCGCGCGCTCCAGCTCGTCCGTCTGCGCCGCCGCCAGCCCGAGCGGGGTGAAGGCGTGGCCGACCTGGCAGCGGAAGCGCAGCTCGTTCTCCACCGTGATCTCGTTGAGCACACCACCGCAATCGGGGCAGGAGATGTGGCTCGGCTCGCCGGGCGTGATCATGTTGCTGTCCATGACGGAAAACTCCTGCGCGGCCATCTCATCCTCGACTGCATATTCGTGGGGAAGCGGGATGCCGACGCCCGCCTCTTCGCGCACTAGCCGGGCGAGCAGCGCGCCCAGCTCCTCCAGCGGCAGCTTGTGGTCGACATGATCGCGCTTCAGCGCGTTCTGCGGCATGGACGGCCATTCGGCGTCCTTGGGATCCTGGATCACCGACAACCCGCCGGCGGCCTTGATCGCGATCAGCCCGTCGGTGCCGTCGTCGAGCAGCCCGGTCAGCACCACCCCGATCACGCGCCCCCCATAGGCAAGCGCGGCCGATCGGAACAACGCGTTCACCGCCGGGCGGGTGCGGTTCTCATGCGGACCGCGCCGCATCAGCACCTTGCCGGGGCGCAGCAGCATGTGAAGATCCGGCGCACCGACATAGATGCGGCCGGGCGCGATCGCGTCGCCGTCCTGCGGCGAATGGGCGGGGAGCGGCCCCGCGCGGTTGAGCAGTTGCGGCAACAGGCTGCGCGTCACCGGCGACAGGTGCTGGACCACCAACACCGCTGCCGGGAAGTCCGCCGGCAATTGCGCACACAGCCGTTGCAATGCGTCAACGCCGCCTGCCGATGCACCGATCACCACGATATCCTTGAGCGCCATCATAATCCTTCGCAACCGGGCAACGATTTGCGCGCTTTGGCGGGCGCATGCACGGGAAAAGAAAATGATCAGGCCGGTGCTTTTCCGCTGCCGGTGCGTTGCACGATCGAGGACCACCCTATGGCGGCGTCGACATCCGGTATTCACGAAGACGAGCGCTCCAGGCTGCTGGACGAGAACGAGCAGTTGCGGACATCGCTCGAGTCGGCGCTGGAGGAGAATAGCCGGACCGTCGAGGATCGCGACCGCCTGCTGCGGCGGGTGACCGTGCTGGCGCGCGAGTTGCAGGCCGCGAATACGGCTCAAGGCGTGCTTGCCGCGGCTACTTCCGCACCGGGTCGTTCCACCGACGAAAGCGAGTTCAAGCAGAGCCAAGCGCACGAAGAGCTTCAGGTGGCGTTCGAGGGGTTGCAGGTCCTCTCCGAAGAACTGGAGGTTGCCAACACCAATTTGGAACGGGCCAACGAGGATCTGGAGGGCCGTATCCAGGCGCGCACCCGCGAGATCACCGCGACCAACGCGGCGCTACGCCGGACGGAACTGCGCCTCACCACCCTGATCGAGGGAATGCCGCAGCTGGTCTGGCGTGCGGCCGATGGCGGTGAATGGACCTGGGCCAGCTCGCAATGGACCGGCTACACCGGCCTGTCGGACGAGGACAGTCGCGGCATGGGCTGGCTGGAGGCCTTTCACCCGGATGATCGGCAGGCGGCACTCGACGCTTGGAGCCGCGCCGAGAAGCATGACGGGCTGAGCTTCGAAGCCCGATTGTGTCAGGCCGGCAAGGGCTATCGCCATTTCCAGACCAGGGCCACGCCGGTGCGCACGCCGGACGGTGCCGTGCTGGAATGGCTCGGCACGTCCACCGACGTAGACGACATCATCCGGCTCCAGGAGCAGCAGTCGGTGCTGATGAACGAGCTTCAGCACCGCACCCGCAACCTGATGGCGGTAGTGCAGGCGGTGATGTTGCGCACCTTGCGCGGCAGCAGCTCGCTGGAGGAGTTCCGCCGCTGCATCGATGATCGCATGAGCGCGCTCGCGCGGGTTCAGGGTCTTTTGTCCCGGCGCGGCGCGCATCGGGTGGCGTTCGATGCGTTGCTTCGCGAAGAGCTCGGCGCGCATCTTGATCTCGATGCCGACGGCAATGCGCCGCAGATGACTCTGAGCGGACCGCGTGGCGTGCCGCTCGAAAGTTCGCTGGTGCAGACCTTCGCGCTCGCGCTCCACGAGCTGGCGACCAATGCCGCCAAATACGGCGCGCTGGCGACGCCGGCCGGCCACCTCACCGTGCGGTGGGAAGTCGTCGCCAACGACAAGGGCGAGGCCCAGCTCCACGTCGACTGGCGCGAAACTGGGGTGGCAGACCTGCCCGCGCCCGGCGACAAGCCGCGCGGCGGCGGCTATGGCCGGGAGCTGATAGAACGCGCGCTGCCCTATCAAATGGGCGCCAAGACAAGTTTCGCCTTTACCGGCGATGGCGTTCATTGCACGATAAGAGTCGATGTGCCGCGGGATAGTACGCGCCGGGAGGCCCACCATGTCCGAACACCAGCTTGACGGTCGCCGCATCCTCGTCGTCGAGGACGAGTATCTGATCGCCGACGACCTGCGGGGCGCGCTGCTCGATGCGGGGGCAGACGTGCTGGGCCCGGTGCCGACGCTCGATGCCGCGATGTCTCTGGTGGCGGCCGAGTCCCGGCTAGACGGGGCGCTGCTCGACATCAATCTCCGTGATACTATGGTGTTCGATCTGGCCGACACGCTGACAGGCCGCGCAGTGCCTTTCGTGTTCGCCACTGGCTATGACGATTCTGCCATCCCCGACCGGTTCGCCGATGTCCCGCGGCTGGAAAAGCCGGTGAAGCCCCGCAAAATGCTTGCCGCACTCGGCCCTTTGTTGGGCGGCCAGGCTAGTCGTTGATCCAGGCCGCCTCCGGGACTATGGGGAGGACCCACTCGTGAACGAGGCGGGAATATTGGCGCGTGCTCATGTGGCTCATGTAATCGTTCCGACTGGGGGAAGACATAGTCGCCCAGCGTGCCGCCGCGCCGCTCTAACACTACTTTGGCAGGTTGAAGGAACCGGAAGGAATCGTTGTTGATTCCGGAGGCATGATGGGCTGACCGGGACGATGCGCGATGGTGGCAATTCAGCTTCGATGTCGGATGATTGCCGGAGACTGCTGGTTCGGCGTGACCGGTTTACCTTCTGCCCAAACCGAAGCGGCATGCAAGCCGTAGTAGAGGGACATTAAGACCGTCAGGGTCGCGACATAGCGGACTAGCACCGCGCCGCCTGTCGCCCACGAGCCCGAAGCTGGACCGCGAAAGGCTTGCTGCAGCCGGGTTTCGCCCTGGAGCAGGGTCGCGACGAGGATGATGAGCACCGGAATATGGCCCACGATATCGACCATGCCGAACTCCGGCATCGCCATGACGAAAACGCCGGCAAGTAGGACCGCGGCGACGCGGACGAGAACCGCGCGACCTACGAGAAGGTAAAACGACAGGCTGAACTCGACGAAGCCGGCGATCGTGGTGACCGAGGTAAACGGGAATCCCGCCGTGATGGCTGGATGGTGCAGCAGGACGGCGATCGTCCACTGCGGAAACAGGAACTTCTCGACCGCAGTCCACATCAAGCTGAGGCTGAGGCTGGCGGTGAGGATCGAGACCCGACCCGACGCGAGCCGAAGGTGGCGCCGCAACGCTGGCTGCCCCAGCGCCACATAAGCTGCAAGCCCGACGAAGAATGTATAATCGATCATGTAGAACGCGCCGAACCGCGCCACGCCGATCGCAAAAAGCGTGAGGAGCCCAAATGCGGCCAGCAGCGATAGCCGCGGCACCAGAACCATGCCCGCGATTGCGAGCTGGAGCAGGCCAATCCAGTGGGCCCGGTCTACCATCTCCGGCGTCAGAACCGACCCGGTCGCGTCGTCGGCCCAGAGTACCACCGCCAGATCGCGCCACAGGCACACCGCATAGACCGCCAGGCCGACCCGGATGACGATATCCACCACAACGCCTCGTCGGTCGCCTTCGCGCGATGCGGGCACGTACCGGGCAAGGAGTGCATCGAAGCTGCTACCCGACGCTACCAAGGTCGCGAATCCGGCCAGGCACGCGAAGAACAAAGGGGAGAGCACCTGCTGCAGCGCTGCAGGCGGGATCGACGCGTCGATCGGGCCGCAGAACCATTTCACGTGCGCTTGGGCAATACCGGGCAGCAAGGCGAAGACCAGGATGGCTAGGCCATATCTTCGTCGGGCTCGAGAGAGGACGTCGGTCAAGGCAGCCTCACTCCTCATGCTCTTGAATACGTGCGGAGGGGAACGACGGACGCCTCCGGCCGACGATCTTTTGAGTCCTGATCGACCTGCGCTATTTCAAGCCACGTACCAGGCACAGTTGAGGTTCGAGGCGACCGCTCGACACGGCCGATTGGGAAGTAGTCGGGCTCACCTTTGCCGGGCTGTTCGTCGATGCCCTGGACCCATCGCAGACCAACGCGGGAGGCGGGCGGTCAGCAAGAGACCCCCAAGGACACCGACGCACACCGCAGCCGCGAAGAGGTCGGGGCTGACCGGGGCGATCAGCTCACCCGGCGCGAGCGCAGGGATCAGCCAGAGACCCGCAACGGGAACCCCGGTGACGACGGCAAATAGGAGTGCGGCGGTCCCTGCCTTCACCTGCTTACCTTGATAATCGGCAGCCGGTGACCCGGTAATGGTCGGTTCCATGACGACCAGCATAATTGGTCAGTGTTTTCAGCCCGTGAATGATCTTGTCACATGGATCGGCAGGGTCTCGCACGGCGGCCGATCATGCTCGAAGCCAGACGTGCGCTCCGTGGAGCGCGGCGAAGATCTGCAAGATGGTTCAGTGAGTCATCGCAAGCAACGCGAAGGTCGGGAGCCAGTGAGCGCCCATGTAGTTCGCGTCGAGATGGGGGAGGCTCGCTTCCAGATGGCGTCGTGCCGTGGTTTCGAGCGCGATGTCGCCGTCAGCGAGCGATCGCCAGCACCAGGCGCGGCTGAGATTGAGGCCGTCGAGATGGGCGATCTTGCCGTCGGTGCGGTCGGAGACGTGCACGGGGTGGAACAGCGTCGCGGGCTGGCCGGCCGCGAGGTCGGGCAGGAATGCCGCGAACCACGTCGCGAACGCATCCGGCGGCAGGACGCGGCGCATCAGCACCGCCTCGGTCAGGGTGGGAGAGAGGAAGTCGTCGCCCGACGGCTCCCACGCCTGACAGGCGCGATCGGCGCCGAACCAGTCTCGGGCGCGCGCGTCGATCAGATCGGCCAGACGCGGCTCGCGGCCCGTCGCCCAGTCGCGGGCGAGTACCAGCGCAAAGGCGGTGTTGAAATGGGTGCCGACCCGGATCGGATAGGTGAGCTTGGGCAGATAGGCGAGGAAGCGCGCGGCGAAGGCGCGGGCGAGCGGCGCCAGCGCCGCCGCCCAGGGCGCATCGTGGCGCTCCGCCTCGCCATGCAGCGCCAGCAGCCAGGCCCAGCCATAGGGACGTTCGAACCCACCGCTCATCGGGCGATCGAGATAGGCCAGCTCGCCGGCGACGAGCGCGGGCGTCAGCATCCTGTCGGCCAGCGCGCCGATCGCGCTCGCTTCCGGCAGATCGGGGAACATCCGTCGCAGTGTCAGCAATTGCCACCAGCCATGGACGCAACTGTGCCAGTCGAAGCTGCCGTGGAAGATCGGGTGCAGCGTCGTGGGCGGAACGGCGTCGGCGGGCCCGGTCAGCACCTGGTCGAGCTTGTAGGGATATTGCAGGCCGATATGCGCCAGCGTGATCCGCGCAAAGCGGCTCGCGATTTCAGTATCGAGCGTCGTCATCGGATCACCCACCACAAGAGCATGATGTTGAACAGCAGCAGCGGCAGCGCGGTCGGCACCTGCGCACGGATCACGCCATAGCGGTCGCGCAGATCGAGCAAGGCGGCGGGCACGATGTTGTAGTTCGCCGCCATCGGCGTGAGCAAGGTGCCGCAGAAGCCGGCGAGCATGCCGATTGCGGCGACCGGCGCGGGGTTGCCGCCGAAGTGGTGGACCAGCAGCGGCAGGCCGACTGCGGCCGCCATCACGGGGAAGGCGGCGAAGGCGTTGCCCATGACGATCGTGAACAGCGCCATGCCGACCGTGTAGGCCACGACCGCCCCGAACAGGCTGTCGCCGGGAATCGCTCGCCCGATCAGGCCGCCGACCACGTCACCGACGCCAGCCAGCGCGAACACCGCGCCGAGGCTGGCGAGCAGCTGCGGCATCAGCACGGCCCAGCCGATCTCGTCGAGCAGCCGCCGTCCGGCCCGCACGCCGGCGAGGGCCGGCGGGCGCAGGACCAGATGGCACAGCGCGAGCGCGACGAGGACGGCCACCGCAAGCGCCACCAATGTCGCCTGTTTGGGATCGACCCATGTCGGCAATTGCTTGAACAGGAGTGTGCCGCCGAGCGTCAGCAGCGGAATGGCGAGCGCGAGCAGGAGGAGCGGGCCATGCAGCACGGCCTGATCGGTCGCCTCGCCGCCCCGCATCCGCCCCGACGTCGCGATGCCGATCAGCGCGAGCACCAGCACACCGTTGCCGGTATCGCCGATCCGGTCGCCGGCGAAGAGGGACGTGGCGAGAAGCGCATGAAACAGCGCATTCGCCCATCGCCGGTCGACCAGTCCCGATACCGCACAGGCGGCGAAGAACGCGCCCGCGACGGCATAGACGAGGTTCAGCCCGATCATCGCGCCCGCCGGGCCAACCGGCGATCGAGCCACCACAGCCGCGCGCCGTGGATCAGGAACGCGGCGATGGCGGTGGGGATCGCCCAGATCGACAGATGGAACGGCTCGATATGGATGCCATAGCCATCGAGCACGCCCTTCATTAGCAGGATCGAGCCGATCGCGATGAAGATGTCCTCGCCGAAGAACACGCCGATATTGTCGGTCGCGGCGGCCAGAGCGCGCACCCGTTCGGAGTCGGCGCCGCCGCCCTGCCGCTCCGCCGCTGCCTCCGCCATCGGCGCGACCAGCGGGCGGACGGTCTGTGGATGACCGGCGATGGCGTTCAACCCTAGCGCGGCGGAGAGCTGGCGGAACAGCAAATAGCCGGCGAGGAGGCGTCCGACGGTGAGGCCCTGCAAGCCGGCGACGAGGCCGCGGGCGCGGGCCTGTAACCCGGCGCGTTCGAGCAGGCCGATCACCGGCAGCACCATATAGATGGCGGTGACGTAGCGCGTTTCGTTGAAGGCGTGCCCGAAGCGCGCGAGCAAGGCGAGCGGATCGAGCCCGGCGGCGAAACCGGTGACGAGCGCGGCGGCGGCGATCACCAGCAGCGGGTTGAAGCGCAGCAGGAAACCCAGCGCGATCACTGCGACGCCCGACAGGACCAGCATCAGCTCGCGCTCCCGTAACCGCCGCCGCCGGGCGTTTCGATGACGAAGACGTCGCCCGGCATCATCTCCGCCGAAGCGACGGCGTCGAGCGTCTCGACGCGGCCGTCGGCGCGTTCGATGCGGTTGGCGCCGACCGCGCCGTCGCCGCCGCCCGCCAGGCCGAAGGGGGGCACCCGGCGATGGTTCGACAGGATGTTGGCGCGCATCGTTTCGCGAAAGCGCACCCGCCGTGTCGCGCCGTCGCCGCCGGCCCATGCGCCGTCGCCGCCCGAGCCGCGGCGGATCGCGAAGGATTCGAGCAGGACGGGGAACCGCGTCTCGAGCACTTCGGGATCGGTCAGGCGGCTGTTGGTCATGTGCGTCTGCACCGCGCTCGCGCCGGCAAAGCCCGGCCCCGCACCGGCGCCCCCGGCGATCGTCTCGTAATATTGGCGGGTATCGTCGCCGAAGGTGAAATTGTTCATCGTGCCCTGGCTGGCCGCCATCGCACCGAGCGCGCCCATCAGCGCGTCGGTGACGACCTGGCTGGTTTCGACGTTGCCCGCGACCACCGCGGCGGGAAAGCGCGGGTTGAGCATCGATCCTTCCGGCACGATCAGCGTCACGGGGCGCAGGAACCCGTCGTTGAGCGGCGTGTCGGTGTCGACCAGCGTGCGCAGGACGTAGAGCACCGCCGCGCGCGTCACGGCGAGCGGCGCGTTGGTGTTGCCGGGGCGCTGGTCGCTGGTGCCGCTGAAATCGACGGTGATCGCGCCCGCCGCCCGATCGATGCGGACGGCGACGCGGACGACGGCGCCATCGTCGGTCGGGTAGGCGAATTCGCCGTCGCGCAACGCACCGACAACGCGGCGGGCGAGCATTTCGGCATGCGCCTGGACATGGTCCATATAGGCGGAGACGACCGCCAGCCCCTGTTCGACGACCATGCGTTCGAGGCCGGCGGCACCACGCGCGCAGGCGGCGAGCTGTGCGGCGAGATCGGCCATGTTCTGGTCGATGTTGCGCGCCGGGTGCGTGCCGCCCGCGAACAGCGCGCGCAGTTCCTCCTCGCGCAGCCGTCCGTCCGCGACCACCAGCACGTCGTCGAAGATCACGCCTTCGTCATGGATGCTGCGGCTGTCGGCCGGCATCGATCCGGGGCTGGTGCCGCCGACATCGGCATGATGGCCGCGCGCCGCGACGAAGAAGGCGGGAAGGTCTCCCCCGGCGAACACGGGCTGGACGACGGTGATGTCGGGCAGATGGGTGCCGCCGCGATAGGGATCGTTGACCGCATAGGCGTCGCCCGGGCGCATGCCGCGGCCATCCGACGTGCGGCTTGCGATCAGGTGGCGGACGCAATCGCCCATCGAGCCGAGATGGACCGGGATGTGCGGCGCATTGGCGACGAGATGACCGGCGGCGTCGAAGATCGCGCAGGAGAAATCGAGCCGTTCGCGGATGTTGACCGATGCCGCGCTGCGCTGGAGCGCCGAGCCCATCTCCTCCGCCAGCCCCATGAACAATCCCGCGAAGATCGCGAGCCGGACGGGATCGGCCGCAGCGTCGGCGGTGGCGGTGGCGACGCGGGTCGCCGATCGGGTCAGGCGGAGCGTGCCGTCGTTCAGCACCGATGCCGTCCAGCCGGGCTCCACCGCGATCGTCGAGGTCTCGTCGACGATCAGCGCCGGACCATCGATGCGGGCGCCGGGGCCGAGCGTGTCGCGGCGGTGCAGGGGCGCGTCGTGCGTCGTGCCCGCCATCGTCACCGCGGTCGTTTCGACCGTCGCGGTGCCACCACCCGCACGAGTCGGCGCCGGCGTGGCGGTGGCGAGGATCGCCTCGACCTGGAGCCGCTCGACGATCAGCACGTCGTCGCCGTCGAAGCCGAACCGGTCGCGATGCGCGGCCGCGAAGTCCGCCGCCATCGCGGCAACGTCGCCGACCGGCACGTCAATCCCCTGATCGGTGCGCGCGTGGCGCAGCGTCGCGATCGCCGCGATCGTCGCGTCGGGGCCAAGCTGCTCTGCGGCGTCGGCGGACAGGTCGGCGAGGCTCTCGCGCCACGCGGGCTCGGACAGCGGCACGCCGATCGTCCGCTGCCGCATCGTGCGGCGGTCGGCGAGCGCGATGCCCCAGGCCGACAGGACGCCGGCGAGGGGGTGGACCAGCACCGCGGTCATGCCGAGCGCGTCGGCGACGAGGCAGGCGTGCTGGCCGCCGGCGCCACCGAAGCTCATCAGCGCATAGCTGGCGGGATCATGGCCGCGCGCGACCGAAACCGCCTTGATGGCATTCGCCATGTTGGCGACCGCGATGTCGACCAGGCCCTGTGCGGCGGCCAGCGGGGCTGGGCGGGTGCCGGTCGCCGCCGCGACCGCGTCGAGCAGCTGGTCGAGGCGCGCCTGCGCGGCGTCGCGGTCGAGCGGCCGGTCGCGATCCGGCCCGAACACTGCCGGGAAATATGCGGGGGCTATCTTGCCGAGGATGAGGTTGCAGTCGGTGACGGTGAGCGGACCGCCGCGTCGGTAGCAGGCGGGACCGGGATCGGCGGCCGCCGATTCCGGGCCGACGACGAAGCGGCCGCCATCGAAGCGGCAGATCGATCCTCCGCCGGCCGCCACCGTGTCAATCCGCAGCATCGGTGCCGAGACCCGGACGCCGCCGATCACGGCCTCCTGCCGGCGTTCGAAGCTGCCCGCCCAGAGCGACACGTCGGTCGAGGTGCCCCCCATGTCGAAGCCGATGACGCGCGCCACGCCCGCCGCCTGCGCGCCCGCGGCCATGCCGACGATGCCGCCCGCCGGGCCGGACAGCAACGCGTCCTTGCCGCTGACCGCGTGCGCTTCGGCAAGGCCGCCCGAGGATTGCATGAACAAGGGCGCGCCGCCGAACGCCACCGTCAGGCCGTCGACATAGCGGCGCAGCACCGGCGACAGATAGGCGTCGGCGGTCGTCGTGTCGCCGCGCGCGATCAGCCGGACGAGCGGGGAAAGGCGATGGCCGACCGACACCTGCGGAAAGCCGATTTGCGTGGCGAGGTCTGCCAGCGCCTCTTCGTGCGCGGTGTGGCGCCAGCCGTGCATCAGGACGATGGCGATGCTGCGCAGCCCGTCGTCGAACGCGGCGCGGAACGCCGTCTCCGCCGCGTCCAGGTCGAGCGGCCGGATGGTCGCGCCGTCGACGTCGATGCGCTCGTCGATCTCGATCACGCGCTCGGGCAGCGGCGGCGGCTTGCGGATCGCGCGCGCGAAGATGTCGGGCCGGTCCTGATAGCCGATCGCCAGCGCATCGCCGAAGCCGCGGGTGATCGCGAGCAAGGTGGGCTTGCCGCGGCGTTCGAGCAGCGCGTTGGTGGCGACGGTGGTGCCGATCCGCACGGCGATCGGCGGCAGCGGCCCGTAGCCCACGCCGCTCAGCCGCCGCACGGCCTCGACCGCGGCATCGTCATATCGGCCGGGATCGACCGACAGCAGCTTGGCGACCGCGATCGTGCCGTCCGCCCTTTCTGCTACGACGTCGGTGAAGGTGCCGCCCCGGTCGATCGCGATGCGGCGCAAGGGGGAGGGCGGTTCAGCGGGAGAGGCCATGATGGACTATCGCAGCGGTCTCGAACCTTGTCGATGTTCGGATCTCGCATCGACATCACCGATCTTCCAGCATTTCGAACGCGTCGCTCTGGCCGGCCATCTCCACATAGTCGCGTGTCCGGCGCGCGCCCTTGTCCTGAGCAGCGAGGGGCGCGGCGGCGATCACCGACGCCAGCACGGCGAAAAGAACGTTCGCGCGCATCATGGCTGAATGATCCTCAATCAAGCGCCAAGACTGCCGCGACCCCTGTAAAACTCCGCCTGCCGCAAAGTGTTGCGAGCACATAAAATGCTCTACTTGGTTGGCGCCCGTCGATGGACTGTGACGCCGCAGCCCCGGCTTGTGGCGGGAGACGAGTGGGTCTCGATTGAATTGTCCCACTGACGAGTGTTGGCGACATCGCGCCGAGGCCAGCCACAGGTTCGCCAATCGTCAAGGTCGGCAGAAGCGAGCCTTGCCCTTGCGAGTCGGGCAAAAAGTCCAAGCGCTGCTGCGCATAAGCAAGGGGCACTTACTCGATCTCGACCAGAAGATCGCGAGCAGCTTGCCTCGCACGAACCCACGTCTCGCGTTCGGCTACGGCATCGGCAAGGGCCCGATGCGCTGGCTGGTGAGGCTTGTCTGCGGTTGCCGCAGCGATGATAGCGTGCACCTCGACGTCGAGCCGTGGCAAAGGAAGAGCTGACCGCAGGATTTCCGTCGCGGTCTCGCGCAGCGCCTCGTCGGTGTCGCGCAGACGAAGCAGGTGGCGCGGCAGTTTAGCTGCGCGCAGGAGCCTGCTTAGCCACTTGCCATCCCAGGACGGCGCGCTCGCGAACAGGTCGTGGCCGGTCAGCGCCTCGATCATCCGACCCGCCACGACGTCGTGACGTTCGCCTTCTGCGGCGAGCATCGTTCGATTGATGCCATGGATGGCCTGGGCAGCTGCATCCCAATCCTCCCAGCCAGGCGCCGGTACGATCAGGTGGCTTTCCGACCGACCGTCCTGAAACACCCAGGCGATCTCGATTGGGTAGCTATGATCTGATAGCGATGACGCTTCGAAGTCGAGGAAGACCTTCATGCTCGGTCATGTGGCCGAGCTCGGGACCGCCGTGAAGCGCAAAAGTGATCGATCACCGCCCAAGTCGAGGCAGGCAGTGCCGCATAGAGCCGAGATGAACGACGGCCAGAATACCGGAATGCGGAAAGCGCTTTCGAATATCCAGGATTGGGTCACCATATGCGTTATCAGCGCTCGATGCGCTTGAGTGCGCCGGCTGGGTCTGACGTGATCCACTGATCGGGATTGCAGTGATTTAGCAGCGGGCGTCGGCGACTAAAGCCACGTGGTGGTCGTTCTGCTTCAAACGAGATTGGAGCGCCGCATGCCCAAGAAGCGATACCTTAAGGACGTGATCGGCGTGATGACCGCCGCTGCGGCGGGTGCTCTTGGCGGCTGGTGGTTCGAGAGCCGTGCGCGCGAGCCGAAGCAGGAAGAACGCACCCGTGTCCGCTTGCGGCGCTGGCAGCTGCGCTGATGCGCATCCACCATCTTAATTGCGGCACCTGCTGCCCAGTCGGCGGACGCGCCTTCGATGGCCGCACCGATGGTCTTTTCGGCGCGCTGGTCTGTCATTGCCTGCTGATCGAGACGGACGCAGGATTGGTGTTGGTCGACACCGGCTTCGGCACCAAGGACGTCGAACATCCTGACCGGCGGCTATCCCGCTTCTTTCTCGGCCTCAACAATCCCCAGCTTCGATCCGAGGAAACCGCCATCGCCCAGGTGCGTATTCTCGGCCACGATCCACGGGACGTGCGGCATATCGTCGTCACGCACCTGGACTTCGATCATGCCGGGGGGCTGGAGGACTTTCCCAACGCGACCGTGCACGTCACGGCCCGGGAGAAGGAGGTCGCGGATCAGAGGCAGGGTGGCGCCTTCGTCGGCGACAAGCGCTACCGCCCTCAGCAATGGAATGGTGTCGACGATTGGCGGTTATATCCCCTCGGGGGCGGCGACCGATGGTTCGGTTTCGACACCGTCCGTTCGCTCGAGGGGCTGCCGCCGGAAATCCTCTTGGTTCCGCTTCCCGGGCATACGTGGGGACATACTGGTGTCGCGGTGCGGGAGGATGGCGGCAAGTGGCTGCTCTATGCTGCCGATGCCTACTTCTACCGCGGGGAAATCGGCGGGGAGCATTATGCATGCACGCCTGGATTGCGCGGATATCAGCGGCTGATGCAGGTCGACGCGGCATCACGGCTCACCAACCTTGAACGGCTGCGTCAACTACAGCTCGAGCACGGCGAAGAGGTACGGATTTTCTGCGCTCACGACGTCGTCGAGTACGAGCTGCTTGCCGGTCGCTCTTACAAAGCATCACCGTCTAGGGCCCAGCTTAGCGCCTGATGTCCTTGTTTGGTCGGTGGCGTACTGGGTCTCGTTACGGGTGAGTTCGGCCAGCCTGCTTCAGGTCAGCCGTAGCGTAAGTCCGGTCCGTAGGCCGCCTTGCTATTGCGGGCGGCTTTTCTGGTAGGCGAGCTTGCCGGCATGCCGGCGGATGGCGATGGCGGCAACGGCGCGTCTGGTGAAGCGTTCGTCGATGTCATCGGGGTTGTAGGGGCCGCCATACCACTCGCGCAGCCGGTCATGTTCCTCGTGGGCAGGGTCGGCCATGGCATTCAGGAACAGCTCGAAGCCTGGTAAGCCGCCCACATCCTCGGGCGGGCCGCGCCGCTGGCCGTCTACGAAGCGGGGGTATTTGACGTCGGGTTCGCCGGGGCCAACCGCCTCAACGGTGATGGTGTGTCGCCAGTCGTCACCCATGTCGTAGGTATAGAGGAGCTCACGTATTTCCCGGTCGATGAGGCCAGCGAGCTTCACGTTCCTCGCGGCTGCCATGCCGCTGTCGGGCCACATCGGGTCCGGCACGCCGTAACGCCGGTCGCCCACCTCGAAATGCCAGAGGTGATAGTTTTCCCAGCTCATTGCGGCCTGGACGATGCCGTGGAGCATCTTGAGGCTGGCGGTGACCGGCACGTCGACCCGACGCCAGATTACGGGTTCGATGTCGTTCAGGACGATATGCAGGCGGGCAACGGTCTCGTCGGTCATGCAGCCAGCCTGGCAGATTCGCGAGCCCAGTTCTACGGCATGAGTTCGTCCCAGCGGCTGGCGGGCCCGTCGTCGGCGACCTTGGCGATGACGTCGGCGATGTAGGCTTCCGGATCGACGCCGTTGGCCTTGCACGTCTGAATGACGGTATAGATCGCAGAGGCACGCTCGCCGCCCGCCCTGGAGCCGGCGAACGGCCAGTGGCGGCGACCGGCGGCAATACCGCGCAGCGTTCGTTCGGCGATGTTGTTGTCGATCTCCAACTGCCCATCGTCGAGGAAGCGGCAGAATGCCGGCCATCGCTTGGTGCCATAGACGATGGCTTTCGCTATGTCGGACATCGGCGACAGGCGGCGAGGGGTGGCGTCGAGCACGTCCCGCAAGGCGCCAACCAGCGGCGTGGTCCGGTTCTGCCGGGTGCGGTGCCGCGCATCTGTTCGCTGGCCGCGCACCTCGGCCTCGACGGCACAGAGCGCGCCGATCCGGTCGAGAATGTCGTCGGTCAGCGGAGTGGGCGAGCGCTCGTGCAGGTCGAACACCTTGCGGTGGAAGTGCGCCCAGCATGCCACCTTGGTGACGCCGCTGCGGTAGAGGCCGTCATAGCCGGCATAGGCATCGGCCTGGAGGAATCCGCCAACGCCGGCGAGATGCGCCTGCGGATGCGCACCGGTTCGGCCAGGCGTGAATCGGTACCATGTCGCGGGCGTCGTCGTGCTGCCCGACGCCCGGTCGTCGGCCGCGTACACCCACAATCGCCCGGCCTGACCGGACGTTGAAGCGACATGAACGGGGGACGGAATTGGTAAGCTGAAAACGCGTCGCGAACGGCCCGAATTGGGTCGAGGGCGACACCAAGCCGCGACCGCCGTCTTCGCCCCGCCGCCATCAGAAAAGGGGGGGTTAGAGGACGCGCTCCGAGCGGCGGAAGTATGGACGGCGTAGGCCATTGAAAGGAATGGTGGACGCACTTGGGCTCGAACCAAGGACCCGCTGATTAAGAGTCAGCTGCTCTACCAACTGAGCTATGCGTCCACACCGTCTGCGCTGGCGGCCGTCGGGGCCGGCTGCGTTTCGGAAGCGCGCGGTTAGCATCATGGGGCGCGGATGCAAACCCTTTTTTGCCTACCAGCGGACCTGCTTGCGATTCTGGCGGTCGATCGACATCAGGATGCCCAGGCACAGCAACACGGTCATCTGCGCCGAGCCGCCATTGCTCACCAGCGGCAGCGGAATGCCCACCACGGGCGCCAGGCCCATCACCATCGCCAGATTGATCGCGACGTAGAAGAAGATCGTCGTGGCGAGCCCGGCGGCGGTCAGGCGGGCGAAGCGGCTCTGCGCGCGCTGGCCGACATTGATGCCCCAGCGGATCACGAGCATGAACGCGAGGATCAGCCCGCATCCGCCGACCAGCCCCCATTCCTCGGCCATGGTCGCGAAGACGAAATCGGTATGGCCCTCGGGCAGATATTGGAGGTGGCTCTGCGTGCCTTGCAGGAAGCCCTTGCCGAAGATGCCGCCCGAGCCGATCGCGATCTTCGACTGGGTGATGTGATAGCCGGTGCGTAGCGGATCGCTTTCCGGATCGAGGAAGATCAGGATGCGGTTGCGCTGATAATCGTGGAGGACGAAATTGACCGCGAGCGGCGCGGCGATCGCCAGCGCGCTCGCGCCGCCGACGAACAGGCGCAGCGGCACGCCGGCCAGAAACATCACCGTGGCGCCGCCGGCGCAGATCATCAGCGCGGTGCCGAGATCGGGCTGGAGCATCACGAGGGCCGCGGGCACGCCGATCAGCGCGGCGGCCGGCCACACGCCCGCGAAGCGCCGCGTCTCGGTGGCGGGCAGGATTTCGTAGAAGCGCGCGCAGGCGAGCACGATCGCTGGTTTCATCAGCTCGGAAGGCTGCAGGTTGACGATGCCGATGTTGATCCAGCGCTGGCTGCCGCCGCTGATCTTGCCGAGCAGCTCGACCCCGACGAGCGCCACGACGAGCAGGCCGTAGGCGGGCAGCGCGCCGTTCCGCCACACATTCTCGGGCACGCGCGATAACAGGATCGCGCCGCCGACGAACACCGCGAAGCGGATGCCCTGCGACAACGCCCAGGGGTGAAGCGATCCGCCCGCTGCGGAATAGAGCACGACCAGCCCGAAGCCGCCGATGGCGAGCACGAGCAGGATGACACCCCAGGGAAGCTGCGCCAGCGGCTCGGGAACGATCCGCGCGCGGCTCATGGTACGCGCTCGGTGCTGCCGTCCTCGGCGACGGTGTTGCCGGCCGGGCTGTCGTGCGCCAGTGCGGCCTGAGTGGCGTTCGCCTGGTCGGTCGCGGCTTCCACCGCGGGCGCGTCGCTCGGCACGACGGCGTCGGTCTTGGTGGCTTCCACCGCGGCGGTGGGCATGCGCGCCGCGCGATAGGCGGCGGCCTCGGCATCCATGCGCGTGCGGATGTCGCCGCCCCAGGTGGGTTCGGCCTCGGCCAGGCTCTTCATCGCGCGGTCGCGGTCGAACAGATAGGTCATGATGTCGCGGCCGATCTCGGGCGTGTCGAGGTTGCGAACGGTGTGCCCGCCATGTTCGAGCACGACCGCAGCGGCATAGCGCGGATTGTCGGCGGGCGCGAAGCAGACGAACAGCGCGTGGTCGCGCAGCTTGAAGGGAAGCTGGCCGTTCTTGAGCACGCCGCCCGCGCGCTCCGCCATGGTGATGCGACGCACCTGCGCGGTGCCGGTCTTGGCGGCGATGCTGACGCCCGGCACCAGCAGCCGTGCCGCGCCGCCGGTGCCGCCCTGGTTGACCACGCCGTACATCGCGTCGCGGACGATCGCGAGATGCTCGGGCTGGACGGGAAGGGCGGGCATGCCGTGGTGGACGTGGTCGGCCAGGATGCTCGGCCGCAATGCGCGGCCCGAGGCGAGCCGGGCGGCCATCACCGCGAGTTGCAGCGGGTTGGCGAGCACATAACCCTGACCGATCGAGGCGTTGAGCGAATCGGCGACCGTCCAGGGCGTCTTGTACTTGCGGCGCTTCCAGGCCGGATCGGGTACGGTGCCGTAACGCTGCGTGGTGAAGGGCAGCTCGAACTTCTCGCCCAGCCCGACCAGCCGGGCCATCGGCGCGATCCGGTCATAGCCCACGCGCCGCGCCATTTCGTAGAAATAGATGTCGCAGCTCTGCATCACCGCGTTCTTCATATCGAGCGCGCCGTGGCCGCTTTTCTTGTGGCAGTGGAAGATGCTGGTGCCGAGCCGCATCGCGCCGGTGCAGTTCACCCGGTCGTGCGGCGACACGCCCGCTTCGAGCAGCGCGAGCGCGTTCATCGGCTTGACTGTCGATCCCGGCGGATAGAGCCCCTGGGTCACCTTGTTCATCAAGGGGACGTGGTCGTTCTCGCTCAGCATCTGCCATTCGAGATGGCTGATCCCGTCCGAAAAGCTGTTCGGATCATAGGCCGGCATCGACACCATCGCGAGCATCTCGCCGGTGCGGCAGTCGAGCACGACCGCCGAGCCCGAATTGGTGCCGAGCCGGCGCGCGGCATAGTCCTGCAGCCCGGCATCGATGGTGAGGCGCGCGGTCTTGCCCGGAATGTCGGGCCGGGTGGCGAGTTCGGCGACGAGACGCCCGCGCGCGGTCACCTCGAGCCGCTTGGCGCCCGCGGTGCCGCGCAATTGCGGCTCGAGCGCCTTTTCGAGCCCGTCCTTGCCGAGCTTGAAGCCGGGCGTGACGAGCAGCGGGTCGTGCGTCTTCTTATATTGTTCGGCGTTGGGCGTGCCGACGTAACCGGTCAGATGCGCGACCGCCGCGCCGCCGGGATAATGGCGCGCAAAGCCGCGGCTGGGGGCGACACCGGGCAGTTCGGGCTGACGCACGCTCACCGCGGCGAACCGCTCCCAATCGAGATTTTCCGCCACCTGCACGGGCTGGAATCCCGCGGCATTCTCCAGATCGATGCGGATCCGCTCCACCTCGGCGGGGGGGAGCGCCAGCAACGTGCCGAGCAGCGCCAGCACGCGGTCCTTGTCCTCAAGCCGATCGGGGATGATGTCGACGCGGAAATCGGTGCGGTTGTTGGCGATCGGCACGCCGCTGCGATCGACGATCCAGCCGCGCCGGGGCGGCATCAGCGTCATGTTCACGCGGTTCTTCTCGGAGAGCAGGTTGTAGCGCCCGTTCTCTGCGATCGCGAGCCAGCCCATCCGCCCGGCGAGCGCCACGCCGACCGCCCCCTGCGCCGCGCCCAGCAGCCAGGCGCGGCGCGAGAAGCTATAGGCTTGCGACGCCTCGGTGACGACGCGTGGCGGCCGCCTCATGACGCATGGCCCCGCTTGCGGTCGATCCAGGCGACGAACCGTGCGGCGAGGGGGAACATCAGCACCGCCATCGCGATCTGCGCCAGGATCAATAGGTCGACATGCGCGCCGATCGGCACCGCGATCAGCCGCCCCATGACGATGCAGAAGGCCAGCGCGCCGCTCGCGATCAGCCAGTCCTGCCAGAAGTCGCGGAACACCAACCGTGCCTCGACCAGATCGATGAAGAGGAAACACAGCGACCACAGAAGCACCGAACTGCCCAGCGGCTGGCCGCTGGCCAGATCATCGAACAGCCCCAGCGGTGCTGCGGCCCAGCGCCGCAGCGCGAAGCGGGCGAGCAGCCGCCAGGCGAGCAGCATGAGCAATCCGAGCGGCGGCAGCAGCGGGATCGTCGCGATGACCGGCACGATCGTGACGAGCGATGCGGCCATCACGCTCGCCCAGGGCAGCGCCCGCGCACGGCCCGGCGGTAGGACGGGCGCGAAATCGGCGTGGTCGATGTCGTTCACTTGGGCGCACCGGCGGGCTTGATCGGCGAGACGGGCGGCGGCAACGGCAGGAAGGCGCGTTCGACGATCGCGAAATCGAACGTGTCGGGCACGGCAAAGGTATGCGCTCGCACGGTGTCGCTGCCGCGCTCGAGGATCCGCGCGACGGGGATGCCGGGCGGATAGATCCCGCCGACGCCCGACGAGACGAACAGGTCGCCCGGCTGGAAATGCACGTTGGTGCTCTCGACCGAACGGATGTCGACCAGGCCGTCGCCGCGCCCCGCCGCGATCGCGGGCAGGCCGTCGCGGGTGCGGCGGACGGGCACGATGCTTTCGGGATCGCTCAGCAGCAGCACGCGGGCGGCATTGGGGCCGGTTTCGAGAACGCGGCCGATCAGCCCGTCGGGTCCGCGCACCGGCATGCCGGGCAACACGCCCGACCAGCGCCCGGCGTTCAGCAAGGCGAAGCGGCGGCCGCTTTGCGGCGTGGAGCTGACGAGCCGCGCGGCCACCACCACGCCCTCGGTCCGATCGCGCAGCGTCAGCAGGGCGCGCAACCGGCGGTTGTCATAGGCGATCGTCCGCGCGCGCAGCAGAAGCGCGCGATTGCGGTCCCGCTCGCCGCGAAGCACGCGGTTTTCCTGCTCGACGAAGAAATAATGGCTGACGATGTCGGGCACCGCGCCGATCCCGCGCGTGGCCGTCGCCAGCCCCGTGGATACCGGCGTCGTCAGGCCCGCCAGCGCCATGCGCAGCGCGGAAAATGCGGGGGGATTGAAGGTCGACAGGGCGAGCAAGGCCGCGCCCACCACCGCGCCCGCGACGGCAAGCACATAGCCCAGGAACACACCATATTGCCGCCGCCTGGAAAACCCCGTGCGACGGTCGCGGGTGGGCGCCATGCGCCGTCCCCCCTTCCCGGAATCAGCCGTTCATCAACACGCCGCGGAACATCGGATCCTCGAGCGCGCGCCCCGTGCCGAGCGCGACGCAGATGAGGGGATCCTCGGCCACCGTCACCGGCAGGCCGGTCTCGTCGCGCAGCACCTCGTCCAGCCCCTCGAGCAGCGCGCCGCCGCCGGTCAGCACGATGCCCTGATCGACGATGTCCGCCGCCAGTTCGGGCGCGGTGTTCTCGAGCGCCACGCGCACGCCCTCGACGATCGTCGCGACCGGCTCGCTCAACGCCTCGGCGATCTGCGCCTGGCTGATCTGGATCTCCTTGGGCACGCCGTTCACCAGATCGCGACCCTTCACGAAGATGATCTTGCCGACCCCGTCCGCGGGCGGGCGGGCGATGCCGACCTCCTGCTTGATCCGCTCGGCGGTGGCTTCGCCGATCAGCAGATTGTGGTTGCGACGGACATAGCTGACGATCGCTTCGTCCATCTTGTCGCCGCCGACGCGCACGCTGGTGGTGTAGGCGAGCCCGCGAAGGCTCAGCACCGCGACTTCGGTGGTGCCGCCGCCGATATCGACCACCATGCTGCCGATCGGCTCGGTCACGGGCATGTCGGCGCCGATCGCGGCGGCCATCGGCTCCTCGATCAGCCACACGCTCGACGCGCCGGCGTTCGACGCCGCGTCGCGGATCGCGCGGCGCTCCACCTTGGTGGAGCCCGACGGCACGCAGACCACGATCTCGGGCCAGCGCGCGAACTTGCGGGGGCCGTGCACCTTCATGATGAAGTGCTTGATCATCTGCTCGGCGACGTCGATGTCGGCGATCACGCCGTCACGCAGCGGGCGGATCGCCTCGATGTTGCCCGGCGTCTTGCCCATCATCAGCTTGGCGTCGTCGCCGACCGCCTTCACCCGCTTGACGCCGTTGATCGTCTCGACGGCCACCACCGACGGCTCGTTGAGCACGATGCCGCGGCCGCGCACATAGACGACCGTGTTCGCAGTGCCGAGATCGATCGCCATATCGTGCGACATGAATTTGAAGAAGCGCGAGAAGAAGGACATGCGGCCGGAGTCTCTCGTTTTGCCGCCGGGTTTGCAGGCCCGGATACGGCGCGTCGCCAATCATCTTGCGCGGCCCGCCGCCGGCCCCTCGGGACGACGCCAAGGGTACGACGGCTATATGCGTTTGCGGGTCGCGGGATGCCGTCGCTTGGTCTAGACGTTCACCCATGTCAATACGGCGTCTCCCCGAGCAGTTGGTCAATCGCATCGCCGCCGGTGAAGTGGTGGAAAGGCCCGCCAGCGCGTTGAAGGAGCTGGTCGAGAACGCGATCGATTCCGGCGCCACGCGAATCGCCGTGGTGCTGGCGGAAGGCGGCCTCACGCGGATCGAGGTGGCCGACGATGGCTGCGGCATGAGCCCGCCCGACATCGCGCTCGCCCTGGAACGCCACGCGACCAGCAAGCTGCCCGAGAGCCTGTTGGTGGAGGGCGCGATCGAAGCGGTCGTCACGCTCGGCTTCCGCGGTGAGGCGCTGCCCTCGATCGCCAGCGTCGCCACGCTGACCATCGAAAGCCGGGTGCGCGGCGCCGAGGGCTGGGCGCGCACCGTCGACAACGGACAGGTGGTGCGCGAGGGGCCGGCCGCGCTGCCCCCCGGCACGCGCGTCGTGGTCGAGGGGCTGTTCGCGCGGGTGCCCGCGCGGCGCAAGTTCCTGCGCTCGGCGCGCGCCGAATATGCCGCCAGCCTCGACGTGGTGAAGCGGCTCGCGATGGCGCGACCTGACCTCGGCTTCTCGGTCGAGCATGACGGTCGCCGCGTCCTGTCGGTCGCACCCGCCGAGGATCGCCCGGCGCGCGTGACGGCGCTCACCGATCGCGAGCTGGCCGACAATGCGGTGACGATCGATCTGGAGCGCGACGGCCATGTGCTGGGTGGCGTGGCCGGGCTGCCGACATTCCACCGCGGCGTTGCGGATCACCAATATCTCTTCGTCAACGGCCGCCCCGTGAAGGACCGGCTGCTGATCGGCGCGATCCGCGGCGCCTATGCCGAGATGATGCCGCGCGACCGGCATGCGGTGGTCGCGCTGTTCCTCGACGTGCCGCCCGACGCGGTGGACGTGAACGTCCATCCCGCCAAGACCGAGGTGCGCTTCCGCGATCCGGCGATGGTGCGCGGGATGATCGTCTCGGGGTTGCGCCGCGCGCTCGACGCGAACGGCTTTCGCAGCGTTCAGCGCACCGATGCGGATGCGCTTGCGATGTGGCGGCCAGAGCCCGTCGTGCCCGGCGGATGGGCGCCGCCGCCGGCGGGCGGCACCGGGCTGCTCGATCGGGTGCACGAACCGCGCGCCACCTTCATGGCGCCGCCGCCGCTGGCGCGCGCCGAGCCCGCCTGGGCGCCGCCGGCGGCCACTGCCAGCTTCCCGCTCGGCGTCGCGCGCGGCCAGGTCGCCAAGACCTATATCGTCGCGGAGGCCGAGGACGGCCTCGTGCTGGTCGACCAGCATGCCGCGCACGAACGGCTGGTGCTCGAACGGATGCGGGCGAGCCTGGCGGGTGGTCGCGTCGCGTCGCAGGCGCTGCTGCTGCCCGAGGTGGTGGAGCTGGACGAACCCGCCTGCGACCGGCTGGAGGCGCGCGCCGGCGAACTCGCCGAATTCGGGCTGGAGATCGAACGCTTCGGCCCGCGCGCGATGCTGGTGCGCGCGACGCCCGCTCTGCTCGGCAGCGGCGACCCGCGCGGGCTGGTGGTCGATCTGGCGGACGAGCTCGCCGCCTATGACGAGGCGCTGTCGCTGCGCGAGCGGCTCGATGCGGTGGCCGGAACGATGGCGTGCCACGGATCGGTGCGCGCGGGGCGCATCCTGTCGGTCGCCGAAATGAACGCGCTGCTCCGCGAGATGGAGGCGACGCCGCATTCGGGCCAGTGCAACCATGGCCGCCCCACCTGGGTGAAACTCGCGCACGGCGATATCGAGCGGCTGTTCGGGCGGCGATGAGGCCGACGACGGATGCCGGACACAAACCGCCTTGGACCGAGGACCGACGGCTGCGACAAGGGAGTTCAAGCCGATCGAGCTGACCTGACCGGCTCGACCGCCCCGCCGCCCGCATGGGTCCGCGCGCTCGTGCTGCTTCTGGCGTCAGCCGCGCTCGCGGCGGTGCTGGAGCTGGCCGGTCTGCCCGCCGGGCTGTTGCTCGGGCCGATGGTGGTGGGCATCGTGCTGGGGGTGCGGGGGTGGGCCGTCGCGATCCCCGACCTTGCGTTTCGCGCGGCGCAGGCGCTGGTCGGGTGCCTGATCGCGGGCGCGATCGATGCCGGGATCGTGCGGGACGTCGCCGCGCATGGCTGGCTGTTCGCGGGCACGACCGCGGCGACGCTGGCGGTGAGCGTGGCGATCGGGTGGCTGGGCGCGCGCTGGCAGGTCCTGCCGGGCACGGTCGCGATCTGGGGATCGATGCCGGGTGCCGCCACCGCGATGGTGCTGATGGCGCGGAGCTTCGGCGCCGATCCCCGGCTCGTCGCGGTGATGACCTATAGCCGGGTGGTGTGCGTTGCCGCGATCGCCTCGTTGCTGGCGGCCATGGTGAGCGGCCATCATGGCGGCGCCCACGGCGGTGCGGTGCCCTGGTTCCCGGCGATCGATCCGCTGCGCTTCGGCGAGACGCTGGCGGTGGCGGGCGTCGGCGCGGCGCTCGGCACGTGGCTGCGCATCCCCGCAGGCGCACTGCTGGGGCCGATCCTGCTCGGCGCCGGGCTGTCGGTCGCCGGGCTGGTACGATTCGAGCTGCCGGGCTGGTTGCTCGCCATCGCCTATGCCGTGGTCGGCTGGCGGATCGGGCTGGGCTTCACGCGCGAGATCGTCGCTGCGGCGGCACGCGCGCTGCCGCGGATCCTAGCCTCCATCGCGGTGCTGATCCTGTTCTGCGGCGGCTTGGCGCTTTTGCTGGCGAAGCTGGCGCATGTCGATCCGGTCACCGCCTATCTGGCGACGAGCCCCGGCGGCATGGACTCGGTGGCGATCATCGCCGCCTCCACGCCCGTCGACGTGCCGTTCGTGATGGCGCTGCAACTGCTCCGCTTCGTTGCGGTGCTGCTGGTGGGGCCGGTCCTCGCCCGGCTTCTCGCGCGGCGCCACGGCGGCGATCGATGAGCGACAATAGGGCAGCAGGCGATCGGCTTCCGTCATTCGCGGAAAATTCACCGTCCCTGAACAATCGTTCATCTTGGAACCCGCCCACGACCACGATCGTAGACGGAATGGCGTTCGCAGCCGCGGACGGTTTCGAGAAGGATGCCGAATGGCCACCACGTTGCCCCCGCCCACCGCGCGGATCGGCCGTCACCCGCTCCATGCGGCGCTGGCGCAATTCCCCTTCGTCTGCTTCACCGCGGCTTTGGTCACCGACATCGCCTATATGAACACCGCGTCGATGCAGTGGGAGACGATGTCCGTGTGGCTCATCACCGGCGGCCTCGTCGTGGCGGCGTTCGCTGTGCTGGCGGGGATCGTGGATGCCTTCGCGAGCCGCGGCATGCGCCGCGCGCGTTCGGGCTGGCTCCACGCGATCGGCACGATCGTCGCGCTGGTGCTCGCGATCGTGAACGCCTTCGTCCACAGCCGCGACGGCTATACCTCGGTGGTGCCGACCGGGCTGACGCTTTCGATCCTCGTCGTCGCGATCCTCGCGATCAGCAACTGGTGGGGCGCCGAACTCAGCGCGCGCCAAACCGTGGGAGACCGGCGTTGAGCATGATCCGCACCCTGCTCGCCACCGCCGGCCTCGCCGCCGCGCTGGCGGCCTGCAGCGACAAACCGGCCGATCCCTCCACCCAGATCGGCGCGAACCCGCAACTGCCCGCGCCGCACCAGTATCTCGTGCCGCCGATGCACGTGGCGAAGGCCAAGCCCTGGACGAACGGCGACAAGCCCGTCGTGCCGGCGGACCTCAAGATCGAGGCGCTCGCCACCGGCTTCGAACATCCGCGCACCGTCTATGCGCTGCCCGATGGCGACGTGCTGGTGGTGGAGAGCAGCGGTCCGCCTGCGCCGATCAACCGCCCCAAGGATCTCATCATGGGGATCGTGCAGAATTACGGTGGCGCGGGCGCGAAGGGCGCACAGCGGATCACGCTGCTGCGCGACACCAATGGCGACGGCAAGCCGGACGTGCGCACCGTTTTCCTCGACCACCTCGTCTCGCCCTTCGGCGTGGCGCTCGTCGGCAACGATCTCTACGTCGCCAACACCGATGCGCTGGTCCGCTACCCCTATCGGACCGGTCAGACGCGGATCACCGCGCCCGGCACGATCCTGACCGAACTGCCCGGCGGCCCGATCGACCATCACTGGACCAAGAGCCTGCGCGCCAGCCCCGATGGCAGCAAACTCTATGTCGGCGTCGGGTCGAACAGCAACATCACCGAAAACGGCATGGCGGCCGAACGCGGTCGCGCGGCGGTGTGGGAGATCGACCGCGCGACGGGGGCGCACCGCATCTACGCAAGCGGCATCCGTAACCCGACCGGGCTCGATTTCGAGCCGCAGACCAAGCAGCTCTGGGCGGTGGCGAACGAGCGCGACGAGCTGGGGCCGAACCTCGTCCCCGATTATCTCACCTCGGTGAAACAGGGTGAGTTCTATGGCTGGCCCTACAGCTATTACGGGCAGCACGTCGATCCGCGCGTCATGCCGCAGCGGCCCGACCTCGTGGCGAAGGCGATCCCGCCCGATTACGCGCTCAGCTCGCATGTCGCGCCGCTCGGCGTCGCCTTTTCGACCGGCACCAGCCTGCCGGCGCGCTACCGTGGCGGCGTGTTCGTCGGCGAACACGGCAGTTGGGATCGCACCCCGATGAACGGCTACAAAGTGGTCTATGTGCCGTTCGCCAACGGCCGTCCGGCCGGGATGGCGCAGGATGTGGTGACGGGGTTCCTGGCCGCCGACCACAAGACCGCGCAGGGCCGCCCGGTAGGGCTGGCGATCGACCGGAGCGGCGCCTTGCTGATCGCGGACGATCTGGGCGACACGGTGTGGCGGGTGAGCGCGGCGCGCTAGCGAAGAGGGGGCTGGTCTTCCGCGTCACGAAACCGCAACGTGCGCGGGCCACCGTCGGGTGGCATTTCAGGAGACCACACCCCCATGCGTTCGATCCGGCTCGCGCTGTCCGCCTTTCTCGTTTGTGCGGCACAGGGCGCCATCGCCGCCCCGCCGCCCGTCCGCCCCAAATTGGTCGTCGTGATCTCGGTCGATCAATATTCGTCCGAACTCTTCGAACGTTATCGTGGCGGTTATGACGGCGGGCTGAAGACGCTGTCGGACGGGATCGCCTTTCCGGTCGGCTATCAGAGCCATGCCGCCACCGAGACATGCCCCGGCCATTCGACGCTGATGACCGGGCGCCATCCCGCCGCGACCGGGATCGTCGCCAACAGCTGGTTCGACGTGAAGACCGGATCGTCGGTCTATTGCGTGTCGGTGCCGGGCGTGGCCGATCCGATCGCGCGCGGCCCGCAAAACATGCACGTCACGACGCTCGGCGATTGGGTGAAGGCCGCCGCGCCCGGTGCGCGCTCCTACGCCGTATCGGGCAAGGACCGCGCCGCGATCACGATGGGCGGCAAACATGCCGATGGCGTGTGGTGGTGGGTCGACGGTGTGGGCTTCGTGACCTCCTCCTATGCCGGGCCCGCGACACCCGTGACGCAGGCGCCGGCCAAGGCGTTCGACACCGCGCGCTTCGCCGCATGGGCGAAGACGCCGCCGCCGCTCTGGCCCGCACCGTCGGCCACCTGCGCCGCGCTCGAAAAGCCGCACCGGTTCGGCCGGATCGACCTGTCGGGCAAGGTGCCGCCCGACGCCGCGGTGCATGTCGAGGACGGCCCCGATTTCCTCCAGACCGACGATTTCCAGGCCAATTTCCGCGCCTCGCCGCTGTTCGATTCGACCGTCGTCGATTTCGCGCAGGCGCTGATCGCGCGTGCGCATCTGGGCCATGGCCCGGCGACCGACGTGCTCGCGGTCAGCCTGTCGGCCAACGACTATATCGGCCATCGCTACGGCAATGGCGGCGCCGAGATGTGCGTCCAGCAGGCGGCGCTCGACGCGACGATCGGGCGGCTGATGGCGACGATCCGCGCGCTCGACGTGCCGGTGATGGTGGTGCTCACCGCCGACCACGGCGCGACCGACGCTGCCGAACGCGAGCATGAGCACGACCCCGCCGCCGCCCGGCTTGACGGCGGCGCGTTCGTCGCCCGCCTCAACGCGGCGGTCGAGAAGCAGACGGGGATCGGCTTCGAGCCGATCGTCGGCGACGATCCGCAACAGCTCTATATCAACACCGGCAACGACGCGGCGTTGCGCGCGCGGGTGAACGACGCCGCGATCGCCTGGCTGAAGCAGCAGCCCGAGGTGAAGGACGTGTTCTCGCGCGCCGAGATCGCGGCCGCCACCGTGCCACCGGGAACCACGCCCGACCGGCTGACGATCGCGCAGCGCTATCACGAAAGCTACGACCCCACGCGGTCGGGCGACATCGCGGTGGCCTATGCGCCGCGCACCAGCTTCGGCGTGCCGCGCGGGCCGGGCGACGTGGTGGCGGGCCATGGCTCGCCCTGGGATCACGACCGCCAGGTGCCGATCCTGTTCTGGTGGAACGGTGCTACGCCCGCCACGCGCGCGACACCGATCGAGACGGTCGACATCGCGCCGACGCTGGCCGCGATCGTCGGGGTGAAGACGCCCGTGGTCGACGGCCGGTGCATCGATCTGGGGAACGGAATGTGCGGTCGGTAAGCCGTTCCCCGGGGGAGGCCGGGGCCCGGTTGGATAGGCCGAGGTCATCGAGCGCCGCGTTCTATTAAACGCGTTCCGGAACTGGGCCCCGGCCTCGGCCGGGGAACAGAGCTTTACTGATGCGCGCGGAACGTGATGCCATAGGTGCGCGGATCGCCAGGGGTGCCGAGGATCAGGCCCGAATTGCCCGCCTGGATCGTCACGTTCTGCAGATAGTCCTTGTTCGTCAGGTTGCGCACGAAGAACGCGATCTCATAGCCCTGCCGCGCGCGGAAGCCGATGCTGCCGTTCACCAACGTATACCCGTGGATGACGGTATAGGCGGAATCGGATGGGTCGCCGAACTGCTTGGAGCGCCCCACCGCATCGACATGGACGAAGCCATCGCCCGCCGCGGTGATCGGGTGCGCGTAATCGCCGCCCAGGGTCACCGCCCATTTGGGCAGGCTGGATAGCGGCCGGCCGGACAGATCGCAGATCGCCGTCGCGGTGCCGATCCGCTCGATCGGGCAGGGGCCGTTGGGATAGCGGTCGTAGCGGCCATCGCTATAGGCGACGTTCGCGCGCAGCGAAAATTCACGCGTCAGCAGCGCCGTGCTGTCGATCTCGAACCCGCGCACCGTCACCTTGGGGATGTTGGCCAGATAGGTGCGCAGCGCGACCGCGGCGCCGGTGTCGGTGACGTTCGCCTGGAAATCGGTCACCTTGGTGTAGAAGCCGTCGATGTTGAAGATCAGGTGCCGGTCGAACAGCCGCGTCTTCACGCCCACCTCGTAAGCGGTGTTCTCCTCGGGCCGCACGACCGCGGTGTTGAGCGCGGGGTTGTTGGCGTTGTCGAGCGGCAGCCCGGACATGTTGATCCCGCCCGACTTCGCCCCGCGCGCGAAGCTCGCATAGCCGAGCACCGCATCGGTGAAGGCATAGGTGGCGTTGACGCGCCCGGTGAGCGCACCGTCGTTCACCCGCGTCGAATAGGTCTGCGGCCGCAGGATCGAGAGCTTGGCGTTGGCGAGCGCGGTGTTCGTGGTCGCCAGGCCGCCGAAGACGTAGGTCGAATAATAGCCTGTCTTGTGCTCGTAGGTGTAGCGTACGCCACCGGTCAGCGTCAGCCGGTCGATCGGCTCCCAGTTGAGTTCGGTGAAGCCGGCATAGCTGTTCGACTGGAAATCGGTGCGCCCCGCGGTGCCGTATCCGTCGAGCAGGTTCGCGGGAACGGCAGTCGTCCCCGTAATCGGGCCGATCAGCCAATAGGCCGCCTGCGGGCCATAGATGGAGATCGGATTGCCGAGGATCCGCTGGCGGAAGAAATAGAGGCCGCCGACATAGCTGAGACGGTGGTCGCCGTTGGAGGCGAGGCGCAGCTCCTGGCTATACTGATCCTGGCGCGAGGGAATGTGCTGCGTGATCTGGATCGGGATGCCGGTATAGTCGCGATCGTTCGCCGCATCCCAGTTCCAGAAGCGCCACGCGGTGACCGAGGTGAGCGTCGCGAAGCCGACATCATAATCGCCGATGCCCGACACGCCGCCCTCGTTGGTCTTCACGCCCAGATCGGCGTCGATATCGGTGACTCGGTCATAGGGATCGGTACTGGGCGGCGCATAGCCGAGCCCGCGGACAAGCGCTGGATATTGGCGCGCGACCGACTTCAGCGTCGGCGCCGCCGCCAGATACACCTGGGTGCAGCATTCGCTTTCGAAATTGGTGAAGTCGGCCGACAGCTTGTATTGGAACCGGTCGTTCGGCTTGAAGAGCAATTGGCCGCGCACCGCCTGATTGCCGATCTGGTTCTCGTCCTGCCCGGTGCGGACATTGGCGATCGTGCCGTCGCGCCGCGTGCTGACGACGGAGATGCGCGCCGCCAGCGTATCGGTGAGCGGGCCGGACGCCGAACCCTTGGCCTGGACGAACCGGTAATTGCCGAACGAGATCTCCTCCGACGCCTCGGGCTCGAACGTCGGCGCGCGCGTGGTGATGTTGATCGCGCCCGCGGTGGAATTCTTGCCGAACAGCGTGCCCTGCGGCCCGCGCAGCACCTCGATCTGCTGGATGTCGCTGAAATCGAACGCGGCGGTCGCAGGGCGGGCGTGATAGACCTGATCGACATAGAAGCCGACGCCCGGCTCCAATCCGTCGTTCGACTGGCTGACCGCGACCACGCTGGAGCCGAGGCCCCGGATCGTGAACGCGGTGTTGCGCGGGTTCGCCGAGCTGTAGTTGAGGCTCGGCACCAGTTGCGAAAGCTGCTGCGTGTTCACCGTATAGGATCGGTCGAGCAGGGCGCCGCCGACGACGGTCAGCGAGCCAGGAATGGTCTGTGCATCCTCGGCGCGGCGGCGGGCGGTGACGATCACGTCCAGATCGTCATGGCCGGCGGCGGGGACGCTGGCACCGTCCGGCGTACGGCGCGGCTGGTCGGGCTGGTCCTGGGCGGCGGCTGGCGTCGTCATGGCGGCAGCCAGCGCCCAAAGCGCGGCGCCGACGAAAGTCCTGGTCATGATTCCCCCTTTAACGATATCCGTCCGTATATAGTCGGCGCTCATACGCGATCCGGCGTGGCGGGGAAGGGCTTTCCCGCTAAGACCCGGAAAAAGCGCGAGGGAAGCAAGATGCGGATCGGATCGACACTCTTTGCGGTGCTGCTCGCGGGGGCGGGTGCGGCCGCCACGGCCAAGCCGCCCCTGGTGCTGGCGGCTGCCAGCCTGCAGGAATCGCTCACCGCGGCGGGGGATGCCTGGGCGGCGCGGGGCCATGCCAAGCCGGTGATCTCGTTCGCCGCCTCGTCCGCACTTGCGCGGCAGATCGATGCCGGGGCGCCCGCCGACCTGTTCGTCTCCGCGGACGAGCCGTGGATGGACGATGTGCAACGCCACGGCCTCGTCCGGCCCGACACGCGCGTGTCGTTCCTGGCGAACCGGCTGGTGCTGATCGCGCCGGCGGGGAAGGGCGCGGCGTTGCGGATCGCGCCCGGCTTTCCGCTGGCGCGCGCGCTCGGCAATGGGCGGCTGGCGATGGCAGACCCGGAGTCGGTGCCGGCGGGGCTTTACGGCAAGGCGGCGCTGACCACGCTCGGCATCTGGCCGGCGGTCGCCGCCAAGGTGGCGCGCGGCGACAGCGTGCGCGCGGCGCTCGCGCTGGTGGAACGCGGCGAGGCGCCGTACGGCATCGTCTACGAAACCGATGCGCGTGCCTCGCGCGCGGTGCGGATCGTCGGCGTCTTTCCGCGTGCGTCGCATCCGCCGATCACCTATCCGGTGGCGGTGCTGAAGAATGCGACGAGCGGCGATGCGGAGGGCTTCCGGCGGTTCCTGATCTCGGCGCCGGGCAAGGCGATCTTCGCGCGCTACGGCTTCACGCCGCGTTAGTCCCGGCACGATGCTGACCGCCGAGGATTGGGGCATCGTCGCGCTGTCGCTGAAGGTCAGCCTGGTGGCGATGGCGGTGACGCTGCCGATCGCGTTCGCGCTCGCCTACCTGCTCGCGCGGGGGCGGTTCCGCGGGCGGGCGCTGCTCGACGCGGCGGTGCATCTGCCGCTGGTGCTGCCGCCCGTCGTGATCGGCTGGCTGCTGCTGCTCGCCTTCGGTGCGAACGGGCCGGTGGGCGGCTGGCTGATGCGCGCGTTCGGCGTCAGCGTCATGTTTCGCTGGACGGGCGCCGCGATCGCGGCCGGCGTCATGGCGCTGCCGCTGATCGTGCGCGCCATCCGGCTGTCGATCGAGGGGGTCGACCGGCGGCTGGAGGGCGCCGCCCGCACGCTCGGCGCGGGGCCGTGGCGCACCTTCGCGACGGTCACGCTGCCGCTCAGCATGCCGGGCGTGCTGGCCGGGCTGGTGCTCGGCTTCGCGCGCTCGATCGGCGAATTCGGCGCCACCATCACCTTCGTGTCGAACATCCCGGGCGAGACGCGCACGCTGCCGATCGCGATCTATTCCGCGCTCCAGATGCCGGACGGCGATGCCGCGGTGGTGAAGCTCGCCTGCGTCTCCGTCGCGCTGTCACTGGGCGCGCTGCTGCTGTCGGAATGGCTGGCGCGGCGGCAAGCAGGGGCGCTGTCGCATGGCCTTTGACATCGACGTGGCGCTCGCCCGCGCCGGGCGCACCGTGGGGGTGCGGTTCGTGGTGGGCGAGGGGCTGACGGTGCTGGTCGGCCCGTCGGGTGCCGGCAAGACGAGCGTGCTCGACATGATCGCCGGGCTGGTGCGGCCCGATCGCGGCCATGTCCGCATCGCCGGCACGACGCTGTTCGATGCTGCCGCGGGGATCGACTTGAAGCCCGAGGCGCGGCGGATCGGCTATGTGTTCCAGGACGCGCGGCTGTTCCCGCATCTCCGCGTCCGCGCGAACCTTCTCTACGGGCACCGGTTGGCGTTGGCCGAGGCACGCTGGATCGATCTGCCGACCGTCACCGGCTTTCTCGGCATCGGCGGCCTGCTCGACCGGTTCCCGCGCACGCTGTCGGGCGGCGAGGCGCAGCGCGTGGCGATCGGTCGGGCGCTGCTTTCGGGCGCGCGCTGCCTGCTCATGGACGAGCCGCTCGCCGCGCTCGACGCGAGCCGCCGCGCCGGGATCATGACGGTGATCGAGCGGATTCGCGACGAACTGCGTCTGCCGATCCTCTATGTCACGCACGATGCCGCCGAGGCGGACCGCCTCGCCACGCACCGGATCGCGATCGGCGACGACCGACACGAAACCGTCGTGTTCACGTAACGAAGCCGTCGCACGACGCACCTAGCGGCTGCTCCCGAGGACGCGCGATCGGCGCGGCCATGCGGGGACGAAGCAATGACGAAGACGAAGACGGCGCGCGCATTCTGGCTGTGCGGCGCAGGGCTTGCCGGCATGATCGCGAACCCCGCCTGGGCGCAGACCGCACCCGCGACGACGCTGGCCGCCGATCCGGCGGGCGGCGCCGCGCTCCAGGCCGAGCAGCCCGCGCCCGACAGCGACGACATCGTCGTCACCGGCAACACCACGCACTCGGTCAGCCAGGTGACGGGCGTCGAGATCCAGAAGATCCTGCCCGGCATCAGCCCGCTGAAGGCGCTCCAGACGCTGCCCGGCGTCACCTTCCTGACGGCGGATCCCTGGGGCAATAACGAACAGAATATCTCGCTGTTCATCCACGGCTTCAACGCGCAGCAGCTCGGCTATACGCTCGACGGCGTGCCGCTCGGCGACCAGAATTACGGCAATTTCAACGGCCTCTCGCCGCAACGTGCGATCATCTCGGAGGATGTCGGCCGCGTGACGCTGGCCAGCGGCGCGGGCGATCTCGGCACCGCCTCGACCAGCAATCTGGGCGGCACGATCGATACCTTCTCCAGCGACCCGCACGCGACGCGCGGCGTCACCCTGTCGCAGACCTTCGGCAGCTATTCGACGTTTCGCACCTATGCGCGGATTGACAGCGGCGATCTGGGCGACGGCACGCGCTTCTACGTCTCGGGCGTGCGCCAGGACGCGCATGCCTGGGACTTCAACGCGCGGCAGGGTGGCTATCAGGCGGACGGCAAGATCGTGCATGAGGATTCGACCGGCAAGCTCACCGTCTACATGGCCTATTCCGACAAGGCCGAGCCCAACGAGGACGCCACCGTCGTGTCCGCGGCGCAGACGTTCCAGCCCTATGTGCGGCCGATGCTCTTCCCCGATTTCGCGACGGCGCGCGCCTATTACGGCAACACGACGCCGTATAACGGCTCGACCTATGCCGCCTCGGGCTCCAACTACAGCAACTATTACGGCGATGCGCAGCGCACCGACTATATCGGCTATGCGAAGTACGACTGGAAGGTCTCGGATCGCATAACCTGGTCCAACACCGCCTATTTCCATCACGACGACGGCGTCGGCGTCATCGGCGGCCCGATCACCGCGGCGGGGCTGCCGCTGCTGTTCTCCTATTATTTCCCGGGACCGCAGGGCCCTGGCGTCAACCCGACCTCGGCGGCGAACATCGCGCGGCTCTCGACGATCTTCGGCGGATCGGGGCTGGCGACGCGCACCACCGAATACCGGATCGACCGCGAGGGCGGCATCTCGACGCTGAAGCTCGAACTGGGGGATCACCAGATCGAACTCGGCGGCTGGTACGAGCATCAGAGCTCGTCGGCGTTTCGCCGCTGGTATGCGTTCGACGTGAACAACCCCTCGACGCCCTATACCCGCCCGCATGATTACGAGCAGCCGCTCATCACCCAATATGGCAGCGAGATCAGCGTCGACGAGGTGCAGACGCATATCCAGGATGCCTGGAAGATCGTGCCCCGCGTCACCGTGCTCGCCGGGTTCAAGAGCACGTTCCAGATGGCGTCGCAGGCGGTGCCGGTGCAGCCGATCCCGGGTTCGTTCACGGGTTCGCTCTCGCTGCCCGTCGGCCATATCAACACGACCAAGCCGTTCCTGCCGCAGGTGGGCGCGCTGTGGGACGCCACCGATCACGAGCAATTCTTCGCCAACGCGCAGAACAATGTCCGCCAGTTCCAGACGAGCGCCGCGGCGGGGCTGTCGCCCTTCGCGCTCGGCAGCCAGACGCTGTTCGACTATTTCAAGGCCAACACCAAGCCCGAGACGAGCTGGACCTATGAGGCGGGCGTGCGCACGCATCATGCGCTCTCGCTGGGGCCGATCACCGGCTTCGAGGGGCAGCTCAGCTATTATCACGTCGATTTCAGCAACCGTCTGCTGGCGATCAGCCCGACGACGACGATCTCGGCCACCGCGAGCGGCGCCACGATCCTGCAGAATGTCGGCAGCGTCCGGACCGACGGGTTCGATGCCGCGGGCACGCTGCGCTTCGGCAGCCATTTCTCGATCTACGACGCGCTGTCCTACAACGATTCGCGCTATGCCGATAACTACACAACGGGCACCACCCTGGTGGCGACCGCGGGCAAGAAGGTGCCGGGCAGCCCCGATTGGCTCAACAAGACAGTCGTCTCCGCCAATGCCGGAATCTTCGACGTCCAGCTCGTCGGGGACTATCTCGGACGGCGCTATGCGACCTATACCAACGATCTGTCGGTATCGCCCTATTTCACGCTCGCCGGGCGGATCGGGGCGGACGTGCCGATCGGCGACGGCCGCATCGTGAGGAGCCTGCATGTGAGCCTGAACGTCACCAACATCACCGACAAACAGGCGACCTCGACGCTCAGCATCGGCGCGGCGTCGGGCACGTATAATTTCTTCCCCGTGGCGCCGCGTCAGGTGTTCGGCACCATCGGCGTGGGGTTCTGATCGTGACACGACGCGAGACGCTGATCGGGGCCGGGGCCGCACTGGTGGCGGGCGCCGCGGCGGGGGCGGGGGCGGGGGCGGGGGCGGCGACGCCCCGTCCCAGGCCGCCGGTGTTCGGCCATCGCGGCTGTTCGGCGCTCCGGCCCGAACACACGCTCGGCTCCTATGCCAAGGCGATCGCCGACGGCGCCGATTATATCGAGCCCGATCTGGTCGTGACGAAGGACGGCGTGCTGATCGCGCGGCACGAGAACAACATCGCCGAGACGACGGACATCGCCGCGCATCCCGAATTCGCCGCGCGCAAGACGACCAAGACGGTGGACGGGCAAGCGCAGACCGGCTGGTTCGCCGAGGATTTCACGCTGGCCGAACTCAAGACGCTGCGCGCGATCGAGCGGCTGGGCGCGATGCGGCCCGAAAGCCGCCGCTATGACGGCCAGTTCCAGATCCTCACCTGGGACGAGATCATCGATTTCACCGCCGCCGAAAGCGCCGCGCGCGGCCGGATCGTCGGGCTGGTGCCCGAGCTGAAACACTCGACCTATTTCGCCGGAATCGGGCTGCCGCTGGAGGATCGGTTTCTCGCCGTCACGGCCGCGCATGATTACACGCGCCGGCATCCGCTCGAGATCCAGTCGTTCGAGACGGCGAACCTGCGCTATCTGCGCCGCAAGCTCGGGCGCCCCGCGAACGTGCGGCTGATGCAGCTGGTGGTCGAGGAAGCGGTCCGCCCCGCCGACGTGGTCGCCGCCGGCGGCACGCTCACCTATGCCGCGATGACGACGCCCGCCGGCCTGCGCGAGATCGCTACCTATGCCGATGTCGTCGCCCCCTCCACACGGGGGATCATTCCGATCGGGGCGGACGGCAAGCTCGGGCAGCCGCTGCCGCTGGTGCGCGATGCGCACGCCGCCGGGCTGCTGGTGCGGCCCTGGACGTTCCGCCCCGAGAACCGCTTTCTGGCCGCCGACTTTCGGAACGCCGACGGCGAGAATGCGCGCAACCCGGCGGGCTCGGTCGCGGAAATGCGCCGCTATCTGGCGACCGGGATCGACGGGTTCTTCACCGACGACCCCGCGCTCGGCCGGATCGCGGTGGACGGGGGCTGAGCCAATTTTCTTCCGTTGGAAACGGAATTAACGGCTGTCGTCGCGTCGAGCGTCAGCGCTCCGTCAGGCGCGGCATGAGCTCCACGAAGTTGCAGGGCTCGTGCCGGCTGTCGAGCTGGTCCTTCAGGATGCCGTCCCAACCATCCTTCACCGCGCCCGTCGATCCCGGCAGCGCGAAGACATAGGTGCCGCGCGCCACGCAGGCGCAGGCGCGCGACTGGACGGTCGAGGTGCCGATCGTCCGATAGCTGAGCATCCGGAACAGCTCGCCGAAGCCGGGGATCATCTTTTCCGCCACGCGCTCCACCGCTTCGGGGGTTACGTCGCGGCCGGTGACGCCGGTGCCGCCGGTGGTCACGATGCAATCCACCTGGGCGTCGGCGATCCAGCCGTTCAGCCGGGCGACGATCGCGTCGGCATCGTCGCGCTCGATCGCGCGGTCGGCGAGCACATGGCCCGCTTCGGTCAGCCGCGCGACCAGCGTGTCGCCCGATCGGTCCTCCGCCAGGCCCCGCGTGTCGGATACGGTGAGCACGGCGATGCGGACGGGCAGGAAGGTCGCGTCGGGATCAATCGGCACGGGAAACCGTGGCCGAGGCGGGGCTGACACTGGCGTTCACCGCGATCGCGCTGGCGGTCGCGCTGCGGCTCGGCGTGGCGTTCAGCCGCACCGCGGTCGCGCCCGACAGGCCGGGGAAGCGCGGCCACATGCCTTGGGCGAGCGCGGTGCGGCTGGTCGACGCGCGCTTGCCCGCCTGGCCCTCGTACATCCAATAGTTGCGCAGCACCGTGGTGACATAGCCGCGCGTCTCCCAATAGGGGATGCTTTCGATATAGAGCAGCGGATCGCCGCCGTCGCGGATTTGCACGTTCCAGTCCGATACGGGCTTCGGCCCCGCATTATACGCCGCGATCACCTTGGGCAGCAGGCCGCCGGTGATCCCGGAATCGCGCAGCCGCTCCAGATGGCGCTGGCCGATATCCATGTTGGTGGACGGTTTCGTGAGCGCCGCCTTGTCGACCGCGAAGCCGCGCTCACGGGCGTAATCGACCGCGGCAGCTGGCATGATCTGCATGAGGCCATAGGCACCGGCCTGGCTCAGCGCCTTGGTGCGGAAGCGCGATTCCTCGAGCGCGTGAGCATAGACCAGCGCCTTGTCGACACGCCATCCGCTGTCGGGCGTCCAGTTGGGCGTCGGGTAGCGCGCCTCCGCCGCCGCGGTGACGCCCGCCGGGCAATTGTGCGCGAGCCATACGGAGGTGGCGGGCAGGTCGAGCGATTGCGCCATCCGGACGAGTCCGGCGAATTCGCGCGGGCTGCCGATCCGTGCCTGCTGGCGCATCACGGTGTCGGCCAGGTCGGTCTCGCCCACTTCGACCAGCGCTGCGGCGACGCGCACATTGGGCCGCTTGTCGAGCGTGATCCAGTCGGCGCCGACGAGCCCCGGGATGCGCGGCTTGTCGCTGATGCCCAGCGCCTGGTGCGCGATCTGGCCGTAGAAGCTCTCGCCATATTGCGCCGCCGCCTTCAGCCGCGCCTCGATCCGGTCGGGCCGGCCGCACACCATATCGGCGCGCGCCGCCCAATAAAGGCCGGCAGCGCGCAGATCGACGTCGTTCGCCCGTGCCGCGACGCCCTCGAAGCCGGTGGTGGCCGCGGCGCAGTCGTTCTGGCGCCATGCCGACAGCGCCGCCACCCAGCGGCCCTGCACCGCCCAGTCGCCGGTGCCGTCCGCCGCCTTCGCGCCCATCGCGCGCGCATTCGCGTCATCGCCGGCGAGGAAATACATCCACGATACCCGCTGCTGCCATTCGGTGGTCGCATCCGACGACAGGCCGGTGGTGGATTCGAGCAGCGCCTGCGCCTCCGCACCCCGGTCCGCCTTCACCAGCGGCTGCATGCGATTGGCGAGATCGGCGGCGATCTGGTCGCTCCTGACGGTCTTGGCGCGCACGCGGCGCGGCGCGCCGTCCTGCCAGACGAGCGTCTGGGCTACGGGCAGGGGCGGCAGCTCGATCGCGCCGCGCGCCCTGGCGAGGCGGGCGAGCGCCTCGGCCTCGGGCAGTTCGGGTGCTTCGTTCAGCAGCGCGACGATCGGCTCTGCGGCGACCTTGGGCGATCCCTTGGCGGTGTAGAGCTCGGCATGCGCGATCGCGTGGAGGGGGCCCGGCTTCATCGTGTCGAGCTGGATCTGCGCGTCCTGGAAACGGCCTTCGCGGATCGCAAGGAACGCCGCGCGATAACCGTCGCGCTGCGCCGCATCGAGCAGCCCCGGCGCCGGTTCGGCCACCGCCACCAGCCGCGTGTCGGCCGGTGTCCCCGTATCAGCGGGTGCGGCTGCCAGCGCAGGCGCGGCGACGCCGGCCAGCAACACCGCGAAACCCAGGCTGCGGATCATTCCGTCATTCCCCCGATCAGCATCTGCAAATCCTTCCAGGCTTCGGCCTTGGCGGCGGGCTTCTCGATCAGGAAGCGCGGATGGTAGCTCGCCACCACCTGCGTTTCCGGAGAGGCCAACACTCCATCCTTATGGTTAAAGGGGTGTAAACGTCCCTGCGCCTCGCGGACGGTGGTCCCGAGAAGCGCACGGCTCGCCGCATCGCCCAGCAGCAACAGCCTTTTGGGCGCGACCAGCGCGACATGGTGGCGCGCCAGATCGGCCAGCCGCGCCTCGGTATCGCGCGCCGCACGGCCGGTGGCGGGCCGGCGCGCGCAGACCGCGGCGAGGTGGACCGATTCGCGGGCGAGGCCGATCGCCGCCAGCATCCGGTCGAACAACCGCCCCGGCAGCCCGGACAGCAGCGCGCCCGCATCGCCGTCGTCGCGATCGGGGCAATCGACCAGCACCATCACCGCGGCATCGGCCGGTCCGCTCGCGGCGAGCGAAATGCCGCTCCATCCCGCCTCGGGCACGTCCGCGCCCAAACGCCATGTCAGGAACTCGGCGAGCGCCATCGGCATCGCCGGGGCTGGCGCGAGGGCGGCCGCCGTTACGGCAGGCGTGGCTGCGACAGCTGCCGCCGCGAGCGGCACCGGCGTTTCGGCCGCCAGCCAGTCGCGCGGCAGATCGTTGACGAGGCAATCGACGCCCGCGTCGCTCCACCATGCGAGCGCGCTCGCCGCCAGTGCCCGCCAGTCGCTGTTCTGATCTGCCCCCATCGGTTGCTTCTAGCTATGCGGTTGACGCCGCGGTCAATTCGCGGGCACGGCGGAACGGACAGGACGTTGCGGGCATAAGCCCGAACGACGTGAGGCGAGAGGCGCTGCGGAGACGAACATGACGACACGCGAGTCGATGCCCTATGACGTGGTGATCGTGGGAGCGGGGCCGGCCGGCCTGTCCGCCGCGATCCGGCTGAAACAACGCGCCGCCGAGACGGGCGCGGACATCGCCGTCTGCGTGCTGGAAAAGGGCTCCGAAGTGGGGGCGCACATCCTGTCGGGTGCGGTGATCGATCCGCGCAGCCTCGACGAGCTGCTGCCCGATTGGCGCACCGATGGCTGCCCGCTGGCCGAGGTGCCGGTCACCGAGAACCACCATTGGGTCCTGTCCGAGAAGGGCAAGACGGTGCTGCCCGAGTTCCTGACGCCGCCGTTCATGCACAACAAGGGCACCTATACCGGCAGCCTCGGCAATCTGTGCCGCTGGCTGGCGGGCAAGGCCGAGGAACTGGGCGTCGAGATCTTCCCCGGCTTCGCCGCCGCCGAGATCCTGTTCGACGAGGCGGGCCATGTGATGGGCGTCGCCACCGGCGACATGGGCGTGGCGCGCGACGGCACGCACAAGGGCGACTATACGCCGGGCCTGGAACTCCACGCCAAATACACCTTCTTCGCCGAAGGCGTCCGCGGGCATCTCTCCAAGGAGATCATCCGCCAGTTCGATCTGGCGAAAGACAGCCAGCCCCAGGTCTACGGCCTCGGCATCAAGGAATTGTGGGACATCGATCCCGCGCTCCACAGCCCCGGCCGCGTGATCCACACGCAGGGCTGGCCGCTCGGCGACGATGCGAACGGCGGCAGCTGGCTCTATCACCAGGCGAACGGCCAGGTGTCGCTCGGTTTCGTCACGTGGCTCAACTATTCCAACCCGTATCTCTCGCCTTTCCAGGAGATGCAGAAGTGGAAGACGCATCCCGAGATCGCGGCCATCCTGAAGGGCGGCAAGCGCGTGTCCTATGGTGCGCGCGCGATCAACGATGGCGGGTTGCAGTCGATCCCGAAGCTCGTCTTTCCGGGCGGCGCGCTGATCGGCTGTTCGGCGGGCTTCCTCAATGTGCCGCGGCTGAAGGGCACGCATGGCGCGATGAAATCGGGCATGATGGCCGCCGACGCCGCGGTCGACGCGATCCTGTCGCAGCGCAGCCATGACGAGCTGGCCGCCTATCCCGAGGCGTTCGACGCGTCCTGGCTGAAGAAGGAGCTGTCGGTCGTCCGCAACGTCGTGCCGCTGGTCAAGAAGTTCGGTGATTTCGTCGGCTCGGGCTTGTCGGGCGTCACGATGTGGCTCGAGCATTTCGGGCTGAAGATGCCCTTCACGCTGGGCCACAAGCCCGATCACGAAAGCCTGTGGCGCAAGGATCTGGTCAAGCCGCCGGTCTATCCCAAGCCCGACGGCGTCCTGACGTTCGATCGCCTCTCCTCGGTGTTCCTGTCGAACACCAATCACGAGGAGGATCAGCCCGTCCACCTGACGCTGCGCGATCCCGACGTGCCGGTCGACTATAATCTGCCGATGTTCGACGGCCCGTCGCAGCGTTACTGTCCGGCGGGCGTGTACGAGTTCGTCGGCGTCGAGACGGGCGATCCGAAATTCGTCATCAACGCGCAGAACTGTGTCCACTGCAAGACGTGCGACATCAAGGATCCCACGCAGAACATCAACTGGGTGGTGCCCGAAGGCGGCGGAGGCCCGAACTATCCCAATATGTAGGCGCGTCCTTCTGATGCTGGGCCTGGTCGCCGGCCCCGCGATGGCGGATAGCGGTGGCCTTTCCGCCTATCTGCGCGCGCGTGCCGCGGATGCGGACGGGCATGCGATGCGCGCCGCGGGCGACTATGCGCAGGCGCTGTCCGCCGCCCCCGCCAATCCGCTGGTGGCGATCCGCGCGTTTCGCGAGGCGCTGGTCGCGGGCGACACGCCGCTCGCGCTGCGGGCGCTCGCGGTGCTGGATCGGGCGAAGGTGGCGCCCGCGGACGGTGCGCTGCTGCCCATCGCGGTCGCCGCACGGGCCGGCGATGCGGTCGCGGCCGAGGCGGCGATCGCGAAGCTGGCCGGCACGCCGCTCGCCGCGCTCGCGCCCGCGCTCCGGCTGTGGGCGGCGTTCACGCGCACCGGCGCCGTTCCCCCCGTTCCGCCCGCCCCCCCCGTTCCGCCCGCCCCCCCCGTTCCGCCCGCCAAGGACGCGGTCACCCGCCGGTTCGCCGCCGAAGCGCATGCGCTGCTGACGATCGCGAGCGGGCGCGCGGCCGATGGCGTGGCCGAGATCGCGGCGCTGGGCGGCGCGCAGGCACCGCTCGACCTGCGCATCGCCGCGGCGCAATTGCTCGCCCATGCGGATCACGCCGACATGGCGCAGACGCTGCTGCCTGGGCTTCGGCCGGATCCGGCGGCGCCCACATTGGGCTTCGGGGTGTCGCGGCTGTTCGTGCGGATCGCGTCGGATCTTTCCGCCGCCCCCACACCGTCGCCGCTGACGATCACGTTGGTGCGCGCGGCGCTCATCGCCGATCCCTCGAGTGACCGCGCACGGCTGTTGCTCGCCGCCGCGCTCGATCAGGCCGGTGCCAAGCCCCGCGCGCTCGCCGCGCTGGACGGGATCGCACCGGGCAGCGCGTTCGCCGTCGATGCGGCGGCCACGCGCGTGGCGATCCTCGCCACCGACCAGCCCGATGCCGCCATCGCCGCCGCACGGACGCTCGCCGAACGCACCGATGCGGGGCCGGCGGACTGGCAGCGTTATGCCGATCTGCTGATGAACGCCGATCGCCCGGCCGATGCCGCGCCCTTCTATGCGCGCATCGTCGCGAAGGATGCCGGCGGCTGGACGGGGTGGCTGCAATATGGCGCCGCGCTCGACCAGGCCGGCCAGTGGCGCGCGGCCGAGCCGGTGCTGGTGAAGGCGGTGGCGCTGGCGCCCGACCAGCCGCTCGCGCTCAATTACCTCGGCTATGCGCGGATCGAGCATCGCACACAGGTGCCCGCCGCCACCGCGATGCTGGCGCGCGCCGCGCAGTTGAAGCCCGACGACGCCTCGATCACCGATTCGCTCGGCTGGGCCTATTACCGCGGCGGCGATGCCGCGCGCGCGCTGCCGCTGCTCGAACGCGCCGCGGCGGGGCAGCCCGCCAATGCCGAGATCGGCGAGCATCTGGGCGACACCTATTGGACGCTCGGCCGCCGGTTCGAGGCGCGCTACGCGTGGCGCGCCGCAGCGCTCACCGCGCCGGCCGACGTGACCCCGCGGATCGCCGCCAAGATCGCCGACGGCCTGCCGCCCCACCGATGACGACCGAAACCGCCCCGGCGAAGATCAACCTCGCCCTCCACATCCGCCACCGCCGCGCCGATGGCTATCACGAGCTGGAAACGCTGTTCGCCTTTTGCCGCGACGGCGATGAGGTGCGCGTGGAGCCCGCCGCGGCGAACCGCTTCGCGATCACCGGCCCGTTCGCCCAGGGGCTGGCGGGCGAGGGGGACTGGGCCGACAATCTCGTCACCCGCGCCGCGGACGCCTTCGCCGCCACGTTCGGGATTGCGGGGAATCATGCGATCACGCTCGACAAGCGGCTGCCGATCGCGTCGGGGATCGGCGGCGGATCGGCGGATGCCGCCGCTACGCTGCGCGCGCTCGCGCGGCTGCACGGCGTGGCGTCGGACGATCCCCGGCTGGTGGCGGTCGCGGGCGCGCTCGGTGCCGACGTACCCGCCTGCCTGCTGGGGCGCACCGCCTTCGGCACCGGCAAGGGCGAGGCGCTGGCCGAACTGGAGGGGCTGGCGGGGGTGCCCGTGCTGCTCGTCAATCCCGGCGTCGGCGTATCCACCGCGGCGGTGTTCGCGCGGTGGGACGGGATCGACCGCGGCGCGATCGCCGACGGCCCCGTGATCGCGCGCGCGGTGGCCGGTCGCAACGATCTGGAGCCGCCCGCGCTGGCGCTCGCCCCCGTCATCGCCAAGGTGCGCGCGCGGCTCGGCGCGATGCCGGGCGTTCGCCTCGCCCGCATGTCCGGATCGGGTGCGACCTGTTTTGCGCTGTTCGACACCGTCGAGGATCGTGGCGAAGCGGCGCGGGCATTGGCGGGGCAGGGCTGGTGGATGCTCGAATCCACTTTGGCGTGAGGGGTTCGGCCTTCGCGGGATTATTCACGCAAAGACGCAAAGACGTTTCGCCTTTGACGACGATCGCTGTTCCCGGAGCGGAATGGCATCGGCTTGATCCGATCGTGGATCCGTTCGTGCCGAGCTTGTCGAAGCACGCTCTCCACCGTCGCGCCTTCAAAGTGGGTACCGGCCTCCTTCGGCGGAGCTCAGGACAGGCTTCGACAAGCCCGGGGCGAACGGGTCAAGGGAACGTCGTCCAACTCCAGCAGGCATCAGCGCCGCAGGCCTTCCATCATGCGATGGTCGCGGGGCGCTCCGCGCCGATCCCGACCTCCTTCGCGTCTTGGCGTCTTGGCGTCTTGGCGTCTTGCGCGATATTCTGCCGTTCCCCACTTGTTCCGTGAGAACGAATGCGGTACATGAGCCTCAGGCGTTGAATGGCGTTCATACCTGCTCTAGCGAGGGAACATCCGATGGCGGCAAATCTCAAGGTGATCGATAGCGGCATGGCAGCGACCGACAAGGCAGCCGGGGATCGGCAAAAGGCACTCGACGCGGCGCTCGCGCAGATCGACCGCGCGTTCGGCAAGGGCTCGGCGATGAAGCTGGGTTCGAAGGAGACGATGCAGGTCGAGGCGATCTCGACGGGCTCGCTCGGGCTCGACATCGCGCTCGGTGTCGGCGGCCTGCCGCGCGGCCGCGTGATCGAGATCTACGGCCCCGAATCCTCGGGCAAGACGACGCTCGCGCTGCACGTCATCGCCGAGGCGCAGAAGGGTGGCGGCACCGCGGCGTTCGTCGATGCCGAACATGCGCTCGATCCGGTCTATGCCAAGAAGCTGGGCGTCGACATTGACGAACTGATCGTGTCGCAGCCCGACACCGGCGAGCAGGCGCTCGAAATCGTCGACACGCTGGTCCGCTCGAACGCGATCGACGTGCTTGTGGTCGATTCGGTCGCGGCACTCGTCCCTCGCGCGGAAATCGAGGGCGAGATGGGCGACAGCCATGTCGGCCTTCAGGCGCGCCTGATGTCGCAGAGCCTGCGCAAGCTGACCGGCTCGATCAGCCGCTCGCGCTGCATGGTGATCTTCATCAACCAGCTCCGCATGAAGATCGGCGTGATGTACGGCAATCCCGAGACGACGACGGGCGGCAACGCGCTGAAATTCTACGCGTCGGTCCGCCTCGACATTCGTCGCACCGGGCAGATCAAGGATCGCGAGGAGATCATCGGCAACACCACCCGCGTGAAGGTGGTGAAGAACAAGGTGGCGCCGCCGTTCAAGCAGGTCGAATTCGACATCATGTACGGGCAGGGCGTCTCCAAGATCGGCGAGATCCTCGATCTCGGCGTGAAGGCCGGGATCGTCGAGAAGTCGGGCGCGTGGTTCAGCTATGACAGCGTGCGTCTCGGCCAGGGTCGCGAGAATTCGAAGACCTATCTGAAGGACAATCCCGAAACCGCCGATCGCCTGGAAAAGGCGATCCGGGCGCGGACGGACAAGGTGGCCGAGGAGATGATGGCGGGTCCGGAAGCGGACGACGACCTCTGATTTCTTTCGCCGCCGGATGAAGCGACCGAACGGCCCGGCAGCGATGTCGGGCCGTTTCGCGTGGAAGGCGGTCGCGTGAAGGGCAAAGTGGAGAATCGTCGCCACACACCTCCACTTCCTCCACTTCCTCCACTTCGCCGGCGGGTGGGGAGAAACGATGGTGCCGCCGCTCCCGGACGGGATATGCTGAAACGATCGCAGCGAAGGACTTGCCCATGACCATCATCGTCCATCATCTCGAGAACAGCCGATCGCAGCGCGTGCTGTGGATGCTCGACGAACTCGGCCTGCCGCACGAGATCCAGCGCTACGAACGCGATCCCAAGACGATGCTCGCGCCGCCCGCGCTGAAGCGCGTCCATCCGCTGGGCAAGTCGCCCGTGATCGTCGACACCGACGATCATGACCGGGTGATCGCCGAAACCGGCGCGATCGTCGAATATCTGGTGGACAAGGCCGATGGTCGGCTCGGCGCGCCCGCGAACCGCGAGGACGCGCTGCGCTATCGGTTCTGGCTCCATTATGCCGAGGGTTCGATGATGCCGCCTTTGCTGCTGAAGCTGGTGCTCGCGCGCATCCCGCTGATGGGCAAGCCCGCGATCAAGCGCATCCAGCCGATGATCGACGTCCATCTCGATTATGTCGAATCGGAGCTGGCGACTCGGCCCTGGTTCGCGGGCGATGCGATGACGGCCGCGGATGTGATGATGAGCTTTCCGCTCGAGGCCGCGCGCAGCCGCGCCGGTCTCGACGGATCGCGCCCGGCGACGATCGCGTGGCTGGACAAGGTCCATGCGCGGCCGGCCTACCGGTCCGCGCTCGCCAAGGGTGGGCCCTATGCCTATGCCTGAGGGCTCAGATCAGCGTGAAGCCGACCGCTTTGTTCACGATGCCCGACACGGCGGCGATGATCGCGTTGATCGCCTCCTGCACCGCCAGCATCACCAGACTCGTCATCGCCACGATCACCGCGACCGCGGCATTGACCTGCATGGCCAGCAGGATCTTCGCGCCTTCGGGCGTATAGTCGGGCAGGTGATCGGCGATGGCCTCGATCTGCACCGCGATCTTCTTCAGCTCGGGCGCGGCATAATGGTCCATCGCCGACCATATGCCGCTCGCCAGGCCCTTGCCCGCCGTGACCATCGTATCGGTCAGCGCATCGATATCCATGAACGGTCCTCCCTCTATCTGGCGCGTTTGGCGATCTCGACCGTGATGCCAGCGCGCAACTGCGCGCCCACGCCGCCGTCGATCAGTGGCCCGCGCGCGGAGGGCGGCAGGCCGCGGGCTCCCTGCGCCTCGTGGAAGCGGCGCATCGATTCGAAGCCGCCATGGATCAGCCGGAGCAGCACGACCTCGCAATCGTCCCTAGGCAAGGTGCCGATCGCGCCGCGCACGTCGGCGGGGATCCGCGCGGCGTCGAGCGCATGGGCCACCACCCTGGTGGTCGGGCAGTTCTTCAGCACGCGGTTCGCCTCGGCGCGCACGATCAGCGTCTCGACGCGGGCGTCGGCGCCGTCATAGAAGCCGCGATTGTGCGCGTAATCGCCCTCCGGCGTTCCCGCGAGCGCAGTGGTGCGGTCCACGAACGCGATCGTATCGGTGTAGAGCGCGCTCAGCCCGTCGTCGATCTGCGCGTCATAGGCGGGAACGAGCGTCACCGCACAGCCCGCCAGCGCGGCGGCCATCAGCGCACCCGCCAGCGTGCGTCCCGTCCGCCCGATCCACCCCGTCGCCATGGTGCCCCCCTTGTCGACAACCGGTATCGATCGGCAAAGGTCGGCCTGCAAACGGAAATGCCACCATTTCGGGCGCTAGTGGAGCACCCCGTGCGTCGGTGCCGGTGGCAGCGCGGGATCGACGGGTCCCGGCGGCGCGAAGCCGCCCTCCCATTTGGCGATCACGCTCGCCGCCACCGCGTTGCCGATCACGTTGGTGGCGGAACGGCCCATGTCGAGGAAGTGATCGACCGCCAAGATCAGCAGCAGCCCCGCCTCGGGAATGTGGAACATCGACAGTGTCGCCGCGATCACCACCAGCGATGCGCGCGGCACGCCGGCGATCCCCTTGGACGTGACCATCAGCACCAGCAGCATCGTGATCTGTTCGGCCAGGCTCAGATGGATGCCGTATGCCTGCGCGATGAACAGCGAGGCGAACGTCATGTAGAGCATCGATCCATCCAGATTGAACGAATAGCCGAGCGGCAGCACGAAGCTCGCGATCCGGTTGGGCACACCGAACCGCTCCAGCGCCTCCAGCGTGCGCGGATAGGCCGCCTCGGACGAGGCGGTGGTAAAGGCGAGGATCAGCGGATCGCGGATGTAGCGCACCAGCAGCCGGGTGCGCGGCCCGATGATGACGAAGGCGATCGCGATCAGCAGCCCCCAGAGGATCAGCATGCCGAGATAGAAGCTGCCCATGAACCAGGCGAGATCGCCGAGCACGCCGGGCCCCCGCTCGGCCAGCGTCGCGGCGACCGCCGCGAACACCGCGACCGGCGCGAACCGCATCACATAGCCGGTGATCTGCAGCATCACCGCGACGAGCGCCTCGATCGCGCGCACCAGCGGCGCGGCGACGTCGCCGACCGCGGTGATCGCCACGCCGACGAACACCGAGAAGACCACGATCTGGAGGATCTCGTTCTCCGCCATCGCCTGAATCATCGAGGCGGGCACGATATGCGAGACGAAGTCCTTGAGGTTGAACGCCGTCTTCACCACGCCGCTCGCCGCGCTGACGGGCGGCACAGGCAGATGAAGCCCGACACCCGGTTGGAGCAGGTTCACGAGGATCAGGCCGAGCGTAAGCGACAACAGGCTCGCCGCGACGAACCAGGCGAGGCTGCGCAGCCCCACCCGGCCCAGCGCACCCGTGTCGCCCATATGCGCAATGCCGACGACCAGCGTCGAGAAGACGAGCGGCGCGATGATCATCTTGATGAGCCGCAGGAACACGGTGGTGGCGATCGAGAGATAGCCGGCGATCTCGCCCAGCCGATCGGCCGCGGCGGGCGTGCCGTCGTCAATCGCGACATGCAGCGCCCAGCCGACCAGCAGTCCCGCGACCAACGCCGCCATGATCCAATAGGTGAGGCGCTTGGCCATCCGATGCTCCCTTGATGCGCGCCCGAGCGAAGGGGATTGCGGGCGCGGGGTCAAGAACCCTATCGTCCGTGACTATGACGAAGACCGCCACGATCGATCGCCGCGCCGTCCTTCTGGGCGCCGCCGCGCTGCCGCTTTTGGCGCGATCCGGCGTGTTGCGCGCGGCTTTGCCCGACCTGACCGGCCTGCGTCCTGTCACCGCCGATGTGGTGTCGATCGCGCCCGGCGAGCGCGCGGCGCGGCTGGCCCGCGCACAGGCGCTGATGCGCGTGAACGGGATCGGCGCGGTGGTGATCGAGCCGGGCGCATCGATGGTCTATTTCACCGGCGTCGCGTGGCATCGCAGCGAGCGGCTCACCGCCGCGATCCTGCCGGCCGAAGGCACGCCGTGCATCGTCACCCCGTTCTTCGAGGAGCCCTCGGTGCGCCAGACGCTCGACATCCCCGCCGAAGTGCGCGTGTGGCAGGAGGATGAGAGCCCGCTTGCACTCGTCGCCGGGTTCCTGCGCGACCGCAAGCTCGATCGCCGTCCGGTAGGCATCGAGGAGACGGTGCGCTTCTTCGCCGCCGACGGCATTGCCCGCGCGCTGCCCTCGGCGCAGATCGTGCCCGCCGCCCCCGTGATCCGCGGCTGCCGGATGGTGAAATCGGCGGCCGAGATCGCGCTGATGCGCAAGGCGACCGACGTGACGATCGCGGCCTATCGCTTCGTCCATCCGCGCGTGGAGCGCGGCATGACCAACCATGACGTGGCCGCGCTGATGGATGCGGCGACGCGCGCGCTGGGCGGGGAGCCCGAGTTCAGTCTCGTGCTGATCGGCGAGGCCGCCGCCTATCCGCATGGCAGCCGCGCGCCACAAATCGTCGGCGATGGCCAGGTGGTGCTGATGGATTGCGGCTGCACGGTGCAGGGCTATCAATCCGACGTGTCGCGCACCTTCGTCTTCGGCGCGGCCACGCGCGCGCAGCGTAGCGTGTGGAATCAGGTCGCGCGCGGTCAGCAGGTGGCGTTCGCCGCGGCGCGGATCGGTGCGCCGGCCGGCAGCATCGACGATGCGGTGCGGCGGTTATATGCGGGCTATGGCTATGGCCCGGGCTATGCGCTGCCCGGCCTGTCGCACCGCACGGGGCACGGCATCGGCCTTGACGGGCATGAACCGGTGAACCTCGTTCACGGCGAGACGACGCCGCTCGCGGCCGGCATGTGCTTTTCGAACGAACCCGGCCTCTATCTGCCCGGCCGGTTCGGCGTGCGGCTGGAGGATTGCTTCCACATGACCGATGCGGGCCCGGTATGGTTCAGCGAGCCGCCCCGGTCGATCGATGCACCGGTCTGACCCGCTTGAGCGCGCCCGTCTCCTCGCCTAAGCCGGGTGGCATGACCTCTACCAACGATATCCGCCGCGGCTTTCTCGATTATTTCGGCCGCAACGGCCACCGCATCGTCGCATCGGCGCCGCTGGTGCCGCAGAACGATCCGACGCTGATGTTCGTGAACGCGGGCATGGTGCCGTTCAAGAACGTGTTCACCGGCCTCGAAAGCCGGCCCTATTCCACCGCGACGTCGAGCCAGAAATGCGTTCGTGCGGGCGGCAAGCATAACGATCTCGACAATGTGGGCTATACCGCGCGGCACCACACCTTCTTCGAAATGCTCGGCAATTTCTCATTCGGCGATTATTTCAAGGAACAGGCGATCACGCATGCGTGGACGCTGCTGACGAAGGAATGGGGCCTGCCGGCGGACAAGCTGACGGCCACCGTCTACCACACCGACGACGAGGCGTTCGACCTGTGGCGTAAGATCGCCGGCTTGCCCGAACACCGTATCATCCGCATCCCGACCAAGGACAATTTCTGGACGATGGGCGACAACGGGCCCTGCGGCCCGTGTTCCGAGATCTTCTACGACCATGGCGACCATATCGCCGGCGGCCCGCCGGGCAGCCCGGACGAGGATGGCGATCGCTTCGTCGAGATCTGGAACCTCGTCTTCATGCAATATGAGCAAGAGGCGGGCGAGATCGTCGGCGAGCTGCCGCGCAAGTCGATCGACACCGGCATGGGGCTGGAGCGGATCGCCGCGGTGCTGCAGGGCGTCCACGACAATTACGACACCGACACGTTCCGCGCGCTGATCGCGGAAAGCGGCGCGCTCACCCGCACCGCCACCGATGGGGCGAACACCGCCAGCCACCGCGTGATCGCGGACCATCTGCGTACCAGCGGCTTTCTGGTCGCGGACGGCGTGCTGCCCGCGAACGAGGGCCGCGGCTATGTGCTGCGCCGGATCATGCGCCGCGCGATGCGGCATGTGCATCTGCTGGGCGCCAAGGAGCCGCTGATGGCGCGGCTGGTGCCGGCGCTGGTCGCCGAGATGGGGGGCGCCTATCCCGAGCTGCTCCGCGCGCAGCCGCTGATCGAGGCGACGCTGCAGCAGGAGGAGACGCGCTTCCGACAGACGCTCGACAAGGGGCTGAAGCTGCTCGACGAGGCGACCGCGGGCATGGCGCCGGGCGCGACGCTGCCGGGCGAGACCGCGTTCAAGCTCTACGACACGTTCGGCTTTCCCTATGATCTCACCGAGGACGCGCTGCGCGCTCAGGGGCTGGGCGTCGACCGGAGCGGGTTCGAGACGGCGATGGCCGAGCAGAAGCGTGCCGCCCGCGCCGCCTGGAAGGGATCCGGCGCCAAGGCGTCGGACGAGCTGTGGTTCGACATCGCCGAGGAAAGCGGATCGACCGAATTCACCGGCTACACCGGCGAAACCGGCGAAGCGCAGGTCGTCGCGCTGGTAAAGGACGGCATGCGCGTCGAGCGGGCGGGAACCGGCGATACGGTCGCGATCGTCGTCAACCAGACGCCCTTTTACGGCGAAAGCGGCGGCCAGGTCGGCGACGCGGGCGCGATCACGGGCGACGCGGGATTGCACGCGATGGTCACCGAGACATCGAAGCAACTCGGCCGCGTCTTCGTCCATCATGCGATCGTGCAGGCGGGCGCGATCGCAGTCGGCGACACGGTGAAGCTCGCGATCGACGCGGACCGCCGCGACCGGATCCGCGCCAACCATTCGGCGACGCATCTGCTGCACGAGGCGCTGCGCCAGCGGCTGGGCGCGCATGTCGCGCAAAAGGGCTCGCTGGTGGCGCCCGAGCGGCTGCGCTTCGATTTCTCGCAGCCGCTCGCGATGAGCGCGGCCGATATCGCCGAGGTGGAAGCGCGGGTGAACGCGCAGGTGCGCGGCAACGGTGCCGTCGTCACCCGGCTGATGACGCCCGAGGACGCGATCGCGACGGGCGCGATGGCGCTGTTCGGCGAAAAATATGGCGACGAGGTCCGCGTCGTTGCGATGGGCGACGATGCGCCCGACAATGGCCGCGGCGGCACCTATTCGATCGAGCTGTGCGGCGGCACGCATGTGAACGCGCTCGGCGATATCGGGCTGTTCAAGGTGGTGGGCGAGGGCGCGGTGTCGAGCGGCATCCGCCGCGTCGAGGCGCTGACCGGCGAGGCGGCGCGGACGTGGCTCACCGGCCGCGACGACCTGCTGCGCGAGGCGGCGACGACCCTGAAGGCCGCGCCCGACGAGGTGCCGGCTCGCGTGGCGGCGCTGGTCGAGGACCGCCGGCGGCTGGAACGCGAACTGGCCGAGGCGAAGAAGGCGCTGGCGCTCGGCGGCGGGGCCGGCAACGCGCCCGCCGGGCCCGAGCAGGTCGGCGGCGTCGCGTTCCTGGGTCAGGTGCTCGACGGGTTCGAGGCCAAGGGGCTGCGCGGCGCGGTGGACGAGGCCAAGCAGCGTATCGGCTCGGGCGTGGCGGCGATGGTGGCGGTGAACGACGGCCGCGCCTCGATCGCGGTCGGCGTGACCGCCGATCTGGCCGGTACGCACGACGCGGTTGCGCTGCTTCGCACCGCGGTGGCCGTGCTCGGCGGGCAGGGCGGCGGCGGACGCCCCGACATGGCGCAGGGCGGTGGCCCGGACGGCACGAAGGCGGCGGACGCGATCGCCGCGATCCGTGATGTGCTCGCCGCCATGCTATGAACTCGTAAGTCACGGATATCGTGAAGGATCTGGCGAATATCCGAACGCTTCGCTACGCTGATGCCGGGCGTGCCGCGTCGGCCGCGATCGAGGGCGTAGCGTCATGATGAAGCGGATCGGCTGGACGATGGTGGCGATGGCGGTGGCGTCGCCTGCGATCGCTGCCGCCGTGCAGACCCCGCGCGACCTGCTCGTGGAGGCGGCCTTCAACGACCGCGACAAGGCGGTGGCGCTGGCCCGGATCGACCGCGCCGGCGCGGGCGCGCGGGCGATCCTCGCGCAGAAACCCGACGATCAGGACGCTGCCATCGTCCAAGCGACCGCGACCGGCTATCGCGCGAAGCTGACCGGCGACCGATCCGGCGCGATCGCCTCGCGCAAGCTGTTCGAAGGGCTGACGCAGCGCTATCCGCGCAATCCGGAGGCCTGGATCGGGCTCGGCGCCTGGCATTTCGGGGTCATCAACACCTATGGCCGGATCGCCGGACGAATGGCCGCGGGCGCGCAAAAGAGCGTGGGGCTGGCGGCGTTGACGCGCGCGGCCGCGCTCGGCGGCGATCGCGCGATGTTCCTGGGGCTGGCCGGGCTGCTCCGGATCGAACTCGATCCCGACGATGCCGAAGGCGTGCGTCTCACCGAAGCCGCCACGCACGGCACCACGCCCACCCAGATCGACCGCTATATGCAGCGCGCGGCAGTCGCGGTGCTGGTGCCGCTGCGGGCGGGCGACCGGACGGCGGCGCAGCGTCTGGCCGACCGGCTGCTGCCGTTGGGGCAGGTGTCGTAGGCCGGGGCGAGACGTTCGATGTGACGGCGGTACGTCGCCGCCATGAGTGCGACGCGCACTAACGGAACGACCTTTGTAGGATCTGGCAACACGCAGGGCTTGTCTGGCAGTCGGGGAATGGCGGCTTAGCGAGGGGCCGATGCTGGCGGCCGGACTAGCATTTGGCGGACGGTGTCCGCAAACGCCCAAAGTTCGCCATTCAGACGGACCCGAGGCACTCCCGAAACCTGACATTGCGCGGCAGCGTGTTCCGAGTGACAATAGCGAGATGCAGGGTCGCTTCTTTAGACTTTCAGTCTTGGCGTTGTTGAGCGCTGGCATTCTCAGCGCCAATCGAGCTGTCCCTGAATGGCAAGGTTGGTCACGGCGTCCTGTTGTGGTCACATCCAAATGTGCTGCGGGCGTGCTTGGTCATTTTGGTCGTGTCGCGCGCGAAGTAGGGCGAAAACCAGAAGCTGGATTGATCCGCCAGAAGCTGTACAATTCCACCGCACCGGAACGGTCACCGCCAATCCTTACGGCCTATTTCGACGGAGACGGAGGGTTTAGCTCGGTATCTATAGACGCAAGCAATCGTCGCAAGGCAGCTGCGTTTTGGAGCAGACTACGGCGGCACTGCGGATTTTCTGGCGGCGACTAATCGATTTATGTGCTCGAAAGCTGCCAGGCCGCAACCCACCACCTTACGCCATCCGCGATCGGCAAAACGGACCCCAGAAGCCGCCGGGCGGCAAGCGCCCAGTTGCGGATGTTCGCGGCATGTAAGCCCCATCGTGATTGCGGACGTTCGGATCATCGTGGATGACAGGCTGATGAAGGCTCTGATCCCCCTCGCGTTCCTCTCTACGGCCCCGACGCTGGCGCATGCTGATCCGATTGCGACCGGTCCATTCTACCTGCGGCACGATGCTACGGCAGTCGAAAGAGAAGATGTCGTATCGGTTGTCGCCGATGCTCAGAAGCTCACCAAGTGCACGGTATACCTGTGCTCGACATCAGCTTCCCTATCAGCCAGCAGAAAACGACAGGGCGTTTTGCGCGCTGAACTCATAGCGAACGGCATACCAAACGCGATCATCCGTGCTGGGAGGCGATGCGGCCGCAGCCTGCGCCGACCACCCATTCAAGACGCCGTTGTCGTGATCGTCGGTCCAAGCGGTCGCTAGCCGTCATTTTCACCTAAGCGGAACGTCCGCTTTCCACCGAGGCTGTGCGAAAACGACATATATGCTATGCCGTGAGGTGTTAGCGGGAGGCGTCGGATGGGTCGTTTCATCGAGGGTTGCGACCGCCGGCAGCAGCGTTTCTTGCCTGATTGTGTTGACGATTACGTCGCTCAGGACAGTCCTGTTCGCGTCGTCGATGTGTTCGTGGACGAGCTGAACATGGCAGCGTTGGGATTTGCCGACGCGGCGGCGACCGGGCGTCCGGGCTATCATCCGGCGACGCTGCTGAAGCTCTACATCTACGGCTATCTGAACCAGGTGCAGTCGAGCCGCAGGCTGGAACGCGAAGCGGGCCGCAACGTCGAGGTGATGTGGCTGACGGGCAAGCTCGCGCCCGACTTCAAGACGGTCGCCGACTTCCGCCGCGAGCACGGCGCTGCGATCCAGGCTGCGTGTCGGCGGTTCGTCATGGTGTGCCGCAACCTGGGCCTGATCGCCGGTGGGACTGTGGCGGTGGATGGTAGCCGCATGCGGGCGGTGAACGCACGCGATCGCAACTTCACGCCTGTGACCATCCGACGCCGGATGGAACAGGTCGATGCCAGCATCGAGCGCTATCTCGGCATGCTCGACACCGCCGACCGGCAGGAAGGCGAAGCGGCTGACCTGCGCACGGCGCGGCTGACCACACGCCTGGACGAGCTTCGACGCCAGATGCGTGAACTGGAAACGATGGAACAGGCAGTAGCGGCATCGCCTGATCGGCAGATCTCGCTGACCGACCCGGATGCCCGCGCGATGGCGTCGGCAGGCACGGGCACCGGGCAGGTCGGCTACAACCTTCAGGCGGCGGTCGATACCGGCAGCCACATCACCGTCGCGCATGAGATCATCAACCTGAGCCACGACCGGACATCGCTGGCGAGCATGGGCCGCCAGGCGCGTGAAGCGACGGGCAGCGGCACGCTCACCGTGCTTGCGGATCGCGGCTACTTCTCGGGTCCCGAAGTGCTGGCGTGCGAAGCGGCCGGTATCGTGCCGATCCTGCCCAAACCGCTGACGTCGGGTGCCAAGGCCGATGGTCGCTTCGGCAAGCAGGACTTCGTCTATCAAGCCGGCAGTGACACCTACCGCTGCCCGGCTGGCGAAACGATGACGAAACGCTTTGCCAGCTTGGAACACGGCATGACGCTCCACGGCTATGCCACGCCCGCGTGCCGGTCCCGATGTACCGTCAAGGCAAGCTGCACTGCGAGCATCGAACGCCGCATCAAGCGGTGGGAGCATGAAGAGGTCATCGACGCGATGCAGGCTCGTCTAGACCGCATGCCGAACGCCATGCGCATACGAAGACGAACGGTCGAACACGTCTTTGGTACGCTCAAAGACTGGATGGGACGAAGCCACTTCAAAACGCGAAGGCTGAAAAACGTAGGAACCGAGATCGGCCTCCACATCCTGGCGTACAACATCAAACGCGCCATCGCCCTTGTCGGGGTGCCGGGACTGATCGCCGCGATGCAGGCGTAACATCCAACGCGCTGCGCGTGACTGCCCCCAGCGCTAAAGGCTGTTCTCACACAGCCTCCACCAAGACCGGTCGTTCGGAGTGCACTCCACCTGCACAGGAGCCATCGCGTCGTTTCCCTTTTCTTTCATGCTCCGCCGCAATTAATGGTCCGCGTTGAAGCGCTGAGGCGCTCAGAACAATCCGGCCGCCTTGAGCGCGTTCATCATCCAATATGCCATGATCGCTGCCGCACCCAAGACTTCTCCGCGGCTCCGCGTGAACAACCCCGGTCTAGGATCCCGGAGTCAGTCGCCTGAAGCCGATCACATTGCGCCACCCCGTCAAACGCTCACTTCCCCCCGGCCACGCACCCGGCGGATGCGCGGATCGCGTTCCAGCTCCGCGTCGCGACGGATCCTCTGGCGCAGCTCGTCGCGTTTTTCGTGGATCGAGGCGATCACCGGCCCCATCGCGACACCCAGATCCACCAGCACCGCTTCCGACAATTGCAGCGAACTCTCCAGCGTCTCGGGCACCGCATCGGTCGCGCCCGCGCGGTAGAGCGCCGTCGCGTGGACGGCATCTCGCGCGCGTGCCACGATCGTCAGCTCGGGCGCCAGCGCGCGCACCTGCCGCACCAGCCGGATGCAGAGCACCGGATCGTCCATCGTCAGGATCAGCGCGCGCCGGGCCGGCAGGTCGAGCCGGTCGAGCATCTCGCCACGCGCGACATCGCCGAAAAGCACCGGATAGCCCGCCTCGCGCGCGGCGTGGACGGCGTCGATATCCGCCTCCACCGCGAGGTGGCGCTGGCCGTGCGCCGCCAGCATGTCGGACACCATGCGCCCGACGCGCCCCAGGCCGATCACTACCGTTCCCGCTTCCGCCGCGGGGGCGGCCTCGTCGTCCGGACGCTGCTCGATCTGCCGCGAGAGACGGCGCCCGATGGTCGCGAGCAGCGGGGTGATCGTCAGGCCGATCGCCGTCGCGGTCTGCCAGAAGGTGGCGGTGGAAGGGAGGATCAGTTGCGCCTGGGTGGCGGTCGCCAGCACGATCAGCGTCGTCTCGGACGGGCTGCCCATCAGCAGCCCGGTTTCCGCTGCGGTGCCGCGCCGGACCTGCCCGACGCGCAGGAACAGGAAGGTGACGATCGCCTTTATCGCCACCACGCCGATGACGGCCGCTGCCAGCGCCGCGCCGTTCGCGAGGATCAGGCGAAGGTCGATGCTCATGCCGACGGTGATGAGGAAGACGCCGAGCGCCAGCCCCTTGAACGGCGCGGTCATTACCTCGACCTCGCCATGATATTCGGTTTCCGCGATCAGCAGGCCCGCGAGCAACGCGCCGACGATCGGCGACAGGCCGGCCGCGCTGGTGGCGACACTGGCGACGATCACCACCAGCAGCGAGGCCGCGAGGAACAGCTCGGGGCTTTTCGTCCGCGCCGCCTGCGCGAACAGACGGGGGAGAAAGACGCGGCCGCCGGCGTAGAGCGCCAGGACCGTCAGACCACCGCGCAGGATCGTGGTGCCGATCGCGCTCCAGCCACCCGCGGTGCCGGGGGCCATCGCGCCAAGCACGAAGATGATCGGCACCAGCGCCAGATCCTCGAACAGCAGCATCGCGAACGCCGATCGCCCCACCGCACCCGTGGTGCCGACCAGCGGCAGTACCAATGCGGTGGAGGAGAGCGCGAGCGCGAAGCCGAGGCCGAGCGCGCCCGCCCAGGGCTGGCCGAGCAGGTGGAGCGCGGTGCCGATCAGCAAGGCGGAGCCTGCAAGTTCTGCCGCGCCGATGCCGAACACCTGCACCCGCATCGTCCACAACCGCCGGAACGACAGTTCGAGGCCGATCGAGAACAGCAGCAGCACGATGCCGAACTCCGCGAACGGCTCGATCGCGTGCGCGTCGGTAATCGTTACGTAATAGAGCCACGGCGCGCGCGCGGTCAGCGCGCCGAGTCCGGCAGGCCCGACCAGCACGCCGACGAGGATGAAGCCGATGACCGGGCTGATCCGGAACCGTGCGAAGGCGGGGATGACGAGCCCAGCCGCGCCGAGGATGACCAGCGCGTCGCTGAAGCCCGTATTGTCGAGACCGGTCGCCATGCCCGCGATCCTAGTCGCGGGCATGACGCCTGTCATCGCCGGATCAGGCCCAGGCGGCCATTTCCGTCTCGAGATTCGCGCGCACCTGCTCGAAGAACTGCTCGGTCGTCATCCAGGGCTGGTCCGGGCCGATCAGGATCGCGAGATCCTTGGTCATATGGCCGTTCTCGACCGTCTCGATGCAGACGCGCTCCAGCGTCTCGGCGAACTTGGTCACCTCGGGCGTGTCGTCGAACTTGCCGCGATATTTCAGGCCGCCGGTCCAGGCGAAGATCGACGCGATCGGGTTGGTCGAGGTCGCCTTGCCCTGCTCGTGCATGCGATAGTGGCGCGTGACGGTGCCGTGCGCGGCCTCGGCCTCGACGGTCTTGCCGTCGGGCGTCAGCAGAACCGAGGTCATGAGGCCCAGCGAGCCGAAGCCTTGCGCGACTTGATCCGACTGCACGTCGCCGTCGTAATTCTTGCAGGCCCACACGAATTCGCCGTGCCATTTCAGCGCGCTGGCGACCATGTCGTCGATCAAGCGATGCTCGTAGACGATGCCGGCCGCCTGGAACTTGTCCTTGAATTCGGCCTCGAACACCTCGGCGAACAGATCCTTGAAGCGGCCGTCATAGGCCTTGAGGATCGTGTTCTTGGTGCTGAGATACACCGGCCATTTCAGGTTGAGGCCGTAATGCATCGAGGCGCGGGCGAAATCGCGGATCGAATCGTCGAGATTGTACATCGCCAGCGCGACGCCCGCGCTTTCGAACTGGAACACCTCGCGGTCGATCGTCTGGCCGTCGTCGCCGTCGAAGACGAGGCGCAGCTTGCCGGGGCCCGGCACGCGGAAGTCGGTCGCGCGATACTGGTCGCCGAACGCATGGCGGCCAACGACGATCGGGTGAGTCCAGCCGGGGATCAGGCGGGGCACGTTCTTGATGACGATCGGCTCGCGGAAGATCGTGCCACCCAGGATGTTGCGGATCGTGCCGTTGGGCGATTTCCACATCTTCTTGAGGCCGAATTCGGCGACCCGCGCCTCGTCGGGCGTGATCGTCGCGCACTTCACCGCAACGCCATATTTCTGCGTCGCCTTGGCGGAGTCGATCGTCACCTGGTCGTCCGTGGCGTCGCGATGCTCGATACCGAGATCGTAATAATCGAGCTCGATATCGAGATAGGGCTTGATGAGCCGCTCGCGGATCCACTCCCAGATGATCCGCGTCATCTCGTCGCCGTCGATCTCCACGATCGGTGTCTTGACCTTGATCTTCGCCATGCATCGCATCCTTGGGGCAGGGGTTTGGCCCAGCGTCTAGGCATATGGGCGATGGGGATCAACCACGGGGCGCGGTTGTCATGCGCGCCCGGCACCGATAGACCGAGGCCATGCCATCGCTCGAAAAGCCGCCGCTCGCTACCAGCACCGTCAAATGGCGTTTCCCCGCCGTCCATCCGGAGGGGCATAAATATGTCCTGATCTCGGCCGGGCTCACGCTGCTGCTGACGATCGCGTCGCACATCCTGTTCTGGCCGATGGTCGGGCTCACGATCTGGGTCGCGGCGTTCTTCCGCGATCCGGTGCGCACCACGCCGCAGGGCGAGGGGCTGGTGGTCGCGCCCGCCGACGGGCTGGTCACCATGATCCAGCGCGTGCCGGTGCCGCGCGAGCTGGTGGGTACGCTCGGCGAGGTATCGCTGGTACGCGTCTCGATCTTCATGTCGGTGTTCGACGTGCACATCAACCGCGCGCCGATCGCGGGCACGATCCGTCAGGTGGTGTATATCTCCGGCAAGTTCCTCAACGCCGATCTCGACAAGGCGAGCGACGAGAACGAGCGCCAGCATTTCGTCGTGGAAGGCCGCGACGGGCAGATGATCGGTTTCACCCAGATCGCCGGGCTGGTCGCGCGGCGCATTCTGGGCTTCGTCAAGATTGGCGACATGGTCGCGGTCGGCCAGCGGATCGGGCTCATCCGGTTCGGCAGCCGCGTCGACGTGTTCCTGCCCTACGACGTAGCGCCGCAGGTGGCGCTTGGCCAGCGCAGCATCGCGGGTGAGACGGTGATCGGGCGGCGTCACGCCACGCCCGCGATCGGCGTCGCGCAGTGAGCGTCGCGCCAGCCCGCGGACCGATGTGCGGCATCGTGCGATGATGGCGCCGCGTCTCGGTCGCGCCCGGCGGATGCGTCGCGCATCGCAGGGGCTGCCGCTGCGTGCGGTCGCGCCCAACGCGGTCACCGCGCTCGCTTTGTGCTCGGGCCTGACCGGCGTGCGCTTCGCGATCGCCGGCGAATGGCAGAGCGCGGTCGCGATGATCATGGTGGCCGGCGTGCTAGACGGCATCGACGGGCGGATTGCGCGGATGCTTCACGGAGAGAGCCGGTTCGGTGCCGAACTCGATTCGCTCTCCGATGCGATCTCGTTTGGCGTGGCGCCGGCGCTGATCCTCTACCTCTGGTCGTTGTCCGAACTGCCGCGCGTCGGTTGGATCTGCTCGCTGATCCTGGCGGTGTTCTGCGCGCTCCGGCTTGCCCGGTTCAACGCCAAGATCGACGAAGCCGAACAGCCGCACAAATCGGCCGGCTTCCTAACCGGGGTTCCCGCGCCGGTGGGCGCGGGACTCGCGATGCTGCCGATGTTCCTGTGGTTCTGGACCGACCAACCGTTCTTCGCTTCGCCCTGGCTCGTCGCACCATGGACGGCATTCGTGGCGACGCTGATGGTGTCGAGCGTGGCGACCTATTCCTGGTCGTCGATGCGCCTCCGCCGGAATATCCGATTCGAGGCGCTCGCCGTTGTCGTGCTGCTCGGTGCGGCGCTGGTGTCCGCACCATGGCATACGCTCAGCATCGTGAGCCTATGCTATCTGGCGACGATACCGTTCAGCATCGCCGCCTATCGGCGGTTCAGGCGGCTGCGCGCATCCGGTTCACCGGTGTCGGCAGCGGTGCCGACGCCCAACGCCTGACCGCGATCCGGCGCTCGGCCGCGGCCAGCGTCTGGAGCGGCGCGAAAGCGGGTTCGACCCGGCCGGACGCGAGACGCAGGATACGGCGCCATTGCGGCGCGATGCTCGATGCGATCACCATGACAGCGACCGCGAAGGAACCCGAAAACAACAGCGCACTCAGAACCGAAACCATGTCCGCCTCCCTGGACGTAATTCGAAAACGAACGCGTTAACCAACCGAGATCAAACACCTATTCCAGGATTAAGTTCCCGGCTCCCTAGTTAGGCTATGAAAAAGCCCGGATAACTGGGGATAGGTTGCTGGCGGCGATCGGCAATCACGTTGCGAGCCCTTTATGTTCCTATTACGTTCCAGCTGTCAAGCGGTTGCATCGAGCGACGCAATCGGTTAAGGCGCGCGTCTCAAACCCGCATGGGAGGCATCATAGCCCGGTGCGCATCGGTTCGCCGACGCGTCATCCGCTTCCCAGAGGCACAACCGGAAGGAGTTATCCCTATGGCGGCACCTGTCGTCTCCATGCAGCAGCTCATCGAAACGGGCGCGCATTTCGGCCACCAGACGCATCGGTGGAATCCCAAGATGAAGCCGTACATCTTCGGCGATCGTAACGGCGTCCACATCCTCGACCTGTCGCAGACCGTGCCGCTGTTCGCGCGCGCGCTCGAATTCGTCAGCCAGTCGGTCGCCGGCGGCGGCAAGGTGCTGTTCGTTGGCACCAAGCGCCAGGCCCAGGAGCCCGTCGCCGATGCGGCGCGCCGCGCCGGCCAGCATTTCGTCAACCATCGTTGGCTGGGCGGCATGCTCACCAATTGGAAGACGATCAGCAATTCGATCAAGCGCATGAAGACGCTTGAGGAAATGCTGTCGGGCGACACCGTCGGCCTGACCAAGAAGGAAGTGCTCCAGCTCACGCGCGAGCGCGACAAGCTGGAACTGAGCCTCGGCGGCATCCGCGACATGGGCGGCGTACCCGACGTGATGTTCGTGATCGACGCGAACAAGGAAGAGCTGGCGATCAAGGAAGCCAACACGCTCGGCATCCCGGTCGTCGCGATCCTCGATTCGAACGTCAGCCCGGACGGCATCGCCTTCCCGGTTCCCGCCAACGACGACGCCAGCCGCGCCATCCGTCTGTATTGCGAGGCGATCGCGATCGCCGCGACGCGTGGCGGCCAGGAGCAGCAGCGCCGCAGCGGCGCCGATATCGGTGCGATGGACGCCCCGCCCACCGAGGCGGCGCTGAGCACAGATCCGATCGTGGAGCAGGCGCCTGTCGAGCCGGCTCAGGCCGAGCTGGCCCAGGCCGAGATGGCTGCCGAGGCCGAGCGCCAGATCGACGCCTGAGCCTTCGCATAAACGTCATGCGGGCGGGGTAGGGTAAGCGCCTTGCCTCGCCCGCAACCATATTCAGACCAATGAGGATGACAGACATGGCCGATATCACGGCAGCGATGGTCAAAGACCTGCGCGAGAAGAGCGGCGCGGGCATGATGGATTGCAAGAAGGCGCTGAACGAGGCCGGTGGCGACATGGATGCCGCCATGGACTGGCTGCGCACCAAGGGCCTGGCGGCCGCACAGAAGAAGTCCAGCCGCACCGCGGCCGAGGGGCTCGTTGGCGTCGCGGTGAGCGGCACGAAGGGTGCTGCGGTCGAGGTGAACTCGGAGACCGATTTCGTCGCCAAGAACGACCAGTTCCAGCAGTTCGTCCGCGAGGTCACCCAGATCGCGCTGGCGACCGGGGACGATATCGAGGCGCTGAAGGCCGAGGCCATGCCCTCGGGCACGACGGTCGCCGAGGTGCTGACCAACAACGTCGCCACGATCGGCGAGAACCAGTCGCTGCGCCGGGCCAAGCGTCTCGAAGTGAGCAAGGGCGCGGTCGTTCCTTACGTTCACAACCAGCAGTCGCCTGGCCTCGGCAAGATCGGCGTGCTCGTGGCGCTCGAATCGGATGCCTCGGACGAGGTGCTCCAGGCGCTCGGCAAGCAGCTCGCGATGCACATCGCGGCGGCTTTTCCGAAGGCGCTGAACGAAGCCGATCTGGACGAGGCCGAGATCGAGCGCGAGCGCGCGATCGCGACCGAGAAGGCCAGCGAATCGGGCAAGCCCGCCGACATCATCGCCAAGATGGTCGAGGGCGGCATCGCCAAATACCGCAAGGAGCATGCGCTGGTCAGCCAGCTGTTCGTCATGGACGGCAAGACCAAGATCAGCGACGTGGTGGCCAAGGCGGGCAAGGATGCCGGCACGACGATCGTGCTGAAGGACTATGTCCGCTTCCAGCTCGGCGAAGGCATCGAGAAGGAAGCCTCCGACTTCGCCGCCGAAGTCGCGGCGGTGAGCGGCGTGCCGCAGCCGACCGCCTGAGCCTCGTTCCCTCTTCGCGCGAGCGCGGAGAGGGTCCGTGCCGGCGGATGATCGGAAAGGGCATGGTGCGGACGCGGCGGCGCGCGCCATGCCCCTTTTGCGTCGGCGCGCCCGCCCGTTCGTCGCTCGGGGCGGGAATGCGTCGCGCCCGGTTGCTCCGGTGCATCGCCGCCCCTAAGGTCCGCGCGCGTCCCTGACCGAGTGCCTGCATGCCCCACAAGCGTATCCTGTTGAAACTTTCGGGCGAGGTCCTGATGGGCGAGAACGGTCTCGCGATCGATCCCGCCGTCACCGCGCGCGTCGCGAACGAAATCGCCGATGCCAAGGCCAAGGGCTATGAACTGTGCATCGTGGTCGGCGGGGGCAACATCTTCCGCGGGATCGCCGCCGCGGCCAAGGGCTTCGAGCGCGCCACCGCCGATTATATGGGTATGCTCGCCACCGTCATGAACGCGCTCGCGGTGCAGAACGCGCTGGAGCAGATCGGCGTCGATACCCGCGTCCAGTCCGCCATTCCGATGGCGAGCGTGTGCGAACCCTTCATCCGTCGCCGCGCCGAGCGGCATCTGGAAAAGGGCCGGGTGGTGATCTTCGCCGCCGGCGTCGGCAGCCCCTATTTCACCACCGATTCGGGCGCTGCGCTGCGCGCCGCCGAGATGAAGTGCGACGCGCTCTTCAAGGGCACCAGCGTGGACGGCGTCTATGATGCCGATCCCAAGAAGGTGCCGGGCGCGACCCGCTACGAAACCGTTACCTATGATGCGGTGCTCTCGCAGAACCTGCAGGTGATGGACGCGAGCGCCGTGGCGCTCTGCCGCGACAACCATATTCCGATCGTCGTGTTCAACATCCGCGAAGCCGGCAATCTGGCCGCCGTGCTCGCGGGCGATGGCGTGTCGACGACCGTGCAAAGCCAGGAGATGACCAATGCCCGCCTATGACAAGGCCGATATCGAACGCCGCATGGCCGGGAGCGTCGAGGCGCTGCGCCACGATCTGGGCGGCCTGCGCACCGGGCGTGCGGCGACCAGCCTGCTCGATCCGGTGACGGTCACCGTCTATGGATCGTCGATGCCGCTCAACCAGGTCGCGTCCGTCTCCGCGCCCGAGCCGCGGATGCTGTCGGTGCAGGTGTGGGACAAGACGAATGTCGGCCCGGTGGACAAGGCGATCCGCTCGGCGGGGCTGGGGCTCAACCCGATCGTCGACGGCCAGACGCTGCGCCTCCCGATCCCCGACCTGACCGAGGAGCGCCGCAAGGAGCTGGCGAAGCTGGCCGGCCAATATGCCGAAAAGGCACGGATCGCCGCGCGCAACGTGCGCCGCGACGGCATGGACTCGCTCAAGACCGACGAGAAGAAGGGCGTCTTCGGCGAGGACGAGCGCAAGCGCCACGAGACCGAGGTGCAGAAGATCACCGACGCGACGATCGCCGATATCGACGCGGTGTTCGCCACCAAGGAAAAGGAAATCCTCGGCAAGTGAACGCCGCGGCGCGTTCCGGTCGAACGGCGGGGCGGGGGCTTTGAGCTCCGCCGTTAAGCTGACGCCCGTTCCCGCGGGTGGTACGGTGCCGCGCCATGTCGCGATCATCATGGACGGCAACGGCCGCTGGGCGAAGAAGCGGATGCTGCCGCGACTGGCCGGGCACCGGGCTGGGGTGGAGGCGGTGCGCCGCGTTACCCGCGCCGCGCGCGAGATGGGGATCGAGGCGCTGACGCTCTACGCCTTTTCCTCGGAGAACTGGCGCCGGCCCGAAGCCGAGGTAAGCGACCTGATGGGGCTGCTGCGGCTGTTCATCCGCAGCGACATCGACGAGATGGTCCGCGAGAATGTCCGGCTGCGGATCATCGGCGACTATCGGCGCTTCTCGCCCGATCTTGTCGCGTTGGTCGATGATGCGGTCGAACGGACGTCGCGCAACAGCGGGCCGATCCTGGCGATCGCGCTCAACTACGGGTCGCAGGCCGAGCTGGCCGGGATCGCCCGGCGCCTGGCCGAACGCGCGCGCGACGGCGAACTCGATCCGGCCGCGATCGATGCGGGCATGATCGAGGCCGCGCTCGACACCCATGCGCTGCCGCCGCTCGATCTCGTGATCCGCACCTCGGGCGAGCAGCGGCTGTCCAATTTCCTGCTGTGGCAGGCGGCCTATGCCGAATTGCTGTTCGTCGATACGCTCTGGCCCGATTTCGATGCCGAAGCGCTGGTCGCCGCGGTGGCCGCGTTCGGGCGGCGGCAACGCCGTTACGGCGGCCTGTGAGCACCGGGCCGTCCGACCTGCCGGTGCGTGCCGCGGCGGGGCTGGCGATGATCGCGGTGGCGATGCTCGCGCTCGTCGCCGGCGGGCTCCTCTTCTGGCTGCTCGCGGTGGTCGCCGGGCTGTTCATGATGGCGGAGTGGTGCGATCTCCACGCCATCCCGGCCAAGACGAAGCGGCTGGCGCTGTTCAGCCTGTCGGTGCCGCTGGCGATCATGGCGCCAATCGCGGCGGGGCCCGATTTCTTCGCGCTGGGGCTGCTCGCGGGGGCCGCGTTCTTCACCGTGATCGTCACGCGCCGCCCGGCGCTGGCGCTCGGCACCATCTATGTCGGGCTGCCGATCCTGGCGCTGCTGCTGCTGCGCCGCCAGCATGAGGGGATCGTCTGGACGCTGTGGGCGCTGGCGCTCGTCTGGGCGACCGATATCGGCGCCTATTTCGCCGGCCGCGCGATCGGCGGGCCGAAGCTCGCGCCGCGGATCAGCCCGGCCAAGACTTGGGCGGGGCTGGGTGGCGGCGTGCTGCTCGCAACACTGCTCGGCGCCGCGCTGCACGTGGCCTATGGCCTGCCGCTGCGCTTCACGCTCGCGACGCCGTTCCTTGCCGTGCTGGCGCAGGGCGGCGATCTCTACGAAAGCTGGCTGAAACGCCGCGCGGGCGTGAAGGACAGCGGCACGCTGATCCCCGGCCATGGCGGCGTGCTCGACCGGCTCGACGGCATCGTCCCGGTGGCGCCGGTTGCCGCCTTTCTGGCCGTCCTTCCCACGATACTCATCTGGCTGACATGAAGACCATCACCATTCTCGGCGCGACCGGCTCGGTCGGCACCTCGACGCTCGACCTGGTGGAGCGCGAGCCCGATGCGTTCCGCGTCGTCGCGCTCACCGCCAATGCCGATGTGGCGAAACTCGCCGCCGCCGCGATCCGCACCCGCGCCGAACTGGCGGTGGTCGCCGACGCGGCGTGCCTGCCGGCCTTGCGCGAGGCGCTGGCGGGCACCGGGATCCAAACGGCGGGCGGTGCGGAGGCGGTGTGCGACGCCGCGCGCAGCGGCGCGGACTGGACGATGGGCGCGATCGTCGGCTGTGCGGGGCTGAAGCCCGTCATGGCGGCGATCGAGGGCGGCCGCACCGTGGTGCTGGCCAACAAGGAGCCGCTGGTGTCGGCCGGCGACGTGATCCTCGCCGCCGCCGCGCGATCGGGCGCGACGCTGCTGCCCGCCGACTCCGAGCACAACGCGATCTACCAGTGTTTCGATTTCGCCCGGCCCGAGCGCGTGCGGCGGATCATCCTGACCGCGAGCGGCGGCCCGTTTCGCGACTGGACGCTCGACGCGATGCGCGGCGTGTCGGTCGAACAGGCGGTGGCGCACCCCAATTGGTCGATGGGCGCCAAGATCTCAGTCGATTCGGCCACGATGATGAACAAGGGGCTCGAGCTGATCGAGGCCGCCCGGCTGTTCCCGGTGGATGACGACCGGATCGAGGTGGTGATGCACCGGCAGTCGGTGATCCATTCGATGGTCGATTATGTCGACGGATCGATGCTGGCGCAGCTTGGCCCCTCGGACATGCGCGTGCCGATCGCGCACACGCTCGCCTGGCCCGACCGGATGGCGACCCCGATGGCGCCATTGGACCTGGTGGCGATCGGGCGGCTCGATTTCGAGAGCGTCGATCCGTTGCGCTTTCCCGCGATCCGGCTGGCGCGCGAGGCGCTGGTGGCCGGCGGCGCGCGGCCCGCGATCCTGAACGCGGCGAACGAGGTGGCGGTGGCGGCGTTTCTCCGCCGCCGGATCGGCTTCCTCGAAATTGCCGCAATCGTCGAGCATATCCTCGATCGTTACGACCCGGCCGCGCCGGAGACGCTCGACGCGGTGCTCGCGATCGACGCGCACGCGCGGGTCCTAGCGGGCGAGCGTATCGAGGATGGCGTGATTTGATCCAGACTCCGGGAATCCTGCTGACCATTGTCGCGTTCGTGTGCGTCATCGGGCCGCTCGTGTTCGTCCACGAGATGGGCCATTATCTCGCCGGCCGGATGTTCGGCATCAAGGCGGACGCGTTCGCGATCGGCTTCGGCCGCGAGGTGGCGGGCTTCACCGACCGGCGCGGCACGCGGTGGAAGTTCGGCTGGCTGCCGCTCGGCGGCTATGTGAAGTTCGCGGGCGACATGAACGCGGGCAGCCAGCCCAGCGCCGACTGGCTCGCGCTTCCCGCCCTCGAACGCCAGCGGACGTTCCAGGCCAAATCCGTATGGCAGCGCGCGATCGTCGTGGCGGCGGGGCCGGTCGTCAATTTCATCGTCGCGCTGCTGATTCTCGCCGGCTTCGCGCTCGCTTATGGCGATGTGCGCATGGCGCCGGTCGTAGGCGCGGCAGTCGCCGGCAGCCCCGCCGCGACGGCGGGGCTGATGCCCGGCGACCGGGTCATCGCGATCGGCGGCCGGCCCGTCGACACGTTTGACGACATCGCACGCTATGTCCGCATCCGTGCAGGCGAAACGGTCGCGATCGATCTCGATCGGCGCGGCGCGCGGCTGACGCGCAGCGTCACCGTCGCCACCGATCACGAACGCGACCGGTTCGGCAATGATTACCGCATCGGCCGGCTGGGGATCGAAGGACCGCGCCCGGTGATCGTGCCGGTAAGCGTGGTCGAGGCGCCGATCGTCGCGGTGCGGCGCACCGGGCAGATTGTATCGATGATGGTCGAGACGCTGGGGCAGGTGGTTACCGGCCGTCGATCGGTGAAGGAACTCGGCGGCCCCTTGAGCATCGCCAAGGTGTCGGGCGAACAGTTGAGCCTGGGTGTCGGCGCGTTCGTGTTCCTGATCGCGCTCGTCTCGATCAATCTGGGGTTCATCAACCTGCTGCCAATACCCATGCTCGATGGCGGCCATCTGTTCTTCTATGCGATCGAGGCGGTGCGTCGGCGCCCCGTCGAGCCGCATGTTCAGGAATGGGCCTATCGTGGCGGCCTTGCCGCGATCCTTGCGCTGATGCTGCTCGTGACGTTCAACGATCTGGGCAGCTTCGGGCTCTGGAAAGGGCTTGCCGGGTTGATTGGTTGACGCTGTTGGGGCAGGGCGGCGAACGCAGGGGTCGGTGCGGCTTATCTTGGGTGGGTTTTCAGTGACAGCGATGAACGGTTCCTCTTTCGGCGTGCGCGCTGTTGCCCTGCTTCTCACGGGAAGCATGCTCGCAGGCCTGTCCGTCCCCGCCGAGGCCCAGCGCGGCGGCGGCGGTCGTGGTCGCGGCGGACCGCCGAGTGCCGGGCGCCCTGCCACAGGCCCCGTTCGTGCGCTGCCGGCTGCGGGACCTACCGGTCCCGCCATCACCGTCACCGATCCCAACGCGCTCACCATCAAATCGTTGCGCGTCGAAGGATCGCAGCGCATCGAGCCGGAAACGGTGTTGTCCTACACCCGCCTTCACGTAGGCGCGAAATACAATGCGGAATCGCTCGATCAGGCGCTGAAGGACCTGCAGGCGAGCGAACTGTTCGCCGATTACTCGATCAGCGGCGTCGAGACCGGCGACATCGTCCTGAAGGTGCGCGAGAACCCGATCATCAACCGGGTGATCCTTGAGGGCAACAAGCGCATCAAGGAAGACAAGATCAAGAAGGAGATCAAGCTCGCGCCGCGGCAGATCTTCACGCGCACCGCCGTCCGCCAGGATATCGCGCGCATCATCGAACTGTATCGCCGTCAGGGCCGTTTCGCTGCCTCGGTCGATCCAAAGATGGTCAATCTCGACCAGAATCGCGTCGACGTGGTGTTCGAGATCACCGAGGGCCCGAAATCCAAGGTCGAGCAGATCAACATCATCGGCAACCATGTGTTTTCCGACGACAAGATCCGCCAGCAGATGGCGACCAAACAGTCGCGCTTCTTCCGCCTCCTGTCCTCGAACACGTCCTACGATCAGGATCGGCTGGCCTATGACCAGCAGAAGCTGCGCCAATTCTACCTGACCGAAGGCTATGCCGATTTCCGCGTGACCTCCGCGGTCGCCGAGCTGACGCCGGACAAGAAGGACTTCATCATCACTTACGTTGTGGAGGAGGGGCCGCGCTACAAGTTCGGCGACGTGACCGTCGACAGCGACATCCGCGATTTCGACAACAAGAAGCTCGCCGCCTCGCTGCCGATGAAGAAGGGTGATTGGTACAACGCCAAGCAGGTCGAGGATTCGGTCGATCAGCTGAACCAGGCGACCGGCTTGTTCGGCTATGCCTTCACCGATACCAATCCCGAGTTCCAGCGTGACAAGGACACGCTGACGATGGGGATCAACTTCCACATCGCGCAGGCGCAGCGTTCGTATATCGAGCGCATCGACATCAACGGCAACACGCAGACGCAGGACAAGGTGATCCGCCGCGAGATCCGTCTGGCGGAGGGCGATGCGTTCAACAGCTTTCAGGTGAAGCGCTCGCAGGACCGGATCAACTCGCTCGGCTATTTCCAAGACAAGTTTGAGATCAAGCAGAACCCGGGCTCGTCGCCCGACCGCGTTCAACTCGAGGCGAATGTCGAGGAGAAGTCGACGGGCGAGCTGCAGCTTTCGGCGGGCTATTCGAGCCTGGAGCGTTTCATCATCCAGGCGAACATCACCCAGCGTAATTTCCGCGGCAAGGGCGAGGAGCTGCGCGCCGGCGTCAACTATTCGAGCTATTCCAAGTCGATCGAGCTGGGCTTCACCGAACCCTATCTGTTCGACAAGAACATCGCGGTCGGCGGTGACATCTTCCGCCGCGACTATAACTCGTTCAACTATGCCGGCGACACGCGCCAGACGACCTATAGCCAGGTGTCGACGGGCTTCCAGCTTCGCGCCGGCCTGCCGCTCACCGAATATTGGTCGCTCGCGGGCCGCTATGGCCTGTCCTACGATCAGGTCAGCCTCGACAAGGACACCTATTACACCAACGGCGTCTGCGATCCGGCGATCGCGGGGCGCTATCTCTGCGAGGCGCTCGGCAACCGGATCACCTCGTCAGTCGGCGCATCGCTGATCTACGACAGCCTCAACAGCCGCCTGCGCCCGACCGCGGGCAAGCGCTTCTCGATCAGCGAGGATCTCGCGGGGCTCGGCGGGGACGTGCATTATGCGCGCACCCGGATCGAGGCGTCCAAGTACAAGAATATCGGCAGCGGCTTCATTCTGTCGGCGGTGGGCGAGGCGGGCTATATCCACTCGTTCGATGGCCCCGATGCGCGGATCACCGATCGTTTCTATCTCGGCGAGCCGCAGTTCCGCGGCTTCGACATCCGCGGCGTCGGACCGCGCGTGCAGCGCGTGCAATATACCGGATCGGTGGCGACGGGCGATCAGCTTCTGACCACGTCGAAGGACAGCCGCGTCGACGACGCGCTGGGCGGCAACAAATATTATCTCGGCCGGATCGAACTCGAACTGCCGCTCGGCTCGGGCGCGCGCGAACTCGGGTTGCGGCCGTCGATCTACGTGCAGGCCGGCTCGCTCTGGGGTCTGCGGACGCCCGCAGTGAACGGCACGTTCCCGCAGGCACTCAATCCCGATGGCAGCCTGGCGTACAACAAGGACGGGTCGCCCTCGCTGCTGCCGCTCACGCGCAACGTCACGTCGAACGGGCAACAGGTCTATACCAATTCCGATCCGCTCACCAACGGCACGACCAGCGGGACGATCGTCTACACGACCTGCGCGGTGGGATCGTCCTCGACCTATGGCGGCACCTGCGTCGGGACGATGGCCAACACCCCATATACGACCACCACGACGCCGGTGTACGAACGCTATTACGGCAGCAACGCCACGCCGCGCATCTCGATCGGCATCGGCGTCAACTGGAACTCGCCGTTCGGCCCGCTGCGCATTGATCTTGCCAAGGCGATCCTCACCCAGCCGGGCGACGATCCCAAGCTCATTACCTTCAACGTAGGGACACAGTTCTGATGACCATCAAGACGCTTCTTCTCGCCGCCGCTCTCGCCACGCCCGGCCTCGTCGTCGCCAGCCAGGCGAGCGCGCAGGTCAACGGCGTCGGCGTTGCCGATTTCCAGGCCGCCGTTGCCAACACCAAGGCCTGGGCTGCTGCACGCACCCAGATCGAGACGACCTACAAGGCGCAGATCGATCAGTCGAACGCACGCCGCGCCGCACTGCAGGCCGAGCTTCAGCCGATGGTGACCAAGTTCCAGGCCGCGCAGGCCGCGCCGGGCGCGACCCAGGCGTCGCTCCAGCCGCAATATCAGGCGATCCAGGCGCGCGAGGCGTCGGCCCAGCAGGAACTGAACCGCATCACCGCGCCGGTCCAGCGTGCGCAGGCCTATGCCATCGAGCAGATCTCGGGCCATATGAACGAGGCCGTTCAGGCCGCTGTGCGCGCCAAGAACGTCAGCCTGCTGCTCCGTCCGGAAGCCGCCTCGTTCGCCCAGCCGGCGGCAGACGTAACCCCGGCGATCACCGCCGAGCTCGACCGCGTCGTGCCGAGCGTCGGCATCACGCCGCCGGCCGGCTGGCAGCCCGGCCAGAACGGTGCCGCCGGTGCGGCGCCCGCCGCCACGGCGCCGGCGGCGCGCGCCACCCCCGCAGGCCGCGCGACGGGCCGGTGAGCGAAGCCGCCGAGGGCCGCGCCGCCATCGGTCCGCTCGATATCGGGCGGGTGATGGCGGCGCTGCCGCACCGTTATCCGATGCTGCTGGTCGATCGGGTCGAGACGCTCGTCCCCGATCGGTCGATCGTCGCGATCAAGGCGGTGACGATCAACGAGGGCTTCTTCCAGGGCCATTTCCTGGGGCGGCCGATCATGCCCGGCGTGCTGATCGTCGAGGCGATGGCGCAGGCCGCAGGGATCCTGGCGGTGGAATCACTCGGGCTCGCCGGCTCGGGCAAGCTCGTCTATTTCATGGCGATCGACGGCGCGAAGTTCCGCAAGCCGGTCGAACCGGGCGTGCTGCTCTCGCTCGAGGTGGCGTTCGTGCAAAAGCGCGCCACGGTCTGCAAGTTCGCCGGCGTTGCGAAGATCGCGGGCCAAGTGGTTGCGGAAGCGAACTTCACCGCCATGATCGCCGATCCGCCGGCCAGCGCCTAGGCGCCAACTTCGCCAACTTTGACTAAGGCGCCGCGCTCGGCTAAGGGCGCGCCTCCTTTCAGGCTGGTCGGAACCAGCCATAGCCGGAGCGTTCCCCATGAAGACCGATACCCATCCCGACTACCACATGATCAAGGTCCAGATGACCGACGGAACCGTGTTCGAGACGCGCTCGACCTGGGGCAAGGAGGGCGACACGATGCAGCTCGACATCGATCCGCTGGCGCATCCGGCCTGGACCGGTGGTCGCGGTACGATGCTCGATGCCGGTGGCCAGGTCGCGCGCTTCAACAAGCGCTTCGGTGGCGGTCTCACGCTCCGCAAGTGACCGACCGCGCGTCGTTAACGGCGCGTTAGGGTGGCGGACGTACACGTCTCTCCTGTCACATGAGAGGACGAGATGTTCGCCGCCGAATTCCAGCCATTCCAGGATCAAGGCCGCCGCCGCTCCGCCCGCGCCCCGGTCGCGCTGGAGGCCAAGGTGGGCGGCGACGGTCTTGAGCGCACGCTGTGCAAGGTCATCGACGTGTCGATCCATGGCGCGCGGATCCAGACCTATTCGGCTCTCAAGCGCGGCGCGATGATCTGGCTGACCTTGCCCTTGATCGGTGCGGTGGCGGCCGACGTGATGTGGGCCGACGACTTCAACGCCGGCTGCCAGTTCCGCGCGCCGCTGGATCTCGCCGCGTTCGAAACGCTGACCGAGAGGCACCCGGTATCGTGATCCGATCGGCGGTCCGCGCCCGACGATGGCCGGACGGCAGAGGGATTGCGGACCGGTCCGTCAGCGCGTCAGCCGGCAAGTCCGGGGCGCGTTGACGAGGTTGCAGCGCATGGTGCCGCCGCCGGTCAGGTGGCTGACGAAGGCGGCAAGCTGCGGCCCGATCGCGGCATCGGCGGCATCGCGAAGGATCGGATCGACTCCTTGCGAGCAGCCGTTGTGCGTACCCGGCACCTGGAGCTGGTTGAGCCGGATGTCGGCATCGGCCGGCCTCGCGCGGTCGCCCGCCAGCGCGGCGGTGGCGCAACCGATGGCAAGGCCCAGGCCGATCACGGTCTTGTTCATGGCGAGATCCTGCATCATGCGTGAGGGCGGCGCCGCGACCCGTGCCGCGACGCCGGTTGCGTCGGTCAGCCCTTGAACTGCGCGAAACCGCCGACGGTGTGATACGCGTTGGGCGTCGTGTAGTGGAGCAGGCCGAGCGCGCCGTAGATCTGCCAGCCGCTCGAATAACAGGTGTCGAACAGGTTGCGGTCGATGCCGAACGCGCGAACGCCATATGGGATCGAAGGGAGAACTGCTTCGCACGCTTTCGGCCGTTTCCAGCGGGAAATCGGCGTGCCCAGCTTGGGACTGAAGTGGCGGAACGGGTGGGATTCGAACCCACGGTGGGCTTGCACCCACGGCGGTTTTCAAGACCGCTGCCTTAAACCACTCGGCCACCGTTCCTCGGCTGCTCCGATAGGCGCCTCGCGCCGGTCTGTGCAAGCGCTGCGACGATGCGGGGTTCCGGCATCCGTGCCACTGTGCCACTCTCGTTCGCATGGGTGGGATAAAACGGATCGATATGGCGTTGCGGGCATTCGGCACGGCCTTGGCGCTGATGCTGGCGGGGCCGGCCTGCGCACAGGAACCGGCTACCAGCCAGGACAACGGCTTCCAGGATTATCTCTCGGTGCTCCGCACCCAGGCGCTTGCGCAAGGCGTGTCGCGCCAGACCGCCGATGCCGTGTTTCCGACGCTGACGCTCAACCAGCGGGTGGTCGATCTCGATCGCCAGCAACCGGGTAGCGACGTGTACGGCCCGGTATCGATGTTCGCGCCCTATCGGACGCAGCATGTCGACGCTGCCCGCATCGCGCGCGGCCAGAGCGTCTATCGCGCGCAGCGATGGCGGCTCCAGACGATCGAGCGCGAGACGGGCGTTCCCGAATCGATCATGGTCGCGATCTGGGGGCATGAGACGAACTACGGCGCCTATACGGGCAATTTCGACCTCCTCCGGTCGCTCGCCAGCCTGGCCTATGACGGACGGCGCCGGCCTTTGTTCGCCGGCGAGTTCATCGCCGCGCTCAAGATGATCGATCGCGGCGTGCCGCGCGAACGGCTGAAGGGCAGTTGGGCGGGTGCGACCGGCAATCCGCAGTTCCTGCCTTCGGTGTATCTGCGCGTCGGCCGCGACGGCGATGGCGATGGCCGGGTCGACATCTGGAACAGCGAGGCGGACACCCTGGCCTCGATCGGCAATTACTTCGTCGATGCCGGTTGGCGCACGGGGCAGCCCTGGGGCATCGCCGTGACGGTGCCGGGCGGGTTCGATCGGTCTCAGGTCGCCAATCGGCTGGTTTCGCCGCGCTGCCCACGCGTGTTCGCGCGCGCCAGCGGCTGGCGGACGATGGCCGAATGGCGGGCGCTCGGGATCGCGCCCCAATCGGGCATCTGGCCCGGCGACCATGTGATGGCGACCCTATTCGAGCCCGATGGCCCGGGTGCCACGGCCTATCTGCTCACCAGCAACTACCGCGTGATCCTCGATTACAACTGCTCGAATTTCTACGCGCTGTCGGTGGGGCTGCTCGCCGACGCCGTCGCGCGCTAACGCGTGACGGCGGGTTCTTCGAGGGTTATGGCGGCCTTGGCCATTCGCCGCCAATCCCATCGCTTCTCCAAACGCCACGGACCCGCCCCCATGAACAAGCTGATCGCCGCCCCCGTTATCGCCGCGTTGCTGGCCGTGCCCACGATGGCGGCGGCACCGCAGTTTCAGACGCCGGCGCCGATCGCCTATCTGCAGGACCTGTCGTCGGGCGCGGTGCTCTACAGCCGCGATGCGGACAAGCGCATGCCGCCCGCCTCGATGGCCAAGATGATGACGGTCTATGTCGCGTTCGACATGATCCGCAAAGGCGAACTGAAGCTCGACCAGACCTTCCCGGTCCGCCCGGAGACATGGGCGAAGTGGCATGGACCCAAAGCCGGATCGACGATGTTCCTGGCGACCGGCGAGAATGTCAGCGTCGAGAATCTTCTGAAGGGCATCGTCACGCTGTCGGGCAACGACGCCTGCGTCGTGCTCGCCGAGGGGATTTCGGGCACCGAAGAAGGTTTTGTCAGCCGCATGAACGACAGCGCGAAGCAGCTCGGTCTGACGAACAGCCATTTCGGCACCGCCAATGGCTGGCCCGACAATGGCGTGACCTATGTCACGGCGCGCGACCTCGCCAAGCTGGCATCCGCGACGATCACGAACTTTCCCGACCTCTACAAGAAGTTCTACTCCCTTCCCAATTTCACTTGGGGCAAGACGCTCGGCGCCGGCACGGACATCACGCAGGCCAATCGTGATCCGCTGCTCGGCCGCGTCGCCGGGGCCGATGGCCTGAAGACCGGGCATACCGACGAAGCGGGCTATGGCTTCACCGGCTCCGCCCAGCAAAACGGTCGCCGCCTCGTGATGGTGATGGCCGGGCTGTCGAGCTTCAACCAGCGAATCGAGGAGTCGGTTCGCTTCATGGAGTGGGGGTTCCGCGCCTGGCAGGCCAAGCCGCTGGTCGCCAAGGGCCGGAAGGTCGAAACCGCCGAGGTTCAACTCGGCGACTCCGCCACGGTCGGGCTCGTTGCGGCGAACGCCTTGACGGTCACGCTGCCCGCGGGTGCGGTGCCGGTGATGCAGGCCAAGGTCGTGTACGAAGGTCCGATCAAGGCGCCGATCAAGGCCGGGCAGCACATCGCCGATCTGGTCGTGTCGTCGCCGGACGTGCCCGAACAGCGGCTGCCGCTCGTCGCCGACAAGGATGTCGCGGCCGCCGGTTTCTTCGGCCGTGCCTGGGCGGGGCTGAAGTCGTTCCTGTGACGCCGTGACGCCGATCTACGGCAATGCCCCGGCGCACGCGGCCTTTGCGGCGGCGTCACGGGGCGGAACGCTCCATCACGCATGGTTGTTCGCCGGCCCCGAGGGCGTCGGCAAGGCGCGATACGCGCGCGAGGCGGCGATCCGGATGCTCGGCGAGGCGGCGGGCGAGGGGGCGCCGATGCCGCGTACCCGCGCGTTGGTCGATGCAGGATCGCACCCCGATTTCCGCATCCTTTCCCGGCTTCCCAAAGATGCGGAAAAGCCGGATCAGGATCTCGCACGGAGCGTCACGATCGCGCAGGTGCGCACGTTGCAGCCGCTGTTCGCGACCGCGCCGTCGATGAGTTCGCGGCGCGTCGTGTTGATCGATTCGATCGACGATCTCGAACGCGGCGGTGCCAACGCGCTGCTCAAGAATCTCGAGGAGCCACCCGCCGGAACGATCTTCCTGCTCGTCAGCCATGCGCCCGGTCGCTTGTTGCCGACGATCCGCTCGCGCTGCCGGCTGCTCCGCTTCGAACGGCTGTCGGACGAGGATGTCGCCGCGGCGATTCGTGAGCTCCGCCCCGAGGCGGAGAACGCCGAGGTGGAGGCGCTGGTGCGGGCGGCGGACGGCGCGCCGGGCAAGGCGCTGCGCTATGCAGGGCTGGATATCGCCGGCCTGGACGCCGCGATCGCCGGCCTCGCGGAGGGAGATCCGAACAACGCGCGCCGGGCGGCGCTGGCCAAGGCGCTGGCCGGGAAAGCGGCCGCGCCACGTTATGCCGCCTTCCTCGAACGCGTTCCGAGCTTCATCGCCCGAACCGCAAGGCAGCGCACCGGGCCCGCGCTCGCCGATGCCATCGCCGCGCATGCCAAGGTGCGCGAGATCGCCGGCGCCGCGATCGGGCTGTCGCTCGATCCGCAAGCCACCATATTCGAAATCGGCGGCATCGTCGCCGGGCTTCACCTGAAGGATCCGATTGGTTAGGGCATCGGCATGGCCGAACCCTATTACATCACCACCGCGATCAGCTATCCCAACGGCCGCCCGCATATCGGCCACGCCTATGAGGCGATCGCCGCCGATGCCATCGCCCGCTTCCAGCGTCAGGCCGGGCGCGACGTCCGCTTTCAGACCGGCACCGACGAACACGGCCTCAAGATGGTTCAGGCCGCGCGGGGGGCGGGCGTGGAAGTCCGTGCTTTGGCGGACGAAATGTCGTCGCATTTCAGGGCGATGTGCGACGCGCTGGATATCTCCTATGACCGGTTCCTGCGCACCACCGAGCCCGGCCATCACCGCGCGAGCCAAGCGCTTTGGAGCGCGATGGCGGAGAAGGGCGATCTTTATCCCAGCCGCTACGAAGGCTGGTATTCGGTGCGCGACGAGGCGTTCTACGACGAAAAGGAGCTGATCGGTGAGGGGGACGCGCGCCTGTCGCCACAGGGCACGCCAGTCGAATGGACGAAAGAAGAAAGCTGGTTCTTCCGCCTCTCCGCCTATCAACAGCCGCTGCTCGACCATTTCGCCGCGAACCCCGATTTCATCCGGCCGGAGAGCCGCCGCAACGAGGTGATCCGCTTCGTGGAAGGGGGCCTGTCCGATCTGTCCATCTCGCGCACCAGCTTCGACTGGGGCGTGCCGGTTCCCGGTTCCGACGGCCATGTGATGTATGTGTGGGTCGATGCGCTCACCAATTATCTGTCCGGGCTGGGCTATCCCGATGCGGCTGCGGAATGGCGCTATTGGCCTGCCGACCTCCATCTGATCGGCAAGGACATCGTGCGCTTCCATGCCGTCTATTGGCCGGCATTTCTGATGTCGGCCGGCATCGCCTTGCCCAAGCAGGTCTTCGGCCATGGTTTCCTGCTTCATCGCGGCGAGAAGATGTCGAAGTCGCTCGGCAATGTGGTGGCTCCCGGCGAGCTGGCCGAGGCATTCGGCGTCGATGCGCTGCGATACTTCCTGCTGCGCGATGTGAGCTTCGGGCAGGACGGATCCTATTCGGCCGAAGCGATCGTCACGCGCGTGAATGCCGAGCTGGCCAACAGCTTCGGTAATCTGGCGCAGCGAACGCTGTCGTTCGTCGCCAAGAATCTGGACGGCGCGTTCCCCGCGCTGGGGCGCAGCGATCCGGCCGATGCGATGCTGATCGAGGAGGTCGTCGTGGCATGTGCGGCGCTCCAATCCGCGTTCGAGGATCTCGCACTCGCGCAAGGCATCGAGGCCTGGATGCGCGGCGTGTTCGCCTGCAACCAATATATCGATGCGCAGGCGCCCTGGGCGTTGCGCAAGACCGATCCCGAGCGGATGCACGCCGTGCTCGGCACGCTGATCCGGGCGATCCGCATGCTCGCGATCGCGATCCTGCCGGTGGTACCCGGATCGGCCGCGCGGATGCTCGATCAGATCGGCGCCGACCAGCGCGCCCATGCCGCGATCGACGATGACCGCTGGTACGATCGGGCGGCCGCGACCCACCGGATCGCCCCGCCGAGCCCGATCTTCCCCCGGCTCGAACTTCCGGTGGAGGCCGGCTGATGCTCGCCGACAGCCACTGCCACCTCAATTACGAGGGTGTCTTCGAACAGCAGCAGGCGGTGCTCGAACGCGCGCGCGCGCGCGGCGTGACCGCCATGCTCAACATCGCCACCCGGGAGAGCGAATGGGATGCGGTGCTCGCCACTGCCATGCGCGAGCCGGACGTCTGGGCGACGATCGGCATCCATCCCAATGAGGCCGACGCGCACCCGGATGTGGGCGTCGCACGGTTGATCGAACGCGCGCGGCAGCCCCGCGTGGTGGGGCTGGGCGAAACGGGCCTCGACTATCATTACGAACGGTCCGACCGCGTACGCCAGCAGGCGAGCTTTCGCGCGCACATCGCGGCCGCCCGCGAGACGGGGCTGCCGATCGTCGTGCACACCCGCGATGCCGAGGAGGATACCGCCGCGATCCTGACCGAGGAAATGGGGAAGGGGCGCTTCGGCGGGGTGATCCATTGCTTCACCGCGAGCGGCGCATTCGCCGATCACGCCTTGGCGCTGGGCTTCTACATTTCGATCTCGGGGATCGTGACGTTCAGGAACGCGCGCGATATTCAGGACACCGCCGCACGGTTGCCGATCGACCGGCTGCTGATCGAAACCGACGCGCCGTTTCTCGCGCCCGTGCCGCATCGCGGGAAGCCGGGCGAGCCGGGCTTCGTCGCCGATACCGCGGCCTTCCTCGCAAAGCTGCGGGGGGAAGATGCTGAAACGCTAGCCGCGCGCACGGCGGAGAATTTCCACACGCTCTTCGCCCGGACGCGCGCATGAAGGTCCGCATCCTCGGCTCGGGCACATCGTCCGGTGTGCCGCGGATCGGCAATGATTGGGGTGAATGCGATCCGGCCGAGCCGCGCAATCGCCGGACGCGGGCGTCGTTGCTGGTGGAGCATGACGGCACGACGATCCTCGTCGACACCGGGCCCGACATGCGCGAGCAGCTGCTGGCGGCCGATGTGGCGCGGATCGACGCGGTGATCTGGACGCACGATCACGCCGATCACTGCCATGGCATCGATGATCTGCGGCAGGTCTATCACGCGATGGGCCATCCGGTGCGCGGCTATGCGCGGGCCGAGGTGCTGGATGCGATCACGGCACGCTTCGCCTATGCGTTTGCCGGGCGCACGGGCTATCCGCCGACGATCGCGGCGGCGATCCTGCCGGACATGCTGACGATCGGCGGGATCACGGTGCGTGTGGTGGATCAGCCACATGGCAATATCCGCTCGGCAGGATTGCGCTTCGAGGCCGGTGGCGCGGCCGTCGGATATGCGACGGATTTCAGCCACGTGACGCCCGAGATGGCGACGCTGTATGAAGGGCTGGACGTCTGGATCGCCGACGCGCTCCGCCGCCGGCCGCATCCGACGCATGCGAACCTCAAAACGGTGCTCGAATGGGTCGAGCGCCTTCGCCCGGATCGAACCGCGCTGATCCATATGGATCAGACGATGGACTATGCGACGCTGGCGGTGGAGCTGCCGGGGGGGATCGAACCGGGCTATGACGGACTGACGTTCGACCTCAATCGATAGATCCGTAACTTACATAATGTATATTATCGGTTTTGGAGATGCGACATGATCGAGCGGCTCGTGGATATCATGGCGCGTCTGCGTGACCCCCTGAATGGTTGCGAATGGGATCGCGTGCAGACCTGGGCGACGATCGCGCCTTACACGATCGAGGAAGCCTATGAAGTCGCGGATGCGATCGCGCGTGACGATGCCGCCGATCTGAAGGACGAACTCGGCGACCTCCTGCTCCAGGTGGTGTTCCACAGCCGCATCGCCGAGGAAGCCGGGCTGTTTTCCCTCGCCGACGTCGCCGCTGCGATCGGCGACAAGATGGAGCGCCGCCACCCGCATATCTTCGGCGGCGCGACCACATCGCCCGGTTGGGAGACGATCAAAGCCACCGAACGGGCCGGCAAGGCCGATGCCAGCGCGCTGGCGGGCGTGGCGATCGGCCTGCCTGCCTTGTCTCGCGCCGAAAAGTTGCAAAAGCGTGCCGCACGGGTCGGTTTCGATTGGCCCGAAGCCGACGGCCCGCGCGGCAAGGTGATCGAGGAAATCGCCGAGATCGACGAAGCACCGGCGGAAACGATCGAGGAAGAGTTCGGCGATCTGCTCTTCGCGGTCGTGAACTGGGCGCGGCATCGCGGCATCGATCCCGAAGCGGCACTGCGCGCGGGCAACGCGAAGTTCGAGCGCCGCTTCCGCGCGATCGAGGCCGATGGCGGCAAGGATTTCGCCGCGCTCGACCTCGATGCGAAGGAAGCGCTCTGGCAGGCCGTCAAGCGCCGCGGCGGCTGAAGCGATCGAAATCGGCGTCCGACATCCGCACGGTGTACGTCGCCTTCAGGTCATCGGCGCTCTGATCGATCACCTTGCCATGCGCGTGCAGCCACGCCGCCGCGGCACCGTCGCCAGCGTCGAGTTCGATCGTGTAACGCCGGTGCGCACCCGTCAGCTTGGCCGCGACGCGCTCGATCAGCGCGGGCACCCCTTCCCCGCTCAACGCCGAGATCGCGATGAGATCGGGATCGCGATCGGCTTTGGCGACCGCGGCCTGATGCTCCTCGGGCGGCAGCAGGTCGAGCTTGTTCCACACCTCGAAGCGCGGCGTCTGTTCGTCGACGCCGAGTTCGGTCAGCACCGTCTCGACATCGGCCCGCTGCGCCTCCGTATCGGGATGCGCGATGTCGCGGACATGGATCAGCAGGTCGGCCGACACCACCTCTTCGAGCGTTGCCTTGAACGCGGCGACGAGTTGGGTCGGCAGGTCGGATACGAAGCCCACCGTGTCGGACAGGATCGCCTTGTCGATCCCCGGCAAATGGATCTGGCGCAGCGTCGGGTCGAGCGTGGCGAACAGCAGGTTTTCGGCCATGACGTCGGCGCCCGTCAGCCGGTTGAACAGCGTCGACTTTCCGGCATTGGTATAGCCCACGAGCGCGATCACCGGCCAGGGCGCGCGCTGGCGCCGGTCGCGATGAAGGCCGCGCGTGCGGCTCACCTGATCGAGTTCGCGGCGCAATTTGGCCATGCGATCTCGGATCAGGCGACGATCGGCCTCGATCTGGGTCTCACCGGGGCCGCCGAGGAAGCCGAAGCCGCCGCGCTGCCGCTCGAGATGGGTCCAGCTGCGCACCAGCCGCCCCGCCTGATAATCCAGATGCGCCAGCTCGACCTGCAGTCGCCCCTCGGCCGTGGCCGCGCGTTCCCCGAAGATTTCGAGGATCAACCCGGTCCGGTCGATCACCTTGGTCTTCAGGATGGTCTCGAGATTGCGCTGCTGGATCGGCGACAGGCTGGCATCGAAGACGACGAGCCCCGCTTCTTCCTGCTGGACCTCGACGGCGAGCAGGTCGGCCTGACCGCTGCCGATCAGCGTCGCCGCACGCGGCGTACGGACGCGATAGGCGATCTTTTCGGTGACCTCGACCCCGATCGCGGCCGCCAGCCCCGCGGTTTCCTCAAGCCGTGCGCCCGCGTCGCGCAGTGGATCGCCCTGATCGGGCAACACGACGATGGCGCGCGTACCCCGCGCAAACTCGTCCCGATCGCGTTCGAAACCCGTACTCAATCCTCGTCCGAACCGGTCGCTTCTTCGGCCAGGTTCAACGGCTGCGAAGGCTGGATGGTCGAAACCGCATGCTTGTAGACGAGCTGCGCGAGTCCCTCGCGCTGCAACAGCATACAGAACAGGTCGAAGCCCGCGATATAGCCCTGGAGCATCACGCCGTTGACGAGGAACATCGTCACGCTCGCATCGGACTTGCGCACCGCGTTCAGGAAGATTTCCTGAAGCAGCGGGTTCTTCTTCTGCCCCTCCGCAGCGCTCTCGACGATGGCGGCGATATCTATCGCGCCGGACGGCATGATGGTGGAGATGGCGTGCTTGTAGATGAGTTGCGACTGCCCGTCGCGGCGCAGCAGCACGGAAAAATTATCGAACCAGGTCACGATCCCCTGGAGCTTCACGCCCTTCACGAGGAACATCGTGACGGGGCTCTTGGATCGGCGGAGCGCGTTGAGGAATTGATCCTGAAGCGATCCCGGTTTCTCGGCCATGCTTAGCCCTTTGTTCTTGGCGGGATGTTTCCCGCGATAGCGCCGTTCCTCGGCGTCGGAGTTGCGCCCGTTACGGGCGACGCGCGGTACTTATGGTTGGCGAGGCGCTTCGTCCACCCCGACGCCCTCAATCGTCACGCGTTTCGGTGATGCCGAGCAGCTTCAGTTTGCGGTGAAGCGCGGATCGCTCCATCCCGATGAAGCTCGCAGTTCGGGAGATATTGCCCGAGAAGCGCCGGATCTGCACCCGCAGATATTCGCGTTCGAACGTCTCGCGGGCTTCGCGCAGCGGCGTGCCCATGATCGCGCCCGAGCCGCCGCCGCCGCCACTCGCCTGTTCTCCCAGAACCTCAGCGGGCAGCATGTCGAGGTCGATCCGGCCGACCCGGTCGCCCGGCGCGAGGATGATCGTCCGTTCCACCACGTTGCGCAACTGGCGGACATTGCCCGGCCAATCATAGGATTGCATCGCCACCACCGCATCGGGCGCGATCTCCGGCGTCGGCACGCGACGTTCCGAGGCGTAATGCGCGAGAAAATGCGCGACGAGCGCGGGGATGTCTTCGCGCCGGTCGGCCAGCGGCGGGATGACGACGGGCACGACATTGAGCCGGTAATAGAGATCTTCGCGAAACCGCCCGGCGGCGATCTCTTCGACCAGATCGCGCGCGGTGGCAGAGACGACGCGCACATCGACCTTCACCGTGCGCGTACCCCCGACCCGGCTGAAGCTCTGGTCGGTCAACACGCGCAGGATCCGCGCCTGCGTCGCGATGGGCATGTCGGCGATCTCGTCGAGGAACAGCGTGCCGCCATGCGCCTGCTCGAAAAGGCCGGGGCGCACGAGATCGCCGCTTTCCTCGACGCCGAACAGCTCCTCGTCGACCCGTTCGGGCGTCATCCGCGCCGCGCTGACGATCACGAACGGCGCGCTCACGCGCTGGCTCCAGCCGTGGAGCAGGCGGGCGGCGACCTCCTTGCCGACGCCGGCGCCGCCCATCAGCAGCACGCGGCTGCCCGTTCCCGCCACCCGCTTCAACGTCGCGCGAACGCCGTTGATGGCGCCCGAACTGCCGGTCAGATCATCCTCGCGGCCCACACTGGCGCGCAACGACGCGACTTCGCGTTTCAGTCGCTCGGTTTCCGTGGCGCGTTCCACCATCAACAGCAGGCGTTCGGCCTCGAACGGCTTTTCGATGAAATCGACCGCGCCGCGCCGGATCGCGGCCACCGCCGTGTCGATGCTGCCATGGCCCGAGATCACCAGCACCGGGATCGAGGGATCGCGCCGCTTGATCTCCTCCAGCAGTTCGAGCCCGTCGAGCCGCGATCCCTGAAGCCACACATCCAGCAGCACGAGCGAGGGCCGCCGTACGGCGATGGCTTCCAGCGCGGAGTCGCTGTCGCCGGCGGAACGCGTGCCATAGCCCTCGTCCTCCAGCACGCCGGCGACGAGCTCGCGGATGTCGCGTTCGTCATCCACGACGAGAATATCGAGTGCCATCAGCCCATCATCCGGTTTCGAGTAAGTGCAGCGAGCTGGCCCTCCCCTGCCAGCTCGGGCGTCGACGCCCCCTGATCGAGCGCAGCGAGTGCGGCCACGTCGAACATCATCGTGACGACCGTGCCGCCGCCGGGGCGATCCGAAAACTGGATCGTCCCATGATGTTCCTCGATGATCTTCTTGACGATCGCGAGCCCCAGCCCGGTGCCGCGCGCGCGCGTCGTCATATAGGGTTCGATGATCCGATCCCGCTCGGCAGGAAGGCCGACGCCCGAGTCCGCGACCGCGATCCCGATGCCGTGCCCGGGCTCTTCGGTGAGCGTCATCGTCACCGTGCCGCCGTCGCCGCCTTTCGCCTCGATCGCCTCGACCGCGTTCTTGACGATATTGGTCAGCGCCTGGCCGATCTGGCGCCGATCGCAAACGAGATTGGGACCGGGATCGTCGTGCACCAGCGCGAAACGGATACCGGGGTGCGCGACCTCGTGCAGGAACAGCGCCTGGCGTGCCGCATCGACCAACGATTCTTCTCGGAATACGGGCTTGGGCATGCGCGCGAACGACGAGAATTCGTCGACCATCCGCCGCAGATCGCCCACCTGCCGAACGATCGTGTCCGTCAGCCGCGTGAACGTGCCATCGTCACCCTCGATCTTGGCGCCATAGCGGCGCTGGAGGCGTTCGGCCGCCAGTTGGATCGGCGTCAGCGGATTCTTGATCTCGTGCGCGATCCGCCGGGCGACGTCGGACCAGGCGGCCCGCCGCTGATCGAGCAATTGCTGCGTGATATCGTCGAAGGTGAGGATCGGCCCGGCATCCGTCCGGGCGATCCGCACTGCAAGCGTTCGGGCCTCGGCACCCTCCCCCACCTGGACGATTGCTTCGCGCGCGCCTTCCACGATCAGCGCGCCGAGTTCCGGTGCGCGCGCCGCCAGAGGCTGTCCGGCGAGCCCGTCATCGCCGGCGTGGAGCAAGGCCGCGGCCGAACTGTTCGCGATCCTCACGATGCCATCGGGCGTCGTGGCGATCACCCCCGCCGACACGCCGCTCATCACCGCTTCGATCAGCGCGCGACGGCTGTCGAGCTGGTCGTTGGCGGTCACGAGCGCGGTGTTCTGCTCCTGAAGTCGCCCCGTCATCTGGTTGAACGCCTTGGCGAGCGTGCCGACTTCGTCGCGCGTGCGGGGATCGGGCACGCGCGCGGTAAGGTCCCCGCCTTCCACACGCCGCGCGGCGTCGACCAGTTCGTTGACCGGCCGTACGAGGCGATCGGCGACGGTCAAGGCCACGAACACCACGATTGCGACGACGAACAAAGAGAGTGCAAGAAGCGCGATGTTGAAGCGAAGCTGAATCGCTCGCGAACGATACAGCAGCGTCCGGTAATCGGTGAACACAGCCCGCGCACGCTCCATGCGCTCCGCCATGACTTTGGCCCCGCCCTCTCGGGTCGCATAGAGAAAGAGTGGCGTGCCCAACACACGGGTTATCGAGTGGGTACGCAGCGAGTCGGTACCCGCCACGCTGGGCGCTCCTTGCAGGATGGTCCGCATCTCGCGTGCGTCAATGTCCTGAACCGGGCTACGGTCGGAATTCTTGACCAAGGCCTCGGTGTGGATCTCTCCTGAAGGTGTTATCGAGAATAAAACCGCTCCTGACAGACTGCGCTGAAACACATCTTGGCCGAACAGTGCTATAAACTGCTGGCTGTCTGGCATCCAGTGTTTCTCGAGAAGCATCCGGCTGACATCGTTAGCCATGGCAACGTTCTCGTTATCCACATACCGTAGCAATTCCGAGTAGGAAGCTTTTGCAAGACTCTGGGCATTCTCCAACATGCCGCGCGCACGATCCGAGAACCAGAATTCCACGCCATATTGAAACAACAGCGAGGCTATGATCGCAACGAGGATCATCGGGATCGCAGCCACCGATGAAAAAAGAACCACGAGGCGTACGTGCAACTGGCCGTTGCCGCCAACGGGCGACTTGGCTGCCTTGCGTCGCGCCACCCTTCGCCCGATCAAGACGAGGAGAGCAATTCCCGGCACCATGTTTGCGACAAGCAAAGAGGCCACAACCGCAGGCGTCAGTGGCGTTGACGAGGCAAGTTCGCCCCGCACGACGAAATAGCTCGCCACCGCGATCGCGCCGGCCACGCCCAGCACGATCAGCTCCAAGGCAGGCGTGATCGAGAAGCGCGCGGGCTGCTCGCCGTCGTCGATGTAGGGCGTCGCGTCGGCGATCATCGTTGCCGCAATACAACGTCCACCGTTGCCGCGAAACCACAATCTGCCGCAATCGATGCAGGGCTGAGCCCTTTCATCCCGGCTCGGTGCTGATACCAAGCGTATCCAGCCGCTTGCGCAAGGTGTTGCGGTTGATTCCCAGTGCGCGCGCCGCACGAAGCTGGTTGCGGCCATGGCGCGCGAGCATCGCCTCGATCAAGGGCCGCTCGACCTCGCCGATCACCCGGTCGTAAAGACTGCCATCGTCAAGCGCACCGGGGCGCTCGCGCGCGATCCGCTCGATCAGGGCGCGAACCGCGTCGGCGATCCCCGTATCGGCCGTCTCGACCGCCGGCGCGCTGCCGCCGATCATGCCGCGAACCGCTTCCGCGTCGATCCGCTCGTCCCGGGCCAGCACGGCCAGGCGCCGCATCAGATTTTCGAGCTCGCGCACATTGCCCGGCCAGTCATACGCCTCGAGCGCCGCGATCGCCTCTGCGGCCAATTGGCGGCGCGGCAGACCTTCGTTCGCTGCGTGATCGAGGAAATGCCGGGCCAGCAGCGCGATGTCGTGATGGCGTTCGCGCAAGGGCGGCAACGCGATCGGCACGACGTTCAGCCGGTAGAACAGGTCCTCGCGAAACTGCCCGCCTGCCACGGCCTGCGCCAGCGCCCGGTTGGTCGCCGCGACGATCCGCACATCGGCGCGGATCGACCGCGCGCCACCGACGCTGGTGAACTCTCCCGATTGCAGCACGCGCAGCAGACGCGTTTGGGCGTCCATCGGCATGTCGCCGATCTCGTCGAGGAACAGCGTGCCCCCGGCGGCTTGCTCGAAGCGGCCCGCGCTGCGCGCCGCGGCGCCGGTGAACGCCCCGCGCTCATGGCCGAACAGCTCCGCCTCGATCAATTCGCGCGGGATCGCGGCCATGTTGATCGCGACGAACGGACCGCCGCGGCGCTGCCCCAGATCGTGGATGGCGCGCGCCACCAGCTCCTTGCCCGTTCCCGACTCGCCGGACACGAGCACGGTCAGGTCGTTCGACACGACACGCGCGATGGTGCGATACACGTCCTGCATCGCCGGCGACCGGCCGATCAGCGGCAGTGCGCGATCGTCCGCGCCGAGCCCTTCGTCCGCGGCCAGAGCGCCGCGCGCCAGCGCGCCGCGCACGGCACGCGCGAGCACGTCCAGATCGAACGGCTTGGGCAGATAGTCATAGGCGCCGACCTCCGCCGCGCGCACCGCGGTGGTCAGCGTGTTCTGGGCCGATAGGATGATTATCGGCAACTGAGGATAGCGGATCGCCACGTCCCGGGCACGTTCGAGGCCGTCGCCGTCGGGCAAAACGACATCGGTGACGAGCACGTCGGGAAGCGCCTGCGACAGTGCCTGCTCCATCCGCGCGAGACTTTCGACGGGCACCACCTCATGGCCCTCGCGGCGCAGCGCCTGCGCCACGACGGTGCGGATCGCCGCGTCGTCGTCCACCACCAGCACGCGCGTCATGCCGCCGCCCTGGGCAGTAGCAGGCGGAACACGGTCATCGGCGTCTCGCCTTCTCGCGCATATTGCACGATGCCTTCCATGTCGTGGGTCAACTTGTCGACCAGAGCCAGCCCGAGACCCCGGCCTTCCGGGCGGCCCGAGATGAACGGATCGAAGAGGTGTTCGGCGATGTCGGCGGGTGCGCCTGGCCCGTTGTCCATCACGCAGATCTCGATCGGCAAGGGGCGGCGCGGCTTGCCGGGTGCGAGACTGAGCGCGAGCCCATGGCGATAGGCGGTGGTCACCACGATCCGGGGATGACGTTCGTTGCGAACGGCTTCGCGCGCGTTCTTCAGAAGGTTGATGAGGATCTGCAAGAGCGCGTCGCGGTTGATCCGTGCGGGCGGCAGCGACGGATCGAATCGTTCCTCCACGCTGATCCCGCGCGCGAACCCCGCCAGTGCCAGCGCGCGGGCGTGGCTGAGCAGCGGATAGATGTTCTCGCCCGCCAGCGGCAGCGGACGCGTGTCGCTGAAATCCTGCATGCGATCGATCAACGCGGCGATCCGATCGACTTCGGTGGTGATGAGCGTGGTGAGTTCGCCGGCGCCCAACAACTGCGCAGCACCGCGGATGCCCGAAAGCGGGTTCTTGATCTCGTGCGCGAGCATGGCGGCTGCGCCGACCGCCGCGCGCGCACCGCCGGCCCGGTCGGCCGAATGGCCGAGCCGGCGCGCGGTGGCCGCATGGTGAAGCGCGATGGCGCGCCACCCGGGATAATCGGCGATCTCGGCTTCGGCGAAATCGACGCGCAGCTTTACCCCGCGCACGGTCGCGATCTCCACGTCGAACACGGCCAGCGCTTGGCGATCGAGACCCTGGGCGGCGGGCGGCGACGGCATGATCGCGCTGAGCGGTTGCCCCAGCATCAGCCGTTCGGACAAGTTGAGCAGTTGTTCGGCCTGCGCATTGGCATGGGCGATGCGGTCGTCCGGATCGATCACGATCACGGCCACGGGAAGCGCGGCCATGAGTTCGCCGAACCCCGGGCGCCCCCGCCCCGTCCCCACCCGGGCTGCTTCAGGCGGCAGCAAGCTGGCGCCAGGGCGCGTAAAATTCCGCGAGCATGGCCTTCACTACCTTCGGGTCGGCGATCTGGTTCACGCGGTTGCGGAACTCGGCCGATCCGTGCAGCCCGCGCGTGTACCAGCCGATATGCTTGCGGGCCATGTTGACGCCGGTTTCGTCACCATAATGATCGAGCATCGCATCATAATGCTCGGCGATGACGCGATATTGTTCGTCGAGCGACGGATCGGGCACGCGCCGGCCGGTCGCCAGATACGCCATCACCTGCCCCAGCAGCCACGGCCGGCCATAGGCGCCGCGGCCGATCATCACACCGTCGGCGCCCGACTGATCGAGGGCCGCTTCGGCATCCTCGACCGTGCAGATGTCGCCGTTGGCGATCACCGGCACGGACACGGCATCCTTGACGCGGCGGATGAACGCCCAGTCCGCGGTGCCCTTGTACATCTGGTTGCGTGTGCGGCCGTGGACAGTGATGAGCTTCACGCCCAGATCCTCGGCGATTCGTGCCAATTCGGGCGCGTTCAGGCTATCGTGGCACCAGCCCATCCGCATCTTGAGCGTGACCGGCACGTCCACGGCCCGAACGGTCGCGTCGATGATCGCCGCGGCGAGCGGAATGTCGCGCATCAGCGCCGATCCGGCATCGCCATTGACGATCTTGCGCACGGGGCAGCCCATGTTGATGTCGATGATCGCCGCGCCGCGATCGGCGTTCAGCTTGGCCGCCTCCGCCATCTCGCGCGGGGTACAGCCGGCGAGTTGCATCGAAACCGGCTCCTCGGTCGCGTGCCACGCCGCCTTTTGCAGCGACTGCCGCGTCTCGCGGATCATCGCCTGGCTCGCGATCATCTCGGTGACGTTCAGCCCCGAGCCATAGCGGCGGACGAGCGTGCGAAACGGCATGTCGGTCACGCCCGTCATCGGCGCGAGCACGACGGGGCTTTCGATCCGGACGGGGCCGATCTGGAGAGGAGCGAGATTGCGCATCGATACTGCCTGAAAAATGGGCAGATACGCGAAGATGGCGGTGCTGGCAAGGCGCCGCCGGGATGGCTAAAGACGGCGCATGACCGACCAACCGCGCACCATCGCGCTGATCGTCGCGGCCGGCTCGGGCAGCCGAGCCGGCGGCGATGTTCCCAAACAATATGCCGCCATGGCGGGCCGGCCGATGATCGCGCATGCCCATGCCGCGTTCGCCGGCCATGCCGGGATCGACGGCGTGCTCGTGGTGATCGCCCGTGGCGACGAACCGCGCCTCCGTGCGGCGCTTGGCAATGTGGATTTCGTCCTGGGTGGCGCCACCCGCCAGGGGTCGGTGGCGAACGGACTGGCGGAGGCGACGCGAATGGGTGCGGATCATGTGCTGATCCATGATGCCGCCCGACCCTTCGTCCCGGCTGCGGTCATCGATGGCGTGCTGGCCGCGCTGGACACGCACGACGGCGCCACGCCGGCGCTGGCGGTGGCCGACACCTTGGCGCGGGGCGATGCGCTGCTCGGCGCGGTGGTCGATCGTACCGGTCTCGTCCGTATACAGACGCCACAGGGTTTCCGTCTGGAGGCGCTGCGGCGCGCCCATGCGGCGTGGCCGGCGGACGAAGCCGCGACCGACGACGCGCAGATGGTGCGCCGGCTTGGCGGCAGCGTCGCTTTGGTGCAGGGCGATCCGATGCTCGACAAGGTCACATACCCGCAGGATTTCGCCGCGGCCGAGGCGCGGATCGCCTGGGAATTCCGCACCGCCACCGGCTTCGACGTGCACCGGCTCGAAACCGGCGAAGAGCTTTGGCTCGGCGGCGTTCTGATCCCGCACGACAAGGGTCTGTCCGGCCATAGCGATGCCGATGTCGCGCTTCACGCGATCACCGACGCGCTGCTCGGCACGATCGCGGCGGGGGACATCGGCACGCATTTCCCGCCCAGCGACCCGCAGTGGAAGGGCGCCGACTCCGCCCGGTTTCTGCGCCACGCCGCCAAGCTCGTCACGGACAAGGGCGGCCGAATTGATTTCGTGGACCTGACGCTGATGTGCGAGGCGCCGAAGATCGGCCCACACCGTGCCGCGATGGTTTCGCGCATCGCGGCGTTGCTGGAAATCTCGCCCGAACGCGTGAGCGTGAAGGCGACCACTACGGAACGCCTCGGCTTTACGGGCCGCGGCGAGGGCATCGCCGCGCAGGCTGCCGCGTCGATTCGGCTGCCGGAACAGCCGCGATGAAGCGCCTCGTCGCGTTGATCGCGGCGCTGGCGCTCGCGGCTCCTGCGACCGCGCAGACGAAGTGCCTGACCGAAGGCGATGCGGAGGCAATGGCGCTCGTCGCGCTGCCCGATATCCTGCGCGAGACGGGCCGGGTCTGTGCGGCGCAATTGCCGCCTTCCAGCCTGATCCGCCAGCCTGAGGGCGCGATGATCGGCCGCTATCAGGCCGAGGCCGACCGGGCATGGCCGGCGGCACGCGGTGCGATCGTCAAGCTCAGCGATCCGATGGTCGAGATCCTGCTCCAGTCGGAATATGCCCGGCCGCTGATCGTCACCACGATCGTGCCGCTGATCGTCGGAAGGATCGCGGTGCAGGATTGCGGCACGATCGACCGGCTGGTGACGCTGCTCGATCCGCTCCCGCCGCGCAACACCGCCGGGATCGTCGTCGCGACGCTTCGCTACCTCAAGACGCAGAAGGCGCGCGGCAAGAACGTCGCGGTGCCTGACCTGCCGCTGTGCACGGACGGACGATGACGATGGACACGATCCTGCCACCCGAGCTCGTCGACGCCGCGCGGCGCGTCATCGAGGCCAATCGCGCGCTCGGCCGCACGGTCGCCGTGGCCGAGAGCTGCACCGGCGGGCTCGTCTCGGCGGCGCTTACCGAATTGCCGGGATCCTCCGACGTGTTCGAGGCGGGGATCGTCACCTATTCGAACGACGCCAAAATGGCGCTGCTGGGGGTGAGCGCGGATGTGCTCGACACGTTCGGCGCGGTTTCGATCGCGGTGGCGTGGCGGATGGCGCAGGGCGCGCTGGCGCAATCCGGGGCCGATGTCGCGGTCGCGATCACCGGGGTCGCCGGCCCCGGCGGCGGCAGCGCGAAGAAGCCGGTCGGCACGGTGGTGTTCGCGCGCGCCGAGCGCGGCGGCGATCCGTCCGACGTCCATGCCGATCGCCGCGACTTCGGCGAGATCGGCCGTGGCGGCATCCGCCTTCAGGCGGCGCTGTGCGCGCTCGAACTGCTGTTGCCGACGCCGTAGAGGACGGCGGCCCGTTCTTCGAACGCCCCGATCATCCGCCGCAGGGCGGCACCGAACACCTGGCCGGCCAGCATCTCGAACATGCGGTTCTTGAACGCGAAATCCACGCTGAACTCCACCGCGCAGCCGCCCGGCTCGTTGCGGAACCGCCATTCGTTGCGCAGATATTTGAGCGGCCCGTCGACATAATCCACCATGATCGTGTCGGGACGGACCTTCTCGACGCGTGACGTGAAGGTTTCTCGCAAGCCCTTGAAGCCGACGACCATGTCCGCCAGCGTATCGGTCGGCGTGTCGCTGCGGACGCGCATCGCGATGACCCAGGGCAGGAATTCGGCGTAGCGGCCGACATCGGCGACCAGATCGAACATCTGTTCGGCGGTGTAGGGCAGATGCCGCGTCTCGTGGTGCTTGGGCATCAGGCCGCGCGCGAACGGCCGAGCCTGGCGTCACGCGCGGCGCGCAGGCGCGCGAAGTCGTCGCCGGCATGATAGCTCGAACGGGTGAGAGGCGACGATGCCACCAGCAGAAAGCCTTTGGCGCGTGCAATTCCGGCATAGGCGTCGAACGCCTTGGGCGTCACGAACTCGGCGACCTTCGCATGGCGCGGGGTGGGTTGCAGATATTGGCCCATCGTCAGGAAGTCGATGTCGGCCGAGCGCATGTCGTCCATCACCTGATGGATCTCCAGCCGTTCCTCGCCCAGCCCCAGCATCACGCCCGATTTGGTGAAGATCGACGGATCATGACGCTTCACGCTCTCCAGCAGGCGCAGCGACGCGTAATAGCGCGCGCCGGGGCGGATGGTGGGATAGAGCCGCGGCACCGTCTCCAGATTGTGGTTATAGACGTCGGGCCGCGCGGCGATGATCGACTCCACCGCGGCCTGCGCCTTGTTGCGGAAATCGGGTGTCAGGATCTCGATCGTGGTGTGGGGCGTCGTGCGGCGCAGCGCGTCGATCACCTTCACGAACTGCGATGCGCCGCCGTCGGGCAGATCGTCGCGATCGACCGAGGTGATGACGATGTGCTGCAGCCCCATCTGCAGCGCGGCATCGGCCACATTCTGCGGCTCCATCGGATCCACCGCGCGCGGCATGCCGGTCTTGACGTTGCAGAAGGCACAGGCACGGGTGCACGTGTCCCCCAGGATCATCACCGTGGCGTGCTTCTTCGACCAGCACTCGCCGATATTCGGGCAAGCCGCCTCTTCGCAGACCGTCGTCAGGCTTTTCGACCGCATCAGCTCGCGGGTCTTGGCGAACCCGGCGGAGGTGGGTGCCTTGACGCGGATCCAGTCGGGCTTGCGTTGCCGGGTGGGAGCCGGAAGAGGGGGCATGGCGTTCATGCATGGGCAGATAGCGCCTGTGACGCGCCGAAACAACGAAGGGCTTTTGTGGGATGAGAAAGTTCAAGGATCTGATCGACGGCTATTATCGCTTTCGCGGTAACGAGTGGATCGACGAGCGCGAACGGTGGAACGAGCTGGCGGGCGGGCAGACGCCGCGGATCATGGTGATCGCCTGTTCCGACAGCCGCGTCGATCCCGCCACCATCTTCGGCACGCGGCCGGGCGAGGTGTTCGTCGTCCGCAACGTCGCCAATCTCGTACCGCCGTTCGATCCGAGCGGCGGTCTGCACGGCGTTTCCGCCGCGCTCGAATTCGCCGTCACCAGCCTGGAGGTCGAGGAGATCCTCGTTCTCGGTCATGGCCAATGCGGCGGCGTGAAGGCGTCGCTCTCGGGCGCCCTCACCGATGCACGCCCAGGCGAAGGCGGTTTCGTGGCCGCATGGATCAAGCTGCTGGACGAGGCGCGCGAGCGCGTCGTCGCGGAGCATGGCACCGGCGCCGAAGGTCAGGAAGCGCTGGAGCAGGAGGGCGTGAAGGTGTCGATCGCCAACCTCCAGACGTTCCCGTTCGTCAAGGAACGGATCGAGGCCGGCACGCTGACGCTGCACGGCGCGGTGTTCGCGATCGCCGATGGCAAGTTGCGCATCCTGGGCGACGACGGCGCGTTCGAGGCCGCCTGAGGCAGCGCCGCTGCGTCGCATCCAAGGCGACGCAGCGGCGCCGTTCGATCAGTTCGCCGCGTTCGGCGCCACCAGCTTGTCGACCGGCTTGCCCACTTCCGCCGTCGAGCGCAGGTTCAGTTCGCGCAACTGCTTGGCGCTCACGAAGCTCGGCGCGCCCATCATCAGATCCTCGGCGCGCTGGTTGAGCGGGAACAGCGTCACCTCGCGAATATTGGGCTCGTTCGCCAGCAGCATCACGATCCGATCGACGCCCGGTGCGGCACCGCCATGCGGCGGGGCGCCATATTTGAACGCGTTGATCATGCCCGCGAAATTGGTGTCGACATCGGTCTGGCTATAGCCGGCGATCGCGAACGCCTTGTACATGATCTCGGGCTTGTGGTTGCGGATCGCGCCCGAGCAGAGCTCCACGCCGTTGCAGACGATGTCATATTGGTAAGCAAGAATATCGAGCGGATCCTGGCTTTCCAGCGCCGCGATCTCGCCTTGCGGCATCGAGAACGGGTTGTGGCTGAAGTCGACCTTCTTGGCGTCTTCGTCATATTCGAACATCGGAAAATCGACGATCCAGCAGAATTCGAAGCGATTTTCGTCGATCAGTTCCAGTTGCTGACCGATCCGGGTGCGCGCCGCGCCCGCGAGCTTGGCCGCGGCGAGTTCCTTGCCCGCGGCGAAGACGATGCCGTCATCGGGGCCGAGTCCCAGGTCCGCGATCAGCTTGCGCGTCGCCTCCTCGCCATGGTTCTTGGCGATGGGGCCGCCCAGTTCGCCGTTCTTCTGCGTGATATAGCCGAGGCCGGCATGGCCCTCGCTGCGCGCCCATTCGTTCAGATCGTCGAAGAATTTGCGGCTCTTGCCCGCCGTGCCCGGCGCGGGGATCGCGCGCACCACGTCGCCGCCCGAAACGATCCGGTCGAACAGGCCGAAGCCGCTGCCGCGAAAATGCTCCGACACGTCGGTGATGACGATCGGGTTGCGCAGATCGGGCTTGTCGCTGCCATATTTCAGCATCGATTCGCGATAGGGGATGCGAACGAACGGGCTCGGCGACACCGAGCGTTCGCCGGCGAATTCCTCGAACACGCCGTGCAGGACGGGTTCGATCGCCTGGAACACATCCTCCTGCGTCACGAAGCTCATCTCGAAATCGAGCTGGTAGAATTCGCCCGGGCTGCGGTCGGCGCGACCGTCCTCGTCGCGGAAACAGGGCGCGATCTGGAAATAGCGGTCGAAGCCCGCCACCATCAGCAATTGTTTGAACATCTGGGGCGCCTGCGGCAGCGCGTAGAAGCGGCCGGGATGGACGCGGCTCGGCACCAGATAATCGCGTGCGCCCTCGGGGCTCGACGCGGTGAGAATGGGCGTCTGGAACTCGGTGAAGCCCTGCCCTTCCATCCGCTGGCGCAGCGAGGTGATGACCTTGGAGCGCAGCATGATGTTGGCATGGACCCGCTCGCGGCGAAGATCGAGATAGCGGTAGCGGAGCCGGATATCCTCGGGATATTCGGCGTCGCCCGCCACCGGCATCGGCAGCTCCTGCGCGGCGGACTGGACGACGGCCTCGGCGGCGCGCACTTCGATTGCGCCGGTCGGAAGATTGGGGTTCACCACGTCCGCGGCGCGTGCCGTCACCATGCCGGTGATCGTCACGACGCTTTCGTTCTTCAGCTTCTCGATCACGGCGAAGGCGGGGCCGCTCACATCGGTGACGATCTGGGTGATGCCGTAATGATCGCGCAGATCGATGAAGACGAGATCGCCATGATCGCGCTTCTTGTGGACCCAGCCGGAGAGGCGGACCGTCTGGCCGACCTGTTCGGGGCGGAGATCGGCGCAGGTGTGCGTGCGGTAGGCGTGCAGGGTGGTGCTCATGGGCGCCGCGCTTCCTCGCCCGACCCGCCTTTGTCAACCCGAACGACCCTCGCTATGGACGGGCGATGCATATCCATCCGCTCATCACCGACAGCGCGACGCTCGCGAACCTGTGTACCCGCCTGGCCGAAGCCGACTTCGTGTGCGTCGACACCGAATTCATGCGCGAGAGCACTTATTACCCTGAACTCTGCCTGATCCAGATCGCCGATGCGAACGAGGCCGCGGCGATCGACCCCATGGCGCCGGGCATCGATCTGAAGCCATTGCTCGACCTGCTGGTCGACAATGAGGACGTGCTGAAGGTCGTGCATGCGGGCGGTCAGGATCTGGAGATCGTCTACAATCTGACCGGCAAGACGCCGCACCCGCTGTTCGACACGCAGGTGGCGGCGATGGCGCTGGGGCAAGGCGAACAGATCGGCTATTCGAACCTGGTCGACAGCTGGCTGGGCATCGCGGTCGACAAGGGCGCGCGCTTCACGGACTGGTCGCGGCGACCGCTCGACGCGCGGCAGATCGAATATGCGATCGGCGACGTGACGCATCTGGCCAAGATCTTTCCCAAGATGCTCGAACGCCTGAAGAAGACCGGTCGAGGTACCTGGCTCGACCAGGAGATGGAGCGGCTGGGCGATCCCGCCAATTACGCGAACGATCCCGAGCTCGCATGGAAGCGCGTGCGCGTCTCGGGGCGGAAGCCCGATCTGCTCGGGCGGCTGCGCGCGATCGCCCGGTGGCGCGAGCTGGAGGCGCAGGGCAAGGACTTGCCGCGCGGCCGCATCGTCAAGGACGAGACGATCGCTGACATCGCCGGCCATCCGCCCAAACGTCAGGCCGATTTGGCGAAGGTGCGCGGGCTTTCGGCGAGTTGGGCGGCCAACGAGATCGGCGCGCGGCTGATGGCGGCCATCGAGGGCGCGGTGCCGATGACGGCGGACGAGATGCCGCCGCGCGACGATCGCAAGCCCGGCATGGGCAAGGAAGGTTCGCTCGTCGCCGATCTCTTGAAGCTGCTGCTGAAGATTCGGTCGCGCGACATCGACGTCGCCTCCAAGCTGCTGGCGCGGACGGAGGAACTGGAGGCGCTGGCGGCGGGCGTGCGCACGGGGCTGCCCATGCTGGAGGGCTGGCGGTTCGATCAGTTCGGCCGCGATGCGCTCGATCTGGTGGAGGGGCGCCTCGCCTTCGCCGTGATCGGCGGCAAGTTGAAGATGACGCGAACCGAAGACGGCTGAGCGGGCGCCTCAGAGATCGCGGACGACGGCCTTGACCTGCCACAAGGCCGCTAGCGCCTGATGGCGTTTTTCGACGGCCTCGCCGTAAAGCGCGCGATCCTTGAGCGCGAGTGTCAGAATGCCGTTTTCCAGCGTGAGGCGCGAGCATTGGAGCGGGCCAGCAAGGCCGCCGCTCAGTCGCTGGCCGAGTCGCATCGCGAGGCCCCAGGCGGACGCCATCCGCAATTCGGCCGCGCTCGCGAGTTGCCCCACCGGGTCGGGCGCGGTCATCCCGCCATCCAGGCTGGTGTAGAGCGCCTGGGCCAGCATCGCGCGACCGCTCGCCTCGATCGCCACCCAATTGCCGTGAAGCGCGACCTCGACGCCGCGTTCGGCCCGGAATTCGGGATTGGCGCGCCAGCCCACATCCGCCAGCAGGCAAGCGGTGTGGCGGAGCCGCGCGACGGCGAGCGGCTGGCCCGCGAACAGGGGCGCGATCCACGCATCCAGCAGATCGCCATGTTCGGGGAAGCGGCCGATGATCCGCCCCTCCTCGCGCGCCGCCACGATCAGCGGGTCGAGCCGCTTCGTCTCCTCATCGAGCGCGCCATAGAGCAGCCCCTCGCGCAGGCCGAACGCCGAGGTGATGGTCGTGCTGCTGCCGATCTGGCGGAGCAGCACGCCGAGCAATGCGGTGGCGTCGCCGAGCGTTCCCGCGCGCCCCGACGACAGCCCCGCCACCGATTTCAACCGCGCCTTGCTCAAATGCGCCACGCGCCGGCCGAGCTGTGCGATGGTCGTCGGCGTCATCACATATTGGTGGATCACGGGCAGCGGATAGCCCGAGAGCGTCATGTCGAGTCGCGCCAGCGCGCGCCATGAGCCGCCGACGAGATACAGCGGCAACCCCTTGCCCTTTCCGGTCCATCCCGCCTCGCGCACCATCCGCGCGACGAGCCGTTCGAGCACCTTGCCACGCTTGGCACGCGCCCCCGCGATACGCAGCACGCCGAGCGGGAAGGACACGCGGTCCTCCACCTTGCCGGCGCGAACGCGGACCAGCTCCAGGCTGCCGCCACCGAGATCGCCGACGATGCCGTCGGCCTGCGGAATGGCGGAGAGCACGCCCTCGCCCGCCGCGCGCGCCTCCTGCTTGCCCGACAGCATCTCGACCGTAAGCCCCAAGGCCTGGGCCGCGGCGATCAGTTCGCCGCCATTCTTCGCGTCGCGCACCGCGGCGGTCGCCACCGTGCGCAGATTCGTGACCTCCATCGCGCGTGCCACCGCAGCGAAGCGCGCGAGCGCCACATGCGCCGCCGCCATCGCCTGCGAATCGATGCTGCCGCTGACCGCGAGGCTGCGCCCGAGCCCCGCCAGCACCTTTTCGTTGAAGAGGATCGCGGGCAGCCGCGCATGGCCCTGATACACGACCAGACGGATCGAGTTGGACCCGATGTCGATGATCGCGGTGCGCGGCTGCACGTCCGAAGGCGGTGCGGCAACGATCGGCTTGCGGAGCGGGAGGATGCTCAACGTTGCCGCCTGAGCGACAACGTCGGCACCGAGCCCGCCGTCGCGAGCGACGCGCCCCGGCCCGAGAGCGAGGGATTGGTCATGAAATAACGGTGAAGATTGAACGGCTTGTCGCCGGGGACCTCACGCGTATAGCTCCCGTCCGGTTCCAGCTCCCAGCTTTGCTCGTTGTCGATCAGATTGGCCACCATCACTTGGTCCAGGATCTGGTCGTGAACGGTGGGGTTCTCGATCGGCAGCATATATTCGACGCGCCGGTCGAAATTGCGCGGCATCCAGTCGGCCGACGAAATGAAGATCCGCGCGCCGTCGTTCGGCAGCGCCTTGCCGTTGCCGAACACCCAGATGCGGCTGTGTTCGAGGAACCGCCCGACGATCGATTTCACCCGGATATTTTCCGACATGCCCTCGACGCCCGGCCGCAGGCAGCAGATGCCGCGGATGATGAGCTCGATCTCGACGCCGGCGTTGCTGGCTTCGTACAGCTTCTCGATGATCGCGGGGTCGACCAGGCTGTTCATCTTGGCCCACATCGCGGCCGGCTTGCCGGCATGCGCGTTGGCGATCTCGGCGTCGATCAGGCCGACGAGCCGCGGACGCAGGTCGCGCGGCGACAGGCTCATGACGTTCATGTCCACCGGCTCGACATAGCCGGTGATGTAGTTGAACATCTGCGCCGCATCGCGCCCGATCCGCGCATCGGCGGTGAAGAAGCTGAGATCGGTGTAGATCCGCGCGGTGATCGGGTGATAGTTGCCGGTGCCGAAATGGCAGTAGGTGCGAAACGCACCGCCCTCCCGCCGCACGACCATCGACACCTTCGCGTGCGTCTTCCAGTCGATGAAGCCATAGACGACCTGGACGCCCGCCCGCTCCAGCGCCGAGGCCCAGAGCATGTTCTGCTCCTCGTCGAAGCGCGCCTTCAGCTCCACGACAGCGGTGACAGACTTGCCCGCTTCGGCCGCGGCGATCAGCGCGTTGATGACCGCGGATTGCTTGCCCGCGCGGTAGAGCGTCTGCTTGATCGCGACCACGTCGGGATCGTTCGCCGCCTGTTTCAGGAATGCGAGCACCACCTCGAACGTCTCGTACGGATGATGGACGACGATGTCCTTCGACTGGATCGCTGCGAAACAGTCACCGCCGAATTCCCGGATCCGCTCGGGAAAGCGCGGGGAGAAGGGCGGAAATTTGAGGTCGGGCCGATCCTCGTCCACGATCCCGTCCAGATCGCCGATGCCGAGCAGATCGCCGCTTTCGGTGATGATCGCGTCCGCCCCGCCCAGCTCGTCCTTGAGCACCGCGGCCAGCGCATCGGCGGTGCCCGTCTCCAGCTCCAGCCGGATCACGCGGCCGCGGCGGCGGCGCTTGATGGCATTGGCGAAATAGCGGACGAGATCCTCCGCCTCTTCCTCGATCTCGATATCGCTGTCGCGCAGCACGCGGAACGTCGCGGCGCCGTGGACCTCATAGCCGGGGAACAGCAACGGTGCGAACCGCTTCAGGATCGATTCGATCGCGACATAGCGCGCGACCTCGCCCGGAATGCGGACGAACCGCGCCATCGTCGCGGGCAGCATCACGAGCTCGCGGATCGGCTCCTTGTCCGACCGGCGGACGAGATCGAAGATGACCGACAGTCCCTTGTTCGGGATGAACGGAAACGGGTGCGCCGGGTCGAGCGCCTGCGGCGTCAGGATCGGGAAGATCTGTTCGCGGAAATGCGTCTCAAGCCAGTCCGACGCCTCTTCGTCGATCTCGTCGCGGCGGAGCACGAACAACTGCGCCTCGTCGAGCAGCAGGCGCAGATCGCTCCAGACCTGCTGCTGGCTCAGCATCAACGCATCGGCGGCGGCGGTGATGCCACTGAGCTGCTGCGACGGCGTCAGCCCGTCGGCGGAGCGCTTCTCCACGTCCTGCAACTGCTGCCCCTTCAGCCCCGCGACGCGGACCATGAAGAACTCGTCGAGATTGGAACCCGAGATCGAGAGGAAGCGCAGCCGCTCCAGCAGCGGATGCGCGGCATTGCATGCCTCTTCGAGCACGCGGCGATTGAACGCGAGCCAGGAGAGTTCGCGGTTGAAATAGCGATCGGTGGCGTCGGTGGCGAAGGGTTCGTCATCGTCGGCGATGCGCGCGATGTGAGCGGGACGGGTCATCGTACCTCGACAGGGTTGGGCACGGCGATCAGGCCGGCCTCGGCAAGCGTGCTTCGTGCAAAGGGAATGGACAGACGCTTGCGTCGTTCCATCACCTCCTGATCGAGTATATCCACCGTCCGCATGACGGCGATGTGACTCCGTTCGATCCGGCTGGCCAGCCACTCGATCAGATCGGCACGCGCGTCCAGCCCGCGGCGGTGGAACAGATGCGCGAGCAGCGCGACGACCAGTTCGTCGTCGGGCGCGCCGATCGCGGCGATCGGGCTGGCGGCCAGGCGCGAGCGGAGATCGGGCAGCCTGACCGACCAGGAGGGGGGCGCGGCGTCGGCGACGATCACCAGCGGCCGGTGCGCCTCCTGCGCCCGGTTCCAGGCATGGAAGAGCTGCGCCTCGGGCAGGCGCTCGGCATCGTCGACGATCGTCCCGCCGCTCTTGGCGGCGAAGATTCGCGCGAGCAGGCTGCGGCCGGATTTGCGCGGGCCGGTCAGCACCGCCGTCATCACCGGCCAGGTGGCCCAATGTTCGAGCGTATGCGCCGCGCGCGCGTTGGACGGTGTCACGAGAAAGGCGTCGTCGCGCGGATCCGCTGGCCAGTCCAGCGGAAGCGCCATCTGGGTCCCGGCGGGGCTCATCGCGTGGTCGCGTCGTCCGTCGGGAGGTCCGGCGGCAGCAATTGCGGCGCGCGGCGGATGCGCAGGGTCTGCCCCTCGCCGAAGACCTGGTAGCCACGGCCTTCGATCGCGGCCTTCAGCGCGGCGGGATCGCCGTCATAGACGATGCGCAGCAACGACACGCCGCCAAGCGCGAGGCTGGTGGTGGTGGCCGATCGCACCCCCGGCAAGCCACGCAACGCGGCTTCGGTCGCGGAGACCGTGCCCGCATTGGGCGTATCGAACTGTACCACGACCGCGATCCCGGGGCCGGCGGGTGTGGTGCCGTCGATCAGCGCGCCGACGCTGTCTTCGGCTGCCGCGATCGTGGCGGGATCCGGCTCCGTCCGCAGCGGGAGGAGGCTGACGTCGGGGCGGAGCGCACCGCTGCGCAGCGCCTGCTGATACAGATCGTCGAGCCGCTTCACGCCCGTGTCGAGCAGTTGCGCCACCCCGTCCGCGCTGCCGACGCGCAGGGTGAAGCCGCCGATCAGCCGGTTGTCCGGGCCGTAGCGCGCCTGGAACACCCCGATGACCGGGCCGCCGGGCCATTGCCGGTATAGCCGCACGACCGGGATCAGGACGTCGGTCGCGCCATATTGGTCGATGATGGTGCGCCACCAGCCGCGGCCGGGCCGGCCGATCTGCCCGGTGTTCAGCAGCAGCGAATCGGGCCCGGTGCCCGATGGGCGGACATAGTCGATCGTGCTGTTGCCGGTGCGGAACCGGGCCCAAGCCTCTTGCCAGGGGTTGCGCTGTTCGAAGACGGTGCCCACGCCCGCCGACCAGATGACGGGGATGACGAGCATCGGCGGCGAGCGCGTGGCGTAGGTCGAGATGCCGAGGATCGACGCGGCGCGCGTGCGATCGAACAACACGCCGAGCTTCGCGATGTAACGCTGCGGCCCGATCTGCTCGTTCTCGACCACGATGCCCGACACGATCGAATCGAGTGCGCCATCCGAGATCAACCCCCCGCCCCCGCCGAGCCGATTGGAAAGCTGCACCCAGGCCCTGCGCTGCGCGAGGCGCCAGCCGCCCAGCCGCGCGGCATCGGCGGTCTTGGCCGCGACATCCACCGCGACGCCGCTCACCTCGTAGGCGCCGCCGCTGTCCACCGGGGCCACCCCGCGCGTGCCGTCGATCTGGGCGACCGCACCGCCCGCGAGCAGCAGCAGCGTTGCGGCCGCGAACGGCTTGAGGGTCGGTCGGGCGCGCATCCGATGCCTTTTGGCGAAGCAGGCGTGGAAATCCAAGCGCGATATGTCTAGCAGCATGGGGCATGACCGATCCCACGCCCTCCGCCGCATCCTATACCTATGCCGATGCGGGGGTTTCGATCGCCGCCGGCAACGCGCTGGTCCGGGCGATCGCGCCGCTCGCCAAGTCCACCCGCCGTGCCGGCGCCGATGCGGAACTGGGCGGCTTCGGCGGCCTGTTCGACCTGAAGGCGGCAGGTTTTGTCGATCCGCTGCTGGTGGCGGCGAACGACGGCGTCGGCACCAAGCTGAAGCTCGCGATCGAATGGGATCGGCACGCCGGCGTCGGCATCGATCTCGTCGCGATGTGCGCGAACGACCTGATCGTGCAGGGTGCCGAGCCGTTGTTCTTCCTCGACTATTACGCCACCGGGAAGCTCGATGCCGCCGTCGCCGAGCAGGTGGTCGCCTCGATCGCCGAAGGCTGCAAACAGGCTGGGTGCGCGCTGATCGGCGGCGAGACCGCCGAGATGCCCGGCATGTATGCCGCGGGCGATTACGATCTGGCGGGCTTCTGCGTCGGCGCGGTGGAGCGGGACCGCGTCCTCGACGGCCGCGGCATCGCAGCCGGGGACGTGTTGCTGGGGCTCTCCTCGACCGGCGTGCACTCGAACGGCTTTTCGCTGGTGCGCCGTCTGGCAGCCGATCGCGGCTGGAAGCTCGATCGCCCCGCCTTGTTCGACCAGGATCGGTTGCTGATCGACCTGCTGATGGCGCCGACACGAATCTATGTGAAGAGCCTGTTGCCGCTGCTGGCCGAGAAGCGGATCAAGGGGCTGGCGCACATCACCGGTGGCGGCTTGCTCGAAAACATCCCGCGCGTGCTGCCCGAGGGCGTGCATGCGATGGTCGATGCCGATGGCTGGGCGCAGACGCGGCTGATGGCGTTCCTCCAGGCGCAGGGCGCGATCGAACCGGGCGAGATGGCGCGCACGTTCAACTGCGGGATCGGCATGGTCGCCGTCGTCGCGCCGGACGAGGCCGCACCCGTCACCGCTACGCTGGAAGCCGCTGGCGAAACGGTGGTCACCATGGGCCGGGTCGAGGCGGGGCAGCGCGGCTGCACCGTCCGCGGATCGACCGACACGTGGAGCGCGCGCGAAGACTGGAGCGCGACGCATCATGGCTGAGGCGGACGCCCGCTCAGTCGCCATCCTGATCTCCGGCCGTGGATCGAACATGACGGCGCTGGTCGAGGCAGCGGACGCGCCGGATGCCGCCTACAAGGTCGTCCTCGTCGCCTCCGACAAGTCCGATGCGCCGGGTCTGGCCTGGGCGCGTGCGCGCGGCATCGCCATCTTCGCGCTCTCGCCCAAGGGGCTTGGCAAGCCCGCCTATGAGGCGGCGCTCGACGCGGCGCTCCGCGCGGCGGAGGTGGGTACGATCGCGTTGGCCGGCTATATGCGTCTCTTGTCGGACGGCTTCGTCGCGAAGTGGCGGGGCCGGATCGTGAACATCCATCCGTCGCTGCTGCCCCGCTACAAGGGGCTCGATACGCATGCGCGCGCGATCGCCGCGGGCGATGCGGTAGCGGGCTGTTCGGTGCATATCGTCACCGAGGAACTCGATGGCGGCGCGGTGCTCGGCCAGGCGGAGGTGCCGATCCTGCCGGGCGACGATGCCGACCGGCTTGCCGAGCGCGTGCTCGCCGCCGAACACCGCCTCTATCCGGCAACGCTTGCGGAGTTCGTCGCACGATGAGTCCCGATCCCGAGATCCCACTGGCCAGGGTGCGCGCCCTCTGCCTCGCCATGCCGGAGGCCGCCGAGCGTGTCTCGCACGGCGCACCCGGCTTCCACATCGAAGACGGCAAGTTCTTCGCCTATTTCTGGCACGACCATCATGGCGACGGCGAGACGGTCGTGATCGTCAAGACGAGCGGCGCCGACGAGCAGGCGATGCTGATCGAAGCGGATCCCGCCTGCTATTACAGCCCGCCCTATCTCGGGCCGTCGGGATGGATCGCGATGCGGCTCGATCGGGCCGATGTGGATTGGGACCGGGTGGGCGATCGGATCGCGATCAGCTGGGAACTGGCCGCGCCGCGCCGTTTGCTGGAGGCTGGCGGACGATGAGCGGCGAAACCCCGAACGAACGCCGCGAGGCGGCGGCCACGCGGCGGCGCTGGGTGACGCTAGCGGAGATCGTCGCGCTGGCCGGCGTCGTCATCGCGGCGCTGACGCTATGGAATAGCTGGCAGGAGCGGCGCGCGCAGGAAGCGGAGCACACCGAGGCGGTCGCGTCCGCCACGCAGGCGCACGGGCGCGTCCAGTTTCGCGGCACGGTGAGCGACGGCGGTCGGCGGCTGGTGCTGGCCGATCCCGCGCATGACGTGACGGATCTGACCATCGCCTTCCCCACGTCGCTCGGCCTGTCCGCACAGACGCCGGCGGACAACGCGATCGGAGTCGACATGTTTTCCGGGCCGCTGACCGAAGCGGTGGGCGACGCGCATCAGGGGCGTCTTCCCGTGTTGGTCACCGCGCGCTTTCTCGACGGCGACGCGACGCGCACCACGAGCGGGATTTACGATATCGTGTGGCGCACCGATGCGCGCCTGCTGCGCGGCCGGGTCGCACGGATCATCGGCTTTCGTCTGCGCGAACGCGGCGGCAGCGTCGCCCGTGTGGATGCGCTCTGGAAGCCGGCGCACCAGTAGAATGGGCGGCGGCGCTCCGGAGGACGCCGCCGCCCGCCGGAGTCAGCCGACGATTTCGCTCGGCTGGAAGAAATAGGCGATCTCGATCTCGGCATTCTCGTCCGAGTCCGAACCGTGGACGGTGTTCGCCTCGATCGATTCCGCCAGCTCCTTGCGGATCGTGCCGGGCTCGGCGTTCGCCGGGTTGGTCGCGCCCATGATGTCGCGGTTGCGCTGCATGGCGTTCTCGCCCTCGAGCACCTGAACGACGACCGGGCCGGAGATCATGAATTCGACCAGATCGTTGAAGAAGGGGCGTTCGCGGTGAACGTCGTAAAAGCCCTCGGCCTGTTCGCGGGTCATCTGGATACGCTTCGATGCGACGATGCGCAGGCCGGCATCTTCCAGCATCTTGGTGACGGCGCCAGTCAGGTTGCGGCGGGTGGCATCGGGCTTGATGATCGAAAAGGTACGGTTCGCGGCCATGATGGTCACGGGCTCCCAAGTTGGACGGTGGCGGAAAAGTCGCGGTTCCCTAGTCGTGCGCCTGCGGCGATGCAAGCCGAAGCCCCTGCCTCAGGCCGCCTGTTCCCAGCGCCCGGCCTCGTTCTGCTTCCAATAGCGCCGCTCCACGCCGTCGCGATCCGCCAGTGCCTTCCAGGCAAGCCGCGCCTCGCGGATCGCATCGTCGTCGAACATGTGGAACACGCGGTCGAAATCCAGCGCGGCGTCGCGCCAGACGCCATCGACCACCGCGATGTTGCGGGCATGGTTGGTCCCGACCGCGTCACCCGCGATCAACACCGGCTGCGCCGCATCATCGGCCGCACCCGCCTGGGCATGCGGCAGGAAACTGTCGGGCGCATAGGCCCAGAGCAGGCGGTCTAGCGCGGCACGGCGCTCCGCATCGTCGGCGACCACCACCAACCGGCCGCCGCTTCCCAGCACCTTTTCCGCGATCGGCGGCAGGATCCGGTCGATCGGCGTTCCGGTCAGGTGGTAGAAATCGACCTGCATCAGCCCTCGAAATGCTCCGCCACGAACCGGTCGAGCAGCCTGACGCCGTAACCGGTCGCGCCCTTGTCGTACGTGCTGCCGGCCTTGTCCGCCCACACCATGCCGGCGATATCGAGATGCGCCCATTTCACGCCCTCGTCCACGAAACGCTGGATGAACTGCGCCGCGGTGATCGAACCCGCGCCGCGCGGCCCCACATTCTTCATGTCGGCGATCGGGCTGTCGATCAGCTTGTCGTAAGCGGGCGCGAGCGGGAAGCGCCACAACAGGTCGCCGGTCGCCTTTCCGGCCGCCAGCAGCGTGTCGGCGAGCGCATCGTCATTGGCGAACAGGCCGCCATGCTCGCTGCCCAACGCGACGATCATCGCGCCGGTCAGCGTGGCGAGATCGACGATCGTGGTCGGCGCGAACGTCTTCTGCACCCAGGTGATGCAGTCGCACAGCACCAGCCGGCCCTCGGCATCGGTGTTGATGACCTCGATCGTCTGGCCCGACATCGACGTGACCACGTCGCCCGGGCGCTGGGCGTTGCCGTCGGGCATGTTCTCCACGAGACCCATGACGCCCACGACATTGGCCTTGGCGCCGCGCAGCGCCAGCGCCTTCATCGCGCCCGCCACGGCGCCCGCACCGCCCATGTCCCACTTCATGTCTTCCATGCCCGCGGCAGGCTTGATCGAGATGCCGCCGGTGTCGAACGTCACGCCCTTGCCCACCAACGCGAGCGTCGGTGCGCCCTCCCCAGCGCCGTTCCACTTCAGCGCGAGGATGCGAGCGTCGCGGCGCGATCCCTGGCTGACGCCGAGCAGCGCGCCCATGCCGTGGGCCGTCATATCGGCTTCGTCGAGCACGGTGATGTCGAGACCCAGCCCTTCCACCTCGGCGCGGACCTTCTCCACGAAGCTTTCGGGATAGAGGATGTTGGGCGGCGTCGCGACGAGCCAGCGGGTGAGGTCCATTCCCTGCGTCGCGGCGTCCGCTCCGGGCCAAGCCGCATCCGTGCCCGTCGGGGCTCCCACGATCGTCACCCGTGCGAGCGTCGGCTTGGAACGCTCGGCGAGCTTGGTGCGATAGACGTCGTAACGCCAGGCACGCTGGACGATCGCGGCGGCCAGACGGGCCGCGGCGCTCGGCGCGGGAGCGGCAGCCAGCGCGGAGAGATCGACGCTCGCCTCGGTCGCGCCCGATGTGAGCAGCCGTGCCGTCAGCGCCCCGCCCGCCTGTTCGAAATCGGCCTCGGTGCCGGCGCCGGTGCCGAGAAGCATGATGTGGCGGACACGTTCACCATCTGCGACGAACGCATCGACCACGCCACCCGCTTCGCCGGCGAAGCGCGCCGCCGTCGCCGCGGCGGTCGCGATCGTCGAGACGTTCGCGCCGCCGCTGCTCCAGTTCACCGCACCCAGCCCATCCTTGGCGACGGGCAGTACGAGGATCGCCGCATCGGCGGAAACGGAGGGCGCGAAGTCGATCTTCATGAAAATCCTCGAACAAATTCTATATGGCCCATCTCTTAGGCCGATGCGGTGGCGCTGGCAAAGCGGCGATGCTTCCGAGCGGCGATTGCAGCGGCGTCGGCGGTGCGATAGGCGGTGGGGGCAGCGTCGCGGTTCGGGGCCCGATGCGCACCGGTTGGATGGGGTGGTTACGAACATCGTGTTGCGTCTTGCCCTGTTGGCCGGTTGTGCCTTGCCCCTTGCGCTGGCGGCATCGCCGCTGGCCGCCCAGGATCTCCAGAACCGCACGGTCCAGCCACCGCCCCCGTCGGACGCCGCTCCGCCGCCACCCGCGGCGAACGGCGAGGATCAGGTCCAGTTCTCGGCCGGCGGCCTGGAATATGACAGCAAGGCGGACATCGTCACTGCCACTGGCGACGTCCGCATGTTTCGCGCGGGACAAAGGCTGCGCGCGGACAAGGTCGTCTGGAACCGCAAGACCGGCAAGGTGCTCGCCACCGGCAATGTCGCGGTCACCAACCCCCAGGGTGACATCGCCTATGGCGACTCGATCGACCTGACCGATTCGCTGAAGGACGGCGTGGTCGACAACATGCTCGTCGTGCTCGAACAGGGCGGCCGGATCGCAGCGGAGCGCGGTACGCGGCAGGCCGACGGCACGCTCGATCTGCAGCAGGCGGCCTATACCCCCTGCGCGGTGACCAACGCCTCGGGCTGTCCGAAATCGCCGACGTGGAAGATCACCGCGGTTCGCGTGACCTACCGCCCCGATCGGGGCCGCGTGTATTTCCGCGGCCCGCGCATGAACCTTTTCGGCCTGCCGCCGCTCCCGCTGCCCAACTTCTCCGCACCGGTCGCCGGCACGGCCGGCAGCGGGCTGCTCAGCCCCGATATCCGGCTGATGCGCGTCAACGGGCTTCAGGTGGCGATACCCTATTATTGGCGCATGGGGACGGACCGCGGGCTCACGATCACGCCGCGCATCTTCAGCGCGGTCGCGCCGATGCTTCAGATGGATTATCAGGAGCTCGATCCGACGGGCGCGTTCCATCTCACCGGCTATCTCACCTCGAGTCGCCGCAGCGACGACCTGGACACGCAGAACCCCACCGATACGTCGCAGGCGGTGCGCGGCTATATCGACGGCATCGCCCGCTATCAGCTATCGCCCTATTGGAGCATCAGTTCCTCCATCCGCCTGGCGTCTGACCGCACCTTCCTGCGCCGGTACGACATCTCACGCGATGACCGGCTGCGCAGCACCGCCAGCATCCAGCGGATCGACGACGACAGCTATTTTGCGATCGACGGCTGGTTCGTGCAGACTCTCCGCGTGGGCGACTCGCAAGGGCAGCAGCCGATCGCCCTGCCCGAGATCGATTATCGCCGCCGGATCGCCGACCCGCTGCTGGGTGGCCGTTTCGAACTCCAGCTCAACACGCTCGCGCTGACCCGCACCGGCGGCCAGGATACGCAGCGCGCCTTTGCCAGTCTCGAATGGGATCTGCGCAAGATCACCCGCTGGGGCCAGGAAGTGACCTTCACCGCCTTTGCGCGCGGAGACGTGTACAACACGAGCGACACGCTGGCGACCGACATCGTCGGCTATCGCGGGCTGGAGGGTTTTCACGGCCGCGCGATCGGCGCGCTGGCGGTGGACGTGAAATGGCCGTTCGTCGGCACCTTCCTGAGCGGCACCCAGCGGTTCACGCCGCGCTTTCAGATCGTCGCCTCGCCGCACATCGCGAATTACGAGGTGCCGAACGAGGATTCGCGATCGATCGACCTGGACGATACCAACCTGTTCGCGCTCAACCGCTTTCCCGGCTATGATCGGTTCGAGGATTCGAGCCGCGCCACCTATGGCGTCGAATGGGCGGCCGATCTGCCGGGTCTTAGCATCGACGCGCAGGTGGGGCAAAGCTACCGCCTCGATGACCGGCCGACGATCCTCTATCCCGGAACCGGCCTTTCGGATCGGCTATCCGATATCGTCGGGCGCACCGAAGTGCGGTTTCGCGACTTCGTCTCGCTCGTCCATCGCTACCGGCTGGACAAGGACGATCTCGCCGTCCGGCGCAACGAAGTCGACGCGACGATCGGCAGCCGGGCGACCTACCTGCTGCTGGGGTATCTGCGGCTCAACCGCAACATCGTGCCGGTCACCGAGGATCTCTTGAACAGCGAGGAGGCGCGTGTCGCCGGTCGCGTGCAGATCTCGCGCTTCTGGTCTGCGTTCGGATCCACCGTGATCGATCTGACCGACCGCAAGGAAGATCCCACCTCGCTCGCCGATGGTTTCGAGCCGGTGCGGACCCGCGCGGGCGTGCAATATGAGGATGATTGTCTGCGGCTCGGCTTTACGTGGCGGCGCGACTATCAGGCGACCGGCGATGCCAAGGCCGGCAACAGCTATCTGTTGACGCTGGCCTTCACCAGCCTCGGTCGCTAAGCCGCGGTTCAGGCATGATGCGGCAGCCGCGATCTGGTGCTTCAACCGCGATGGGCCGGGCTGGCGACACGGCGGGGCTATGATGGGATATGAAACGACCGTGAAGAATTTCTTTCGATCGACGGCCGTCCGCCGCGTGGCGCTCGGCAACGCAATGTTGGCGGTCGTTGCCGGGGGTGCCCTCGCGCAGACCGTCCCCGACGCCAGCGTGCCGTCGACCGGCCTCGACATCCCGGCCAACCTCCAGATTTTCGGCAAGCTCGATCCCAACGTCCGCAAGCCCACAGCGGTGGTGAACGATTCCGTCATCACCGGCACCGATGTCGACCAGCGGGTCGGCCTGATCGCGGCGGCCAATGGCGGCCAGACGCTGTCGCCCGAGGATCGCGAGCGGCTGAAGCTTCAGGTGCTGCGCCAGATCATCGACGAGACGCTCCAGATCCAGGAAGCCAAGTCGAGCGATATCACGATCACGCAGGACGAGATCACCCAGAGCTACAACGCGGTGGCCAAACGCTTCGGCCACACGCCCGCCGAGATGCGGACGTTTCTCCGCCAGTCGGGATCCTCCGAACGGTCGCTGAAGCGGCAGATCGAGGGCGAGCTGGCATGGCAACGCTATCTGCGCCGGAAGGTGGAGCCGTTCGTCAATGTGGGTGACGAGGAGGTCAAGTCGATCCTCGCCCGGCTGGAGGCTGCCAAGGGCACCGAAGAGTATAACGTCAAGGAAATCTACCTGAGCGCGACGCCCGCCACGGGGCAGCAGGTCTATGCGAATGCGCGTCAGCTCATTCAGGAGATCCGCAAGGGGCAACAGCCGTTCGATGCGTTTGCCCGCCAATATTCGGAAGCCTCGACGCGCGGCGTCGGCGGCGATCTGGGCTGGGTGCGCGTGGCCGCGCTGCCTGGGTCTCTTGCCGACGCCGTGACGCAGATGCAGGTCGGGCAGGTCGCGGGGCCGATCGAGATCCCCGGTGGCTATTCGATCCTGTATCTGACCGACAAGCGCCAGGTGCTCACCGCCGATCCGCGCGATGCACGGCTGAACCTGAAGCAGCTCACGATCCGCTTCCCGCCGCACACCAGCCAGGCCGATGCGACCGCCCGAGCGGGAGTGTTCGCCAAGGCGACGCAGGCGATCGCCGGCTGCGGCACGGTGGAAAAGGTCGCCGCCTCGATCGGCGCCGAAGTGGTCGACAATGACACGGTCCGGATCCGCGACCTTCCGCCGCAGCTTCAGGAAATCCTGCTGAAGATGCAGATCGGTCAGTCGACGCCGCCCTTCGGCTCGCCCGAGGAAGGCGTCCGCGCGCTGGTGCTGTGCGGTCGCGATGATCCCAAGAGCGGCGCCCTGCCCCGCGCCGACCAGGTGCAGGACCAGCTTCAGGAGGCGCGCGTGAACCTGCGCGCGCAACAGAAACTCCGCGATCTGCGGCGTGACGCGGTGATCGAATATCGCTGAGGACCGACCGAAGGTGACCTTGCCGCTCGCCGTATCGATGGGCGATCCCGCCGGGATCGGCCCCGAGATCATCGCCAAGGCATGGGCGGCGCGGCACGCGCATCGGTTGCCGCCGTTCGTCGCGGTAGGCGACGTTCGCGCGATCACGCGGGTTTGGGCGGGTCCGGTGCGGCCGATCACCGATCTGGCCGAGGTGTCCACGGTGTTCGATCAGGCGCTCCCCGTGCTGACGATCGAGGATGCGGGCGACATCGTGCCCGGCGTTCCCGATGCGGAGGGCGCCCGCTGCGCGCTTCATTCGCTCGAGATGGCGGCGGGGCTCGTGAAGTCGGGCGCCGCGCAGGCGCTGGTCACGGGCCCTGTGTCCAAGGCGCAACTCTACGCAATCGGCTTCACGCATCCCGGCCAGACCGAATTCGTCGCGGAGCGCTGCGGCATTGCGCGCGAGAATGCGGTGATGATGCTGGCAGGGCCGAGCCTCCGCGTCGTGCCGATCACGACGCATGTGCCGCTCGCCGAGGTGTCGGCGCTGCTGGATATCGAATTGATCGTCGCCAAGGCGCGTGCGACCGCGCGGGGGCTCACACGCAATTTCGGGATCGAGGCCCCGCGGCTCGCCTTTGCCGGCTTCAATCCGCACGCGGGCGAAGGCGGCGCGATCGGCCGCGAGGAGATCGATATCCTCGAACCCGCCATCGCCATGCTGCGCGACGAGGGGATCGACGCGACGGGGCCGTTCGCGGCCGACACGATGTTCCATCCGCGAGCACGGGCGGGCTATGATGTGGCGCTGTGCTGCTATCACGACCAGGCACTGATCCCGATCAAGACGCTGCATTTCGACGAGGGCGTCAACATGACGCTCGGGCTGCCGATCGTGCGCACTTCGCCCGATCATGGCACGGCGTTCGGGATCGCCGGTCGGGATCAGGCCGAACCGGGTGCGATGATCGCGGCGATCGCAATGGCGGGCGAAGCGGCCGAACGCCGGTCACGGGACGCGCAGGCAGGGTGAGCGATCCGGTGCCGTCGGCAAGCGCGCTGCCACCGCTGCGCGAGGTGATCGCGCGCCATGGGCTCACCGCCAGCAAGGCACTGGGGCAGAATTTTCTGTTCGACGGGCAGTTGCTGGCGCGCATCGCTGCGGTGCCGGGCGATCTCGCCGATGCCGAAGTGCTGGAGGTTGGCCCCGGTCCCGGTGGCCTGACGCGCGCGCTGCTCGGTGCGGGGGCGCGCGTCACCGCGATCGAACGCGATCGCCGCTGCATTCCGGCGCTGGCCGAGCTGGGCGCGCATTTCCCGGGCCGGTTGCGCGTGATCGAGGAAGATGCGCTGAAGGTCGATGCGCCGTCGCTGTTCGCGGGAAAGCCGCACATCGTCTCCAATCTTCCCTACAATGTCGGCACCGCGCTGCTCGTCGGCTGGCTGTCCGCGGCCTGGGCGCCGTGGTGGGCCTCCTGCACGCTGATGTTCCAGAAAGAGGTCGCCGAGCGGATCGTGGCGGCGCCGGGCAGCGATGCCTATGGCCGCCTCGCCGTGCTGGCGCAGTGGCGATCGACCGCCCGGATCGCGATGCCCGTCCACCGTTCGGCGTTCACCCCGCCGCCCAAGGTGATGTCGGCGGTGGTGCATATCGTGCCGGGCGAGGCCCCGGCGGGCGTCGCGTTTCCGATGCTGGAGCGGATCACCGGGGCAGCGTTCGGACAGCGCCGCAAGATGCTGCGGCAGAGCCTGAAGAGCGTTCCCGGTGCGCTCGACGCGCTGGAGCGGATCGGGATCGACGCCACCCGCCGCGCCGAGACGCTGAGCGTCGCCGACTTCGTCGACCTGGCGCGCGCTATTCGGCCGACTTGACCGCCGGCTTGTCGATCTGCGCGGTCGTCACCGGCGGACCCTTGGCGATCGTCGCGGCCAATTCAGTGGCGGGGGCACAGCCCGTCTTGCAGAGCGTCCGGATGCGCGCGAGGTTCGCCTGGGCGCGAATGATCGCGCCCTTGGCGACCAGCGCATCGCCCTGCCCTTGCAGCGCGGCCACGTCGTTGGGTTCGAGCAGCAGCGCCTCGCGGTAGAGGCGGATTGCCTTGCCAGGCAGGCCACGCGCTTGCGCCACCTCGGCGAGCGTCACGAAGGCGCCCCGGTTGCGCGGATCGACCACGGCGGCGGTTTCCAGCAGGTCCGTCGCGCCGTCGAGATTGCCCGCGGCGCGCGCGGCACGGCCCTGCGCCAGCAAGGCCATCGAACGCGGATCGACCCGGTCGTCCGGCTTCTGCCCGCTGAGCGAGGTTCCCATACACACCGCGGCGAGCGCGGCGGCCAGGGCTACGGACGAATAACGCATGATCGGCTCCGCTCGAAACACGGCATAGCCGCTAGCATGGTGCCCGCAGCCGCGCGACGAAAAAACCGTCCGTGCCGTCGCGCGCGGGATCGAGCCGGATACCCGGCCCATGAGTGCGCCCCGCGCCGAGTGCCAGCGGCTCCGCACGCCAGCCGGGATGGCCGTCGAGGAACATCGCCACCTGCCCCGCCCCCTCGGCATCCAGCAGCGAGCAGACGATATAGACGAGCGCGCCGCCGGGCTTCACGAGCGTGGCACCCACGCCGAGGATGTGCCGCTGCGTATCGCGCAACCGCGCGATACGATCGGGCGAGAGCCGCCAGCGCGCCTCGGGGTTGCGCCGCCAGGTGCCTGTGCCGGAACAGGGCGCATCGATCAGCACGCCGTCCGCCCGCGCCTGCCAATCCGTCAGCGCCTCGCGTTCGCGCTGCGGGTTCAGCAGCCGCGTTTCGACGATCGTCGTCTGCGCCCGCTCGGCGCGCGGCGCGAGCCGTTGCAGGCGGTTGCGGTCGACGTCGCAGGCGAGCAGCTTGCCCCGGCTCGCCATCGCCGCTGCGAGCGCCAGCGTCTTGCCGCCCGCACCGGCACAGAGATCGACGATGCGCTCACCCGGCTTGGCGTCCAGCGCCGCGGTCACGATCTGGCTGCCCTCGTCCTGCACCTCGATCGCGCCTTCGGCGAACAGCGGCAGCGCCTCGACGTTGGTTCCCGACGACAGTCGCAGCCCGTCGGGCGCGTGCGCCGTGGGCACCGCGTCGGCCAGCCCGGCCATCACGGCCTCGCGGGTGGTGACGAGCCGGTTGACGCGGATGTCGAGCGGTGCGCGATCGACCAGCGCAGGCATCGCGTCGCGCGGCAGCCCCGATGCGGTCAGCGCCTTCAGCAACCAGAGCGGCGCGACGCCGGCCTTGGCGCGCGGTTCCTCCGCGGTGATCGGCGCGGGGCAATGCGGCGCGCCGTCGAAGGCGGCGGCAAGACCGGGATCGCGATCGGCGAGCGCGACCAAAGCGGCACGGCCGCTTGCCGGCCGTTCGCCGGCATGGCGGACGGCGGCATAGACGAGTTCGCGCACCGCCCTGCGATCCTTCGACCCGGCATAGCGTCGCGTCGCGAAATAGCGCGCGATCAGCGTGTCCGCGGCCGCGCCGCGCTCGCGCGCGGCCGCGACGATGTCTTCGAGCAGGTCGATCGCGGCCTGCGCCCGTGCGCCGGGAGTCATGCGCGCGCGCGGGCGAAGTGGAGGAAGTGGAGGTGCTGGCGCGGTGTCTGGTTCGGCTCGATCATCGGCGCTTCCTCGCACATCGGGCCGGCATAGGACAGCCGTAAGGCGGCAGGCCTAGCGCGTCGGGTAGTTCGGCGCCTCGCGCGTGATCGTGACGTCGTGGACATGGCTTTCCTTCAGCCCGGCGCCGGTGATCCGCACGAACTGCGCGCGTTCCTGGAGCGCGGCGATCGTCTGCGATCCAGTATAGCCCATCGCCGCCTTGATCCCGCCGACGAGCTGGTGGATCACGTCGCGCGCCGGGCCCTTGAACGCCACCTGGCCTTCGATCCCCTCCGGCACCAGCTTCATCTGATCCTTGATGTCGCCCTGGAAATAACGGTCGGCCGAGCCCCGGCCCATCGCGCCGACGGAGCCCATGCCGCGATAGGATTTGTACGCGCGGCCCTGATAGAGGAACGTCTCGCCCGGCGCTTCCTCGGTGCCGGCCAGCAGCGAGCCGACCATGCAGGTCGATGCGCCCGCCGCCAGCGCCTTGGCGAGATCGCCCGAGGTGCGAAGGCCGCCATCGGCGATCACCGGAACGCCCGCCTTCTGCCCGGCTTCGGCACAATCCATCACCGCGGTGAGCTGCGGCACGCCCACGCCCGCCACCACGCGCGTGGTGCAGATCGAGCCCGGCCCGATCCCCACCTTGATCCCGTCGGCCCCCGCGCCGATCAGCGCGCGCGTCGCCTCGGCGGTGGCGACGTTGCCGGCGACGACCTGAACCGAGTTGGACAGCTTCTTCACGCGCTCCACCGCGCGCGCGACGTCGCGGTTATGGCCGTGCGCGGTGTCGATCACGATCAGGTCGCATTCGGCATCGACCAATGCCTCGGTGCGCGCAAAGCCCTTGTCGCCCACCGTCGTCGCGGCGGCCACGCGCAGCCGACCCGCGGCATCCTTGGTGGCGTCGGGATAGGTGACCGCCTTTTCCATGTCCTTCACGGTGACGAGCCCGACGCAGCGATAGGCATCGTCCACCACCAGCAGCTTTTCGATCCGGCGCTGGTGGAGCAGGCGCTTGGCCTCGTCCTGCCCGACGCCCACGCCGACCGTGACGAGATTGTCGTGAGTCATCAGCTCGCTGACCGGCTGCTTCGGGTTTTCGGCGAAGCGCACGTCGCGGTTGGTCAGGATGCCGACGAGGCGCCCGCCCGCTTCCACCACGGGAATGCCGCTGATCCGGTGACGCGCCATCAGCGCCTGCGCATCGGCCAAAGTCGCGGTCGGCAGGATGGTGATCGGGTTGACCACCATGCCGCTTTCGAACCGCTTCACCGCGCGCACCGCATCGACCTGTTCGGGAACTTCGAGATTGCGGTGCAACACGCCGATACCGCCCAGCTGCGCCATGACGATCGCCATGTCGGCTTCGGTCACCGTATCCATCGCCGACGACAGCACGGGGATGTTGAGCGCGATCCCGCGCGTCAGCATGGTCCGCGTGTCCGCCTGGCTCGGCAACACCTCGCTTTCCGCGGGCACCAGCAGGACGTCGTCGAAAGTGAGGCCGAGCCGAATGTCCATGGGTGCCGATTCTCTCGCGTGGGGGGAGCAAGTGGCGGGCCATGTAACCAGTGTGGCCGGCCGCGGCTAGTGGCGGGAGGCCGTTCCTGCTCGTGTTCCCCGCCCAAGGCCGGGGCCCAGGTGGGAAGCCGCTCATGGCGGGGGGGAGGCGCCCATCGCATGGTCCCCCAACCGGGCCCCGGCCTTCGCCGGGGAACGGTGCACTTAAACAAGCCCAGCCGCCGTTGGCCCTCGCTTTCGCCACCTGCTATATCGGCGCGACAATCACGGGGGAGTGCGCGATGACGTTCCTGATCTTCATGGCCGCCTTGGTCGTGCTGGTGCTGTTCTACCTGATGACCAGCATCAAGATCGTCAATCAGGGCTATCAATATACCATCGAGCATTTCGGCCGCTTCACCACGGTCGCGCGCCCCGGCTTCAATTTCTATCCCGCCTTTTTCTACCGCGTGGGGCGGCGGGTGAACATGATGGAGCAGGTGATCGACATTCCGGGGCAGGAGATCATCACCAAGGACAATGCGATGATCTCGACCGACGGCGTCGTGTTCTTCCAGGTGCTTGACGCCGCCAAGGCCGCATACGAGGTGTCGGACCTGTATCTCGCGCTGCTCCAGCTCACCACGACCAATCTGCGCACGGTGATGGGCTCGATGGACCTCGACGAGACGCTCTCGAAGCGCGACGAGATCAACGCTCGGCTGCTGAACGTGGTCGACCACGCGACGACGCCCTGGGGCGTGAAGATCACCCGCGTCGAGATCAAGGATATCCGCCCGCCCGCGGACATCGTGAACGCGATGGGCCGGCAGATGAAAGCGGAGCGCGAGAAGCGCGCCAACATCCTCGACGCCGAGGGTACGCGCGCCTCCGAGATCCTGCGCGCCGAGGGCCAGAAACAGGCACGTATCCTGGAGGCGGAGGGCCGCAAGGAATCCGCCTTCCGCGATGCCGAGGCGCGCGAGCGCGCGGCGGAAGCCGAGGCGAGCGCCACGCGCGCCGTTTCCGACGCGATCGAGGGCGGCAACACCCAGGCGATCAACTATTTCATCGCGCAGAAATATGTCGAGGCGATCGGCAAGTTCGCCACCAGCCCCAATGCCAAGACGATCCTCTTCCCCGTCGAGGCGACGCAATTGATGGGCACGCTGGGCGGCATCGGCGAGCTGGCGCGCGACGCGCTGAAGGTGACGCCGCCCGCCCCCGCCCCCGCCCCCGCCCCCGGCCCCGCCCCTGCTCCGTCGGCACCCGCCATTCGCCGGGGGCCGTTCGAGCAGAACCAATGACGCTCTGGGGCGTGGCGATCGGCGCGGCGGGCGTCTGGCTGACCGCCGCCATCCTGCTCGGCATCGCCGAGCTGGCGATACCGGGCGTGTTCCTCGTGTTTCTCGCCATCGCCGCGGCGATCACGGGGTTGGCGCTGCTGGCGCTCCCTGCCCTGCCCATCGCCGCGCAGATCGCCTCGTTCGCGGTGTGGAGCGCGGTGGCGGTGCTGATCGGCAAACGCTGGTATCGCGATTACCCGGTCGATGCGTCCGATCCGCTGCTGAACGATCGCGCGGCGCGGTTGATCGGGCAGGTGGTGAGCGTGGAGCGCGCGATCGCCGCGGATGGCGGGCGCGTGCGGGTCGGCGACGGATCGTGGCCGGCGCGCGGCGCGGCCGCGGCGACGGGCGCGCGGGTGCGGGTCGTGGGCATCGATGGTGGCACGCTGCTGGTCGAGTTGCTGCCCGAGATGGTTGAAGCGCCGCCCGCTTTGCCCTAGTCGCGGCGCACCGGTCCCGAGCAAGGCGCATCCATGACGGCCTCGATCGCGCTCGTCGACGACGATCGCAACATCCTCACCTCGGTATCGATCGCGCTCCAGACCGAGGGGTTCCTGACGCGCGTCTATTCGGACGGCGAGACGGCGCTGAAGGCATTGATCGACAACCCGCCCGATCTCGCCATCTTCGACGTGAAGATGCCGCGGATGGACGGGCTCGAACTGCTACGCCGCTTTCGCGAGAAGAGCCGCGTGCCCGTGATCTTCCTCACCAGCAAGGACGACGAGCTGGACGAGGCACTGGGGCTCGCGATGGGCGCGGACGATTATATCGCCAAGCCGTTTTCGCAGCGCCTGCTGATCGCACGGATCCGCGCCATCCTGCGCCGCGCGGAGCCCGTGCAGGCGGACGGCGCGGAGGGCGGCGGCGAGCCCGCCGGTCCGCTCATCCGTGGCCGACTCACGATGGACCCGGCCCGGCACCGCACCACCTGGGGCGATGTGCCGGTCACGTTGACGGTCACCGAATTCATGATCCTCGAGACGCTCGCGCAGCGGCCGGGCATCGTCAAGACGCGCAACCAGTTGATGGACGCGGCGTATCAGGACGACATCTATGTCGACGATCGCACCATCGACAGCCACATCAAGCGCCTGCGCCGCAAGTTCCGGCAGATCGACGGCGAATTCGACGCTATCGAGACACTCTATGGCGCGGGATACCGATTCTCCGAAGAGTGACGACCCGCTGAGCGAGGCGGCCGACCTCACGCTGCGCTGGTCGGGGCAGATCTCGCTCACCCGGCGCATCCTCGCGGTCAACATCCTGGCGCTGCTGCTGCTGGCGGGCGGGTTCTTCTATCTCGATTCCTACCGCAGCCGGATCGTGGACAGCCGGCTTGAACAGAGCGCGCGCGAGGCGCGGCTGATCGGCGAGGCGATCGCCTCGGTCGATCGCGACGAGCGCGACGCGCTGATCCTGCGGCTGGCGCGCGATACGGGCACGCGGATCCGGCTGTTCGATCCGGCCGGCAACGTCGTGGCGGACAGCCGCCTGCTCGGCATCCGCAACTTCGTGCTGCGCGATCCGGACCGTCAGCACTGGAACCAGGTCGCCGCGCGCTTTCTCGATGCGGCGATCGACACGATCGTCATCGCCCCGCGCCCACCCCTCTACCGCGAGCGCGCGGGCGGGCTGGACTGGCCCGACGTGCGAACGGCGCGGCAGCGCGGCAGCGTGGCGGCGACGGTGTGGCGCGCGCCCGATCGCACCCCCGTCATCACCGCCGCCGCGCCGCTGCCGCAGGGCGGCGTGGTGATGACCGCGGTGAACGCGCGCGACATCACCGAAACCGTGCGGATCGAACGCTTCCGGCTCAGCCTCGTGCTCGCGGTGGTGACCGTGCTCTCGATCCTCCTGTCGCTGTTCCTCGCGCGCACGATCGTCCGTCCGCTCCGCCGGCTGGCACGCGCCGCGGTCCGCGTGCGGCTGGGGCGCGCGCGCGAGGTGGTGGTGCCGCGCCTGCCCTCCCGCCGCGACGAACTCGGCATGCTTGCGCGGGCGCTGTCGGACATGAGCCTGGCGCTGCGGGCGCGGATCGATGCGACCGAAGCCTTCGCCGCCGACGTCACGCACGAGATGAAGAACCCGCTCGCCTCGCTCCGCTCCGCGGTCGAGGGGCTGGCGCATGTCAAGGATCCGGCGCTCCAGGAGCAATTGTTCGCCGTGGTCCGCGACGATGTCCGCCGGCTGGACCGGCTCATCACCGACATTTCGGAGGCGTCGCGGCTCGACGCGCAGCTCAGCCGCGCGAAGTTCGAGCCGGTGGATCTGGGCGCGCTGATCGCCGGGCTCGTGGCGCAACGCCATGCCCGCGGGGTGGAGCGCGGCATCCGCCTGCTGTTCGATCATCCCGTCGACGCCCAGCTCGTGACGATGGGCGAAGGCGCGCGGCTCGAACGCGTGTTCGAGAATCTGATCGACAACGCGCTGTCCTTTTCGCCCGACGGTGCGGTCGTCGCGATCCTCGGCACGCGCGAGCGCGGCGAGCTGGTGGTTCGGATCGACGACGAAGGACCGGGCGTTCCCGAAGACGCGCGCGAGGCGATCTTCCGCCGCTTCCAGTCGATCCGGCCCGAAAGCGAGGCGTTCGGCCAGCATTCGGGCCTGGGTCTCGCCATTGCGCGCACGATCGTCGACGGGCATCAGGGCTCGATCACCGTCGAATCGCGCGAGGATCGGCTGAGTGGCGCCCGCTTCGTCGTCAGGCTGGCGCTCGCGGCCCCACGCTGATCCCGAACGGAGCTTGCCCTTGGCCGCCATCTCCTCCGAAACGCTCCATGTCTCGACGGTCGCGATCGATGGCCGTGCCGTGCTGATCGAAGGACCGTCGGGATCGGGCAAATCCGATCTCGCGCTGCGCCTGATCGATCGGGGTGCGGTGCTCGTCAGCGACGATTATACGCTGCTGCTGCGGAGCGGCGCGCGGCTGGTGGCGCGCCCGCCCGAGACGATCGCGGGCAAACTGGAAATCCGCGGCCTCGGTATCGTCGCCGAGCCCTATGCCTCCGACGTTCCCGTCGCGTTGCTCGTCCGCCTCGAAACCCCGGTGCCGCGCATGCCCGAGCGGCGGGTACGGCGGATCGCGGGGATCGACGTGCGGCAGATCGCGATCGACCCCCATCCCGCCTCCGCCCCGATCCTCGTCGAGCGTGCGCTGCTGCAGGAGCCCGCCACATGATCGCCGAACGCAAGGACATCCTGCTCGTCACCGGCATGTCGGGCGCGGGCAAATCCACCGTGCTGAAGACGCTGGAGGATATCGGCTGGGAAGTGGTCGACAATCTGCCGCTCGAATTGCTCGACCGGCTGCTCGACGCCCCTCTGCCCGCCACCGCGGCCGACGCCGCGCAGCCGCTGGCGCTGGGGATCGGCGCGCGCACCCGCGATTTCGATCCCGCCCGGATCGTGCAGCGCATCCGCAACCTGCGCGAGCGCCATGGGCTGGAGGTCGGCACGCTGTTCCTCGATTGCGCGGGCAGCGAGCTGGAGCGCCGCTATTCCGAGACTCGCCGCCGCCATCCGCTCGCGCCCGATCGCCCGGCAAGCGACGGGATCGCGCGCGAACGCGAATTGCTGAGCCCGCTGCGCGATTTCGCCAACCGGCTGATCGACACCACCAGCCTGGCCGCCAACGAACTGGCGCAGCAGGTCCGCGCCACCTTCGCCGGCGAGGAACGGGGCGCGCCGACGCTGTCGGTCATGTCGTTCGGCTTCGCCCGCGGCGTGCCGCGAAACGCCGATCTGGTGTTCGACATGCGCTTCCTGCGCAATCCGCATTGGGATCCCATGCTGCGACCCGGCACCGGGCTCGACGCCGATGTCGCCGCCTATGTCGCGGCCGATCCCGCCTATGAGGCGGCGGTCGGGCGGATCGAGGAGCTGCTGCTGCTGCTGCTCCCGCGCTACCGCGCCGAGGGAAAATCCTATGTGACGGTGGCGTTCGGCTGTACCGGGGGGAGACACCGCTCGGTCCATGTGACCGACCGCGTCGCGCGGCGGTTGCGCGACGCGGGATTTTCGCCCACGGTTGCGCATCGCGACCTGGGGGCGGCGCCGCAGGACTCGCTGGAAGGATCGCCGGTCGAGCCAAGATGAGGGATATGCGTTCGCGATGATCGGCCTGGTGCTGGTGACCCATGGGCGGCTCGCCGAGGAATTCGTGACCGCGATGGTGCACGTCGTCGGCCCGCAGGAGCGGATCGCGACGATCGCCATCGGCCCCGATGACGATATGGAGAGCCGCCGTGCGGATATCGCCGCCGCGATCGAGGCGGTGGATATCGGCCGCGGCGTGATCGTGCTGACGGATCTGTTCGGCGGGACGCCGTCCAATCTGGCCATTTCGCTGATGGAGCGCGGCCGGGTCGAGGTGATCGCGGGCATGAACCTGCCGATGCTGATCCGGCTCGGCTCCGCGCGCAAGGCGATGAAGGTGGTCGATGCGGTCGCCGCCGCGCGCGAGGCGGGGCGGAAATATATCTCCGTCGCCTCCGAGGTGCTGGGCGAGGCGGCGGCGTGAGCGAGGTCGCGCGTGCGGTCCGCATCGCCAACCGCCGCGGCCTGCACGCCCGCGCCAGCGCCAAGTTCGTCACGCTTGCCGCCACCCAGCCCTGCGAGATCACCGTCGTGAAGGACGGCTCGGGCCATGTCACCGGCACGTCGATCATGGGGCTGATGATGCTGGGCGCGGCGATGGGCGACACGATCACGATCAGCGCGAACGGCGATGGCGCCGAGGGCGCGGTGACCGCACTGTGCGATCTGGTGGAAGCCAAGTTCGGCGAGGATTGAGCGCGATGCCGCGGGAGATCACCGCCTATTCCAACCCGCTCGTCAAGCGCGTGCGGGCGCTGCGCGACAAGAAGGGCCGGCGCGAACAGGGCCAGTTCCTGGCCGAGGGGCTGCGCATCCTGACCGAGGCGCGCGAGGCCGGGCGCGTCCCGCGCGTGCTGTTCTATGCCGCCGCCAGCGCGGGCCATGCGCTGGTGTGGGAATTGGTGAAGGGCGTCGAGGCGAGCGACGGCGAGGCGATCGAGACGACGCCCGCGATCCTCGCCCAGCTCTCGGGCAAGGACAATCCACAGGCGGTGGTCGGCGTGTTCGACGAATTCGCCTTGACGCTGGACGATCTCGACCGGTCGCGCGCGGCGATCTGGCTGGTGGCGGAGCGGCTGCGCGATCCGGGCAATCTCGGCACGATCCTGCGCACCGGCGATGCGGTCGGCGCGGGCGCGCTGATCCTGATCGGCGAATGCGCTGACCCGTTCGGCGTGGAAGCGGTGCGCGCCAGCATGGGCGCACTGTTCACCGTGCCCGTGGTGCGCTGTGGCTGGGAGGACTTCCTCGTGTGGCTACGCCGTGGCGCGGGGCAGCTCGTCGGGCTGAGCCTGCAGACCAACACCGATTATCGCGCTGCGCGTTACGCCGCCCCCACCTTTCTGCTGACGGGCAACGAGGCCCAGGGCATGCCGGCGGACTATGCCGAAGCCTGCGACCTGCTCGTCAAGCTGCCCATGCACGGCAAGGCCGACAGCCTGAACGCGGCCGTCGCGACCGCGGTGATGGCCTATGAGGTGCTGGCGCGGGATCTGGTTTAGGGCACGATGACATCGGCTTGATCGGAGCACGAATCCGTTCGTGCCGAGCTTGTCGAAGCAGGCTCTCCGCGCTCGCGCTTTCGCATTGGGAACAGGCCCTTCGACAAGCTCAGCGCGAACGGATCAAAGTAACGTCATCGAACTGCAATTCGACATGGGACCCCCATCGGCGCGTTGCCCGCTGGCGCCGTCCATGGTCACTCCCGCTAGCTCTCCCCCTCACCCGCCGCGATCAGCGCCGGCGCGTCGCCATAGCGCGCCAGCGCCTCCACCGGGGCGACGTCGTCGATCTCGCGCGCGCCGGTGTCGATGTTGAGGTCGCGGAACTTGCGCGCGGTCACCAGGGTGCGGCTTTCGAAGCTGCTGACGAAGCTGTTGTAATTGTTGACCGCGCTCGTCAGGCCACCGCCAACCTTGCGCAGGTCGCCCGCCGCCTTGGCCAGCCGCTCGTAGAGCTCCTTGCCGAGCGCGCCGATGTCCTGCGCCTGTTTCGCCATCTTCTCCTGACGCCATACCGCATCGACGGTGCGCGCGATCGCGATCAGGTTGGTGGGGGTGGCGAGCAGCACGCGCTTTTCGAAGGCGAAATCCCACAGGGTGGGATCATGTTCGAGTGCGGCGGAGAGGAAATGTTCGCCCGGCACGAACATGATGACGTAGTCGGGCGCATCCTTGAACTGGTTCCAATAGGCCTTGTTGCCGAGGCCGTTGACGTGTGCGCGCATCGAGGCGGCGTGCGCGGTCAGGCCGCGTGCGCGCTCCTCCTCGTCGACTGCGCCGAACGCGTCCTGATAGGCGTTGAGCGATACCTTGGCATCGATCACCAGGCTGCGGCCGCCGGGCACGCGGACGATCGCGTCGGGGCGCAGCCGCTGGCCGTCCTCCACCGCGACGCTCACCTCGGTCTGGAAATCGGTATGTTCGGACAGGCCGCAGGTCTCGAGCACGTTCTTCAACTGCTGCTCGCCCCAGCGCCCGCGCGACTTGGGGGCGTTGCGCAGCGAGTTGACGAGCTTGGCGGCCTCGCTCGACACCTTCTCCTGGCCGATGCGCATCTGCTCGATCTGGCCCTTCAGATCGCCGAACGCGTCGCGGCGATCCGCCTCGACCTTGCCGACCGCCTCCTCGTAGCGCTGAAGCCGGTCGCTGACCGGCTGGAGCATCGATTTGAGGTTCTGGCCCGACACCTCTTCGGACTGGCGGAAGCGGGCTTCGGCACGTTCGAGGAACTGCGCCTGCGCGGTTTCGAGCGCGCGGGCGGCGGCGGCGCCGAACTGCGCGGTCATCGCGTCGCGCGCCTCCTTCAGTTCGGCGAGCGTGGCCTGGTGCGCGGCGTGGCGCGCCTCGCCCTGCGCGCGCAGGCTCGCCAGCTCCTGCAAGGCAGCGTTGCGTTCGCGCTCGACGGCGTCGCGGGCGGTGCGCATCAGTTCGGCATCGCCCGCCCGGGCGCGTGCGACGGCGAGTTCGCTCGCGAGCGCGGTGCCGCGGCGCGAGGCCACCAGCCAGCCGGCGAGCAGGCCGATCGCGAGCGCGAGAAGCGCGACGAGGATCAGTTCCACCGATCGCCCCCGGCGAAGTGGGCGAAGGTGATACGCACGAGGAAAAGCCAGGACATGGGCGGAACATAGATCGAACGATCGGGATAGAACAGCGCCATTTTCATGAGGCCCTGCCGATCGCCCGCCATCACCCCAGGCGGCGGGCCTTCGCCAGCTTTTTCAACAACATGTCGCGTTTTAGCTTCGAGACATGGTCGATGAACAGCACGCCGTCGCAATGATCGATCTCGTGCTGCATGCAGGTGGCGAGCAGCCCGTCCATCTCCTCCTCGCGGGACTCGCCCGTGCCGTCGAGCCAGCGGACGCGGCAGCGCGCCGGGCGCGCCACCTCGGCATATTGTTCGGGGATGGACAGGCAGCCCTCGTTATAGGTCGACAGCTCCTCGCTCACCTCGAGGATCTCGGGGTTCACATAGGCACGCGGATCGCGGACGGGCTTGCCCTCCTCGTCCTCGCGCTCCTGCAGATCGATGACGACGACGCGCTTGGCGACGCCCACCTGGATCGCGGCGAGGCCGATCCCCTTGGCGTCGTACATCGTGTCGGTCATGTCGGCGATCAGCCGGCGGACATCGTCGTCCACCGTCTCGACGGGGAGGGAGAGCGCACGCAGGCGCGGATCGGGGATCTCGACGATGGGAAGAACGGCCATGCGCGCGCTGCTAGGGGAAGCGCGGCGTCGGCGTCAAGCAGAGGGAGGACGTCAAGCGAGCGGGGCTCACGCCACCGGGCGCCGGGCGCGGAGCGCCTGCGCCAGCGTGCCCTCGTCGAGATAATCGAGCTCGCCGCCGACCGGCAGGCCGTGCGCGAGCTGGGTGACACGGATGGGGAAACGCTCGATCCGGTCGGCGATGTAATGCGCCGTCGTCTGCCCTTCCAGCGTGGCGTTCATGGCGAGCACCACCTCGTCGATCCCGCCCGCCTCAATCCGGCGGACGAGCGCGTCGATCGCGAGATCCTCGGGCCGGATGCCCTCCAGCGCGGAAAGCCGGCCGCCCAGCACATGATAACGCCCCGGGAACAGCCGCGAACGGTCGAGCGCCCACAAGTCCGCCACCTCCTCCACCACGCAGAGCGACCGCTGGTCGCGGCGCGGATCGGCGCACACCGCACACGGGTTGGCAGTGTCGACATTGCCGCAGGTTGCGCAGGTGACAAGCCGTTCGTCCACCGCGGCGAGCGCGGCGAGCAACGGCCCCAAGGCACCCTCGCGCTTCTTGAGCAGATGGAGCACCGCGCGCCGCGCCGAACGCGGCCCGAGCCCGGGAAGACGCGCGAGCGCCTGGGTCAATGTCTCGATCTCGGGGGAGGCCATCGGAGAACAGATAGGGGGTTGCGCGGCTGCCCGCCAGCGTGTTCGAGGGGGCGATGCGCATCATCTTCATGGGAACGCCCGACTTCGCGGTGCCGACGCTCGACGCGCTCGTCGCGGCCGGGCATTCGGTGGTGGCCGCCTATAGCCAGCCGCCGCGGCCGGGCGGGCGGCGCGGGCGCGAGCTGGTGGCCTCCCCGGTGCAGCGCCGCGCCGAGGCGCTGGGCATCCCGGTGCGAACGCCGGAGCGGCTGCGTTCGCCCGACGAGCAGGCCGCGTTCGCGGCGCTGGATGCCGATGTCGCCGTGGTGGCCGCCTATGGGCTGATCCTGCCGCGCGCGGTGCTGGAGGCGCCGCGGCTCGGCTGCCTCAACGTCCATGGCTCGCTGCTGCCGCGCTGGCGCGGGGCGGCGCCGGTGCAGCGCGCGATCCTGGCGGGCGATGCGGAGACGGGCGTGGGGATCATGCAGATGGAGGCCGGGCTCGACACCGGCCCGGTGCGGCTGGAGCGGCGCACGGCCGTGGCGGGGAAGACCGCGGGCGCGCTGACCGACGAACTCGCGCGGCTGGGCGCCGAGGCGATGGTCGCGGTGCTGGCAAATCCCGATGCCTATCCGCCGATCGCGCAACCGGAGGACGGCGTCACCTATGCCGCCAAGATCGACAAGGCGGAGGCGCGGCTGGACTTCACCACGGACGCCGTAACGGTGGAGCGGCAGGTCCGCGCCTTCGCGCCGGTGCCGGGAGCGTTTTTCGAATTCGGCGGGGAGCGGGTGAAGGTGCTGGCGGCGGAGATCGTCGCATTGTCGGATCGTTCCCCGGCGGAGGCCGGGGCCCAGTTGGGCGGGGGTGGCGCTTCATCCCCACTGGACCCCGGCCTTAGCCGGGGAACGGAAGATGGGGGTGCGGCGGGCATTGTGCTCGACGATCGGCTCACCATCGCCTGCGGCTCGGGCGCGATCCGGCCGGTGACGGTGCAGCGCGCGGGCCGCGGCATCGCCAGCGCGGCGGACCTGCTGCGCGGCTTCGCCATTCCGGCGGGCACCCGGCTTTGACGCGCTATGCGCTGACGATCGAATATGACGGCCGCCCCTTTGCCGGGTGGCAACGCCAGGCCAGCGCGCCCAGCGTGCAGCAGGCGCTTGAGGAGGCGGCATTCGCGATGACCGGCGAGCGGGTCGCCGTGCACGCCGCCGGGCGCACCGATGCGGGCGTCCACGCGCTGGCGATGCGCGCGCATCTGGATCTGACGGCGGAGGTGGCACCGTTCCGGCTGATGGAGGCGCTGAACGCGCTCGTCCGGCCCGCCCCCGTCGCGGTCACCGATTGCGTGGTGGTGGCCGACGACTGGCATGCGCGCTTCTCGTGCGTCGGCCGCGCCTATGAATACAGAATCGCGAACCGCCGCGCGCCGCTCGCGATCGATGCGGGCTTCGCGTGGCGCGTGCCGCAGCCGCTCGACGCGGCGGCGATGGCGCAGGCCGCGACCGCGCTGATCGGGCGCCACGACTTCACCACGTTCCGCGCCGCGCATTGCCAGGCGGACAGCCCGGTGCGCACGCTCGACCGGCTGGAGGTGACTCGCGACGGCTACCGCGTGATCGTGCGCGCGGCGGCGCGGTCGTTCCTCCATCATCAGGTGCGATCGATGGTCGGCTGCCTCGCGCTCGTCGGCATGGGGCGCTGGGCGGTGGGCGACATGGCCGCGGCGCTGCAGGCGCGCGACCGGGCGCGGCTGGGGCTGAACGCGCCGCCCGACGGGCTGTTCTTCGTGGACGCTATCTACTGAACCGCGCCGCCAGCTCGACATGGGTAGACCAGCGGAACTGGCCGACCGGCCGGATCCAGTCGATCCGCCAGCCGCCCTCGACCAGCATCCGGGCATCGCGCGCGAAGCTCGCCGGGTTGCACGAGACATAGGCGATCGCCCCGGTGGCGGACGCGGCCAGTGCCGGCATCTGCTCGCGCGCACCCGCGCGCGGCGGATCGAGCACCACCGCACCGAACCGATCGAGCTCGGCGACGGTCAGCGGGCGGCGGTAGAGGTCGCGATATTCGGGGAAGACTAGTCGCCCGGCGCGCGCGGCGGCGGCCTTCAGCGCCATCGTCGCTTCGCGGCCGCCCTCCGCCGCATAGATCTTGCCCGGCAGCGCGAGCGCGAACGTGCCGAGGCCGGCGAACAGGTCCGCGACGACGGTGGCGCCCCCCACCGCCTCGCGCACCGCGGCGACCAGCGCTGCCTCGCCCTCTTCGGTGGCCTGAAGAAACGCGGCGTGCGGCAACGGAACGGCCACGCCGCTCAGCGTGATCGTCACCGCCTCGGGCTCCCAGCGCGTCTCGGGCCCCTGCCCGTCGTCCACCGCGAAGCGCGCGACCGCGTGGCGCTCGCAAAAGGCGATGATCGCTTCGGCCGCGTCGAGCCCTTCGGCGGCAAGGCCGGTGACGAGGATGTCCGGCCCCTGATCCGCGCGCGTCAGATGGACCTCGCCGCGCCGGCGGAAGCGCAGCCGCTTCAGCAGCCCGCGCAACGGCGCGACCAGCGCGAAGAGATCGGCCGCGAGGACATGGCATTCGGCGAGATCGACGATCGCGTGGCTGCGCGCCTCGGCGAACCCGATCCGCACCTGCCCGCCCTTGCCCTCCGCATGGAGCGTCGCGCGGCGGCGGGTACGCGGGGGCGAGAGCTGCGCGGGCGCGATCGGCGCGGCCAGCCCCTGCCCGTCCAGCACGCTCGCGATCCGGTCGACGACGAAGGCGGCATAGGCGGCGTCGTCGAGATGCTGCAACTGGCACCCGCCACAGGTCGGGAAGTGGCGGCAGGGGGGCGCCTGGTGGTGCGGGCCGGCGATCACCACGCCGTCGACGGTCAGCGTGTCCCCGGGCGCGGCGAGGATGGCGTGGCGGCCGTCATCGGACACGCCTTCGCCGCGTTCGGAAACGCGCAGGATCGTCGCAGTCATGCTCGGGTCCCTTCGGGGGCGAGGGCGGCGCGCGCGGGGGTCAGCGCGGCGGCGAGGTCGTCCGCGACGAACGCCCGGCCGCAGCGGCGCGCGGCGGCACCATGGAGCCACACCGCGGCACCGGCGGCCTCGAACGGCGCCATGCCGCTCGCCAGCATCGCCGCGACGATCCCGACGAGCACGTCGCCGCTGCCAGCGGTCGAAAGCCAGTCGTTGGCGTCGCGCGCCGCTGTCACGCGGCCGTCGGGCGCGGCGATCACGGTGTCGGCGCCCTTGAAGACCACGACCGCGTCCGACCGGCGCGCGGCATCGCGGGCGCGGGCGATCTTGTCGGCGTGCGCCGGGCCGAACAGTGCGGCGAACTCGCCGGCGTGCGGGGTGAGGATCACGGGGGCGCCGTGACGGGCGAGCGTCGCGGGATCGGTGAGGTGGAGCGCGTCGCCGTCCACCACGATCGGCCGGCCCGCCGCGAGCGCCTGCGCGAGCTTCGCGCGCGCGCCCTCGTCGCGGCCGAGGCCGGGGCCGATCGCGATCGCGCCGACGCGGGGATCGGTCAGCGCCCGGTCGGTCAGCGGTTTCCGGACGAGCGCGTGGGGCCATCCCTGCGTCTCGCCCAGCAGCGCGACATAGCCTGCGCCGCTGCGCATCGCGGCCATGCTCGCGAGTTCGGCCGCACCCGCCATCGTGCCTGCCACCACCGCGACCATGCCGCGGGTGTATTTGTGCGAATCAGGACCGGGCTCGGGCAGCGTGGGCGCCGCAAGCACGGCGGCGTCGCTCGCGGTGGCCACGCCGATGTCGAGGATGCGGACGTGCCGCGAATGGCGTGCGGCGGGCTGGAGGACATGCGACGGCTTGGCCGCGCCGAGCGCGAGCGTCACGTCGAACAGCGGCGGTTCGGTAACGACCGCGCCGCTGTCGGTATCGACGCCGCTCGGCAGGTCGACCGCGATGGTGAGCGTCGCGGCAGCGGCGAGCGCGTGGAGGATCTCGCCCACCGGGCGCTCCCCGGCGGAGGCCGGGGCCCAGTCGGGAAGGTCGTGGTGAGAGCCATCAACGTCCCCCATCTGGGCCCCGGCCCTCGCCGGGGAACGGCAATTCCCCAACGGCCGCGTCAGCCCGGTGCCGAACAGCGCATCCACCAGCACCGGCGCGGGCACGGCGTCGGCCAGCGGCTCGACCGGTCCGTCCCACCCCGCCCGCGCGCGGATCGCCGCATCGCTCCTGGGCGCCGCGAGCGCCGCCACGCGCACCGGGTGCCCCGCCGCCTTCAGCGCCGCCGCCGCGACATAGCCGTCGCCGCCATTGTTGCCCGGCCCGCACAGCACCAGCACCGCGCGGTCGCCCGCGAGCCGCCGCACCGCCACGGCGATGGCCGCCCCGGCGCGCGCCATCAGCGTATCGACGGTGACGCCGCCCGTCATCGCCCCATCCTCCGCCGCGCGCATCGCGGCGGCGGTGAGGATCGGCCGGCCGTCGATCCGGATCATTTGGCGGTCGCACCCTTCACCGTCGCGGGCAGCCGATATCGGTCCGCACCGATCGCCACCTCGATCTCGGCGGGGCCGCGCACCGTCACCTTCGCGGGCTCGGCACCGTCCGCCGCGATCACGCCGCGGCCGTCGCGCGTGACCAGCAGGCGGTGGAAACCGCCATCGGCATTGCGCACCGTCAGTTCGAGCCCGTGATCGCCCTGGAGCTGGTCGACGGTGCAGGTGTGCGCCATGGCGGCATCGCCATGCGCGCACGCGATCCGGCCGTCGTCCGCGGCCTCGGTCTGCTGGTTCGCCTCCGCCGCCGCCAGTGCGCGGTTGTCGGGCCGGGTGGCCGTGCCGCAGGCGGCGAGCGACAGGGCGAGCGCCAGCGCGCTAGATATCCGCATAGACATGGGTTTCGGCGGCGGCTCCGGGGTGCGTGACCGCCCCCTTGTAGGCCGGGCCGACCGTCTTCGCATAGCGCCAGAGTGCACCCGCCTGATAATCGTTGGTGCGGGGCAACCAGGCGGCGCGGCGGGCGGCGAGCACGTCCTCGTCCACCAGCAGGTCGATCACGCCCTGTTCGGCGTCGATCCGGATCCGGTCGCCGTCCTCGACCAGCGCGATCGGGCCGCCATCGGCCGCCTCGGGTCCGACATGGCCGATGCAGAAGCCGCGCGTGCCGCCCGAGAAGCGCCCGTCGGTGACCAGCGCGACCTTCTCGCCCAGCCCCAGCCCATAGAGCGCCGCGGTGGTCGACAGCATCTCGCGCATGCCGGGCCCGCCCTTCGGTCCCTCGTAGCGGATCACGATCACCGCGCCCTCCGCGATGTCGCGGGCCTCGACGGCGGCGAACGTGTCCTCCTCGCAATCGAAGACCCGCGCCGGCCCCTCGAACACCAGCCGCTGCATGCCCGCCACCTTCACGATCGCGCCATCGGGCGCCAGGCTGCCGCGCAGGCCGACGACGCCGCCGGTGGGGGTGATCGGCGTCTTGACGTCGTAGATCACCTTCTGGTCGGGATTCCACGTCACCCGGTCGATATTCTCGGCGAGCGTCTTCCCCGTCACCGTCATGCAGTCGCCATGGAGGAAGCCGCCCGCCATCAGCGTCTTCATCAGCATATAGACGCCGCCCGCCTCGTACATGTCCTTGGCGACATAGCGGCCGCCCGGTTTCAGGTCGGCGATATAGGGCGTGGTCTTGAAGATCTCGGCCACGTCGAACAGGTCAAAATCGATCCCCGCCTCGTTCGCCATCGCCGGCAGATGGAGCGCGCCGTTGGTCGAGCCACCCGTCGCCGCCACCACGCGCGCGGCGTTCTCGAACGCGTCGCGGGTGCAGATGTCGCGTGGGCGGATTTGCGCTTCGACCAACGCCATGACCTGCTCGCCCGCCGCCACCGCGATCCCGGCGCGGTCGACGAAGGGCGCCGGCATCATGTTCGAATTGGGCAGCGACAGCCCGATCGCCTCGCCCACGCACGCCATGGTGTTGGCGGTGAACTGGCCGCCGCACGCGCCGTGGCCGGGGCACGCGACCTTTTCCAGCGCGATCAGCTCCTTCAGCGGGCAATTGCCCGCGGCGTGCTGGCCGACCGCCTCGAACACGTCGACCACGGTCACGTCCTTGTCGTGAAACCGGCCCGGCAGGATCGATCCGCCATAGACGAAGATCGACGGCACGTTCAGCCGCAGCATCGCCATCATCATGCCCGGCAGCGACTTGTCGCAGCCCGCAAAGCCGACCAGCGCGTCATAGCAATGGCCGCGCACCGACAGCTCGACCGAATCGGCGATCACCTCGCGGCTGACGAGGCTGGACTTCATGCCCTGATGGCCCATCGCGATCCCGTCGGTGACGGTGATGGTGTTGAACCGCCGCGGCATTCCGCCGCCGGCGATCACGCCCGCCTGCGCCGCATCGGCCTGCGCATCGAGCGTGGTGTTGCACGGCGCCGAATTGTTGCCCGCGCTCGCCAGCCCGACGAAGGGCTTGGCGATGTCCTCCTCGGTGATGCCCATCGCGTAATAATAGCTGCGATGCGGCGCGCGTTCGGGGCCCACCGACACGTGACGGCTGGGCAGGCGGGATTTGTCGAAGTTACGGATCATGACGACAGCCTATTGCGTCGGCCGGGTCGCCCACGCAACCCTGTTGCGTATCACCGCGCGCAAAGGCCTAGAGCGAGTCGAGCGCCTTGGCCACGCCGTCCATCGTGAACGGCTTGTGGAGCTTGGGCCGATCGGCATGATGGCCCAGATCCGAATCCGCGCTGCCCCCGGTGGCGAAGACGAAGGGGATGCCCAGCTCGGCCAGCCGGTCCGCGATGGGCGCGCTCTTCTCGCCGCCGCGCAGATTGACGTCGAGGATCGCGGCATCGATCCCGCCCGCGTCGATCAGCGCCAGCGCCGACTGCACGCTATCCGCCGAACCCGCGACCTGACGATCGAGCACGTCGAGGAAATCCTCGAGCATCATGGCGATCAGGGGTTCATCCTCGACAATGAGGATACGCGAAGGCGATGTCATCACCGTCCCTTTGGCAATGTTCGCGGTTTGAGCCAAGGAAATTGTGCGATATTGATCTCGATCAGCAATCGCTATGACCGGCTCAACGCCCCGCCAGCACGTCACGCGCGGCCTCGGCGAGCTGCTGCACCGAAAAGGGTTTGGGCAGGAACGCGACATTGTCGAGATCGATCGACTTGCGGAGCTGTTCCTCGGCATAGCCCGACATGAACAGGATCGGCAGATCGGGATAGCGCGTGCGCACCTCGCGCACCATCGTCGGCCCGTCCATCAGCGGCATCACCACGTCGCTGATGAGCAGATCGGGCCGACCGCTCGTCTCGAGCAGCGCCAGCGCCGCCTCGCCATTGGCGGCGGTCAGCACGCTATAGCCCTGCCGGGTCAGCGCGCGCTCGGCCACCGCGCGGACCATGTCCTCGTCCTCGACCAGCAGGATCGTGCCCGTGCCCCAAAGCTCGGCGGGCTTGGCGGTGCCGCGCACCGGCGCCGACCGCGCCGCCGCGACGGGCGCGGCATGGACGGGCAGGTACATCGTGAACACCGCCCCTTGCCCCGGCGGCGATTCGGCGAAGATATAGCCGCCCGACTGTTTGACGATGCCGTAGACGGTGGAGAGGCCGAGCCCGGTGCCCTTGCCCACCTCCTTGGTGGTGAAGAACGGCTCGAAGATCTTGGGCAGGATCTCGGGCGCGATCCCGGTGCCGCTGTCGGCCACGACGAGCGCGGTATAGTCCGCCACCGGCATGATGTCCGACGCCATCTGCCGCACCTCGGCGGACGACACCGCGCGGGTGGTGATCGAAAGCGTGCCGCCGCCCCGGGCGGTCGCCACCATCGCGTCGCGCGCGTTCACCGCCAGGTTCACCACCACCTGTTCGAGCTGCCCCGGATCGGCGCGCACCGGCCCCAGGCTGCGGCCGTGGCTGACGTCCAGCCGCACCGTCTCGCCCATCAGGCGCTTCAACAGGTTCGACACCTCCGACACCACGTCGGGCAGTTGCAGCACCTGCGGACGCAGCGTCTGCTGCCGGCTGAACGCGAGCAACTGGCGCGTGAGGCTGGCCGCGCGGTTCGAATTGGTGCGGATCTGCTGGATGTCGTCATAATCGCTGTCGCCGGGCGAATGGCGCATCATCATCAGGTCGCAGTGCCCGATGATGGCGGTGAGGATATTGTTGAAATCATGCGCGACGCCGCCCGCGAGCTGGCCGACCGCCTGCATCTTGGTCGCCTGCGCCACTTCGCGCTTCAGCCGCGATTCCTCGCTATTGTCCTTCAGCGACAGCAGCACCGCGGCATCGCCCAGCCCGCGCGCGCCTGCGATCGTCAGCGCCACCGGCTCGTCGGGATGGCCCTTCAGGCGGATCGCCATATCGGTGGTGTGGGCAGCACCACTCGCGAAGCGGCGGATCGCATCGGCCACCGCGGCCTTGTCCTCGCGCACCACCAGATCGCCGGGATAGAGCGGCGGCTGCTGCGAATCGACGCCGGCGGCGCGCTGGAACGAATCGTTCATCTGGAGGAAGCGCCCGTCGCGATCGACCAGCGCCATGCCGAACGGCATGAGGCTGACGAGGCTGCGGACATGCGCCGCCGCGCTGGTGCCGATCGCGGGGGTGCCCTCGGCATCGTCGAGCAGCGCGACCAGCATCGGCGCGTCGACTGCGTCGCTGCCGCTCGGCACCTGGAGCACGCGTAGCGGCGTGCCGTCCAGCCCCTCGCGCTCGAAGCGGATCAGCCCGCGGCTGTCGGTGACGAGCAGATGCGCGAAGTCGCGTCCCTCGATCCGCCCCCCTTCGCCCACGGCGCGCACGCCCAGCACGCGGTTCGCGGCCTGGACGCTGCCGTCGGGCGCGATCAGCGCCGCCATGATCCCCGCCGCGCCCAGCCGGTCGCCCGTACCCTCGCCGAGCAGGGTGGCGAGCGTCTCGACGCCGTCGAACCGCCGTGCGACCGCAAAGCGCCACACCAGCAGATCGGCCTCCTCGCCCGCACGCACCACCGTGAGCGAGAGCGGCGTGCCGCCCGTCACCAGCCCATCGGCCGCCGCCTCGCCGTCGCGCCACGCCGCGCGGCCGACCTGGCCGAGCACCGCCACGCCCGCCTCGCCGAGCGGCAGGCCGGGCGGCGTAGGATAGCCGTCGAACAGCGCGGCATAGCGGTCGTTCGCACACACCAGCCGGCCGGCGCGATCCGTCACCGCCACCGCATCGACGCTGGCCCCGGCGAGCGCGTGCGCGAAGCTCCAGTCGATCGTTCCGCGCTCGGGCCGGGCGGCGGGCGCCACGCGTGTCCAGGCGATCGCCCCCGCCCCGGCGACGATGCCGGCGGCGAGGAAACACGCCGCGAACGCCACGCTGCCGACCGCCCACAGCACCAGCAGCGCGGCGGCGAGGCCGCCGCCGACGGCCACCAGCGCCGCCGAGCGGACCGGCGTCAGGGCGGTGGTGGTGGGAAGCGATGCCATCGCCGCCGGTCTTCCGCGCTCGCGATCAACCGGTCAAGCGGCCTACCAGATCCGCACGCGCTGTTCGGGCGTGAGATACATCGCCTGGCCGGGCTTCGCGCCGAATGCCGCATACCAGGGATCGAGGTTGCGCACCGTCAGCGTGCGGTCATGCCCCGGCGCGTGGGGATCGGACAGCAGCGCCTGGCGGAGCGCCGGCTCGCGCCACTTCACCCGCCACACCTGCGCCCAGCCATAATAGAAACGCTGGTCGCCCGTCGTACCGTCGATGATCGGCGCGGGCTTGCCGCCGAGCGACTTGTGATAGGCGTCGAGCGCCACCGTCAGGCCGGCCAGATCGGCGATGTTCTCGCCAAGCGTCAGGCCACCCTGGATATGCTGGCCCGGCAGCGGCTCATAGGCGTCATATTGCGCGACGAGCTTGTCGGTGAAGGTCTTGAAGCGCGCGACGTCCTGCGGCGTCCACCAGTCGGTCAGCTTGCCGGTGGCATCGTATTTGCGGCCCTGATCGTCGAAATGGTGGCTGATCTCATGGCCGATCACCGCGCCGATCCCGCCATAGTTCACCGCGGGGTCGGCCTTGGGATCGAAGAAGGGCGGCTGCAGGATCGCGGCCGGGAACACGACCTCGTTCATCGGCGGGTTGGCATAGGCATTGATCGTCATCGGCGTCATGAACCATTCGCCGCGATCGAGCGGGCTCCCGAGCTTCTTCAGGTCGCGATCATAGTCGAAGGCATTGGCACGCGCGACGTTGCCGACCAGATCGCCGCGCTGGATGGTCAGCGCCGAATAGTCGCGCCACGTGTCGGGATAGCCGATCTTGGGGCGGAAGGCGGCGAGCTTCTGCAACGCCTTGGTCTTGGTCTCGGGCGCCATCCATTCCAGGTTGCGCAGCCGCTCGCCCATCGCGGCGATCACGTTCTTCACCAGATCGTCGGCCGCCGCCTTTGCCTCGGGCGGGAAATATTTCGCGACATATTGCTGGCCGATCGCCTCGCCCATGCCGCCGCTGACCGTCGACACCGCGCGCTTCCAGCGCACCTGCTGCTCGGGCGTGCCCGACAACGTGGTGCCGTAGAAAGCGAAATTGGTCTTGTCGAAATCGCTCGACAGATACGGCGCATAGCCGCGCAGCACCTTGAGCATCGCCCAGTCCTTCAGCACCGGCAGCGGCGTCGCGGCATAGACCTGCGCCTCGCCGGTGATCGCGCTCGGCTGCGCGACGAGATAGAAGGGCCGGCCGCTCACCCCAATGGCGCTCATATAGCGCGCCCAGGGGAAGCCCGGCGCCTTGGCGGCGAAATCGGCGGCGGTCCACTGGTTGTAGGTCTTGTCGGCGTCGCGGCTCTCGATCCGCGTCCAATGCGCGGCAGCGATCGCCTTCTCCATCCCGAACACCGCCGCGGCGCGCGTCTCGGCATTGGGCTCGCCCGCCAGCGTCAGCATGCGCGCGAGATATGCCTGATAGGCGGTGCGCACCGCGGCGAGCTTGGCATCGTCCTTCAGGTAATAATCGCGGTCGGGCAGGCCGAGCCCCGCCTGCTGCGTGGCGACGACATAGGTCTCGGGCGCCTTGTCGTCCTGGCCCACGCCCATGCCGACGAGTCCGCCCACGCCCATCCGCTGGAGCTTTGCGATCTCCACCGCCAGCGCCTGTTTGTCGGGTGCGGCGGCGATCGCGGCGAGCCACGGCTTCACCGGCGCCACGCCCTTTGCGTCGGCAGCCGCCTGGTCCATGAAGCTGGTGTAGAAATCGCCGACCTTGTCGCCCGGCTGCTTCGCCGCCGTCTCCAGGATGCCGCGCGTGCGCTCGAGCGACAGGTCCTGCAGGACGTGGAACATGCCGTAGGACGAGCGGTCCGCGGGGATCGTGGTGTTCTTGTACCAGGTGCCGTCGGCATAATCGAAGAAGTCGTTACCCGGCAGCACGCTCGTATCGCGCCCGGCCATGTCATAGCCGAACGCGCCGATCTGCGGCCGGTCGGCGGTCTTGGGCGCGACCGGGCCCACCGCCTCGGTCTTGAGCGTGCGGGCCTGCTGGGCGCCGGTCTGGGCGCCGGTCTGGGCGATGGCGGGAACGGCGGTGGCGGAGGCGAGCAGGCAGGCGACGAAAACCGGGCGCATCAACGATCCTTTGTGACGAAATATGTCACGGGTGTGTCATGACGCGACCGCCATCGTCAATGCCGATCGACGCAGCTCCGATCAGCCGCGATCGCGCATGATCCGGCCCTGCTCGCGCTTCCAGTCGCGTTCGCGGATGGTGTCGCGCTTGTCATGGTCCTTCTTGCCCTTGGCGAGCGCGAGCTCGACCTTGGCGCGGCCCTTGGAGTTGAAATACACCATCAGCGGCACGAGCGTCATGCCCTCGCGCGCCACCGCGCCGTGCATCTTGTTGATCTCGCGCTCGTGCAGCAGCAGCTTGCGCGGCCGCTTGGGCTCGTGGTTGAAGCGGTTGCCGTGGCTGAATTCGGGCACGTTCGAATTGACGAGCCACACCTGCCCCTCGCGCACCTCGGCATAGCTTTCCGCGATCGAGCCGGTGCCGCTGCGCAGCGACTTCACCTCGGTGCCGGTGAGCGCGATGCCCGCCTCGTACACATGCTCGATATAATAATCGAAGCGCGCGCGGCGGTTCTCCGCGACGATCTTGGTCTTCTCGAACAGGGGGGGCTTGGGACGCGACATGCGCGCGACATAGGGACGCGGGGGATCGAGGGGAAGCGCCCAATCCGCCCGCGTGGGCCGGGGCTTAGACGAGCCTCGCCGTTTCGAGCCCGGCGTCCACCAGCGCCCGCGCGGTCTCGCCCGGCCACGTCATCGGCAGGCGGATGCCCGCCGGGAAGCCGGGACGTACGCGCGTCATCGCGTATTTTACCGGGCCCGGCGACGCATCGGCGAACATCGCGTCGTGCAGCGGATAGAGCCGGTCGTGCAGCGCCAGCGCCCCGGCGCCATCCCCGCGCGCGCACGCGGCCTGGAACGCGGCGCACAGCGCCGGTGCGACATTGGCGGTGACCGAGATACAGCCGCCGCCGCCCATCGCGTTGAACGCCAGCGCCAGATCGTCGTTGCCTGAGAGCTGGACGAAACTCGGCGGGCAGGCGGCGCGGTGCTGGCTCACGCGCGCGAGCACGCCGCTCGCGTCCTTTACCGCCACGAACACGGCGGGATGCGCGTTGACGATCCGCGCCAGCGTCTCGGGCAGGATGTCGGTCACCGTGCGACCGGGCACGTTGTAGAGGATGATCGGCAGTTGCGCGTGGGTCGCCAGCGCGTCGAAGTGGCGGAAGATCCCCTCCTGCCCCGGCCGGTTGTAATAAGGCGGCACCATCAGCGCGGCGTCCGCGCCCGCATCCTTCGCACGGCCCAAATTCGCGGCGGCGACGCGGGTGTCGTTCGATCCCGCGCCCGCGATCACCGGGACGCGCCCGCGCGCCTGATCGACGCAGACGCGCACGATGTGGAAATGCTCCTCGGCGGTCAGCGTCGCCGCCTCGCCGGTGGTGCCGCAGGGCACCAGCGCCGCCGACCCTTCCGCGATCTGCCACTCGATCAGGTCGCGATAGGCGGTTTCGGCGAAATCGCCGGCGTCGTCGAACGGCGTAACCAGCGCTGGGATGGACCCGGAAAACATGGAACGTGGCTCCTGCGCGCCCAATCGCGCGATTTTGTTCAGGACAGATACGGGTGGCGGGCCTATCCTGTCCACATGGTAGCATTGGCGGCGAAGACGGGCTTGATGATGGCGGCGCTGGCGGGCGTGACGATGCCGTCCGGCGGGGGGCAGGACGCGCTCGACCGCTATCGCACGCAGATGGCGAACATGGGGCCGCAGGCACCGATGCCCGCCACGCCGGCGGACGGCGCGATCGTCGCCGCCCTCGCCCAGTGGCGCGCGGTGCAGCAGACCGACGCACTGCCGTTCGACAGCTATGCCGGTTTCCTGATGGCGCATTCCGGCTGGCCGGGCGAGGCCGCCAACCGGCGCGCCGCCGAACGCCAGGCGGCGAACGGCGCGCCGGGCAGCGTCATCGCCTATTTCCGGCGCTTTCCGCCGCAATCGGCCGCCGGCGGCGTGGCCTTCGCGCGCGCGCTGCAGGCGAGCGGCATGGCCGCCGACGCCGCGGTGGCGGCGCGGAATGCCTGGCGCAAGGGCGTGCTCGCCCCGCAGGACGAGAGCTATGTGCAGACCGCGTTCGCCACCGTGCTGACGCCTGATGACCAGGACGCGCGGATGGATGCGCTGCTCTGGGCCGGCGCGATCCCCGCCGCGCAGCGCCAGTTGGCGTGGACCTCGCCGGCGCGGCGCGCGGTGTTCACCGCCCGGCTGTCGCTGCGCAGCAACGCGCCCGACGCCAGCGGCTATGCGACCGGCGGCACCAGCGGCTTCGCGAGCGATCCCGGCTATGTCGCGGACCGGGCGATCTGGCTGCGCGGCGCGAACGACGCGTCCGGTGCACGCGCCTGGCTGGCGCAGCCGCGCGCGCTGACGGCGGCGCCCGCCAATCCGCAGAACTGGTACGACGTGCTGCTGACGAACGCACGCGCGGCGAGCACCGACGGCCAGTATCAGCTCGCCTACGACATCGCGCGGCAGCTCGACGACGGCTATCCGCAAGGCACCGACATCGCGACCAAGCCGTTCGGCGAGCGCGACAATTACACCAGTCTCGCCTGGCTGGGCGGGCAGACCGCGCTGAAACGGCTGGGCCGCCCCGCCGACGCCGCGACGCTCTTCGACCGCTATGCGCGCGCCAGCCAGGCGCCGCAGACGCGCGCGCGCGGCTTCTACTGGGCGGGCCGCGCCGCCGAGGCCGCGGGGCGCAGCGCCGAGGCGGCGAGTTATTATGCGCACGCTGCGGGCTATCGCGACGTCTTCTACGGCCAGCTCGCGCTCGAACATACGGGGCATGCGCTGGTGGCGCCGGTGGCGGCCACGGGCCTGATCGTCGACCCGACCGCGCGCGCCGCCTTCGCGCAGCGCGAGACGGTGCGCGCCGCGCGCTTTCTCGGCCAGATCGGCGACTGGCAGGACCAGACCGCCTTCATCCGCCAGATCGCGGCGGATGCGCATAGCGACACCGATCACCTGCTCGCCACGGACTTCTCGCGCGAGATCAACCGGCCCGATCTCGCCGTGCTGGTGGGCCGCAGCGCGATGCAGAGCGGGCTGACCGATTATGCCGCGTCGGGCTTCCCCACGGTGCCGGTGCCCGCGGGCTACGAGGACAATTGGACGATCATCCACGCCATCTCGCGCCAGGAAAGCCAGTTCGACCGCGCCGCCGTCAGCCATGCCGGCGCGCGCGGGCTGATGCAGCTGATGCCGGGCACCGCGCGCGAGCAATCGGGCAAGATCGGCCTCGCCTATTCGCCCGACATGCTGACGCGCGATCCCAACATCTCGATCATGCTCGGCTCCAGCTATTTCCAGCGCGTGTTCGCCAATTACGGCAGCTATCCGCTCGCCATCGCCGCCTATAACGCGGGCGGCGGCAACGTGAACAAATGGCTGGCGGCGAACGGCGATCCGCGCACGGGCGCGATCGACATGGTCGACTGGATCGAGGCGATCCCCTTCACTGAGACGCGCAACTATGTGCAGCGCGTGCTGGAGAATGCGGTGGTGTACGACCTCATGAACCCGCAGCGTTCCAAGAGCACGGGCACCGCGCGGCTGAGCTGGTATCTGGGCCGCGCGCGCGCCGGCTGACCATGATCGACTGGCCGAACTATATCAGCCCGGCAGGCTATGCCGCCTTGCGCGCCGAATATGATCTGCTCTTCGGCACGGAGCGCCCCGCGCTGGTCGAGACGATCGCCTGGGCGGCGGGCAATGGCGACCGTTCCGAGAACGGCGATTATATCTATGGCCGCAAGCGGCTGCGCGAGATCGACCGGCGGCTCGGCTGGCTGTCCAGGCGGATGAAGGCGGCGAAGGTGGTCGATCCCGCGGCACAGGCCGACCGGACGCGGATCTGGTTCGGGGCCACGGTGACCGTGGCGGACGAGGACGATGCGGAGCGGGTGCTGACCCTGGTCGGCGACGACGAGACCGATGCAAGCGCCGGGCGGATCGGCTGGAACTCGCCCTTCGCCCGCGCGCTGCGCGGCGCCGGCATTGCCGATCTGCGCCGCGTCGCCTTGCCCATGGGCGAACGCGAATATGAAGTGATGTCCATCCGTTACCCGGATGCGTGAGGGAACGCGGCGCAGCCTGACCGGTTCTCCTTGTCCAAGAGGAGAGCATCCATGGAAAATCCCCGCACCACCGCCGCCCGCGACCATGACGATCACGCGCTGATCGACGCCGCCGTCGCCGATGCAGAGCCGGGCGCGGTTGCCGAAAGCGCCGGCGGCGATCTGCAGACCGACATCGGCTCCGCCGCCGACCTGAAGCGCGCGGTCGCCGATCCCGACGGCATGACGCGCCCCGAAAAGCAGGACGATATCGCGCATGGCGACGCCTATGAGCGCGATCGTCGCGGCGACGCCTGATGCCGCGAAGCCCGACGGCCATGGGCGATTGACGCGGCCATCGCCGCGGGTGAGGGTGGCGGCATGACCGACACCACCGCCCGCAACGTCGCCCTGTTGATCGACGCCGACAATGCCTCCGCCGCCACGCTCGATCCGGTGCTCACGGTGCTGGCCGAACTCGGCACCGTCAACGTCCGGCGCGTCTATGGCAATTGGTCCAAGCCCGCGCTGAAGGCATGGCGCGACATGTCGATCCGCCACGGAATCGAGCCGCAGCAGCAGTTCGACCTGACCAAGGGCAAGAACGCGACCGACATGAAGATGACGATCGACGCGATGGACCTGCTGTTCCGCGGGCGGATCGACGGCTTCGGCATCATGTCGTCGGACAGCGATTTCATGCCGCTCGCCACCCGGATCCGCCAGGACGGCGTGCCCGTCTATGGCTTCGGCACGAGCCGCACGCCCGAGGGCTTCCGCCAGGCCTGCACGCGCTTCATCGACGTGGGCGCGCTGGACGAGACGCCTGCCGCGATGCCGCTGCCCCCGGCGATCGGCGGCGACCGACCGGCCCCTGCCCCGGCACGCGCGCGCGGCGGCAAGGAGATCGGGCCCGAACTGCTGAAACTGCTGATCGACGCGTACAACGCGGTGAAGCGCGACGAGCGCGGCTATGTCAGCCTGACCGAGATGGGCCAGCTCGCGGGCAACCGCTCGAGCTTCGACGCGCGCAACTACGGGTTTAACCGCCTCAGCGACCTGATCGAGACCGTTCCCAATTTCCAGACCGAACGCCGCGAGGGCGGCCGCGTGTTCGTCAAGCGGCTGCGGTGATGTTGGTCGGCGCAGGTGAGGATGCTATCGTAGCGCGATGAACGTTCATGTGCCCTTCGATCATCGTGAGCCGCTTCGTTTGCGGGCCGATGCATTCTGGGCGCTGAAACAGGCAGGCGCATTTGCGGGCTTTTCGAAATGCGAGTTGCTCGACGGCGAGATATCCGGCGTGCCGATGCAGGACGAGAACGAGCCGGAGTCCGATGCCTCGGTTCCTATCAAGTTGCGTCGTCAGGACTATGCGTTTCTCGACCGGCTCGGCATGCTTGATGGACACGGAAAGACGGAGCTTATCGATGGTCTGGTCTATCCGATGAGCCCGCAATATCGCCGGCACGGTTATATCAAGGACGAACTTGCCTACCGGTTGCGGCGCGCTCTCGAAAATGGAGGCACGTCGTTACGCGTCGCCACCGAACAATCGGTCGCGATCGACACGGTCAGCGAGCCTCAGCCGGACATCATCGTCACGCGAGAGCCAAGAGGCGATGGACCGATCCCGGCGGATTCGGTGGCGTTGCTGGTCGAGGTGTCGGTCCATACCGCGCGGTTCGATCTCGACGAAAAGGTCCGCCTCTATTCTGGCGGTGGCATCCCGGAATATTGGGTCGCCGACGTGAATGCGCGGATCATTCACCAGATGTGGATGCCGCAGGGCTCGGCATTTGACGAACGGCGCCAAATTGCTTTCGGCGATCGGATCGACCTCGCCACGATTGGGGCGATCACGATCGATACTGCGGACCTTTGATCGTCTAGGCGCCGGTTCGAGCCGCCCAATAATCGAACGCCGCCCCCTGAACCCGATGGACATAGCCACGCGCATCCGCGTTGTCGCTCGTCGGCCCATCGCGCCCGATCCACCAGCCCTGCCCGGGCAGCCCGTCGCCCTCGCGCACCACCAGCACCGCGAGTTCCGGTTCACCCGCGGCGCGCCCCGCCTCGTCGATCGCGTCGAGCGTGCGGCACACCGCGCGCATCCGCGGGCGGGTGAAGCGGTGGCCGAGCAACCCCAGCAGTTCGGAATAGCTCAGCGCCCGCCGCTCGCGTGCGGCTTCGACGAGCAGCGCCTTCACCCGCACCACGTCGCCGAGATCCTGCACCTCGGTGGGTACGATCCCCGAATCCTCCAGCCATTGCGACAGCGTGCCGCCATGGCCGGAGGACGTGCGAGTCACCGGGTCAGCTTCTTGTACGCCAGCCGGGTCGGCCGGTCGGCCGCGTCGCCCATCCGGCGGCGCTTGTCTTCCTCATAGCTCTCGTAATTGCCCTCGAACCATTCGACATGGCTGTCGCCCTCGAAGGCGAGGATGTGCGTGGCGAGGCGATCGAGGAAGAAGCGATCGTGGCTGATGACCACCGCGCAGCCCGCGAACGTCTCGAGCGCCTCTTCGAGCGCGCGCAGCGTCTCGACGTCGAGATCGTTGGTCGGCTCGTCGAGCAGCAGGACGTTGCCGCCCTCCTTCAGCATCTTGGCCATATGGACGCGGTTGCGCTCGCCGCCCGAGAGCTGGCCGACCTTCTTCTGCTGGTCGGGCCCGCGGAAGTTGAACGCGCCGACATAGGCGCGCGTGCCCATCTCCTGCTTGCCGAAGCGGAAGACCTCCAGCTCGTCGGAGATTTCCTGCCAGACATTCTTGTTGGGATCGAGATCGTCGCGGCTCTGGTCGACATAGCCGAGCTTGACGGTCGATCCGACCTCGATCGTGCCCTCGTCGGGCTGTTCCTGCCCGGTGATGAGCTTGAACAGCGTCGACTTGCCCGCGCCGTTGGGCCCGATCACACCGACGATGCCGCCCGGCGGCAGCGTGAAGTCGAGCCCGTCGAACAGCAATTTGTCGCCATAGCTCTTGGTCAGGCCCTTGGCCTCGATCACCTTGCCGCCCAGGCGCGCGGGCAGCTGGATCAGGATCGCGGCCTTGCCGGCGACGCGATTCTCCTGCTTCTCCATCAGCTCGTCGAACGCGCGGATGCGCGCCTTGCTCTTGGTCTGGCGGGCCTTGGGCGTCTGGCGCATCCAGGCCAGCTCGTCGGCGATCGCGCGCTGCTTGCCCTGCTCCTCGCGCTCCTCCTGCTCCAGCCGCTTGGCCTTCTTCTCGAGATAGCCCGAATAGTTGCTCTCATAGGTGTAATAGCGGCCGCGATCGAGCTCGAGCACCCAGTTGACGACATTGTCGAGGAAGTAGCGATCGTGCGTCACCAGGATGACGTTGCCGGCATATTCCTTCAGGTAGTTCTCGAGCCACGCGACGCTCTCGGCATCGAGATGGTTGGTCGGTTCGTCGAGCAGCAGGATATCGGGCTTTTCGAGCAGCAGCTTGCACAGCGCCACGCGGCGCTTCTCGCCACCCGACAGCGTCGTCACATCGGCATCGCCCGGCGGGCAGCGCAGCGCTTCCATCGCCTGTTCGAGCTGGCTGTCGAGCGCCCAGCCGTCGACCGCGTCGATCTTGGCCTGGAGATCGCCCATCTCCTCCATCAGCGCGTCGAAATCGGTGTCGTCCTGGGGATCGCCCATCTCGGCCGAGATCGCGTTGAACCGGTCGACCAGATCGGCGACGGGGCGCACGCCGTCCTTCACATTGCCCATCACGTCCTTCGTCGGATCGAGGATCGGCTCCTGCGCGAGATAGCCCACGCGAATGCCCTCGGCCGCCCAGGCCTCGCCGACGAAATCGGGATCCATCCCCGCCATGATCTTCATCAGCGTCGATTTGCCCGAGCCGTTGGGCCCGATGATCGCGATCTTGGCCGACGGAATGAACTGCAGGTGGATGTTGTTGAGGACGGGCTTGTTGGCGCCGGGGAAGGTCTTGGTCAGACCCTTCATGACGTAGGTATACTGGACGGCCATGACGGTCGCTGCGCTCCGCGTTGAAAGGGGAAGGATATACGCGTCATGTAAGGGGCGTACGGGCGGTTGGCAAACCGCGCGCGATGGTGAAACATGGCTGGATCGCTTCCCTATCAAGGATCGTCCATGCGCCTCGCCTCCCTCCTGCTCGCCACGTCCCTGTTCGCGGCGCCCTCGCTCGCGCAGCGGACCGCCCCCGCCGCCACCCCCGTCGACGCGCGCGCCGCGGCGCTGCGCGACAAGGCGCTGGGCGACGACACCGCCTATGGCATCGTCGAGGGGATCACGACCGAGGTCGGCCCGCGGATGGACGGCACCGAAGCCGAAGGCCGCGCGCGAACATGGGCGGTGGCCAGGCTGAAGGCGCTCGGCTTTCGCAACGTGCATGTCGAACCGTTCCAGTTGCCCGTCTGGATTCGCGGCACCGAGAGCGCATCGGTGGTCGCGCCCTATCCGCAGGCGCTGCGGCTCGTCGGCCTGGGCAATTCGGGCGCCACGCCGCCGGGCGGGCTGACGCTGCCGATCGTCTATTTCGCCAGCTTCAACGATCTCCAGCTCGCACCGGCGGGCAGCCTGGCCGGCAAGATCGCCTTCGTCTCGAACGCGATGCAGCCGACGCAGGACGGATCGAGCTATGGCAGCCAAGGCTCGGCGCGGTTCGTGGGGCCGAGCGTCGCGGCAACGAAGGGGGCGGCGGCGATCCTGATCCGCTCGATCGGCACCGATCACGGTCGCGGACCGCATGCCGGCGTCACCAACTTCGCCGCGGGCGTGGCGCCGATCCCCGCTGCGGCGCTGTCGGTGGCGGATGCGGAAAATCTCGAACGCATGGTGAAGCTGGGCAAACCCGTCATCGTCCACCTCGTGCTCGACGATCATCCGGTGGGTTCGCGCGAATCAGGCAACGTGATCGCCGAAGTGCCAGGCCGCGATCCCGGCGCGGGCGTCGTGCTGATCGGTGGCCATCTCGACAGCTGGGATCTCGGCACCGGCGCGATCGACGACGCGTCCGGCATCGCAATCACCGCCGCGGCGGCCCGGCTGGTGATGGAGGCCGGCCGCCCCCGCCGCACCATCCGCGTGGTGTGGTTCGGCGACGAGGAAACCGGCGGCTATGGCGGGCTCGCTTATGCCAAGGCGCATGCGGACGAGCGCCATGCACTGGCCGCCGAATCCGATTTCGGCGCGGACCGGGTGTGGCGCTTCAACACCAACCTGCCTGCCGGTGCCGGCGCGGTGGCCGACCGGCTCGCGGTGCTGCTCGCGCCGCTGGGCGTGGTGCGCGGCAGCGAGACGGCGGGCGACGGCACCGATGTGGAGCCGACGCTCGCCCGCGGCGTCCCCGCGATAGACCTCAACCAATCGGGCCTGCGCTATTTCGATTGGCACCACACGCCCGAAGACACGCTCGACCGCATCGACCCCGACCAAATCCGCCAGAATGTGGCGGCTTGGGCCACAATGCTGGCGGTCGTCGCCAATGCCCCCGAGGAGCTGGGCACCGTCGTGCCCAAATCCGGACACTAACCTTTCCAGCAGATGAATTTCGGTTTGACGGGCGCGGAACTGCGGCTATGAAACGGGCTCGCGACGGCAATCGGGTCGGCCGCGATGATTTGCTATGCTTGGGAGCATCCGAATGAAGAAGATCGCCTTTGTTCTCGCTGCCGCCGGCCTGATGACCGTGGCTGCTTGCCACAAGTCGCCCGAGGCCGTCGCCGTCGAGAACAACGCCGACATGCTGGCGGACAACATGGAAATGCAGGCGGACAACATGGACGCCGTGGCCGGTAACACCGCCAACGCGACCACCGCTGCCGTGATGTCGAACGCTGCCGACAACATGAACGCCGCTGCCGACAACGTCCGCGACGAAGGCAAGGCCGAAGCCAAGAACATGAACTAATCGCTATCGGGTGTTCGCATCCGAAGCGTATGTTCTGCCGGAAGGGCGTCCCTGCGGGGGCGCCCTTTTTGCGTCGTCGGAGCGGCGCGGTGGCGTTGCTTGGCGAGACTTTGGCCACGTGGTTCGCGCACGGGCGTGAGCTGAACGAGAACGGGATGACGTTGGGTTACTCCAGCCTCTCCGTCCGTTCGTGCTGAGCTTGTCGAAGCACCTGCTCCGCCGTCGAGCATGGGCGTATGGTACAGACCCCTCGGCAAGCTCAGGGCTGACGGATCGAAATATTGTCATCAAACTCCAGAACGAGATCACGTCCCAGTGCGGTCACAGCCATCGGGCGGCGGACTGATCGAACCGTCCGTTGACGCCCGACCAGATGGCCGGCACCATCACGACGTGGATGGCGTGAACGGCGGCCTCATCATGCGGGCGGTGAAGAGATGACCGATACGTCGGAACGGGTTCGGCAGACCTTGTTGACGTTCCCCGGGATAGTCGAGAGCACGGCGTATGGCAGCCCGATATTCAAGATCGGCAAGACGATGATCGCCCGCTTTCGCGACGATGGCGTGATGGTGCTGAAAGTCGATGCGATGACGCGCGACGTTATGCTGGATACGGAACCGGCCGCCTATTTTCTCGAAGACCATTACCGGCCACACCCCCTCGTTCTCGTTCGCATTCTCCTGGCCGAACCGCACCGGCTGAACGCGCTGATGGAGCAATGCTGGAAGGAACTCGCCCCCAAAAGGCTGGTCGGTTCCCGGCTCGGCAAACCGCCCTGTTGACGTCAGACTCGGTAGCGTCGGCAATCCCCGCCCAGAGGCGCGCACCCCGGCGTCCGGCTCATTGCGCCATGCCGTCGGATAGCTGCCTGAGCGCGAGAGCGCCATTCGGCGACCAGCGGAGCCGAGGGCAACGGAACAGGGATGGCCGCGGCGACGTTCTCGCTGCGCAACCTCCCACCGGAGCCAATCCCCATGCCTTATGTGAAAACCCGCGACGGGACCGATCTCTACGTCAAGGATTGGGGAAGCGGCCGCCCCGTGATCCTCCTCCATGGCTGGCCGCTCAACGCCGATAGCTGGGATCCGCAGGCGATGGCGCTGGCGGACGCCGGGTTTCGCGCGATCGCCTATGATCGCCGCGGCTTCGGCCGGTCGGGCCAGCCCTGGAACGGCTATGATTACGACACGCTGTCGGACGATCTCGCCGACGTCATGGCGGCGACGGGCGCCGAGCAGGACGCGACGATCGTCGGCTTCTCGATGGGCGGCGGCGAAGTGGCGCGCTACATGAGCCGCCATGGCGGCAAGGGCGTGATCGCCGCCGCGCTGATCGCGTCGGTGGTGCCCTATATGCTCCAGACCGACGACAATCCGCACGGCACGCCGCAATCGACCTTCGATCAGATCGCCGACGGCATCCGTACGGACCGGGCGAAGTTCTTCCACGATACGTTCGTGCCGCAATTCTACGGCGTGGGCATGATCTCCAGCCCGGTCAGCCAGGAGCAGATCGATCATTCGACCGCGCTGGCGATGATGGCCGGCCTGAAGCCCACCCTCGCCTGTGCCGAGGCGTTCGGCCACACCGACTTCCGCCCGGATCTGGCGTCGTTCCGCGTGCCCACGCTGATCGTCCACGGCACGGGCGACAAGACGGTGCCGATCGACGCATCGGGCCGCGCCGCCGCCAAGGGCATCGCGGGCAGCCAGTTGGTGGAATATGAGGGCGCGCCGCATGGCCTGAACGTCACCGAAAGCGATCGCCTGACGCGCGATCTGCTGACGTTCCTCGGGCGATAGCGGGAAGACGCAAGTCCGATCCCGCAAATCCGTTCGTGCCGAGCTTGTCGAAGCACGCTTGCGATGGCCGCGCCGTCGTGTCCGATACAGGCGCTTCGACAAGCTCAGGGCGAACGGGGAATAGGTAAAGATCGTCGGGTCCGGCCCCCGCCGCCCCGCAGATAACAGACCGCTCGGGCCTATTTCAGCGGAACGATCACCTCGTCGGGGTGCGCGACGTTCAGTTCCTTGCGCACCATCTCGTCGACCATGTCCGGATTGGCGTGATCCGGATCGAGCAGCGCGACACGGTTCTTCAGAACCTCGCGCTGCTGGTCGAGTACCTGATAATCACGCTCGCGCCGCGCAAGCTGGCGCTTGTAGTCGCCATACGCGAGCGCCCCATTGGGCCCGAGCACCGCATAGGCGCCGAAGAACGCCATCAGCGTGAGCCCCATGGCGGGCAGGGCGGCGCGGCGCAGCGTGCGCTGGAGGGGCGTTGCGGTCTTCACCCCTCCATCATCATGCTTAATCTGCCGTCAATCAAGCGCCGATCAGCACGCTTCGTCCCGCATATCGGGCGGCATCGCCCAATTCTTCCTCGATGCGGATGAGCTGGTTGTATTTGGCGAGCCGGTCGGACCGCGCGAGGCTGCCCGTCTTGATCTGTCCGCAATTGGTCGCCACCGCCAGATCGGCGATCGTCGCGTCCTCGGTCTCACCCGAACGGTGCGACATCACCGCGGTATAGCCCGCGCGCTGCGCCATCGACACCGCCTCCAGCGTTTCGCTCAACGTACCGATCTGATTGACCTTCACCAGCAGCGAATTCGCGATGCCTTCGGTGATGCCGCGCTTCAGCCGCTTGGGATTGGTGACGAACAGATCGTCGCCGACGAGCTGGACGGTTTTGCCGACCAGATCGGTGAGCGCCTTCCAGCCCTCCCAATCGTCTTCCGCCATCCCGTCCTCGATGGAGAAGATCGGATAGCGGCGGGTCAGGTCGGCGAGATATTCGGCCATCGCGCCGCTTTCGAGGATCCGGCCCTCGCCCGAGATGTCGTAGCGGCCATCCTTGTAGAATTCGGTCGCCGCGCAATCGAGCGCAAGCATCACGTCGTCGCCGGGGGTGTAGCCGGCCTTCTCGATGCTGGCGGTGATGAAGTCGAGCGCCTCGGTGGTGCTGCCGATATTGGGGGCAAAGCCGCCCTCGTCGCCGACGCTGGTCGACAGGCCCTTGTCCGCCAGGCCCTTTTTCAGCGTGTGGAAGATCTCAGAGCCGCAGCGCACCGCCTCCAGGATCGACGATGCGCCGACGGGCACGATCATGAATTCCTGGAAGTCGATCGGGTTGTCGGCATGTTCGCCGCCATTGATGATGTTCATCATCGGCACCGGCAGCACATGCGCCGCCACGCCGCCGACATAGCGATAGAGCGGCAGCCCGCGCGCCTCGGCGCCGGCCTTCGCCGCGGCCAGGCTCACGCCCAGAATCGCGTTCGCGCCCAGCCGGCCCTTGTTCTCGGTGCCGTCCAGCTCGATCATCGCGGCGTCGAGATCGGCCTGGTCCTCGGCGTCGAGGCCCAGCACCGCCTCCGCGATCTCGCCATTCACCGCGGCGACCGCATCGTCCACGCCCTTGCCGCCCCAGCGGCTCTTGTCGCCATCGCGGCGCTCGACCGCCTCATGCGCGCCGGTCGAGGCGCCCGACGGCACGGCGGCGCGGCCGAAGCTGCCATCGTCCAGCAGCACGTCCACCTCCACCGTGGGATTGCCGCGGCTGTCGAGGATCTGGCGCGCGTGGATGTCGATGATTGCGGTCACGAAACGATGCTCCTAGGCTGACGCGGGTCGCGTGGATCGCGGCCGGCTCTATCGCGCGGCCAAAGGCGAGGCAATGCGCCGGCCGTGGAACACCCATCGCGGATCGGGGTTGGAACGATCATAACTGGAAAAAGGGATTTCCCATGGCCGACGACTCGCTGAAGCCGATGCAGGATGGGGACGCCACCCCGCCGCCCGCGAACACCGATTTCGAGCCCGCCGCACCGCTGAAGGACGCGGGCGCTGCCTTTTCGGCCGAAGGCGGAACGCTGGGCGACAAGACGGCGGGCGCCCGGCAGACGCTGACCGATGGCGCGGGCAAGCTGCAGCAGCAGGCCTATGACAAGGTCCGGCTGTTCGCCGAGGACGGCAAGGGCAAGGTGAGCGGCGCGCTGGATCAGCTCGTACAGATGCTGACCGACGCGGCGACCACGGTCGACGAGAAGCTCGGCGAGCAATATGGCCAATATGCCCGCACCGCGGCCGACACCGTGTCGGGCTATTCCGAGCAGGTGAAGGGCAAGGATGTGGACGCGCTGTTCGACGATGCCCGCGGCTATGTCCGCCAGAGCCCGGCGGTCGCGGTGGGCGTTGCTGCCGCGGTGGGTTTCGTCGCCGCCCGGCTGATCCAGTCGGGCATCGAAGCCGGTGCCGATGCCGTCAAGTCCTGATCGCATGACGTTCGCCGGTCACAAGGACAGCGTACCCGATCTGCTGTCGCGGCTGATCGAGGATGCGAAGGCCGCTGCCAGCGCGGAATTGAACCTGCGCAAGATCCGGCTGACCGATCGGATCGCCGCCTACAAGACGGCGATGATCTTCTTCGCGGTGGCGGGCGTGCTGGCGCTGGCGGCGCTGATCGCGCTGCTGGTGGGGGCGATCCTGTCGCTGGCGACGCTGATCGGGCCGGGCTTCGCGACCCTGGCCGTGGTGTTCGGCGTGCTGTTGATCGCCGGTGTGCTGGCGATGATCGGCAAGGCGCGGCTCGCGCCGCCGGCGCCGGTGGGAGACGCGGCATGACGCTCCCCTCCCCCCGCCTCATCGCGGCGGAAGCCGAGGCAGCCGCCACCCGGGCCAAGTTCAACGCCACGCTCGAAGCGGTTCAGGCGCGGCTCGAGCCCCGTCGCCTCGCGCGGGAAACGATGCGCGAAGTGGGCGATGCGGGCGGAGTCGCGGCCCAACGCGGGATCGAGGTCGCGCAGCGGAACCCGGGCGCGCTGGCGGGCGCAGTCGCGGTCGCCGGGCTGTTCCTCGGGCGCCACCGGATCGCCGGGCTGTTCCGGCGCAAAGCATGAAACCGCAGGCGCATCCTAGCGTTGCCTGCCCATACACCCCCGAATCGCCAAGGATGATCCCATGACCGACAAGCCGCATGACGACACCCAGAGCCGCCTTCGCGAAGGCTATAGCCAGGCCCGCGATGTGGCGACCGACGTGATCGACCGCGCCGGCGAGACCGCGCGGCGCACCGCCGCCGGGCTCGACGCCAATCCGATCGGCATCCTGGTCGGCGGGCTGGCGGTCGGCGTGCTCGCCGGCGCGCTGCTGCCGCGCTCGGACCGGGAGAAGGAACTGCTCGCACCGATGGGCGCGAGGATCGGCGCGACCGCCAAGGCTGCGGCGCAGGCCGCCCGCGAGGCGGGCCAGAACGAACTGGCCGAAGCGGGCATCAGCAAGGATGCGGCGCGCGATCAGGTGCGCGGGCTGTTCGACGGCGTGACCAAGGCGCTGTCGAGCGCCGGGGCCGCCGCGGTGAAGGCCGCGACGCAGAAGCCCGCCGCTTAAGGGGGGTTCAATCGCGCCGCGTCTCGCGCTACGCGATCCGGCGTCATCCGCGTCCGGGAACCCCGCATCATGAGCAAGCTCCACCTCGTCTTCGGCGGCCGCGTCAGCGATCCGCAGACGCTCGACTTCAACGATCTGAAGTCGATCGACGTGGTGGGGGTGTTCCCCGATTACGCCAGCGCCGAAAAGGCGTGGCGCGGTGCCGCACAGCGCACGGTGGACGATGCCGAGATGAAGTATGTGCTCGTCCACCTGCACCGGCTGCTCCAGCCCGACGTGCTCGACGGCGCGGCATAATCGCGCTTTGGACCGGCGACCGTCCGCTTGATCGGATAACGAGGTCCGTTCGTGCTGAGCTTGGCGAGGCTCCCTCTCCGCAGGCGTACCCCAGCCGTCGGTCCAGGCCCTTCGACACGCTCGGGGCGAACGGAGCCGGAAAGCCATCCTAGTCTAGCCCGGCTCGCCCGCTCAGGCGTGGCGGTAGCGCCAGAGCAGCAGCGGCCGGGCCAGCGCCAGTCCGGCGACGAATCCGCCGATATGCGCGCCGATCGCAATCGGCCCGGTGCCGGCGCCTTCGCCGAAGCCTGCATAGCCGATGAGCAACTGAATTCCGATCCACGCCGCCGCAAGCCACGCGACATGAACCACGCCGCCCGGGATCGGCCCGATCGCCTGCGCGCGGCGCTCGCCGTACAGCAGCGCATAGGCTGCCACGACCGCCGAGATCGCCCCGCTTGCGCCGATCATCGGCGACAGCGACGACGGATCGAACGCATATTGCGCCGCGGCTGCCGCATAGGCGCCGACGACATAGAGGATCGCGAGCCCCGTGGCCCCCGTCGCGCGCTCGGCCTGCTGCCCGCAATAGACCAGCATCACGAGGTTGAAGCCGAGATGCGCGATGCCACCATGCACGAGCGTGGCCGTCAGCGGCGTCAGCAGCAACGGCACGAGAAAGGCGTGCGCGACCATGCCCGACGCGCGCACGGGGATGAACCCGGCCTCGACCGCGGCATAGGGCAACCGCCCGGTTAGAAGGATCAGCGCCGAGACGATCGCCGTGCCGATCGCGATGATCGCCGTCGCGCGCGCGCCGGCCATCATGGTCAGATGAATTCGATCTTGGCGACCTGATAATAACGATCGCCCGACGGCACCGTCACCTCGACATCGTCGTCCACCCGGCGCCCGATCAGCGCGCGGCCGAGCGGCGAATTGTACGAGATGCGGCCCGTGCGCGCATCGGCCTCCGTCTGGCCGACGATCTGATAGCGAACCGGCTTGTCGTCGTCGTCAAGCAACGTGACCGTGGCGCCGAACACCACCTTATCGCCCGACAGGTCGCGCGGATCGATGATCTGGGCGCGGCTCAGCTTGTCCTCGATGTCGGAGATCGATGCCTCGATCTGGCCCTGACGCTCCTTGGCGGCATGATATTCGGCGTTTTCCGATAGATCGCCATGCGCGCGCGCTTCCTCGATCGCGTCGACGATCGTCGGGCGTTCCGCCTTCAGCCGTTTCAGATCGGCATTCAGCTTCTCGTAGCCCTCCTGGAGCATCGGCATCTTTTCGACGGTCGCCATCGGTCGTCCCCATTCTTTCATCCCCGCGCGAAGCCATCCGGCCCCGCCCGCACCCTGCATTCAGCTTTTCGGGATCACTTGTGCGAATGGGAATGATAGGATTGCAGCGGCCTGACTTCAAGGCTGCGCGTTCCGGACTCCACGATCGCGCGCGCCGCCTCGATGCTGGCGGAGGCGGTGGTGAAATAGGGAATGCGCCCCGACAGCGCCGCGGCGCGAATCGGTTGCGAGTCCTTCAGGCTCTGCCAGCCCTCGGTGGTGTTGACGATCAGCGCGATGCCGCCGTCCTTGATCCGGTCGACGATGTGCGGTCGGCCTTGCGCCACCTTGTTGATCCGCTCGACCGCCAGCCCCGCGCGCGCAAGGTGATCCGCGGTGCCGCCGGTGGCGACGATCCGGAAGCCGGCGCCGATCAACTGCTCCGCCGCGCCGACGATGCCGCGCTTGTCGCCATCCTTCACGCTGATGAAGACGGCGCCCTCGGTCGGCAGCACGGTGCCCGCGCCGAGCTGTGCCTTGGCGAAGGCGGTGGTGAAATCGTCCGCGATTCCCATCACTTCGCCGGTGGACTTCATCTCGGGTGAGAGAACCGGATCGACGCCGGGGAATTTGGCGAAGGGGAACACCGCCTCCTTCACCGCGAAATAATCGATGTGCCGGTCGATCGCGGGCAGATCGGCGAGCTTCTCGCCCGCCATCACCCGCGCGGCGATCTTGGCGACGGGCGCGCCGATCGCCTTGGCGACGAAGGGCACCGTGCGGCTGGCCCGCGGGTTCACCTCGATCAGATAGACCAGCCCGTCCTTCACCGCGAACTGGATGTTCATCAGCCCGACCACCGACAGCGCATGCGCCAGCGCCACCGTCTGCCGCTCGATCTCGGCGACGATCTCCGCCGACAGCGAATAGGGCGGGATCGAACAGGCGCTGTCGCCCGAATGGACGCCCGCCTCCTCGATATGCTGGAGGATGCCGGCGACCACCACATCGGTGCCGTCGCCGATCGCATCCACGTCCACCTCGGTCGCGTCGCGCAGATACTGGTCGATCAGCACGGGCGAATCGCCCGACACCTGCACCGCGGTAGCGATGTAATCATCGAGCTGCGCCGGGCCGTCGACGATCTCCATCGCCCGGCCGCCCAGCACATAGCTCGGGCGCATCAGCACCGGATAGCCGATGCGCTCGGCCGCGGCGATCGCCTCGTCGCGGCTGCGCGCGAGGCCGTTCGCAGGCTGGCGAAGGCCCAGCTTGTTGACCAAGGCCGCGAACCGCTCGCGATCCTCCGCCAGATCGATCGCATCCGGGCTGGTGCCGAGGATCGGGATCCCCGCAGCCTCGAGCGCGCGCGCCAGGTTGAGCGGTGTCTGGCCGCCGAACTGGACGATCACGCCCGCCAGCGTTCCCGCCTGCTGCTCGACATGCAGGATCTCCAGCACGTCCTCGGCGGTCAGCGGTTCGAAATAGAGCCGGTCGGACGTGTCGTAATCGGTGCTCACCGTCTCCGGGTTGCAGTTGACCATGATCGTCTCGTAGCCCGCGTCCGCGAGCGCGAAACAGGCGTGGCAGCAGCAATAATCGAACTCGATGCCCTGCCCGATCCGGTTCGGGCCGCCGCCCAGGATCACGACCTTCTTGCGGTCGGTCGGCATGCTCTCATTCTCGGGCTCGCCGAAGCTCGGCGCCTCGTAGGTCGAATACATATAGGGCGTCTTCGCGTCGAACTCGGCGGCGCAGGTGTCGATCCGCTTGAAGACGGGGCGCACGCCCAGCCGGTGGCGCAGCGCGCGCACCTCGGCCTCGGTCACGCCGCCGGTCATCGCGACCACCGCGTCGTGGATCAGCCCGGACCCACGCGCGATCCCGCGGGCGTTGCCGCGCAGATTGGCCGATTTGAGCGCGAGATAGGCGAGCCGCTTGTCGCTGAACCCCATCGACTTGAGACGCCGCAAGCCGGCGGCTTCGATCGGCAGGCCCTCACGGCACACCACCGCCTCGGCCTCGACGATCTCGGCGATGCGTTCGAGAAACCAGGGATCGTATTTCGCGATACGGTTGATCTCGGCGACGGTGAAGCCCTCGCGCAGCGCCTGCGCCGCCACCAGCAGCCGATCGGGCGTGGCGCGCGCGAGCGCCGCCTCGATCTCCGCGCGCGGCGCGCCGACGAGCGCATCGACCTGGTTGAAGCCCGACAGCCCCGTCTCCAGCCCGCGCAACGCCTTTTGCAGCGATTCGTGGATGTTGCGGCCGATCGCCATCACCTCGCCGACCGACTTCATCGCGGTGCCCAGATTGGGCTCAGCGCCCTTGAACTTCTCGAACGCGAAGCGCGGGATCTTGGTGACGACATAGTCGATCGTCGGCTCGAAGCTGGCGGGCGTGGCACCGGTGATGTCGTTCTCGATCTCGTCGAGCGTGTAGCCGACCGCCAGCTTGGCGGCGACCTTGGCGATCGGGAAGCCCGTCGCCTTGGACGCCAGCGCCGAGGAGCGCGAGACGCGCGGGTTCATCTCGATGACGACCAGCCGCCCGTCCTGCGGGTTCACCGCGAACTGGACGTTCGAGCCGCCCGTCTCCACACCGATTTCGCGCAAGACCGCGATCGATGCGTTGCGCATGATCTGATATTCCTTGTCGGTCAGCGTCAGCGCCGGCGCGACGGTGATCGAATCGCCGGTGTGAACGCCCATCGGATCGATATTCTCGATCGAGCAGATGATGATGGCGTTGTCCGCACGGTCGCGGACCACCTCCATCTCATATTCCTTCCAGCCGAGCAGCGATTCCTCGATCAGCACCTCGGTGGTGGGCGACAGATCGAGCCCTCGCCGGACGATCTCGACGAACTCCTCGCGGTTGTACGCGATGCCGCCACCCGACCCGCCCATGGTGAAGCTCGGGCGGATGATCGAGGGCAGCCCCGTGACCTCGAGCCCCGCGAGCGCCTCCTCGACGGTGTGCGCGATTGCCGAGCGCGCACTTTCGAGCCCGATCCGGTCCATCGCGTCGCGGAACTTCAGGCGATCCTCCGCCATGTCGATCGCATCGGCATCGGCGCCGATCATCTGGACGCCGTATTTTTCCAGCGTGCCATCGCGGAACAGCGCGAGCGCGGTGTTGAGCGCGGTCTGCCCGCCCATCGTCGGCAGCACCGCGTCCGGCCGCTCCTTCGCGATGATCGCGGCGACGACCTCGGGCGTGATCGGCTCGACATAGGTCGCGTCGGCCAGCTCGGGATCGGTCATGATCGTGGCGGGGTTGGAGTTGACGAGGACGATGCGATAGCCCTCCTCCTTCAACGCCTTGATCGCCTGCGTGCCCGAATAGTCGAACTCGCACGCCTGACCGATGACGATCGGCCCGGCGCCGATGACGAGGATGGAGGAGATGTCGGTGCGTTTGGGCATTAGTGAGCTGCCTGTACAAAGATAGCGTAGAACAAACCAAATAAGCCAAGAACATCAGCAGCCTTGCTTATCAATTGCCAAATCAACTCTGAAGGTGGCTGGGGAGCCAATGCCAACTCCCGCGCCGCCTTCAGATATGCGGCGGCTTGCATAATTTCAGAATTGGCCGCTCCCGTGCTCGGAAGAATATCTAACGCCTTGTCGATCAGATTACTAATTGCCCGAGCATTTTTTGCGTCGACGATGGTACGAGAAAGCCCGGTCCAAGCTGCGCTATCAAACGACATCGGTTCCTGCCGATCTGACGCAGGACTAATCCGATAGCTCGAGTTGTCGGAAAAGGTTGTTCCGTCCGAATGCGTTACCAACGTACCGCCGGGAAAAGCGGCCTCGTATGCTCCTTGATCAGTAATGCGATATGAATTTTCGTAGTCCCGTTCTCCCAAACGCGATTCCACCATCCCATCTATGACAAGTTGATCAACAGCGGCGCGCACTTGCTCTTTGTCATCGATGCCGCGGTCACTTTCGTCTAAATCACTGGCAAGACGTTGCGCTTCAGGCAGTTTTTCATAGATTGTTGTAAGAGACTCGAAGGTACCCGCGCCGGGATCGTCGCGAGAAAGATAGGCCAGAATAGCGTCTTCAAGTTGCGCCTCAATCACCGCAACGATCCCACGAACCGCTCGAACAGATATAGACTATCCTGCGGCCCTGGGCTCGCCTCCGGGTGATACTGCACGCTGAACGCCGGCCGATCCGTCAGTTCCAGCCCCGCATTGCTCCCGTCGAACAGCGACACATGCGTCTCGCGCACATTCGCCGGCAGCGAGTCCCGCTCCACCGCGAAGCCGTGGTTCATGCTGGTGATCTCGACCGCGCCGTCGGACAGGCGCTTGACCGGATGGTTGGCGCCGCGGTGCCCCTGGAACATCTTGGTGGTGGTCGCGCCCACCGCCAGCCCCAGCAACTGGTGGCCGAGGCAGATGCCGAACAGCGGCTTGCCCGTCTCCAGCAACTGGCGGATCACGGGGACGGCATATTCGCCGGTCGCGGCGGGATCTCCGGGGCCGTTCGACAGGAAGATGCCGTCGGGCGCGAACGCCATGACCTGATCGAAGCTCGCGGTCGCGGGCACCACCGTCACGCGCGCGCCGGCAAGCGCCAGGTTGCGGAAGATGTTGCGCTTGGAGCCATAGTCGATCGCGACGACATGGGGTTTGGCGCGAGAAGGTTTCTCGACTTCGATCGAAACAAACGGCGGACGGGATGCATGCCCTTCCTGTTCGGCCGCCGGGCGCGCGTCATCCTGAATTCCGTTCGTGTCGTGCGAAGTCGAGACACCATCCGCCCCATAGCCGAAGCCCAGCCGCCAGACGCCGCCGTCCCAGCCATAATGCGTCTCGGTCGACACCTCCCTGGCGAGGTCCATGCCCTCCAGCCCCGGCCAGGCCTGCGCCATGTTCAGCAGGAAGGGGATGTCGAACGACCCCGTCGCCGAATGCGCGATCACGCCATTGGGCGCGCCGTGCCCACGGATGCGCCGGGTGAGCGCGCGCGTGTCGATGCCCGACAGGCCGATCCGCGCATGGCGCTTCATCCAGCCGTCCAGCCGCTCGACCGCGCGGAACGACGAGGGCGCGGTCACGTCCTCGCGCACGATCATGCCGAGCGCGTGGGGGGCGTCGGCCTCCACATCGTCGGGGTTCGCGCCGACATTGCCGATATGCGGGAAGGTGAAGGTGATGACCTGCCCGGCGAACGACGGATCGGTCATGATCTCCTGATAGCCCGTCATCGCGGTGTGGAAGCACACTTCGCCCACCGCCTGCCCTTCCGCGCCGAAGCCGCGCCCCCACACCACCTCGCCGCTCGCGAGGACGAGAACGCCGGTCGCGCCCTCGGGCTGGGGCGTGGCGGGCACGGGTGTCGGCGTGGCGTCGGCCATGGTCAGGCGGGCACTCTCTTGGCTGTCGATGTCGCTAAGCCGCAGCCGCTAAGGCCGCAGGTCGGCAGCGTCAATCTGTTAAACCGGGCCACCCTCGTCTATGATCCTCGGCGATCCCGGAACGCACGGGCGAACAACACGAAAGCCGACATCATGATTCGCGACGACATCAAGGCCGCGCAACTGGCCGCCATGAAAGCCGGCGACAAGGACACCCGCGGCGCCGTCAGCCTGATCCAGGCCGCGATCAAGAATCGCGACATCGAGGCGCGCACCGGCAAGGCGCCCACCGATGACGACGCGCTGATCGTCGAGGTGCTGCAGAAGATGGTGAAGCAGCGCCGCGAATCGATCGACATGTATGTGAAAGGCGACCGTCCCGAACTCGCCGAGGCCGAGGCGAAGGAGGTGGCGGTGATCGAACGCTTTCTCCCGAAAACGCTGAGCGACGACGAGACGCGCGCCGCGATCGAGACGATCAAGGCCGATCTGGGTGCCGCGGGCATGAAGGACATGGGCCGCGTGATGGCCGAGCTGAAGGCGCGGCACGCGAGCGTGCTGGACATGAGCAAGGCGAGCGGCTTGGTGAAGGCGGCGTTGGGGTAAGGCGGGGCGAACGCGGGAGCGAGCCCACGTCCGCACCCCTCCGTTCGTCTCGAGCGAAGTCGAGAAACCGGCTCCACGGCACGCGGCGGCTCGACGGCGCACGCGGCGAAGGTTAGGGTCCGCCATGACCTTCTGGACGTATATGCTGCGCTGTTCGGACGGTCGCTACTATACCGGGCACACCGACAATCTCGAGCGGCGTATCGGCCAGCACCAGGCCGGCGGATGCTACGCGTTCACGTCCACACGGCGACCGGTCGTGCTGGTATGGAGCGAGTATTTTGGCTCCCGGCTCGAAGCGCTGGAGGCCGAGCGGATCGTCGGCGGCTGGTCGCGCGGCAAGAAGGAAGCGTTGATCGCGGGCAATTGGTCGATGCTGTCCCATCTCGCCCGCCCTCCCAGGGAGAGGGGTTTCTCGACTGCGCTCGAAACGAACGGCGTGGGACAGGCCAGCTATCCACCGCCGTCGGGATCGGGCGAACGCGAAGACTTTGTAGCATGACCCTCACCCCCCAATTCCTCGACGAACTCCGCGCGCGCACCTCGCTCACCGCGCTGATCGGCAAGTCGGTCAAGCTCACCAAGGCCGGGCGCGAGCATCGCGGGTGTTGCCCGTTCCACAACGAGAAGACGCCCAGCTTCTACGTCAACGACGACAAGGGCTTCTATCACTGTTTCGGCTGCTCGGCGCATGGCGATGCGATCCGGTGGATGACCGACCAGCGCGGGCTGCCGTTCATGGATGCGGTGAAGGAGCTGGCGCAGGCCGCCGGACTCGACATGCCCGCGATGGACCCGCGCGCCGCGCAGAAGGCGGAGCGCGCCAAGGGGCTGCACGAGGCGTGCGGCGATGCGGCCTCGTGGTTCGCCGAGCAGCTGGGCGGGATCGCCGGCACCGAGGCACGTGCGCTGCTCGACCGGCGCGGGATCACGGCCGAGACCGCGCGCGCGTTCGGCATGGGCTTCTCGCCCGACAGCCGCGGCAAGCTGCGCGCGGCGCTGAAGGACTATGGCGACCCGATGCTGGTCGAGGCCGGGCTGCTGATCCAGGTGGACGGCAAGGAGCCGTACGATCGGTTCCGCGGCCGGCTGATGATCCCGATCCGCGATCCGCGCGGGCGCACCATCGCGTTCGGGGGCCGCGTGCTGGACGGCGGCGAGCCGAAATATCTGAACTCGCCCGACACCCCGCTCTTCGACAAGGGGCGCACGCTCTACAATCTCGATCGCGCCGCCCCCGCCGTGCGCAAGGCCGGGCGCGTGCTGGTGGTCGAGGGCTATATGGACGTGATCGCGCTGGCGCAGGGCGGCTTTCCCGAAGCCGTGGCCCCGCTCGGCACCGCGCTGACCGAGGCGCAACTGGAGCGGCTGTGGCGGCTGGTGGACGTGCCGATCCTCTGCCTCGACGGGGACAGCGCGGGGCAGAAGGCCGCGCTGAGAGCGGCGCACCGCGCGCTGCCGATGCTGGCGCCGGGGCGCAGCCTTGCCTTCGCCACGCTGCCGCCGGGGCAGGATCCCGACGACCTGATCCGCGCCCGCGGGCCCGCCGCGTTCGAGGCGCTGCTCCGCGCGACCGAGCCGCTGGTCGAGCGGCTGTGGGCGAGCGAGCTTCAGGCCGAAGCGCTCGACACGCCCGAGCAGCGCGCGGGATTGCGGCGGCGGCTTGACGAGCTGGCCGCCACGATCGCCGATCCGTCGGTGCGGCAGGAATATCAGGCCGAGTTCAAGCGCCGCTGCTACGCGCAGTTCGCCCCCAAGCGCGCGCCCTTCGTGCCCCGCGGCGAGCGGCCGAAGGGCGGATGGAAACCGCCGCTCGCCCCCGTCACGGCCGATGCCAAGGCATTCCGTACGGCGGGGATCGACCGCGTGCTGGCCAAGGCGGTGCTGGCGGGCCTGATCCGCCATCCCGCCGAGATCGCGCGGCACATGGAGGTGCTGGGCTCGCTGCGGCTGGCGGACGGTGCGCTCGGGCGGCTGTTCGAGGCCGTGGTTGACGTCGCGCTCGAAGATCGGGCGCTTGATAGCGGGCGGCTGCTCACCATATTGGCCAGATCCGGTTTCGATACGGTCGCTACTGATTTGTTGAGAGCCGATACGATGCCCTATTCGTTCACGCAGAAGTCGGCCGATCCGGTTCGCATCCAGGCCGATCTCGATGAGGCGATCGCCATTTTGGTGGCGCGACCCGAAGTGGATGCGGCGCTGGAGGATGCGACCGCGCAGATGCAGTCGCGGTTCACGACCGAAGCGTTCGAACGGCAAGTGGCATTGGTGATGGAAAAACAGGCGTTGGACGTGCGGCTTGCAAATCTCGTGCAAGCGAACGAAGACGCCCGAGCGTTGGGCACCGAGGGCGATTGATGGCGAAGGCGATTGCGGCGGATACCGCCGAGACGAACGAGACGGGCGATGCCCCGCTGATCGACATGAACGACGCTTCGATCAAGAAGCTGATCGCGCGTGCCAAGAAGCGCGGCTACATCACCTATGAGCAGCTGAACGAAGGCCTGCCGCAGGACCAGATGACCTCGGATCAGCTCGAGGACGTGATGTCCGCGCTGAACGAGATGGGCATCAACATCGTCGAGAACGAGGATGCCGGCGAGGATGGCGATGCCGAGCCGCAGAAGGACGACGAGGAAGAGGTCGAATCGGTCGATGCCGAGGCCGATACCGGCCCGGTGCCCGAGAAGAAGAAAGAGACGGTCGATCGCACCGACGATCCCGTCCGGATGTACCTGCGCGAGATGGGCGCGGTCGAGCTGCTCAGCCGCGAGGGCGAGATCGCGATCGCCAAGCGGATCGAGGCCGGCCGCGACACGATGATCCTCGGTCTGTGCGAATCGCCGATCACCTTCAACGCGATCATCGACTGGTCGACCGCGCTGAACGAAGGCACGATGCAGCTGCGCGAGATCATGGATCTCGATGCGATGCTGTCCAAGGATCCCGCCCCCGACGCGCTGGCCGAGGACGAGGAAGGCGACGGCGAAATTTCCGAGAAGAACGCCGGCCCGTCGTTCAAGGAAGAGGCCGAGCCCGAAGAGCCGTCGGTGGACGAGGACGAGGATGGCGAGCGCCGCACGCCGCGTGCCTCCGACGACGAGGAGGAGGACAACACCCTCAGCCTCGCTCAGATGGAAGAGCAGCTGAAGCCGATCGCGCTCGAGCGGTTCGCGAGCATCACCGCGCTCTACAAGAAATTCTCCAAGGTGCAGCAGAGCCGGCTCGACGCCATGGCCGCGGGCGGTGAACTGTCCGCTGCCGACGAGCGCAAATATCACAAGCTGCGCGAAGAGCTGACGGCCGAGGTGGAGAGCGTCCAATTCCACAACGCCAAGATCGAGTATCTGGTCGATCAGCTCTATGCCTATAACCGCCGCCTGACCGCGCTCGGCGGGCAGATGCTGCGCCTGGCCGAACGCCACAAGGTGAACCGCAAGGATTTCCTCGATCGCTATCTCGGCCACGAGCTGGACGAGCATTGGATTGCGGGGCTCGGCAAGCTCGACAAGAAATGGACCGCCTTTGCCACCGCCGAGGGCGACGCCGTCGACCGGATCCGGGGCGAGATCGCCGACATCGCGCAGCAGACCGGCATGGCGCTCGGCGAGTTCCGCCGGATCGTCAACATGGTCCAGAAGGGCGAGCGCGAGGCGCGGATCGCCAAGAAGGAGATGGTCGAGGCGAACCTGCGCCTCGTCATCTCGATCGCCAAGAAATACACCAATCGGGGATTGCAGTTCCTGGATCTGATTCAGGAGGGCAATATCGGCCTGATGAAGGCCGTCGATAAGTTCGAATACCGTCGCGGCTATAAGTTCAGCACCTATGCCACCTGGTGGATCCGCCAGGCGATCACGCGCAGCATTGCCGATCAGGCACGCACGATCCGCATCCCGGTGCATATGATCGAGACGATCAACAAGCTGGTCCGAACCAGCCGCCAGTTCCTCCACGAGCAGGGCCGCGAGCCCACGCCCGAGGAAATGGCCGAGCGCCTCTCGATGCCGCTCGAGAAGGTCCGCAAGGTGATGAAGATCGCCAAGGAGCCGATCAGCCTCGAGACGCCGATCGGCGACGAGGAGGATTCGCATCTCGGCGATTTCATCGAGGACAAGAACGCGATCATCCCGGTGGATGCCGCGATCCAGGCCAATCTGAAGGAGACCGTCACCCGCGTGCTGGCCTCGCTCACCCCGCGCGAGGAGCGCGTGCTGCGCATGCGCTTCGGGATCGGGATGAACACCGATCACACGCTGGAAGAGGTGGGGCAGCAATTCTCGGTCACGCGCGAGCGCATCCGCCAGATCGAGGCCAAGGCGCTGCGCAAGCTGAAGCACCCGTCGCGCAGCCGCAAGATGCGCAGCTTCCTCGATCAGTGATGCCATCGGCCGGGGTTCGCACCCCGGCCGTTTCACCCATGACCCGCCGCCTCTTCCTCACGCTCGCGCTGCTCGGCGTGGCCGCAGCCCCCCCCGCCAACCGGCCACAGCCGGGGATGGTCCGGGTACGGCTCGACACGTCGGCGGGGCCGATCGTCCTCGCGCTCGACGCGAAACGGGCGCCGCGCACCACCGCCAATTTCCTCGCCTATGTCGATGACGGGCGGCTGGACGATACGCTCTTCTACCGCGCGACGCGGGGCAAGGCCAATCCCCGCACCGGCTTCATCCAGGGCGGGATCGGCACCGACGCCAAGCGCATCCTGCCCTCCTTCCCGTTCGAATCGACCACGCAGACGGGCATCCACCATCTCGACGCCACCGTCTCGATGGCGCGGGGCGCCTCGCCCGATTCGGCGGGCGGCAATTTCGTGCTGACCGTCGGCCCCGCCCCCGCGATGGACGCGCGCGCGCCCGCGCTCGGCTATGCCGCGTTCGGGCATGTGGTGGACGGCATGGCCGTCGTGAAGCGCATCCTCGCGCTGCCGACCGGCGGCGGCATGGACGAGTTCAAGGGTCAGATGATCCTCCGCCCCGTGACCATCGTGCGCGCGGTGCGGCTGGACGGCGTCGCCAGGCCCACGGGCGGCCCCAAGGTGTGGCTGCTGCTCAAGGGCATCCGGTAACACACAGTACCCCGGCGACGGCCGGGGCCCAGTCGGGAAGGCCTTGGCAACAACGCGCGCTGCCCGTCACCAAACGCGTTCCCTAGGCCCCGGCCTTCGCCGGAGAACGGCACGAAAAAAGGGCGCGGAGACCATCGCCTCCGCGCCCTTCGTTCCGTCATGCGACCGGGATCACTCCGCGGCGGCGACGCCCTTGGCAGGGCGCGTGTCGCGGCGCTCGGCGATACGTGCCGACTTGCCGGTGCGGCCACGCAGATAATAGAGCTTGGCGCGACGCACCGCACCCTTGCGAACCACTTCGATCGAATCGACGTTGGGCGAATAGAGCGGGAAAACGCGCTCGACACCCTCGCCGAAGCTGATCTTGCGCACGGTGAAGTTGCTACCCATGCCCTTGTTCGAGCGCGCGATGCACACGCCCTCGTAATTCTGGACGCGGGTGCGCTCGCCTTCGACGACCTTCACGCCGACCTTCAGCGTATCGCCGGGGCGGAAATCGGGGATCGTCTTGCCTTCGAGGAACTTGGCGATCTGCTCGGCTTCGAGCGTCTGGATCAGATTCATGTCTCGTCCTTCGTTCGCCGCGCGCCAGAGGGCGGCTGGACCCGAACGCCCTCGTGGCGCTCCCAAAGGTCCGGCCGCCTTAGCCGTGTATCGGTCTCGGCCATGGCCTTGCGCCATGCCGCGATCCTCGCATGATCCCCCGATCGCAGCACTTCGGGGATCGTGCGCCCTTCCCACATCTGCGGTCGGGTATAATGCGGATATTCGAGGAGGCCGCTTTCGAAGCTTTCCTCGTCCCCGCTGGAAGCCGCGCCCATTACCCCGGGAAGCAGCCGGATGCAAGCATCGAGCAGGACGAGCGCAGCCATCTCGCCGCCCGACAACACATAGTCGCCGATCGACACCTCTTCGATGGCGCGCGCCTCGAACAACCGCTGGTCGAACCCCTCGAATCGGCCGCACAGCAGCGTGACGCCCGGCCCCGCCGCCAGCGCCCGGACGCGCGCCTGCGTCAGCGGGTGCCCGCGCGGCGTCATCGCCAGCACGGGGCGGCCGGGCGCCTGCGCGTCGATCGCGGCGGCCACCACATCGGCGCGCAGCACCATGCCCGCGCCGCCGCCCGCGGGCGTGTCGTCCACCGAGCGGTGCCGGTCGGTCGCGTAATCGCGGATGTTGACCGGATCGAGCGACCAGCGCCCCTCCCCCAGCGCGCGCCCGGCGAGCGACTGGCCCAGGGGGCCCGGAAACATGTCGGGATAGAGGGTGAGGACGGTGGCGGCGAAGGTCATGGCCGCATGCCAGACCACCCCGCCCACGCGCGCGCAAGCGGAACCCTTCCCCGCGCTCCGCGCTTCGTCGTCATGGACGATTGCATCATCATCGGTGGCGGCCCCGCCGGCCAGACCGCAGCGATCTATCTCGCGCGCTTCCATCTCCGTGTGCGGCTGATCGACTCAGGGGACAGCCGCGCCGCGCTGATCCCCTGCACGCGCAACCATGCCGGCTTTCCCGACGGCATCTCCGGCACCGACCTGCTGGAGCGGATGCGTGCGCAGGCGGCGCGCTACGGCGTCGATCATGAGGCGGCGACGGTCGACCGGCTGGAAGTCGCAGATGACGGCTTCGCGGTCGGCATCGGCGATCGCGCGCTGAACGCACGCACCGTGCTGATCGCCACCGGCGTGGTGAACCGGCGGCCGCGGATGGGCGACGCGCTCCACGATGCGGCGCTGGCGCGCGGGCTGATCCGCTACTGCCCGATCTGCGACGGTTACGAGGTGACCGACAAGCGCGTGGGCGTGATCGGCACCGGCGCGCATGGCATGCGCGAGGCGCTGTTCCTGCGCGGCTATACGCGCGACGTGACGCTGATCGCACCGGGCGCCGCGCACGACCTGGACGCGAGCTGCGAGGCCAAGCTCGACGAAGCGGGCATCGTCCATGTCGATGGCCCGTGCGAGCGACTCGCCATCGACGGCGACCGGCTGGCGATCGAGACCGCCGCCGGCCCGATGACGTTCGACAGCGTCTATCCCGCGCTCGGCTCCGACATCCGTTCCGAACTGGCTGTCGCGGCAGGCGCGCGGCACAATGGCGAGGGCTGCCTGGAGGTGGACGACCACCAGCGGACGTCGATCCCCGGCCTGTTCGCCGCCGGCGACGTGGTGAAGGGGCTGGACCAGATCAGCCACGCCATGGGCGAGGCCGGCGTGGCCGCCACCACCATCCGCAACCTGCTCGCCGAACGCCGGCCGCTCTGGCGCTGATGGCCGCTCAGCTCTCGACGAACAGCGGATCGATCGCGAGCGCTTCGGGGCCGATCGTCACCGCCGCGGCGACGGGCACGAGGAACCGGGCGCCGGCCTCGCGTTCGATCTCGAGCAGATCGCCCGCGCCATAATTCTCGACCGCGACCGAGCGGCCGATCGTTCGGCCGTCGACCGTGCAGGGCAGACCGATCAGGTCGGCATGATAATATTCGCCGTCGTTAAGCGGCGGCAGCGCGCTGCGGGGCACGCGGAGTTCGGTGCCGCGCAGCGCCTCGGCGGCGTTGCGGTCGGTCACCTCGGCGATGCGCGCGATCGTACCGTTGCTGCCCGCGCGCGCCGATTTCAGCGTGAGCGTGCCGTCGTTGAACAGCCGATAGGCGGCGAGGTCGTCGGTGAACACCTTCAACCGCACCTCGCCCGCAATGCCGTGCGCGCCGATCACCACGGCAAGCACGACGCTGCGATCGGCCACGCGATCAGCCGGCGGGGGAGCCGCCATCGGGGGCGGGTTCCGTGTCGGATCCCTCGGCGGGATCTTCGGCGGAGACGCCCCGGTTCGTGATGTCGTCATCGTCGTCCGCTGCGGTTCTCGGATCGGGTTCGGCCGTCATGCTGTGTCTCCTTCATGAGAGGGAGGAAGGAAACGCATGACGGCCGATGTTCGATGCCTGTTACTCGGCGCCTGTTTACTCGGCAGCCGCGTCGGCGGGCTGCTCGGCCTCGGCGGCGGGAGTCGCCGCGGCGGCGGCAGCGGCGTCTTCCTGCGCCTTCAGCTTCTCGGCCCGCTCCTCGGCGCGCTCGGTCGCCTTCTCACCAGGCTTGCCCTTGTTGGGGTTCTGGCGGGCCGCACGCTCGCGCACGCCGGCCACGTCGAGGAAGCGCGCCACGCGGTCGGTCGGCTGCGCGCCGTTCGACAGCCAGTATTTCGCGCGCTCGGCGTCGAGCTGCACGCGCTGCTCGTTGTCCTTGGCGAGAAGCGGGTTGTAGTTGCCGATCTTCTCGATGAACTTGCCGTCGCGCGGCGACCGCGCATCGGCCACGACGATGCGGTAATAGGGACGCTTCTTGGAGCCGCCACGCGACAGCCGGATGCTGATTGCCATGTTATTCTTCCTTCTTCTTCGCTTTTACGAACCGGCGAGCCGGATCACTTCTTCTTCATGAAATTGTCGAAACCGGGCGGCAGTTGCGGCATGCCGCCCTGCCCCCCGCCCAGCCCCGGCAGGCCGCCGCCCGCCTTGCCGAGCATATCGCCGAGGCCCGGGCCGCCGAGCGCGTTGCCGAGGCCGGCCATGCCGCCCCCCATGCCGCCCTTGCCCAGCATCGCCATCATGCCCTTCAGGCCGCCCATCTTCTTGAGCTTCTTCATGGCGGTGGCCATTTCCTGATGCATCTTGAGCAGCTTGTTCACGTCCTGCACGGTCGTGCCGCTGCCTTTGGCGATGCGGATCTTGCGTTTGGCGTTGATAAGCTCGGGCTTGCTGCGCTCCTTCTGGGTCATCGACGTGATCATCGCGTCCATATGGATCAGCAGCTTGTCGCCGCCCGCGGTCGCGAGCGCCCCTTGCGCCTTCTTCATGCCGGGCATCATGCCCGCCAGCGCGCCGAGCCCGCCCATGCGGCGCATCTGCGCGAGCTGCCCGCGAAGATCGTCCAGGTCGAACTGACCCTTCGCCATCTTCGCGGCCATCCGCTCGGCGTCTTCCTGCTGGATCGACTCCGCCGCGCGCTCGACGAGGCTGACGACGTCGCCCATGCCCAGGATGCGCCCGGCGACTCGTTCCGGATGGAACGCCTCCAGCGCGTCGAGCTTCTCGCCCGTGCCTGCGAACTTGATCGGCTTGCCCGTCACCGCGCGCATCGAGAGCGCCGCACCGCCGCGGGCATCGCCGTCCATCCGCGTCAGCACGATGCCGGTGAGCGGCACCTGATCGGAGAAGTTCTGCGCGACGTTCACCGCGTCCTGGCCGGTTAGCGAATCGACCACGAGCAGGATCTCGGCGGGTTTGGCCACCTCTGCCACCGCCTTCATCTCGTCCATCAGCGCCTGATCGACGTGCAGGCGCCCAGCCGTATCGAGCATCAGGACGTCATAGCCCTGCAGCTTGGCCGCCTGGAGCGCGCGGCGCGCGATCTCGACCGGCTGCTGCCCAGCGATGATCGGCAGCGTCGCCACATCGACCTGCGTGCCGAGCGTCGCGAGCTGCTCCTGCGCGTTGGGGCGATTGACGTCGAGCGACGCCATCAGCACCTTCTTGCGGTCGCGCCCCGTCAGCCGCTTCGCGATCTTTGCGGTCGTGGTCGTCTTGCCCGAGCCCTGAAGCCCGACCATCATCACGACGGCAGGCGGCGTCACGTCGAGCGCGAGGTCGGATTCGTCCGCGCCCAGCATCGCGACCAGCGCGTCGTTGACGATCTTGACGACCTGCTGGCCCGGCGTGATCGAGCGCAGCACATTGTGGCCGACCGCCTGTTCGGTCACGTCGTCGACGAACTTGCGGGCGACCGGCAGCGCGACGTCGGCCTCGAGCAAGGCGACGCGCACCTCGCGCATGGCGCCGCGCACATCAGCTTCGGTCAGCGCACCACGGCCGCGAAGACGGTCGAAGACGCCGCCCAGCCGATCGCTCAGACTTTCGAACATGCCAATCCAAACCCTCTTGCCGCCAAACGCAAAAGCGCCGGCGGGCGAAACCTCGCCGGCCAGCGTGCGCCCGCAGACGCTCTACCTCCGCGCCTCGCGAACGAAACGTGGACCGGCCCTACGCCCGATCGCCCCAAAACGCAAGAACATGGACTTGGCGCCCCTCGCGCCCTAGATCGCGCGCCATGCCTGCCGCCACCGAGCCCGAGATCGTCACGCTCGGCTGCCGCCTCAACATCGCCGAGAGCGAGACGATCCGCGCGCTGGTGAACGGCCGCGACCTGATCGTCGTCAACAGTTGCGCGGTGACGAACGAGGCGGTGAAGGCCACGCGCGCCGCGATCCGCCGCGCGCGCCGCGCACGACCCGCCGCCGAACTCGTGGTGACGGGCTGCGCCGCACAGATCGATCCGGCCGGCTTCGCGCGCATGGCGGAGGTCGACCGCGTGATCGGCAATGGCGAGAAGCTGTCACCCGCCGCCTGGCGCGCGCCGGACGCCGTCGTCGTCGGCGACATCATGCGGGTGCGCGAGACCGCGCCGCATCTCGCCGCCAGCTTCGCCGGCCATGCCCGCGCCTTCGTCGAGGTGCAGAATGGCTGCGACCATCGCTGCACCTTCTGCGCCATTCCCTTTGGCCGCGGCCCCAGCCAATCGGTGCCCGCCGCGATCGTGGTCGCGCGGATCGCCGCGCTGGCGGCGGCCGGGCACCGCGAGGTCGTGCTGACCGGCGTCGATCTCACCAGCTATGCCGCCGCCGATGCCGCGGATCTCGGCGCGCTGGTGGAGCGCATCCTGACCGACGTGCCCGCTTTGACCCGGCTGCGGCTATCCTCGCTCGACTCGATCGAGATCGACGACCGGCTGTTCGCGCTCGTCACGCAGGAGCCGCGGATCATGCCGCACCTGCACCTCTCGTTCCAATCGGGCAGCGACCTGATCCTCAAGCGGATGAGGCGCCGCCATTCGCGGCGGCAGGCGATCGACACCGTCGCGCGGCTGAAGGCGGCGCGCGCGGAGATCGCGATCGGCGCCGACCTGATTGCCGGCTTCCCCACCGAGGACGCGGCGATGGCGGCGGACACGCTGGCGCTGATCGCCGCCGCCGACATCGTCCATGCGCACATCTTTCCCTATTCGCCGCGCGACCACACGCCGGCCGCGCGCATGCCGCAGGTGGAGCCCGCGCTCCGCCGCGCCCGTGCCGCAACGCTCCGGGCGGCGGCGGCGGAGCGCAAGGCGGCGTGGTTGCGGGATCTGGTGGGGACGGTGCAGGCGGTGCTGATCGAACGCCGCGGCGATGCCGGCCACGCCGCGAACTTCGCAGAGGTGCGGCTTTCCGCCGCAGGTGCTTCGACAGGCTCAGCACGAACCCGGACCATCACCTCCCCCGTTCGTCCCGAGCCTGTCGAAAGATATGTCCCGGGCGCCGCCCGAGCCCCAGCCCCCGGCACGATCGCCCGCGTCCGCATCACCGCCGCCACCGACTCCGAACTGCAAGGCATGTCCCTATGAGCAACAGCTGGCACGACAAGCTGCTGGGCGGTTTCCGCCGCACCTCCGATCGGCTGATCGGCAATCTCGCGGGTCTGGGCACCGGGCGGCTCGATACCGCGACGCTGGACGATATCGAGGAAGCGCTGATCGCCTCCGACCTCGGCCCCGAAACCGCGGGCCATATCCGCGGCCGCCTCGCCGAGGGCAGTTTCGAACGCGACATGGAGGAACTGGGCATCCGCCTCGTCGTGGCGGAAGAGGTCGAGAAGACGCTCGCCAAGGTCGCGCGCCCGATCGAGATCGACGCCTTTCCGCGGCCGCAGGTGATCCTCGTGATCGGCGTTAACGGCTCGGGCAAGACGACGACGATCGCCAAGCTCGCGCACGTATTGATGGAGCAGGATTACGGCGTGATGCTGGCCGCCGGCGACACGTTCCGCGCGGCCGCGATCGGACAGTTGCGCACCTGGGCGGACCGGGTGGGCGTGCCGATCGTCACCGGACCGGAGGGCGGCGATGCGGCGGGCGTCGTGTGGGACGCGGTGAAGAAGGCCACCGAGACCGGTATCGACGTGCTGATCGTCGACACCGCCGGGCGGCTGCAGAACAAGCGCGAACTGATGGACGAGCTGGCGAAAATCCGCCGCGTGCTCGGCCGGATCAACCCCGCCTCGCCGCACGACGTCGTCCTCGTGCTCGACGCCACCACGGGGCAAAACGCGCTCCAGCAGATCGCGGTGTTCAAGGAGGTGGCGGGCGTGACGGGTCTCGTCATGACGAAGCTGGACGGCACCGCACGCGGCGGCGTGCTGGTTGCCGCGGCCGAGCGTTACGGCCTGCCGATCCACGCGATCGGGGTGGGCGAGGGCATGGGCGACCTGCGCCCGTTCGACGCCAACGAGGTCAGCCGGATCATCGCCGGCGTGGATAGCGTACGAAAGTGAGCGCCATGACGAACAAAGCCTCGACCCCCGGCCTGCGGATAGCGATCGACTATGGCCCGCTGGTCGTGTTCTTCGCGGTCAATTTCCTCGCGCCCGCGGTGCCGCTGATGCGGCTCGTCGCGGCGTCGACCGGGTTCCTGTCGGATCTCGACCGGATGGCGGCGCTGGTGATCGCGCGCGTGATCGTGGCGACGCTCGCCTTCATGCTCGCGACGGTGGCGGCGATCATCGTGTCGAGGGTGAAGCTCGGCCATGTCTCGCCGATGCTGTGGATCACCGGCGCGCTCGTCGTGGTGTTCGGCGGCCTGACGATCTATTTCCACGATCCGCGCTTCATCCAGATGAAGCCAACCTTCGTCTATCTGATCTTTTCGGGGGTGCTCACCTTCGGGCTGCTGACCGGGCGACCGCTGCTGCAGGGGTTGCTGGAAGCCGCCTATCCGGGGCTGACCGCCGCGGGCTGGCGCAAGCTGACGCGCAACTGGGCGGTGTTCTTCCTGTTCATGGCGGTGCTGAACGAGGCCGTGTGGCGCAACAGCACCTGGGATTTCTGGGTCGGCTTCAAGCTGTGGGGCGCGATCCCGCTCACCCTGCTCTTCGCCTTTGCCAACATTCCCATGCTGTTGAAGCACGGGTTGCAGACCGAAGGGGATGCCGTGACCGACATCCCCCCCGAAGGCTGAGTCAGCCCGCGACCGCGGCGTAGCGCGTGCCGACCGTGTCCCAGTCGACCACGTCCCACCAGGCCTTCAAATAGCCGGGCCGGTCGTTCATGTACGTCAGATAATAAGCATGTTCCCACACGTCGTTGCCGAGCAGCGGCGTACCGGGCTCCTTGGCATCGTCCATCAGCGGATTGTCCTGGTTGGGCGTGCTCGTCACCTTCAGCGTGCCGCTCTCGTCCGCGATCAGCCACGCCCAGCCCGAGCCGAACTGGCCCGCACCCTTGGTGTTGAACTGCTCCTTCAGCGAGTCGAGGCCGCCGAAATCGCGCTCGATCGCCTCGGCGAGTGCGCCCGACGGCTGGCCGCCGCCTTTCTTCATGCTCTTCCAGAAAAAATCGTGGTTCCAGTAGCCGCCGCCATTGTTGCGGATGAGCGGCGGCTGCGACGAGATCATGCCGAGGATTTCCTCGATCGTCTTGCCCTGGAGCGCTGAGTCCTTCTCGACGCCTTCGTTCAGCTTGTCGGTATAGGCCTTGTGATGCTTGTCGTGGTGGAAATGCATCGTATCCTTGGAGATCACCGGCTCCAGCGCGTCATAGTCGTAGGGGAGCGGGGGGAGTTCGAACGCCATCGGAAGTCTCCTTTGAAATGGGTCGCGGCGGTAACGCGCACCCGGTGCAAATGGCTCCGGCGCCGTCGTTGCGCAAGCGTTCCTAGCCGCCGTTCGCGATCAGGTCGTGGCGGCGCAGCGCGTGGCGCAGCTGATCGTAGCTGAGCCCCAGCGCATCCGCGGTCGCGCGCTGGTTGAACCGGTGTTCGCCGAGCGTGCGCGAGAGGAGTTCGCGCTCGAACCGCGCGACCCGCGCCTTGAAGTCGGATGGCCCCGTCTCGCATGCCGCGACCGGCTCGTCGTCATGCGGGTTCGCGGGCGTCGGGATCGCCGGGGCGGAGGCGCCGCGCGCCGCGCCGGGACGATGCGGGGACTGGAACGGATCGATCTCGATCGAATCGATCGGCCCCGCCTGCTCCCAGCGATAGACCGCGCGCTCCACCACGTTGCGCAGTTCGCGGACGTTGCCCGGCCAGTCATGCTGCGCCAGCGCGTCGATCGCGCTCGGGCCGAACCCCTCCCACCGATCGCGCCCCAGCTCGGACGCCATGCGCCGCCCGAAATGATCCGCCAGCACCATCACGTCGCCCGCGCGCGCGCGCAGCGGCGGCAGCGTGACCACCTCGAACGACAGCCGGTCGAGCAGATCGGCGCGAAAACTGTGGTTCGCCACCTTGTCGGGCAGATGTTCGTTGGTGGCCGCGACGATGCGCACGTCGACGCGCATCGGCCGTGACGACCCGATCCGCGTGATCTCGCCATATTCCACGGCGCGGAGCAGCCGGTCCTGCGCCGCCATGGACAGCGTGCCGAGCTCGTCGAGGAACAGCGTGCCGCCGTCCGCCTCCTCGAACCGCCCCGCACGGGCCTTGGTCGCGCCGGTGAACGCGCCCGCCTCATGGCCGAACAGTTCCGCCTCGATCAGCGTCTCGGGGAGGGCCGCGCAATTCATGATGACGAGCGGCTGGTCCCAGCGCGGGCTCAGACGATGGAGGCGTTCGGCGACCAGCTCCTTGCCCGTGCCGCGCTCGCCGATCACGAGCACCGGGCGGTCGAGCGCGGCGGCGCGGCTGGCGCGTTCGAGCGCGCCCATGAAGCTGCTCGATTGACCGATGACCTGGGTGGTGCGCTCCATTGCCAAACTCTGGTGGAAAATCCCGACACTTGGCAAGAGGCAAGTGCGAACGGCCGTGCGAACCCACGCTTTTCCGCCATTTTTGCAATTGGCACGGCGCATGCAAGGCCTGGGATATCCCGCCGCAGCGCGGTCCACCAGGGTTCAGGAGAACGACCATGACCAATTCCAGCTTCGGCCGCACCATCGCCACCCTCGCCTGCACGCTGCTCTTCAGCGGCATGGCGATCATCGGCGCGGTCGGCCCCGCGACCGCCGGTCCCGGCTCCGCTTCCCCGACGACCCACACCGTCGCATAACCAGCGGCGCCAGTTCACCCAGGAGTATCCGAATGGGCATTTTTTCCCGCACCCGCGACATCGTCGCCGCCAACTTCGCCGACCTGCTCGAAAAGGCGGAGGATCCCGCGAAGATGATCCGCATGATCATCCTCGAGATGGAGGAGACGCTGGTCGAGGTTCGCGCGTCGGCCGCGCGCACCATCGCCGACCAGAAGGAGATGCGCCGCCACATCGCCAAGCTCGAGCAGCTCGAGGCGGGCTGGACCGAGAAGGCCGAACTGGCGCTGTCGAAGAACCGCGAGGATCTGGCCAAGGCGGCGCTGGTCGAGCGGCAGAAGGCGGCGGACATGGCCGAACAGCTCCAGGCCGAAGTCGGCGTGCTCGACGATGCGCTGCGCGCGTCGGAAGAGGATATCGCCAAGCTCCAGAACAAGCTGCGCGAGGCGCGTACCAAGCAGAACAACGTGACGACCCGCCTCGAAAGCGCGAACAACCGCGTGCGGCTCCGCGAGATGTACAACGGCCCCAAGACTCAGGACGCGTTCAGCCGCTTCGACGTGCTGGAACGCCGGGTGGACGATGCCGAGGGCCGCGCCGAAGCGATGGGCCTGGGCGTCGTGAAGACGCTGGAGGACGAGATTGCCGAGCTGCGCCAGAGCGACCGCGTCGATGCCGAACTCGCCGCGCTGAAGGCCCGCCTGAACACGAAGCGGGAGGGCTGAGCGATGGAAGATCTGTTCGGATTAAGCGTGCCGCTGCTCGCGATCGCCGCGATCTTCATCGGCCTGCCCTGGTTGATCCTCCACTATGTCACCAAGTGGAAGCAGGCGCCCAAGATCACCGTCGAGGACGAGAAGCTGCTGGACGAGATGTTCAACCTGGCCCGCCGCCTCGAAGACCGCGTGAACACCGTCGAGCGGATCATCGCCGCCGACCATCCCGACTGGAAGCCGAGCATCGCGCCCAGCCCGTCGCCCTATCAGCTCGATCGGAGGAACTGAAATGTCCGCCAGCCGCACCAAATTCTACCTCGACAAGCAGGATGCCAAGGTAAAGGGTGTCTGTTCGGGGATCGCCGATTACACCGGCGTCGACGTCACCATCGTCCGCATTGCCGCCGTCGTGCTGGCTTTTGCGACCAGCGGATGGCTGATCCTGGCCTATATCGCCGCCGCGTGGCTGGCGCCGGCCAAGCCGATCGGGCTGTACGACACCGCCGAGGATGCCAAATTCTGGCAGGGCGTGCGCGCCAATCCCAAGCGATCCACCGCCGAGGTCCGCTCGCAATTCCGCGACATCGATCGCCGCCTGGCGGATATCGAACTTCACTATACCAGCCGCAACAGCCAGCTCGCGAGCGAGATCGAAAGCCTGCGCTGACACCGACGTAAAAGGGGGAACATCATGAGCAATCTTGGTATCTTGGTCCCGATCGCGATCTTCACCGTGGGACCGATGAGCTGGGCGTTCAACAACTGGGTGCGTGCGCGGCACGGTTACGAGCCCGAGACCTGGAAGGGCCGCCGCCAGCGCCGTCAGGAGGGGGCGCTCGAAAGCGATCGCAAGATCCTGCTGCTGTCCGACGAGAACGAGAAGCTCGTGGGCAAGATCGGCCGGCTCGAGGAGCGGCTCGCGGTGCTGGAACGCATCGCCACCGATCCCGCCGAGCGCACCGCCCGCGAGATCGAAGCGCTTCGCTAGCCACCCGCCGCAACCGACACCCGGAGCAGATCCATGAATCCCCTCGAAATGGTCGTCGCGATCATCCTGATCGTGACCGTCAGCAAGATCATCCAGACGCACCTGCGCACCAGGGCGGAGAGCGCACAGGGCGCGGACATCGCCGAGATCGTCCAGATGCGCGCCGAGATGCGCACGCTGAAGGAGCGTATCGCGGTGCTGGAACGCGTCGTCACCGACAACCACACCAGCCTCGATCTCGACCGCGAGATCGCCCGGCTGCGCGATCGCTGAAGGAGGCGAGACATGGGACCGAACGAATATACGATCGTCGCCAGCGCGGGGCTCGCCGGGCTCGCGATGCTGGTCGCCGCCGGCCTGTCGGGCTGGCGCGGCTGGCTGGCGCTGAAGCGCACCGAGATCGACCAGACGCATGCCCCCGCCAGCGGCGGCGGCGCGGGCGCTCGGATCGAGATCGCCGACCTGAAGGAACGCATCCGCAAGCTGGAAGCGATCGCCGCGGGGGTGGACCTTTGAGGGCACCCGCTCTAGCGCCCGCGCCATGCAGAGCCTCGCCGAACTCCACGACGAATATGATTTCCTCGACGCCGACGATCGCTATCGCCTGCTGATCGATCTGGGCCGTGCGTTGGAGCCGATGCCGGACGCGCTCAAGACCGAGGCGACGCTGGTGCGGGGATGTTCGGCTTCGGTATGGGTCTACCCCATGGCGCAGGGCGACGGCACGCTGCACTTCCTCGCCGATTCGAACGCGGCGATCACCAAGGGGATCATCGCCCTCGTGCTCGCCGCGATACAGGACGGCACGCCCTCCGCGATCCTGGCGACCGACATCGCCGCCGCGCTCGCGCCCTTCGATCTCGGCAACCAACTGAGTTCGAACCGGACGCAGGGCATCCCCAACATGATCGCGCTGATCCGGGAAACCGCCGCGCGCTACGCCTGATCGCTGCCACCGCCGATCGACAGTTGCGCGGTCACCGCCGCCAGCGGCGTTCCCATCGGCACGATCAACCAGGCGTCGGGGCGGGCGCCGTCGACCACCATAACCGCGCCCTTCGGGCACACGCCCAGGCATTTCGTCTCGACCACGCCGCCCGCCGCCCTGCGGCCCTTCAGCCCCAGCGCGCGCCGCAGCGCCTTGGCGAGCGGGTGCCGGCGCTTCGGTCCGAATCCGCCGCCGACCTTTTTCGAACATTTGCCACAGACCAGCACCACGTCGTTCCAGCCGCTGCGGAGCGGCCGGATCACGCCGGCTTCCACGTCCGCGCATCCTCGGCGGCGCGCAGCACCTCATAGGCCGCCTGCACCGCCTGGAAACGCCCCGCCGCATCGGCATCGCCGGGGCGCACGTCGGGATGGTTCGCCTTGGCCATGCGCCGCCACGCGGTGCGGACCTCGTCGAACGCCGCGTCGGGATCGAGCTCCAGCACCGCCAGCGCGCGCATCTCGTCGCGCGAGCGGCTGCCGTCGCCAGGGCCGGCCCAGCCATAATGTTTCGCCTCCGCAAGGCCCTCGGCAGCGCGCGTCTCGTTCGCTTCGCGCGCGGCGGCCTCCTCGGCGCTCAGCCCCTCGAAATAATTCCAGCCGCGATTGTATTCGCCCGCATGCGTCGTGCAGAAATACCAGCGGTCCGGGCTGTTGGGCGATTTGGGCGCGGGGCAGTTGCCGGGTTCGTTGCAGCCATGCCGGTCGCACAGCCGCACCGTGGTCGCTTCGCGCGCGGCGCCATATTCGCGCCAGCGGGGAAAGCCCCAGTCGTTCGATCGTGTCGGAATGCGCGCCATCGGCCCGACATAGGCCGCGCGGCGCGCGGTGCAACCGAAAGACCGTGCCAGAGGGTCTGTAAGCCGGGTTCTGTCCACCACCCTTGCGGGCGGATGGGCGACCATTCCTCTAGGACGACGCTTGCGCGCCGCCTCCAGCAATCAACCCGGGTGACGAGCCGGAACGAAGCCCCTATGCCACCCCTATTCGATCTTGCTCCCGGTGGGGTTTGCCGTGCCGCCCCCGTTACCGGGCGCGCGGTGCGCTCTTACCGCACCCTTTCACCGTGACCGTCCCGAAGGCCGGCCGTCTGCTCTCTGTGGCACTGTCCCTGGGGTCACCCCCGCCGGGCGTTACCCGGCACCGTCGTTCCGCGGAGCCCGGACTTTCCTCGCGTATCGTGACGATACCCGCGGCCGCCCGACCCTCTGGCGGATCAGGCCCTAATCGTCGCCCTGCGGTTTGGGAAGCAGCAAAGCGAGCAGGATCATCCGGCATTCGGCATCCACCTCGCCGTCGATCAGTTCGGGGCGGAAGCGGCGCTGAAACGCCATGATCGCCGCCATCCGGTCACTCACGTCATAGCCGAAGCGTTCGAGCGCGAGGCAGAAGCCGCCTTCCGTCCACATCGGGTCCATCAGGTTGCGCGTCGGGCGCGGCAGCGCGAGGCGCAGGCGCGCGAGCTGTCCCCAGGGGAACAGCTCGCCCGGATCGCGCTTGCGCGCCGGCGCGACGTCCGAATGGCCGACGATGTCGCCGCGGCCGATCCCGTGGCGTTCCTTGATCGCAGCGACCAGCGGGATCAGCGCCTCGATCTGCTGCGGCGGAAAGGGGCGATAGCCGAATTCATGGCCGGGATTGACGATCTCGATCCCGACGCTCGCCGAATTGACGTCCTCGATCCCGCGCCAGTGCGAGCGGCCGGCATGCCAGGCGCGCTTGTCCTCCGCCACCATCCGCAGCACGGTGCCGTCTTCAGCCACGACATAATGGGCGGACACCTTGGCGGCGGGATCGCGCAGCCGGTCGATCGCCGACTGCGCGTCGATCATGCCGGTATAGTGGAGCACGATCATCGTCACCGGCAGGGCACGTTCGTCGAAATTGGGCGAGGGCGTCTCGATGATCGTCATGGCGCTTCCCGTGGACGTCGTTGCCGCCAAATGCTTGGCGCGGGCCTGCGTCAAAGTAAACCGTCAGCCGCGCGCGACGTAGAACCCCCGCGCGGTCTTGCTCGGGACGAAATCGGGGGTCTGGCCGATCACCGTCTCGCCTGCCCCCAGCACGAGCGTGCCGCCCGACTGGAGCGATCGCGCCATCAGCGCGAACACCGCGACCTTCGTGGCGGGCGCCAGATACAGCAGGACGTTGCGACACAGCACCAGATCGAACCGGCCCGGCAATGCGTGATCGGCGACCAGGTTCATCCGGCGAAAGGTGATCGCGCGGAGCAGTTCCGGCTTGGCGACCCAGTCTCCCCCGGCCTCGTCGAACCAGCGCACCATGCGGCGGATCGGCAGGCCGCGCTGGATCTCGAACTGGGTATAGCGCCCGGCGCGCGCGCGGGCGAGCGCCGCCTCGGACACGTCGGTCGCCACGATCTCGGGGATCGGCGTGCCGCGCGCCTCGGCGCGTTCGGTGAAGAGCATCGCGAGCGACAGCGGCTCCTGCCCGGTCGAACAGCCCGCGCACCAGATCCGCACCCGGCGCCCCGCGGCCTCCGCCTCGGCCACCACTTCGGCGATCTGGTCGAAGACGGCCGCGTCGCGAAAGAACGAGGTTTCCTGGTTCAGCAGCGCATCGACGATCAGGTCGCCGACGTCGCGGTCCTGCCCGTCGAGCAATTGCGTGACGAGCTGGTCGAGCGTCTCGAGGCCGCGCGCGCGCATCAGCGGCTTCACCGCGGTGTCGATCCGCCACGAGCGATAGCTGGCCATCTGCTGGCCGGTCCGCGCCTCGAGCAACGCAGTCAGCACGTTGATCGCGGTCTGCGAAACGGCGGGGTCGGGAATGGGGGTGTGCATCATGGCCGGCGGCGTGTCGCGATGAGCGCGCCGATATCGTCGGGGGCGAGGATCGCGTCGGCGATGTCCGCCGCCGCACCCGGCATCCCCCACACGACCGAGCTTTCGCGATCCTGCACCACCACGCACCCGCCCGCGGCATGGACGAGCCGCGCACCGTCGGCCCCGTCGCGGCCCATCCCGCTCAGCACGACCGCCAGCGCGCGTGCGCCGAAAACCTCCGCCAGCGTCTCGAACATCGGATCGACCGAGGGTGTGCAGCCGCTGGCGGCGGGCTCGGACGACAGCCGGATCCCGACGCCGCCGTCGCCGAGTGACACCAGACGGATATGCGCGTCGCCCGGGGCCAGCACGACGCGGCCGGGCATCAGCCGCATCCGATCGATCGCAACGTCGCACGGCCGCCCGGCGAGCGTCGCCACCTGCGCGGCGAAGAACGGCATGAAGGTGGACGGCAGATGCTGCGTGACGAGCACCGGAATGTGGAATTCTTTGGGAAGCTGCCGGAACAGCTGGCCGAGCGCATGGATGCCGCCGGTGGAAGCGCCGATCGCCACGACGTCGTAATCCGCGGCGCCGCGCGCGGGTGCGGCGGATACCGCCACGCGCGGGGGAAAGCTGAGCACGGCCGATCGCGGTTCCGGTTCGGTGGTCGCGGGCCAGTCGATCAGGCGACCGAGCTTGTCGACGAGCATGTCGGCAAACAGGCTCGACCGCAAGGCGAGACCGGGCTTGACCAGGGTGTCGACCGCGCCCAGCGCCATCGCCTGGATCGTCGCCATCGCGCCTTCGGTGGCCGAAGACGACACCACCAGCACGCGTGCGCCCTGCCCCACCGCGATCAGATCGGGCAGCGCGGTCAGCCCGTTCATGCCGGGCATTTCGAGATCCAGCAGGATGACGTCGACGCGGTGCTGTTTCAGGAAGGCGATCGCGGCACCTGCATGCGCCACCGCGGCGGAGACCACGAACCGGTCCTCGGCCTGCACCATCTGCTGGAGCACGGCGCGCATCACCACCGAATCATCGACGATCAGGATGCGTCCGCGCGAATCCTCGCCGCCCGACGGCGGCCGATCGCTCGATTGGGCCAACGCCATCGCTTGCGCTCCGCTCAGGCGACGCCGACGATCTGCAGCTTGCTTTCCAGCGTGTCCCGATCGAACGGCTTCATGACATACTCGTCCGCCCCCGCCTCGATCGCGGCGCGGATATAGGCGGTGCCGTTCTCCGTCGTGCAGAAAACGACCTTGGACCGCGCGGCCACGCTGCTCTGGCGGAGCGCGCGGAGGAAATCGAGGCCGCTCATCACCGGCATGTTCCAGTCGAGCAGGATGACGTCGGGGGGCGATGCCATGCACGCGTCCAGCGCTTCGCGGCCGTCACAGGCTTCGCTGACAGTGAAGTCGAGCGTCTCGAGAATGTGCCGAGCCACCTTCCGGATCACCTTCGAATCATCGACGACTAGACAGGTCTTCATGAAACGCCCTTTTTCTGGGATGACGTGTGTTCGCCGCAAGCCTTGTGCCAGCAAAGCGTAAGCGCCCCGTTAAGCGCTTCTCGAAAAACGGATTCAGGCCGCGATGGCGAGCGTCGGCAGGATGGCGGCCAGATCGATCACGAGCAGCGGTTCGCCGTCGCGCTCCACCATCCCCGTGCCGACCGTGGCCCAGCCCCGATCGAGCGTGACGCCCGACGACAGCGGCACCCGCTCCAGCATCGTCACGTCCTCGAGCGCATCGACCAGGATCGCATAATGATGGCCATCGACGCGCGTGATGATCGCCCGCTTCGCGCTCGTCGCGGTCGCCGACAGGCCCAGGGCGGTGCCGGTGTCGATCACGGTGACCACCCGGCTGCGCAGCGCCGCCAGTCCGCGCACCGCACCGGGCGCGCACGGCACCGCGACGATCTCGCCCAGATCGACGACGGAATCGACCTGTGTTGTGTCGATCGCGACCCCGCGGCCCGCGATATGGGCGATGAGGAACAACGGCGTCATGCGGCTTTCCCGTGTGAGACCGCAGCAACCGCGGCAAGCAGCGCCTGGCGATCGTAGCGATAGATGCTGGGATGGGCGGGGTCGGCGAGCGCGACCTCGCGGCGCAGGTGGACGACGGGCGTGGCTCCGATTACGGGTGGATCGCCCTCCATCGCGAGCGCGACCGCAGCGACCTCGCCCGCGCCGAGCCGGGTGACGCAGCGATAGCCGCTCGCCTCCAGCACCGGCTTCAGGAACACGTCCATCCAGCCATCGGCCTCGATCAGGCAGACCGGGGTCCGGGTGCCGTTCGCCGGCTGGCCCGCGAAGAGGGCGTGCGGATCGATCAGCTCGATCTGCTGGCCCGCGATCATCGCCACCCCGGCGATCGGCCCCGACGATCCGGCGGTGGGGATGATCTCGGCCGGCAAGGTGACGATCTCGATCGCTTCGCCGATGGCATAGGCGATCTCGGTCGCGCCGTCGGTCAGGCGGAGGACGGGCACCTCGCTGCGTTCGTCGAGCGGGGCGCAGGCGTGGAGCGGCACGATCGCCCCGCCGATCGTCAGCCGCAGCCGCCCCGCGGTATGCCGGATCGCGTCGATCGCCACCGGCTCGACGCGGTCGACGACCGACAGCGCGATGGCGCGGCGGCAGCCGTCGAGATCCTCGAACAGCAGCGCGGCGATGCCCGGTGTCGCATCGCTCGCATCGGCATGCTCGTCGGCGCGCACCGTCTCGAAGCGCAGCCCCGCCGCCGCGGCGATGCCGCCGCCGTCGAGCAGCAGCATCGGCAGCCCGCTGTCGGGCAGCGTCTGGCCCGCATAGAGGCCCGTCGCCATCACCGCCGGCGCGGCGGGCTTCACCACGAGTTCCTCCGTGTCGAGCACCGAATCGATCGCCAGCGCATAGGTGCCGTCGCGGCTCGCGACGATCGCCACGGTCGAGGGCTCCGGCGCGGCGGCGATGCCCAGCAACGCGCCCAGATCGACCAGCGGGAGCCGCCGGCCGCGGAGGCTGACGACGCGCGTGTCGCCGATCGTATCGATCCGCACTGCGCCGCGCAGCTTCACGATCTCCTCCACCGATGGCCGCGCGAGCGCGAAACGCTGCGCGCCCACGCCGACCACGATGGTCGGGATGATCGAAAGCGTCAGCGGCACCTGGATGGAGATGGCGAGCCCGCGGCCCGGGCGGTTGGTCAGCGCGATCCGGCCGCCGATCTGTTCGATATTCGCGCGCACCACGTCCATGCCGACGCCGCGGCCCGAGATCGCGGTGACGGTGTCGCGAACGGAAAGCCCGGCGTGGAAGATCAGGTCGAGCCGCTCGGCCGGGCTCATCCGCGCCAGTTGCGTATCGCTGTGGAGCCCCTGCGCCTGGGCCTTGCCGATGAGGCGATCGACGTCGATCCCCTGCCCGTCGTCGGTGATCTCCACCAGGATCTGGTTGCCCGACTGGCGCGCCGAGACCATCAGCGCGCCCGCCGCCGGCTTGCCCGCTGCGCGGCGGGCATCGGGTGCCTCGATGCCGTGATCCACCGCGTTGCGGATGATGTGGACGAGCGGATCGCGCATCATCTCGATCATCTCGCGGTCCAGCTCGACCTCCGATCCGTCGATCGTCAGCGCCACGGTCTTGCCCAGTTCGGCCGCCGTATCGCGCACCATCCGCGGCAGGGCGGAGAACAGCGCGTCGATCTTCTGCATGCGGGTGCGAGTCACCGTGTCGCGCATGTCCGCCACCGTCAGCGACATGCGTTCGAGCGCCGCCTCGATGCGCGGATCGGGCGTGCCGTCGCGCAACCGCCGCGCGAGTTCGTTGCGCGCCAGCACCATGTCGGACATGCCGCTCATCATCCGGTCGAGCAGATCGACGTTGAGGCGGATGCTGCGCGTGGCGGCGCGGTGAACCGGCGCCTGCGTGGCCGGGCCCGTCGGCTTCGCATCTTCGGCCAGCGCGGCGACGAGCAAGTCCTCGCTCGAATCGTCCAGCGCGCTGCCGGCATCGATCGCCTCGACGATCTCGCCGATCCGGTCGACGATCGCGAGCACCGCGTTGACGAGTGCGGTGTCTGGCTGACGATGGCCGTCGCGCACCGCCGCCAGCACGTCCTCGGCGGCATGGCTCAGCCGGGCGAGCCGGGGCAGGTCGAGAAAGCCGCAGCTTCCCTTCACCGTGTGGACGAAGCGGAAGATCGCATCCAGCCGCGCGCGGTCGCCCGGCGCGGCTTCCCAGGCCACGATCTCGCCCGACAGCGCCTCGAGCGTCTCGCGCGTTTCCGCGACGAATTCCTGCAGCAGATCGTCCATGGGTCCCCGGCGCATCCTTCGACCGGAGCCATGGACCCTGAGAGGTTAAGACCGACTTTACCGCCGGCCCCATTCAGCCCGCGTTGAACACCGCGCCGAAGATCATCACGCCCTCGGCCGGCTCCGACACCTGAATGCCGCCGCCGCCCTGACGCGCCAGCGTGTGGACCAGATACGCCGCCGCGCCGCGCGCGGTAACGCCCTCCTCGCCCTCGCCGTCCACGAGCATGCGGCGCAGTTCAGGATCGAGCAGGATGCGCGGCCCTTCGATCTGCACCACGATCTCGACCTGGCCGCCATGGCTCTCGCCGCCGATATCGAGCCGGCCGCCACGCACCAGCGCCTCGCCCGCGATCATCGCCAGGTTGAGCAGCACCTTGATCGCCGCCTTGGGCAGCGTGTCGTCCTCGACCAGCCAGCCGATTTCCAGGCGCTTGTTCGCACCGAACAGCCCGCGCACCGCGGATTGCGCCTCGCGCGCATCGACCATGTCGCCGAAGCCGCCCGCCGAACCGAACGCCAGGCGAAAGAATTTGAGCTTGGCCGCCGACGCACGCGCGCTGTCCGCGAGCAGCTCCATGCAGCGTTCGCGCATCGGCGGATCGGTCTCGTCGGCGAGCAGCTCGAGGCCGTTGTTGAGCGCGCCCACCGGCGAGAGCAGATCGTGGCACAGCCGCGAACAAAGCAGGCTGGCGAAATCCACCGGGCTGACGGTCATGCGATCCCCTTTGCGTTACAAGGATCTATCTGACGTGTGCGCGGTGAGGACGCAAGCGATGCCGAAGAGGGACGCCGCGCCGCCTGCAAAGGCCTGGGCCCGGTCGGAGCGTCTCCGGTAGCGGAGCACCGCGTGCATTATCCGCGTTCACCGCTTCGTAGCCCTATACAAGGTTACGGCCAAGCTCCGCCCGCGAGATCTCGGTCCGGATCGACACCGCCCCGTGCACGATGGGGCCGTACGGACAACGTCCGGATCGAGCGGCATGATGACGTCCGCCGATCCTAGAGGTGATACCATTGCTTCCCAAGCCTGCCGATTGATGACCCTTGACCAACTCAAATGTTTTTCATAGCTTTCAAAAGGGCTCTGTGCCCGATTCTGCTTGATTTAGATCGATAGTCTGAATTTTAAGAGAGATTATTGTGATTAAGTTGTTTTATCGCGTAATTGCAATAGCTTGTATTGTATCAGCGGGTTCTTCGATGGCCCAACGTCAGTCTGGCTCATGCAACGGCGGATGCGAATCGAAGGCGAACACCGCCTATGTTGCCTGCAAGCAGAGAGGTGGGACCGATGAGGCCTGCTGGCAAGCACGGGCGGATACACTGAACGCGTGCAAAGAAAACTGCTTGGTATACTTTGGATAGTCTTCTGCCAAACGAACGGAAAGGGTTTGTCGGATGATGTGGCGCGTATCCTGTTTCGCATATGCATGGATGGTGACGGTGTCGCTATCGCTTCCGGCCGCTGCCAAGGCGGTGCCCGACCGGGACGGGTCCTGGGGCAAAGCCGGCATCGACTTCGACGCCTATCGCCGCGATGCGATGGAATGCGGCATCGGCGGCGCAAAGGTCGATATCGCACACCGGCAGGATACGCGCGACGTGCTGGACGGTACGCACAATCAGGACCGGGCCATCGACTCGGCGAATATGAGATCCTTTATGAAAGGTAGCGTGGGCCTGGATCCGGAAGAAGTCGACCGGATGACGCGCAATTATTCCAGCATCTACAAGCGCAGCATCCGGGGCGGGGTCAAGCGCACGCAGAGCTTCATGGAGGATGCGGTCGTCACCTGCCTGCGCGCGCGCGGCTATGTGCCGTTCAGGCTGACGCGCGCGCAGGTCAAGGCACGCGACCGGTTGCGCATGGGAACGCTGGAGCGGCGACGCTATCTATATGACCTCGCGTCCGATCCGGCGATCCTGCGCGATCAGGCGGTGGAGCGGGAGCGGCCGGCCGAACGATAAGGCTGCGCGAATGGGCGCGCGAAGACCCGGTGTGCCGGGATCGTTAACGAACGGTCGTCATCCGATGACGTGACCGATCTTGCGCACCGGAACGCCCGCGGATGACCGAGCGCCCGGCGCATCACCTGCGTTCTCCGACCGATCCCCGGGCGCTGGGAAGGCCGGAGGGACGAGCATCGATCATTTCCTCCACGAACACGCCCGGCGCGTCGCTCCGCCATGCGCGTATCGCACCCGCCGCCGCGATCAGCCACAGCGCGCCGTCTCCCATGGCCGCGGCGGCGTCGCGGGCCGAGGGGACCGGCTGCCCGCTCGGGTGCGAATGGTAATGGCCGATCACCATCGCGCCGCCCTGCCGCGCGCGCCGATAGGCGGCCAGCAGCGCAGCCGGATCGATCTCGAACGCGCGGCGCGGATCGGCGGCGACGTTGGCGCAAGGCTGCGCGGCCTCGACTTGGTCGGGCGCGCCGAACAGCAGCCCGCACACCTCGGCATCGGGGCTCGCCGCCGCCGCCGCGCGGATCGTCGCCAGCACCTCGCTTGAAATCGTCACGCCCATCGCCACATCGTTCGCACATGAGCCGGGGGGTTTCCATCATCGAAGCGACGATCGCCGCCGGCGCGGACGGCTGGCGGCTCGATCGCGCGCTGGCCGAAGCGGTGCCGACGCTGTCGCGTGAACGCCTGAAGGTGCTGATCGCGGCGGGCCAGGTTAGCGCGGATGGCACCGCCTGGCGCGATTCGGCCAAGAAGGCCGCCGCCGGGCAGGTCTTCGCGGTGGCGGTGCCCGATCCCACGCCGGCGCATAACGAGGCGCAGGCGATCCCGCTCGTCATCGCCTATGAAGACGAACATCTGATCGTGATCGACAAGGCCGCCGGGCTCGTCGTGCATCCCGCCGCGGGCAATCTCGACGGCACGCTCGTCAACGCGCTGCTCCACCATTGCGGGGGATCGCTGTCCGGCATCGGCGGCGTCGCGCGGCCGGGGATCGTCCACCGCATCGACAAGGACACCTCGGGGCTGATGGTCGCTGCCAAGACCGACCGGACGCACGAGGGGCTGGCGAAACAGTTTCGCGATCACAGCATCGATCGCCGCTACAAGGCGATCGTGGGCGGCATCCCCAGCCCGTCCGCCGGCACCGTCGACGCGCCGCTCGCCCGCTCGCCGCAGAACCGCAAGAAGATCGCGATCGTCGCCGGCGGCAAACGCGCGGTCACCCATTTCACGACGATCGCGCCGCTCGATCGCGCGGCGCTGGTGGAATGCCGGCTCGAGACCGGCCGCACGCACCAGGTGCGCGTGCACATGGGCTCGATCGGCCATGCGCTGCTGGGCGATCCGGTCTATGGCCGAAGCGGCGGACCGCATCGTGGGTTACTCGAACAGCTCGCATTCCGGCGACAAGCCTTGCACGCGGCGCATCTGGGGTTCATCCACCCGATCTCGGGCACGAAATTGGCATTCGAAAGCACCATGCCGGCCGATATGCAGGAACTGTTCAGCCGGCTTCACGTATAGGACATGAGCGTTTTGCCGCAGCGCGGCGGACGAACTCGGACAAGGAGACACGAACCATGGCAGCCCGCAGCAACGTCCCAGCGACGATCCCCGCGCTCGGCAGCGAAGCCGGTCTCAACCGCTACCTGGCCGAGATCAAGAAATTCCCGCTGCTCCAGCCCGAGCAGGAGTTCATGCTCGCCAAGCGTTTCCAGGAACATGGGGATACCGATGCGGCGGCGCAACTCGTCACCAGTCACCTGCGGCTGGTGGCCAAGATCGCGATGGGCTATCGCGGCTACGGCCTGCCCACGTCGGAGCTGATCTCCGAAGGGAATATCGGCCTGATGCAGGGCGTGAAGAAGTTCGAGCCCGACCGCGGCTTCCGCCTCGCTACCTATGCGATGTGGTGGATCCGCGCGTCGATCCAGGAATATATCCTGCGCTCGTGGAGCCTCGTGAAGATGGGCACCACCGCGGCGCAGAAGAAGCTGTTCTTCAACCTGCGCCGGATGAAGTCGAAGCTCGACGCGTTCGAGGACGGCGATCTGCGGCCCGAGCACATCACCAAGATCGCGACCGATCTGGGCGTGACCGAGGCCGAAGTGACCAGCATGAACCGTCGCATGGCGATGGGCGGCGATACCAGCCTCAACGTCTCGATGCGCGAGGACGGCGAGGGCCAGTGGCAGGATTGGCTTCAGGACGACGCGCCGCTGCAGGACAAGGTGGTGGCCGACGCGCAGGAGGCGGATGTTCGCCATTCGATGCTCGTCAACGCGATGGACGACCTCAACGACCGGGAGAAGCACATCCTGACCGAGCGCCGCCTGACCGACGACCCTAAGACGCTCGAGGAGCTGAGCCAGGTCTACAACGTGTCGCGCGAACGCGTCCGGCAGATCGAGGTGCGCGCGTTCGAGAAGCTGCAAAAGGCGATGATGCGCATCGCCGGCGAAAAGCGGCTGATCGCGGCGTAAGCGATGCCCGGTGCCGATGTCGTGGTGATCGGCGCCGGCGCGGCGGGAATAGCCGCGGCGCGCGCGCTCCGCGATGCCGGGCGCGACGTGCTGCTGGTGGAGGCGAAAGACCGGATCGGCGGACGCGCGCACAGCATGGCGCTGTCCACGCCGCCGGGCGCGGCGGGACCGATGCGCGTGGATCGGGGCTGCGGCTGGCTTCACTCCGCCCGGCGTAACCCGTGGACGACGATCGCGGACTCCACGGGCTTCACCGTCGATCGTTCGCCCGCCCATTGGCGCGAGCAATGGCGCGATCTCGGCTTTTCACCCGAGGACCGGCGCGACGCCGATGTCGCCTATGCCCGCTGGAGCGAAGCCGCGCATGCCGCGCTGGGCTGCCCCGATCGCCCGCTTTCAGACTTCATCGCGCCCGACGATCGCTGGTATCCGATGATCGACGCGATTTCGGGCTATGCCAATGGCGCACCGCTGGCCGCCGTGTCGCTCCACGACTGGGCCGCCTATGAAGACGCCGCGACCGACGACAATTGGGCGGTGCGCGAGGGTTACGGCACGCTGGTGGCGTCGCACGCCGCCGGGATCGCCGTCCGGCTCGCCACCCCCGTCACCCGCATCGATCATCGCGGTCGGGCGGTGCGGATCGAGACGCCCGCGGGAACGATCGAGACGGATGCCGTCATCCTGACGGTGCCGACCACCGCCTATGACCGGATCGCCTTCGATCCGCCGCTGTCCGCCAAACAGGCCGCCGCCGCCGCGCTGCCGCTGGGCCTGGCGGACAAGGTGTTCCTCCACGTCGATCGGCCCGAATGGCCGGCGAACGCGCATCTGATCGGCGATCCCTTCGCGCGTTGCACCGCGAGTCACCGCCTGTCGCCCTTCGGCTGGCCGGTGATCGAGAGCTTTTTCGGCGGCGATTGCGCGAAGGCGCTGGAGGACGAACGCGCCGCCTGCGCCTTCGCGGTGGACGAACTGGTGGCGCTGCTCGGCAACGACTGGCGGGCGCGGCTGACGCCGCTGGCCGCGACGCGCTGGCGCGACGAGCCCCATATCCATGGCAGCTATTCGCACGCGCGGATCGGGCAAGCCGGCCAGCGCGCGGTGCTCGCGGCGCCGGTGGACGACCGCCTGTTCTTCGCCGGGGAGGCCTGCCACCCGAGCGATTTCTCCACTGCGCATGGTGCGTACGAGACGGGCCGGGCAGCGGCCCATGCGGTGCTGGCGCGAGCGCGCTCCTGACCCCTCCCGTTCCCGGCGATAGCCGGGGAACGGAGAAAGCAAAGATCGCGCCGACCGCTTCCCCGCCGCACCCCACCTGCTCTATCATCGCGCGATGATCCACGTCCTCCGCATCCTCCTCAAGGCGCTGCTCGTCTTCGTGATCGTCACGGTCGCATGGGTCGGCCTCTATCGCTTCGTGCCGCCGCCCTTCACCTTCACGATGCTGGGCGACGTGATCGGCGGGCGCGGCGTCACCAAGACGTGGATGCCGCTACGCCGAATGGATCCGGACATGGCGCGCGCCGCGATCGCCGGCGAGGATTCGCGTTTCTGCACGCATCACGGCTTCGACTGGCACGCGCTGGCAGGCGCCGCCGCACGCAATGCCGAAGGCGGACGGATCCGGGGCGGATCGACCATCAGCCAGCAAACCGCGAAGAACGCCTTTCTGTTTCAGGGCGGCGGCTATGCCCGCAAGGCCGTGGAAGCCTATTTCACCGTCCTGATCGAAACCTTGTGGGGGAAGCCCCGGATCATGGAGGTGTACCTCAACATCGCCGAGACCGGCATCGGCACCTATGGCGCGAACGCCGCCGCGATGCGCTATTTCGGCCATGACGCGAGCCACCTGACGCCGACGGAAGCCGGCCGCATCGCCGCCGTCCTGCCGCTTCCCAAAAAACGCGCCGCGATCGATCCGCATGGGTTTGTCCGCTCGCATGGGAACACGCTGGCACGGCGGGTGGCGACGGTGCGCGGCGATCGGCTGGATGCGTGCCTGCGGTGATTGGTGGGCGATGTCGTAGATTGGTGGTAAGGCGACTGGCCGCTTTTGGGAGCACAAGCGGGTACAGCTGACATTGCTAAACTTAAGCTGACCGCGCGGGATATATCGTCTATGCTGGATGCATGGATAATGATTCGGCCATCGCCGCCCTTGGCGCACTCGCGCAGGGCACCCGCCTCGAGGTGTTCCGCCTACTGGTGCGGCACGAGCCGGACGGCATGGCGGCGGGCGAGATCGCCCGCCAGCTCGACGTGCCGCAGAACACCATGTCCGCGCATCTCGGCATCCTCGCGCGCGCCGGCATCGTTCGCTCCGAGCGGCACAGCCGGTCCATCATCTACCGCGCCGACCTCGACGGCTTGCGGGCGCTGACGCTGTTCCTGGTCAAGGACTGCTGCGCCGGCTCGCCGGAGCTGTGCGCGCCCCTCCTCGCCGAACTCACCCCCTGCTGCTGAAAGGACGCGCTATGGCCGTCGACGTCGTGATCTACCACAACCCCGCCTGCGGCACGTCGCGCAACACGCTGGCGATGATCCGCAACGCCGGCATCGAGCCGCACGTCGTGGAGTATCTGAAGACCCCGCCGTCCCGCGCCCTGCTGGTCGAACTGATCGACCGCGCCAGCATCACGCCCCGCGATCTGCTGCGCGAGAAGGGCACGCCCTACGCCGAGCTCGGCCTCGGCGACACCTCGCTGACCGACGACGCGCTGCTCGACGCCATGATGGCGCACCCTGTCCTCATCAACCGCCCGCTGGTCGTCTCGCCGCTCGGCGTGAGGCTCTGCCGTCCGTCCGAAGCCGTCCTCGATCTACTGCCCGCGCCGCAGCGGGGCGCGTTCGCCAAGGAGGATGGCGAACAGGTCGTGGACGCCTCCGGGCAGCGCATCGCCTGATGCTCCTCGCCCTCGCCATCTTCGTCGTCACGATCGCGCTCGTCATCTGGCAGCCACGAGGCCTCGGCATTGGGTGGAGCGCGCTGGGCGGCGCAGCCGTGGCGCTGCTCGTCGGGGTGGTCTCCCTCTCTGACGTCCCGGTGGTGTGGGGCATCGTCTGGAACGCGACCGCGACGTTCGTGGCGATCATCATCGTCAGCCTGCTGCTGGACGAGGCCGGATTCTTCGAATGGGCGGCGCTCCACGTCGCCCGCTGGGGTGGCGGGCACGGTAGACGCCTGTTCGTTCTGATCGTCCTCCTCGGCGCGGCCGTGTCGGCGCTGTTCGCCAATGACGGCGCGGCGCTGATTCTGACGCCGATCGTCATCGCGATGCTGCGGGCGCTCGGCTACCGCGACAAGGCGATGCTGGCGTTCGTCATGGCGGCCGGGTTCGTGGCCGACACGGCCAGCCTGCCGCTGATCGTCTCCAACCTGGTCAACATCGTGTCGGCCGACTTCTTCCGCATCGGGTTCGCCAACTACGCGTCCGTGATGGTGCCGGTGGATCTCGCGTCGATCGCCGCGACGCTGGTCGTGCTGCTGCTGTTCTTCCGCCGCGACGTGCCGACCAGCTACGACGTGGCGCAGCTCCGCGCCCCAGCCGACGCGATCCGCGACCGGGCCACGTTCCAGGCGGGCTGGGTCGTCCTTGCCGCCCTCCTGGCCGGCTTCTTTCTGCTCGAACCCATCGGCGTACCGGTCAGCGCCGTCGCCGCTGGCGGCGCGGGCCTGCTGCTCGTCGTCGCCGCGCGCGGCCACGTCATCGAGACCCGCAAGGTGCTGCGGGGCGCGCCCTGGCAGGTCGTCATCTTCTCGCTCGGCATGTATCTGGTCGTTTACGGCCTCCGGAACGCCGGCCTGACCGACCACCTCGCCGGTCTCCTCGATCGCACCGCCCAGGGCGGCGTCTGGGGCGCGGCGTTCGGCACCGGCGTCATCGCCGCGCTGCTGTCATCGGTGATGAACAACATGCCGACGGTCCTGATCGGTGCGCTGTCGATCGACGCGACCCACGCCACGGGCGCGGTCAAGGAAGCCATGATCTACGCCAACGTGATCGGCTGCGACCTCGGCCCCAAGATCACGCCCATCGGTTCGCTCGCGACGCTGCTGTGGCTGCACGTCCTCGGGCAGAAGGGCATCCGGATCGGCTGGGGCTACTACTTCAGGATCGGCGCGACCCTGACCGTCCCGGTGCTGCTGGTGACGCTAGCCGCGCTCGCGCTGCGAATCAGCGCGCAGTGAGCCGTGAAAACCCCCTGAACACTACCGGAAACCTCACCTGATGACCCTCCGCACCCTAACCGACCCAGACCATCTGCCCGCGCTCGATCGCCGCTATGCGCTGGATCATCCCGCTCTGGGGCTGGGTGCGGGCGACCCGCCCCCGCGCATCCTGCTGCTCTACGGATCTTTGCGCGAGCGGTCCTACTCTCGGCTGTGCGTCGAGGAGGCGGCGCGCCTGCTGCGCTTCTTCGGAGCGGAGACGCGCATCTTCGACCCGTCGACCCTGCCGTTGCCGGATCAGGTGGCCGGCGACGACCATCCGGCCGTCCACGAGCTGCGCGAGCTGTCGATGTGGTCGGAGGGACAGGTGTGGTGCAGTCCCGAACGGCATGGCCAGATCACCGGCATCATGAAGCTGCAGGTCGATCACCTGCCGCTGTCGATGGGCGGGATGCGACCGACGCAGGGCCGGACCCTTGCCGTCATGCAGGTGTCAGCCGGATCGCAGTCGTTCAACAGCGTGAACACCCTGCGCGTCCTCGGGCGCTGGATGCGGATGGTGACGGTTCCGAACCAGTCGAGCGTCGCCAAGGCGTTCGAGGAGTTCGACGACGCTGGCCGAATGAAGCCGTCTAGCTACTACGATCGCATTGTTGACGTAATGGAGGAGCTGATACGCTTCACGATCCTGCTGCGGCCCCACGCTGCCCAGCTAGTTGACCGGTATTCGGAGCGGAAGGACGCAGGCGTGCCGGTCGTTGCTGCGACTGACCTGTCGAATATCGCAACGGCATCGCAGCGGCAAAGGTGAACGAACGGCGGCTTTCAGGTTTGAGCTTCAGCTTTCGGAATGGCTGAGTTTGGGCGTTAGCTGCCCCTCGTCCCCTCACCCCGATCGCAACAACGCCACCCCCGCATCGCGCTCGAAGAGATACAGCAGCGTCCGTGCCGCCTGCCCGCGCGGGCCTTGCAGTCCGCCGTCGCGGTCCACCAGCAGCCGCGCGTCGTCGTGCGCGCATTGCAGCAGGTCCGCCATCATCTCCGGCGTCGCGAGGCGGAAGGCCATGTCGCCCGATTGGCGCGTGCCCAGCATCTCGCCCGCGCCGCGCAGCCGCAGATCCTCCTCGGCGATGCGGAAGCCGTCATTGGTCTCGCGCATCAGCGCGAGGCGGGCACGCGAGGTTTCGCTGAGCGCGGTGCCGCGCACCAGCAGGCACGTCGAACGCCCCCCGCCCCGCCCGACCCGTCCGCGCAACTGATGGAGCTGCGCCAGCCCGAAGCGATCGGCATGCTCGATCACGATCAGCGTCGCGTTGGGCACGTCCACGCCCACCTCGATCACCGTCGTGGCGACCAGCACGCCCAGCCGCCCGGCGGAAAATTCCGCCATCACCGCATCCTTCTCGGCGGGCTTCATGCGGCCGTGCACCAGGCCCACCCGGCCCTGCCCGTCGCCATCGAACCGCGCGCGCAGCGCCTCGGCGCGCATCTCGGCGGCGGCCAGATCGCTCTTTTCGCTTTCCTCCACCAGCGGGCACACCCAATAGGCCTGGCCGCCCTCCGACAGATGCCGCCCGAGCGCGTTCGCCACGTCGTCCAGCCGATCCTCCGAGATCACGCGCGTCTCGATCGGCTGGCGGCCCGGCGGCATCTCGTCGAGCCGGCTGACGTCCATCTCGCCATATTGCGCAAGCGTCAGCGTGCGCGGGATCGGCGTCGCGGTCATCGCCAGCAGATGGGGCGGCGCCTTGCCCTTAGCCTGGAGCGTCATCCGCTGCGCCACGCCGAAACGGTGCTGCTCGTCCACCACCACCAGCCCAAGATCCTTGTAGCCGACCGCCTCCTGGAAGATCGCGTGCGTGCCGATGAGGATATCGATCTCGCCGCTCGCCAGCCCCATCAGCGTCGCCTCGCGCGCGCGGCCCTTGTCGCGGCCGGTCAGCACCGCGACGTTCAGCGGCAACCCGGCGAGCAGCGTGCGCAACGTCTCGTAATGTTGGCGCGCCAGGATCTCGGTCGGTGCCAGCATCGCGCCTTGCGCGCCCGCCTCGACCGCCACCAGCAGCGCCATCGCGGCGACCAGCGTCTTGCCCGAGCCGACATCGCCCTGGAGCAGCCGCAGCATCGGCGCCGCCTGCGCCAGATCGCCCTCGATCTCGCGCATCGTCCGCGATTGCGCGCCGGTGGGCGCGTAGGGCAGTTCGAGTCGATCGCGCAGCCGTCCGTCGCCGACCAGCGCCCGCCCTTTCCGCTTGCGCGTATCGGCGCGGACGATCGTCATCGCCAGCTGGTTGGCGAACACTTCGTCATAGGCGAGCCGTTCGCGCGCCTTGGCATCGGCCGGATCGGCATGGATCCGCACCAGCGCCTCGTGCCAGCCGGGCCAGCCGCGCGCCGCCTTCAGCCCCGGCTCGATCCACTCGGGCAGATCGGGCGCGCGCGCGATCGCCTGCGCGGCCAGCGCGGCGAGGCGGCGCGAGGTGAGCCCCTCCGACAGCGGATAGATCGCTTCGCGCTCGCGGAACGGCTCGCCCTCGGTGCCGGGTTCGGCCACCTCGGGATGGACGATCTGGAGCTCCTGACCATATTGGTCGAGCCGGCCCGAGACGCGGCGGGGCTCGCCGAGCGGCAGCAGCTTCTTCGCCCAGCCGGCATTGCCGCCGAAAAACACGAGGCTGACACTATTGCCCCGCGCATCCGCCGCCTGCACGCGGGTGGGGCCACGGCCGGCGCTGCTGCGATACTCGCGCGGCGTCAGCGTGATCGCGATCGTGCGGCCGGCATCGGACGTCATCAGCTCGTCGCGCGGCACGCGGTCGACATGGCCGCTCGGCAGGTGGAACGCCATGTCGACGACGCGGGCGATCTTCAGCCGGTCGAGCGGCTTGGCGAGGCCGGTGCCAACGCCCTTCAGGGCGGTGACTTCGGCGAACAGCGGATTGAGGATTTCGGGGCGCATGACTATCTGATGTCTATAGCCGAGCCGACCGCCGCCGCCAGCGGCTGCCGGCCTGTCGGCGTTGGAGCGCATATGAATCACGACATCCGCCTGAAACGCCTGCGCTTCCGAAGCTGGCACCGCGGCACGCGCGAGGCCGACATGATGATCGGCGGCTTTTTCGACGCGCACCACGCCGGCTGGAGCGCGGCGGAACTCGACTGGTTCGAGGCGCTGATCGAGGAACAGGATGTCGACATCATGGGCTGGGCGATCGGATCGATCCCCTGCCCGCCGCAGTGGGACGGCGCGATGATGCACGCGATGCGGTCGATCGATTACGTGACCGTGGCGGAATAGCCGCTCCCCGAAGATCGGCGTCCAGTCGGGGTTCGATCGTGACGGATCACAACGTCCCGTTACCTCCGCCTGTCCCCCCTAAGCCCCGGCCTTCGCCGGGGAACGAGATTGACCACGATGCCCGACCTGAAGACGATCCTCTCCGCCACCACGCCATTGACGCTGGCGGGCGTCCCCACCGGGTTCCAGCCGTCGCTGCTGGCGGATCTGGCGCGCGCGGCGCGGACCCGGGCGGTGTTCGTCGCCCCCGACGATGCGGCGATGCGCGCGATCGCCTCCACCGCGCCCTTCTTCGCGCCCGATCTGGAGGTCGTCACCTTCCCGGCTTGGGATTGCCTTCCCTATGACCGCGCCTCGCCGACGCTGCGCGTGATGGCGGAGCGGATCGCCGCGCTCCACCGGCTGCAGGCGAACCCCAAGGGCCCGCAACTGGTGCTGACCACCGCCAACGCCGCGACTCAGCGCGTGCTGACGCCGTTCCGCATCCGCCAGCTCGTCGCGCGCCTCGCCCCCGGCGAACGGATCGGCCGCGACAAGCTGGCGGGGCTGCTCCAGGCGAACGGCTATGTCCGCACCGACACCGTCCACGATCAGGGCGAATATGCGGTGCGCGGCGGCATCGTCGACCTGTTTCCCAGCGGCGAGGAGCTCGCGCTGCGGCTCGATTTCTTCGGCGACGAGATCGAGAGCGTGCGCAGCTTCGATTCGGGCGACCAGCGCACCGTCGCGCGGGTGGAAGGCTTCACCCTGCTCCCCGCATCCGAGGCGCTGCTGGACGAGGACAGCATCAAGCGGTTCCGCAGCCGCTACCGCGAGAAATTCGGCGCCACCGCCACGGGCGATCCGCTCTACCAGGCGGTGTCCGAGGGCCGGCGCCAGGCGGGCATGGAACATTGGCTGCCGCTGTTCGAGGACAAGCTCGCCACGCTGTTCGACCATCTGGGCGACGGCGCGGTGGTGGTGCGCGACGGCGGCGTGACCGCGGCGGCGGAAAGCCGGCTCGACGCCATTGCCGATTATTTCGAGAACCGCCAGCGCGCCGAGGCCGCGCAGCCCGGCAGCTACCGCCCACTACCCGCCCGGTCGCTCTATCTCGACGCCGCCGAGTGGAGCGCGGCGCTCACCGCCACGACCGCGCATTTGACGACGCCGTTCCACGAACCGCCGTCGCCCACCGTGGTCGAGTTCGACGTCGATGGCCCCCGCGACTTCGCGCCCGAGCGCGCAAGCGGCACCAACATCTACGAGGCGGTGGTCGATCACCTCGCCGCGCTGCGCAAGGCCGGCAAGCGGCCGGTGCTGGCCAGCTATTCGGCGGGTGCGCGCGAACGGCTGGGCGGGCTGCTGAAGGATCACGGCCTCACCGGCGCGAAGGCGGCCGACACCTGGCAGGCGGCGCTGGCGATCGCCGACACCGCGAAGAGCGCCGGCGTCGCGCTCGTCGTGTTGCCGCTCGATCACGGCTATGCCGCGCCAGGCCTGGCCGTGCTGACCGAGCAGGACATGCTGGGCGACCGGCTGATTCGCCGCACCAAGCGCAAGAAATCCGCCGACGCCTTTCTCGCCGAGCTGGCGACGCTCTCGCCCGGCGACCTCGTCGTCCATGCCGATCACGGCATCGGGCGATATGAGGGGCTGACCTCGATCCCCGTCGGCAAGAGTCCCCACGACTGTGTGGCGCTCAGCTATGCCGGCGGCGACAAGCTCTACGTGCCGGTCGAGAATATCGACATCCTCTCGCGCTACGGCTCGGGCGAGGAGGGCGCGAGCCTCGACCGGCTGGGGGGCGAGGCGTGGCAGCGGCGCAAGTCGAAGATGAAGGAGCGCATCCGCGAGATCGCGGGCGACCTGATCGCGACCGCCGCCGAACGCGCGCTTCATGCCGGCGACGTGCTGGAGCCCGATTCGGCGGGCTATCCGAGCTTCGTCGACCGCTTCCCCTATGAGGAGACCGACGATCAGGATCGCGCGATCGGCGACGTGATCGGCGATCTGGGCGCGGGCAAGCCGATGGACCGGCTGGTCGTCGGCGACGTGGGCTTCGGCAAGACCGAGGTCGCGCTGCGCGCCGCCTTCGTCGCGGCGATGGCGGGCAAGCAGGTCGCGATCGTCTGCCCGACGACCCTGCTCGCGCGCCAGCATTACAACAATTTCGTGAGCCGCTTCGAAGGCTTTCCGATGCAGATGGGCCGGCTCTCGCGGCTCGTCACCGCCAGCGAGGCCAAGGCCACGAAGGAGGGGCTGGCGGCCGGCACGATCGACGTGGTGATCGGCACGCACGCGCTGCTGGCCAAGGGGATCGACTTCAAGCGGCTGGGCCTCGTGGTGGTGGACGAGGAACAGCGCTTCGGCGTCACCCACAAGGAGCGGCTGAAGGCGCTGCGCGCCGACGTCCACATGCTGACGCTGACCGCGACGCCGATCCCGCGCACGCTGCAGATGGCGATGAGCGGCATCCGCGAATTGTCGGTGATCCAGACGCCGCCGGTCGATCGGCTCGCGGTGCGCACCTATGTGATGCCCTGGGATCCGGTGGTGCTGCGCGAGGCGCTGCTGCGCGAACATTATCGCGGCGGGCAGAGCTTCATCGTCACGCCGCGCATCGCCGACCTGCCCGATATCGAGGAGTTCCTGCGCGAGAACGTGCCCGAGATCCGTTACGTGATCGCGCACGGCCAGATGGCACCGACCGAGGTGGAGGAGCGGATGAGCGCCTTCTACGAGAAGCGTTTCGAGGTGCTCGTCTCGACCACGATCATCGAAAGCGGGCTCGACATCCCGTCCGCCAACACGATGATCGTGAACCGTGCCGACCGCTTCGGCCTGGCTCAGCTCTACCAGCTTCGCGGCCGCGTCGGGCGCTCCAAGACGCGCGCCTATGCCTATATGGTGACACCGCCCGAACGGCAGATGACCGAGGCGGCGGAGAAGCGGCTGAAGGTGCTGTCCGATCTCGACACGCTCGGCGCCGGGTTCCAGCTGGCCAGCCACGATCTCGATATCCGCGGCGCCGGCAATCTGCTCGGCGACGAACAGTCGGGGCATATCAAGGAGGTCGGCTACGAACTCTACCAGGCGATGCTGGAGGAGGCGATCATGGATGCCAAGGCCGGAGGCATGGCGATCCGCCCGCGCGATTTCTCGCCGCAGATCACCGTCGACGCGCCGATCCTGATCCCGGAGGATTACGTCCCCGATCTCGATCTTCGCATGGGCCTCTATCGCCGCCTGAACGAGCTGGACGCGACGCAGGAGGTGGAGGCGTTCGCCGCCGAGCTGATCGACCGCTTCGGCCCGCTGCCCGATCCGACCGAGAATCTGATCCGGATCATCGACATTAAGCTGCACGCCAAAAAGGCATGCGTGTCGAAGATCGACGTGGGGCCGCGCGGTGCGCTGGTGTCGTTCCACAACGACACGCCGCCCAATGTCGCGGGGCTGCTCGCCTATGTCGACCGGCTGAACGGCGTGGCCAAGCTCAGGCCCGACAGCAAATTGGTGGTGGCGCGCGCCTGGGGCGATCCCAAGGCGCGGCTGCACGGCGCGCTACAACTGGCGAAGGGGCTGGCCAAAGCCGCAGGGTGACGGGCGGAGCCTGAGAGTTCCCTTCTCCGTTCCCCCTGAGCCTGTCGAAGCGCCTGTGCCGCATCGAAACGCTCGCCGGTGGAAAGCGTGCTTCGAAATGCTCAGCACGATCGGATCAGAGTGCTGGACCGGCCTGGAGTCCTCCCGGTCTAGCTGCTGTGATCGGCGATGATCTTCCAGCCATCGGCCTCGCGGCGGAACACCAAGGTCGTCATGCCCGTCTCGCCCTTGGCAAGGCCGCCCGGCGTCAACCGCCAGCGCGCGAACAGCAGCGCATGCGCGGGATCGAGTTCGCGCAGCGCGAGGAACTGGAAGTCGAGCGTACCCCGGCGGTTGCCCCCGCCGGCGAAGCTCGGCGCGTAATGCGCGGCGATCGCGTCGCGTCCGCGCACCAGCCCGTCGGGCGTGACGAACACCGCATCCGCCGCATAGATCGCCACGAAGCGCGCCAGGTCGCCCCCGTTCCACCCGGCCGCGCTGTCGGCCATCGCCGCCTCGATCCGCTGCTGCGGCGTCGCCGCGGGCGCCGCCGCGATCGTGAGCGCTACGGGTGCGAGCATCGCCCAGCGTGTCATGAACCCTCCATCAGCGCGGTCAGCGCCGCCACGTCCAGCGGCTCGGCGCGCAGGAATCCCTGGTAGAAGTCGCAGCCCTCCGCCGCCAGCAAGGCGCGCTGGCGTTCGGTCTCCACGCCCTCGGCGATCACCGCGAAGCCGAGCGAGCGCGCCATCGCGATCACGCCGCGCACGATCACCCGGTCGCGCGTCGATCCGCCGATGTCGCGCGTCATCGCCTTGTCGATCTTGAGATAGTCGAGCGGCAGCGCCTTCAGATAGGCAAGGCTCGAATAGCCCGTCCCGAAATCGTCGATCGCCACCCGGCACCCGGCGCCGCGCAAATGGGCGAGCAGCGTGGCCACCGCCTCCAGATCCTGGATCATGCCCGATTCGGTGATCTCGATCGTGAGGCGCCCGCGCGGGAAGCCGCTCGCATCGACCAGCGCCAGGAAGCCGCGCGCGAAATCCGGCCGGGCGACGTCGGCCGCGGTGAGGTTGAGCGACACCCGCAGCCCGTGCAGCGCGCGCGGCCAGCCCGCAGCCTCGGCGAGGACGAGGCGCTGGATATGGTCGGAGATGGCGATGCCCAGATCGGCGCGCTCGGCCGCGGCGAACAGCGCCTCCGCGCCCAGGCTGCCGTGGCGCGGATGATCCCACCGCGCCAGCGCCTCGACGCCCGCGATCCGCCCGTTCGCGATCTCGACCTGCGGCTGGTAGAGGATCGCGATCTCGTCGCGTTCGATCGCATGGTGAAGGTCGATCGCGAGCGAATCGATCGAGGCGGGGCCCTCCGGCTCGGCATGGTGCACCACCGCGCCATCCACGCGGCGGCCCTGCACCACCGCGCTGTTCGCCCGGCGAAGCAAGGCGGCGGCATCGTCGCCCGCTTCGGAGATGGCCACGCCGAGGCGGCAGCCGAGCGCGATGGGGGTGCCGTCCACGACGAACGGCCGGCCCAGCGCCTCGCCCAGCGCATCGGCGGCCCCGGCGATCCGGTCGGCATCGGCAGCCAGCACGAACGCGGTGCGGCCCGATCGCGCCACGAGCGCCGCACCGAAGCGCGACATGGCCAGCTCGGCGATCCGCTCGCCCGCCGCCGCGATCACCGCATCGCCCACCGCGCGGCCATGCGCGGCGTTCACCAGATCGATCCGCGACAGCGTCGTGATCGCCACCCCTACCGCGGCACCCGCGTCCAGCCGCGCCGCGATCCAGCGTTGCGCCGCCTCGCGCCGGTCGTCAGGCTGCTGGCGCACCGTGCGTTCCGCGTGGCGCATCGCCGACCGCAGCGCCTGGCGCTGCGCGTCCGCATCCGCATCGCGCCGGACGATATGCGTGGCGCCCGCATCATGTAGCAGATCGAGCCGGTCCGCCTCGCCCGCCACCGCCAGCAGCGCCGCGCCGCGCGACTTGGCGGCCTGCGCGAGCGCGGCGACGTCGCCCGCCCCGACGAGCGCGATCCGCGCGCCGCTGGCGGCAAAACGCGCCATCACCCCGGCGCCACCGGGATCGGCGAGCACCTGCCAGCCCTTGGCCGCGGCGAGCGTCGCGAGCGGCTCGGCCTGCGGTAGCGCGAACACCGTCACCGACAAATCAACTGGGGCCCCCATCACCCCTCCCTAACGCGGCGCGCCCGTATCGCCAATCCGCGAAACATGGCGTGAACTATGCAGCGGGCGCTTGTCCTGCCCGCCCGCGCACCCTAGCTGACTACGTGATGACCTGCGCTTCCCTCCCGACCGATCGGCTGGTCGATGCGCATGGCCGCGCGATCAGCTATCTCCGCATCTCCGTGACCGACCGGTGCGACCTTCGCTGCCGCTATTGCATGGCCGAGGAGATGACGTTCCTGCCGCGCTCGGCCCTGCTGGCGCTCGAAGAGACCGCGGTGATCGCCGAACGCTTCATCGCGCGCGGCGTCACCAAGATCCGCCTGTCGGGAGGCGAGCCGCTGGTGCGCCGTGACGTGGGCGAACTCGTCACCCGGCTCGGCCGCCATGTCGGGGCGGGCCTCGACGAGCTGACCATGACCACGAACGGCACACGCCTGGCGGCGCACGCTGAAATGCTGGCGGCGGCGGGCATGAAGCGGATCAACGTGAGCCTCGACAGCCGCGATCCGGAGCGGTTTCGCTTCATCACCCGGCATGGCGACGTGGACGTGGTGCTGCGCGGCATCCGCGCGGCGCAGGACGCGGGGCTGCGCGTCAAGATCAACATGGTCGCGCTGGGCGGGCTGAACGAGGACGAGATCGCGCCGATGCTGGCCTGGGCCTGCGCCGAGGGGCTCGACCTGTCGCTGATCGAGACGATGCCGCTCGGTGCGATCGACGAGGCCCGGATCGACCGCTTCGTGCCGCTGACGCGCGTGTTCGAGGATTTGTCGACGCGTTTTCCGCTGGTGCGCGACACGCATCGCAGCGGCGGCCCGGCGCGTTACTGGCGGGTGTCGGGCACCGATACCCGGCTGGGGCTGATCTCGCCGCTGACCGCCAACTTCTGCGACGGCTGCAACCGCGTGCGGCTGACGACCGAGGGTACGTTGTACATGTGCCTCGGCCATGACGATCAGGTCGATCTGAAGGCGGCACTCCGCACGGGCGGCCTGCCCGCGCTGGACGCGGCGATCGACCATGGGCTCGGCATCAAGCCACTCGCGCACGATTTCCGCATCGAGGCGGGCGGTGCGCCTGCGGTGGCGCGACACATGAGCGTCACCGGGGGATGACCCGATTTCCGCGCCGTGCGCTCGTCGCATCGCCCACCCCGCCCGCGCGGGCGGCGGCGGCGGCGCTGGCGGACATGTTCGACTGGGTGTCCGTCGATGAGGCGGACGTCGTCATCGCGCTCGGCGGCGACGGCTTCATGCTCCAGACGCTCCACACCATGCTCGAACGGCGCGCGCCGGGCGTCCCTGTGTTCGGCATGAACCTCGGCACGGTCGGCTTCATGATGAACGAATGGCGCGCCGCCGATCTGGAGGCCCGTCTCGAAAATGCCAAGGCGTTCCGGGTGACGCCGCTGACGATGACGGCGGTCGGGATCGACGGCCGCGTCCACACGCTGCCCGCGATCAACGAGGTGTCGCTGCTGCGCGAGACGCGGCAGACGGCGAAGCTCGAAGTGACGGTGAACGACCGTGTCGTGCTGCCCGAACTCGCGTGCGACGGGCTGCTGGCGGCGACGCCAGCGGGCTCCACCGCCTACAACCTGTCCGCGCACGGCCCGATCCTGCCGCTCGGATCGGCGCTGATCGCGCTCACCCCGATCAGCGCGTTCCGCCCCCGGCGCTGGCGTGGTGCGATCCTGCCCGACAAGGCGCGGATCGCGATCCGCGTGCTCGATCCGGGCAAGCGCCCCGTCTCCGCGGTCGCCGACCAGCGCGAGATCCGCGACGTGGCGCGGGTGGACGTGGCGATGGACCGCGCGCGCGAACTCACCCTGCTGTTCGATCCCGAACACGCGCTCGACGACCGCATCACGATGGAGCAGTTCATCGCTTGAACGCATCGCCGCTTGCATCCTGATTTTCGGGCGGTATAGGACGCGGCACGGCGTCATTCCCTGATAGCTCAGCGGTAGAGTAGGTGACTGTTAATCACTTGGTCGTTGGTTCGAATCCAACTCAGGGAGCCACCCCCGTCCACGCTAGACCGGGCCTGCGGGTCTCTTGGTCCCGTCTTCGGGACGTTCCGGCGCGTGGCCCCGGGATGCATCCATAAGGGACGGATCCGTCCTTCTGCCCGGCCCCTACCACGCTATCCTGCGCGCAACGCTCATGGCCGCACACCCCCGTGCGTGGCGGCCGAACGGCAAGGAACGCTGCGTGTACATCCTGCAAGGCCAGCCGAACACCACCACCTACGCGTTCGATGGCGGTCGCCGGATCGTGATCGAACAGGGCGGCGAAGCGCTGGCCAACAACAGCTATGGGCTGGAACTCGAATTCTGCTCGCATGACAGTTCGGTGTTCACCTTCACGCATGTCGAGGTGCTCCACATCGATTTCGCGCTTCCCGTCATGACCGATCGCGAGAGGCTGCAACTGACGGGCTGGAAGCTGGAATCGGATTCGGGCGGCGTTCTGGAGCTCGTGACCCCGCCGCTGTTCTTCGCGCACGTCGCCGATGCGCACCGCTTTCGCGAAAATTGCGTCGCGATCATGACTCAGTCGGTCGTGCCCAATCCGCCGCCGCAGGATGCGCAGTTCGGCGCGATCTACGCCGTCCTGCTCAGCCAGTGGCTCGCGGAGGTGCTGCCGCGGCTCGCCGATCTCTGCCGCACGTCGCTCGCGATCCCCGGGATGCCCGCTTTTGCCGCCACCATCACGCCGTGGCTGACGGTGGGCGGCCAGCTCAACCAGGAGAATATCGACGACGGCATCAACATCGCCGCGGCGCGGATGCGGCATTATACCAACCGCGATAGCTGGGACGATTACGTCCAGCGGATCGTCCTGTCGCGCAGCGAGAAGGACTGGCGCACCGGCTATTCGTCGCAGTTGAACATGCCGATGACGCTGCCGGGCTATTTCCTCTATTGTCATCAAAAATACCGGCGATCGATCGACCGGATGGCGGGGATCCAGGCGTGCCTGACCCAAGGCCACCCCTTCCCGCCCGATCTGACCGACACGCAGCTTCGCAAGAATATCGAGACGTGGTTCTGGCGATCGGTGATCTGGGATGTGTTCGACGGCTATGCCCGCGCCATCTGGCCGCATCTGGGTGGCACCGTCTGGACGGACGCGAACCTCGCCACCTGGTCGGTGGACGATCTGACCAAGCTGGCCATGGTATACGTGATGACCGCCAAGATGCTGACGGGTGCGCTCGGGGCCTTGAGCGAACCCGGCCAGCTCAAGATCCAGCTTTACGCCTGGTTCGAGAACTCCACCGTGGCGATGAACCCGGAGAACGCCGATCAGCTCGCCGAAATGAGGCTTAATCTCGGCGACATCGACCGGCCCTGGCTGGAATACCACAGCGCGATGAAGGACCTGACCGGATTGTGGTTCAAGGGTGCGCTGTTCGACGTCATCCACTCCGAACATCTCGGGCATGATGTCGCCCAGCGCATCGGTCTGGTGCTGGCCAACCCCGCGGTCGACATCTGGTCGACCGTCTTCGCCGCGCATCTCACCTTCATCCGCGGCGATGGCTGGAACGATCTGATGGAGCAGGCGCGGCCCGACTATATCGACGATCTCGAGGATCTGGACAGCGGCGCGCTGGTGCGCGCGATCGACATCGTGCGGGTCAGTTGGGCACGGCGCTGTGCCAGCCGGCCACCTGGCCCCACTACGCCATGCCCGGCCCGGCGCAGCGGCCGTTCCTCCATTATGCCGACGCGCCGCCGTGGGAGGGTCGGTACGACACGATGTACGCGCCTATCCCTTACGACAACGCCACCTGGACGTATCTGATCGAACATCGCTTCAACTGAGGCGCCAGCCCCTCAGTCGCTTACCACCTTCATCAGCCGCCGCTCGATCGGCGCCAGAACGGGCCCGAGTTCGTGGCCGCGCTTCAGCACCACGCCCTGTTCGCTGATAAGCGCCCATTGGCCCTGACGCGCGCGCAGCGCCGGGCGCTTCTCGATCCGGAATTCAGGGCGCTCGGCGGTACGGCGGAACGCGGCGAACACCGCGGCGTCGCGGCCGAGATCCATCGCATAGTCGCGCCAATGGCCCGCCGCGACCATCCGGCCATAGAGATCGAGGATGCGCATGAGCTCCAGCCGCTCGAACCCCACCTGCGTGGGGCGAACGTTGGGGAATGGCGTGACGATCCCCATCAGGCGCGGTCGCGGACATCCTCGGCGAGCAGCGCGTCGAGCCGCTTGCGCATGGTTTCCAGCTCGCAGCGGAGCAGTTCGACTCGCTGCGTGGCGGGATCGAAGCTCTCGCTGCACGGCGTGCCATAGGGCATGAAGCGGGGGGCGGGCGCCGCGCCGCCTTCGATGGTGGTCGCGCGCGCCGGGATGCCCACCACCGTGGTGCCGGCCGGCACGTCGCGCGTGACCACGGCATTGGCGCCCACGCGCGCGCGCGGGCCGATGGTGATCGGCCCCAGCACCTGCGCGCCCGATCCGATGATCGCACCGTCGCTCAGCGTCGGGTGGCGCTTGCCCGCCACGCCATTGTCGGGGCTGGTGCCGCCCAACGTCACGCATTGGTAGATCGTCACGTCGTCGCCGATATGCGCGGTCTCCCCGATCACCACGAAGCCGTGGTCGATGAAGAAACGGCGGCCGATCGTCGCGCCCGGATGGATGTCGATCGCGGTCGTCATCCGCGACCAGTGGTTGACCAGCCGTGCGAGAAAGAACAGGCGGCGGCGATACAGGCGGTGCGCGATGCGGTGCCAGCCGAGCGCCCAGACGCCGGGATAGGTGAGGATCTCCGCGCGCGAATGCGGGGCGGGATCACGCGCGCGAATCGAGTCGAGATAGGCGGTCAATCGGCCGAACATGCGCGTGTCCCCTTCACGGTCATCCGCCATCTAGGCACGCCCGCCGGCAATTTCCAGACCGTTCGGTACAGGATTGCCGGGGCGGGATTTCGGAACCCATGGCCCGCTCCGGTCGTATCTTCGCCGGAACAACCGGAGAGTGTCCATGACCGAACTATCCCTTATCGCGCTCGCGGCCGCGCTTGCCACCGGCCAGGCGGCCACCCCCACCGCGCCCGCGCCCATGCAGGCGGCCTCCGCCGCCGCGGGAACGACCGCCGCCAATCCCACCGTCGGCGGTGCGGCGATGCTGCCGACGCAGACGGTGGTGCAGAATGCATCCGCCGCGCCCAACCTGACCACGCTCGTCGCCGCGGTGAAGGCCGCCGGGCTGGTGCCGACGCTGTCGGGCCCCGGCCCCTTCACGGTCTTCGCGCCCACCAACGACGCGTTCGGCCATCTCGCGCCCGGCACCGTCGACAATCTGCTGAAGCCCGAGAACAAGCCGACCCTGGTCAAGGTCCTGACCTATCACGTCGTGCCCGGCACCATCACGTCGGCGCAGTTGAAGCAGATGGTGACCGCGGGCGGCGGCACTGCCAAGCTGACCACCGTCGAGGGCGAGCCGCTCACGGTGACGCTGGTCAATAACATCGTCACGCTGACCGACGTGCACGGCAACAAGAGCTATGTCGAAACCGCCGACGTGAAACAGGCCAACGGCGTGGTGCACGTCGTCAACGGCGTCGTGCTGCCGACCGTCAACTAGGGCCCGTCCCAGCGCGCCGCGGCGGCATCGTCCGCGGCGCGCGCCTCGACCCAGCCGGCACCCGCCGGCCGGGTCTCGCGCTTCCAGAACGGCGCATCGGTCTTCAGCCGGTCGATCAGATAGGCGCAAGCCTCGAGCGCCGCCGACCGGTGCGCCGCCGCCGCCGCCACGAACACGATCGCGTCGCCCGGATGCATCGGCCCGACGCGGTGGACGATCGTCGCCGCGCCCAGCGCCCAGCGCGCCACCGCTCCCTCGGCCACGCGCGCCAGCGCTGCCTCGGTCGCGCCGGGATAATGTTCGAGCTCCAGCACCGAGACGCCGTCGTCGGCGCGCACATGGCCCGCGAAGGTGGCGACCGCGCCACAGCCCGGCGCCTGCGTCGCCGCCATCTCCGCGGCCAGGTCGATCGCCGCGGGCGACACGTGGATGCGGATCATCCGCCCGTCACCGGCGGAAAGATCGCCACCTCGCGCGCGTCCCCCAGCGGCGTGTCGAGCCCGACGAACTCCTGGTCGATCGCCGCGCGCAACCGCCCGCGATCGGCGAAGGCCGCGGCATGGCCCTCGCTGCGCGTGGCGAGCCAGTCGATCAGATCGGCGAGCGTGGCGATGCCGGACGGCGGCGCGACGGTCTCGGCGCCCGTACCGACGCGTTCGCGCACCCAGGCGAAATACAGCATCTGCATGGGCGCGCTCAGTCCATGTGCCGCAGGCCGACGCGCAGATAGTCCCAGCCCGTCACCAGCGTCAGCACCGCCGCACCCCACAAGTCCGCCAGCCCGACATCGGCGATCCACGTCTCCAGCGGCGCGGCGCCGCCGAGAATCAGCGCGCCCAGCGCCACGAGCTGCAGCGTCGTCTTCCATTTGGCCAGCCGCGACACCGGCACCGACACCTGCACCTGCGCCAGGAACTCGCGCAGACCCGATACCGCGATCTCGCGCAGCAGGATGACCAGCCCGGCGATCACATGGATGCCCGCGATCTGCCGCGTGGCGACCAGCATCAGGATGACCGCCGCCACCATGATCTTGTCCGCGATCGGATCGAGAAAGACGCCCAGCCGCGACACCGCGCCCTGCGCGCGCGCCAGATATCCGTCGAAATAGTCGGTGATCCCCATCGCGCAGTAGAGGAGGAACGCGACGCCGTAGCCCGCCGCCCATGCCGGCCACCACAGCAGGGCTACCAGCAGCGGCAGCGCGACGATCCTCGAAAGCGTCAACACGTTGGGAAGCGAAAGCATTCCCCTCCCTAGACCCGGCATCCGAAAAGCGGAACCGGCTTTGGCATTGGCAGCGGGGATCGGGCTCGGCTATGATTGGACCGCAATTTCGCCACGATCGAGGCTCTTTCTTCCCATGCTCAACGCGCTCGGCCTGCTGAAAGAGCGCCGTTTCCTGCCGCTGTTCGCCACGCAGTTCCTGGGCGCGTTCAACGACAACCTGTTCAAGCAATCGATGGTGCTGTTCGCCACCTACGAGATCTTCAACGATCCGCATGGCGAGGCCAATTTCAACGCGCTGGCGACGGGGCTGTCGATCCTGCCCTTCTTCTTCCTCTCGGCCCTGTCGGGGCAATTGGCCGATTCGCACGACAAGGCGCGGATCATCCGCATCGTGAAGACCTGCGAGATCGGGATCATGATCGTCGGATCGGGCGGGCTGTTGCTCGCGCATGCGGGGCACGACCGGATCGGGCTGGCGCTGATGCTGGCCGCGGTGCTGCTGCTCGGCATCCATTCGACCTTTTTCGGGCCGATCAAATACGCCATCCTGCCGCAGCATCTGCCCGCGGGCGACGTGCTGGGCGGCACGGGGCTGGTCGAGGCGGGCACCTATCTCGCGATCCTGACGGGCACGATCGTCGCCGGCTTCCTGTCGCGCCATGTCGAACAGGCGACCGCGGCGGTGCTGGTGGTGGCGGCGCTCGGCTGGTTCGCCGGCCGCGCGGTGCCCTCCGCCCCGCGCGAAGGGCCGCCCCTGAAGCTCGAACTCAACCCCTTCACCGCATCGTGGCGGCTCATCAGCGCGACGCTGCACGTGCCCCGGCTCTTCCTCGCGATCCTGGCGATCAGCTTCTTCTGGACGATCGGCGCGGTGCTCATCATCGTCTTCCCGCCACTGGTGAAGAACGTGCTGACCGCAAACGAGCAGGTCGCAAGTTTCGTGATCGCGGTGTTCTCGGTGGGCGTGGCGGTGGGCTCCGTCGTCATCAACACCATGCTGAAGGGTCGGATCTCGGCCAAATTCTCGCCGGCCTCGGTGATCGCGATGGGCGTGTTCGTGTGCCTGTTCTCGCTGCTCGCGCGCCATTGGACGCCGGCCCCCGCCGGCACCTATTACGACTGGGCGGGGTTCATCCAACAGCCCGGCGCGATTCCCGTCCTGCTCTGCCTGCTGGCGATCGCGACCACGGGCGGCATGTTCGTCGTGCCGCTCTACGCGTTTCTGACGACCACGGTGGAAAAGGACCAGACCGCGCGGACGGTGGCGGCGAACAACGTCGTCAACGCCGGATGCATGGCGCTCGGCTCGGTCGCGGTGCTGCTGATCTCGGGGGCGGGCGTGGGGCCTGCCGACATGCTGTTCCTGGTGGCCGCCATGTGCCTGTTCGCCGCCTGGCTGGCGCAGAAGCTGCACCGCGCCTGCGACTAGCGGCTGACGTCACCCCGCGCGGCACGAACGGATTTGCGCGCCGGTTCGAACCAGCGCCCAGCCTCAGAACAGGAAGCTGTAGAAGCAGGTGAAAAACGCCGCGAAGCTCAGCAGGAAGAGCTTCACGTCGTGATCGTCGTTGCGGAGCGCATTGCGCGTAGCGGGCGGCGGCAGCGACGCGCGAAACGGATGGCGGGCGGATTCGTTGGTGAGGACAAGGCGTCTGGTCATGGCAAGGATGTTAACGCCGCGTTTACGATTTCGACCAGCCCCAAAGGTGGTTAAGCCCGTGCCGTCCGGCAGCGGGACACAACAGGATTAACGAAAGGATAAGATCCGTGAGCGTGGCATTCCGGCGCGAAAGCGACGAGGAACACAAGGAACCGCGCTTCGAACTGCCGGTGCCGCAAGGGCCCAATCTGGTCACCAACGCGGGGCTGGCGCTGATCGCGGAGCGGATCGCGACGCTTACGGCGGGCATCGCCGGTGCGCAGGGCGAAGCGGCCGAGGCGCTCCGGCGGGATCTGCCCTACTGGCAGACGCGCCACGCCACTGCGATGCTCACGCCGCCGCCCGCGGACGGCAATGCGGGCTTCGGCACGCGCGTCGCCTTCCTGCTGAACGGCAAGCCGCGCACGATCGCGATCGTCGGCGACGACGAAGCCGACCCGAAGCACGACCGGATCGCCTATTCCGCGCCGCTCGCCCGCGCACTGAGCGGCGCGGAGCCCGGCGAGACGCTGGCCTTTGCCGGCCGCGACGACGCGATCACGCTGCTGTCGGTGACGCCGCTGGAAATATAAGGAGGCCCGTCATCGGGCCGGGTGGAAGGATGGTGGAGCCGAGGGGGATCGAACCCCTGACCTTTCGCATGCCATGCGAACGCTCTCCCAGCTGAGCTACGGCCCCCAACCTTCCGGGAGGCAGCCCACTAGCCGTGGACCGCGCCCTTGGCAAGCGGCTCATCGCCGCCTGCCAAGGAATTTTCAAATCAATGCTCGTCGTCGCTCGTAGGCGCTTCCACGCCCAGGTCGTCGTCGCCGCCGAGATCGACCTCGTCGTCGGCCGAAGGCTCTTCATCCTCGCCGGTGATGGCATTGATGTCCTCCTCGTCCTCGCCCTCGAGATCGGCGTCCGCCTTCTTCGTGTCGGGCTTGGCCTGCTCGAACGGCAGCGGCTGCTTGGACTTCAGGATCGGCTCTGGCTCCCAGGTGTTCCCGCAGTTGATGCAGGTGACGGGATCGTCCTTGGTGAGATCGTAGAAACGCGTCGCGCATTTCGGGCACGTACGCTTCGTGCCCCATTCCGGCTGTATCATGGCCGTGCAGAACCTTTCGGATATAGGATGTTCGCAGGGGTGCCCCGGCAAAGTGGGGCGCGCCTTGCCATAGCACAAGCCGGCTGTCAAAGACGCGGCGCTCCATGCCACACCCCCTTCCCACCCCCTTCGAAACGCGCTCGCGCGGCCCCCTGGCCGGCCGCGCGCCGGTGCCCGGCGATAAATCGATTAGCCACCGAGCGCTGATGTTTTCCGGGCTCGCGGTCGGCACCAGCCGCATTACGGGGCTGCTGGAGGGCGAGGACGTGCTCGCCACCGCCGCCGCGATGCGCGCGATGGGCGTGGGCGTCGAGCGCGAGGCGGACGGCACCTGGCGCGTCGACGGCGTCGGCGTCGGCGGGCTGCTCCAGCCGGACGCAGCGCTGGAGATGGGCAATTCGGGCACCTCCACCCGGCTGCTGATGGGTCTGGTCGCCAGCCACCCGCTCACCGCCACCTTCACCGGCGATGCCTCGCTGTCGGGCCGGCCGATGGGGCGCGTGATCGATCCGCTGGCGCAGATGGGGGCGGACATCACCGCCTCGCCGGGCGCCGACGGCAAGGGCGGCCGGTTGCCGCTGATGGTCCGCGGCATCACGCCGGCAGTGCCGATCACCTATACGCTGCCCGTCGCCTCGGCGCAGGTAAAGTCCGCGGTGCTGCTGGCCGGGCTGAACACGCCGGGCCTCACCCGCGTGATCGAGCCGGTGCCGACGCGCGACCATAGCGAGCGGATGCTCGCCGGCTTTGGCGCCGAGGTCACCGTCGAGCAGACCGATGCCGGGCGCGTGATCGCGATACGCGGCGAGGCGGAACTGAAGCCGCAGACGATCGTCGTGCCCGGCGACCCCTCCTCCGCCGGCTTCTGGATGGTCGCCGCCTCGATCGTGCCGGGATCGGACGTGACGCTCATCGGCGTCGGCCTCAATCCCACGCGCGCCGGGCTCGTCACCGCGCTGCGGATGATGGGAGCGGACATCACCGAAATCGATCCGCGCACCGTCGGCGGCGAGCCGGTCGCGGACCTGCGCGTGCGCCACGCCGCACTCTCCGCGATCGACGTGCCGCCCGATCTCGCGCCCAGCATGATCGACGAATATCCCGTGCTGTTCGTCGCCGCCGCCTTTGCGGAGGGCCGGACGGTGGCGCGCGGGGCGCACGAGCTGCGCGTCAAGGAATCGGACCGGATCGCGACGATGGCGGCGGCGCTGCGCGCCTGCGGCGTGGCCTGCGAGGAGCATGACGACGGCATGACGATCACCGGCACCGGCGGCACGCCGATCGCAGGCGGCGGCGCCGTCGCCACCCGGCTCGATCACCGGATCGCGATGAGCATGGTGGTCGCGGGGCTTCACGCCACCCGCCCGATCCGGATCGACGATGTCGCGCCGATCGCCACGAGCTATCCCGCCTTCTTCGCCACGCTCGACGCGCTGGCGCCATCGGCGGAGGGCACCGCATGCTGATCGCGGTCGATGGGCCGGCCGCATCGGGCAAGGGCACGATCGCCAAGGCGCTGGCGCGGCATTACCGGCTGCCGCATCTCGACACCGGGCTGCTCTACCGCGCGGTCGCGTGCATGGTCGAGCGGATGGAGCTGGATCCGGCGAACGAGGCGGATGCGGTGGCGGCCTGCGGCTTCGACGATTCGTTGCTCGACGATCCGGCGCTGCGCGACGACGCGGTGGGGCAGCGCGCCTCCATCGTGTCCGCACACCCGCTGGTCCGCGCCGCCCTGCTCCAGCGCCAGAAGCGGTTCGCGAACCAGGCGGGCGGCGCGATCCTCGACGGGCGCGACATCGGCACGGTGATCGCGCCCGATGCGGACGCCAAGCTGTTCGTGAAGGCCACGCCGCAGATCCGCGCGCGCCGCCGCCACACCGAGCTTCAGGCGCGCGGCGACAAGACGAGCTTCGACACCGTGCTCGCCGACATCCGCGCGCGCGACGAGCGCGACAGCAGCCGCTCGGCGGCGCCGCTGGTGATGGCGAAGGACGCGGCGTTGCTCGATACCAGCTTCCTGTCGATCGAGATGAGCGTGCTGAAGGCGATTGCGCTGGTGGACGCGCAGGCGGCCGCGAAAGCGTAGCGGCGCGGGGGCCTCGCGGGCTGCCTGCACCGCCGATCCGTGGCTCAACTTCGCCGACGTATCGGCCGCCCGGGCATCTTGCCGAAACCCCCGTCATCGGCTATGGCCCGCCCGTCCGGCGAGCCGATGCTCGCGGAGGTCGGTGCGGAGCTCGTCTCGCGCGCCCTTTTCGCATGATGCGTCGAGATCCTCCGCGAACCCGTCCCGACGGATGCCGTGCCGGCATCCGGTCGCTGCGGCAATGCGAAGGCCAAGACCACCGGAGACAACCGGTTGGCCGGAAAACCACTAGGAACGCTTGCACTTATGGCAACCCAGGTAATGCCGAGCCGCGATGATTTCGCCGCGATGCTCGATGACATGTTCGGCGGCGCCGACAGCTTCGAGGGACGCGTCGTTCACGGCACCGTGACCGGCATCGAGAACGACATGGCCGTCATCGACGTCGGCCTGAAGAGCGAAGGCCGCGTGCCGCTGCGCGAGTTCGCCGCGCCGGGCCAGAAGGCCGAGCTGAAGATCGGCGACGAAGTCGAGGTCTATGTCGACCGCGTCGAGAACATGCACGGCGAAGCGATGCTCAGCCGCGATCGCGCCCGCCGCGAAGCCGCATGGGACAAGCTGGAAACCGAATTCTCCAAGACGACCCGCGTCGAAGGCGTGATCTTCGGCCGCGTCAAGGGCGGCTTCACCGTCGACCTGAATGGCGCTGTGGCGTTCCTGCCCGGCTCGCAGGTCGACATCCGCCCGGTCCGCGACGTGACCCCGCTGATGGACATCCCGCAGCCCTTCCAGATCCTGAAGATGGACCGCAAGCGCGGCAACATCGTCGTCAGCCGCCGTGCCGTCCTCGAAGAGACGCGCGCCGAGCAGCGTTCGGGCCTCATCCAGAGCCTGGCCGAGGGCCAGATCATCGACGGCGTGGTCAAGAACATCACCGATTACGGTGCGTTCGTGGATCTGGGCGGCATCGACGGCCTGCTCCACGTCACCGATCTCAGCTACAAGCGCGTCGGCCATCCGTCGGAAGTGCTGAACATCGGCGACACCGTGAAGGTGCAAATCATCCGCATCAACAAGGACACGCAGCGCATCAGCCTCGGCATGAAGCAGCTGGAGAGCGATCCCTGGGATGCGGCCTCGGTCAAGTACCCGGTCGGCGCGAAGCTTTCGGGCCGCGTCACGAACATCACCGAATATGGTGCGTTCGTCGAACTCGAGCCGGGCATCGAGGGCCTCGTCCATGTCAGCGAGATGAGCTGGACCAAGAAGAACGTCCATCCGGGCAAGATCGTCTCCACCTCGCAGGAGGTCGACGTGATGGTGCTCGAGGTCGATCAGGACAAGCGCCGCATCAGCCTCGGCCTGAAGCAGGCCCAGGCCAATCCCTGGGAGGCTTTCGCCACCGCGCATCCCGTCGGCTCGACCGTCGAGGGCGAAGTCAAGAACGCCACCGAGTTCGGCCTGTTCATCGGGCTCGACAACGATGTCGACGGCATGGTCCACATGTCCGACATCGCGTGGGGCGTTTCGGGCGAGGACGCGCTCAACCTGCATCGCAAGGGTGAGACGGTTCAGGCCGTGGTGCTCGACATCGACGCCGAGAAGGAGCGCATCTCGCTCGGCATGAAGCAGCTCGAGCGCGGCGGCCCGGCGGCCGGCGGGATCGCCGCTGCCGGCGATCGTCTCGGCAAGAACGCGATCGTCACCGTCACCGTGCTCGAAGTCCGCGATGCGGGCCTCGAGGTCCAGGCAGGCGACGATGGCGCGGCGGGCTTCATCAAGCGCACCGATCTCGGCCGCGATCGCGACGAGCAGCGCCCCGAGCGCTTCCAGGTCGGCCAGAAGTTCGACGCGATGGTGACCGGTTTCGACCGTTCGAAGAAGCCCACCTTCTCGATCAAGGCGATGCAGATCTCCGAAGAGAAGCAGGCGGTTGCGCAATATGGTTCGTCCGATTCGGGCGCGACGCTGGGCAACATCCTGGGCGAGGCCCTGAAGGCGCGCGGCGAACAGTCGAAGGGCTGAACTGCCGCAAATCAGGGGGCTGGCATGTCGCAAGGCGTGCCGGCCCCTTTTTTTATTCCTATGCGTCCACGACATTGCCTCCCCACCTAACCTCCATCAATAGATCCAGCCGGTAACGCCTGGAAGGATTGATAAAGGTGATTCGTTCGGAGCTTGTGCAAAGACTGGCAGAGACCAATCCGGAGCTCGCCATGCGTGATGTCGATGCCATCGTCGGCACCTTCTTCGACGAGATCTGCAAGCGCCTCGCCGCCAATGGCCGCGTCGAACTCCGCGGCTTCGGCGCCTTTTCCACCCGCGAGCGCGATGCACGCGCCGGCCGCAATCCACGCACGGGCGAAATGGTGGCGGTGGACGCCAAGCGCGTTCCCTATTTCAAGCCGGGCAAGGAAATGCGCCTCCGCCTGAACGTCTGATCCCGTCCATCCGGCGGAGCGCGCTTGACGCCCGCCTGTCAGTGGGCTTGTCCTGTCCGTGATGCGTGGACGTGGCGGAATCGGTAGACGCTGCCGACTTAAAATCGGTTTCCTTCGGAGTACGGGTTCGAGTCCCGTCGTCCGCACCATCCTGTCGGCCGGGCTGCTCGTCACCGCGAGCTGCGATCATCGGCCGGATTCTGGCCCCGTCGTGGTCAGCGCGATCGGCGCGACACCGATGCTGGCCGACGCCCGCCGCGGCGAACCCGACATATCGTCGCGCATCCTGACCGATGCGGTGGCCCAGGGTCTGGTCCGGTTCGACGCGTCCGGCCAGGTCGAATCCGGTCTCGCCGAGCGGTGGACCGTGATCGATGACGGCATGAGCTACATCTTCCGGCTGCGCGATCTGGAATGGACCGATGGTGCCCCGGTAACCGCGGAACAGGTCGTCACGCTGCTGAAACGGCAGATTGCGCCCCAGTCGCGCAATCCCCTCGCGCCGTTCCTCACCGCGATCGACGACATCGTCGTCATGACCCCGCAGGTGATCGAGATCCGCCTGCAACGGCCCCGCCCCGATTTGCTGAAACTGTTCGCCCAGCCGGAAATGGCATTGCTGCGGATCAGGCCACCGGGCGGAAGCGGCCCGTTCCGCATCCTGCGCGGCCGGCGCGCACCGCTGCTGCAGCCGGCGCCCGATCCCGACCGGGCCGATCCGGACGAGGATCGCAAACCCGCGCCAGAAGACGACGTGCTGCTGATCGGCGAACGCGCCGCACGGGCCATCGCGCGCTTTGCGCACCATGATTCGGATCTGGTGACCGGCGGCAGCTTCGCCGATTGGCCACTGATCGCGGCCAGCGGGACCGCCGCCGCCAACGTCCGCGTCGATCCTGCCGCCGGGATATTCGGCCTGGCGGTGATCGATCGCAGCGGCTTCCTCGGCGATCCGGCGAACCGCACCGCGGTGGCGCAGGCGCTGGACCGCACCGCGATCCTCGGCGCGGTTTCCGCCGGGTGGGCGCCCACCGAACAGTTGCTGCCCGAACAGCTCGATTCGGCCGCGCCTCCGACAAGCCCCGCCTGGACGCAACTGGCGGCCGGCGACCGTATCGCCGGTGCAAGGGCGCGCGTCGCGTCATGGGCGGTCAAGCCGCTGACGCTCCGCATCGCCCTGCCCCATGGCCCCGGGGCGACGCTGCTGTTCGGCCAGATCGCGGCGTCGCTGATCGGGATCGGCATCGCCCCCGAACGCGTCGGCATGGATGCCCCCGCCGATCTGCGGCTGATCGACCGGGTGGCGCCCTATGACAGCGCGCGCTGGTATCTGGCCACGGCTTGCGTCGTCTGCAGCGACGCCGCGCAGCAGGCGCTGGAGGCCGCCCGCCAGGCCCCGACGCCTGGGGAGCGGGCGCAGCGGATCGCCGCGGCTGACATCGCCCTGACCGAGGATGCGGCATTTATTCCGCTGGCGCGGCCGCTGCGCTGGTCGCTGGTCGCGCTTCGCCTCGGGGCATGGCAGCCCAATGTGCGGGCGTGGCACCCGTTGAACCGGCTGCGCACGGCCCCCAACTGAAGGTCATGGCCAACACCCGCATCTTCGCCGAACCGCTGCCGATCGGCCGCGATCCCGCCTCGGTCCGCCGCCGCGTCGAAGCGGTGGAAAAGGTGATGGAGGGGCTGTTCGTCATTCCCGGCATCAACCGCCGGGTCGGGCTCGACGTGATCCTCGATCTCCTTCCCTTCGCCGGCAGCAGCATCGCCGCCGCAGTGGGCGCATGGATGGTGTGGGAAGCGCGCAACATCGGCATGTCGAAGACACAGATCGCGCGCATGTTCGGCAATGTGGGGGTCGACTGGGCGCTGGGGATGATCCCCTGGGTGGGCGCGATCCCGGATTTCTTCTTCCGGTCGAACACGCGCAACCTGCGGATCATCAAGCGCCATCTCGACCGGCATTATCCCGCGTCGGTCACGCTCGACGGCTGACCGCGCCCGCCGCGCCAGATCTTCAATGACGCCTGCCGATCGATCCCGCCCGAGTGCGCGGGGCAGCGCGTATAGATGAAGCGCTTGTCGAGGCAGATCCAAAGCTCGTCCAGCCAGCCGCGGGGATTGGCGGTCACGCGGATCATGTCGGCGGTCATGCCGGGATTGGCCGCGGCAAAGGCGTCGGCCAGCATACCGGCGTTCAGCGCAGGACGCCGTGAAAGCGCGGCCATGTCGGGGTAACGGAGCTTCGCGTACAGTCCAGTCGAACGGCCGAAATAGGCGGAGGGCTGAAGGTCGGCCATGCAGGTGCCGTGCTTGGCCCATTCGTGCTGGAGCAACTGGCCGGAGGGCGTCGCGCACATCGCGCCCTTGATGACGGCCTGCGGCAGCAGGCCGGTGTCGCGGCAATATTGCGGCCATTCCTTGCCAACGCCATCGGGCCACAGACCGTGAAGCGAAAAGCCGAACCGCGCGCTGCTTGCGCATTCGAAAGCGGCGGCGGGCTTGTTCGCGCTGCCATGGCAATATTCGGGCACCCAGGTGATCGCGAGCGTGTAGCTGCCGATCGGCAGCACGCGGCGCGGCTGGTCCGCGCTCGGCGTTTCGGCATGGACGGGCTGCGGCCCGGAGGGCGGGGTGCAACGCAGCGCCTGCGCCTGGACGGATCCGGCCGCCAACAGACCGATGGCAGTGAGCGACAAACGAATCATAGCGGCATCTCCTCGTTGCGGCCGACCGGGACATCGGCGTTTCTTGCGGCGAACCAAAGCCGGGCATCGGCACGGAACAGCATCCACACCGCCACCGCGTTCAGCGCGATCGAGACGAGGTTGCCGATCCCCTGCGGCGTCATCGGGCGCATCGCCACCGCCAGCCCATAGAACGCCGGGATCGCGCTGAACGCGAAGAAGATCGTCACGATCCACTTGGCCACCAAAGATCCGGTGCGTGCCGTGAAATACCACAGCAGCAGCGTGATCGCCGAAACCAGCACGATCCCGATACCCAGCACGGTCGGCGCGAACGCAGGCGACAGGCGCGCGACGGCAGGGTTCGCGCGCATCGCGGCGGTGAGCGCGGGCCAGAAGGCGAGCGTGTTGAGCAGCCAGATCGCGAACGATCCGAGATAGCAGCGTTCGAAATTCACGATCGACGGTGGTCGCATGATTCCCCCCTTTGGTGCCGGCGCCGGTCAGGCGGTGGCGAAATCCAGCCCGATATCGGCGGCGGGCGCCGACTGGGTCAGGCGGCCGACCGACACATAGGTGACGCCCGTCTCGGCGATCGCGCGGATCGTGTCGAGCGTGACTCCGCCCGATGCCTCGGTCGGCACGCGGCCGCCAACGAGCGTCACCGCGCCGCGCAGCACCGGCGGGGTCATGTTGTCGAGCAGCAAGTGAGTCGCCCCGGCGGCGAGCGCGGGTTCGATCTGGTCCACGCGGTCGACCTCGACGATGATCCGCGCGATGCCGCCGTCGCGCGCGCGCCGGACGGCGGTGGCGATGTCGCCGGCAACGGCCACGTGATTGTCCTTGATCATCGCCGCGTCCCACAGGCCCATGCGGTGGTTCTGCGCGCCGCCCATGCGGGTGGCGTATTTCTCCAGGAGACGCAGGCCGGGGATCGTCTTGCGCGTGTCGAGCAGCGTGGCGCCCGTGCCCATGATCCGGTCGACATAGCTGCGCGTCAGCGTGGCGATGCCGGACAGATGCTGAACGGTGTTCAGCGCCGAGCGTTCGGCGGTGAGCATCGCACGCGCCGCCCCCTCCATCCGCAGGAGCGCGGTGCCGGCCGGAACCTGCGCGCCATCCTCCACCAGCCGTTCGATCCGAACGCGGGGATCGAGCGCGCGGAAGAACGCCTCGGCGATCGCGAGGCCGGCGACGGCGATGGCGTCGCGGCTGGCCATCACGCCGACGAAGCGCGCATCGGCCGGGATGACCGTAGCGGAGGTGATGTCGCCGGCGTCGCCCAGATCCTCGGCCAGCGTGGCGGCGACGAAGGCGGCGACGTCGAAGCCGGGGATCATCGTGCGCCCGGAAGTTGGCGAAGGTGCCACGCCGCGCACCCGGCGGGGCGGCCATGAAGAGGGATGTGGAGCATCGTCATGCTTCTGATCCTACAGGAGGCGTCCCGTGTAGGACAGAGCCGCCGGCCGCATCGGGATCGTGGCGGCCAACCGTTCGTCGCATCGGCTGGCCGGCCCGTGACGAACGGGTTCACACGGAGGCGCGGAGGCGCGGAGAAGTAACCCGCGCGGAGCGCCTTCACACTTTTCATGAGAGGCCGGTGACGCGGCCGAATGCTCTTCTCCGCGCCTCCGCGCCTCTGCGTGAATCTCTCTCGGCGCCCTTAGTCCCCCGTCACGCGCACGGGGCCGAGGTCGCCCATCCCCACCGACCCGCTCGCCATGGCGAGCATCGCGTCGAGGCTCTTCTTCGCGCGCAGCCGAAGCCCTTCCTCGATCTCGATCCGCGGCTCCAGATCGCGGAGCGCGACGTACAGCTTCTCCATCGTATTGAGCGCCATATAGGGGCAGATGTTGCAGTTGCAGTTGCCGTCCGCGCCGGGCGCGCCGATGAAGCGCTTGGCCGGCAGCGCCTTTTCCATCTGGTGGATGATGTGCGGTTCGGTCGCGACGATCAGCGTGTCGCCCGAGAAGCCTTGCGCGAATTCGAGGATGCCGCGCGTGGATCCGACGTAATCGGCGTGGTCGAGGATCACCGCGGGGCATTCGGGATGCGCTGCCACGGGCGCGCCGGGATGCTGCGCCTTCAGCTTCATCAGCTCGGTCTCGCTGAACGCCTCGTGCACGATGCACACGCCCGGCCATAGCAGCATGTCGCGCCCGGTCTTGCGGCTGAGATAGCCGCCCAGATTGCGGTCGGGGCCGAAGATGATCTTCTGTTCGGGCGGGATCAGCGACAGAATCTTCTCGGCGGACGAGCTGGTGACGATCACGTCGGACAGGCCCTTCACCTCCGCCGAACAGTTGATGTACGTCAGCGCGATGTGATCGGGATGCTGCGCGCGGAAGGCGGCGAATTGTTCGGGCGGGCAGCTATCCTCCAGGCTGCACCCTGCATCCATATCGGGCAGCACCACGATCTTCTGCGGGCTCAGGATCTTGGCGGTCTCTGCCATGAAGCGCACGCCGCAAAAGGCGATCACGTCGGCATCCGTCTCGGCGGCCTTGCGGCTGAGATCGAGGCTGTCGCCGACGAAATCGGCGATGTCCTGGATTTCGGGCTTCTGGTAATAATGCGCCAGGATCACGGCGTTGCGCTCGCGGCGCAGGCGATCGATCTCGGCGCGGAGATCGACTCCCGTTGGGTGGCGGTGCAGTTCCATCGTCATTTCCCCAGGACTTCGGCAGGCGAGCGGCTGGTGTCCCAACGCTCGGTGGAAGAGGTCGGCTCGTCGGCGAAGCGCACCGTGACGGTGGCGTCGACGCCGGCGGCGCGCAGCGGCATCGCAAAACTGCGCTCGACCGCGCGGCGGGTGGCATCGCGCGCCAGCGACAGCATCGGCGCGGCGCGCGCCTGGTGCAGCAATTCGGCCTGGCCCGCACGGCGATTGGCCGCGTCGAGCACGCTGTCCGCGTCGGTCAGGTGCGACAGCACGCCGCCCGAGCCATAGGTGCGCAGCGCGTTGAGATCGATCTGCGGCCCGTCGATCTCGACCGGCGGCAGCGTCACCGCCAGCGTCTTCGTCGCCGCGTTCCACGCCACGTCGCGCTGCTCGAGCTTCGCCAGATCCACCTCGTAGCGCACCATCCCCGGCATGATGAGCGTCTTCTCGGTCGAGAAGCCCATCTGCGATTGGCGCGAGGTGGTGACCGCCACGAAGCGCGCGGCGAAGGCGGACAACCGGTTCTGCTCGCGCAGCCCCGCCAGGCTCGCGCTGGCGATCGTCGTGGGATCGGGCGCGAGCCGCATGCCGATATAGCGCTGCACGGCCCATGCCGCCATCAGCCCGGCCAGCACCAGCAGCACGAGCACGCCCGCGGCCTTGGCGAGGAAACTCCCCACGCCGCCACGCCGCGGGGTCAGATCGTCCGCCACATCGCATCCTCTTCGGTCACCAGCGCGCGATGGCGCAGGTCGTACAGATGCGCCAGCACCGATCGTGCGGCGGCGGGCAGCATCCGCGCGTTCAGCCCGACATACATCAGCGCGGTAAGGCCCGGCACGTCCTTCGGACCCGCGCGCAGCAGGCGCAGGATCTGCCCCTCGCGCTGCTTGCGATGGCCGAGCAACCCACGCACGAAACGCTGCGGGTTCTCCACCGCCTCGCCATGCCCGGGATAATAAATCCGGTCGTCGCGGCGCATCAGCTTGTCCAGGCTGGCCATATAGGCGGCCATGTCGCCATCGGGCGGCGAGACGATCGTGGTGGACCAGCCCATCACGTGATCGCCCACGAACAGCGCGCCCGTCTCGGGCAGCGCGAAGGCGAGATGGTTGGAGGTGTGGCCCGGCGTCGCGATCGCGGTAAGCGTCCAGCCGTCGCCGCCGATCGTGCCGCCCTCCGCCATCGCCCGATCGGGCGCATAGTTCGCGTCGAACGCGGTTTCCGTTGAGGCGAAGGGTGCGGCGCCCAAGATCGGCGCGCCCGTCATCGCGCGCAGCGGCCGGCTCGCCGGACTGTGGTCGCGGTGGTGATGAGTTACGAGGATCGCACGGACAGGACGGCCGGCGATCGCAGCCTGAAGCGCCGCCAGATGCGCGGGATCGTCCGGCCCCGGATCGATCACCGCAAGATCGCCGGCGCCGACGATGTGCGTTTGCGTGCCGGTGTGCGTAAAGGGCGAGGGATTGGGCGCGAGCACGCGCGTGACCAGCGGCTCGAGCTGGATCGGGATGCCGGTCGGATGCTCGCCCATCACCGCGAGATGGCCGCTCGGACGGTTCAAGGCAAGGGGCGCGACGCCCGGGCTTGCCGGGCGGGCGGGTCGCCTGTCGGCGGGATTTACAACCGGGCGCGCTGCCGCGATCGCGTTAACCACCGTGACGCGCGGTTTCGCGCGATTGGGGCGATCTGGCACGCGCGGTGCTACGTAAGCAGCAGCCGAGCGTCTGACGCTTCAGCAGGGCGGGTCTTCGCTGCTACCGATCTCGCAAGACCCGCCCGCACCCGGCTCATTTGGCGAACAATTGCGCCAGCTCGCCGCTTTCGTACATTTCCATCATGATATCGGACCCACCGACGAACTCGCCATTCGCATAGAGCTGCGGGATGGTCGGCCAGTCCGAATAGGCCTTGATGCCTTGGCGGATGCCCTGATCCTGCAGCACGTCGACGCTGTCGAATTCGACGTTCAGATGGTTGAGGATCGCGACTGCGCGGCTTGAAAAGCCGCATTGCGGGAACAGCGGGCTGCCTTTCATGAACAGCACCACGGGCTTTTCCTTCACGATCGCGTCGATCCGGGCTTGTGCGTCGTCGGTCATCTCAATCATCCTCTCACGAAACCGCGGTGGTGAGCTGGAGTGCGTGGAGCACCCCGCCCATGCGGCCGCCGAGCGCCGCATACACCGCCTGATGCTGCTTCACGCGGGACAGGCCCGCAAAACTGGGTGCGACGACGCGCGCCGCATAATGATCGCCGTCACCCGCCAGATCGGTGATCTCCACCACCGCGTCGGGGATCGCGTCGCGGATCATGCCCGCGATATCGTCGGCCGCCATCGGCATCTTATTGCGCCTGCATGAGCTGGCGACGCGCCTCGATCATATGCGCGTCGAGCGCGCGGCGCACCGCGGCATCGTCGATCTCCACGCCGGCCGCCGCCAGATCGCCGACGAGCTTGCGCACCACGTCCTCGTCGCCCGCTTCCTCGAATTCGGCATGGACCACCGATCGCGCATAGGCTTCCGCCTCTTCTGGGGTGAGCTGCATCAGCCCCGCCGCCCAATGGCCGAGCAGCCGATTGCGGCGCGCCACGATCCGGAACGCCATTTCCTCGTCGCGCGCGAACTTGGTCTCGAAGGCGCGTTCGCGTTCGTCGAAAGTGGTCATTGGCGTCCCCGGATTGCGTTAGTCTGGGTGCGAGATAGGCGCGCCCGACCCAGCGTGCAACGGCGGCCCGGCTACAGCCCCTCGCCGCCCACCCAATGCGCGTTGGCCAGGCGGCGCGCGAGCGTCCAGCTCTGCACGCGCAGATCGGGCACCGCGACCACCTCCCACAATCCGCCGCGCGTCATCGGGCCGACGCAGCACAGCCGTGGATCGGGAGTGCCGTCAGCGCGGATCACGCGCGACTGCGCATCGACGTCGATGCCGAGCCGCAGCGGATCGGGCCGGATCGCGCCGCGCGCGGCCAGGGTGCGCAGCAGCGGGTCGTCGCTGCGGACCAGATCGCCCTGCGGGCCGGTGCAGTTCACGATACGCGCGGCGTTCACCGTCTCGCTGGTTTCGCCATGACGCGGGGTCCATCGCAGCGTGACGCCCGCCCCATGCGCGACCGCCTCGACGATCCGCCCGCCCGCGAAGCGCAGCCGGCCGTCCGCGACCATCGCGTCGATCCGGTCCGCCACCGCCGGCGCGAGCCGGTGGCGGTGCGCGTCCCAATAGGGGCGAAGATGGCGCAGGAAGCGCGCGCGAACCGCATCGTCGCTCGCCGCCCAGAGCCGCTGAGTCACGGGACGCAGCGCATCCACCGCGACGCGCCAGCCGTCGCGCGCCGCCTCCGCCCGGACCTGGGCGACCAGCGCGGAGAGCGATCCCTCGGGCGGATCCTGGCGCGCGCGCTTCGGCGGCAGGCCGTCCAGATGCCGGTGCGGCCGCATCCCGCGCCGCGACAGCGCGAGCACGGGGCCGGCAAACCCCGCCGCTTCCAGCTTCAGCGCGACGTCGATCGCGGTCAGGCCGGTGCCGATCAGCACCACCACATCGTCGGGCCGCAATCCCTCGGCGATATCGCCGCGCCAGGGATCGCCGACATAGGCGCCCGCGGGAAGCCGCGCGGGGTCGATCCCGGGCGGCGTGTGCGGCGGCAGATTGCCCGTCGCCAGCACCACGCTATCCGCCGCGAGCATTTGGTCGGCGATGGTCACGCCGTTGCCCACGTCGCTCACGTCGCTCACGTCGCCGGTGACGAGCGTCAGCCGACCGGGCTCGGCCGCGCGCATTTCCGCCAGCGTTTCCGCGAGATAGGCGCCATAGGTCGCACGCGGCACGAAGCTTTGTGCATCGCCCGCGCCGCGCGCCGCCGCCCAGCGCGCGAAATGGCCGGGATCGTCGGGAAAGGCGCTCATCCCGCCCGCGCGGACGTTGAGCAACTGGTCCGCGCCGATCGCGCTATAGGCGACGCCGCGCCCGATCCGGTCGGCCGCCCGGTCGATCAGCGTGGCGCGCGGCCCTGCGAACCGGAGCAGGTTGATCGCGAGGAGCGTCCCGCTGAAGCCGCCGCCGACGATCGCGACATGGCCCGCCGGGTTCACGCCTCAGCCCCCGGCCACCTCGACCACCAGCTTGCCGATGGCGCCCCGCCCCGCCATCTTGGCGATCGCGTCGCCGCCGCGCTCGAACGCGAACGTCTCGGTCACGCGCGGGGCGATCCGGCCCTCCTCCCACAGACGGAAGAGGTGATCCATATGCGCGGCGTTCGCCTGCGGATCGCGCGCCGCGAACGCGCCCCAGAACACACCGCACACGTCGCAGCTCTTGAGCAGGGTGAGGTTCAGCGGCAATCGGGGAATGCCGGCGGGGAAGCCGACCACCAGATAGCGGCCCTCCCACGCGATCGACCGCAGCGCGGGCTCGGCATAATCGCCGCCGACCGGATCGTAGATCACGTCCGCGCCGCCCTTGCCGACCGCCGCCTTGAACTGTTCGGCGAGCGCCTTGGACTGATCCTTGTCGAACGGTCCGCGCGGATAGACGAGCGTCGTGTCGGCGCCCGCCGCCTTGGCCGCCGCCGCCTTTTCCTCGGACGAAACCGCGGCGACGACGGTGGCGCCGAACGCCTTGCCGAGTTCGATCGCGGCGAGCCCCACGCCGCCGGCCGCACCCAGCACCAGCAACGTCTCGCCCGCCTTCAGATGGCCGCGATCGCGCAGCGCGTGGATCGTCGTGCCATAGGTCAGGATCAGCGAGGCGCCCTCGGCGAAGCTGCGCCCTTCGGGCAGGCGGTACATGCGCGCGGGATCGACCGCGACCTTCTCGACCAGGCCGCCATGACCGATCATCGCGATCACCCGGTCTCCCACCGTCCAGCCCGTGACGCCCTCGCCGATACTGTCGATCACACCGGCGATCTCGCCGCCGGGCGCGAAGGGGCGCTGAGGCTTGAACTGGTATTTGTCCTCGATGATGAGCACGTCGGGATAGTTGATCGCGCAGGCCCGCACCGCGACCACCACCTGCCCCGGCGCCACGACCGGATCGGGCGCGTCGGCCAGTTCCAGCGTTTCAGGTCCGCCCGGCGCCCTCGACAGCAATGCCCGCATATCCGCTCTCCCGCTGGAGCCAGGGGCGGTGATCCGCCACCTCATGCTCGAATTTCGAAATCGCGGTATCCCTTGCCAGCGTCAGCCCGACCTCGTCCAGCCCCTCCATCAGGCATTGGCGACGGAACGCGTCGAGTTCGAAGACGAACCGATCCTGGAACGGCGTGGTGACCGTCATCGTCTCCAGATCGATCGTGATCGGCTGTTCGCGCGCGACTGCGATCAGCCGGTCGACCGCGGGCTGCGGCAGCACGACCGCGACGATGCCGTTCTTGAACGCGTTGCCCGAAAAGATGTCGGAAAAGCTCGGCGCGATCACCGCGCGCACGCCCATGTCGGCGAGCGCCCAGGCGGCGTGCTCGCGGCTGGAGCCACAGCCGAAATTGTCACCCGCGATCAGGATCGGGCTGCCCGCATAGGCCGGATCGTCGAAGATGTTGCCCGGTTGCGCGCGCACCGTCTCGAACGCGCCGCGGCCCAGCCCCGCGCGGGTGATCGTCTTCAGCCAGTGCGCGGGGATGATGACGTCGGTATCGACGTTCTTCGCGCCCCAGGGGTAGGCGCCGCCGGCAACGGAGCGGACGGGGTTCATCGGTCGGCGATGGCGATCGTCGAGGGCGCCATGCGCGCCGAAGCGACATAGGCGGCCACGCCGCTGACAACCGTGCCGCAGATCAGCAATGCCAACACCTTGCGCATCATTCCGCTCCCATCAGATCACGTACGTCGGCCAACCGGCCCGTCACCGCCGCCGCCGCCGCCATCGCCGGGCTGACGAGATGGGTGCGCGCACCCGGCCCCTGCCGCCCGACGAAATTGCGGTTGCTGGTCGAGGCGCAGCGTTCGCCCGGCGGCACCTTGTCGGGGTTCATGGCAAGACACATCGAACAGCCCGGCTCGCGCCATTCGAAGCCGGCGCTCGCGAAGATCCGGTCGAGCCCCTCGGCCTCGGCCTGGCGCTTCACCAGCCCCGATCCGGGCACGACCAGCGCGCGCACCCCGTCGGCCACATGCCGCCCGTTCGCCACCGATGCGGCAGCGCGCAGATCCTCGATCCGGCTGTTGGTGCAGCTGCCGATGAAGACGTGCTGCACGGCCACGTCCTGCATCGCGGCGCCCGGCGTCAGCCCCATATAGGCCAGCGACTTGCGCGCCGCCTCGCGCTTGGACGGATCGGCGAAGCTGTCGGGATCGGGCACGGTGCCGGTGATCGGCACGACATCCTCGGGGCTGGTGCCCCAGGTGAGCGCCGGCGCGATGACGGTCGCGTCCAGCCGTACCGTCCGGTCATAGGCGGCGCCCGGATCGGTCGCCAGCGCGCGCCACCACGTGACCGCGCGGTCCCATGCCGCGCCCGTCGGCGCCATCCGCCGGCCCTTCAGATAGGCGAAGGTCGTCTCGTCGGGGGCGACCAGCCCGGCGCGCGCGCCGCCCTCGATCGACATGTTGGCGACCGTCAGCCGCCCCTCGATCGATAGGCCGCGGATCACCTCGCCGGTATATTCGATCACATGGCCGGTGCCGCCCGCCGCGCCGATCCGCCCGATGATCGACAGGATCACGTCCTTGGCCGACACGCCGAAGCCGAGCGTGCCGTCGACGCGCACCTCCATCGTCCGGGACGGGCTCAGAAGCAGCGTCTGCGTGGCGAGCACATGCTCGACCTCGCTGGTGCCGATCCCGAAGGCGAGCGCCCCCAGCGCACCATGCGCCGAGGTGTGGCTGTCGCCGCAGACCAATGTGGTGCCGGGCAGCGTGAAGCCCAGTTCGGGCCCGATCACATGGACGATGCCCTGTTCGGCCGCGGTCGCGTCGATATAGTCGATGCCGAATTCGGCGGTGTTGCGGCGCAGCGCATCGAGCTGCTGCGCGCTTTCGGCGTCCGCGATCGGGATGAGCCGCCCGGCGGCATCGACGCGCGGCGTCGTCGGCAGATTGTGATCGGGCACCGCCAGCGTCAGATCGGGCCGCCGCACCCGCCGGCCGGCAGCGCGCAGCCCCTCGAACGCCTGCGGGCTCGTCACCTCATGGACGAGGTGCCGGTCGATATAGATCAGGCAGGTGCCATCGTCGCGACGTTCCACGACATGGGCGTCCCAGATCTTTTCGTACAGCGTGCGTGGCCGGTCGGACATGACCGCACCCGGTAACCGAAACGGCCAGCGACGCAACCATTCTCCGCAACAATCGTGCTGGAACGAGACTAATTCGCGGCGTCCAGCACGGCCCAGCATCGCGGGCCCACGATCCCATCGGGAACGAGCCGGTGGGCCACCTGCCACGCGCGGACCGCCGCCTCGGTATGCGCGCCGAACACGCCATCGACGGGTTGCCCGATCGCCGCCTGCAGCGCCTTGACCCGATCGCCCGTGCCGCCGCGCCGCATCGTCGGCCGTGCCGCGTCGTCGATGGCGGGAATGGCGGGCCGCACCGGACCCGAGCCGGCCATGATCGCCGCGACCGCCGCACGGAACGTGAGCATGTCGAACAGCGGATCGTCCTTGCGGCCCTGGGGCAGCGCGAATTCCTTGTGGCCAGCGCACATGACGGCGTTGGCGCCGATCCGGCTGAGGATCGCCGCGACGCCGCGGCGGCAGGCATCGACCTGAACCTCGGGCCAGGGCTCGACCGCCACGCCGTTCGCCAGCCGCCCGTCATTTTCGGCCTCGATGCCGATGAAGCTCGAATTGCCCGTGGTGATGCCCTGCCACGATCCCTGGCCCGCATGCTGCGCGAAGCCGGCGGCGACGAGGTAGAAGGTGCCATCGCGCCCGAGCGCGAGCTGCGACAGTGGCCCGCGCAGATCGGTGCGGCCATGCACGATCGTGTTCAGGCTCGGCATGTTGCCCGTCACCGCGCCGCAGCCGGTGTGATGGCAGATAATGCCCTTGGGATCGCCCGCATCGGCCAGGCCACGCGTCTTCCAGCCGTCCACCGCGGCGACCTTCAAGCCCGCACCGAGCAGGACGTCCTCCAACCATGTCAATCGATAGGTCATGACCGCTCTCCCGCGACGCCGCCCGTCGCCGCCGGCAGCGCCCAGTCGGGAGTCGCATCCTCGGCCGCCAAGGGGTGATCACACAGGCAATCGCCCGACTCGTCGGCCTCGGCCGATCGCAGCATGGCGGGCGGGGCGGCGGGCGGCATCACAGGCGATGCCACGGGCGGTACTACGGGTTTTTCCGCCGCCGCCGCGGATGTCCGCGCCGACGCTCCCGCCTTGTCGAGCAGGTCGGGCACAAGCCGTTCGAAGAAACCGGCCACGAAGCCGAGCGCGAAGATCTGCATCCATCCCTGATGGGGATCGCACCCGTCCTCCCCCACCCTGCACGCTGCGCTCAGCGACGCGAAGGTCAGCCCGAAGCCGCCGCGCAACAGGCACAAGAAGATCGCACCCGCGACGATCCCGACCACCATCCGCAGCACGGCATCGCACAGGTTCGCGACCCATTGCAGATCGGGCAGCACGGTGCGCGACTTCAGGCCCATGGCGATCGACAGGAACGCGCCGAGCGCCCCGCCCCCGATGGCGATCAGCACGTCGTGCGTATAGACGGTCGTGACCGGCGAGGACGAGATCGCCCGCAGGCTCGTCAGCCACAGCGACAGGAACACCAGGACGACGATCGCCAGCGCCATGCCGAGATACTGGAAGCGGCCGATCGCCGTCCGCCCGTCGACGATCGTCGCCCGCACCGCCGTCAGTTGATGAAGCGCGCCGGCGGGATCCTCCTCCAGCGCCGAAATCAGCGCATCGGCGGTGCCGCGATCGAACCGCCGCCGGCGCGCCTTGGCACGGTAGCGATCGCTCGTTCGCCAACCGTCGATCAGGCCGTTGATGTCGCCGCGCAGCGCCGCCAGCGGCACCATCGCCTTGCGCTGCGCCCCTTCGCGATCGGCATCGTCGGCGAACTGGACGCACACCCGCTTGGCGGTGCGATACACGCCGTACATGGGATCGTTGCGGGCATAGATCTCGCGAACCGGCTGCCCCGCCGGATCGAGTTCGCCGACCGCCAGATCGCCGATCTTCGCCCGCCCCATATCGCACCCCCACCCTTCTCGATCGGGTGCAGGCTAGAAGCGGGTGCCGGGAACGACGAGGCCGGACGCCTCCGTTTCGGCGGGGTCAGGCGGTGTAGTGCGCCGTCGTCTTGGCGGCGATCTCGTCGGCGGAGACGCCCGGCGCGGTCTCGATCAGGCGAAACGGCACGATGTGGTCGGGCCGCTGGAACACCGCCAGATCGGTGACGATCATGTCCACCACGTTGCGGCCCGTCAGCGGCAGGGTGCAGGCGGGGATGAACTTGGGGCTGCCGTCCTTGGCGACATGGTCCATCACCACGATGATCCGCTTGACGCCGGCGACCAGATCCATCGCGCCGCCCATGCCCTTTATCATCTTGCCGGGGATCATCCAGTTGGCGATGTCGCCCCCTTCGGACACTTCCATCGCGCCGAGCACGGTCAGGTCGATATGCCCGCCGCGGATCATCGCGAAGCTGTCGGCGGAACTGAAATAGGCCGATTGCGGCAACTCGCTGATCGTCTGCTTGCCCGCGTTGATGAGGTCGGGATCGACCTCGTCGTCATAGGGGAAGGGTCCGATCCCCAGCATCCCGTTCTCGCTCTGCAGCGTGACCGTCATGCCCTCCGGAATATTGTTCGCGACCAAGGTCGGGATGCCGATGCCCAGGTTGACGTAATAGCCGTCGCGCAGCTCCCGTGCGGCGCGCGCGGCCATTTGGTTGCGGTCCCACGCCATCATCGCTCTCCCTTGGCCGGGGCGTCCGCCCAGCGTTTGCCGGCGGGGAACACGTCGTTCCAGCCGCCCTCCAGCCCCGTGCCATAGACCGGGTTGGGCAGCACGAACCACCAGACCCCGAAGAAGCGCGACGCCGGCACCGCCGACACCGCCGCCCGCCGCGTGGCGGGCGGCTGGTCGAACAGATCGGTGAAGTCGGCGAGCTGATCCCCCGCCATCGCCGCCACGCACCAGCGCGCAGCGATCGCGGTGCGCCGCCCGTCCTTGGCCGCCTTGCCGTCCACATCGCCGCGCAGGAACAGCGTCTCGCCGTGCACGAAGCGGCCGAGCCCCGCACCCGCCAGCGCCTGCGCGGTCTGGTTCGCGGCGGCCGCGGTCCGGTTGCTGTTGACGATGACGGTGACGCCCATCCGCCGCAATTCGTAGAAGGCGCGGGCCGCACCCGGCGCCGCGACGATCCGGTCGCCACCGGTCCGCTCCCAACGATCCCAGCGCGCCTGGTCGTAGGGGCCCGCGCGCCGCGCCGCGTCATATTCATAGCCGAGGTTCAGCACCGCGGTCTCGTCCATGTCGAACACCGCGGCGACCGGCTTGTCGCCACAGGGCAGCGTGACCATCCGTTCGAGCGTGGTGCCGGGTGCCAGGATCACCGACTGGCGCGGGCCGGGCTTGGCCGCGCGCGAGGCGACGAACATCCGGACATGCTCGGTCAGCGCGGTATAGGCCTGTTCCGACAGCGCCGCCGCCTCGCCCGAGCCATAGAGATATTGCATCGACGGCGGCACCGATGCCGTTTGCGCCGAGGGTGCCACGGTCGCGCACCCTCCCAGCAGCAGCGCCGATGCCAGGGCGGCCCGGGGCGACACGCGCATCACGCCGCGGCGCGCTCGCGCACCGTGCGGAACTCGATGCGCTTGTCATAGGGGCTGCCGACGATCATCCGCTTCACATAGATGCCGGGCAGGTGGATGTGATCGGGATCGAGGCTGCCGGTCGGCACCACCTCCTCCACCTCGGCGACGCAGACCTTGCCCGCGGTGGCCATCGGCGCGTTGAAGTTACGCGCGGTCTTGCGGAACACCAGGTTGCCGCTCTCGTCTGCCTTCCACCCCTTGATGATGGCCAGATCGGCGCGGATGCCGCGTTCGAGGATATAATCCTCGCCGTCGAAAGTCTTCACCTCCTTGCCCTCGGCCACCAGCGTGCCGACGCCGGTGCGGGTGTAAAAGCCGGGAATGCCCGCGCCGCCCGCGCGGCAGCGTTCGGCGAGCGTGCCTTGCGGGCAGAATTCCACCTCCAGCTCGCCGGAGAGATATTGCCGCTCAAACTCCTTGTTCTCGCCGACATAGCTCGAGATCATCTTCTTCACCTGCCGCGTGCGCAGCAGCTTGCCGAGCCCCTCGCCGTCGATCCCGGCATTGTTGCTCGCGATCGTCAGGTCCTTCGTTCCCGCGTCGCGGATCGCGTCGATCAGCCGATCGGGGATGCCGCACAGGCCGAACCCGCCAGCGCAGATCGTCATCCCGTCGAACAATAGCCCGTCCAGCGCGGCGGCGGCATCGGCGTACAGCTTGTTCATCCGGCTCTCTCCAACTTCTGGCCGCGATAGCGACGCGCGGGGCGGCAGGTCAACGCGTGCGCGTTACGGATACTGCAATCGCAGGCCCGGCCGCGGCCAGCGCGTCCGGACGAGCCGCCCGGTGCCCGAACAGGTGACATAGGCATCGCGCATATCCGCGCCGCCCCAGCAGATGTTGGTGGTGAACACGTCGTCGGTCGGCACGAACTCGACCAGTTCGCCGGCGGGCGAGATCACCGAGATGCCGCATTCGCCGATCGTCGCGACGCAGATGTTGCCGCACGCCTCCAGCCCGAGCGAATCGAAGAATTTGTAGCCGGCCGGGCGGTAGAGCGGGATGCCCGGCCCGCCCGGCCCCGCGTCGGGCTTCACCCGGCCCGGCGCCATGACGTCGAATGCCATCAGCCGGCAGGTATAGGTCTCGGCGGCATAGAGCCGCTTGCCGTCGGGCGAGAGGCCGATTCCGTTCGGATTCTCGCTCGGAAAGATCACCTCGGCCAGATGGCTGCCGTCGGCCTTGGCGTAGAAGATGCCGGTGACGTCGCGCTCGCGCGGGCGGGTCTTGCCGTGATCGGTGAACCAGAAGCCGCCCGCATCGTCGAAGACGATGTCGTTGGGGCCACGCAGGCGGCAGTCGAAATCGCCATCGGCATAGAGCGTCTCGATCGCGCCGGTCGCCAGGTCGATCCGCTCGATCCGGCCGCCGGAATAATCGTCCGCCTGGCCGTGCGGCGCGAGATAGCCGCCCTGTTCGACGAAGTTGAAGCCGCCATTGTTGCAGCAATACAGCTTGCCGTCCGGGCCGATCGCGAGCCCGTTGGGGCCGCCGCCCGGCTCCGCGATCGTCTCCTTTTGGCCATTCGCGTGCACCCGGGTAATCCGCCCGGCTTCGATCTCGACCAGGATGACGCTGCCATCGGCCATCGCCACGGGGCCTTCGGGGAAACGCAGCCCATCGGCGACGAGCGTCCATTCAGTCATCGGTCTCTCCAGCACAGCGCGGGCGCCGCGGTGAGCGTCCGTCGTCACGGCGAGACTAACCGCGTCCACCGCCGCATGCCAAGTCTCGACGGCCCAAGTCTCGACGGCCCAAGTCTCGACAGCGGCGCCGCCGGGCGCCAGAACCCGCGCATGACCGAAATCCGAACCGGCGGCCGCATCCTCGTCGACCAACTCGTCGCACAGGGCTGCGAACGCATCTTCACCGTGCCCGGCGAAAGCTTCCTCGCGGTGCTCGACGCGCTGCACGACACCCCGGCGATCGACCTCGTGACGTGCCGGCAGGAGGGCGGCGCGGCGTTCATGGCGTGCGCGGACGGCACGCTCACCCACCGGCCCGGCATCGCCTTCGTCACGCGCGGGCCGGGCGCGACCAACGCCTCGATCGGCGTCCATGTGGCGATGCAGGATTCGCAGCCGATGATCCTCTTCATCGGCGACGTCGATCGCGGCACGCGCGACCGCGAGGCGTTTCAGGAGGTGGATTTCGCCGCGATGTTCGCGCCACTCGCCAAATGGGCGGCGCGGATCGACGATGCCCGCCGCATCCCCGAATATGTCGCGCGCGCCTATGCCACCGCGATGAACGGGCGGCCGGGCCCGGTGGTGCTGGCGCTGCCCGAGGACATGCTGCTCGACACGGTGGCGGCGGTCGACCGGCCGCGGGTGGAACGGCTGGTGCAGGCCGCCGATCCGGTCGCGATGGGCGCGCTCGCCGGGATGCTCGCCGAAGCCGAACGGCCGATAATGATCGTCGGCGGTGCCGGCTGGGACGAGGCGGCCGCGCGCGACGTGGCGGCGTGGGCGGAGCGGAGCGGCGTGCCCGTCGCCAGCGGGTTCCGCCGGCAGGATGCGATCGCCAATGCCAGCCCTGCCTGGGCGGGCAATCTCGGCTATGGTCCCAATCCCCGGCTGACCGCGCGGATCCGCGACGCGGACCTGTTGCTGGTGATCGGCGCGCGGCTCGGCGAGGCGACGACCGACGGCTATGCGCTCGTCACGCCGGATCATCCGGGGCAGCGCATCGTCCATGTCCATCCCGATCCCGAGGAGCTGGAGCGGACCTATCATGCCGATCTGGCCATCTGTGCCGGCATGGCGCGGTTCGCCGATGCGCTGCTCTCGATCGATCTGCCGCCGCTGGAGGCGGCGCGCGAGGCGCATGCCGAGTATCGGGATTGGTCCACGCCGCGCCCGCGGGGCGACGTCGCGCTCGATCTCGGCCCCTGCGTCGCGGCGATGCGCGATGCGCTTCCGGCGGACACCGTCATCTGCAACGGCGCGGGCAATTACAGCGGCTGGTGGCATCGTTACTGGCGCTATGCCGGGCCCGGCACGCAGCTCGCGCCGACCGCGGGCGCGATGGGCTATGGCCTGCCCGCCGCGATCGCCGCGAGCGTGCGCGATCCCGGCCGGTGCGTCGTGGCGCTGGCGGGCGATGGCTGTTTCCTGATGAACGGCCAGGAGCTGGCGACCGCGGTGCAGCACGGCGCGAACGTACTCATACTGGTGATCGACAACGGCGCCTACGGCACGATCCGCATGCACCAGGAGCGCGAGTTCCCCGGCCGGACGACCGCGACGGCGCTCGGCAACCCCGATTTTGCCGCACTCGCGCGGGCCTATGGCGGCTGGGCGGAGACGATCACGCGCACCGCGGATTTTGCCCCCGCGCTCGACCGCGCGATGGCCGAAACCGGTGTGCGGCTGCTCCATCTCAAGACCGATATCGAGGCGATCACCCCCCGCCTGACGCTCTCCGCGCTGAAAAGGTAAACGCGCGCGCCGGGCGTCCCGATCCGACACGCGCCCGATTCGGCGCTGGCGGCGCGCGCGACTTTGCGCGATCGGGAAGGCCGGCAACCATCCGGAGCACGAACATGGCAGCGATCGCGCGCAGCGGCGCACAGGCAATTCTGCTCCTCGGCGTCGTCGCGATCGGCGCCCGGCTCGCGACCGCCCCGACCGCTGCGCCGACGCTCGCGACCCGCGCCGCCGCCGCCTCGCCCACGCCGCGCCCTGCCAGGCCGGTCCCGATCGCGGTGGATCCGGCGAAGCTGGCCTCCGCCGCCCCCGCGCCCACGCCCCTGCCCGCCGCACCCGCACCCGCACCCGCCCAACCGCGAACGGCGCCCGCTGGCACGGTCATCCGCCGCGTGCTCGATACGCATGGCGCGATCCGGTTCGGCGACTGGTTCTGGGACGAGGCAGGCGTACCCGCCGGCCCCATCCTCATCACCGTGGATACCAAGGCGAGCGTGCTCTCGATCTTCCGCGGCGGCTATGAGATCGGGACGACCGCGGTGATCTATGGCGACGACGGCATGCCGACGCCGCTCGGCGTGTTCCCGATCACGCAGAAGGACGCGCACCACGTCTCCAACCTCTATCACGCGCCGATGCCGTACATGCTGCGGCTGACCAACGACGGCGTGTCGATCCACGGCAGCCCGATCGCGGCGGACTATGCCACGCATGGCTGTATCGGCGTGCCCGTCGCGTTCGCGAAGAAGCTGTTCGGCGCGACGAAACTCGGCGACTGGGTGATCGTGACGCGCGGCGAGACGCTCGATCTGGGCGGGCAGGTCAAGGCGATCTAAAGCGGGCTGACATTAGCCTGATCCGATCACGAGATCCGTTCGTGCTGAGCTTGTCGAAGCACGCTCTCCGCAGGCGTAGATTCGCATTCGGGTCAGGCCCTTCGACAAGCTCAGGGCGAACGGATCGATGTCATGTCGGCAAACTCTGGAATGGATTTGCGTGACGCTGCTCCGGTGGCTGGGCAAGGACTGCCTAGATGAATCGAACCAGCGTCGTTCGCTCCAGATTCTCCTTGCCGAGACCAGTACGACGCAAAAAGGGCCGCCCCGGCATCCCGGAGCGGCCCATCGCATCATCGGTTCGCGTCGATCAGATATCGTCGCCGAGCGCGCCCTTGACCGAGCCCTTGGCCTGCTCGCCCTTGCCCTTCAGCTCCTGCGCGGCGCCCTCGTCGTGGAGTTCGGAATCGCCCTGATGGCCGCCGATCGCCTGCTTCACCTTGCCGACGGCTTCGTCGACATTGCCTTTGATCTTGTCGGTCAGTTCGCCCATGATGGCCTCCATCGCGGTCGCGGACACCGTGTCCGTTGGTTTCGCAAGGGATTAACGGCCGAACCGAAACGGGGTTCCTCCGCGCGATCCCGGCGCGAACCCTCCGGCTCAGATCAGGCCGGCGAGCGGGCTCGACGGATCGGCGTAGCGACGCTGCCCCATCCGCCCGGCCAGATAGGACAGGCGCCCCGCCTCCACCGCGTGGCACATCGCCGACGCCATCATGATCGGGTCCTTGGCCTCGGCGATCGCGGTGTTCATCAGCACGCCGTCGCAGCCGAGCTCCATCGCGACCGCCGCGTCGCTCGCGGTGCCCACGCCCGCATCGACCAGCACGGGCACGCCTGCCCCCTCGACGATCAGGCGGATCGTCACGCGGTTCTGGATGCCCAGCCCCGAGCCGATCGGCGCGCCGAGCGGCATGATCGCCACCGCGCCCGCATTCTCCAGCCGCTTCGCCGCGATCGGGTCGTCCACGCAATAGACCATCGGCAGGAACCCCTCCCTGGCCAGCACCTCGGTCGCGCGCAGTGTCTCGACCATGTCGGGATAGAGCGTGCGGGCCTCGCCCAGCACCTCCAGCTTCACCAGATCCCAACCGCCCGCCTCGCGCGCCAGACGCAGCGTGCGGATCGCCGATTCGGCATCGAAACAGCCCGCGGTATTGGGCAGATAGGTGATTTTCTTCGGATCGATGAAGTCGGTGAGCATCGGCGCGTTCGGGTCGCTGACGTTCACGCGGCGCACCGCCACCGTCACGATCTCCGCACCCGATGCCGCGAGCGCCGCGGCGTTCTGGGCGAAATCCTTGTACTTGCCCGTGCCGACGATCAGCCGCGAGCGGAAGGTGCGGCCCGCCACGCTCCAGCTGTCGTCCGCGATCGGGCGCGGATGATCCCCGCCGCCGACGAAATGCACGATCTCGAAATCGTCGCCGTCCTCGACCATCACCTCGCCGAGCGTCGAGCGTGGCACGACCTCGAGGTTGCGCTCCACCGCGACCTTTTCGGGCACCAGCCCCAGTTCGGAGGCAAGCGCCGCGATGCTGAGGCCCGCGGCCACACGCTTGTGGTCGCCATTGACCGTGATCGACACGGTTCCGTCATTGTGCATGAATTAAACTCAGTGAATGAGAAGCTTGGTGAAGGCCACGCCGGCGGCGAAGAAGGCGGCCGCGGCACCCATTCCGGTGAACACCAGCGTGAGCGGCGCGAAGCGCGTGTCCTGCCGGGTCTTGCCCGCCTCGACGATCAGCTTGTCGATCCGCGCGATCTGCTCGCGGATATCGAGCGGCGCGTTCTCACTTTCGGGTATCGTGGCCATGGCGGTATCTCCGGCACCGATATAGACCGGGCCATCCCCATTTGCGAGGCCATAGCGCGACGATGCCCGACACCATCTATGTCCTGAACGGCCCCAACCTGAACCTGCTCGGCCTGCGCGAGCCCGAGATCTACGGCCACGATACGCTGGACGACATCGCCGGCCGGCTGGAGGATCGCGCCCGCGAGCTTGGGCTGGAGATCGACCTGCGCCAGTCCAACCATGAAGGTCATCTGGTCGACTGGCTGCACGAGGCGCAGGCGCGCGAGGCGCGCGCCGTGCTGCTCAACGCCGCGGGCTTTACGCACACCTCCGTGGCGATCCACGATGCGATCAAGGCGGTGAGGACGCCGGTGATCGAGGTGCATCTGTCCAACCCGCACCGGCGCGAGGCGTTTCGCCATGTGAGCCTCGTCGGGCAGGCCGCACGCGGAACGATCGCCGGTTTCGGCGCGCTTTCCTACATGCTCGCGCTTGAAGCGGCGGCGCGCATCTGACAGGAGGCTTGGCCATGACACAGCCCCAAGACGATGCGATCCGGGTCGACGTGGAACTCGTCCGCCAGCTCGCCGAACTGCTCGATACCACCCAGCTGACCGAGATCGAGGTCGAGGACGGCGATCGCAAGATCCGCGTGGCGCGCAAGGCCGCGCCCGTCGCATCGGTGGCGCATTATGCACCGCCGCCGGCCGCCGCGCCCGCCCCGACGCTGCCCGCCGCGGCGATCGCGAGCGAGACGGGGGCATCCGCCCCGGCAGTATCGGCCAATACAGTCCGCTCGCCGATGGTCGGCACCGCCTATCTGTCGGCCGAGCCCGGCGCCAAGCCCTTCGCCGGCGTCGGCCAGCGGGTCGCGGCCGGCGACACGCTGCTGATCGTCGAGGCGATGAAGGTGATGAACCCGATCCTCGCCCCCAGCGCCGGCACGGTCAGCGCGGTGTTCGTCGAGAACGGCCAGCCGGTCGAATTCGATCAGCCGCTCATCGTGGTCGATTGATGCCGGGTTCGACGCAGCCCCACCGGCCGATCCGCAAGCTGCTGATCGCCAACCGCGGCGAGATCGCGCTGCGCATCCACCGGGCCTGCCATGAAATGGGCATCAAGACGGTGGCCGTGCATTCCACCGCCGATACCGATGCGATGCACGTGCGCCTGGCGGACGAGGCGATCTGCATCGGGCCGCCGTCCGCGACCGACAGCTATCTGAACATCCCCAACATCATTTCGGCCGCCGAAGTGTCGGGCGCCGACGCGATCCACCCCGGCTATGGCTTCCTCAGCGAGAACGCGCGCTTCGCCGAGATCGTCGAGCTTCACGGCCTGATCTTCGTCGGGCCCAAGCCCGAGCATATCCGCACCATGGGCGACAAGGTGGAGGCCAAGCGCACCGCGGGGCGGCTCGGCCTGCCGCTGGTGCCGGGCTCGGACGGGGCGATCAGCGACGTGGCCGAGGCCAAGCGCCTCGCCGCCGAGATCGGCTATCCGGTCATCATCAAGGCGGCGTCGGGCGGCGGCGGGCGCGGCATGAAGGTGTGCGCGTCCGAGGACCAGCTCGAGACGCTGATGCAGCAGGCGGGCACCGAGGCAAAGGCGGCGTTCGGCGATGCCACCGTCTATATGGAGAAATATCTCGGCAATCCGCGCCATATCGAGTTCCAAGTGTTCGGTGACGGCAACGGCGTCGCGATCCATCTGGGCGAGCGCGACTGTTCGCTCCAGCGCCGCCACCAGAAGGTGCTGGAGGAGGCGCCCTCGCCGATCATCACGCCCGCCGAGCGCGAGCGCATGGGCGGCGTGGTGGCCAAGGCGATGGCCGATATGGGCTATCGCGGCGCGGGGACGATCGAGTTCCTGTGGGAAGCGGGCGAATTCTACTTCATTGAGATGAACACCCGGCTCCAGGTCGAGCATCCCGTCACCGAGATGATTACGGGGATCGACCTGGTGCGCGAACAGATCCGCGTGGCGGAGGGGTGCCCGCTGTCGGTAACGCAGGATCAGGTGCGCTTCACCGGCCATGCGATCGAATGCCGGATCAACGCCGAGGATCCGCGCACCTTTGCGCCCTCGCCCGGGCTGGTGAAGCAGTTCCACGCCCCCGGCGGCATGCACGTCCGCGTCGATAGCGGCCTCTATGCCGGCTACCGCGTGCCGCCCTATTACGACAGCATGATCGCCAAGCTGATCGTCTATGGCACCACGCGAGAGCGCTGCATCGCGCGGCTGCGGCGTGCGCTGGAGGAATTCGTGATCGAGGGGATGAAGACCACCATCCCGCTCCACCGCGACCTGATCGAGGACCCCGAGTTCCAGGAGGGCGCCTATACGATCAAGTGGCTCGAGGACTGGCTGGCGCGCGAGGCCGTCGCGGCGTGACGATCGGGCGGCCGGCGTGAGCGCGGCGGCCGCCGCGATCCCGAACGCCGGCCGCCTCCAATCCGGCTTGCGAGGCGCATCGCTGCCGCGTCCTTGGGCAGCCGTTGCGGATATGCCCGATTCGCGGGCAGCGATCTTCATGTTTTGCTTACCATTTCGCCTGTTGCCCCAGGGGCGCGGCGCTGGCACGTTTGGTGCAAGGCGCCCATGGGGCGACTATCGATTCATCGGGTCCGGGGGCGTTGCGTGAAGAAGATCGAAGCCATCATCAAACCGTTCAAACTGGATGAGGTGAAGGAAGCGCTGCACGAAGTCGGCGTGTCGGGTATCACGGTGACCGAGGCCAAGGGCTTCGGCCGCCAGAAGGGCCATACCGAACTGTACCGCGGCGCCGAATATGTGGTCGATTTCCTCCCCAAGGTGAAGCTCGAGGTCGTCGTGGAGGATTCGCTCGCCGAACGCGTGGTGGAGGCGATCGCGGGCGCCGCGCAGACCGGCCGCATCGGCGACGGCAAGATCTTCGTCATCCCCGTCGAGACCGCGCTGCGCATCCGCACCGGCGAACGCGACGAGGACGCGCTCTAGTCCCCAGAGTTTTTTCTGACGTTCTAACCAAGGAAGCGAAAACATGGCGAATTCGGCCAACGACGTCCTGAACATGATCAAGGAGCAGGAGATCGAGTGGGTCGATCTGCGCTTCACCGATCCCAAGGGCAAATGGCAGCATCTGACGATGGTCGCGAGCGTCATCGGCGAGGACGAGCTGACCGACGGGCTGATGTTCGACGGCTCCTCGATCGAGGGCTGGAAGGCGATCAACGAGTCGGACATGATCCTGAAGCCGGATCTGGGCGCGGTGTGGACCGATCCGTTCTCGGCCACGCCGATGCTGATCCTGGTATGCGACATCGTCGAGCCGTCGACGGGCGAGCTGTACGCGCGCGATCCGCGCTCCACCGCCAAGCGCGCCGAGGCCTATCTCAAGACCACGGGCGTCGGCGACACCATCTATGTCGGCCCCGAGGCCGAGTTCTTCATGTTCGACAACGTGCAGTTCGACACCAACTATGCCGGCTCCTATTTCAAGATCGACGATATCGAGCTGCCGACCAACACCGGCCGCGAATATGAGGGCGGCAATCTGGCACACCGTCCGCGCGCCAAGGGCGGTTACTTCCCCGTTGCCCCGGTCGACAGCGCGGTCGACATCCGCGGCGAGATGGTGTCGACCATGCTCGAGATGGGCCTGCCCTGCGACAAGCACCATCACGAGGTGGCCGCCGCGCAGCACGAACTCGGCATGACCTTCGGCACGCTGACCACCACCGCGGACCGGATGCAGATCTACAAATATGTCGTCCACCAGGTCGCGCACGCTTACGGCAAGACGGCGACGTTCATGCCCAAGCCGATCAAGGAGGACAATGGCTCGGGGATGCACACGCATTTCTCGATCTGGGATGGCGGCAAGCCGCTGTTCGCGGGCAATGGCTATGCCGGCCTGTCGGACATGTGCCTGTTCTTCATCGGCGGCATCATCAAGCATGCCAAGGCGCTGAACGCCTTCACCAACCCCTCGACCAACAGCTACAAGCGGCTGGTACCGGGTTACGAAGCGCCCGTGCTGCTCGCCTATTCGGCGCGCAACCGTTCGGCATCGTGCCGCATTCCGTACGGCACCGGCCCCAAGGCGAAGCGCGTCGAGATCCGCTTCCCCGATGCGCTCGCCAACCCCTATCTCGCCTATGCGGCGCTGATGATGGCGGGGATGGACGGCATCCTGAACAAGATCCATCCCGGCGAGGCGATGGACAAGAATCTGTACGACCTGCCGCCCGCCGAACTGGCCCAGGTGCCGACCGTCTGCGCATCGCTGCGCGAAGCGCTCGACAGCCTGGCGGCGGATCACGACTTCCTGCTGAAGGGCGACGTGTTCTCCGCCGACCAGATCGAAAGCTATATCGATCTGAAGTTCGAAGAGGTCGCGCGCTGGGAAATGACGCCCAGCCCGGTCGAATTCGACATGTATTACAGCGGCTGACATCGCATCGGCGGCGGCATGGGACCACCATGCCGCCACCCGTGACGAGAGGCGCCCGGAGCGATCCGGGCGCCTTTTCGTTCGCGCTCAGCCGATCTGCTGGCTTTGCGCGGCGCTGTCGGGCCTGGAAGCGCCGAGAACGGGCGTGTCGCCGAGCGGTTCGTTGCGGAAGACGGTAAACTCGCCCTTGCCGTCGATCGACGGCCCGCTGCTCCAACGGCCTGCGGGCACCGAGCCGTTCACCGCCGTCGCATAGAAATTATAGTTGTTCTGCTGGTCTTCCTGCTCCTGCGGGAAGGAATTGGGAATCGGCAGATTGGCGCCGGGGCCGCCCAGTTCCTCCAGCACCGCAAGCCATTGCTGCTGGTGCATCGTGTCGCGCGCGATCATGTAATGCAGCATCTTCTTCATGCCAGCGTCCTCGGTCGCGTTGAACAGGCGCACCGCGAGCACGCGGCCCGTGCTTTCCGCCGCGACGTTGCAATACATGTCCGCGGCGACGTTGCCGCTGGCATAGATGTGGCTCATGTTGAACGGCACGCCGTCCGAGTCCATCGGCATTGCGGCCAGGCCTGCCGACAACAGGTTCTTGTGGATCATGTGCTCGATCGCACCCTTGCCGCTGCCGCCGCCCATGATCGCGCCGACGACGCCGTCCGCCGCGCCCTCTTCCTGAAGCGAGGTCGGCGCCTTGTCGAGATTGAGGGCGACCGCGGTTGCCAGCATCTCGATATGGCCGATCTCCTCGGTGGCGGTGTGGAGCAGCATGTCGCGATATTTCGAGTCCGGCGCGCGATTGCCCCAGGCCTGGAAGAAATACTGCATGCAGACGCGGATCTCGCCCTCCACCCCGCCGATCGCTTGTTGCAGCAGCGTGGCAAAGGCCGGATCGGGTCGCTCGCAGGTGACCGGATATTGCAGGCGGCTGTCGTGGTAATACATGGAAATCTCCATCGGTGGCGTGATGCCGACGGAGAAACGGACCAGGCGCCAAAATGCCCGACGACAAAGCGCAATGATTACAGCAATTTATGCTGACATAGGTCAGTATTGGCGCAGCGCTAGAGCGTCAGCACCGTGCTCCCCTGAGTCTCGCCCGCCTCCAGCGCGCGGTGCGCGTCGGCCGTGCGTTCGAGCGGAAAGCGGCGGCCGATCTCGGGCACGATCGCGCCGCGCGCCAGCATCGCGAAGACGCGCGCGGCGATCCGCCGCTTGTCGTCGCCCGATACCGCATAATCGAACAAGGTCGGCCGGGTGACGAACAGCGAGCCGTGCGACGCCAGCGTGGCGAGCTTCACGCCCTCCACCGCGCCGCCGGCATTGCCATAGCTCACGATCAGCCCGCGCCGTGCAGCACTCGCGAGCGACACGTCCCAGGTCGCGGCACCGACGCCGTCGAACACCGTCGACACGCCGGCCCCGTCGGTGATCGCACGGACGCGCGCGACGACATCCTCCTGCGTGTGGACGATCACATGGTCAGCGCCCGCCGCAGTCGCGCGCGCCGCCTTTCCGGCCGTGCCGGCGGTGCCGATCACCACCGCGCCCACCGCCTTCAGCCAGCCGACGAGCAGATGGCCGACGCCCCCCGCCGCCGCGTGGACGAGCACCATCTGCCCTGCCGCCACCTTCGCGCAATCCTCGACGAGGAAGGCGGCGGTCGCGCCCTTCAGCATGATCGCCGCCGCCGTGTCGAAATCCACCGCATCGGACAGCGGCACGACCTGATCGGCGGCGACGTTGCGCGCACTGGCATAGGCGCCGCGCGTCGGGCCGAAGGTGCCCACGCGGTCGCCTACGGCAAAGCCCTCGACGCCCTCGCCCACCGCCTCGATCGTGCCCGCCGCTTCGCTACCGAGCCCGGAAGGCAGGCTGACCGGATAGACTCCGCTGCGGTGATAGACGTCGATGAAGTTCAGCCCCACCGCATGGTGTGCGATCCGCACCTCGCCGGCGGCCGGGGCCGGCAGGTCGACGTCATGCCATTCGATCACCTCGGGGCCGCCGATGCGATCGATCCGGGCGACGCGCGCGCTCACTGCGCAGGCTGCCCGTTGGAGGCGGTCAGCCCGCCATCAACGGGCAGGTTCACCCCGGTGATGAAGCCCGCATCCTCGCTCGCCAGGAACGCCATCGCCGCGGCGATGTCTTCGGGTTGGCCGATACGCCTCATCGGAATGCGCTCCAGAAATTTGGCGACGGTGGCCTCGTCCTTCATATCCGACGTCATGCCGGTATCGGTGAAGGTGGGGTTCACCGCATTGACGCGCACCCCGTCCTTGCCGTGATCCATGGCCATCGCGCGCGTCAGGTTCGTCACCGCGCCCTTGGACGCGTTGTAGGCCGCCATCCCCCAATCGCCGCCCAGACCCGAGACGGACGATGTCTGCACGATCGCGCCGCGCGTCTTCTTCAATTCGGGAAGGGCCGCCTTCGCCATGTGGAAATAGCCGTTCACGTTCACGGCCATCACGCGGTTCCAATCCTCCTCGTCGGTGTCGGTCACGTCGCCCGTGACCGCGACGCCGGCATTGTTGACCAGCACGTCCACCCCGCCGAACCGTTCCACCGCCCTGGCCACCGCCGCGCGCGCATCGGCCGATCGCGCGGTGTCGCACGCCATCGTCTCGAGCCGCTCCGCGGGGAGCGCCGAGAGCGCCTTGGCGAGCTTGTCCCCGTCCAGATCGAGCGCCAGCACATTCGCGCCCTCGCGCGCGAAGCGCTCCGCGGCGGCCTTGCCGATGCCCGAGGCGGCGCCGGTGACGATGACGGTCTTGCCCGTGAAGCGGGTCATGAACTTCTCCTTGATCGCGAACGTCCCGAACGCGCCCGGCGCGTTTCGGGTTGCAACCCACCCGCGCGGGGCCCAAGGATCGTCGCCATACCCGATCGTGGAATCTGGAGAGGATCGACCATGAACAGCTATCTCGACCATTATATCGACGGCGCCTGGGTGAAGAGCGAGGGCGGCCGGCGGCATGCGGTGATCGACCCATCGACCGAACAGCCCGTCACCGAAATCACGCTCGGCACCGCCGCCGATGCCGACAAGGCGGTCGCCGCCGCACGCCGCGCGTTCGAAAGCTGGAGCCGCACCAGCGTGGACGAGCGCCAGGCGGTGCTCCAGCGGATCATGGCCGAATACAAGGCGCGCATCCCCGATCTGGCCAAGGCGATCAGCCAGGAGATGGGCGCGCCGATCGGCCTGGCGACGATGGCGCAGGCGCCCACCGGGCTCGGCCATTTCGCCGCGACCGCCAAGGCGCTGGCCGCGTTCCAGTTCGAGGAGACGATCGGCAAGGCGCGCGTGGTGCATGAGCCGCTGGGCGTCGTCGCGATGATTACGCCGTGGAACTGGCCGCTGAACCAGATCTGCGCGAAGGTCGCCCCCGCGCTCGCGGCAGGCGACACGATGGTGCTGAAGCCCTCGGAAGAGGCGCCGGGATGCGCGGCGATCCTGGCCGAGATCATGCACGCCGCGGGCGTGCCCGCCGGCGTGTTCAACCTGGTGCAGGGCGACGGCCCCGGCGTCGGCGCGGCGCTGAGCGCGCACAAGGATGTCGACATGGTGAGCTTCACCGGCTCCACCCGCGCCGGCATCCTGATCGCCCAGGCCGCCGCCGCCACCGTGAAGCGGGTCCATCAGGAACTGGGCGGCAAGGCGGCCAATCTGGTGCTGGAGGGCGCGGACCTGGCGGCCGTGCTGCCGCCGACCGTCGCGGGCGTGCTCGCCAATTCGGGCCAGAGCTGCATCGCGCCCACCCGCCTGCTCGTGCACGACAGCCAGGTGGCCGACGCCACCGCGTTCGTGAAGGCGATGATGGAGCAGACCCGCGTCGGCGATCCGGCCGAGATGGGCCAGCAGATCGGCCCCGTCGTCAACAAGGCGCAGTTCGACAAGATCCAGGAGCTGATCCAGTCGGCGATCGACGAGGGCGCGACGCTCGTGACCGGCGGCCCCGGCCGCCCCGACGGCCGCAACGCCGGCTATTATATCCAGCCGACGCTCTTTGCCGACGTGACGCCCGAAATGCGGATCGCGCAGGAGGAGACGTTCGGCCCGGTCGCGACGATCACCCGCTATGCCGATCAGGACGAGGCGATCCGCATCGCCAACGACACGCCCTACGGCCTGTCCGCGACGATCTCGGGCGATCCGGCGGCGGCGGCCGAGGTCGCCGGGCGGCTGCGCGCGGGGCTCGTGACGATCAACAGCTGGAGCCCCGATCTGGGCGCGCCGTTCGGCGGCTACAAGCAATCGGGCAACGGCCGCGAGAACGGGCGTTACGGTCTGGCGGACTTCATGGAGGTGAAGACGGTGGTGGGCCTGCACGGCTGAAGCCGGCGGCCGAGCCAGCCGCGTAGCACGCGATCGACGGGAACGAGCAGGGCGGCCGACGCCAGGCACAATCCCGCGATCGCGACGATCGCGTTGCCGCCGCCGATGTGGAACCGGGCGCAGAGCACCATCGCCGGCCGGATCAGCGGATAGTGGATCGCATAGAGGGGATAGGACATGTCCCCAAGCACGGTCGCGATCCACGCGCCTGCGCCCGCCATCCGCGCGTTCGCCGCCAGCGCCACGATCGCGGGAAACACGATCATCACGCAGGCGAGATCGAACCACGGCCGCAACGCCGCGCCCGGCGGGAAGGCGATGACCGCCAGCACGAGCGCGAGGATGGCATAGGGCAACAGCCGCCCGCTTCGCGGATCATGCGCGGCATGGATCCCCCGCCGCGCCATCAGCACGCCGAGCGTGAAGCTGAACGCGCAGCGGATCGGGCCGCCGATGGCGTTCGCCGCCTTCCACCCCGTATCGAGCGACCCGAAGCGCAAAGCGACCATGACAAGCGCGAAGGCGACGACGACGCACAGCATCCCCAGCATCCGGTCTGGCCGCCGCACCATCCACAGGCAGAAGGCGATGTTGACGATCACCTCCAGCGACAGCGACCAGGCGGGGTTGTCGAGCGGGAACACGCCTTCGTCGCTGACGCCGGACGGGATCAGCAGCGCGGTCGCCAGCGTCTGCACGATCAGCATCGGCCAGGTCGGCGCGCGCGGATCGCCGAGATGCATCGCCCCCAGCGCGCGGACGATCCCCAGCGCCATCCCGATCGCGAACATCGGATAGAGCCGCACCAGCCGGATGCGCAGGAACGCGCCCGCCGACAGGCCCTCCACCAGCCGCGCGCCATAGGCGTTCCACAGCACGAAACCGCTCAGCAGGAAGAACAGGTCGACCGCGAGATAGCCGCCGGCCAGCATCGGATCGCGATCGATGTTGGTGACGTGGAACAGCATCACCGCCACGGCCGCCAGGCCGCGCAATGCGTCGAACAGATGGTTTCGCGACGGTACGCGGTGCGACACCCGATATCCTTTCGGCGCCCGGCCGCCGGCGAGACGGCGCGAGGCTCATCATCGCGCGATACGCGTCCCCGCGTGCAAAAAACGTGAATTTTCCGTCAGATCGATCCTGTTATGGCACGTTCACCAAAGCCGGGATCAATAATCCTTCGACACGCGCACATTGCCGCTCTGCCGTCCGAGCGTCGAGATGCTGGAGAGGAGCGACAGCCAGCGCGTCACCTGAAACTCGGCCTGGGTCGCGCTATAGCCCTGCCCGTCGGTCACGATCTCGGCATAGAAACGCCGCGTCACATATTTGCCCGCCGCGATCGAGGTGCCCTGCCCGGTCTGCGGATCGGCGGGCAGGATGCGCAGGCGATCGAGCCCCGCCGCGCGCCGCACCGCGTTGATCGGGTTGAGCCCGCCGCGCCCGCCATTCTGCAGCGCCGCCACGGCCGCTGCGAGTTGCAGCGCCTCGGGCGCGGACAGGTTGGTGATCGAGGTGCCGAACAGCAGCCGAGACAACAGCTCGTCCTGCGGCAGCGCGGGCACGCTGGTGAAGCCGATCTCGGGCTTCAGCGCCACGCCGGTCACGCGGATCTGCGCGTTAAGCCCGGTGCTGTCGGCATTGGCGGTGATGTCGAGCGCGGGGTTGGCGGGCAATTCGCCGGCGAAGCGGATCACGCCGCGATCGAGCGTGAACTTGCGACCCGCGAAATCATAATCGCCCCGGATCAGCGTCGCGCGGCCGGTGATCGCGGGATCGTCCGGCGCACCCGCGATGGCCAGGTCCGCGCTCCATTCGCTGTCGAGGCCGAGGCCCAGCACGCGGACCTGCCCTGGCGCATGCGCGTGCACGGCGAGCGTCCAGGGCCGGGTGGGCGCCTCTGCCTCCTCGCCGCCTTCGGGCAGGTTGATCTCGCGGATGTTCAACTGCGGCACCGCGCTCGCCGCGGTCGCCTGGCCCAAGCGATAGCGGCTGCGGTCGAGCGTGACGTCGCCGCCGATCGTCCCGCCCGACCCGTCCGATTTGAAGGTGAGCGTGCCGGTAACGGTCGCGGCGATGTCGTCGCGCGCGATCATCGCGGCGTGATCGGCCTTGAGCGCGAGATCGAGCCCGACGCCGTGCGCGGCGGAAAAGTCGAACCGGCCGCCGCCGGTCACCCGCCCGCCCTTGCCCGCATCGCCGGCGAAACGGTCGATCACCAGCCCGGCGCCGCCGAATCGGCCGCTCGCCTGCACATTGGTGAAGACGGTGCCGGTCGTGCCGCTTTCCAGCCGCGCGCCGGTCGCCTGCACTACGCCGCGGATCGCGGGCGCATCGACACGGCCGGTGGCGTCCGCCGCAACCGCGATCGGGCCGGACAGGTCGAACAGCTCGACACCGCTCAGCCGCCACAGCGCGTCCGCCGGCCCGGCATAGCGGAGCTGCGCGAACAGCCCTGCCGAGGCGATCCGCGTGGCGACGTCGCCGCCTGGCGCCAGCGCGAGCCGCGCCTGCGCGCGTCCGATCGTCTTGCCGCCGCTCGCCAGCACCGCGCGCGCACCGAGCGTGTCGGCGGAGAGCATTCCTGCGAGCCCCAGGTCGATCGGCCGCGACGACAGCACCAGCCCCGCGCGCGACAGCCCGCGCACCGTCACCGCGATCTTGCCCGTGGTCGGGCCCGGCCCCGTCACCACCGACAGGCTGCCCGAGGCGTTGCCCAGCAGCCCGAGCCCCGGATAACCGATATCGAGGATCGCCAGCGGCATCCGCGTCATGGTCGCGTCGATCGCCCCATGGCTGCCGCCGAACCGGCCGGCGATGGTCGCCTCGCCCCCGGCAAAGGCAAGCCGCGTCGTCGCCAGCCGCCAGCCATCGTCCTCGCGCGTCAGGATCGCGGGCGCCGTCAGCGCGATCGGGCGGCCGTCGAGCGTGCCCTGCGCCGCCACGCTCGCCCGCGTGCGCGTCATCTGCGCGATCGCCTGGATCGCGAAGGGCCGGCCGCGCGTGCCGGCGATCGATCCGCGCACCTCGCCCGTGCCGCCCTTCAGATGCGCGGCGATGGCGAAGCGCGAGAGGTTCAGCGCGCCGCGGCGGAGGCCCTGACCATTGGCGCTCGCATCGATCCGCATGCCCGCCGGATCGAGCAGCAGATCCGCCTCGACATGGCCCTGCCGCAGCACCGCGCCGCCATATCGGACGCCCCGGCCGTCGAGCGCCACGCCGATCCGCTGGATGGTGCCGACCGGACGGAACGTCAGCGCGCCCGTCGCCGCGCCGGTGACCGCGAGCCGCCCGTCGAAGCCGCCCGCCACGATCGCCAACAGCCCGCTCGCATGCGCGCCCGCGGTGTCGATCGCATCGACGCGGATCGCCGATGCGCCGGGCCCGCTCGGCAACAGGATCGCGCCCCGCGCCACGAACGGCCCGGTGTGCGCCCCGCCGCTCGCGGTGAAGGCGAAGCCCTGCGGTGTCGGATCGAGATGCGCGCGCACCCCGTTCAAGCCCAAGGTCGCGTCGGGGCTCGCGAAGGCCAGGTCGATCACCGGCTTGCCGATCGGTCCGTCCAGCTTCAGCGTCAGCGGGCCATAGGTCGCGTGGCGCCCGGTGCCTTCGAAATGCACGCTGCCGTCGCGCCGGCGATAGCCTCCGCCGACGATCCGCAGCAGCGGCGCGGTCAGCACGATGTTGCTCAGATGGAGAACGGTGTCGGGTGTGCGCTCGAGATCGGCGGTGACGTGCGGCAACCCGCCCATCAGGCTGGCGAAGAACGCATCGTCCAGCCGGCGCACATCGGCGGTGCCCTTGCCGATCAGCCGCGTACCGTGGTTGCCCGGCCCCGGCACCGCGCGGAAGGTGGACGCGATGTCGACGATGCCGAGCCCGGGGATGAGGTAACGCCCCAGCCCGCCCGCGATTCCCACCGCATAGACGCCGCTGTCGAGATCGACCGTGAGGACGAAGCGGCCCTTCAGCTTGTCCGACACGAGCACCAGGTCGCTGCCGCTCACCGTCTCGGGCGTGACGTGGAGGATTCCCGATAGCGTCAGGTTGCGCAGGATGCCGCCCGCGACGCTGCCGACCCCGGTCACGCGCGCCGCCGCGATCCGCACCGGCACCGCGACGGGCGCGGCCGACAGATGGCCGTGGCCGCCGGCATGGACATCCTCGAACCCGGTATCGTCGAACGCGAACCGGTCTGCATCGAGCCGATAGGCGAAGGCTGCGCTGTCGAAGCCGCCGTCGAGCGTGGCGCGCAGCCGGATGTCGTTGCCGGTCATGTTGGGGAACAGCGCACGCGCACGCAGCAGCTGTGCGCGGACGTGCAGGTCGCGAAACGCGTTCGCCCCCAGATCCACCCCGCCGCTCGCCTCGGCCAGCAGCGAGGGCGAGCGCAGCGTCAGCGTGCCCGCCAGACGGCGATCGGCGAAGGTGGCGCTGCCGTTCACCAGCACGCGCGGCACGGTCAGGCTGCGCAGGATGCCGTGGGTCAGCCGCTCGGGCGCGACCATGCCCGACAGCGTGTAGCGCCCCGACTGCGCCGCCAGCGTCAGCGCGGCGAGCCGCTCCGCCCCGCCCGACAGCGTCGCGCGCCCGTTCCACGCGTGCCAGCGGCCATGGCCGCCCAAGTCGATCGCCACTCCGGTCTTCGCGCCCAGCATCCGCGCGAGCACGCCGCCGCGCGCGCCTGCCCCGTGCACCGCGATCGCGAACCGATCGGCATCGGGCGCCACGTCCACCCCGATCGCGAGCCGGTCGCTGCCCGCCACCATGCCGTTCAGCGCCACCAGCGCACGGCCCGATCGGATATCGGCGCGCGCGTGCAGCGCCGCAGTGCGCACGGTGCCGAGCACGGGCGCGGCCAGCGTCAGCCGGTCGATCGCCAGCCGGTCGATGCGAATGTCGAAGCCGGGCAGGATCGGTCCGTTGCGTCGCGTCGGCCGCGTGACCGGCGTGCGCAGCAGCGTGGCCGACGGCACCGCGAGCCGCCGGATCGCCAGCGTGTTCGCGAACCAGCGCCAGGGCGACCAGTCGAGCGCGACGTTCGGCGCGGTGAACACCAGCCCGCGCGTGTCATAGACGCGCAGATCGCGGATCCGCGTGTTCGAATAGAGCGAGCCGTCGATCCGCCCGACCGCGAAGCGCAGGCCGGTCGCGGTGCGCACCGTGCCGATCCGGTCCGCGACCACGCGGTGGCCGATATCGGTATCGACGCCCAGCAGCGCCGCCGCGATCACCGCCAGCAGCACGCCGATCGCGATTCCGATTCGCCTGGCCCAGACCATCAGAACGCCTGGCCCAGCGAGACATAGACCGCGATCCGCCCGTCGCCCGCCTGCGGGTTGATCGGCGTGCCGACGTCGAGGCGGATCGGGCCAAAGTTCGAATAATAACGCACGCCCACCCCAGTGCCATATTGCAGGCCGGTGAATTTGGGCAGCGGGCTGGTATAGATGTTGCCCGCGTCGAGGAACGGCACGATCCCGAAGCTGCCGAACAGCCGCAGCCGCGCCTCGGCGGAGAATTCGGTGATGCTGCGCCCGCCGATCGGATTGTTGTTCGCATCGCGGGGCCCCACGTCCTGATAGCCATAGCCGCGCACCGACGCGCCGCCGCCCGCATAGAAACGCCGCGACGGCGCCACCGCATCGCGCGGCGCGCCGACGATCGTGCCGAGCCGCGTGCGCCCCGCGAGCACCACGCCGGGCAGGATCGTGCGGTACACGCTCGCATCGAGCTGGGTGCGCGCATAGCCGAACGCGGCGCCGCGCAGCGACAGCTCGGGCGAGATCCGGCCGCCGAGGCGGAACCCCTTCGTTGGATCGAGCAGATCGTCGGAGCCGTCATAGGTGAGGCTCGTGGGCAGCGCGCCGATGAAATAGGTCCCCTCGCGCGGCGCGCCGGTGGCCTCCACCGAATCGCGCTCGTCCGACGCCAGCAGCTCGGCGCCGAGCGACCACACCCACGCCTTCTGGAAGAAGATGTTGGTCTGCCGCTCCAGCGTGCCCGACAGCGAGAAGGTCCGCGCCTCATAAGCGGTGCGGTTGACGTGCGCGGCGGCGAGCTGGAACGTCAGCACGCGGTCGCGCCCGTCGAAATTGTTGCGGCGGAAGATCACCGAACCCAGCTGCTCCTGCGTGCCGAGCACCCCGCGCAGGATCAGCGCGCCCTCGGGCGGAAACAGATTGCGGTGAGTCCAGTCGACCTCGGCGGTGGCGCCCTCGCCCGTGCCATAGCCGAGCTGCGCGGCGATGGTGCGCGGCGGCGCCGGATCGAGCTTCACCGCGATGTCCACCGTGTCGGGCGTCGGCCCCGGCACGGGCTTCAGATCGACCGCCGACACCAGGCTCGTCTGGATCAGTGCGCGGCGCAGATCGTCGAGCGCGGTGGCGTCATAGGGCGCACCGGGGCGGAAGCGGGCGATCTCCTGCACATGGTCGGCACCGAACACGCGGTTGCCCGGTTCGACGACGACATGACCGAAGCGCTTGGCCGCCCCCGGCGCCACCGCCACGTCGATCGTCGCGGTGTGTGTCGCATGATCCACCACGATCGCCGGCTCGCCCACCGTGGCGAAGGCGAAGCCCTGCTTGCCGATCGCGGTGCGCAGCTTCGCCTCGCCAGCGACCACGGCGTCCGAATCGACCGGCGCGCCGGGCGCGATCCCGAACGCGCCCGTCAGCCCCGCCGCCTTGTCCCCCGCCGCCGCGACGCCAGCCAGCGTCACGCTGCCGAAGGTGTAGCGCGCACCCGGCGTCGCCGCGAGCACCACCAGCGGCTTGGCGCCGGGCTCGACCCGGGTGGCGACATGCGCATCATAATAGCCGCGTGCGCGCAGCAGGCTGGTGAGCAGCGCGGCATCCTCGCGCGCGCGGCGTTCGAGCTGCGCGGCGTTGGCTGGCTGGCGGTCATTGGCGTCCAGCGTCGAATTGTCGGCAAAACGCTGCTGGAGCAGAGTGCTGTCCGCGCCGCCCAGGCCGTCGATCCGCCACGTGTAGCGGCGCTCGGCGCCCGCGGGATCAATGGCCGCCGCATCGGTGGCCGGATCGCCGGGCTGAGCCGTCAGATCGGGCCAGCCGACCCCCAGATCGGTCATCGGCGCCAGCGGCGAATCGGGGGCGAGCGGGATGTCGGAGCCGGCCGGCGGCGCGGGCGCGGGCGCGGGCGCGGGCGCGGTCTGCGCGCGCACCGATGCGGTGAAGACGAGAAAGGACGCGGCGGCCGCGCTCGCGCTGCGCCGCCCCAGACGGGACACCATGGCCGACCCCTAGCCGTATCGGCGGCGAAGCGACAGGCCATGCCCGCCCGCCGGTCGCACGCGCCATGCCGCCGAACGCATCCACGCGGCGGCGATCGCCGTTTAAGCGGGATGACGTCAGGTTGATCCAGTCACTCTTCCGTTCGTGCTGAGCTTGTCGAAGCACGCCCTCCGCAGGCGTGCCTTCGCATTCAGGACAGGCCTCCTTCGGAGGAGCTCAGGACAGGCTTCGACAGGCTCGGGGCGAACGCGTCGGGGTAACGTCATCAAACTCTAGTGGACGGTGCCCAGCGCGCCGGGTGCGGCCATCACCGCGATCAGCCGCTCGATCTGGCGCCAGCGGCAGAAATGGACGACGTTGCCGATGTCGCGGCTCCGATCGGCGCGCAGCGCGGCTTCTTCGGCCGCTGCCGGGCCGTGAAGGGCGATCAACTCGGCGGCATCGTGAACGGCCTTGGGATCGGCGAGATAGGGCATCGTCGGCATCGCCAACCCGATCGAGGATCGGCTTCCATGTTGCAAGCCCTTGCGATCCGAGGCGCCCGATCGGCCGCCAGCCGCGCCACGTGGCGGCATACGATGGTAAACACCGGCTCCCGCCCGGTTTTCGCGTCCCGCCACGGGACGCTGGCGTCCCGCCGGGGGACGTGGCAAAGCCTGCCACATGGCCCAATCCCGTCCTCCCGCCGCCGGCGGTGCGCTCATCGCGCTCGGTGCGCTCGGCGGCGCGGCGATCGGTTTCCTGTTCGGTCAGGCGACCCCGGGGGTTCTGATCGGAATCGCGGCCGGCGTGGTGCTGGCGCTGCTGATCTGGTGGCGCGGGCGGGGATAGGGTTCCGGGTGATCCGGCCGAGCCAGTCGGAGAGCTCGAGCCTCGATGTGCTTCGACAGGCTCAGCACGAACGGTTCATTGGAAGTCGCAAAACGCGCGGGCGGAATGACTTCGGCCAAGCGCAGCCTCCCCAGCCGTTCGTGCTGAGCTTGTCGAAGCACGCTCTCCACCATCGAATGTTTGCAGGCGTTACAGGCCCTTCCACGAGCTCAGGGCGAACGGATCAGGGAACATCGTCCGACCTTGGCCACGCCGCGGCGCCCGCCCGACCCTAGCGAGTCTCGCGCATCTGCCACACCACGCGGCCGATCACCGCGATCGCGCCGTCCGGCACGGGGGGCGCGGCGGGATTGTCGCTGGTGGCGACGATCCGCCCGCCCTGCACGCCCAGCCGCTTGACCATCGTAGCGTCGTCGATCCGGATCACGAAGACCCCGCCGCGTGGGCGCCGATCCGCGGTGTCGATCAGGATCTGGTCGCCGTCCATCAGCCTCGGCTCCATCGAACTGCCCCGCACCCGCAGGATCGCGCCCGCGCCGGGCGTCAAGCCGAGCCGCCGCAGCAGCACCGGATCGAACGCATCCGCGCCGAGCGTCACCTCGCCATCGACCAGCGCGCCCGGCCCCGCCGACACGCCGATATCGAGCCGCGGCACGCGCACCGGCCCGCCCGTGGCCGCCGGCCCGCCCAGCACCGCCTCCGCCACGCCGAAGAACGCCGCCAGCGCCTGCCGGTCGCGATCGGCCAGCGCGCGCGGGGTGCCGCGCTTCACATATTGCTGCAGATAGGCCGCGTTGCGCCCGATCATCGCGGACAGCGCGGCGAGGCTGACGCCGCCGGCCGCCGCGTGATGCGCCAGCGCCGCTCTTGGATCCAGATCCGACATATCTCCCGCCTAGCGTAGGAAGTTTTCCTAGACAAGTTGGAGGGGCCGGAACATTTCAAGAACATCGATGGCGAATCAGCGAGGCTCCCCATGTCCATCATCATCAAGATCGACCGTTATCTGCGGCACACGGCGATGCCCGTGACGCGCTTCGGCCGGCTCGCGGCGAACGACCCGCGGCTCGTCGGCGACCTGCGCCGCGGGCGCCAGCCCGGGCCCGACCTGGTCGCACGAATCGAAGCGTTCATCGAGGGGCCACGCGCATGAGGATGGATCGGATCGGCCCGGTTGATGCGGGAACGCTGCTCCTCCGGGCGCTGCGGGCGAGCGCGGCGGCGGCGGGTTGCACCGTCGCTGTAGCGTGACAAAAGGTTCTGGAGTCTGTGACAAGAGAGTCTGGAGCAATTCAAACGGCGCTAGGCCGCCTCTGAGCGGCTTTTAAGAGCCCGCTCAGACCCACTCCTCAATCCCGATATCCCAACGCGTCTGTTGCCGGTTGCGACGCTCATAAACCTTCCACTTTTCGAATAGGCCGTAAAAGATGCGGGAGCGCAGGCCCGGCAACGAAGCCGCGTTCTCGATCACTAGCGCAGGCTTGGTTTCCCCGAGATCAAGCGCGATCTGTTCAAGCTGGTCAGCCTCGGTCAGCGAGAGATCACCGAAGGTCCAGCCGAAGCGGCGCTTCCGAACGCCGTCCACAACGGAAAAGCCTCCCGAAGGCAGCGAAGTCGCCGAGCCGGTATCGATCGGCTGCCGGCCCGCGCCCCATTCCTGCCCAAGCGCGGCGACGAACGCGAGCCCGACGACGGCCACACCGATCGTCAGCGGGGTGCCGGCAGGCTGATTGACGGTGATCGTGAGGTAGCGCGCGGTCACTGCCAACCCATTCCAGAGTGCATGGCTGATCGTCGCAAACCTCCCGCTCACGTCCGGGACGCGGAGGATCGCCTGGGGCTGGATCACGAACTCGGCACCTTCTGAGAGGCCACCGGTGATCGTCCACGTCGCCGTGGCGACAGGTGGTCGGACGTAGCCGAGGAAGATGGTGTCGATGGAACGCGCTTGACCAAGGTCGATCGTGATGGCGGCGGCCGATCCTGCGGCGCTATCGGCCCAGACTTCTTTGGGATCGCGGCTGGTAAGGTTGGCCGCGCCGGAGCCGCGCGACGCGGTGGCCTGGAAGTCCATGGGCTCGATAATCAGCAGCTTCGTCATGCAACGCCTCGTAGCGGCCGAAGAACGGTCACGATGGTGATCCCAGTTGCCTGATCCATCTCTACCCCAGTCACAAAAACATCAACGCCGCCGTCGTAGCCCAGTTGGTCGGAGATGAAGGTGACGACATGGCCAAGGTCGTTCTGCCAGTCGGTTCCGACCACCGTGTGCAGATCGACAGCAAAGGGACCGCGCGAGAAGAATGCCACTTCTCGATCAGCCTCGACGGTAGCCGCCGCAAAGTTGGCGATCCCGGTGACACGCTCCGTTGTGAGGGCGCTCGCCCCCCAGCGGGCCGTCGCCGCGTTGTCCGTGCGCACGACGTTGTCGGAGTCCGCCTGGAGCCATTGCGCGAAGAGAGGATCGACGGCCATCAGCTCTGCGGGGGCTGGCAAGCGAGCAGAAACATCAGCAGCTCCGTATAGCGGATGCCCCAGCGCATGACCGGCGCGCCATGGTCGTCCAGAACGGGCTCCGTGATGTCGCGCGCGACCTCCGCCGTGCTGTCGATCAGCCGCGGCACGTCATGCACGATCGGTACGCGGACCTCGGGGATCTCGGGCACCGCCGCGACCGCAGCCTGCACGACCTCTCCGGCGTCATCGCGAACCTCGGCCGCCGCGGGCGAGCCGGCGACGAACGGCTGCTCGATCCGCGTGAGCGGGTTGCCGCTCTCGTCGAAGACGGGAAAGCTGTCGACGATCTGCCGCTCGACCGGGACTATGACGACGCGCTGGACGGCACGCCCATCGATCATCTCGATCGTCGTTTGCGGCTCCTGCACCGTTTCCATGGCCGGCACGCGGGTCGGCACCGTCTCGATCTCCTGCCGGTGAACCGTCAGCGGATCGCGGCAGAGAAAGGCATAGTGCATCGGGTCCGCGATGCCGGCATCCAAGCCAGCCTGATAAACGTCCTGCGCCAGCACGCCCCAGTGCATGCGGGCGCCGCCCACGCCCTTCTCCGCAATCGCATCGTTGAACTGGTAGGCGACGACCGCGATCGACTTTGCCCAAGCACGCTCCTGATTCGTCAGCGTGGTCGAGCGCACCGTCTTGAGCGTCTTGTCCGACGTGTTGATCGTGTTGGTGCCAGCGAAGACGGTGCTGTAACGGTTGGATGCGGTGCCGATCGATGCGGTATTGTCTGTGGTGCCGGGCTGGATATTTCCGGCGCCGTCCACGAAAAATGAATAGCCGTTTTGCGCGTAATTGAAGGCGGCGAACTGGTAGCCGGATTTGCTCCAGGCCATCACACCGACATTGACCGCCCCACCTGCGCCAGCGCCGGGCGCCGCGCCGTACAACCCCCATGTGCGGCCGGTGGTGGAGGTAGGATTGCTCGTGCCCAGATTGGCGATGCCCGCGCAGCCGATGGCCCATCCGGGGCCGGCGATGTCGTCTTGTGTCGCCACGCCGTAGAGTGCGGCAGCAGCGGCGTTCGCGGTGTAGACGTTGTGGGTAGAGGCCGAGACCGTTCCGGCAGTTGTCTGATTGCCGGTGACAGCCAAATTGCCTGCTATCGTGTTGGTTGCGCCGTCCCAGCGATAGCGCGGGGTGCCGCTGCCGTCGGCGAGGACGATGTTGCCATTCATGCCGGCGACGGCCGCATAGATGCCGACGATTGTATTGTTGCCGTCGCTACCCGCTAGCTGCGATCCAGCGCCATAGCCCAGCAGCGTATTGCCTCCGCCGGTGGTAACGCTGCTGCCCGCGTTGGTGCCGACATAGACGCTCGACGAACCCGAGTTGACCGACTGGCCCGCCCGCAGCCCGAGCGCGGAGTTGGAGCCCCCGGATGTGAGGCTGGAGAGCGCCTGGAGACCGACCGCGACATTGTTAGAGCCCGTGGCCGCCGCAGTATTTCCAGCGCCATAGCCAACGCCCATGTTCGCGTAGCTGGCCGAATCAGAGCTGATCGTGACCGGATAAGTGCCCTTGCCTACGCTGAACGGGCCTGCGGTGGCCACCGCGCCCGACGATGAGACGGTGATACGGTCGACGCCGCCAGTGACAATCGCAAGCGCATTGTCGCCGGTCCGACGCACGCCGGTGTCCTGATCGGCTGCGAACGTGATCCCAGGCGCTGCGACCGTGCCGTCGCCGAAGCGCCCGGCAAGCGCGGTGGTGAGATAGCCGGTGAACTGCGACAGCAGCGTCGCCAAGGCCGAAGCCGCGGCTTGCGCGAAACCTTGGTTCGGCTGGATCGAATAGGCTTGGCCGGACGCTGTCGCGCCCAGATAACCGGACGGATTGCCGAGCGTGATTTGCGTATCGGAATTGACCGCTGCCACTTCATAAGCCCGCCCATCGGGCAGATTGATTGCGTGCCCCACTTGGACGTTCGCCACGAAGGCCGTGCCCGTGCCGGTGACGACCTGCGATCCGTTGGTGACGGCGATTGTTCCGCCCCGATACCATGCCATTTAGAGGTTCCTTTCGGTCATTGAATGTTGGTGTTGCCGCCGGAGTAGCCGCCGCCACCGGAGCTCCCGCCCGAGCTGGTGCCGCCCGAGCTCGTGCTGCCCCCACTGGTGGCACCCGAGCTGCCGCCACTGGAGACGATGGATGATCCGCTGCCGGTCGATGACCCGATCGAGCCCTTGCGCAGCTCGGTCACCTCCAGCGTGGCGCCGCCCCTGATCGTCAGACTGAGGTTCTTCACGTTGGTGTTCTGCATGGTGAAGGTGACGGTGTGCTGCCCGGCGCTGACGCCAGTCAGGAACTTGAACGGGGTGATCGGCATCTCGCCCTGCGAGGTCTGCGTATCGAGGACGATGTTGACGCGGGCGGCCTGCACGCTGTTGCCGTCGAGCAGGATGTTGCCGATGAACTGGAGATCGTCCGGGCTGTAGCAGTTGGCGAAGAGCACCATCTTCAGCACGCTGCTATCATCCTCCTTGACGAAGGTGACGCTGACGACGTTGGCGGTCTGGTTCTGGCCGATCGCAAAATCGCCGCCGGTCGACTGGAAGGCGCACTTTTGGGCGGCGCCGAGCTGCAAGCCGTCATAGGAGACGGACCCGGCGGCAAGCGTGTTCACGCGCACGCTCGGCATCTGGATCGTGCCGTCGTCGGCGATCGAGAACACCTGCCGGTTGTTGCCGCCGTTTGGCTGCACGATCCGGAAGTTGTCGACGACAAAAGAGGCGTCGGTCCGTCCGGAGCCGTTGTTGAGCGCGAAGCCGGTGATCGCGCCGTTCGCGTTGAACTCGACGCCCCACTTGGCGAACAGCCCATTGATGGACTGTCCGTACTGGGTGAGCGTGTTGGTATGACCGCCAACGGTGGTCGATACGGAGCTGAGCTGGCCAGACAGCGCGCTGTTGACCCCCGACTGCGCCACCAGAGTTTGGTTTATCGAGGCGAGGTTTTGGCCGGTTTGCGCGGTGAAGTCGCTAAGCGACTGGGCCGTCGCGTCCGCCTTGGTGGTGACGGCGCTGATCCTGGTATTAGCGCCGGCCAGATTGAGGATCGTCGTGTTGAGGCTCGTCGCCAGCCCGGCGATGTTGCCGTTGGCCGCGTCCAGCCCGGCCGCGTTGACGGCGATCTTGTCGTTGGCCGTGCTGAGGCCAGCGGCGGCAGCCGTGATCTTGTCGTTGGCGGTGCCGAGGCCGGCCGCGACACCGCCGATCTTCGTGTTTGCGTCGGCGATGCTGCTCGTCGTGCTGGCCGACAGGCTGGTGAGCGATTGGGCGGTCGCGTCCACCTTGGAGGTGACAGCGGTGATCCGGCTGCTCGCATCGGCGAGGTTGGTGATGGTGGTGTTGAGGCTCGCGGTCAGCCCCGCGATGTTGCCGTTGGCCGCGTCCAGCCCGGCCGCGTTGACGGCGATCTTGTCGTTGGCGGTGCCCAATCCGGTCGCGTTGACCGCGATCTTGTCATTGGCCGCGCCGAGGCCGGCCGAGGTGACAGCGATCTTGTCATTGGCGGTGCCGAGGCCGGCCGCGACACCGCCGATCTTCGTGTTTGCGTCGGCGATGCTGCTCGTCGTGCTGGCCGACAGGCTGGTGAGCGATTGGGCGGTCGCGTCCACTTTGGAGGTGACCGCGGTGAGCCGGCTGCTCGCATCGGCGAGGTTGGTGATTGTCGTGTTGAGGCTCTTGGTCAGCCCGACGATGTTGCCGTTGGCCGCATCCAGCCCGGCCGCGTTGACGGCGATCTTGTCGTTGGCAGTGCCCAGGCCGGCCGCGACACCGCCAAGCGCCGTGTTTGCGTCGGCGATGCTGCTCGTCGTGCTGGCCGACAGGCTGGTGAATTGCTGCGAGAGCGCTTCCGTGGCGGAAGCGATTGCCGTCTGCTGGCTCTTGAGGGTGGACACCGTCGAGGCCGTCTGCACCTTGAAGTCGGTCAACGCCTGCGCCGTCGCATCAACCTTCGTCGACACGACGCCGATCGCCGTGTTGGCGGCGGCGAGGTTGCCGGCGATGCTCGCCTGATAGGTCGTCAGCGTCTGAGCGGCGGCTTGGTCGGCGGCGAGGCGGGCGGTGCTCTCGGTTGCCAGCGAGGCGGTGGCCGCGCCGATCTGCACGGCCAGCGAGGTGGAAAGCGTCGCAATCGCATCGAACGCGCCGGTGACGCGCGCGCCAAGCTCTTGACGCGCCTGCGCGATGCCATCGGCCGCCGTCTGTGCGTTCTGCGCGCCGTTCAGCATGTCGAGGATCGATGTCGCGCCAGCGATGTCGCCGTCGCCAGCCGAGCGCCGTGATGCTGTCACCGACTGCGCGATCGATGCCCCGTCGAGTGCGGAAAGGGTCTGCTCGGCGACACCAAGGCGGGCGCCCTGCGCATCCACGGTGGTCTGGGATGCCTTGGTGGCGACGGTGGCGGTCAGCGCGTTCAGCGACTGCTGTACCGCGCCGACCGTGCCCTGGATGCCGGTGACGACGGTGGCGTCGGCCTTGAGCTGGACGGTCGCGGCGAGGCCGTTGATGTTCGTCTCGGCGCTGGTGAGGCGGACGAGTATCGACGACAGGTCCACCGTCTGGCCGGGAAGCTGCGCGGTGGCGATCGCGTTCTTGACGTAGCTGACATCGGCCTTGAGCGAGATCGTCGCGAGCTGCGCGTTGAGGGCGACCGACAGGTTGGTGATCTGCTCGCCCCGGCTCTCGACGGCATATAGCTTGGCGACGCCGCTCGACGGATCGGTGTAGAGGCCGGCGTCGCGAAAGACGTTCTGCACCAGCGCCTGCCCGGCGGTGAGCTGCGCGACGGCCGCGGAGAGGCTGGCGAGATCGGTTTCGAGCTGCCGGCGGCTAGCATCGGTCGCCGCGCCCAGGTCGGGCAGCGCCACCTTGCCCAGAACAGTGGGCGCGCCCGCGATCGTCGCGATCAGCGTGCCGTCGGTCTGAAGCGTCAGCAGCGGGTTGAGCAGCTCGGCCGCCGTCACAATGCGGCCCGTAGCATCCCGCACATCGGTACCGATCGTCGCGCCCTTGGTGGCATTGTCGACTGGCTTGGTCCCGGTCGGATCGCTGACGTTCGGCCACTGCGCCGTGGTGGCGGCGGCGGCGATCGCTGTCGTGACCGGCACGCCCGTGTCGTAGACGACGTCGGTCGCCAGCACGATGCCGGCGAGATCGCCCCGCGCCATCGGCGACCAGTTGCGGCGGTAGCCGAGCTTGCGCGCGGTCACCGGCTTCATCGTCTTCTGCCGGGTGACGCCGTAGCTACGCGCGACGCGGGTAGAGGCGTTCCACTCCCAGCGCCGAAATGCGATCGCGCCGCCGCTCAGCATCCACGACAGCGAAACGTCGCCGAGAATGCCGCTGACCAGATCGGACGCCGTGGCGCTGTCGCTGTCGACGAAAACGCCGCAGGGTGCAGGGCGCGCGGCGGCAGCGGCCGCCACCTCGCCGGCCCCGAAGGTTAGCGTCGAGCGAACCGCGACCAGGCTGGCGACGATCTCGGGCGCTGTCTCGACATAGCCGCTCGCTACCTCGCCGCGGATGTCGGCATGCAGATCGCCAGCCGGCTGGGCCCACCATTTCACGCAGCCGATCGAGGGGCAGACAACACCGCCGCCCTGAATGGCCTTCGCGCTCTGCAAGGCCGTGAAGGTGGCGGCGACTGTGCCCTGCCAGCCGAGCAGGGTCAGCGCGGATGCGGACGGTGCCGCGCCCTTGTCACGCACCTGATCGAACGACAGCCACTGATGGTTCGGATCGCCAAAGCACCAGATGTTGTTCGCCGCGTCGAGAACCTGCCCAATGACGTTGAAGCACTGGCCCCAGGCACGCGGCTTGATCTTGCTCGCCAGCGCGGCCGGCCCCTCGATGCCGCCGGTGCCGGCGAAGCGATCGGTAAGGATCGCCCGCTTCAGATCGGTGGTCTGATCGGCAAGCGCGATCCGGAGCGCACCCGTCTCGACCGCCGTCTCCAGGACAAGCCCGGCGCTGGCGATCGGCGGCAGGGCCGCGCCCTCCGGCCCGATGCGCACCGTGATCGGGGCGTCAGTCCAGAACAGGTTCGAAAGATCGAAGAGCGCAGCGCTCGATTCGGGCGTCCAACGCAACTCCAGCGCCTGGGCGACACCACCACCGCCGAGCTGCTCGCCGTCGAAGTCGAGCGAGGCGATCGCCTTGGGCAGCCCCTCGATCCCGGCGCGGTAATGCTGGTCGTTATAATGATAGGGAAATTCGCCCCCGCCACCGGCGAGCCGGACCGCCACGGGCGAGCCGTCGATCGCCGATCGCGGCGTTGCCTCGACGAGGATTACGACAGCAACCATCAGACCGTCGCCAGGCTGGCGAGATTGAAGCTCTTCGCGGCGCCGGCCGACGTGCCCGCGAGCAGGCTGTTCGCGGTGTTGAGCGCCGCGATGATCTGCGCGTTCTGGTCGTTGTTCTCGTCCAGCGCCGCGTTCGTGGTCGTGAGCGCAGGGTCGCTCTGGTTCTGGCCAGCCGCCGCCAGTATCTGCGCATTCGCCTTCGCAACCGCCGCCTGCGCATCGTTCAGCGTGGCGGTGCGGTCGGCCGCATAGGCGTCGGTCGTACCGTACGCATCCTTCGAAGCGGAAAGCTTGTCCTGGTAGAGCTTCGCCAGCGTGTCGGCAGCGCCATCAACACCGGCGTCCAGGTCCGCCTTCGCCTTCACGATCTGGGCGTTGATCGCGGTGATCTTCTCCATGGCAGTGCCTTCGAATAGGCTGCCGCTAGTCATGTCGGTGATAAGCGTCTGGAGCGAGCCGACCTGCTGTTTCAAGGTCGAAGCCATCAGCTTGGTGAGAGAGTCTGCGTTCGCTTTTTCAGTGGCAACGATGTCCAGGCCGTAAGTCTGGGCCAAGCGCAGCCGCTCCTTGGCACTGGCCGCCTCGGCGTCGAAAGTGGCCTTCAGCGAGGCTTGAACGCCGCCTAAGAGGATCTCCAGGTTCTTGACGCCGAGCGCCTCGGACAGCGCTTTCTGCGTATCGGTCGATGATCCCAGGGCGCGCTGGACCGCCTGATCGAGCCCCTGCACTGCGCCCTGCGCGATCGCCTGCGAAATGGCATAAGAGACGGCGGCGGTTTCGTCGTCTCCGAAGCCGACCGCACCTGAGCCCTTCACCCCGCCCAACGCCTTGCCGTTCACGTTGACGCGGAGATCATCCTTGTACTTGCCGATCTCGACGGCGAACGCGCCGATCGTGCCGCCCAGCTGCTGCGCGATCTGGTTCACGCCGGAGGACACGCTGGCGCCGAGACTGTTGCCCGCCTTGATCCCGGCGGCGTCGCTCCCAACCGTGCCTGACACGCCGGCCGAGCCGTTGACGGCAGAAACGGTAACGCCGCCCGGCTGCGCCTTCGGCGCGAATAGCTTTCCAACCAGGCCGCCGACGACGCTCAGGACGGGCGCGATTGCAGAACCGAGGGGACCAAGCGCGGCGGTGACGCCCTTGATGCTGCCCAAAATGCCGCCGACAGCGCCGCCGAGTTGCGAACCCGACGAACTCAGATTGATGCCGATCGTCTTTCCGATACCGGCGACCATCGACCCGGTAGCAGCCCCCTCTAGCCCCTTGCCGGCATATTTGCCGATCGATGCGCCTAGGCGCTCTGCCGTGTCGTGATTGGTGAAGAGCCCCGTGACGCTGGCCGCGACCTTCTGCATCGCGCTGACGAGATAGTCCGGCTTCGCCGTGTCGGGCTGGGCAGCGGCGGGCTTCAGCAGCTTGTTGGCCGTTACGACGATGTCGCCGGGGACGGAGATCGATCCATCCACGTTATTGCCCTGCGCGAGCTGGCTGGCGAGGTCAGGCGAGGCGGCCGTGCCGGCGACGTTGTTCGCAGCCGAACGAAGCGCGGCGACGAAGCCGCCCAGTGCCGAGGTCGCGTCCTGGACCGGCGAGCGGAAGGCGGCGACCGCCTCGGCAGTAGCCTTGCTTCGCGCGCTCACGTCATCGACGGCTGTCGAAAAACGCTTCGCGGCATCCTTCACAATCGACGTGCCGTTCGCCTGATCCTGAAGGTCGCGGAACGCGCCGTCGAACAGCTTGTCGAACAGCTGCTGTCCCTGGAGCGTCTGGAACGCGTCGATCAGCTTGGAGGGCGTCTTCAGGAATTGACCAAGGTCGCCACGCACGAATGCCTGGCTCGCGTCCTCGATCGCAGACTTGATGCTGCCAACCTCAGTCACATACTTGGCGTTAAGCGCGTTTCGGATTTCCAGCTCGCGCTGCTCGGCACGAACCGCCTGGACGCTCGCGAGAATGCCATCCTTTGCTTCGTCGGACAGCTTGCCCTGCTTTTGCTCCAGTGCGTTGATCTGCTCCAGCGCCTTGGCCTGATCGTCCAATCCCAACGCCTGGAGCTTCAGCACCTCGTAGGAGCGGCTCTGCTCGCGGATATAGTCGTCGTAGGGCTTCGTCAGGTTGGCCTGGATGACGGCCTTGGCCGCCGTCGCCTGATCGATCAGGGTCTGGAAACTGGGCGGCTTCTTCTTCGAAAGCTCGGCAATATCCTTGTCGAGACGTGCTACTGCCGCCCGGGCCTTTTCGACGAACGTCGGCGCATCGGTGAACTGCGCGACAAGCGAATTGATGTCGTTGCTGACGCCTGCCGTGAACGACGTGGTGTCGGCCGGCTTGCGCTCCTTCTTCTTTCGCTTCTTCTTCGCCGCCTCTTTTGCGGACTCGACTGCGTTCAGGGCATCGATCCGGGCCGCCTTATATTTGGCAAGTGCGGCGATCTTTTCCGGGCCATAAGCCATCCGTTCGATATCGGCAGCTTGGGTATCGACATCGTTCAGGTGGGCTTGGGCCTTCGACACGGCATCGCTGGCGGCAGCCGCATCTGCCTGCGCCTTGACGCTGGCGACGGTCGCAACGCTGCCGTTGCGCTGGGCGTCGGCCAGCTCCGTGATCTCGCCCCGTAGCTTTCGGCTGTTCTGGTTCGCAAACGCGGCCTGGGCGGCAAAACCCGACACCTGGTCAGCGAGCGGCTTGAACTTGGGATCGCTCGATGCAAGCGCGTTCAGGTTCTGCGAAAGGCGCACGACGCTCCCGTTGGCGCTGTCGATCGCATATTTCAGGCCGCTGTTGTCGGTCTGTTGAAAGCTAAGCGTCGTGGGATTGTAGAATGTCTGGACGTTCTTCTTCAGCGCCGCATCAGCCGCGTCGAAGCCTTGCTTGCCCTGGTCGAGCGATGCCTTGTCGGCAGCGGTCGCACCCTGCCGGCGCATCAGCGTCGCGTTCTGGATCAACGCCGCATTTTGGGCGATCAGCTTGCCCGTCGTCTTGTCGATGAAGTTGCCGATGTCGTTTTGATGCTCGGCGAAATTCTTCAGGGCGTCTTTGGCTGCGTCGGCCGCGCCCTCCGTCTCGAAGAGCTTGCCGATCAGCGGAGTGAGGACGGCGATACCGACGCTGACGGCGAGACCCCAGGGGCCGCCGAGGAAGCCGGCAACCCGGCCGATCGCGCCTTCGGTCTTGCCCGACTGCGCCGCCCACATCGTCATCGCTTCGGTGACGCGGCCCATCTCCATGGTCATGGCCCGCACCGGCGACTGCCCGGCGGCGACCGAATCCGAGAACGATCGCACCACGTGTTCGGCGATCATGCCCGACGCGCCCATGCGCATGCTGCCCTCGGCATGGCCGTGCGCGGCGGCGGTCGCCTGTTTCAACCCGAGCGCGTATTGCTCCTGGGTTATGTCGCCGCGCTGGAACGCGGTGTCGAGCAGGTCGGTCGCTTGGGCAAGCCGGCGCTGAGCCTCGGCCGCTGGATCGAGCTGCGCCTTCAGGCGCGCGAGCTGGGCCGCATACTCCGATGCGCCGCTGGCGGCCCGCGTTTGCGAGGACGCGTTCTGATTCGACGCTGCGCCGGATTGGGCGCTGGCGGTGGCGACGGCGGCGAGCATCGCGCCCAGCTGCCCGGCACGCACGGACAATTCGACCATCGACGCATTCACCGCAGCCTGCGCGGCGGCACCCTGCCGCATCTCGGCGACGGACGCCGCTTGCGCAGCCTCCGCCGCGCCAAGCGCCTGCGTCAGCTCGCGCGCGCCGGCTGCCGCCGCCAATTGCGACGCGCTCATCTCGGCGATGGCGGCCGACGCCGCCTCCCCTGCGGCGGCGACGCCATTCTGCACCTTCGTGACGGCAGCCGACGCGCCGCCTAGCTCGCGCGCACTGCCGGCGGCACCGCGCTGCGCCTGATCGAGTTCGGCGACGGGGGCGGCGGTGGCCTTCGCGCCGGTGGCGAGCGTCCGCACGCTCGTGACAAGGTCCTCCACTTCCTTGCGCGCAACCGACGCGTCGCCGGTGATTAGAAGAGAGGTTTTCAGCATTGTCGAAAGCTACCCTCGGTTGCCGTTCAGCGCGGACGCGGCCACGCGTTCCATCAGGCGGAAGGCGGACCAGTCGGCGGGCGAGATAGTGAGGTCGCCCTGTTCGAGCCCGACCTTCACCGCGGTGTAATCGAGCCCGTGCCAGAGCACCCGACCATCGGCGAGGCCAGTGGTCCGCCATTGGCTGCACACCGACAGGAAGGCATCCACGATCGGCATGTTGACCGGCCACACACCGAAACCTTCCGGCTCCGCCTCCAGGCTGGCGATCACCTCGGCCGGCGCGCCGAACTCCTGGGCGTCACCAGCCGCCTCCGCGAGATCAGGCGCCCCGCCAAGTGCCCAAATCCGCGCAGCCGCCTTCAGTTTCCCAACTGAGCCTTCGAAACCGCCGCAAAATAGGTCTGCGTGAGCGGCACGCGGACGAAGGGCATATCGATCAGCGCGTCGCGTGCGCGGTCCGAATAGGGCATCACCTGCCCGTCATCACCCTGCACGTCCTCGAAACCGACGAGGACCTTGCGCAAGAACGCGGTCGAGGTCGCTCCCTGCGCGTCGTCGTTGAAATCATACTGGGCGAGCTCGGCGATACCGAGCGTCTGATAGGTGGCCTTGAAGGTCTGCCCTTCGAACCCGCCATCGACGGGGACCTGGACGGTAACGCCGTGGGTAAAGCGGGGGGCGGTTTCGAGCTTGAACATGGACGTTTCCTTTAAGTGAGCGTGATCTTCCACTGGTCATCGCCAAGCGTCGGCAACGGCGTGAAGGCGAGCGGCCATTCGGCGATGTTCTGGTTCTGCTGCACGCCGGACGGGCGTTTCTGCTGGGCAGTGGGGATCGTGACCCTTACCCGACGACCGACGATCGTGCCGTGCTGCAGGACGACGGCCTGGCGAGTGCGCTGCTCGGCGATCGCGAACGGGTTATACGACGCATAGGGCACCGCCTCGACGGTCACGCTCAGCGCCTCTGCACGGTCCACGATCACAATGCGCTCCGCGCCGACCAGGAGACGCGGCTGCACGTCGTTGCCGATATTCAGCTCGTAGGAGCGCAGGACGAAAGGCGCACCGGCGATCGTGAAGGTGGGCGTATTGGCCTTGCTCGCGATCTGGGGGCCTTGCCACGCCGAATAGTCCGGCACGGGGCGCGCTTGGTCGCCGGGCCGGGTGAACAGGCCGGTGAGCGTCACGCGCACGATCGGAATGCCCTGGGCGTTCAGGGTGCAGACCGCGGTGCCTCGCGCGCCCAGGAGGACGTGCAGGGACGGGCCGATCTGGAAGTAGGCGGTGACGCTTTCGTGATTGTCGCTGACCGGAGAATAATCGACCTGCGTGCCCGGCGTCAGCACCTCTGCGATGCCGCACGCACGCGCGAGCGGCCCCCACGCCGGGGCGGTTCCTGCGGCGCCGGAGCCGACCAGCTCGAAGGTGCCGGTCAGCACTGCGCGCAGGCCCGCCGGGATCGTCTCCTGGGCACCGAGATACGGCAGCTCCAAATTACGGCTGACATCCTCGCCTTCCATCGGCTGAAGCTGAACATCGGTCAGCAGCATGGCGTTGGCCGCGCCGGTCGGCGTTGGATCGATGCCGTATGTGGCACCCTCCGGCTTCACGAGGATGATCTTCGACTTCCACTTGATCGGGTCCATGCCAATCAGCCCTTGTTCTGGTCGGTGACAGGTGCGCCAGCGTCAGCCGGCGGCTCGGCGTCAGGCGCCGGGTCGGTGACGGGCGCGGCATCGGGCGCCGCTTCATCGTCGGCGATCGCGCCCTCGACCATCTTCAGCGTGCCATCCCCCTGGCGAATGAAGCTGCCGCCGGTGCGGGGCTGCTCCATCTCGGGAGGGGCGTCGTCGTTCTTCTTCATCGTGCGATCCTCAGTTGGTCATCAAGAGCGAAATCGAGCTGGTAGGTGATGGTCCCGGCCGAGATGCTGACGAGCTCGCCGCGGGCGAGGACGTAGACGCCGATCGCTTCGTCCGGCGCCCAGCCGGCGAGCGCCTCGATCACCGCCTCGATCATCGGATCGAGCTCGGCGAACGCCTTCTCGCCGGTCGCGTCGCCCAAGTTGCGCACCATCAGCACCACCCCCACAAGCCGGTCGATCGACTGCCGGAACATGCCGCTGACCGCGTCCGCCTTGCCGCCGCGCAAACCGAGCGGCAGCACGAAGGCCGCGGTGTTCGCTTGGACCGCCGCGCCCGCCTGCGTCAGCTGCGCCAGCTTGGCAGCGCCCTGAATGCGCCCGGCCAACGCCGGGATCGCTTCCAGCCGATCCCGCACCGTCTCCATCAGATGAAGCCGTGCAGGTTCTCGGGCGTGAAATCGCGCGCCCTATCCGTCGTCACGACGCCGCCTGCGCCGGACGTAGGGGCCTCGATCCCGGCTAGCTCCAGCTTCTTGCGACCAGCGGCGATGTCACCAAGGTCCTTCAGCGCCTGGTCGTAATCGTCCTTCACCTTGGGATCAGGGGCGAACCGGTGGAGCTTGTAGGCCGCGATCGACAGCGCGAGGTCGGCGACGACGACGGGCACGGCGATCAGCGGCAGCCGATATCGCATCGCCAACGACGCATCGATCACGGCGTCGGCATTCGCCAACGCCTGATCGACCACGCTGCTGACGATCGCACCGGTAGGCGGGGACGCGCGATCCGTCAGCTGAATCAGCACGTCCTCGCCAAGCCGGTCGACCAGCGCCGTGACCGACGTGTACGGCATCAGACCACGAGCTTCCCGTCGAACCAGTTGGTGCTCGGCGCGATCGACGTGCCGGCGCGGTAGCGGTTAAACTCCGCCAGCGTGACGGTGACGAACCCACCCGGCTTCACGTGCTTGCGATCGTGATGCACGTCGGCCGACACCATGAAGCGGCGCCGCTCCTCGGGCTCCGGCACTTCGCCGGGTTCTTCGGTAGGCGGCTCCATCGTCAGCGGGTGCATACCGAGCACGTCGCGAAGCGCATCGACGGTCTCGGCCGACAGGATCACGACGCCGTAGCCGGCACTCTCCAGCTGATCGCGGAGGAGGTCGATCGCACGATCGCCTTGGCCACGGGTGAACCGGCCACCGCGGCCGTTCACGGCCAGAACCGGATCGCGCTCGTCGAAGAACGATCGACGGTCCTCCGCGCCGACGCTGACCCGCTCGAAATCGGGGTCCCGCCGCGTCTCCGCCTCCTCGGCAGCGGACAGCCCCTCCTCCGCCGCGATCGCCGCTCGCGTCGTCGCGCTCACGTCGGTCGTGCCGAGAGGTGACACCAGCGGCGTCATCTGGTCGGATGGTAGCGGGATCGTGCTGTCGACCTCGACCAGTGGCGGCTTGTAGACCGCGGGTTCCTCGACATCACGCGGCGCCGCCTCGGGCACCGGCAACGGCACCGTCTCCGTCACGACGGGCGCGGCGATCGGCGCCGCCTCGACGGCCGGCGCGGCGGGCGCGCTGATCTGGTCGGAGGGCAGCGGCGTGGTGTCCGGCACGGCCGGCGTGGCGGCGGCCGCAGTGGCACTGGCGAGAAGCGCGGAGCGGTGACCGCCGCGCGTGGAGTGCGTGGGGCGGCTCATGCGACGATATCCTGAAGAAAATAGCCGACATCCTGGGCGACGACGAGCTCCTTGATGCGCTCGCCGGTGCGGACCCGGATGCCGCCCTGGAGACCGACATCCTTGTCCTCGATCCGACCGGCGATCTTCGACCCGTACTGGGCGGTCAGGCCGAACGTGATCCCCCCCAACTCCGGCGTCGCCAGCGGGTTGATGTGAATGAGTGCGAGATGCTTGCCCCAGGCGCGCGTCAGGGCGACCGGCTGCCCCGGCTTGCCGGTGTTGTACCAGGCATCCCCGATGAACACGTTCTGGAGCCCTTCGCCCGAGAACAGCTCCAGGAACTGCTGGGGCGTGACGACGCCGGCCGACGTGACGTTGCCCTTGACCGCGTTGACGATCTTGGGGTGCGAGCTGACCTTCGACCAGCCGGCGCGGCCGAAGACGGCCGTGTTCGGCCGCTGCACCAGCGTCGAGTCCATGCCCGTCTTGATAACGCCGACCGGGTCGGAATTCGCATAGTCGCTGAATTGGCTCGTGCCCTGAAGCTGCATCTTCCGACCGACCGCATAAGTGGCGGGATTGTGCACGATGTTCGCCACCCGGACTTCGCGGATGTTCATCAGCGTGTCGGTCACCGACATGACCGCGTGATCCTCGGGGTTGAAGCTGTTCAGCCCGAGCTTGCGCGCGTTCTCCGCCGCCTCGATATCGGAGTTGGGGATCGGAACGTCGAAGCCGAAATCCTCGACCGCACTGGCGCGCTCGATGCCGCCGAACGTCAGCTGCTGCACCTGACCGAGCCGGCCGACACGCCCATCAGGGACGTTGAAGCTCTCTTCGATCGGGTACTCGGTCCACTTGAACTTCTCGCCGGTGACCTGCTGCCGGGGCAGCACGCTATCGGCGATGTAGAAACTGGCGGGATTGCGGTAGCCGACGGCGATCGCCGAAAGCACCGGGTCGACGATGAAAGGACGGTCCATGATTTACGCTCCCCCGTCCACGCCCGGCGCGGACAAATAATCGATGATGTCGCCGGCTACGCCGGGCTGCTGCGCTTGGCCGATCGTGCGCTGGCCGGCGGCGGAAACCTTGACGGCCGCGCCGTTCGCGTCGCTGGTCAGCCAGTCGCCTGCTCCCACCGGCCCGCCGAGGCGAACGCGCGGAATGCCGCCCTTCTCGACATCGACCATGACGCCCGGCGCACTCGCGCCGATCTGGCCTACGGTGCCGGCGATCGGCGCGCCGGGACCGTTCGCCGGTCCGACGCTGGTGTCGCTCGCCGCATTGGCGAACGCGACAATCGAGTACGGCGCGATCAGCGCGATGGCGGCGTGCGACGTGATGAGCCCGCGGATCATGCGGCTTTCCCTTCACTGACGGCGCGCACGGCGGTGGCGAAGTCGATGGTGATGCCGGCCGCCGCCTGCTTGGCCTGGTAGGCGCCCGCCTTCTGGGCGAGCAGCGCGGGATTCTCGGGCGCGCCCTCGTGCGGCACCACGGTCAGCGTCGAGGCGCCGGGCGCGAGCGTCGGCATCGCGTTCACAAGCTTCTCCGCCTGGGCGGGGTCGGCCATGTGCATCGAGATATATTCGGCGCGCACGGGCCTCAGCCCGACACGCCCTGCGCCGATCGCCGCGTCGACGAAGGCGGTGGCCTTGTCACGGGCGCGGTCGGTGGTGGAGGCGTCGAGCCGCGTGGTCAGCGTTGCGACCTCCGACTGGAGGGCGACGACACGGTCATCGCCACCGGCCTTCAGCGTCTTGACGCTGGACAGCAGCGCCACGGCGTCGGCGCCCTCGGGCAAGCCGAGAACCGCTGCGATGGGCTTGAACGCGGCCTGGAGCGCGACGGCCGCATCGGGCTGGGCGACCGTCTTCTTCATCGCCTCCATCGCGGCGGTGATCGCCGCGTCGTCGGCGCTGTCGTCGAGCCCCAACAGCCCGAGCAGCAGCTTGCGGAAATCCATGTTGGTCTTCTCCTGGGAATGCAGGGTCACGAGCCCCGCGAGGTTCGGCGTGTTGGTGAGCGATGCTCGCAGGATCGCGCTGACCGTGCCGGTCTTGTCGTGCGCGATCACCGGCGAGACGCCGCGATATTGCTTCCAGACGGGGGTGCCGCCCGCGGCATCGACCCAGTCGACCTTGCCCCAGATCCCGTCCGCGCGGCTCTGTAGGTCGACGATCCACCCGCGCGCGGGCGCCGCGCCGCCATTGGGCGCCGCCAAGTCGGTCGCATGGTTCTCGTCGAGGGTGAGCTTGCCGGCGGCGAGCGACGCCGCCATCAGCGCCGCGGTGTCGGCCACCCGATAGGGACCGCGGCCGTCAACCGTACGCGCTTCACCGGCGGGCAACAGGTGCAGCCATTCAGGCGCCGCGCCGCCATTCGTCTCAATGGTGATGGCCGCGCAGAGCGCGGTGGACATGCCGTTCATGAGCACGGTTGTGACGTGCTGGAAGCGGGGGAAACATGCCCGCCAAGGCGGGCGTCAGGCGCTCATATCCGGCGCCTCGATCGTCAACCTGCCGGATCGAGGATCGATCGGCAACCCGGATCTACTCGTCCAGTGCGAGCTCCAGATGCTCGTCGACGATGTCGAGGATGTTGCGCTCGTCCTCGGCCGAAATGCCGAGCCATACCCGCGCCGGGATATCGCCCCAGGGCACCGGCCGTCCGGTCTTCGTGCTCCCGAACGCACCCTTGGCCGCGCCGTCCTGCATGACACCCGAATATTCGAGGGCTGAACCGATCTCGACTGCGTCGCGCGCCACGAGCTTCGCAATTTCCTTGCCGAGGCGACCAGACGGGCCGATCAGCGGGTTTGGCCGGTTGCCATCCCCCCGCGCGAGATAGGCCGCGATCGTCGTCGGTGACTTTTTGCGCCAGCGCGAACCATCAGGCGCGGTGCTCGACACGAACCGGTCGCGGGTCGCTTTGACCATGTACTCGCCGATATCCTCGTTTATCGGCGTCAAATCGTCCAAGACAGCGCGAGCGCGGTCAAGCTGGTCGAATACGGCCGATGCGTTGAATTGCAGGCTGAACATCGCTAGCTACTCCGACGAGACACGAGCATCGCAGCGCCGGGCCGATAACCCGGAGGTCGCGCAAGGCGTAGGCTGGAGGCTCGGTCTCACTCCCCTCTTACTGTTTGATGAAGAACGTCTTGAGCGCGAGCGTGCGCCGCTTCTTCCCGCGCACTTCGAAGCGCGCGACGAAATCCTCTCCGTCCAGCGTCCGGCGGTATTCGATAACCGCTAGCCCCGTGTCAGACTTGCCCAGTGCCGACACGCTGTCGGGCTGATCAAGGACCGCTGGCAGACGGCCATAGTCCGCCGCCTGGACGGGTCGCTGCGCACTGTCACGCTCGGCTGCACCGTGACGAGCCTCGACATGGCCGATCGCGGAACGCTCGATCGAATAGTCATAGCCGGCGACATCGCGGCCGATCAGCGAACCGATCTGATCGGCCGCCGCCGTGGTCAGCGCGCCGATCGTGCGGGTTTCGGGTTCGTCGCCGCCCTCGCTCGCGCCATCGTCCAACGTCCGCTGCGCGAAACGCGTGAGGTCAGCCTGAACAGACGGGAGTCGGCGATAGGCATCGGCGATCGCGTCGCGCGCCGCCGGCGGCATCTCGCTCATGAACGCCTTGCCGATCTGGTAATCCCAAGCGCCGATCTTCCCGGCGATCGCCGAAACCGGGCCGGCGACACTGGCGCCCGGCGCATAGCCCCACCCTTTGCCGACGCCGAGCGGCTCGCCAGTGGCCGGCAGCATCCTGTTCCAGCCATCGGGAAGCTTGCGCGCGGGGTCGCCACCCAGCCGACGTGCGCCCCGCTCCGACCGCGCGCCGACGACGTAGCAGCTGCACCCCCAGTCGCTGGGCGGATAATGCGTGATCCAGAACGGGTGATCGGGGGGTAGCACCAGGCCATTGAACACATAGAGGTGCTCGGGCCGGGGATCGCGCGATCCGCCATGAACATAGACCCAGAAAGGCCAATTGCTCGACTGGAGCTGCGCGCGTCGCCCGGCGGCGTAGGAGACATAGGTGTTGGTCCGGTAGATCGTCCGGGTGCGCCAGGCCGTGCCGCCCTTGGTGTCCTCGCCTGTCCACCCGTGCCAGTCGTGCCGATCGACGGCTGCGCGAAAATCCTGCCGGAACGATTCGAGGCTTTTGCCCTCGACGATCGCGCGGTCGACCGACGCCGCGAGATCGGCGAGCAGGTCCGCCTTTTGCGCTCCGGCGACCATGAACGCGGTGTCGTGTGCCTCGGCGGTGATGTCATCCCAGCGCTGGGTTGGCACAAGGTTGCCGAGCTTGCGCCGGAAGAAAGCCGCCTGCTCGCGGAAGGGACGCCGGAAAACGCCCGACACCGCGCTCGGCTGGTCAGGCACCCGTGTCCTCCACGTCACTGATCCCCGCCGCTTGCGCGGCGACGAAGCCGTCCGCCAGCTTGGCGGCGACCGGCGCCGTATCGAGCGTCGGATAGGCGTTGGCGACCATCTCGCGCAGTTCGGGGAGACTGGTGGCGGCTCCCATCATCTCGCCGAGCTTGGCCAGCCATCCCTGGATGCCGCCGGCCGTCTCCTGGACCATCCGGTCGGCGATCTGGTCGGCTGGCGCTGTCGATGGCTTCACCACCGCCACCGGCTGCTGAGATTGCAGCGACGGCGCGATGACAGGCAACGCCTTGCTTGGAGGTGCCACCAGGAGCTGATCGTCGGGCGCCGGATCGGCCAGTCCGATCTTATCGCGGACCTCGCCCGCGCTGACGCGCATGCCAAGCGGCACCAGGATGTCGAGTACGTCCGCCAACAGCTTCAGGTCTTCCGCCTCGGGCCGCTCGATCTTGATGCGGGGGTAGCGCTGTTGCGGCCCATATTCGAGATCGATCCACGGGCGGATCAGATCGCGGTTCAGCGTTGCGGCGAGGCCCTTGCAATCAGCCTTCTCGATGTTCTGCTCGACCGCCTGGTGGACCTTGTTGCCGCTGTCGCCGAGACCGCCCTTCTTACTGTCCGTCGTGCCGGTCTGGCCGAGCACCGCCTTGGATATCTGGCTGTCGAGCCAGTCCGCACGACGCTCGTACAGCTCACTGCCGGCGCCGACGTTCTTCGACTCGATGAACTCGATCGACATGCCCTCGGGAATGATCGCGGCCATGTCGCCCGCGATGTTCGCCACGGCACGGTAGAGGGTGTTCCTGTCGGTATCGCTGGCACTGCTCGCGAACTTGCCCAAGCGCACGGGCTGGCCATAGGTCTGGGTGAAGATCGCCCAATCGCGCTGGGTGAACGCCTTGAACATCCAGGCCCAGGCGGCAATCCGCGCGATGCCCGACCGGACCGGCAAACCCGACTTCGCCTTGACAGTGTGGCGAATGAACTTGAACGGTTCCAGCGGGATCGACTGGCTGACGCCACTCTCCCCACCGCGCAGCAGCGGCGTGCGGCCGTCGCGGCGGTCATATTCGAACCAGCGCGGATCACGCCATTCGAGCCGCGCCGGTCGCCACTGCCCCTCGCTCGTGTCCCAGACGATTTCGGTGAAGCTGTCGCCTTTTCCGATCGCGTCGAGGATATCGAACTTCTCGTCTTCAAGCTCGTCGCGATCCAGCCATTCACGGACCATATCGGCCATCGCGACATCGCGCGGATCGTCGCTGGCCGAAATCACGGTGACATCGACTTGCGCGACGGAGCGTTTCCGCTTGCCGAGAACGCCGACGTAATGGAGGTCGCGCTCCTCGATCAGCTCCGCCAACTCGAAATAGCGCTGGGGATCGCCCATGTCGGCACCGCGCAGGATCTGCGCGAGCCGCATCGGGTTCAGACCATCGGCCGGATAGCCGGCGATCGGGCTGCGCAAGCCGGCGAGCGTGGGCCCGGCGATCTCTTGGGTGAGCACCTCGCGGCGGAGAGGGCGCCCATACTGATCGACCAGTTCCGTCATCGTCCACGCATCCCGGTCGGTCGCCGACCATCTGAATTACTGATTAAGAGGCTGTAAGAGGCCCTAAGAGATGGGCTCTTAGGCATCCGGCCACGTCGGGCCGCCCCGCCATCCCGCAGGCGCTTCCTGGGGCCCTTCACAACGAGCCGCGCAGTCGAGCGCCAAGCGGCTGCCGAAACCCGTCGAAGTGGCTGAAACCATCGTCGGCGAACGGGCTCGCCGTTTCGGCGGTCACCGGCTCATAGCCGTATTCGGCCGCGCCCTGGCGCGAGGCGAACCACGCCAGCATGCCGGCGATCGCGGTATCGCCGTGGCGCTGGAGCCCGTCCGATCCCTTGTAGCGCATATCGTCCGGCACCTTCACGATGCCGCCGACGTAGCTCAGCGCCTGGTGGTCGCGCACGACATCCTCGTCCGCCGCGACCAGGAGCGAGCGATCGCCGAAGGCCTCGACATACGCCGTGCCGTTCACGCGATACCAATCCTGGCTGAGCTTGATCTCGCTAATCCGCGCGCCGTAGCGCTGCGCCGACACCTCAGCGATGTAGGCTCCGTTGCCGCCAGCGTCGAAGGCGCCGTGTCCGTAGCGGGGCAGCCGATCCTGGACGAAGAACAGCACGTCGCGCTGCATCTCGAAAGGCACGTTGTGCATTTCCAAGACGAGCTTCGTGCGGCGGACCAAGTCCTGCCCCAGCTCGGTCACGATCGTACCGGCACCGTCGCCGGTACGTGCGAAGTCGGAGCCGAGATCGTGGCGCCGGTTCTGGTCGAGCATTGCCAGGATTGGCGCCAGCTTCTCGCGACAGAAATCGCGAACGATCGCGTTTCGGATTTCCGGCAGCGCGGTCTTCGCCTCGTCCGGCAGCAGCCAACGGACGATCGGCACGGACCGATCGCCGACCGCCTCGATCGCGACGCGTGTGAGGGCCGCCCCTTCGGCATCCGCCGGGATAGCATCGAGCTCCTGGTGCATCTGGGCGGTACGCGATCCGTACGCCGTCCTGATCTGGGCTTCCCACTCGGCCTCGGCCTCAGCCGACCACGGCTTGCCGCGCAGCAGGCAAACCCGCTTGAACAGGCCGTTGGCGACCGATTTGGCGAACGGGATGAAATGGAGGCTGAAGGGCACCTTGCCCGCTTTTGCTTCCCGGATCAGCTCGTTGAACGGGTTGAGGATACCGTTGTGCGTCGAGATCACGCGGATACGACCACCCCAGATCAGGAGCGCGTTGACGGCATCGAGCACCGCGCGCACGTCCTGGTGGAACGCTGCCTCGTCGATAACGACCACGCCTTGGAGGCCGCGGATGTTCTCCGGCCGGCTCGACAGCGCCTCGACACGGAACCCCGACGCAAACCGGATGCGGTACGCCGAGATCATCCGCGACGATCCGTCGTCAAGCTGATCTTCGAACAGAAACTCCTCGACGACGCCGAGCTCTTTCGCGACGATCTTCGCGAAGTGCGCGACGTACCCGATGAACTCCCTGCCCTTGTCCTTCGTGTCGCCAATGTAGAACACGTTGTCGCCGCCGGCCGCGCGCGATGACGCCGCGATCAGCGTGTCGTCGAGCGCCTCGGCGTAGGTGATCCCGCACCGACGGCCCTTTTCGCCGAGCTTCAGGTCCGATTTGTCTTCCAGCCATTCCAGCTGGTGCTGCATGAGGATGCCGGCTGCTAGCGGATCATGATCCGCCGGGAGCTCGCTGCCACGCGGCAGCTCCTGCGGAAGGCGCGCGGGATCGTGCGGCAGAACTGGGGGCGGCGCGGCGACGGCGGCAGCCGCCAGCGCGGCAGCCATGGCGGTTGCAGGAACCTTAGCCATAGCTGACCTCGATCCGGCCCGTCAGATCGACGTAGAAGTAGAGGAAATCAGTCTCCGTCCCATCTCCATGTCGCTGCGTGATACGTAGCGCCAGCTTGCCGAAATCGATGGCGAGTTCGACGACGTCCTTGCCGCACGGGCCCCGACCGAGACGAAATGTCGCGACCGCGATCGTCGGCCCAGTGTCGTCGACCTCGAACCGCGAAGGGATGCGGATCAAGGTTAGAGGAAAGGCAGCGTCGTTCTGTTTCACGTTCGCACGCCCAGCACGTCGCGCCTGATCTGGGCGACGCGATCGGCACTGAGTCCCGCCTCGCGCGCCGATGCCGTCGCCGTCTCGGCCGCAGCTTCGACCTTGGCGTTGACCTGTTCCTCCAGCTTGCGGCGATGGTCAGCCGACGTTTTCTGTGCGGCTACGGCGGACCCAAGCGCACGCGACAGCTCCATGATCGACTTGGGATCGAGCTGACCTTCGAGCGACTCGTAGATTGCGACCTTCAGCATCTCGGCAACGGCCACCGTCACCTGATCGGCGCCATCCGTGCCGAGGCCGGTGACGACATCGCTGGTGATCGCGCGGACTTCGTCCAGGCGGCGGAACTGGATCGCCTTGCGCACCGACCAGCGGCTGAAGGCGGACTTGCTCACCTTCGCGATCCCGCGATCGGCAATACGGGCGTTGAACTCGTCCAGGATGGCATTCTGGGGCATCGCGCGCTCGCGCAGCTGCTCCAGTGCCCACACGATATCGGCTTCGGCCTCCTCCGGCATGAGGTCGAGCGAGGACAGCCGGCCGCGCCCCTGGCGACGATCGTCGGTCATGCCGGCATCCTTCCGGTCACGCGCATGCGGATCGACTGCGTTAGTGAGAACCCACCGTCGAGCGACAGGTGCATGGTGCACGTCCAACCATCGGCATAGCGGGCGTGAACGCGCCGCGGTCGCCCGTCCGCGTCGTAAGAGGCGCGGACGGACGTGGGGTCGCTATCCGAGCCGATAAAGCCGGCTTGGCGCAACATGGGGCCGATGACGGCAGGCGCTTCCTGCTTGGAACGCCAGCCGGCACGGCGAGGCGAGCGGGCCATGGATCAATCCTCGTCGGCGGGGCGCGAGACGCCTTCGATTACGGCACGCCGCTCGACATGCTCGCGGCCCGCCTTGCGCAGCGTTGCGACCAACAGCGTGCCAACATCCTCGATCCGGATGGCCTCCAGCTCGGCGAGCTTGCGCATCTGGGTGCGGAGCCAGTCGCGCGAGCGCCGAACGCCATAGGCATCAAGCACGCGATCGAGCACGAGATCGTTGGATCGGCCGTCTGTCTGAGTGGCCAGCTCGCGCAGGATCATCAGCCGCGCATCCTCGGCGATGCGATCGGCCGGGATCACTGCCCCGCCTGCATCGCCAAGCTCTGTTCGACGACCGATAGCCGCTGAGAAAGCGCCGCCGTTGCCATCTCGACGGCGACGGTCTTCAGGTCGCTTCCCGTCGATGCGGCGCCGCCGACGATCGGCTTGTTGGTGGCCATCTTGTGCGCAATCGCCGCGAGGACGATCGGGCCACCGATGCGGATGGCCTGGTTCGCGAGCTGGTGCAGGTCGATCTTCATTCCACGTCTCCTCGGGTGTTGAACTGGGGCCGGCCTATCGGCCGGGCGATGGCCGCTGGATGCCGTCGACGAACGATCGGCCGACCGCGACATCGGCGCCGCGCTCGCGGAGCGTCACGGCAAGCAGGCTATCGGTCGGGCGGCTAAGGCGAATGAGGCCCTGTTCCTCCAGCCAACCGAGCTGGGTTCGCAACTGATCGCGGGTCACCGGCAGGCCGAGGCGCTCCATCTCCATGAAGAGCGTGCTGTCGTTGGCGGTGTGCTGGACCGCCTCGGTGAGCGCGCGCAGGATCGCCAGCCTCGCATGGCTCATGGTGAAGTCGAAGAACGACGCGGTCATCGGTCGGTAATCCGTCGGAAGCCTTCTTCCATGAAAAACTTCTGGAGCCGATCGGTGGCCTCCCATGTCCGCTCGGTCACGCCCCGATCAGCCGCCAGCTCGATCCGGAGCGCCTGGATGCCGTCGTTCGTGTGTCGCGCGGTATCCGCCAGCTCCAGCACCGATCGCTCGATCGCCGCCATCTTGACGCCGTGCTCGCCGACCTTCAGCTCAAGCTCGCCGATGCGAGTGCCCAGGCGACCGGTGCCGGTCGGATTGACCTGCCCGCCGCGCCACGCGGCGATCAGCACCAGGACCACGACCACGAACGAAATGAAATAATCCCCGACCGTCACGGCGCGCTATCCTTCCCCCCGGCGCCGCTCGCGCGACCGGTAATCCTGTCGATGACCATGTCGGTCAGGTCCCTGGACGCTCGCGTCGCTTGGCCGCCGAGCGTCTGAAAAATGGTGATGCCGGCGAATCCGATGCCGATGCTCCAAGCGAGGACCACCAAGGGACGCTGGCCCGTGGAGATCGAGATGCCGAGCGACACCAGCACCCCTGCGATGACGACCGCCGCCTGCCGCCTCGGCGGCAGCGGAACCGCCGCAGCCGGCGCCATGAGATGGCCGAGCAGGATGCCGGCAATGCCGAAAGCCGCTGAAAGGACGGGGATATGCACACCCCACCAAAGCACGACTTCCGGCCCTGGAATGATGACCGAGCTGTTCACCGCGCACCGAGCCACGCCACGATCAGGAGGATTGCGATCATGCCGACGTCGCGCAGCAGGTAGCGGCGACTGGGCCACACCGACGTGGTCGGCAGTACGACAAGCTGCGCGCAGACGCGCGGCATCGCGATGTCGGCGAAGAGCACGGCCACCAGCGTCAGCGCGAGCTTGATGGTGCCCCAGCCCGTGCCGGCATATTCGAGCAGGAGGGCTCCGGCCGCGTTCGGCCGGCCGCACACGGTCAGGACGCTGGGGATCAAAGCGACGACCGGAATGCCGGTCAGCAGCGCGGTACTGGTCAGCGCCAGCACGACGGGATGGCTCCAGCCGCGATAGCTCTCCCAGACGGCCTGCGCGCCAAGCCGCAGGATCAGCGCCAGCGGCAGCAGGAAGCCCGCCAGCATCGCGAACAGCCCGAAATTCATCGGCCGACGACCCCCTTCAGCATTGCAACCATCCGGCCGAACCACCCGTAGGTGAACGCCTCGTTCGCGGGGCGCGCTTCGCTGATCTCGATGTAGCGCGCGCCGCGGAGGGAGCGGATCGCCTCCAGCACGCGCGCACCGCCCTCGTCGCTGCGGCGCTGGCGAAAGGCGTCGAGCGCGAGATACGTGACGGCGCCCAGCCGACCATCGGCGGTCACATCGGCATATTGCGCGCCGCCCAGGTTGAAGACGTTCAGCACGCGCTGGAGGAACGTGGCGCCGATCGCCGTGCCCATGTTCACACCGATGTCGAAAAGCTCGGCGGCGATGTCGGGATAGCGGAGTGCGACCTGGTCGAAGCCCACGTCACTCCAGTACCGCCGCCGATAGATCGCCGCCGCGGTGGCGCGCGGCAGGACGCGCATGTCGCCCTGATAGCCATAGGCGCGTGCCACCTGTTCGGTGACGCCCCACATGGTGGCGCCGCCCTTGTCAGCGGGATTGTTGGAATAGCTGCCTTCGCGGCCAATGACGGCGTCGATCAGGCCGTCGATGTCGATCGTAGCGGTGGTGCCCATAAACCCGACTTTGCGGGCTGGAGCGTCGTGCCAACATGCTGGCCTAGGACAGCATTAGTCGAACGAAAGACCGAGTTGAGCGCTGCCCTTTGCCGGGGCGTCAGAACGGCGGCGGAAAAGCTTGTCGACCGCCGACTCGGTGATCCCGAGTGCCCGCGCGATCTGCGCGTTGCTCTTACCGATCGCGCGATAGTGCAGCGCACGCTGCTCACGTGCAAGCGGGACGCGCACAACGTCGGGCGCGAGGCGCTCCGACATGATCCGCGCAGCCGGCAGACCGATGGCCTTGGCGATTGCATGGCTGGCCGTCATTTTGGCCGGAACGAACAGCCGGGTGCCGCCGAACGCCTCGGCGAGGCGGACAAGCGCCTCCTCGCCGATCAGCGTCTCCAGCTCAGGCCCCGGCCGGCTGCTCACCGCGCGTCTCTGACTGCGCGCAACTTGGCACCAAGCGCCTGAGCGACAAGGTCGAGGTCTTCGACACCGGCCAGCATTAGCCCCTCAAAACGGATGCCGCCCAAATCGTATGCGGCGCGTGTCAGCGACCAATCGGCGGGGATGATCGCCTCCGCCTTCAGCTTGCCCATGATCGTCTCGACAAGCCGGCGGCGCAGCACGACGGGCACGTTGCGCACCGCGACGCCTTCGATCGACTGGTTCCAACCGTGGCGATCGCCGATCGCCTTCAGAGCCTCGATCAGCTTGTAGGCAAGCGCCTGGTTCGCCCATTGAAGACGATCGATACGCAGCATGCGGCGCGCTATCGTCTCCAGCGCGTGTTCGGACGGATCGTCGATCGCGCCGAGATGGTAGAGTGAAATCCAGAGCGCACGAGCTTTCTTCGCCGCCGGATGATCTGCCGGGCGGGCCGGACCAGTTCGTGCTTTTGCTGAGAAACCCTTGGTCTCGAATTCCTTCAACAGCTTGTCCAGCTCGACCGACGAGCAGTCACCCGCGCTCACCCGGCCAGTGACGCGCAGCATCACCGCTCGATAATCGTCGTCTGTCAGGCCGAGCGTCTTCTTGGCGATATGGACCTTGGCCAGCATCGACCGGCGATGCTGGTCGGCGCGATCGAAGCGCGCGGGAGCTGCGGCGGCTTTCATGCCATCGTCTCCTGCGCGACCCGCAGGGCCAGCTGGCTCCAGAGCGTCATTCCCTGACGGCGTGAATACCGCGCATGCGGAAGGTTTTCGGGACGACCACGCCAGTCGGCGAGGTGGCGAATCACGCTATCGGCGAGCTCAACGGCAGCGTCCTCGCCAGCCACGCGAGCAAGCTGCTCGTCCAGCTGATCGGTCAACCAGCAGAAATAATCGTCTACTCCGCGCAGCTGTTCGGCGCGCGTGATCTCATGGGTGACGGTGCTGTGATCCCGGCCTCCAAATGCCCGCCCGATCTGGGTGAGCGTTTTGCCCGTATGGCGCCGCGCCAGCCATGCGGCGGCATAGCGCGTGCGCACCAGGTGCAGCTTGCGGCTCCGGCCAATGATGTCGGAGACGGCGAACTCCGTTTCGAAGGCCACATGCTCAAGCACGCTCGCGATCGAGACGCTTCCCGGCGAAATCACGCTAGATGCGAAGCACGTCACGACAACACCGATCGGATGACGTGCAGAATGTCAGGAAGTGCCGAGCCGAACGCTGCACAACCGGTCAAGAACACACCCGGCGCAATCCAAGGATTACGGCGGTGTTCAGCGATTAGGAAACGAAGCATCTATCGACTCCTCAGCTCGTGCGGATATGCTTGGTGGCGCGTCCAGCCTGCGCATCGCGCAGATCGGCAAAGGCGAGCGGCCGATCCTCGTCGGCGGCCAGCATGGATGCCTGCTCGACGATCTGACGGCACTCGCGCAGACCGCCCGCACCAGGCGTCAGGGCGATCCGCGATAGCATCGAGCGGACGGCCGGGTCGGCGAGCTCCCAAGCATCGCAAAAGGCCTCGACGTCTTCTTCGACCGGAAGGTTCTGGATATGACTTTGCGCGATTCGGCTGTTCAGGCGCGCAAAGGCATCCCGGCGCGGGCCGCCCTGAATGCGCATCAGCAGTTCCTCATTGCCGAGGAGACACACGCCCACGCCGGTGTCGTCGTGCCATGCGCGAATCTCTTCCAACGACTCCCATGTCAGGTGATTGGCTTCGTCGATCACGAGCAGGCCCCGCTTTCCCGCCACACTGGACGAAACCATGTGCGACATCTGCCGGCCCCAGCCGGTGCCCTTGGCTGGCACGCCGAGCGCGCGGAGCACCTCTGCCATCATCGCGTTCACAGACTTGTCGGTGTGCCGCATCGTGCCGATCCAGCAGTTCGACGTGCTCGCGCAATATTCTCGCAGGGTCATCGTCTTGCCCGTGCCGGGACCGGTCGCGCCCACCGTGATGCGGCCCATGTGCGCGATGATGAGCAGACCGCGCAGCCGGCGGGACGTGGCTGTCTCGAAATAGCCTGGGTCGCGGGCCAAACCTTGGGCGCGCGCGGCTTGGCTGGTGATCGTCTGGCGGTACTTGTAGATCGCGCGGGCGACGCGCTCGACATTGCCGGCATATTGGTCAGCGGCAAACGGCGACAGCGTACCGGAAGGGATGCCGACCAGCGTGCCGAGTTGCGTCCAGCTCAGGCCCTTCGCGGCCTTCTCGGCATTGATCCAGTCACGCTGTTCGGAGACATCGACGGGGAAGGAATCGGGGTTGTTCACGAGATAAGCTCCTTGGGGATCAGTCGACGATGCGCAGGCGAGCTGCCGCCGCTGCGAACCGGTCGATTACGGGGGTCGTCACGGGCGCCTCAGCGACCGATGAAAGGTGCTTGAGCGCGGCAGCCGTTTGACCGCGGTGGCGGACGGGCCGCACGACGCTCGGCACTAGGTCAGGCGTCTCGTCGGGGTGCGCCGGCATCATCGCCGCGAGCGTCGCTGCATCGAGCAGCCCCGCCAGCTTCTCCTGCTCGCGTACAAGACGACGGAGATCAGCTTCCTGGGCGCGGCGCGCTCCGGCCGATGACTTATCGAAGAACCCGACAGCCTCGATCGCGGGCGCGGTACAAATGAATTCGCCCGTACGATCGTAGACGTGAACTTCGCCGTGAAGATTATCGGGATCAAACCGCAAGGTGAGCTTTTTGCCGCTATGGTCGGACAGCTCGGGTGCCCAGTAGCGATTGCCCTCCAGTGTCACGACGCTCGTCTGCCGGTCGCACGTCCGTTCTTCGGCCGTGAGCAACGCCAGACGCAGCTGCTCGACCGTGGCCTTGCCGATCGGGGCCGCCGCGTAGGAGGCCGCGAACACGTCGTCGAAACTGCGCGTCCCCTGCGCGGTTTCGGTGCGGCGACCGGATTTGGCGTTGTGCGCCATGATCCCGGCCGCGACGACGCTTCGAAACTCTTCGATCGGGATCGCCTTGGAGCCGTAGTTCTCGGGTTTCGCGTCCGGCTTGTTGCCGGTGTACGCGCCGGCCAGCGCTGGATGCTTCGAGATGGTGTCGCAAAAATCGCGCCATGCGCGCTCGATCGGCTTGGATTGGCCTCGGTAGGGCGTCGCCCAGTGGATCGTGATGCCGAGGGCCGTGAGAACGCCGGTCGGCTCCTCATCCTTGATCTTGAACCGAAAACGGCTCTTGGCGCCGCCCGTAATCATCTTGGATGCGAATGCCCGCCCGTTATCGAGCAGGCATGCCTTGGGAATGCCGTAGTCGCGGAACAGGTCGGCGAACACGAGGCGAGTGGCGAGAGCGTTCTCGCTTTCATCGATCCGGTGAGCCAGAATTTTGCGGCTCATGATGTCCTGAATGCCGACCATCATGGGTCGACCGACGCGACCATCCGGCCAGCGCACGAACACATCGAACTTGTGACCGTCGATGTTGACGGCTTCGAGCGCGTGGAGGCTCGCGACCGAGCGCTCCTGCGCGGGGAGGCTGCGGCGGAGCGCTTCGGCACCCTCACGACGCGCGACGATCAGGCGACCGTCGACCTCGCGATCGAGCTTGCGGCGGAGCGTCCGCTCGACGGGGACTGCGATGCCACGCGGCGTCGCGTAATCTTTCACCATTCGCCAGTAGCAGGCGGAAAACGTCGGCTGCTCGGGACGCAGATAGTCGGAGACGAGAAACTGCCACGCGCCAGGATCGATCGCAGCTTCCGTCCCGCCGCCCTGGCGGCGCGGTGCGAGGTATGGGAGGCGGTCCGCCGCCGAGACGCCGACGATCAGCTCCAACCAGCTCCAGAGTGTCGATGCGCCGATCGCCGCGTCTTTTGCCGCAGCGCTGACCGCCGCCGAGCGAGTCAATCCGGCGCTTTCGTAGAACTCGACCTTTCCGACCGCCGCGTTCCGGCGCGACGCCTCGGCCTTCACCTTTGCGGTCGTGCCGTCGAACCAGCGCCACAACTGCGCGGCGCCGGTCAATACCCGCGCCTGCGGTGCATCGACCACGTCGGCAATGACAGCGATCCCCATCGACGCCAGCGCCACGCGTGCGGCGGCTGGCAGGACGTTGACGTGGTATTCGAGACCGCCGCCGCGCGCCGCGCGCGGTCGGGCGAGCGGCTCGTCAAATGATCCGGTACGAAGCGCCCAGCCTTCCGCCGCCGCCCGCTCGTTGATCCGACGCTTCAGATTGCCCAGGCCGGGCAATGCGAGCTCCGCCAGTTCGCCTGCGGTGAACCAGTCTTTTCCCCCGCCAAGCTTCACGCGATTACCTCATAAAATTCGATGTCGAAGGGGTCGCCGATCAGTTCCCAGCGGCAGCCGGCGCGGCCATCTGCCGCCCAGCCGTCCGTGCCGCCGAAGTGTGAGCCGGATGCGAGAATGCCGCGCACCCTCTTGCCGATCGCTGCTTTGGGCAGCTTGCCGAGGTTGCGTTTCACCGCTGCCCCCGCTCGATCGGCTGAACGGTGGTGCGAAGGGCCCGGATTTCGTCATCAAGCCGCTGGCGCTGGGCCTTCAGGTGGCCAAGACGCGCCGTCTGCAATTCCTCGCCGACGAGCACGGCCGCGCCGATCCGGCGGCAGAGCGAATCGAGCAGGTCGAACCGCTTGGTCACCGCGATCACCGCGAAAAGCCGACCCGCCGAGATATTGTGCGCGTCGCGCGCCTCCGACGCATAGGCGTCAAGCATCGCCTTGCTCACCGTATCATCGAGCAGCGACGAAACCGCGCCGGCAACCTCGTGACGCGAGCGCGGATCATCCTTCAGCGCCGCCGCGACGGACGCAGCGACCACGCGATCGAGCCCGGCAAGGTCCGCCTCACGGCTCGCCGGGACCGGCGGCGTGAAGGTGAACCCGAGCTGTGACGGATCGATCGAGGGGCGGCGCTTGCTCATGCGTCGGCATCCATCCCGGCCATCATGAGCAGCTGGGCGCGGGTGAGGTTGCGCGTCTCGCCATTCGGCAGGCGCGCCAGATAGGCTTCGTCTTGGACCGGCCAGTTATGATCGATGCGAGCCGAGGGTGCGTCGAGCAGGCGACGAACAGGTTCGACAAGAATGCGCTGGCGATTCCAGACGATCTCAGCGGCGTCGAAAGCGCTATCGACCACCGTGAGCGCTTCGTGGCTCAAGGATTCAGCGAACAGGACGGCGCTGGCGCGATCTACGCGGCTTGCGAGCGCGCGCCAGAAACGCCGCGCAAGCACCTTGGCGATCACCAGCTGGTTCTCCAGCTCCTCGATCCTGGTGGCACCGTCACGCATCGGTCGAGCGCTCGACGGGAGCGAGCGGGAGCGCGGTTGTGCAGCGCGCGCATTCCGCCGAGTGACGACCGACGTGCCACGACGTGGTGCCGCAACCTGGGCAGATCGTGCCGGGGCGATAGAGAACGCGGTATCCCCGCGCACTTGGGGCGCAAGCCGATATCATCGTGCGAAGCCCTTGCGTCGCGCCAGAGCGACAACAGCTGCCACGTCGAGCTCACCCAACTCGTTGGAGACGAGATAGCGGGTCCCGAACACGCCGGTGGTCGCGGCCTTCACCGACACGCCGTTCGAGCGCAGCCAGTCGATCGCGGGAGCGGCGCTGCCGTTGTCGCCGCCGTAGGTTTTTCGGGGCGCGGACGATGCGGGGCCGCCAAGACGTGGCGCTGGCTTTGTGACTTCGATAACAGCCCGGCCGAGCTTGGCGGCAGCAGCCGCGATCATGGCCTTGCGATCTGCGATTTCCGCGTCGGTGCCGATGAACGCGAGCCGACGCGGCGCGGGCGGCAAGCGGTCCTCGGTCGGCACCAACGCAGGCGCTACGGCCATCGACTGATCGACAGCGTTGGCGGCAGGCGGCGGTGCGGCCGCGGCGGGCGCCGGGAGCGCAGGCGTCGTGGGCGCCGCCGGAGCGACGCGCTTGGGCGCCGGTGCGGGCGGGGCAGCCGGCGCGATCGGCGCCGATGGAGGCGCGACGGGCGCCTCCATCGGCTGCACGGCGGCAGGCGCGACCGGCGCAAGGGGGATTGCCGCGGCGGGGTGCGCTGGCGCGCCGTTCAGCAGCGCGAGGATGCGCTCGACGCGCGACTCGGTCAGGAAACCGGGGGCCGTACGCAGGTTGCGCACGGCCCGGCGACGCGCGTGCAGCGACGGACGATCAGTCACGATCCCACCAAAAGCGCGGCGCGCGCTCCTCGTTGCTAGCGTGGAGGGGCGCTGTGCGCTTGGACGCAAGGCGGGAGTCAGTATGAGCCCAGCGGTCTGCCGACTGGCGGCGACGAGCCTCCTCCATCGTTATGTCCTCGCGGATCGCCCGCTGGAACAGCTCGCGGTGCTCCCGCGTGCTGACCACGTCGGAATGCCGGGCCATCACAGATGCGGCCCGGCCACACGGCGGAGCGTGGTCGGCGCGGGAAGCGCGCCGCCCGCCAGCTCTTCGAGCACGTCGGCGTGATCGGTCGTGCCGGCATAGGCGTTGATGATCGAACGAACGATCGCCTCGGGCACCTTCAGCACCACGGCGATCAAATCGGGAGCCATGCCCGAGTCGTGAAAGTCTAGGATTTCACCGCCGAGTTTCGTCAGCCCGCTCATGCCCGCCGCCTCCATTCGCCACTGTCGATAAGATCGCGCGCCTCGGTGACGGCACGCTCGAACGCGCGGACATCGCGAGCGCCGTTGCTCCGCATGATGCGGTCGCGCAGGGACATCGGCAGGCCGATCCAGTGCGTTCGGCACATCAGGTGTCCGCGCTGGACAGCGTGTCCGCAGGTATCAGCAGCGCAAGTGCGCTGGCCGCTCACCGCCATCGGCTCGCGCATGTTGAGCGATGCGAGCGTCTTGCCGCGGCGGGCCAGCTCACCCGCGAGCACGTCCGTGGGGACCCCGCGCAGCTCGGGCAGGTTTGCCAGTCTCAGGCCTTGCGCAACGCGCGGCTCGCGCGACAGCAGCCCTCGCCTCACGAGGCCATTGATCGCGCGGTGTGTGCTCGACACGCTGGCGCCGACCGCATCGGCGAGTTCACGCACCGGCGGGGACAATTCCGCCTGCGCCATGAACTCGCGGGCGTAATCGAGGACCTTGATCTCCAGCGGCGTCATGCGAACCACCAGAGCAGCACGCCATTCAGGATTGCCGCGATCGGCAGCGCGAACAGCAGACCGCGGTTGCCGGCGAGCGCACGCGGCCTCATGCCTGCTCACCCGTGATCTCAAAGCCGTTCCCGGCGATAGTGAAGCGCGCTATTTGAAGCTGGCCACTCGCTCGACGGAGGTCACCGTCACGCTCGCCAGGAATGATCTCGTCTTCGAGCAGCCCTTCAACGATGTCGCGCATTAGGTCGATCGCCGCGAGCGCCTCGTCTCGATATTGGGCGTGCTGATCTGGGAACGCGGCCTTGGAACGGCCCTCGGCCCCATCCACGATCCGGGTGCCGGTAGGCAGATGCGGCGCCAGGTGGGCTAGCGCGCCTTTCCGGTCGGCGACCGACATGCGCTGCCATGCCCCAATGAAGGCTGACAGATTCTTTGCGTCTGGCGTTGGCTTGGGCCCCGCCGGCTTCGGCCCCAGCGGGTGTGCGACGGCATCGCCAACCGTCGTCGGCTGGTCGTAATTCAGGCTCGCGCCGGGCACTAGCAACAGATCGACCACCTTGGCCTGCGCGTGCTCGTCGAGCTTCGCGAGGGCACGGAGCTGGGTAGCGTTGCCGAATACGGGGTGACGCGCCTTCCGAAGGCGCTCCACCAGCGAGGGCTGCAATCGGCGGTAAAGCATGAGGTCATTTTCGACCGTGCGCGCCGAGAACCCGACTTCAGCGGCCACTGCGTCGGTGAAGCCGTAAACAACCGCAATCGTTGCGGTTGTATCGGCAGCCTCCTCTTTCACGGCTTTCTGCCACCGTGCAGCAGCCGATGCAGCGCGGCCATCCTTGGAAGGATCGATGCCGACCCGGCGCTTATGGATGGCAACCGATTCTGCAATGAAGGCTGCACGATCAATCGGCGTGAGCCCCGACCGCCACAGGTTCTCACGAATTTCGCGGAGCCGACGCTCGTCGCGGTTAGCGCTGACGATCTCGGCGCGCATGAACTCGATGCCTGCGGAGATAGCTCCGGCGTGGCGATGCCCGCCCGTCACCAGCTCCCAGTCACTCCGGCCGGGTAACCGGCACACCTGGATGGCTGTGTCCTGACCATCGCGGAGCATCAGCCGGCCCAAAGCTTCCGCCCACACGGGATCAATCGGCCGGAGCCGATCACCTTGGCGGACATCCGCCGTGCGAATTAGCACGAAGTCGGCCAGCGCTTCTTGGTGAAGTGAATCGGTTGGGAGCGTCGCCATGTCTAGCGGGCCCCTGCATTTAGACGATGAGCCGCACGTCGACCGCCGCTACGATCCGCCACCATGACCGATCGCTCCGCAATCTCGTCCCGCTCCCGCATGAAGTCGCGCAGCTTTGTCAGCGTGACCAGTCCAGGCATGCGACCAGCACGCAGCTGGCTGACGAACTGCGGTTCGCCAAGCGCGTCGCGGCCGAACCGCGAGGGCTTCATGTCACGGCGAGTGAGGAAGGAGTCGACTAGCGCGACCACTTCGGCGTGTGAGGGAACGTCCATAGCCGAGGGATGTATGTTAGATCAATCGAACACTCAAGCAATTATGTTCGATGAATCTAACATTTCATCACGGCCGGTTTTGTTAGATGAACCTAACACCATGCAGGAGCCATCCGACCCCCCCGTCTACGCCGCACTTATGCGAATCAAGCCCGCGAGCCTCACGCTGGGAGGCTGGGCGGCGGCTGCCGGCAAGCCGCGCAACATCTTCAATGATCTGCGTCGTCACGGAAATCCGAAGCGAGACACGCTAGAGGCTCTGCTTGCGGCGATCGGCTGGACGCACGCTCGCTTCGAGGCAGAGGCGGGCCTCTATCCGGTTCAGACTGAAGTGCGTGGCGCGGACGCCGTTGGCGTTACCGAACTAAATCGCATGGTCTTTGGCGAACAAGCGCTGGCGCCTCTTCCACTATATGGGTCGGCCGAGGGCGGTGATCTAGACCACAGCTTTGCGCTAACTGAACTCGATCTGAGCGAGGTGCTCGATTATCTGCGTCGCCCGGCTGCGCTGGCGGACGACCAAGCGTCTTACGCGCTAACGATCGTCGGCAATTCCATGAGCCCACGTTTTAAGCCGGGCGAGCGCGTCGGCGTCTCGCCTGCCGCCAAGATCGAAATCGGCGACGATGTGATCGTCCAGCTGCGCAGTCGGGACTCGGATCGCGTTCAGCGCGTTCTCATAAAAGAACTTGTCCGGCGCAACGGCTCCTCGATCGTTCTTCACCAGCATAACCCGCCACAAGAGCTTCGGATTGCAAAAAGCGACATTTTGGCGATGCACAAGGTGAAAGGTCATTTTCTGTGAAGCTGCCAGCCATTACCATCGCCTTCGTGTCGTTTATGGCAGCCGTGCCTAGCGCTGCAATCTCGGCTGAACGAGTGGCAACGCCGGAGCCGAGCAGTAAACCTGACTGGACCGTAGTCAGGAAGAATACTGAACTGGCCCTAAAGACTGATTTATTTGATCCTGAGGCTGCACAGTTCACTTGGACAAGCGGGTTCGCTTGGAGCTATATCAAGCCTGCATTGAAGCCGCACATGTGGGCTTGGGTGGGTTGCGTCTCCATAAACGCCAAGAACCGACTGGGCGGTTATGTCGGCGCCGAGCCGCGCTACGCCGCTTACACCACTGCCGGCAATCTCCTGGTTGGCCGCGCAGACTGGGCGGTGTCACAGTGTAGCAAGCCTGGTATGTTTCCCGTCCAACCGGAGTTGATGGCCGCCGCGTCGCCTGTCACCCAGACGGCGGCCGATCAATTGTCCCAGCTGGCGAGCCTGCTTGATCGCGGTCTCATAACGCGTGCCGAATTTGATTCACAAAAGGCTGCGCTGCTCGGCAGCCATCTCGCCCCCGCCCCGAAATAGCCGCCCACTTACAAGGCTGTCATTAGCCAACCGCAAGCCGCGGAAAACCGCCGAAATCCGTCAGGTTTGCATGACACAGGCGGCATCTCCTTAAGTGGGCGTATCGAACGCCCACTTAGCAGCCGAACGGAGCCGTCATGTGACGCTTCGTCGGCCGGCCAATCAACGAATAAGTGCCGCTTTCCCGCCGTTAAGAGCATCCTGAGAGGCCGACCGCCTCGGCATGACTGACTCCAGCATGTCTTGTCCGAGCACTGTCTAAATGACCGTTGACTCTAGACAGCCGAATTCAACCTTGCCGGTCCAGAACCGACCTCGAAACCCCAGGATTTCCGGGGGAAAAGCCCAGATTATACCGGATGATCCCGGATACTCCCGCCTACTCCAGCCTGTCCTGTCACCACACAGTCGCGATCGAATCGCTGGCGGCGCGACCCTGGTCGAGCGCGACCTTTACCGGCACGCGCCACCGGGTGGTGCTGGCCCTCGAGGCGGATGCGGCGGCATGGCTGGACGCGCTGCCCGAGGCCGAGTTCGCGCTGCGCGGCCATCTGGTCGCCGATCTGGCCGTCGTCGCGCGCGGCGACGGACGGGCCATGATCGACGTGCTCACGCTGGTGGAGGGATGAGGCGCGAGCGAAGTGGAAACTGCGTTCGTGCCTCCACTTCCTCCACTTCGTGCTAGGTCCCACGCCATGACCGCCCTCACCTATCGCCGCTATTTGCGCCTGCCCGAACTGCTCGACTGCCAGTCGACGCCGAGCGGGACGCATGACGAGTTGCTCTTCGTCACCATCCACCAGGCCTCCGAATTGTGGCTGAAACTGTGCCTCCATGAACTGGGCGAGGCGCGCGCGCGGATCGCGGCGGACGATGTGGCGCCCGCGCTCAAGATGATGGCGCGGGTGAGCCGGATCCAGGCGCAGCTCATCCAGTCTTGGGAGGTGCTGGCCACCATGACGCCCGCCGATTACGCCACGATGCGCGGCAGCCTGGGCGCGAGTTCGGGCTTCCAGTCGGACCAGTATCGCATGCTCGAATTCGTCATGGGCAACCGCAACGCGCAGATGGTCGGCGTCTTCGCCGACGAGCCCGCGGTGCAGGCGCGGCTGGAGGCGGAGCTGGCGCGGCCGAGCCTCTATGACGAGGCGGTCGCGCTGCTGGCGCGGCGCGGGCTGCCGGTGCCGGCGGCGCGGCTCGCCCGCGACGTTTGCCAACCCGCCGAAGCCTCGTCCGATGTCGAGCGCTGCTGGGCGGCGGTCTATGCCGAACCCGATCGCTATTGGGATCTCTACGCGCTCGCCGAAAAGCTGGTCGATCTCGAATATCACACCCAGCTTTGGCGGTTCGGCCATCTGAAGACGGTGGAACGCGTGATCGGTTTCAAGCCCGGCACCGGCGGCACCGCGGGCGTGCCCTATCTGGCGCGCGTGGTGGAACAGCGTTTCTTTCCCGATCTGCTGAACGTGCGCACCGGGCTGTAGGGGTTGGCGTACGCCCGGAAATCGGCCAAGGCCGTGGCCGGCAAGGAGAGTTTCGCATGAGCGGTATGGCGCGTTTCGATTGGGCGGATCCGTTCCTGCTCGACGACCAACTGTCCGACGACGAGCGGATGATCCGCGATACGGCCAAGGCCTATGCGCGCGACCGGCTCGCGCCGCGGATTATCGAGGCGTTCCAGAACGAGCATACCGACCCGGCTATCTTCCGCGAGATGGGCGAATTGGGGCTGCTGGGGCCGACCATCCCGGAGGAATATGGCGGCGTCGGCGCCAGCTATGTCGCGTACGGCCTGGTCGCGCGCGAGGTGGAGGCGATCGATTCGGGCTATCGGTCGATGATGTCGGTCCAGTCCAGCCTCGTGATGTACCCGATCTACGCCTATGGCTCGGAGGCGCAGCGCCACCGTTATCTGCCCAGGCTCGCGAGCGGCGAATGGATCGGCTGTTTCGGCCTGACTGAGCCCGATGCCGGATCGGACCCCGGCGGCATGACGACGCGCGCGGTAAAGACCGAGAGCGGATACCGGATCTCTGGCGCGAAGACCTGGATCTCCAACGCACCGATCGCCGACGTGTTCGTCGTCTGGGCGAAATCGGACGAGCATGGCGGCGCGATCCGCGGCTTCGTGCTGGAACGCGGTATGAACGGCATCGAGACGCCGAAGATCGAGGGCAAGCTGTCGCTGCGCGCCTCGATCACCGGCATGATCCTGATGGACGAGGTCGAGGTGGGCGAGGATGCGCTGCTGCCGAACGTGTCGGGGTTGAAGGGGCCGTTCGGCTGCCTCAACCGCGCGCGCTACGGCATCTCCTGGGGCGCGATGGGCGCGGCGGAGTTCTGCATGGCGGCCAGCCGGCAATATGGGCTCGACCGCAAGCAGTTCGGCACGCCGCTCGCCGGGCGCCAGCTCTACCAGAAGAAGCTGGCCGATATGGAGACCGAGATCGCGCTTGGCCTCCAGGCGTCGCTGCGCGTCGGGCGCCTGATGGACGAGGGCCGGTTCGCGCCAGAGATGGTCAGCCTCGTCAAGCGCAACAATGTGGGCAAGGCGCTGGCGATCGCCCGCGACGCGCGCGACATGCATGGCGGCAATGGCATTTCGGGCGAATATCAGGTGATGCGCCACATGATGAACCTGGAAACGGTCAACACCTATGAAGGCGCGCACGACGTCCATGCGCTGATCCTGGGCCGCGCGATCACCGGCATCGCCGCCTTCTGAGCGACGCGCCGATCCCCGCCTCAGCGCGGCGGATCGGCCGTGAAGGCGTAACGCACCGTCTTCGCCGCCGGCCTGTCCCCTTCCCAGGGTCGCGCCAGCGCGAACGCCGCCTCGGACTGCGGGGTGACGGTGCGGAACTGGAAGATCTGCGCCTCGGCACCGCCGGGCTGCTCCGCCCCGCCCGGCGCCGTGCGGGCATCCACCGGGAGGATGCCGATCCGGGCGACATAGCGCCACATATACCCTGTGCCCGCGGCGCGGTTCAGCGTCACCGTCACCACCGTGCCGCGCGGCACCGAGAAGCTGCCGCCCGAATCCGCCTCAGTCAGCGGTGCGCGGATCCCGTGCTGTGCGGTGGCCGCCGGCAGGAGCAGCGCGGAGGCGACGCCACCAGCCAGCGACAGGAGCGTTGCGGAGAGAAGGCGCATCGGGAAGCTCCGGCGGGTGGACGGCTCCGCTGTGATCCGCCCAGGCTGAACGCCGGCCGAACAGGCGGCGTTCAGGCCCGGTCAGGCGTCCGCATAGTCGGACGCCGGCCGCCGCGCATACAGGCCGAAGGCGGCGATGACGACGTAGCAGACCACCGGGATCAAGAGCGCGACCGTCAGGCCGGCCGCGTCCGCGACGCCGCCGGTGACGAGCGGCACGACCGCCCCGCCGAAGATCGCCACGTTGATGATCCCCGAACCGTCCGCAGCACGCTGGCCAAGTTTCTCGCTGGCGAGCGAGAAGATCGTCGGGAACATGATCGAATTCATCAGCCCCACCGCGAGCAGCGTGTCGGCCGACACCCCGCCCGTCGTCGCGATCGAGATCAGGACGAGCGCGATCGCGCCCACCGCCGTGCCCGCCAGCACCTTGCCGGGGTTGACGACGCGCAACACCGCCGAGCCGATGAACCGCCCGATCATCGCACCGCCCCAATAGAAAAGGAGCTGCTTGCCCGCCGATTCGCCGGTCAGGCACAGCGTGTGGCTCGACCGCAGATAATTGACGAGCGTCGAGCCGATCGACACCTCCGCGCCGACATAGAGGAAGATGCACAGCGCCCCGAACGCGACGCGCGGCCGCTTCAGCAGCGCGATGCTCGACGCGAGATCGGTCACCTCGTGCCGCTCGCCCTTCAGCCGGTTACGAAGCAGCCAGACGACCGCGGCGATGATCGCCAGTACGATCGCCAGGCCGGTATAGGCATGTGCGACGGTCTGCGATTCGGCGATGCGATAGGCGGTGGTCTGCACCGCGCCGCCCACCGGCCCCTGACCCCCACAGCTCGGATCGACGACGCGCGTCACGTCCCAGAAGGGCTGAACGACGGTGCCCGTCTTGGCGGCGAGCGGCGCGAGGATGACGATCGAGCCCACGAAGGGGAAGATCGTCGTGCCGAGCGAATTGAACGCCTGCGCGAAGGTCAGTCGGCTCGACGCGGTCTGCGGCTTGCCCAGCAACGTGACGAGCGGGTTCGACACGACCTGCACGATCACCACGCCGCTCGCCAGCACGAAGAGGGCGAGCAGGAACAGCCCGTAGATCCCGTTGCGCGAGGCCGGGATGAACAGCAGACAGCCGACCAGCATCGTGACCAGCCCCGCGACCGCGCCCCGCATATAACCGATCCGCTTCACCAGCCGCGCGCCGGGAATGCCGATCAGCGCATAGGCGGTGAAGAAGCAGAACTGCACGAGCATCGCCTGCGTGTAGTTGAGCGTGAACAGCTCCTTCAGCTTCGGGATGACCACGTCGTTGAGCGACGTGATCCCGCCGAAGATGAAGAACAGCGCGAACACGAACACGCGCAGGTCGGGCGCGTCATAGCCCCCTTGCGTGTCGCGCGTGGCGGCGCCCGCCGGCTTGCTCTCGATCTGCATGCTGTCCCCAGGAAAGTTTCGCCGAGCATAGGCGCTCGCGGCCACCCCATGCAACGCCCGCGAGTTGCTCCCCGCCCGCGACCGTGCGATACCAGAGGCGGAGAGAAATCGGAGAAAACGCCATGGCCACCGCCGTCCTTCGCAATGCGTCCATGTCCGCATCCGAATGGGAGGCGCGCCAGCAGCTTGCCGCCTGCTACCGCGTGTTCGACATGCTCGGCTGGTCCGAGATGATCTACAACCACATCACCGTGAAGCTGGAGGGCGAGGAGAACGCGTTCCTCATCAACCCGTTCGGGCTGCACTTCAGCGAGGTGACCGCCTCCAGCCTCGTCAAGATCGACATCGACGGCAACAAGCTGGACGACAGCCCCTACCCCGTGAACCTCGCGGGCTTCACCCAGCATGCGCTGTTCCATGCGCGGCTGCCCGATGCACATTGCATCATGCACACGCACACCACCGCCGGCATGGCGGTCAGCGCGGTGGAGGGCGGCCTGCGCCCCACCAATTTCTATGCGTGCAACTTCGCCGGGCAGATCGCCTATCATGATTTCGAGGGCGTCACCGTGCGCTCCGAAGAAGGCGAGCGGCTGATCGAGAATCTCGGCGCCAAGCGCGTGATGTTCCTCAAGAACCATGGCATACTCGTAATGGGCCGCACATTGCCCGAGGCGTTCCTGAAACATTGGTCGCTCCAGCGCGCGTGCGAGATCCAGCTCGCCACCAACGCGATGGGCACGCCGATCGAGGTGCCACCCGAGGTGATCGCCGTCCACCAGCGCGATCTCGGCAAGGTCGCGATCCCCGGCGGCGTGGGCAAGGCGGATTTCGAGGCGATGGTGCGGCTGGTCGATCGGCGCGACACGAGCTGGCGCAACTGAGCCGGTCAGCCGAAGCGGTAGCCCGACACCACCCAGCCGATCACCACGCCGCGGAAATCATGCACCGCGCGGTCATCGCCGCCCGCGCCTAACGCGACCATCAGCGGCAGCAGATGCTCCGCCTGGGGATGCGCGAACCGGGCCTGGGGCAGGTCCTCCCATGCCGCCACGCGCGCGGCGCGCGATGCCGGATTGGGGTCCGTCACCGCCGCGGTCAGCGCCGCGTCCCATGACTCGGCCTGTGCCGTCACCGCGGGCCCGCGAGCCCGCATGTTGTGGAAGCTCATGCCCGATCCCGCGATCAGCACGCCCTCGTCGCGCAGCGGCGCCAGCGCCCGGCCGGTCGCGATGTGCGCGGCGGGATCGAGATCGGAGCGCAGTGACATCTGGACGAGCGGGATGTCGGCATCCGGCACCGCGACCATCATCGGCACGAACACGCCGTGATCCCAGCCGCGCGCCGCATCCTCGGCGATCGGGTGGCCCGCGGCTTCAAGCAGCGAGGCGGCCCGGCGCGCGACGTCCGGCGCCCCGCCCGCATTCCAGCGCAGCCGATAGGTATGCTCGGGAAAGCCATGATAATCATAGAGCAGCGGTTGACCGTCGCCCGTGTTGAGCGTGATGACGGGGGTTTCCCAATGGCCCGACACCAGCAGGATCGCGCGCGGCCGTTCGGGCAAGGTGGCGATCAGCTCCGCCAGATAGGCCTGCATCGGCCGCCACATCGGGTCGGGCGGACCACCCTGCGGATCCATGAAGAAACAGGGGCCGCCGCCATGCGGCAAGAAGAGCGTGGGAAGCGTCATGCCCCCTTGTCCGCCCCTCGCCGCGCGCCCGCAATCGCCGCCTTGGAAACAGCGCGTTTCGCGGGCATGACCGTCCGCGTCATGACCCGCTTCACCGTCAACAACCAGCCGGTCGAATACCGGCTCGATCCCGCGACGCCGCTGCTCTGGGCGCTGCGCGACGCATCGAACCTGACGGGCGCGAAATATGGCTGCGGGACGGGGCATTGCGGCGCGTGCACCGTCGATGTGGACGGCCAGGCGGTGCGATCCTGCCGCGTGCCGATCGGCCGGATCGAGGGCAGCACCGTCACCACGATCGAGGGGTTGAGTCACGAGCGCACTCATCCGGTGCAACTGGCGCTGATCGCGGGCAACGTGACGCAATGCGGCTTCTGCATTCCCGGCATCGTGATGGCCGCCGCGATCCTGCTCCGCCGGGAGGCCGACCCGTCGGAGGAAACGATTCGCGCGCAGATCACCAATCTGTGCCGCTGCGGCATCTATCCCCGCCTGGTGGAGGCGATCCAGCGCGCCGGCCGCGCGGCGCGGGGCGAGGAGATCATCCCGGCCGGCGCGCGCCCCGGCATCGACCCCGCCGACGCCGCCCGCGTCGTCCCTGCGCTGACACCGCCGCCGGCGCCCTGACCTGCCGCGGCGATCATCGTTCGGCCACATTCTTTCGCATCGCTGACGATCGGGTTCAGCTTCGGTTCGCCGGCGGCACGGCATAGGGGTTGCATTATCGGGGCCGGCTCGTGCGCCGGCGAACAAGGATGACGGTGATGATGAAATGGATCACGAGCGCATTGCTGGCGGCGTCCGCCCTGGTGCCCGCCGCGGCGAACGCCCAGCAAGCGCCGAACGACGATCGCGGCCAACAGCGTGGCCCCGATCAGCGCGGACCCGACCAGCGTAGCCCCGACCAGCGCCCGCACGGCCAGCGCCCCGACGGGCAGCAGCGCCGCAGCCCGCAGCCGGGCGATCCGCGCGCGCAGGGGCAGGTTCAGGCGGGCGTGCAGGTGCAGCAGCAGGGCGGCCGCGACGCCTATCGCCAGGGCCAGCCGGGCCAGCCCGGCCAGCCCGGCCAGCCGAACTTCGGTCAGGGCGGACGCGGCGGGTATGACGCCAATCGCGATCAGAACCGGCAGAACTTCGATCGCGGTGGTCCCGGCAACTATGCCGGCCGCAACGATCATGGCGGCTATGGCGGGCGCGGCGACGAGGGCGGCCCGAACGGCCGCTACGGCAACCCGGGCAATTATGCCGGGCGCGGCCAGCCCGGCTATGGCGGCCAGCAGCGCGGCGGCCAAGGCGGCTATGCCGGCCATGACGACGGCCGCGGCGGCTGGAACCGCGGTTGGCGCGGCGATCAGCGCTACAATTACGGCGGCTATCGCAACCAGAATCGCGGCGCCTTCCGCCTGCCGCGCTATTATGCGCCGCCGAGCTGGCACGGCGGGTATCGCCGCTTCTCGGTGGGCGTGACGCTCGGCTACGGCCTGTTCGGCGGCAATTACTGGATCGGCAATCCCTATGCCTATCGCCTTCCGCCGGCCTACGGCCCCTATCGTTGGGTGCGCTATTACAACGACGCGCTCCTGGTCGACACGCGCAGCGGCTATGTGGTCGACGCGGTGTACGACATCTTCTGGTAGGTCGATCGCGGCTCCGGCGCGTGGCGCGCCGGAGCCGCCCTTGCCCTGCCGGACCCGGTTGCCTTTCGCGCCGGAATCGGCAGAATCGGGCGATCATGAAATTCTTCGCCAAGAAGCAGGGCGCGCCGTCGAAGCTGCGCCAATTCGCCGGGCTTCAGGTCGCCGAGCGGCTGGATGCGACGCCGGGCGCCGTCCGGATGCCGATCGACGGCATCCAATTCTATCACCACGACGATTTCCTCGACGCTGCGCAGTGCGAGCGGCTGATGGCGATGATCGACGCGAGCCGACGTCCCTCCACATTGCTCGCCACGCATGCCGAGCCGGGCTTTCGCACCAGCGAAAGCTGCGACATGGATCGCTGGTCCCCCGATGTCCGCCCGATCGACGAGGGCATCGCGCAGCTGCTCGGCATCGATCCGCTGAAGGGCGAGACGATGCAGGGCCAGCGTTACGCCCCCGGCCAGCATTTCCGCGCGCACCATGATTATTTCCACGAGGGCGAAGCCTATTGGAAGGACATGCAGAAGGTGGGTGGCCAGCGCACCTGGACGGCGATGATCTATCTGAACGACGTGGTCGAGGGCGGCGCCACCTGGTTTCCGCAGGCGGGGATCAAGGTGTCGCCCAAGCGCGGCCTGCTGCTCGCCTGGAACAACATGCGCGCCGATGGCGGCCCCAACACGCTGACGATCCACGAGGGCATGCCCGTCGTCAGTGGCGTCAAATATATCGTGACGAAATGGTTTCGCGAGGAGAACTGGATCCGGTAGGCGCTCCCCTTGTGAACGTCCTCGGCATTACGCAATCCATTCTCGGCCAGCCCTGGCGCTGGCGGGCGCTCTCCGCCGACGGCCGCGACGGCGGTTTCACGCCCGACGATCTGGTCACGCAGATCCTGCTCGCCCGCGGCGTCCCGCGCGAGGCGCTCGCGCTCCACCGCACCCCCTCGATCCGCGGCTTCATGCCCGATCCGTCGATCTTCCGCGACATGGACCGCGCCGCCGAACGGCTGGCGGATGCGGTGCAGGCGGCCGAGACGGTCGCGGTGTTCGGCGATTACGACGTCGATGGCGCGACGTCCGCGGCGCTGATGCTGCGCCTGCTCGGCGATCTGGGCATCGCGGCGACCGCCTATATCCCCGATCGGCTGACCGAAGGCTATGGCCCCAGCGCCGAGGTCATGGTGCGCCTCGCGCGCGAAGGCGCGTCGCTGATCGTGACGGTCGATTGCGGCGCACAGGCGTTCGATGCGCTCGAAGCCGCCCGGCTGGCGCCGGTGGACGTGATCGTGGTCGATCACCACAAATGCGCCGCCGCCCTGCCCCATGCGCACGCGCTGGTGAATCCCAACCGGCTGGACGAGGACGAAGGCGCCGCGCACGGCCATCTGGCGGCGGTGGGCGTCGCCTTCCTGCTCGGCGCGGCGCTCGTCCGCACGCTGCGCGCGCGCGGCCATTTCGCCGGGCGGGCCGAGCCGCGCATGCTCGACCTGCTCGATCTGGTCGCGCTCGGCACGGTGGCGGACGTGGCGCAGTTGCGCGGCCTCAACCGCGCCTTCGTCACGCAGGGGCTGAAGATCATGGCGCAGGGCCGCAACCTCGGGCTGGCGGCGCTGGTCGAGGCGTCGCGGCTCACCCGCGCGCCGACCGCAACCGATCTGGGCTTCGCGCTGGGCCCGCGGATCAACGCAGGCGGGCGCGTCGGCCGGTCGGACCTGGGCGTCCGGCTGCTCACCACGCAAGACGCGGACGAGGCCCGCGCGATCGCCGCGGAGCTCGACCGGCTGAACGAGGAACGCCGCGCGATCGAGGGGGTGGTGCAGGACGCGGCCGATGCGCACCCGCACGGCGAACGCCGCGTCCGTGTCGTGGCCGGAGCGGGCTGGCATCCCGGCGTGATCGGCATCGTCGCGGGGCGGCTGAAGGAACGGCTCGGCCGCCCCGCGATCGTCATCGCGCTCGGTGAGGACGGCATCGGCAAGGGATCGGGCCGATCGATCGCGGGCGTCGATCTGGGCGCCGCCGTGCTGGCCGCCAAGGAGCACGGCCTGCTGGTCGCCGGCGGCGGCCATGCGATGGCGGCGGGGCTGACGATCGCGGCCGATCGGGTGGCGGCGTTCGCCGATTTCCTCGAGGCGCGGCTGGCCGACGCCGTCGACCGCGCGCGCGAGGATCGGGCGCTGCTGGTGGACGCGGTCATGGCGCCCGGCGGCGTCAATCCCGAACTGGTCGAGGCGATGGACGCGGGAGGCCCCTACGGCATGGGCTGGCCCGCACCCCGCATCGCCGCCGGGCCGGTGCGCGTCGTGAAGGCCGATCTGGTCGGCCAGGGCGGCCATGTCCGCGCCATCGTGGCGGGCGACGACGGGCGCAGCCTGAAGACGGTGGCGTTCCGCGCGGGTGAGACGCCGCTCGGCCAGGCGCTGCTCGGCGCACCGCCGCACCGCCGCCTGTGGCTCGCCGGCCGCGCCAAGGTCGATCTCTGGTCCGGCCGCGCCACCGCGGAACTTCACGTCGAAGACGCCGCCTGGGCCGATTGAGCGCTTGACCGTCCCCGCCCTTGGCCCTAGTCGCATCCACCGGCGCAGGCCCCTTCGTCTAGCGGTTAGGACGCGGCCCTTTCACGGCTGAAGCACGGGTTCGATTCCCGTAGGGGTCACCAACGGCGGAAATCAGCCGTTTTTCGACTTCCCCCCTGCACCTTTTGCCCCCGGCAACGCCACGATTTTGCCCCCGGTCATCCGATCGGCGGCCCCGCGCGCCACCATTAGGGCTCGCGCGCGCTTCGAATAGTGGCGCACCATCTCCGGCGACATGCCGAGGATTTCGCCGATCTCGCTGTCGTTCAAGCCGCACTCGACCAGGTAGCAGCACGCGTTTTTACGCAGGCCGTGGAACGTGAAGGTCGATCCCTCCGCGATCGTCTCGCGCGCGATCAGGTCGTCGAGCACCTCGCGAACGGCATCCTTCGCCATCAGCGCGCGAAGCCGCTCCTGGATCGCAGCCGTCGTCTTGAACGGCGCGCCGGTGCGCTCGTAGAGCAGCGTGACTGATCGGCGCGGCGGCTTCGCCAATTCCTCCAGCCAGAACGGATGCATGGGGACGGCGACATCCTTGGTGACGCCGCCCCGCCGCTTCTTGACCTGCGTGAATTCCATGATGCCGGCGGATATCCAGCCGTACTGCATCCGCACACAATCGCTGATGCGCTGCCCCGAGCAGAGCCCAGTGACGATCGCGAGGCGCGTCATGGGCGTCGCTTCCTCCATACACACGCGTAGGAGGTCCGCCGGCCATGGCTCATGCTCGCCGATCGCGAGGATCGGCACCTTGTCGGTCGGATTGTCGTCACGCAGCCCCAGCTTGATCGCGTGGCGCATGAGCGAACCGAAGACGCTGAGCCACACGTTCGCCTTGCCCGGCGTGTCCGCGAACTTGTCGCGCATCTTGAAAAGGCTGACCGGCCGAACACCGGCGACGCTGCGATGTCCATGCTCGTCATTGATCAGTTGAAGATAGCGGCCTTGGTCCTCACGCGTCTTGAGGCCCTTCGCCTTCCACTCCGCGCTGCCGCGATAATCTACGACCAGCCACGCCAGCGTTCCATGCTTGGGGCCGGCGCGGACGACATCGGGTGCTGATAGGCGAGCGTATTCCGCGGCGAAGTCGGGATCGTCCACGGCAGGCAACCTGACATAGACGTCTTTCTGCGCGATCTTCCGGCGGAAGTAGAGCTTGCCAGATCCCGCCGGCCGTTCGCTGACGTTCTTCAACGCAAGTCGTCCCATGAATCGTCCTCGTTGGCGGCAGCCTTGGCAGGCTGGGCTATCGAGAACTGCTTGGCAATCATCGCGTCGAGCTGGATGCGCGCCCAGAGAACGTTCGATCCTTCGCGAACGCCGCTTTCCGTGTAGCGGGTGAGGAAGGTCGTCTTCGAGATCCCCATATAGGCCGCGGCGATCTCGGCCGTCATTCGGGCAGGCCAGTCGGGCAACCGCTCGAGGTGCGCGAGGTTCACGCTGCCATCCTGGGCGATGACGCGTCGCGCTGGCGCCAAGTCGCCGCCCGCTCGGCGCAAACGTCGGTGATGATCCGCGCGTCGCCCGGATGCCCCTGCTGCCACCAGGCGACCGCCTCGTACAGATCCGCCAGCTCGGCCGCGTCGGCGTTGTCCGGGTTGCGATCGGCGACCGCGCGCTGCCGGCGCGCCGCTGTCGCCAGCTCGTCGCGCATCTCGAACCCGTGCGCGCCGAAATAGCCACGCTCGCCGAACGCCGGCAGCACTGGCGCCGCGGGATCGACGACCCAGCGCCACTGCGCCACGATCGCGAGCGCAAGTTCCAGCCGGGTGGCTGCATCCTCGGCGGTCACCTTGCCGGCGTTCACCAGCGCGGGATACCGGGCCTCGCGCTCGCGCAGCAGGTGCACGGTCGCGGCTGCGCAGTAATCGCGCAGGTGGTGGCAAGCGTGGCGCGGGATGCCGATCATGCCCCTTCCTCGACAGGATCGCGGGGGTTCTGCAAAATCAGTGGATGTTTTTGCCGGGCGAATATTCGTGGAAACTGCTCAGAAGCATAGTCGAATGCTGCGGTCGTTTCGGGCCAACCAAAGCCGCGGACGTAGAAACCCGAGTTGGACGCACTGCGTTTATCGGCTGAACGATCCCACCAGAAAAATGCATACCAAAATGAAAGGCCGCCACAGGTCCAAAAGACCTTGCCGTCGTAGATGTCGGTGCGTTCGCCGTTACGAAGGAGTCCGCCGTCTAGAAGCGGCATTGACCATGGAAAGTCGGGTATGTCGCGGCAGGCATCCCAAATGGTCTTTCCTTTAGGTGTATGCAGATAATGACCCATCGGATCAGCGCCGAAGAACAGGACGAGCTTTCCTTCAGATCGCCCACGATCAACAGCGGTCTGCAACTTGCTGACGGCCTCAGCCATTCGCCAAGCCCCCCATGGCGGTGTCGAACGACCACTTCACGCCGCCACCTGCGCTTCCTTTTCGATCGCGACGTTCGCCCGCGCGAGCGCCTCGGCCATGTCGGGGCAGACGCTGTTGCCGATCATCCGAATCGAGCTGCTGATCGACAGCGGCTTCCCGCTCGGCCCGATCGGATCGAGGATGTAGGCCGCCGGAAAGCCCTGCGCGTTCGCCAGTTCGCGGCGGGTGAGCATCCGCATCCCGATGTCGACGATAACGTAGGTCACCGCGTCTATCGTGACGGTGACGACGGCGAAGCGATCCTTAGTGGTGACCGTGCCGATCGGCGCGTCCAGCCCGTGGCCGCCATCCTCGTTGCTGTAGTATTTTACGAGAAACGCCGCGACTTGGACGGCTCGCTCCATCTGCTCGGGCGGCAGCGTGTCGGCAGCGATCATCGTCGTCTGCACTAGCCGCTGATGCGCACCGGCCGACGTGATCGTGGAGACGGGCTTAGCCATCGGGTGGCCGATCCGGCCCGTGTTCGCCTGCTCCATGTGGGCGCAGACCACCGCGTGGTGCTGGCCCCCGCTCGTGACGGTCTTCGCCGGGTGAAGTGGGTCGCCCTGCCCGCCATTCGTGTTCGACGTGTAGAAGTGCGAGAGGAACGCAGTCACAGCCGCATGGCGCGGCGCGCCGGCCATCACGGCGTCCAGTGGGACGGTCGCGGCCTTGCCGCGGCTGTTCTCGCTGAACTTCTCCAGATGCCCGACGACGATCCCGAGCGGTGTGGCACCGGCGGGGCGTGCGCTGTCGCCGTTCGCCGTCACGGTTGGCATGGGGTCACCGGCATCGCTGCCGATGGAGCCGGTGCGGAACTTGGTGACGTGCGGCGCCAGCGTCACGGTGGCGCGGGCTAGCTCACCGCCCTTCGCGGTGGTGACGGTGCGCAGCGGCTCGGCTGGGCTATGTGCCGTCACGCCATTCGACGTGTGCGTGATGGGCACGATTGCGGCGTCGACCTCGGCCAACTCGCCGCGGTTGGCGGCGGTGATCGTCGGGAATGGATCGGCCGGGTCGAGCGTCCGGCGCTCGCCATGATGCGTCAGCGGGACGATGAACGGCGACGCCGCATTGACGACGTAGCGCATGACGCCGTGCGCGATGCGGCGGTGCGTCGCTTCCTTCAGCGGGCGCTTGCGGTCAAAGATCGACGGACACGGGATCGACCAGTCGATGCACTCGGCCGCGGTGCGCCATGGCAGGCGCTTGCCCGCAAGCACCTCGTCCGAGCCCGGCTTGCCATGCGTCGGCTCGGGCCACACGATCGGCAAGCCATCGCGTCGTGCGATCAGGAACAGGCGCTTGCGGCTGGTGGGCGCACCATAGTCGCACGCGCGCAGCTCGCGCCACTGGACCTTGTAGCCCTGCCGCTTGAGCCCGCGAACCCAAAGGTCGAACTCCTCGCCCTTGCGTTCCGGGATCGGCTTGCCTTCGGCGTCTAGCGGCCCCCACTGGCGGAACTCCTCGACGTTCTCCAGCATGATGACGGCCGGTGCGCCCCGTCCGCCTGGCGTCGCCTTGCGCAGCCGCTCCGCCCAATGGACTACGACCCATGCGAGATCGCGGATGTTCTTCTCGCGTGGCTTGCCGCCCTTCGCCTTGCTGTGGTGCTTGCAGTCGGGCGAGAACCAGGCGAGCGCCACGGGCTGGCCGCCAGTCGCGTCCAGCGGATCGACCGCCATGATCGATTGGCAGAAGTGCCGCGTGTCCGGATGGTTGGCGACGTGCATCGCCACAGCCTCGGGATCGTGGTTGATTGCCACGTCGACCTTGCGGCCAAGCGCGCGCTCGATCCCGGTCGAGGCGCCGCCACCACCGGCGAAGTTGTCGATGATCAGGCCGCGCATCAGCGACGCCCTCCCAGATCCTCAAACCGCCACAGGAAAGCGCGCCGGGCGTCGTCCGGCGACCAGCAACGGAAGTTGACGAGGCGCGCGGAGGCGTCGTCTTCTGGCGACGTGTCCCAGCGATCCTCGTGATGCGGCATCATCACCGCCTGCTCGGCGTGCAGCATGACCAGATCGGCGCGCTTGATCTCGTCGGCGCCGGCATCGTCCAGCCCGAAGCGCTCGGCGATCGCCGCCTCGACGTTGCGTTCGATCGCCTTGTATTCGGGCAGCAGCGATTTCAGCGGACGCGTGACGTCACCGATGAAAGCCTCAGCCGCGTCATGCATGACCGCGGCGAGCCTGAACTCCGGCGCGACCAAGAAGCTGGTGTGCCAGCTATGCTCGGCGACCGAGTAGAACTGGCGGCATTGTCCGGCGAAGCGGCACGTCATGGAAAGCCCGTGGGCGATGTCCTCGATCGTGAACGCGCTGCCGTGCGGATCGAGCAGGTCGAAGTAGGCGCCGCTGCGCAGGAGGATCGTCGGCCCCTTAACCGTCTTGATGCGGGGATCGGACATCAGCCCTGTCCTCCCATCTTCGTGCTATCGGGTATGAACCCGCGGGCGATCAGTTCGTCGGGCACGTCGAAGAAGCCCTGCGCGCCCTTGAACGGGATCGGCTCGGCGAAGGCGCGAACATCGTCTAGGATCCAGCCGAAGCGGCCGGGCGCGAAGTTGCCAAGCATGCGCTCGATCTGGCTAATGTGCGAGAACGCCTCGGAGGGCTCGCAACGCACGAGACGAACGGTGCCGAGAATGGCGCCGAGCGGCGGTGTGGCGAGACGCGGATCGATCTGCCGGGCGAAGGCCTCGGCGTCGTCGCGTTCCTCGCGCGTCCAGCGCTTGGCGGCGTGGACGGCCATGCGGCCGGTGAATGGCGTGGACCAGTGACGTGTCTCGATCCGTTTGTGGCCGAGGATGACGGCGGAGGCCCATGGCTGCCAGAGGGAGATCGCGCGCATCAGCCCTGCCCTCCGATCGGCGCGGCGAGGAACGCGCGGATCTCGGATGCCGTGGCGTCCATCATGCAGCGCGCGAAGTGCAGCTGGCCGTTCTCGTCGGGCGGGAAGCAATCCGGCCCGTAGGTCTCGAGCATCAGGGCGCACATGGCGAGGCTATCGCGCGTGCCGTCCGGCTGGCTGTCCGAATCGGCCGCGCGCGCCGCGGCGATCTCGGTTTCCCGAGATGCAACGCGGCCGGTGAAAGCAAGCGCGTGACGCGCGTAGCGGCGGTAGGCCGCGCGGCCGACTTCGGCGTCGTGATCCTCATAGTTAGCCGCCACGCAGGTGTCGCTGTCGCAACAGTCGCCATCACCGTCATAGCCGCAAGGCTCGGCCCAGTTCAGGCCATCGGCCGCGGCCAGCTTGGCGGCGAGCTGATCGACGATCGCGCAGGTGCGATCAAGCGCTTCGAACGTGGTGGCCATCAGCCCTGCCCTCCCGTCTTCGTGCTATCGAGTGTGACCGATGCGGCCGTGGCACGTGCCGTCGTCTCGCGGACGATGCCGGCGATCCACTGCTGAGAGGCTTCGTGCAGCTCTTCCCATTCGCGGGCGCCGTAGATCCCGACGACGGGTGCGCTGTTGACGATGTCCTCGGCTTGGAGCGCGAACGTCTCCAGCGACATGCTGCGGATCTCGGCCGCGGTTGCGGTGTAGCTGTCGGCCATCAGAACGGCACCTCGTCATCCAGCGGGCCGAGCGCGGCTTTAGCGTGATCCACCCCCGCACGATCGACGAGCGCTTCGATACGCTCGATCATGTCGGCGCCGATCGGGCGCAGCTTCTCGACCAGCTGGATCGCGCGCTCGGCGAGCAGCATCTCGTTCGCGCCGCAGGTGCCCGTATGGCACGAGCAGAAGCACTGAAGCGGCTGGGCAGTCGGCGCACGGCGCCAAAGCCGGGTGAACTTGTCTGTGGTATAGGGCTGACGTTGGACGTGCAGCACGTAACCCTTAGACGTGAGCAGGCGCGCAAGGGCTTTGTTCGAGCCCTCCCAGCCAAGCGCGGCTTTCGCGTCGGCGGTGCTGAACGGTTCGGAGAGGCCTTCCATCAGAAACGCCCCGCGAAGTGCGCGATGGCCACCCCGATCGCGAGCCATAACAGAAGGCTGATGGCGGTCGCGTAGCAAATGCCCGTGAGCACCCGCGACGGGTCGGCCTGCGGCTCGACAATCGGGTACATGCCAAGATCGAGCGCCTCGGCGTCGCGCTCGCGCCAACGGGCGACCGTACCGCCAATCGAATGAGATGCGGGCGCCTGGTGCGCGAGCGTCGTGGACAGGCGGACGTGTGCGAAGGCGTCGGCTGGCGGCGCCTCATGGATGCGGTGGACATTTGCAGACTGCACGGCGGTTCTCCGCCACCGTCTTCGCGTCGTGACGGCCGCGACGGATCAGGTGGTGGCGAACGTGTGCGCTATACGCACAACAACGTCAATCCACAATCGTGCGCGATGTGCACATTGCTAGCTCTAGTGCCACTCTTGGTGCGCGCTAGGATAGCATCTCCTTGCGAGTGAGAACGCGATCAATTCTGAGGATCTGGTCCATGTCGATCCTGAAATCTCCGGCAGGTTCATACTGTCGAAGCTCGACGTAACGGGCCGTCCGGCGCACCATCTCCTTCACGAGGACTGCTCGCGCCGTTTCACCATCGTCCTCATCGGGATCTTCAGTGCGGAGATAAACGACCACGTTGTCGCCAATGGACAAGGGCATACCCGGCACCACGACAATCATCTCGCCATCGGGAAGCGCTGGGTGCATAGAAGATCCTTGAATGTGCAGCGCGTAGGCTTTCGACTGTCCGTTTAGGAGTACCGGGCGTTTGACGTACTCTAGCACCTCCGACTTGTTTAACGTCGTTTGCTCAAGCGCCTCACCATCTATCCGTGCTTCTGCTCCTAAAGCGGTACCATAAACCGGTAAGTTGCCCTGCGGCTTTTCATTAGAAGATCCCTCCATCGGGATGACAGACGCGTTTGATGTGGCCGATGGTGTGGAGGCGTCTGGCAGGGCGCCGACGCGAGCAAGTATTTCTTCTCGGCTCACCTTCAAGGCTTCCATAAAGCCTTCGACGTATTTGAGATCGAACGGAATGATCCCGGCGATAACGCGGTTAACGACAGAGCGGTCGCGTCGGATCGCCTCTCCGATCGTCACATCGCTTACCTTTAACTCGCGCTTTCGCGCTCGAAACCATTCGCTGTCCATGTGCCTATCGTGCACAAAGGTGCGCGGAATGTCGTGAGCGTATTCTGCACGAATGTGTCTTGACCTTTGTGCGTGTGGCGCACAGATAGCGGACATGATCACAGCTCTCGACACCTACATGAAGGAGCGCAACGTCGGCGATGCCGACATGGCTGCTCTAATTGCTCGCGACCGATCTGTCGTCAGTAAGATCCGCCGAGGATTGATGCGCCCCACGCTGGACGTCGCCGCACGCATCGAAACCGTGACGGACGGTGCTGTGCCCATGCAAGCCTGGGCCGCCCCCGTTGTTCCGCAGGCGACCGCATAGATGCGCGCCCTCCCCACCTTCCTCATCGTCGTCGCGATCGGCGCCGTGCTGGCGAGCACCGTCCAGGCGGCCAGCGTGCCGGCCTGGGCAGCCTTCATGCTCGGCCTCGCATACCTGCTGGTCGTCTCGCTCGTGATCAACACCATCGCTGGAGCGGCCCGATGAACGAAGCTCTTAGCCCTGCCCAGGATGCCGCCGTGCGCGCCATCGTCGCCGACATGCTCGCCCAGGTTCTGCATGGCGCTGGTGACCGCATAGCGGAAGCCATCAACGGTGCGATCGTGCTGCTGCCTGTCATCCATTTGGACGAGGTAACCCATGTTGCGGAGCGGCATCATGGCTGATCCGTGCGACTATCAGCGGAAAGTCGCTGCTCGGCAGGCCACGATGTTCGATAGTTTCGTCGGACCTGGGCTGCACACAACGCGCGCCGCGCTCGCCGCGGCCTCGTGTGTGCCGGCGTCGTCGCTTCGCGAATACGCTCTCGGCGCGACGATGCCGCTGCACGTCGTGCTCGCGATCGCGCCGCACCTGCCGGCCGCAGCGATTGACCTGCTGTTCGAGCCCGCCGGCAAGCGCCTCGCCGACCGCGAACGCTCTTCGACGAACTGGGACGAAGTGGCCGTCGAAACGGTCGGGCTGATCGCGGAGATCTGCGACGCGCGCGCTGACGGGGTGATCGATCACCGGGAAGACGCCAGCCTGCGCCGACGCTCCCGCCACCTTGCTTCGAAACTGACCGCACTGGGGGACGATGATGACGACCGTTAAGATGCACCTCCCGGCCGTGGTGCCGAACGAAGGCGCACGCCTCCTCGCGGCGTGGATGGTGGCGCAGCCTGTCGGCACCTATCGGCGCTTCGTCCAGCGTGTCGGCGGCGTGATCATGGCCGATCGCCTGATTGCGGGTGAGGTGCGGCCCGGTCTGGATCTGGCCTTCTCGATCTACGCGTTCACCTCGTCGGCGGTCATGATCGCGTCTTGGGGTCGCCCGGCGAAGGGCTGGTGGTTCGATATCGCGCCCGAGACGGGGAAGCTGGCTGCGTGAGCATCACCGGCCCCGTCACCACCCGGTCGGCGTCGGTGGATGCCGCTCGCGGCATCGTCGCATCGCCCGATCAGATCCTCGCTTGGCTCCAGGCCGCCGGCTATGGCGATCGGCTGATCTACGCGACGCGGACCTGCCTTCCGGCAGGATCGCCGGGGGCCGCGCAGGTCCGCAAGCTCTACACGCACGGCATGGTGCTGCCATCGCGCGCACGCCATCCCGCGCACCGCGACGAATGGGATTATTTCGTCCAGCGGACCAGCCGGCCGCTGGATCTGGTCTGCGAACCCCGTCCCGAGCGGCCGAAGCTCGCGCTGACGACCGCGGTGCTGGTCGATGACGAGGCGGCGATCGTCGACGCGCTGCTGCCCGTCATCAGCCGCTTCGCATCGCATGGCCGCCCCTGCCCGACCGACAAGCAGCTCGCCGACAAGGCGCGGCTGACGGAAGGCGCTGTCAAAGCCGGGTTGCAGGCGATGGCGGCGGCCAATTTGATCCGCGTGCAGGGATGCGCGGCGCCCACCTATCGTCGGATCATCATCCTCGCGAGCGGCGCGATCACGGGGATCGCCGCGTGAGCAAGCGCGAGCGTCAGCAGCGGGAGGCGCGGCTCGCGCAGCTCAACCGCCGGCAGACGCTCTCGGCTGCCGAGCAGGTCGAACACGACCGCCTATCCGCCTGGCGTGACGGGCTCTGGAAACGGCTTCCAGCGCGGATCGAGCGCCTGCGCGCCGATCTCGCCGACTGGGAAGGTTACGCCAACGAGATCGGGCTCGGCCCGTGCTGAACTTGGGAGGGACCGCATGACGAAGAAGAAGGCCGAGCCGGGCGAACCCGCGCGCTCGTTCGAGATCGACGCGCCGCTGTTGCGTGCCGCGTTGAAGGACGTGTCGGGCGTCGTCGAGGCGCGCAACACCATCCCGGTGCTGTCCAATGTCCTGCTGACGGTCACGCCGTCGTCGCTGACGCTGATCGCAACCGACCTGGAGATCTGGGGTGAGCGCCACGTCGGGCTGAGCGGTGACGCCGACGCTATGTCGCTGACCGTCGAGGCCGCCGTTCTCGCGCGCATTGCCGACAAGCTGCCGGCCGAAGCGAGCGTTCGGCTGGCCTATGCCGATGGCAAGCTGACCGTGTCGGCCGGCCGGTCGCGCTTTTCCCTTCCCACCCTGCCCGTCGACGATTTCCCGACCGTGCCGCGTAAGGATTGGGATGCGGAGTTCGAGATGCCGGCCATCATGTTGGCGGGCGCGCTGTCGACAGTCGGCTTTGCCCAGTCGACGGAGGAAACGCGGTATTATCTGCGCGGCGTCTTCGTGCATGCCCCCGAAAGCGGCGATCTGCGTTTCGCGGCGACCGATGGACACCGCCTGGCGCGCGGCGTCATGGCGTTGCCGAACGGCGCGCAGACACTTCCCGACGTCATCATCCCGACCAAGGTCGTAAAGGTGCTGAACACCCTTCTCGGCCGCTACGAGGGGACGATCGATGTGCGCGTGTCGGCCACGAGCATACGCGTCGAGATCGGCGAGACGGTCGTCCAGGCCAAGCTGATCGACGGCACCTATCCCGATTACACGCGCGTGGTGCCCTCGTCGCAGGCGTCGCTGCTCAAGGCGGATCGCGAGGCGCTGCTCGCCGCGATCGGGCGCGTCACGACCGTGTCGAGCGACAAGACGCGCGCGGTGAAGGTCGTGATCGATCGCGATGTGCTGACGATGTCGGTGACGAGCCCCGAAAACGGCACGGCGGTCGAGGAACTGCCTTGCGACTATGCGGGGCCGGCGCTGACGATCGGGTTCAATTCCCGTTTTCTGGCAGACGTGCTCGGCCACCTCACCGCGCAAGAGATCGAGGCGACGTTCACCGATGCTGCCGCGCCGACACTGTGGCGCGACCGCGAGGATGCCAGCGCGATCTTCGTCGTCATGCCGATGCGGGTCTGAGCAATGGCGCATTCGTCCCTCAACAAAATGGCCATGTTCGACTGGATCGAGCGCTGTCTCGATGCGGGCGAGCCGCTGCCCACCGATGCCGCGATCGTCGATCGCTTTGTGTTTCAATCGACCGAACAGGCCCGCACGCTGCTCGCCGATCTCGCCGACGCCGGGCGCATCACGATCAAGGGCTACGGCGACACGCGAACGATCAGTCTCGGCCGAAGCAAGCCGGGGGGAACGCCAGCGCTGCGCGTCACGCCCAGCGTCAAGCGCGCCGACCGTGATCTGGATGCCGGCGTTGCGAAGATCGCCAGCATTCTCGGCCGAGGCAAGTCGGTCCAGCCGCCTCGCGAACCTGCGCCGCCGGCACTGGCGCCAGCCAAGCCGGAAGTCGCGTCAACACCAACATCAACCGCGGCGCCAACGCCGCCTAGGGAGGAACCCGTGGGAACAACCAAGTCCATCACCTTCGTCGCAACCGGCCCGCTGGTCGACGAACTCAAACGACGCACGGCCGATGGCACGCCGAACAACCGGGTCGTGCTGGAGATGCTGGAAGAGCTGATGGCGTCGCGGCAGGCGCGAGCCGCGCCCCCTGCCATCCCGGCGGTCGCCGAGGACGCGCCGCGCGAGCCGACGATCGCCAGCGTCGTCGCGGATCTGTACACCGTTTTCGATGGGCTCGTGGCTCATGCAGGCAGGCCGGACCTTACGGCCGAGCTGGCGGCTGCCAACGAGCGTGCGGCGGTGGCCGAGGCTCGCGCCGTCGCGGCCGAGGACAAGCTCGCCCAGGCCAGAGCGCTGTTCGCGTGACCTGATCCAGCTTCGGGTGCGGCGATGACACGCCGTTCCGTACCTCGTCGGTGGGTCGAGGCCCGAGCATCCCATCACCATCTCAGTGCCGATTACCGCGTCCAGGGGAATCATCATCGTGTCCGCCAATCCACCGTCGCTGTCGCCCATCGGGCAGGCGGCGCTCGATTTCGCTCGCCGTGGCTGGCCGGTCTTCCCGTGCAACGAGAAGAACGGGCGCCCGCTCGTGGGCGGCGACAAGGATGCCGAGGGCAAGGCCATCCCGAACACGGGCGGCCTGCACAAGGCGACGTGCGACGAGCGCCAGATCGAGGCGTGGTGGCGCAAGTGGCCGCGGGCACAGATCGGACTCCACTCAGGTGACGGCGGCCTGCTGCACGTCGACTTCGATCCGCGTGTCGACGAGTTGGTCGATGCCGAAACCGGCGAAGTCACGCGGGATGTGTGGACCGTTGAGCGCCTGAAGGCCGCGCTCCTCGCTCAGATGGGTGTGGCGCTGCCCCCGACCCTAGTCTCGCTGACACCATCGGGCGGTGAGCATCACTGGTTTTTGATGCCGGCAGGCGAGCCGATCGGGAACAGCGGCGCGCTACCGCGCCACATCGATGTCCGCGGCCAGGGCGGCTACGTCATCACGCCCCCATCGGCCCGCCTCGGCGATCTCGACGATGGCGGTAAGAAGGGACCGGGTGCCTACACTTGGCTGCACGGCGACTGGACCGATCCTGCGGCCGTCCTGCCGGCACCGCCCGAATTGGTCGCGGTCCTGCGCGAGCGGAAGAGGCCGGCGCGGTCGCGCGACCTGTCCGTCGCCCGCTCGCCGGCCGCCCCGATGGCGCACGGTGACGCCGACGAGGCGCAGCGCCGCTACGCGCTGCGCGCGCTGGACGAGGAGCTGCTCGAACTGGAGCGGACCCCTGAGGGCGGCGGCCGTCACGGCCGAGGGCGGAACTACGGGATCTATCAGGCCGCCCTCAAGCTCGGCGGCTTTGTCCAGGCCGGGGCGCTGCGCGAGTCGGTGGTTCGCGCCGGGCTCGAGGCAGTCGTTCGCGCGATGCCGAACAACGCCGATTTGCCGGGGGCGCTGGCGGCGATCGAGAACGGGTTCGAGAACGCCAGTCCACGCGACCTTAGCGCCGTAGGCGTTCGAACCACGCGTGGGCGCGATAGCGGCCACTCTTTCCAGTCTCTTCCGGACGATCGTCCCTCGCCTCCTCCCGCAGCCTACGAGGCGCAAGCGGTCGACGTAGGCGACCCTCCCACGCGGCGCCGACCACTTGGCGACAGCCAAGTTCAGCGATCTTCCCACGATGGGAGGGTGGATGATATCGCCTCGCTGAAGGGGGACGAGCGCGCGCGGCTGAAGGGAATGGCCGCGGGCTGGCTAAGCCGTCGAATCCAACATGTCGAGCTTAGCAAAGACGGCATCACCCGCCTTGCCTTCGCGATCGGACAACGGATCTCTGCCGGGCTGGTCGAACAAGCCGCAGCGAAGGAAGCGCTCTGGAATGTTTATGAGGCAATTGCCGACGTTCAGCACGCCGACGTTGATCGCGCGATCGAAGACGGCGTTACGCGCGGTTTCGACGTGTCACAGATGCTGCTCACCCTGCGGTGCATCCAGTATCCTCTGACAGACTTCGGCATAGCTGAGTGTTTTCGCGATCGGTACGGCGACAACTATCGTTTCACGACCGCCAAGGGATGGGTCGGTTGGGATGATCGGCGCTGGAAGGTGCTCGACCAGGACGAAAAAACGCCGCCGGCCGAAGTGATCGCGGCCGTGTTCGATACCGTGCGTCGGTTCCAGGACCAGGCGCGCGCGATCGCCGATACCGGCATCAAGTTCGAGCTAATGAAGGATCAGAAAGAGCTTCAGCTCGAAAGCGACAATCCGCACGGGCTCGATCGCTGGATCCCGAAGGGTAAAGGCTTCGTCCGCCTGTCCGACATGGTCAAGGCGTTCGGCCGGGCGTCGGAGACTACCGGCAAACCGGCATCGGTGGCGACGCTTGCACGGCGATGGCTGACGGTGCCGATCGAGCAATTCGACACCGACCCGCTCGCGATCGGCGTGCTGAACGGCACGCTGCGCTTCGAGCGGATCATCGCGGCCGATGGCACCCGCACTTCCAAGGTCGAGCTGTCGGGGCATCGGCGCGCGGATTACAACACGAAGCTCGCGCCAATCGTCTACGATCCGACTGCCAAGGCGCCACTCTATGACGGCATGCTCGAATGGGCGCAGCCGGATGCCGGCATGCGCCGCTACCTGCACCAGGTGGGCGGCTATGGCGCGACTGGTCTGACCGTCGAGCACAAGCTCTGGTTCTGGTACGGTCGCGGGCGCAACGGCAAGTCGACGACAATCGACGCGTGGTGCCATGCGCTCGGCGACTATAGCGGCACGACGCTCATCGAGACCTTCCTCGACCAAGGCATCAAGAAACGCGGCGACCAAGCCTCACCGGACATGGCGCGCCTCGGCGGCATCCGCATGCTCCGCGCGTCGGAACCGGAACGCGGCGCCAAACTCAATTCGGCGCTGATCAAGTTCGTGACGGGTGGCGAGCCGGTTCCCACCCGCGCACTTCACCGCGGGTTCTTCGATCTGACGCCGCAGTTCAAGCTGATCATCGGCGGCAACAGTAAGCCCGAGATCCCGGATACCGACGAAGGCATCTGGAGCCGCATGAAGCTCGTGTCGTGGTTGAAGAACATCGACCTCGAATTCAACCCGGATGGCAGCCCGAAGAAAGACCCGGACCTGCTGAACAAGATCAAGGCTCAGGAAACGGCCGGCGTGTTCAACCGGTTGGTGGAAGGGCTGCTCGACTATCTCGCCAACGGCCTGGTCGAACCCGCTGCGGTGACGGCGGACACGCAAGCATACCGGGACGCCAGCGATCCGCTGGCCCGCTTCCTGCGCCTCTGCACCGTGACCGAGGAGGACAGCAGCGTCCAGTCCTCCAAGCTCTACGAGGTGTTCGTCGCCTGGTGCGCGGCGGTTGGCGAGCGTGAATGGAAGCAGAAGGGCTTCTCCAACGCGATGATGGAGAAGGGCTACACCAAGCACAAGGCGAGCGGGATGTACTGGCTCAAGCTCCGCTTGGTGAAGGCTGTCAGCGACTTTGTCGATCACGAGGGCAAGCCGCTCGATCTCGGCGCCGCCGACGACGACGACGATGCGCCGGGCACCGGACCGCCGCCCTCACCCTACGGCGACCCGGATGACGACATTCCGATGTGACCCTCCCGATGTGGGAGGATGGTGGGAGCATCTAGGGAGGGAGAAAGCGCGCTCTTGCGCGGCTTTGGGAGGGTTGGGAGGTTCGCCTGCGTATTCTGTACATCACAGGCATGCGCGCATGCACGACGACAATTCACGGTAAACTTCCCTACCCTCCCAATCCTCCCATAGAATTTGATAGAAACCCTTTATTAGAAGGACTTAGGCTGTGAGTGACGTGGGAGGATCGGCTGCTATTGCGGGAGGATCGCGGGAGGGTTGCGGCTTCCTGACGTTCGCCGACATCGAGGATCGTCTTGTCGAGGCGTTGCTGACGTGCTGGCGCTATCCAGATCGGGAACGCGGATGGCAGACGCTGCGCTCGGCATGGCCGGAGATCAGCCGCGACGTGTGGGCTGGCGACTATGACGCGCGTGGTGGTGACGGCACCAGCGCCGACGTGGCGCTGCGGGCAGCGGCGCAGACGCGTGCGGATATCGCCGCGATGGATGAAGCATTCGGTTGGCTCGATGCCGTTGCGCCTGCCGAGCGGAAGCTCGTGGGGCTTGCCATCCGCGAGCTGGCGCGCGGCAAGCGCGAGGTGTCATGGAACCGGCTGCTCGCGCCGATGGGGCTTCGCCGCGGCTCTGACGGGCTGCGGATGCGCTACGGACGGGCGCTTAACTCAATATGCATTGCGGTGAATGGCGGAAATCCTAGTCGGAACGTGTCAACCCGATGAATATGCACGCCCGCAAATTTTACCTGTTCGCCTATGAGACCAAATGAGCCTATTTATCGACACGCTGGGTTGGGCCTTCGGGTGCGGCTCTTCATCCCAACCGATGGAGGCTGCCATGTAACTGAACCAGCACCTCCCCTGAACCTTTCGATGGGCGCTGCGGCTTCGGCCTCGGCGCCCATCGGCGTTGTGGGGTCAGGCGTCGACGCATGCACCCCCACCCCTCACGGGTCCCTTCGGGGGCCGGCCGGGCATTGCGGTGTGGCGTGGCGCAGCATTTCAGTGTTCAGGGGCATTTCGCCTTTATGAACTTGGTGAACTGAACAGGTTCACCGGCATGAACGGGGTGGTTCGATGGCGCTGATGACCAAGGGCGACTTCGCCCGGCATCGCGGCGTCGGCAAATCGGCGGTCTCGAACTGGGCCAAGAAAGGCCTGTTGGTGATGGGCGAGTGCCCGACCAGCGGCGCCATCATGGTCGATGTCGAGCGCACCCAAGCCCGGATCAATTCTCGCGTCGATCCGATGCGCGGCAGGCCGACTGGTGGCCTGCCGCTGACCGCGCCGAGCCCGGCGCCGGTAGAGGAAGGGGGTGATCAGCGTATCTCGGGCAGGAGCGTCGCTCATGTCCGCGCCGACCTGGCGGAAGAGCAGTTGGTCAGCGTCCGACTGAAGAATGCGCGCGAGGCGAAGGAGCTGGCCGCAAAGGTCGAGCTAGATCGCCGAGCGGCCGAGATGGGGCGCGTCGCTCGCGAGCGGATGCTTGCGATGTGGCGTGCCGTCTCGGAGCGCCTCGCGGCCGAACGCGACGTGCGCACTATCATGGCGATCGGCGTCGGCGAGATCGACCGCGTGTTCGCGCAGCTCGCCGACGACGTCGACGCCGGCCGCCTCGTCCAGGACGAGGCGAGCGACGAAGAGGCGGCAATCGAGCACGAAGTGGAAGCGCAACTGGCGGAGGCATGACGGTGTTCGATTACGCGCGCTTCGGCAGTACCGCTGGCGATGCGCTTCGTGCGAATGCGCGTTCCTTGGATCGGTCGATGGCGTCGGGCCTGCGCCCTCCCCGCCGGATGAAGGTCTCCGAATGGGCGGCGACCGAGCGGCGCTTTGCCGATGATGACCCGATACCCGGCCCCTGGCGCCATGAGACGGCGCCGGAGCTGGTCGAGATAATGGATTCCCTCTCGCCGGAAGATCCCTGCGAAGAGGCGAGCATCATCAAATGCGCGCAGTCGGGCGGCTCGGCCTCGGCAGAAAACTGGATCGGGTTCATCTCCGATCTGGCGCCGGGTCCGATGCTGTTCGTTCAGGGCACGCTGACCGCCGCGCTCGCATGGGCGGCCGAAAAGTTCTGGCCGATGGTCGAGGCCACGCCGAAGCTCAATCCCGCGCGCGGCGGGACGATCCGGGCGCAGGGCACACCCGATGGCGACGGATCGACCAAGGGCAAGATCAGGTTCTCGCGCTCGAACGGCTTCGTGCTGCTCGCTGGAGCGACGTCAGCCGCTTCGCTGCGCCAGCGCACCGTGCGCTATGCGGTCGAGGACGATCTTGATCAGTATCCTGACGACGTCGAGGGTCAGGGATCGCCCGAGACGATGGTCGACCAGCGCCTCAAGGTCTGGAAGCGGCAGGGCCTCTCGAAGCGGCTGAAGATCAGCACGCCGCTGATCAAGGGCACGAGCAAGATCGGCCGGGCCTATGCCGGCTCCGATCGTCGTCGCTACCACCTGAAATGCCCGGAATGCGGTAGCCGGTTCGTGCCGGAGTGGAGCGACGTCAAATGGCCTGACGGACAACCGGAGCAGGCCCATCTGATCCCGCCCTGCTGCGGCTTCGACCATATCGAGCATTGGCAGAAAGCGACGATGAAGCTGCCCGATGGGTGGCTTTCCGACGAAATCGACGGCGTGAAGCTGGCGCGGGTCATGTCGGAAGACGAATTCCTGGCTGCCCGTGGGCGGATGCCGGCCAGTGTGAAGCGCGGCTTCCACCTGACCGGCATCATCTCTTCGTTTCAGACCTGGGCGGACATGGCGGTCGGCTTCATCGCGGCGCAGGGTGACCTGAGCAAGCTGAAGACCTGGACCAACCTCGTCCATGGGTTTGAGTTCGAGCTGAAGGGCGGCACGCCGGATTACGAGAAGCTGCGCGAGTTGCGCGAGCAAGGCTGGGGTCCGCGTCAATCGGCGCAGATGCCCATCGGCCCGGTCGTCACCACCATGGGCGTCGACGTCCAGGGTGACGGCCTATACCTCGAAAGGGTTGGCTGGGCCGAGAATGCGGAGAGCTGGGTGCTCGATGCGCGGTTCCTACCGGGTGCGACCGACGTGCGCGGTCAAGGTGCCTGGGCCGATCTGGAGGCCTATGCGCGCCGGAAGACGCGCTTCCCTGGTGGCCGCGAGTTCGGCATCGATCAGATCTGCGTGGACGCCGGCTACAACACGGAAGCGGCGGAGGCTTTCTGCCGAGCCCATCCGAACCGCCTGGCGGTGTTCGGACGCGCGGGCTGGACGCTCCCGATCCTCGGGCGCGGCGAGAACCTGCGCTACGAGCAGCAGGGTCGAAAAGCCGGGCAGGCGTCCAAGCGCGCCGAGGACAAGGCCTACATCGTGGGCACGTTCGGCGTGAAGCTCGCATGGTACGGCTTTCTCCGCGAAACGATCGCGGCGGCAGCGGTCGAGCGCGAAGGCGCGCCGATGTCGGCGCGGGGGCGCGCACACTTCAACGTCGATCTGCCGGATGATTATTTCGAGCAGATCACGGCCGAGACGATCGTAACCGAGACGGTTCAAAACCAGCCGCGACGGGTTTGGAAGCCCCTCGCCGGCCGCCCGAACCACTGGCTCGATTGCCGGGTCTACAACACCGCAGCAGCGGAAAAGCTGATGCTCGACACACTCACCGTGGCCGACTGGGTGGCGTTGCGCGCCGAGCGCTATGCTCCCAGCGACGACGCGCAGGGCGATTTGCTCGTCATGCCCATCATCGCCCGCGCCGCACCCGCCGAGGTTGCACCCGTCGCGCCAGCGCACCCCGCGCCGGCCGCCTACATCGAACATGCAGAGGAATGGATCTGATGCCAGCGCCCGATTACGCTCCCGAGATCGCCGCGCTTCGCGCCGGCCTCGCCAGCGGCGAAGCGCGCGTGGAATCCGACGGTGACCTCGTGATCTACCGCTCGGTTGGCGACATCATGAAGGGCATCGCCTATTTCGAGCGGCTTGCCGCATCGACCACCGCGCGCGGGCCGGCCTGCGGCACGACGTACGCCGCGTTCTACAACGACTGACATGGGCCTCGGCGACATCATCGACGGCGCCATTGCGCCATTCGCGCCCGCGCTCGCTGCGCGCCGGATGTCCGCGCGCATCGGGCTGAACCTCGCGCGCAACTATGATGCGGCGGAGCGTGGCCGTCGCACGCAAGGCTGGAAGCGGCCGGCCACCTCGGCTGACGCCGAGAATGCCCGCGCCATCGCCATGCTGCGCAACTCGGGCAACGATCTGGTGCGCAACAACAAATACGCCGCAGCCGGCGTGCGCCAGATCGTGACGAACATGATCGGCGACGGCATCTCGCCCCAATTCGACCACGACGACAAGAGTGTCGCGCGCAAGGCGCAGGCCGCCTGGGATGGTTGGGCCGAAGGCAAGGTCGACGGCAAGGGCGACTTCTACGAGCATCAGAAGCTGACGGCTCGCGGGATGGTGACGGGTGGCGAGACCCTCACGCGCTGGTCGCCCGACAGCACGGGACCGGATGGGCGGATCGTCGGGCTGGAAGGCGACTTCCTCGACGCATCGCGCCTGCTCGATCTGCCAGGCGGTGGCCGGATCGTTCAGGGTGTGGAATACGACGCCTTCGGCGACGTCACCAGCTACTGGCTGTTCGATCGGCACCCCGGCGATGTGGGGCTGACCGGCAACCACGTATCTGCCGCTGTGTCGGCGATCGACATCGATCATGTGTTCGAACGTCTGCGGTTCGGCCAATCGCGCGGCGTTTCGTGGCTGTCTTCGGTCGCCATGACGCTCCGCGACATCGGGGACATCGAGGACGCGGTGCGCATGCAGCAAAAGGTACAGGCGTGCTTGGGGCTGATCATCACGCCCGGCGAGGGCAACACCGCCTCGCCTCTGTCACAGGCGCGCGATCCCGGCGATGCGCGCCGCCCGCCTACCGAGGCCCTGAGCCCCGGCATGGTGTTTCGCGCGCAGCCCGGCGAGACGGTGACGTCGCTCAATCCGACGCAGTCGGGCGGCGCCGTCGAGTTCATCCGCCAGCAGCTCGCGGCGGTGTCGGCGAACATGGCGCCCTATCATCTGATGACAGGCGACGTCAGCCAGGCGAACTATTCCAGCCTGCGGGCAGCAATGCTCGGCCACTGGTCATTGCTCGACGACTGGCAGCAGCACGTGATGATCCCGCATCATACGATGCCGGCGGTCAAGCGGCGGATGCGGCGCCTCGCTATCGAGACCGGCGACAAGCGCTTCCTGGATCTGCGGATCGGCTACGCCCTTCCCGTTCGCCGTTTCGTCGATCCAATCAAGGATCTCATGGGCGAGCTGATCGAGATCCGCTCCGGCCTGAAGACGCTGGCACGCAGCCTTGCCGAGCGGGGCATCAACGCTGAAGCGCATCTCGCGAAGATCGCCGAGATGAACAAGCAGATCGATGCCCTGGGGCTGGCGCTCGACAGCGATCCGCGCCGCCTGACCGATGCCGGCGTCCTGCAACTCGCCGCTGGCTACATCGCACCGAAAACGGAAGCCGCCGCGGCGGCCTGACTGGAGACCATCATGGACGACAAGAAGACCGCGCCGGCACCGAAGCCGGCAGCGCCGGACAAGCGCGCGCCGCTCCGATCGGCACCTGACGGGCGTCGCGACATGGCACCCCGCGTGCCACTGACCCGTGAACCGCCGACCGCCATCGATCATCAGCGTGGTGCACCGCCGCCCAAGATGGGCAGCCGCTCCGCCACCTTCAGCGGCAGCTCGTACAACGCCGACGCGCATACCGTGGAAGCGGTGTTTTCGTCCGGTGCGGGCGTCCAGCGCTACTTCGGCATCGAGATGCTCGCCATCTCGCCCGAAGCCATCAACCTCGACCGTGTCGGCGCGAACCTCTGCCCCTTCCTGAACGCTCACAACCAGTTTGACATCAAGGCCGTTCTCGGACGCGTCATCGCCGCCAGCATCGAAGGCGGTCAGCTGGTCGGCACTGTGCAGTTCAATGAGACGGAAGCCGGCGTGGAAGCCGAGGGCATGGTCCAGCGCGGCGAGCTGACGGGCATCTCTATCGGCTACACGGTCGACATCTGGCAGCTGACCGAGATGACCGATGCGGTCGACACCTGGACCGCCCAGCGCTGGGAGCTGCTGGAGGTCAGCCTCGTACCTGTTCCCGCCGATTCGAACGCCGGGGTTCGATCGCATCAAGGGACCATTCCCGGAACTGCCGCCTCCACCGGCTCCAACGAAAAGGACGAAGATATGAACCGGAACCTTCCGGGCGGCGGTGTCGCCCATCCGAACGCCAATCGCGGCGCCGCACCGGCGGCCGAACCTGTCGCGACCCCGACGCCGGCCGCCGAGGCCGTGCGGGCTGCCGAACCGGCGCCCATCTCCCACGTGCTGGCCGTCACGCGCTTTGGTGCGGTCGATGCGGTGGACTTCATGGACAGTGCGCGGAGCTTGGGCGTCGACGCTCGCGGTCGCGAGCTGGTCGACCAAAATTCGCGCGGCGAGATCGGCACCGAAGCGGCGCGCGCGGCGCTCCTGCAAGCCGGCGCCGAGGCCCAGCGGACGCGCAGCACGGCCGGCCCCTCGCCGTCCGGTATCGTCGTTTCGGAAGCCAACGCGGAGGCGTCCCGGGCCGCCATCGCAGGCGCGATCGTCGCCCGCACGCTCGGCACCAAGCCCGACGATGCCTCGCGCGAATGGATGGGCTACCGCCTGCTCGAACTGGCCGCCCAGCGCGCCGGCCTCTCGCCGCGCGAGCGTGACGCCAGCGTGATCCTCCGCGCGGCGAACACCAGCTCGGATTTCCCGATGCTGCTGGAGGCCGCTGCGAACAAGGTGTTGCTCGCCCGCTACGGCCAGGCCCTCCTCACCTACACCGCCATCGCCGCGCGGCGCGATCTGCGCGACTTCAAGCCGACCAAGCTGCTGCGCATCGGCGATTTCCCGACCCTGATGCCGTACCAGGAAGACGGCGAGATCAAGGCCGGCACGATCAACGAGGGCCGCGAGCAGGTGATGCTCGGCTCGTATGGCCGCATCCTGCGGCTGTCGCGGCAGGCGATCGTGAACGACGATCTGAACGCGTTCGATGACGTGTTCGGCTCGATCGGCCGCGTGGTCGCCCGGTTCGAGAACACCACTTTCTACAACATGAAGAACCAGAACAACGGGAACGGGCCGAAGCTGTCGGACGGCAAGCCGCTGTTCGATCCCGCGCACGGCAACCTCGCCGCGGCCGGTGCCGATCCTTCGATCGAGACGCTCGGGGCGGGCCGTGCGGCCATCCGCAAGCAGAAGGACCTCGACGGCAATCCGCTCAACCTGCCTCCCAAGTCGATGCTGGTCGGCCCGGACGTCGAGACCAAGGCCGAGCAGCTGATCGCGCCGCTTCAGGCGCAGCAGTCGGGCTTCGTCAACCCGTTCTCCGGCAAGCTGGACATCATCCCGGAGGCCACGCTCGCGGGCAACGCCTGGGAGATGTATACCAGCCCGGAAGATCTGCCCGTTTTCGTCTATGGTTATCTCAGCGACGCCCCCGGCCCCCGCGTGCTGTTCGACGAGACCTTCCAGTACGACGGCATGGCCTGGCGGGTGACCGAAGACTTCTACTGCGGCGCGATCGACTATCGCGGCTCCTACCGCAACCCCGGCTCCTGAGCCTCTCGCCCGGTCGTCACTGACCGGGCGGCTTCCCCCACCCCTTACGGCCCGCCTCGCGGGCTGGGAGAACGTCCATGAAGAACTTCGTTAAGGAGGGCCGCGCCCTCGACTTCGTCGCGCCTGCCGGCGGCGTCCTCAGCGGCATCGCGCTGCTGATCGGCGGTATCCTCGTCGTGCCCGCCACCTCGGCGCTGGAGGGGCAGAGCTATTCGGGCTGGATCGTCGGCGTCTACACGTTGCCCTGCGCGCCCGGTACCGCATGGAACACCTGCGACACGCTCTACTGGGACACGGCGAATGCCCGCGTGACCACCGTCGCTGTCGGCAACACCAAGATCGGCATGGCTGCCGAGCCGAAGGCGGCCGGCGACACCGCGGGCAACGTCAAACTGCTGCCGCAGGTCTGATCGTCATGGGCTTTCCCGACCTGCGCGCGCGGCTGATCGACACCACGTTCGTGCGGTTCGGGGAACCTGCCACCTGGAACGGGATCGCCGCTCCGGTGACGATCCGTTTCGGAACGGCGGGCGAAGACCAGAAGTTCTCCGATTCGAGCTTCATCTCCCAGGCGACTACGATCCGCGTCCGGGCCAGCGAAGTCTCCGCCCCGGCCGAGGGTGACGAGGTGATCGTGCAGTCCGGCCCGAATGCCGGCACCTACCGCGTGATCGGCGAGCCGACGCTCGACACAAAGCGCGTCTGGCCTTGCGACGTGAAGAAGATCGCCTGATGCGCATCACGGCCGTTCTCGACGGCCTCGATGTCGTTCTGAAAGCCGCCGAGGGCGAGATCGCCAGCGTCGTAACCGATGCGATGCGCGAGGGTGCAGCCGGCCTGAAGGACGAGCTTCGGGAGCAGGTGCGTGGGGCGGGCCTCGGCAGCCGCCTGGCGACGACATGGCAGGGTATTGCCTACCCGGAGACGGGTGAGAGCATCGAACCGGCGGGCTATGTTTATTCGCGGGCGCCGACGATCATCTCGGCTTATGCCGAAGGCGCGCAGATCGTGCCGATCAATGGCCACCGGTTCATCGCCATCCCGACCAAGAACGTGCCGCGCGCAAGCGGCCGTCGCATGCCTCGCATGACCGTGTTCGAGGTCGAGACCGCCTTCAATCAGGACCTGATCCTTCGCCCCGGTCGGCGTGGATCGCTGCTCGGGTTCGTCGACGCGGTGCGTGCCAAAAGCGTGAGGCGTCCCGGTGTGCGCAATGCCACCAAAGGCCGCTTGGCGCAGGGCCGCAAACGCGAACTGATCCTGATGTTCGTGTTCGTGAAAGCGGTGCGCGTCGCCAAGGTGCTCGACGTCGAGGGCGCCGCTAACCGCTGGGCCACTTCGATCGCCGCATCGATCACCGATCAACTGGGATAACCGATCCATGTCGAAGCGCCGTGACGTGATCCTGGCGCTGAAGGCCCTTGTGGCTGTCGCGCTCCCGGACGCCAAGGTGCGCGGCTTCGACGTCGACAGTGCGCGCCCTGCATCCATTCCCGCCGGTGGCGTCGTCATCGGCCACCCTGGCGCTGCTGGCGATCCGCAGATCGACCTGTCGCCTGCATGCTACACCTATAACCATCCGATCACGCTGGAGATCTCGCCGTCGGTGGACGCGGACCAGGCTGCCGCGCTGGACGTGATGCTCGGCGATCTCGGTCGCGCGATCGTCGCCGACCGGACGCTCGGCGGCCTCTGCATCTGGCTGGAGGCGCAGGCCCCGGACGAGGATGACACGCCCTCGGGCGAAGGCTCCCAGCGCTGGGCGACGTTCGACATCGTCGCCTCCTACTCGACAACCGATCCGCTGAACTGACGTCACCCCGCTACAATGGAGAACAGCATGCCACGTCCCTTGGGCATCAATGCCGTCCTGGCCGCTGCGGTCGAGGCGGCCTACGGCATCACGCCCGCCGTCAACTTCTTCAAGCTGCCGCTTGTCAGCCACGGCCTCGGCGAAGAGCAGCCACTGATCGAAGACGATCAGCTCGGCTTCGGACGCGAAGGCCTCGATCCGACCTATGACGTCATCACGAACGATGGCGATGTCGTCGTGCCGGTCGATACGCGCGCAATCGGGTTCTGGCTGCGGCAGACCTTCGGGCCTCCGGTCACCTCCGCCGGCGCCGGCGCGCAGGCCGGCAAGTTCGTCCACGTCTTCTCGTCCGGCGCATCGTCGATCCCGTCGACCTCGATCGAGATCGGCAACCCGGAAATGCCGATCTACAGCATGCACTACGGTGCAGCCGTCAACACGATGAAGATCGCGATGGCGCGCAGCGGCATGCTGAACGCTACCCTGTCGCTGATCGCGCAGGGCGAGATGGACCCTGCCGTCGCGACGGCGGCTGGCATCCTTCAGGTGCTTCGCGGCCCGCGCTTCGCGCAGGCCACCGGCTCGATCACCGTCGATGGCGCGGTCATCGCGGAGATCCTCACGGCCGCGATCTCGTACTCGAACATGCTCGAAAAGCTGGAGGTGATCCGCTCCGATGGTCGGATCTCCGGCGTCGATCCCGGCAAGGCGATGTCCAGCGGCACGCTCGACACGCGTTTCGCGACGCAGACCCTGCTGAACAAGGCGCGGGGCAAGACGCCGGTCGCACTGAACTTCGGTTGGGCGACACCGGACGGCTTCAGCCTGAACTTCAACCTGCCCCGCGTCTTCCTGCCGAAACCGAAGCGGCCGATCACCGGCCCGAAGGGCATCCAGGCACAGTTCAACTGGCAGGCGTCCGGCGCGGCCGGCGCGCAGCTCACCGCCACCCTCGTCACCGACGTCGCCAGCTACGCCTGAAACGACCGATAGGAGCAGTTTCGAATGTCCGAACAGACCCCTCCCCCGACAGCCGTCAAGATCGGTGAAGCATCGGCCGATGTCGCGGCACGGCTGCGCATCGTCGATGCGGCCACTGGCGCGACGATCGATCGCGTCGTCGAGGCCGACAGCGTGACCGGCAAGATCCGCCGCATGGCCGTCGAGAACGGCAACCTCATTCGCGAGGGCGATCGGTTCAAGGTGATCGACGAAGACCGTGCCATCCGGATCGAGTGGATCGAGCCGGAAACGATCGTCGATCATGTCGACGAACCCGCTGCCGCAACGCCACTGGCAGGCGCCTGATGTTCGCACTGGCAAAGCCCGATCCGGCGTGGCTGACCCTCTACCCGGCGGTAGAGGCGCGACGTGCGGCAAAGGGGCGTCCGGCGAGCAAGGGTCGGCCGGCAGTCGAGGTGCGTTTCTCGCCTATCACGATCGCCGGTGTGCGCGCCGCGCGCCGCGCGGTTGCCGCCTCGCTCCAGATCGACGCCGACGATCTGGAGATGGCGGGTGACGCCATGTCGCGCGAGCTGATCCGCCGCGGTATCCTCGAATGGCGGGGGATTGGCGACGACGAGGGCAATACCGTGCCCGTCACGCCCGAGACCATCGAAGCGTTCGTCGCCGATCCACGGACGTTCGAGCCGGCGGACCGGCTCTATGTCATGCCGTTCGTGCGCGCCGACATGGAGGGAAACGTCTCGTCCGCCTCGCCAAGTGGCACTGGAAAGGCGGAGACGCAGGAAGCCAATACTGCACCGCAGTCTGCCGATGGCGCGAAAACGGCCGCTGCCGCCCCGACGAAGCGGCACGGGAAGAAGGCTGCCCCTACCTCGTCCACGAACCGCAGACGGAGCAAGGCCACGCTGCCTGGGACGTGATCGCGAGCTGCGGCTCGCAACTGCGCTACGCCACCATCTCGCTCGGGCCTGCCGGCTCGATCACGCAACCGGTCGGTCTCGACTACGGCGTTGTCCTCCAGATGGCGGACGCGCTCGAAGCCGATCGTCAACTCGTCGCGCGCGTCCTGCCGGCCGTGGAGGCCGCGATCCTCGACGGCATCATCGCCGAACCCGAAGCCCCTGAAGAGGAGGAATGACCCATGTCGGATAAGTCTGTCGCCATTCGCCTCGCGCTGACGGGGAAGTCGGACATCGAGGGCGGCTTTGCCGAACTTGGCGACGCCGGTGCAGCCCAGGCGCGCCGCATCTCGAAGGAATTCGAGAAGGCCGGCGACGAGATCGCCCAGGCCACGATCCGGCAGGCGCGTGCGTCGGAGAAGATGGCGGCGATCACGCCGCAGACCAGCACGCAGCAGATCTATCAGGCTGGCGCGGCTACCAACTATGGTGGGGCATCCGCTCGCGATTCCGCCGCTGCCATGCGCGAGCTGCTAAAGGCGGAAGAGGATCTCGACGCTCGTTCCGCTGCGCTGAAGGCCAAGCTCGATCCCCTGTCCGTCGCCCAGCGCACCTATAATGCGGAGATCCGCAACGCTACCGAGCTGAAGGCGTCCGGCCGGCTGTCGGAAGAGCTTTTCGCCAAAGCCGTATCCGGTAGTGCCGCCGCGCTGAACGCCGCCAAGCGCGAGGCGGCCGAGCATGCCGGCATTATGTCGCTGAACCGTGCCCAGGTCATAACCGCGCAAAGCGCCGTCCTCCGCTTCGCCGACTCGGTCATGGCCGGACAGAGCCCGCTCCGCGCCTTCGCGCTGGAGGCGCACAAGGGTGTCGAGGTCCTTTCGATGGACAATGACGGCATGGGCGGCGGCCTGGCGAAGGTCACGGCGTTGTTCAGCCCCATGAACCTGATGATCGGCGCGTCCGTCGCTGCGATCGGGCTCGCTGTCTATGCTGCCGTCGCCTACGCCAACGCGCTCGAATCAATGGATCGCGCTGCTACGGGGTTTGCTCGCACGTCGGAGATGACCGGCGCGCAGTTGGAGGCGTTCGCGCAGCAGGGCGCCGCCAGCGGCAGCGTCAGCGTGGCGTCCGCGCGCGAGACCGAACTGGCGATCCTCCAGATGACACGGTCGAGCGGCGAAGCGCTGACGACGGCCATCGCCATTTCCCGAACCTATGCCGACGAGATGGGCGTCGACATGAAGGAGGCAAACAAGCAGCTCGGGGCGGCCATGACGGACCCCACCAAGGGCGCCGAAGAGATGGCGGCCAAATTCGGGCTGCTAACCGCCGCGCAGGTCGACGAGATACGCGCGCTCATGGATCAGAACCGGCTGTTCGATGCGCAAAACGCGCTGATGCACGACGTCCAGGCTGCGCTCGACAAGACCGGCGACCATGTCAACGAACTGACGAAGCTCTGGCGCGGGCTCGGCTCGGCGATGAGTTCGGGACTGGAGAACGCAGGCCGGGGCATCGATGCCATGCTCGGCATGTATCATATCGCCGAGTTGCAGAAGGATCGCCTGGTCACCCTCTCGCAAGGCGGATCGACGGCGGACATCGACAAGCAGATCGCCGAGATGCGCGCCCAGGCTGCACGCCAGTCGGTTGCCGATCATTCCGCGCGGACCAACCAGCTGGCGCAGCAGGCTCGCGGGATCACGAATAGCTTCACGGGCGAGGACAAACTCGACGAGCTGAAGAAGAAGCGCTCGGTTCTTCAGGATGCGCTTCGCGGCAATGCTTTCGGCGGGGACGCCGAGGCCAGCCGCAATGCCGCCACGGCGCTCGACGCGTACACGAACGCGATCCGCACCTATCTTCCGCCGGCCGAACAGCATCTGGCGGTGCGCAAGGCGCAGGAGGAAATGGCGCACGCGACCACGAAGGCCGAAAAGGCGCTGGCGGGCCAGCACCTCGAAGAGGCCCAGAACGCCGGCAAGGTCCAAACCTCGGCGGAGCGCGCCGCTGACGCCATGTATCGCGGCGAGCGCGCGGCCGATCGGTTCAAGCACACCGGCGACAAGCATGCCGAGACGCTGGCCCGCGAGGCTGCCGCGATGGATGCCAGCGCCCGCGGCGCCCTCGACGTCGCCGACGCGTATCTAAAAAGCAGCGCGGCGGGCGTCCTGGCCGAAGCTCGCCGCAAAGCGTCCACGGACGCCACGCGCAAGGGGATCGACGTCGAAGCGCAGGCGCGGCGCCAGCTCGCCATCGATATCGCGGAGGGAGCCGCCAACGGCGCGAAGGCCGTGGCCACGCTATCCGACGAAACCGCCGCGCGCGAGAAGGTCAACGCCGCCGTCGCGGCAGGCACGATCAGCGTCGATGCGATGAACCAGGCGCTGGCGGACCAGAATGTCCTGCGGCCTCTGATCGCGATGCGCGATGCGGCCGAGGGTGATGCAAAAGCCAAGCTCACCACCATAATCGACGGCTACACCGCCGCTCTCACGCGGTCACATGCTGCCGAGGCCGCGACCGGCGTGGCGAAGGCTATCGATGACAGCCGCAGTCGCGCTGGCGAGACGCGCGCGACGATCGAAGACATGGCGCACAGCCCTCTGGACGGCGCGCTGAATGCCGCCAACCGTGCTGCCAACCGGTCGGCCGATGCCCAGTGGGGTGCCAACGTCGATCCGGCGCAACGCACCGCGTTCGTCAGTTCGAGCGTCGACGAAGCCCAAGCCAAGTACCAAGCCGATCGGCAGAAGTTCATTCATGACACGCTGGTCGACCAGCGTGATGGCTTGGCGCTTTCCCAGCGCGAGCTGGCGCTTGCCGGTGCCAACGATAATCAGCGTGATGTCGAGCTGGACAAGCTGCGGCTCGCCCTCACGATCCGCCGGCAATTCCCGGATATGGCAGAGGCCGACGTGCGCCAGCTCTTGGCCGGTGTCGCCGCGCAGGACGAGGCGAACGATAAGCTGAAGGTCATGTCCGCTTCGCTCGGCGAGATGCGATCGGTTGGCGATTCGGTCGCGGACACGATGCTGTCACCGGACGCGTGGCGCAATTGGGGCAACGCTGGGCGGACCGTCCTGAAGGAAATCGAAGACGAGTTCCTGAAGCTGATCCTGCTGAACCCGCTCAAGAACATGCTGAACGGCAACAGCAACCTGCCGACGGCGGGGAGCTTGCTCGGATCGATCTTCGGTGACGGCGGGGCGGGAGCGCTCACTTCATCTGTGAGCGGCTTGACCAACTCCACGCTGGACGCGGCGAACGCGGGTTTCGCGAACAGCCTCGTGCACAACGCTTCGGGGACGGAGAATTTCTCCGGCGGCCGGACCTGGGTGAACGAGAACGGGCCTGAGATCGAGGATCTGCCCAGTGGGACGCGGATTTATCCCGCTGCGCTGTCGCGACAGATGGCGGCGGCCGGGAATGACAATGGCGGCAACGCAGCTCGTGTCGAGATCCACCTGAAGAGCGACATGCTCGATGCGACGATCGCAGACGGTGCCGATGGCCGCATTGCGATGGCAGCCCCGTCGATCGTGGCAGGCGGGGCTCAGATGGGCAACGCCAATGCAACGCGCGCCCGGCGCCGGCAGATGGGCACGCGCGGATGACGATCATCCTCCCGTCTTCTCCGCTGCCGAAATCAGCCACGCCCGCGCCGATTGTATTCGGCGGGTGGCAGACACCCGCCACGGGTGGTGTAGAAAGCTGGCTGGGGTTCATGGGCTCGCGCCTGTCCATGGCGATCGAGACGCCCAACCTGCGGCCCGAGCCCGATGGCCGCCTCTGGACTGCTGCGCTCCTCGACGCGTGGTTGACCGGTGAGCCCGTCGCCTGTCGCTTCCCGCAACCAGGCCTCGTTTCACGGGTGGGCCTCCCGGCAGGTGGAACCGGCGTCGCGGTGGACGGCGCTGGCCAGGCTGGCATGACGCTAAATGTGCGCGGCATGGCGGCAGGCTCGTCCGTCGTGCGCCGTCAATTCTTCCACATCATGCACGCCGGTCGACGTTACCTGCATTATGCCACTGGATCGGTACTCGCAGACGCTAACGGCACGGCGGCAGTGCCGATCGGGCCGATGCTGCGCATCCAGCCCGACGATGGCGACCATTGCGAGTTCGGCGAGCCGATGATCGAGGGCAAGCTATCGGGGAATGACAAGGGCTGGACCATGATCCCGGCGCGGGTCCAGGGCCTCAGCTTCACGATCGCCGAGATCGCCTGATGTCGCAGCTTTCGCCCGCCCTGGAGGTGGCGCTCGCGCAGCCGCAGGCCACGATCTTCGGCGCGATCCAGATGAAGCTGCCCGGTCGCACGGTGCAGGTCATCGTCGGCTCTGGAGTCGTCAAGTTCGTCGTCGACGGCGTGCTCGAAACGTTCACCGGCAAGGATGACATCGTCGGCGTATTCGCTGCCATCGAGCAGATCACCGACGGCATTGGTGACGAGGCCCCTGCCCTCACCATCACCTTCATGCCGGAGGGCGAGGCAGCAGCGGCTGAACTGGCGTCCGTCGAAATGCAGGGATCAGCGGTGCGGCTCTGGCTGGGCGCGATCGATCCACAGACCGGGGCCGTCCTCGGTGATCCGCTGCTGCTGTTTAACGGTCTGCTCGATGTTGCAACACTCAAGGCAGGGTCGACGGCGCGCACCGTCGATTACGAAGTGACGTCGATCTTCGAAGATTTCTTCCTCTCGGACGACGGCGCACGGCTCTGCGACGCCTTCCACCAATATCTCTGGCCCGGCGAACTGGGCTGTTCCTTCGTCACCTACGTGACGCAGCAGATCTACTGGGGCGCATCAAGTCCGGATGGGGTAACGCGATGACCGAGGCCAATCACGAGATGATCCGCCGCGTCGCTGCCGCGCAGGCAACGCTGGAGGAGTTTCGCGACAAGCCGTTTAAGATGGGCGAGCGGGACTGCGTCCGCATGGTCGCGGCGCACCTTCGGCGATTGGGCTACAAGGTCCGCCTGCCGGCAAAAGGCAGCTACGCGAGCGTGAAAACCGCGCTAAAGGCATTGCGCGTCCGTGGCTTCGGCACGCTCGCAGACGCGCTGGACGCCATGGGCCTTGAGCGTGTCGCGCCGGCCGCAACCCTACCGGGGGACATAGTCCAGGGCGAGTCGGCCGACGCGCTTGGAGCGCTCGGGATCGTGCTGAGCAATGGGCGGCTGGTCGGCTATCACGAGCACGCTCCCGGCGCGGCCGTGTTGCAGCGGTTATCGCTTTCCGCCGCTTGGCGCGTGAAGCTAGTCGCCTGACGTGTCGCACTTCCTCGCAACCGCGGCTGAGATCGTCGGCGGTGTAGCGCTCATTGCGACAGGCGTGGGCGCCGCGGGTTCCATAGGCCTGTTCGGTGCGGGATTTGCGGGCTCTTCCATCGCAACCACAATCGCGACGATCGCAAAGGTAGCGAGCTTCGCCGCGGCTGCGCTGGCAGCGGGCAGCGCGCTTACCGCCAAACGATTATCCAGTGCGTCTCCCGATGCTTGGGCCGCCGATCCGAATGCCGGCATGGATATCGTGTTCGGGGAAGCCTGCAACTCGGGCCACATCGTTTACCGGCAGGCCTATGACGACAAGAACAAGTACCAGACCGAGGTGACGCATTGGTCGATCGGCCCAGTGCACTCGATCGATCAGCTCTATGTCGACAACATTGCTCGCGATGTGGTGGGAACGGTGGTGGACATGCCCGATAAAGGCAAGTTCCACGAGGCACGACAGCTGGGCCTATGCCCCGAGCCCAGTTACCTGACTGTCGGCCCCCGAGATCCGTGGCACTGGGACGCCAGCTGCAAGCTGTCGGGCAAGGCGGCGATCATCACCACCTTCGAATACGACTCGAAGAGCAGCACGACATTCACGTCGATCCCGACCTGCGGATGGCGTGGCAAAGGCGTTCTCTGCTACCAACCACGCAAGGACGGCACCTACCCCGGCGGCGTCGGCGCCCACCGGTCGGACGACGAGACGACCTGGGAGTGGTCGGACAACCCCTATGACGTCGGCCTGACGTGGTGTCTCGGCTGGCGGCAGAATGGCAAGCTGGTGGCCGGCGCCGGGCTGCCGATCGCCGGCATCGTTGTGGCCGACTTCGTCGAGGGCGCCAACGTCGCCGATGCGAACGGGTGGAAGGTCGGTGGCACGCGATCGACCAGTGATGATCACTGGGACGTCTTGAAGGACATCCTTCAGGCGGGCGGCGGCCAGCCGCTCCGCCTTGGCGCATTGCTCGGCTGCGTCGTCAACGCCCCGCGCGTCAGTCTCGCGACGATCGGCCGCGACGATCTCGCGCAGGGCGATATCAGCATCGTCGCCATGGCCGCGCGGCGGGATCGGATCAATGCGGTTGCCCCTCGCTATCGTGCCGAGCTGCTGACCAACGTCACGGCGACGGTCAATGGACAGGTCCGGCTCTACACGGCATCCACCTGGGCGGATGTATCCGCTCCGCCGATCGTCGTAGATGACTATGTGACGGCCGATGGACGCCAGCGGCGCAAGGAAGTGCAGTACCCGCTGGTCCAGTGCTTTGCCGGCGAACAGCCGACGCAGGTCGCGCAGCTCGCTAGGTACGATATCGAGGATGCTCGCGAGTTCGGACCGATCACGCTGCCGCTGAAGATCCGGTGGATGGGCTACAAGCCCGGCGACGTCGTCACCGTGAATCTGCCGGAAGTCGGCCTCTTCCATCAGGACGTCATGATCCTCAGCCGCACGCTGGAAGCCAGCACCGGCGTGGTGACGATCACGGCGCGTTCGGAAACCGCGGCGAAGCACGCCTTTGCCCTTGGACAGACGACGACGCCGCCGCCTGCGCCATCTCTGCCGGCAAACGCGTGGGCCTTCGAAGTGCCGGGCTTAGCAGCTGTCGAAGGTGAAATTGACGCTTTGTCGGCGACCGTGGCCACACAGGCAGAGATTGTAGCCGGTCAGGGGGAGGACATCTCGACAGTCGATAAGCGCACCCGCAACTATGACGGTCAGGTGCAGCTACAATGAGCGATAGCCCTCGTTATCAGTTGGCAGGTTACCCCGCCGCGGCCTGGGCGGCTTCCACCTTCGTGCTGCTCGCGCGCGAGGTGGGACTGGAAACGGACACCCGCCGCTTCAAGGTCGGCGACGGTGTCACCCCATGGAACAGCCTGCCCTATGCGGTCGCCGACAGCCCGCCGGCTGCTACGCTCGTCACCGACACGGCCGTGCCGGCGGGGTTGCCGCTCGCGATCAACCGCGCGACGGGCCGCTTCGTCGCGGCTGACGCGCTGATCTACCCGCGTGCGGTCGTCGTCGGCTTGGCGGCAGCGGCGACGCAGGCTGGGTACGCGGTGGACGCGGCGATCGGCGCGTTCACGCTGCCGGACTGGACGGCCGTCGCCGGCGCGGCCGCGCTGTCGCCCGGTCAGCTCTACTTCCTGCGCGAGGGCGGCGGCCTGACGATCGCCGCGCCGACCGCCCGCGGCTCGGCCGTGGCTGTCGTCGGCGAGGCGGTGTCCGTCACGACGCTGCGTCTGCGCCTGTCGTCACCGATCCTGCTCTAACCAAGGAACATCGCTATGGGACTGAAGACGCCGCTCGTCATGGGCGCGGACGGCTTGCCGCAACAGTTGCAGGCCGGCGACACGATCACGGCTGCGGCCTCCACCTATACCAGCCGCGTCGTCACCAACGGCGAGGGCTCGGCCGCCGTCGTGATCGGCGCCCCGGTCTATGCGTCAGCAGCCGATACGGTGAAGCGCGCCCAAGCAAACGCCAAGGCGACCTGCCGGGTTGCCGGCCTTGGGCTCGATCCCTCGATCGCCGCCAGCGCGGCCGGGAACATGATCACCGGCGGCGTGCTCGTCGCGACGACGGCGCAGTGGGACGCCGTTGCGGGCACCACTGGCGGCCTGACCTTCGGCACCTATTACTTCGTCGATCCGGCCAATCCCGGAAAGCTCACGGCCACGCCGCCCACCACGGTCGGCCAGGTTGTTACCATGATAGGGCTGGCGATCTCGGCAACCGAGCTTGAACTCGATATCCAGCCGCCGATCCTGCTGTGACCGCGCGCGCGCCGCTGGTCATGGGAGGCGATGGCCTCCCGCAACAGCAACAGGCCGCAGATACCTTGGCGGCACCGGGGCCGATCACCACAACCGGCCTGAGCGTTGGCGGAACGTCTGGCCTGCGAACGGCCAATGTCATGGGGTCATCGTCCAGCCCCTACGTCGTCGCGCTCGGCCTGGAGAACAACGCGGCAACGGCCGACGACAGCCACGGCGTCGCAATCATCGCCACGAACAGCGCGAACACCATCCGCAACTTCCTCGTGTTCGCCGCATCGTCCCATCGCTTCCTGGTCAGCGATCAGGACACGCTGAGGATTGATGCTGCCGCGCTGCATCCGACAAACGACAACGCCTATAACCTTGGCGGCAGCAGTCAGCGCTGGGCGAACTTCTACCTCGCCTCGGGAGCGATCAGCACGTCGGACGAGGCCGCGAAAACGGCGCCCTTGCCGTTCGAAGACGCCTTGCTCGATGCCTGGGCCAGCGTGCAGTGGGTGCAGTTCCAATACCTTGATGCCGTGGCCGAAAAGGGCGCGGAGCATGCTCGCATTCATTGGGGCGTCATCGCTCAACAGGTGCGTGATGCGCTCGCCGCGGGTGGTATCGATGGCCACCGCTACGGCGTCCTCTGCTTCGACCAATGGAACGCGCACGATCTGGTCGTCCAGTACGCGATCCCGGCCGTGAGTGCCGACGATGCCGAAGACGGCGTCGCCGTTGAAGGGCAGCCCGAGATCACGAAGACCGTCGCGGCCGGTGAGCGCTGGGGCATCCGCTACGACCTCGCTCAGGCCATCGAGGCCGCATATCAGCGCCGCAGGATGGATCGCATCGAAGCCAGGCTGGCAGCGATGGAAGCCAGGCCGAGCCCAATTCCCTCCGCTTGAACAGGAAACATCGATGCTTCCATACGCAACCCAGCCGCTCGGCGGCTGGCGCAACGAGCCATGCCTGATCCCCATCGCGGTGCCCGGCGTCGATCTCGCGGGCAAGGCGATGCGCGCGCAGATCCGCGGCCAAGCTGACAATCCCGTCCTGATGCTCGACCTGCCCGCCGTCACCGATCCTGCGGCGACCGGTATCCGGGTCCTGCCCACGACGTTCGATGCGGCCGGCGTTCCGACCGGGCAGGCCGTGTGGCAGATCACCAAGGCTGGCATGCAGAGCCTGCCGTACGCCGGGGAAATCGGCGATGCCTGGGTGGGCGCATATGCGCTTCAGCTTGATGGGCAAACCCGTCTCGCCGGCCCGTTCGGCGCAATCGCGTCGCCGATCGACAGCGACAACGCACCCGCCAATCGTCCGGTTGGCTGGGGCGGTGCCGCTGGCGGCGCGCTGGTCTCGGGCGTCACGCTCACGATCGGAACCGGCGGTGTCACCGTCCAGGTCGACGGCGCGGGGCTCCTCGCGGCGCTGCTCCTGAAGGCGAAGACGCAAGCCGATATCGCATCGGCCGCGGCGTTGGCGTCGGGTGCGAGCGCTGCCGGCGCGGCCGGATCGGCGGCCTCCGCAACCCGCGACGCGGCAACGGCTGCAACTGCGGCCAATGTCGCCGGCCAATACCGGCAGGGCATCGCTGACGCCGTCGCGGGGCTCCCCACGGCTGCCGTGCTGCCGCTTCAGGCTTCGGACCGCCCGACCATGGCCGGGTTCACCGGCCAAGCGCAGGGCCGACAGGCGTTTCTCAGCGAGGCGGGGCGCGAGGGATACTGGCTGCGCGATGCGACGATCGCTGCCGGCGTATTCGCGAGCGACCCGCGGCAGGGCCTCTATGTCGCCACTACGGCCGCTGGGGAAGTCGGTGGCTGGCGGCGGATCGTTCGCGCGGTTGCAGGGGTGAAGCCGTTCTACCCTGCAACCTGGTGGGGCCTCGGACCCGGCTACGGCATCAACGCGGATCTGCTGATCGAAAATGCGCTCACGCTCATGCCGGCGCACACGATCCTGGTGCTGCCCGCCGCGACCGACATCACGTGGGGCGATGGTACGCTCGGCGGCAACCTGGGCATCGTCCACATCGACAAAGACGGTCAGGAGGTTGTTGGTGCCGGACGTGGCGAGACGGTGTGCATCAAGGCGATCGTCGAAGGCAACGCTGCCGCCATGTTCCAGCTTCGCCGCAGCTATACGGCCGTGCGAGACCTGTCGGGGATTGGTGGTCGCACGCATCTTGGCGCTAACAACGTGGCGACCATCTACGTCTCTCAAACCGGGGTCGCAAATCCCGTCGCAATCGTCGGCGCAAAGATCGAGCGCTGTCATTCCGATGGATCGATCGGCTATTTGGCCATTCCGGCAACTGCGAACGTCAATGGCCAAGACACGATTGTCGGCGACGTAACGGTCACCATCGACGACTGCACCTACAACGGCCACTACCAAGGCATCAGCTGCTTCCAGTCGCTGAACGTCCGCATCAATCGGTTCAAAGCCAACTTCGACAGCGAAACAGACCCTGGCGAACTGTTCTGCGCCGGCATCCGTAACAACGGGGGGATCGGCACCGTCGCGAACGATATCGAGCTGACCGGCAATGGCCTCATGCGAAACGCGTTGATGTTCAACGGCTCCATGATCGGCAACCACCGCCAGCTCAACACGAACGACTTCTACACGAATGTGCGCGTAAAAGACGTGTTCCTGAACGTACTCTACGTCAACGACACCGTTGGGATCGTTGCAATCAACAACCTCCATGTCGACAACAGCGCGAAGCCCGGCGCAGCGTTCCTATACATGGAAGCCACGGGCGGGAGCTACGGCGTCTATGAAACCGTCGATCGGTTTGAGGTGCGCAATTTCACTGGCGTGGGACTTGCGGCAGGGTTCACGGGAACGGGCACCGCAAGCCAGGTCGTTCTTGAGAATGGTCAGCTAAAGGGCCGATTGCGCGCCGCGGACGGCACGGCCGATGTTCTGATCAGCCTGAAGCTTTACTCAGGCGACTCCTTCAAAGATCTGCGCGTGAAGAACGTGGATTTCGATTGGCCAGCCGCGCAGATCAATTCGGACGTCAGTCTGCAAGGCACCAACGCTGGCGAGCGCTACGTCATTACCGGCTGCCGCTTCCCCGCGCGCGCAGGTGGACCGAAGTTCGACTTCGCGGGCGCAGGTTCGGCCGTCACATCCTTCTCGAAGGGGCCGGTCGCGATGACCGACAACACCGATGCCGGTGACAACGGGTGCTTCCCGTCATCGTAATCCGGTTTATGTGTCTGTCGATTCGCTACCTAGCATCCGCCTAAATACAGCAACGTTGTCATGTCCTTTCGGCTGTAGTACCGTCTTCAATCGCGCTAACTCTTCGTTTGACAATTCTATAAATGGATCGCTTGACGACCATGTGAACTCATGGTCGTTTTCCCGAACCACCCAACCCAAGGCTCTGAGTGCAGCATAGCCTATGAGCATTATGACGAGTGATTTTAGTGCTTCTAACCGCATAATAACTACTTTAACATGAGCGCTAGGTATTGGTCGGAAGCATCCTGCCCGGACAGCGCCTCAGCCCGTGTCCGCATGACCGCCGGGTCGGCGGGCTGGTCAAGCATCTGCGCCAGCGCCAGTGCGAGCGCGGCCGCGTCGTCGCAGGGCACCAGCCGCCCGAAAGTCCCGCCGTCCAGGATCTCGTGCGGGCCGCTCGGGCAATCGGTACTGACTATCGAGAGGCCAGCGCGCATCGCCTCGACTAAGACAAGCGGGTAGCCTTCATAGTGAGACGACAGTGCGAATATCTGCGCGCCGTCGTAAAAGGGCCAGGGGTCCGTAAAGAAGCCCGGCAACACCACATCGCCGCCAAGACTGCGTGCGGCGACCAATGCCTCCAGCTCGCCGCGGAGTTCCCCCTCACCGAGGATCACCAGCCGCGCCGGACGGGTCCGCCGAAGAAGCGCGAACGCCTCAATCAGCAGCGCCTGGTTCTTCTGCGCCTTGAGCTTTCCAACGGTTATGATCCGTGTCTCGGCATCACCCCAGGCGGTGCGCGCTGCCTTCAACGATTCGGGGTTGAGTCCTGCATCGGATGGTCGATCGACCGGGTTATAGATTACCGTGATGCTGCTTCGGTCCAACCCTCCGACCGCTGCCAGATCGTCTGCCGCCTGCACAGATACCGCCACACGCGAACTGGCTAGCGGGTAAGCAAAGCGAATACTGTTGCGCAGCAGCGTACGGCGGACATAATTGAAGTGACTGTATTGTTTGGAAAGCGTGATGTGTTCACTCAGGACTAGACGCGCCTTAGACCGCGCAAAGCGGTGCGCCACTGCCGCAGCCACAGTCAACGGCCACATGAACGCCTGCAATCCTTCCGGCTGCTCGGTACGCAGGTAGCGGATCAGCGGCCGGATCGCATCACGAATGCGTGGTGCATGCAGGTCGATGACGCGAACCGAGGGTGGCAGCAGCGGAAGCAGTTCGCCCCATTCGGTCATGAGCAACAAGTCGACCGGATGACCCTGGGCGACAAAATCTTGGATCAGCCTGAGCGCGACCCGTTCCGCCCCGCCGCCGGTCATGTGAGGCAGGAGGAAAGCGAGCCGCTGTTGCGCAATCTTGAAAGTCATGGAGCCGAGTTACATCGGCAGGAAGGTTTTAGGAACGGATGATCATCACCATGCTGGCCGTAGGCTCCAGCCATGTGGCGCGGGTGATCGCGTCGTCGACTACGCCGATCAGCTACGGGGGCGACCGCTTCTTGGTCGCCCTCAACCTACTTTTCATGATGGCGGGCGCCTACCTTGGAGCGGCGATGCTGCTGTCCGAGGCCGGCGACATATGGCGCTGGCGGCGGTTCGATCGCTGGAACCACCCGGTAACCGCGCAGCGCCTGACGATGATCTTCGCCAGCCTCGCCGCCTTCATCCGGTGCGGGGCGGAGGCGGCGACGATCCTCGGCTGGGATCCGCGCGACGCGGCGACGGGCGCGGTGATCCTGAACCTGAAGCACTATCTCGACCCGGTTTCGATCGGCTGCCTCTTCGCATGGATGACGCTGCGCATCGTGTCGAAGCGCGCCGTCAACGCGCAGCTACGGGTCGAGCCACTGCCGATGAAGATGTGGGCAACCCTGCCGCAGCTCATCCGGCCGCTCATCGTGGTGGTGATCGTCGCCGCCATGTCCTTCGGGGCCATCTATCTACGGGGGCGCTGATGCGTGCGTATCTGCTCGGCGCCGCAGCGGCTGGCGTCGTGACCCCTGCCATGGGCGACCTCGCGGGGTATCAGTTCGAGTGGGCGCCCATGGTGATGGGCGTGTCCTCCTGTGTGATCGTCCGGGTCTACATGGGCCTCGCAGACAAGAGCCGCGAAGGCTGGCTCGCAGACCTCGCGATTACGGCGCTGACCGTGCTGTTCACCGTCGGGATCGTCATCAGCAGTCGTCCCAGCCTGCTCATGGCGCTCGTGCTTGGGACCGGGCTCGGCGCGATAGGCGCTGGCCTGATCGGCATCGCCGAGAAGAAGACAAGCGCTGTTCTGGGCGAGGAAACTGCTGATGACGTGACCGGCGGCGAGGTCGGCCGATCGCTTCGTCGCGGCTTCCGCAAGCCCGTCAACACCCGGCCACCAGACGACCAGATCGCGGCATTGATCCAGCTCGACCGCGACCGCCCCTAACCAGGAGAACATCGATGGCAAATACCAAGCCGCCCCTCGCGGGCGGGGCGCCGCCGTCACGCGCAAAGTGCAGCGCCTAGCGGGCATCGCGATCGGCGGCGTCCCGCCTCTCAAGCATCGCGTCCCAGTCGGCATGCACCCTCGCCGATCGCCTGATCCGGGAAGCGGCCTGCCTGGTCTCGCGCCGCTGCCTTCGAACGAAAACGACCCCAGCGGCGATCACGATCGCCAGCATAGCAAGCACAACGACGAGCATCGCATCCTCCACTTCATGCGCGCCCTCCACTTGCCAAAGGAACATGACAATGAGCATTCCTTACCAATCTGCCCCCGCCGCTGGCGCGGGCGCCGGGAAGAAGATCGCAAGCGGAGCCGGCCTGGCCGGCGTTGCTGCAATGGCCGCGGCGCTGGCCGTCGCCGGCATCAAGCCGGACGAAGGCAAGGTCAACCGCACGTATCTCGATGTGGCGAAGATCCCGACCTACTGCTTTGGCCACGCCGATCGCACGTCGAAGGTCGGCACGCTCCACACGGACGCGCAGTGCGAGGCGACCCTCACCGCGGACGTGAAGCTGGAACAGGATGGTGTCGCCGCGTGCGTGCCAGGGCTCCGCTCGCGTCCGTACCAGTGGGCGGCGTCCACTCGGCTCGCGCACAACATCGGCGTGACCGCGTTCTGCCGATCGGGCGCAGCAATCCACTTCAACCGCGATGATTGGCACGGTGGATGCGACCTATTCATGCCGTGGAACAAGGCGCGGGTGGACGGCAAGCTCGTATCGGTTCGCGGCCTGACGCTGCGCCGGCAGCGGGAGCACTTGCAGTGCATGATGGGGCTCACGTCGTGAGCGGCGTCCCGACGCCGGCCGCTACGGCAGAACGGGCAGTTGCGGGCGCCCTCGTGCGGCACGGCCTCACCATCGCTGGCGGATATTTCGCACACCGCGGCTGGATCGATCAGGACACGGCATCCAGCGCCGTGGCGCCTATCGCCGAACAGATTGTCGGTTTCGTCGTCGCTGGCGGAGCCGCCGGATGGGGCGCGCTCCGCGCGCGCGCGACGCACTGGCGCTGGGTGGAGGCCCTCTACGCTCCTGCGCCGGCTCGCCCGCTGCCGCCCGCCTGAACCGCGCCCACAGCGCCAACACCCATCCGACCAGCCTCATGGCTGGCCCGATACGCGCCAGCCGGCGACGGCGGCTGAACACGCGCGTCATCCGTCGTTCAATAATGGAGCCTACCCATGCCCTTTCTCGGATTGCACCTCGTCACGTCCGCCAAGCTCGCGCAGCTGAAGGCCGACGGCCATAGCTTGGCGACCGCCGCCACGTCGGCGATCACCACTGCGGTCGCCGTGGCCGCTCAGACCGGAAATCCGATCGGCGCCGCGGCACTGAAGGCGGTCACCACCGCCGAATCGACGACCCTCACTGGCGCCGAAAAGAAGGCCCAGGCCATCTCCATCGTGAAGGATGTCGTCATCGCCGAGGCGGCGAAGGGCGGCGTCAGCGCGGCCATCGCCGATGCCGAGCAGTTCGCCGGCATGGTGGTCGAAGAGGTGGTCGCCACCATGAAGCAGACGCCGATCGTCAAGCTCGGCTTGGCGCTGCTCCACGCGCTCGGGCTGGTGTGATCCGCACCGGCATCGCATGGCTAGTATCCGGGGCTTCGGTCCCGGATACGAACCAGCCCGCGACTAAGGTGCAGGTCCTGACCGGCGCCACCGAGACAAGCAAGGTCGCGTTCTTCGTGCCGGAGGACGGCCCTCAGATCGCCGAGGGCGATAGCCTCTCATGGGGCACGAACCATGTCGACGTTCGCCGGCCGGACGGCAGCACCTTCACGCTCCACAAGCTCGGCTACGACTTCGATCCGGACGCGCCAATCCATTGATCCGCATCGGCCGCCACCATGTCGGCCGATGTCGCCGCTATAGCAGCAACCACGGCGCGACGCTGAGATCTCCGGCGATGAACCGCCGCGCTCGATCACGAAACGCAACGCGAACCTCTGGAGGCTCTCGCTCCCATACGCCGGCTCGGCCGGTAAAAGGCGCAGGCCAGCCGGCGGACGGTGTCCGGACGTAGAGATCTTCCGCAAAGCGCTCGGTATGCGGGTGCCCCGCGTCAGGGATGCGGGGCATTGGGCACCCAAGGATCGCGCGCACCAAGCTCGCGCTCGTCCACCTCCAGATAGATCGCGAGCCGGCGGCGATCGTCCGGATCGAGGCGCTTGGGCGCTCCGCGCGCAACATGCTGCTGGAGATAGGCGGCGTTGCGGCCGAGCAGCCGCGATAGGTGCGTAAGGCTATGCCCGCGCTTCTCCGCGATCGGGACGAGGTTGGCACGAGAGGACACGTCAGGCTCCGAGTCGTTGAGCCACATGTTCTTACTATGTTCTCCAACAACGCAACCCCAGATCGCCTCGGCGATTAGCCCTGCCCCTTGCCCCCGGTGGCGTAAGCCATTGATTTGCATGGCGCCGATTTCGGGAGCCAAGCGGGCAAACGACGTTGATATCGTTGGAGATTACGGCTCCACGGCTGAAGCACGGGTTCGATTCCCGTAGGGGTCACCAAGCCAGGTTTTTCAACGACTTGGTCATGGTGCAGTCGCGATCTTTCGGTCCATCTGACCAAGCGCATCCCCTCAGGGGATGAGCCGGTTCGCACGAAGTTCGGCCGCGGCTTCAGCATAGGCCGTGGCAAAGGCGGGTTTGCCCGACAGTCGTTCGGCCACGAGCAACCCCAGCGCTTCCCCCGCGGTCACGTCGCTGCGGAAATGCTGCTCGCAGGTGATGCGCGTCTCGGCATAGCCGGCGGCGCGCGCCAGGATCGGTGCGGCGCGATCGGGGAACAGCCGGGCGAGCGTGCCCGCATAGGCATAGGCGCTGGTGGTGTGGCCGCTCGGATAGCTGGAGAGCGGCTCGCCCTCGCTGCGCTTGCACGTGGCGAGCCGGGGATCGATCACCCAGGGCCGTGGACGGCGGAACTCGTCCTTGCCGCGCGCCGTCACCGCCTTCTCGGTCGCGCGCACCATCGCCATCAGCCGCGCGGTGGCGGGCAGGCGGGCGAGATCGAAGCCCGGCCCGATCGCGGCGGCGAAGATCGACGCATCCTTGATCTCGCCCTCCGCCTTGGCCGCGGCGGCCTGCGCCGCGGTGCGCGTGCGTTCCGCGGTGCGAAGCTCGGCCAGTTCCGCCATCGCCTGGGCGCTGTCGCGTGCGGGCGGCGGCGGCAGCACCAGCGCCGGATCGAGATCCGACGCGGTGAAGAGCGAAGCGTCTTTCGGTTCCTTGGCCACCGCCGTGGCGGCCAGCCCGAGCGCGAGCAACAACAGGGGCTTCATCAGAAGGTGACCGTGATGTCGCCGGTGAACGCGCGGCCGACCTGGAAGATATATTGGTCGTACGGATAGACGGTCGCTTTCGAGACCGGATCGGTCACGCCCTTGCCCTGGCTGATGCTGGTCACGCGCGTGGAGTCGAACAGGTTGGTGACTTCGATGCCCAGCCGGATCGGCCCGATGTCGTACCGCGCGGAGACGATGGCGGTGTTATAGCCTTTGCTCTGATAGACGGGGCTGTCGTAGCTCGTGCCGGTGGTGCCCGGCGGCGCGATGAACCACTGGTGGCCGACCCATTTGTCGATCAGCGAGAAGCGGATCGGTCCGCTCTTGTAGAGGAGGCCGCCGGCGGCGGTCCATTCGGGCGCCTTGGCCACCTGCTGCTGCGGCGCCCCGGCGTTGTCGGTCTTGGCATAGTTGCGCGAACCGTTGGCGAAGACCGCGAAGCCGCGTGGCAGCGCATAGGTCACCTGCCCCTCGACACCCTTGTAGGTCACCGCGCCTTGGTTGAAATACACGACGCCCACGCCCGGCGTCGCCGAGGTGACCGAGGCGAACTTGTTCTTAAAATCGATTTTGTAGACATCGGCGTCGATGCTGAGATTCTGGCCGTGATAGACCGCGCCGGCCTGATAATTGGTCGAGCGCTCGGGTTCCACGGTCGAAAGGCTCGGATTGGCGACGTAAAGCACGCTCAGCGGCGGCGCGAGGAAGCCCTTGGCATATTGGCCATAAACCGAAAGGCCCGGCGTAATCGCGTAGTTGATCGTCGCGAACGGCAGGTCAGCGACGTAGTCGTTGCGCTGCGACTGCGCATAGCGCGTCGTCTGGTTGTAGAGCGCATCGATCCGCCGCTGGAAATCGACATGCTTGTAACCGGGCGTGATCGTCAGCCCGTCGATCGGGCGAAGCTCCAGTTCGACGAACTCCTCGGTGTGGTTCGTCTCGCTCTTCTGGTCGAACTTGACGTTCTGCGGCGTGACGGCGCCCGTCGCCGGGTTGGTCACCGCCTTTTCGATATAGTTGGGCGCCATGTTGACGAGGTTCACGTCGCGCTGCTGGCGATAGGTGTTTGAAAATTCGAGCCACGCGCCCGCGGTGATCGCACCGAAGCCGAAATCGATCCGCGTCTTGGCGATGTCGCCGAACACGCGGTACTTGTTCGTCTTGGTATAGCCGGGCACGCCAGCGCCGGTCACCGCCTTGGTCGCGACGGCCGCGGGCGAGATCGTCACCACGTTCGCCGCCGTCACCGCCGCCGCCACCTGCGCCGCGGTGGCCTGACCCGTCGCCGTCGGGAAGGCCGTGCCGAAGATCGTCACGTCGTTGCCCGACAGCGTCTCGTTGTCGTAGCTGTAGGTATAGGCGCGGTTCTCGAACACCGAATGCGGGGCGAGTTCGGCCTCGAACTTCACCAGCTCGAAATCGGTCGTCTTGTGCGTGTGGTTGTAGCCATAATAATCCTGCGTGTTCGGATCGTTGTTGAGGCTGAAATATTTGCCGTAGAGCGCCGCCTGGCCGAGCGTTACGCCGTCATTGTCGGGCTGGTTGAACGTGTTCTCGTTATAAGTGCCGAGGATCGTCAACCGCGCCGACGGTCCCACGGGAATGACGATCTTGCCGAAGACGTTGTTCGAATTGAACGGGCTGTAGGTGCGCGCGCCGTTCGAATGGATGTGCTGGCCGCTGAACACCATCTCGGTGCCACCGAGCGCGTCGATCGCGCCGGTCTGGACGAGGCCGCGCAGCAGATAGGTGTCGAAACTGCCATAAGTGCCCTTGAACTCGGCGCCGGCATTCTCGCGCGTTGCGCGGCTGAACAGGTTGAAATTGCCGCCGAACGTCGCCTGGCCGAGCTGGCTGGCATTGCCGGGGCCGCGATCGATGATCTCGGTTTCCACCGTGTTCGACGGGAAGAAGGTGTTCGAATGGTGCGTCGGATCGTTGGTGTCGCCGAACGGCACGCCGTCATAGGTGACGTTGTATTCGCCGTCCTGGAAGCCGCGGATCTGCGCCTTGGATTCCGACAGGCCGATGCCGTTGGCCGATCCGGTGTTCGACACGCTGGGGCTGATGAGCGCGATCTGGTTGAAATCGGCGGTCGCGGGCAGCGAATCCTCGATGAAGCTGCGCGAGATGATCGATTGCGGCTGCGTGGTCTTCAGCGACGCGGTGACGGGCGCGATCACGTTCGCCTTCGTCGCGGTCACGACGATGTCGGAACCCTCGGCGATGCCATCGCCGCGCGTCTGGGGATCCTCGGCGGCCGGGAGCGGCGCGGGCGCGGACGTGTCGCGCGCGACTTCGGCGCCGGACGCCACCGGCTTGTCCGCGGCGTGCGCGCCGGCGGGTGCGAAGCAGAACGCCAGCGTGCTCGTGCCGAGCGCCATCGAACGGGCAAATGCCCGTTTGCGAAGATTGGTCATGTGTCGGTCCCCCTAAGGCCAGTACCTTTGTGGCGGCGTTAGGAAGAACCGAAGTCAGTTGTGTTACAAAACGCCCGGCCGGCCGGACATTGGGAATTTTTCAGGGAGATTAACGCCGATCAGAACTTGGCGATCAGCGTCACGCCCGCCACCATCAGCACCGCGCCCAGCGCCCGCCACGGGTTCATCGCATGCTGTTCCATGCGCAGCAGCCCGAAATGATCAATGGCGAGGCTGGCGAGGATATTGGCCGTGATGGTGATCCCGTTGACCGGCCCCGCCCCCAGCTTCTGGATCAGCAGGAAGCCGGCGAACACCGCGACCGCGCCGACGATGCCGCCCAACGGCGCCCACCACGGCATCGACGCGAAGTCACCGACAGTCGGCAGCGGGCGCGGCATGCACGCGAAGAGCGCGACCGTCGCGAACAGCACGAGCATGAACGAGACCGAGGTGGCGAGCCATGGGTTCTGCAGCGACTTGTTGAGCTCGCCGCCCATGGCCGCGCCCACCGCCTGCAACATGCCGGCAGCGAAGATGAAGGGATAGGCCCAGGCAGCGTTCATGCGATGATTTCCTTGTTCAGCCGATCAGAAGCCGCAGGCCGAGCGCGGCGAGGAGCGCGGCGGGCATCGCGACGGCGCCCACCTTGAGAAATGCGGCGAAGGTGACGTTCTCGCCCTCGCGGCGGATCGCCTGGAGCCAGAGGATCGTCGCGAGCGAGCCCGTCACCGACAGATTGGGTCCGAGATCGACCCCGATCAACAGCGCATCGGTGACGAGCCGCGGCGGCTGCGCCTGAAGCACTGCCGTGCTGGCGATCAGCCCCGCGGGCAGATTGTTCATCAGGTTCGATCCGAACGCCAGCACGGTGCCCGCCACCGCCGCGGTTCGCGTCGGATCCTGCGCGCCGTGCCGGATCGCATCGGCCACCATCCGGATCACGCCGGTCCGGTCCAGCGCCTCGACCAGCACGAACAGCCCGGCGACCAGCGGCAGCACGCCCCACGAGACGCTCTTCACGAGATCGATCGGCGAGCGGCGCGCGATCGCCGATACCGCGAGTGCGGTGGCGATGCCCGCCAAAGCGGTCGGCAGGCCAAGCTGCTGGTCCAGCGCCGACATCGCCACCAGCAGTACCGCCGTCAGCAGGATCCCGGCAAAGGCGAGCTTGCCGCCGCGCGACAGCGCCTCGCGCTCCACGTCGCATTCGCATTCGCCCGCGATCCGCTTGCGTTCGATCACGCGCAGCACCACGAACGTGACGGCGATCGAGGCCAGCGACGGCAGCGCGAACGATCCGAGCCACTGGCCGAGCGGCGGCATATGGCCGCCATAAAGAACGAGATTGGCGGGGTTGGAGATCGGCAGCACGAAACTGGCCGCGTTGGCGATCAGCGCGCAGGCGAAGAGCAGCGGCAGCGGCTCGGCCTTGGCCTTCTTGGCGGCGGCGAACACCGCGGGCGTCAGCACCACCGCGGTCGCGTCGTTCGACATGAAGGTCGTGACGATAACGCCCGTCGCATAGACCAGCGCGAAGAGCCGCGGCCGCGACCGGTTGGCGGCGTTGACCGCGGTGGCCGCGACCCAGTCGAAGACGCCATGTTCGCGTGCCGTTTCACTCAGCAGCATCATGCCGGTGAGGAACAGATAGACGTCGAGCCCCTTGGTGATCGCGTCGCCCGCGGCGCCGATCGGCATCAGGCCCGCGAACACCAGCAGCACCGCACCGGCGACCGCCCAGATCCATTCGGGCCAGCGCATCGGCCGGCCGATCACGCCTGCCGTGGACAGGCCGGCAATGGCCCATGTCGCCCCCGTCGCCAAGGTCACCAGCCACCGCCATTCTTGTTGGGGCCGCGCTGCGATCCATCGATCCCGGCCTCGGGCCACGCACCCACCGCGTGGCAGTCGATCCCCGGCGCCACCAGCGGCCGGCGTTTGGGAATGTCCATCACGTCCCGCACCAGCAGCTCGATCCGATCGCGCGCGGTGCCGCAAGCCACCTCGACGCGCCGCAAGCCCTCCGACAGCATCGTTTCCGCCTGCCAGGCGCCGTCCACCAGGGTCATCGTGGCGGCCGGGCCGCCGTCGATCGACACGGACACCGCCGCGTTCGGGCCGGCGCCGAAGAGCCTGGCGACGATCGTCACCGGCCCCGGTCGCGGCACCTGATGGGAGTCGGACGGCCGGGTCACGAGCCGCCGGTCGCAGGGGGCGACGATCTGCACATGCGGCCAGGCGTCATCCAGCCGGCGGAATCGCCAGCTCGGGACGCGGTCGTGGAGGCAGACGATCGTGAACCCCGGCCGGCCGTCATCCTCCTCGATCTGCCCGGTGGAACGAGTCGCGCCATAGACGGTGCGGCCGTCGTTCAGCAGTTCGTTATAATGGGTGTGCCCCGTATCGACGAACGCCACGCCGCCATCGGCGAAGGTGCGCGCGATCTCGTCGCCATCGGCGGCGAGATCGCCGGGATAGGCGTGCATGAAGACGAGCGGGATCTGCCCGGCCGCCTCGGCCCGCGCCAGTTCCTCGCGGATCCGGTTGCGGTGGTGCGTCGTCACGCGGAAATCGGGGCCGCCCGCGCCGTCGCCGACGATGTCGAGGAACACGCAGCGATAGCCGCCGATCGTTTCCGCCTCGGGCCGGTTCGCGGGCGGAATCGCGGCCTCGTAGGCGATCAGATCGTGCGGTTCGAAATCATGATCGCCGGGGATCGCGCGCCAGGGCCAGTCGAGCGGCGCGAGCGCTTCGATCATCCGCGCATATTGCTCCGGCGTGCCATGATTGGCGTTGTCGCCCGGCAGGAACACGAAATCGGCATCCCGGCCGATCCGCGTGTTCACCTGCCCGACGATGGTCTCCAGCCGATCGAGACTCTGCCAGCCATCGGCCTCGTCGATGTGGAGGTCTCCGACATGGACCCAGGCGATCGTCGCGGTCATCGCGCGGCCTCCGGCTGGGGCTCCCCGCCATCGCCATCCCCGTCACCGTCGTGCTTGGGCGAGCAGGCCGGGCGCAGCGTGCCGGCAAAACCGATCCACAGCGCGAGGCTGGCCAGCGCGAAGCTGCCGAGGATGAAGAAGGCGACGTGATAGCCCAGTTCCTGCGCGAGCCACCCGCCGATCGCGGGCGACAGGCTGGCGCCAACGCCCTGCACCGTCATCACTGCGCCCTGCCCGACGTTTACGCGCCCGGTGCCGCTGAGCAGGCAGGCGACGAGCCCCGGCACCGCGACGCTCTGCAACCCGGCCCCGATCCCGTCGAGCGCCTGCACCGGCCACACGCCCCAATATTCGATGAAGGTTCCGGCGAGAAACCCGCGCAGCGGCAGCGCCGCAAACGAGATCAGGAGCACCAGCCAATAGCCCCGGCCGGCCGCCACCTTCATGGCGATTAAGCTCGTCACGATCATCACCGCCTGCGCGACGACGACGGTCATGGCGGTGAACATCGCGGGATTGCCCTTGCCCGCGCCGACCACCGCCAGCCCGTACAGCGGCAGCATCGCGCCATTGCCGAGATGGAAACAGGCGAGCGCCGCGGCCAGGATCAGCATCGGCTTGTTGCGCATCAGGACCTTGAAGCCCTCCGCCTTGCCGCCCGCGTCGTCGTCGCCACCCTCGCCTTCCAGCCCGCGCGCCGCACGATGGTCGATGGCGCGCTCGGGGATCGACAGGACGGAAATGATGGCGAGCACGCCGAAACCGGCCGCGAGATAGAAGATCGCCGGCATGCCGAACTTCCAGCCGAGCCAGCCCGAAAGCCCCGCGCCCACCATGTTGCCGGCATGGTTCCACGCCTGGTTGCGCCCGTTCTGCGCGTTGAAACCCTTTTGCCGGACGATGCCGAGCGTCATGCCGGCGACGGCGGGGCCGATGGCGGCACCGGCGATCGCGGTCGCGACCTGGCTGATCGTCACCACGGTCCAGGTCTGCGACCACAGGATCAGGAACGACGCGAGCACCGTGCAGATGCCGGTGACGACGACGACCCAGCGCTTCTTCTCGGTGTGATCGATGAACGCACCGGCGGGCGCGGTCATCAGCATGCCGGCCACGCCGCCCGCGGTCATCACCGTGCCGATCGGCCCGGTCTGCCATCCGCGCTGCTGCAGGAACACGCCCAGGAACGGGCCGATGCCCGCCTGCATGTCCGCCATGCTGAAGTTCAGCGCCTGAAGCGCGCGAGTAGCGCGCTTCGTGTCGCCCCCCTTCGTCCCCGCAGCGTCACCACCCCCGCTCGGGACCGCCATCGTCGCCATGCCATGCTCCTCGCTGCCCGCGCTTAACCCAAGTGATGGGCGAAAGGTCCAGGCCGGTCGTTATTTGTCATATATTATAATCGCGTGTCGTTCGGCTGTTGGATGCACGCTGTTGAAAACGGGGCGAAAGCTCGCGTTCGAACATCCGCAAGAACCTTGCCGCCGTTCCTAGCCGGACGGCCGCAATCGCCGCTGAACATCATCGTTCAGCTTCTGTTTAGAAAGGTTAACGGCGGAGCGCCCGGCCGCCGATCCGGCTTAACCGGCCGCTAACCAGCCGCTCCTATGGTCGGCGCTTCGGCGGCGATCGGCGCGGGCATGATGTATAGACAATTCCTGCTCGTGAGCGCCCTCGGCGTCGTCACGTCGTGCGTGCCGTCGGAGCACGCGGCGCGGACGGTCGCCTCCACCCGGCCGCGGGCGCTCGACTCGCGGTCGCTGCTGCAGGCACTGGCGCTTCGCGTGCCCGACGACGCCGTGCCCGCTGCTGCTGGCGCCACGCCCCGCTTCGCCGCGCGCATCGCCTCCGCCCCGCCCTTCCTCGCCGCCGCCCGCAGCGCCGACGACGCGAGCCGCGCGACCGATTGCCTGACCCAGGCCGTCTATTACGAGGCGCGATCGGAGCCGCTCGACGGCCAGCGCGCGGTGGCGCAGGTGGTGCTAAACCGGGTGCGCGACCGCGCGTTTCCCAAAAGCGTGTGCGGGGTGGTGTATCAGCGCGGCACCCGCTCGTCGGGGTGTCAGTTCACCTTCACCTGCGACGGTGCGCTGATGGCGCGCCGCGAACCGCACGCATGGGAACGCGCGCGCGCGGTGGCGGAAGCGGCGCTGTCCGGCAACGTCTATGCTCCGGTGGGCGCGGCCGTCTTCTACCACACTCAGGCGGTTTCACCCTGGTGGGCGCCCAGCCTGTCGCGGATCGGCAGCATCGGCGCGCATATCTTCTATCGCTGGCACGATGCGCTCGCCCGATCGCTGTCGTTCCATCAAGGCTATTCGGGCCTCGAGCCCGCGACCGGCGGCAGCGCCCCGGCGCCCTTCGCGCCCGAGGCCGCGTTCCCCATGGATCTGGTGCAGCAGGCCGGCGTCACCATCCACCGCGAACACGCGGCGGCGATGCCGGCGACCGGCGCATCGATGACGGCGGGGGTCCGCATCCACCGCGGCATGACCCCGCCCCAGTCTCCCGCCGAGACGATGGCGGCCGACGGGGAACCCGCCGACCGCACCTGATCGTCAATAGTGGAAGCGCAGCGTGCCGCCGAAGGTGCGCGGTGCGCCCAGGAACGCGTCCAGCACGCCGGTCGCGTTGGTCGGCACGTTCTGGAAGCCGGAGTCGAACGCCACCTGCTTGTAGTTGGTGTCGAACATGTTCTCGACCCAGACCTCGGCGCTCCAGCGGTGATCGGTCGGACCGAAGCCCAGCCGGCCGTTCGTCAGCGTATAGCCCGTCTGGTATTTGCCGGGATCGAGATCCGATCCGGTGTTGTAGCCCGACGAGTATTTCGCACCGATCGTGAGGCGCAACTGCTTGGTCTCGCCGATCGGCTGCGTGTAGGTGCCCGACAGCGACGCCGAGTAGAGGGGTGCCAGCGACAGCCGCGACCGCGCACCGCCTTGGAAGTCCGTCCGCAGCACGAGATCGGCGAGCTCGCTCGACGACAGGTGATAGCGCGTATCCGCCACGGTCACGCCGCCCTGCAGATTGAGCCGGTTGGTCGCGAACCAGACGAAATCGGCGTCGATCCCCTTGCTGACGACATGGGGCACCGAATCCACCACGAACACCAGCCCGTTGAAGGTGTTGAGCTGGAAGCCGGCATATTTCTGGTAGAACAAGGTCGTGTTGAACAGCACCTTGCGGTTGAACAGCGTCGCCTTCTGGCCCAGCTCGAACGAGTCGTTGGTTTCCTTCGGGAAACCGGTGTTGGTGATCGGCGTGTTCACCGCGGCGCTGCCCGGCGCACAGCCGGGCTGGCCGACGGTGCATTCGACGCGATCGAGGTTGAACCCGCCGGCCTTGTAGCCGCGCGCATAGGAACCATAGACGAGCAGCGAACGGCTGAAGCGATAGGCGAGCTTGGCCGTGCCCGACAGGTTGCGCTCATTCTCCGACTGATAGTCGGTGAAGTTGTTGTAGCCCGGGCTCAGGAACGGCAGGCAGAGTGTGCCGTTCACGGCGGCCAGTTGCGCCGCTGCCGCCGGATTGACCCGCGCAAGAATCCCGAAGGCCGCATTGGCCGCGCCGCAACCCGCGCCGCCGCCGATATTGGTGCTCGCCGTGTTCAGCGACTTGTCGTCCCACGTGTAGCGAAGGCCGACGTTGAAATCGAGCTTGTCGGTCAGGTGCAGCGTGTTGTTCGTGAAGATCGCATAGGTGTCGTCGGTCTGGCGATAGCGATCGACCGATCCCGAATCGGCGGCATAGTTCACGCCGCCGACGAACGGAAAGGTGAGCCCCGTGCGCAGGAAGGTGGGATCGGGCTTGCCCTCGACCAGCGAGGAGAAGAGCAGGCTGAGATAGGGCGTGAACTGGCTGCCGACGAGCACGCTGGTGTTCTGGCGCAGCTTCTCGTTGGAGAAGAACCCGCCGACGAGATAGTCGAGCTTGCCGGACGTGCCCGCATAGCGGAGTTCCTGGCTGAAGGTGCGGAACTGGCTCGAATTGCTGTCATTGTCGGGCAGGTAATCGAGATCGGCGGTCGAGAAATCGGCATCGAAGCCGCCGGTGATCTTCCAGTCGCGATAGGCGGTGATCGACGTCAGCGTTCCCGGCCCGACCTGCCAGTCGGCCTGGAGCGACACACCCTGGTCGCGCGTCCGCTGGCGATCGTCGCGGTTCGAATAGGCGTTGCGGTCATAAGGCGTGGCGGGGTTTCCGTCGTTGCCGCCCAGTGCCGCGACCAGATTGTTGGCGAGGTTGGGTGCCGGCGCCTGGCTGGGGCGCGTGATGACGGCGATGCAGCAATGCTCGTCGCGGCGCGAAACGTCGCCGATCAGGCGCAGCGTCAGCGTGTCGGTCGGCTTGTAGAGGAGCTGCCCGCGGAAGGTGTAGAAATGCCGGTCGGTGTCGTCCCTCTTGGTGCGCGGCCCCGCGCCCGTGTTCACGTCGAAATAGCCGTCGCGCTCGCGGCCGGCGAAATAGAGGCTCGCGGCCAGCTTGTCGCTCACCGGGCCGGTCACCTCGACCGCACCGCCCATCGCGCCGTAATTGCCCGCGGTCAGCTCGGCATCCATGCCGAAGGTGAATTGCGGCAGCGCGGTGATGATGTTGATGACGCCGGCCGTCGCGGATTTGCCGAACAGCGTGCCCTGCGGCCCCTTCAGCACTTCGATCCGCTCGACATCGCCCAGATCGCCGAAGCCGACGCCGTTGCGCGAACGGTAGACGCCGTCGATCACGATGCCGACCGAGGATTCGAGGCCGGGATTGTCGCCGACCGTACCGATTCCGCGAATTCGCGCGGTGGTCGAGGCCTCGCTGCTGGTCGAGGTGACGAGCAGGCCGGGGGCGAGCAACGCCAGATCCTTGATGTCCTTGACGCCCGCATCCTGGAGCAACTGGTGGCTCACCGTCGTCACGACGATCGGCACGTCCTGCAGGCTCTGGCTGCGCTTCTGCGCGGTGACGACGATGTCGTCGACGCTCGCCGGGCCGTTCGCGGTTGCCGCCTGCGGCGTGTTGGGGGCGGCGGCGGGCTGATCCCCCGGCTGCGGCGCAGGGCTCGCGGCGGACTGCGCGAAGGCCGGCGCGGCGATCGCTGCCGCCACCAGCGCCATGGCCGATCCTGCTGCGCGAAGATTTCCTCGAACCGTCATCATCATCCTCCCGGGCCCGATCATTCGGTGCCTTTGCCGGTGCTTTGGGCCACGCCAGATGAAGATCGGATGACAAGCGCATGACAGGGGCATACCCGTTGCTCGAAAACTGTGTCGAACGGGTAACTGTCCGCCGCAAAGGGGGAAAAAGGGTCGAACCTTCGCCGACGATCGCGTCAGGACGCAGGGCGCGGTCCGCCGATCACGACGATCGCGTCCGGCGCATCGCGAAGTGTCAGGAACAACCGTCCGCCGGGCGCGCGCGGTACTGCGATGGTCGAGCCCGTGAATCCGTCGGGCACCTGCGTCGGCGGATCACCGGCTGCGGCCCCGCTCGAAGACGTGCGGATCTCGCGCACCAGATAGAGTCCGGCGCCCTTCAGCACGCACGCGCCGCCCGCGGCCGGACAGGTAAGCGCCTCCAGCCGGGGCATGCGCACCAGCGTCGTCAGGGGCTGCCAGTCGCCCGCGACGTCGGCCTGAACCACGCGAAACCGGATCGGCCCATAGGCCGAACCGCCAAACGCCGCCCGGGCATCCAACTCGCCGATCGCCACCCCGGCGTCCTGGAGATGCAACGGCAGCGTGACCGTCTGCCCCGTCGTGGCGGCCATCAGCTCCACGGTGTCGCTCGCCGAGAACCGCGTGGCCCCCTCGCCCTTCAGCGAAAAGGTGAGCCGTCCGTCCTGCGGCATCAGCTCCGCACCCTGGAGCGTGGTCGGCACGGGCGCCGGCGCACCGGTTCGCGCGACCGTGGTGCCGATCAGCACGACCTGCGGGCGGGGCGGGGCGATCGTGATCTTCACCTCCACCGCGCGCCCGTCGCGGCGCACGACACGCGCCACCCGGACGTCGCCGACGTGGAGCGCGCCGACCGCGGCCGAATCGGTCGACATCGCAAGGCGGTCGGTGCCGGCGACCCGGTCGAGGCTGCCGGGCTCGAACGCCACACCGCCCAGCTCCAGCCGCGCGACCTGATCGAGGCGCGTCCCCTCGAGCACCCCGGCGCGATCTCCTGCATGGATCACGAAGCCCGCGATCCGGCCCGCCTCGGCATAGGCGCGCAGCACGATCCGCTGCGGCGCCTCGACCCCGTGGCTTTGCACGGCGATCGTCACCGGCCCCGGCTGCGCGTCCGTCAGCGGCACCTTCAGCGCCAGATGGTCCTCGCCCTGCGCCGTCCAGGCGACCGGGCGGTGCCCATCGCCGTCCCCGATGGACACGTCCGCGACGCAGGCGGCGGCGCTGCCCGACAGCAGCAGCGGCGTCTCGCGGCCGACCACCAGCGAGCCGCCGTCCACCACCTGCCAGGTCCGCCCGGCGGGGGCGACCAGGCGGAAGCGCGGGCCGTCGAAGGTGCCGAACCCCCAGGATCCGTGCAGCACCCCCTCCATCACCGGATCGAGCCTCTTGCCGGCGAGCCCGGCGGAATCGACGACATAGCCGCCCTTCGCCGCCTGCGCCTCGACGGGGAGGTCGATCGTGGCGCCGGCCTTGGTCCTCAGCCGCAGCGCCATGTTCCGCGCATAGGCGGTGGCGAACACCAGCGGCGCACCAGCCACGCGCAGCACCGGCGCGGGCTGCGTCGCGCACAAGGCTGCATCGTCCTTGGCCACCAGCGGCGGCGGCGCCGCCGGTGCAATCCCCGGAAGCGCCGCGACCAGCACCGATTGCGGCTTGCGGAACGAGGGGACGGCGTTCAGCAGCAGCGCGGTCGATCCGCCATGCTGCACGCTCAGCGCCGGGATGAACTGAAGCTGCGCCGACTGGAACGCACCCAGGATCCGCGCCACGTCGCGGATGACGCCGATATAGGGGCTGTAATAGCCGAGCCCCGCCTGCGGGGTCGAGCTGAGCTGCATGGCGACATCGGCGGGCGCACCCGCCAGGGTCTGCGCGATCGAACTGGTCTGGCCGTCGGCCAGCACCGCCGCGTCGCCGCCCTGGGTCAGGCAGGCGGCGCGCGCATCGGGCTGGCGCAGCAGGCAATCCGTGTCGAGCTTCACCGCGAGGCTCTGCGCGAGCCGCGGCGACGTTTCCGCCAACTCGGCCGGGCCGAGCCCGCGGATGCCGTCGACGAACGCCGCCAGCCGAGCCCGGTCCAGCATCGACTGGTTCAACACCTGCGACACCCGGACGAACGCGCCCGGCCGCCCGCGGATCGCCGCGGTCACCGCGCCCAGCGCACCGCCCGTTTCGGGCACCAGCAGGACGACCGCCTGTTCGGCACCGGTCGGAACGACGGCGTCGATCGTCGCATCCTTCGGCTTCCATGTCTGGGCGTCGATCAGCCAGCCCTTGGGCGGCGGATTGGTGGCGCCGCGCAGGAACGCCAGCACCATGCGGTAACGCGCCGCCTGCCCGGCCGGCAGATCGGCGACGATGCGCAACCGGTCGCCCGCCGCGAGATTGGGCGTCTCCGACAGGGGCAAGGTCACCCCGTCCCGCCCGACCGAGACGCGGAGCGAGGGGCCGGCGAGATCGAACGGCGCGGGGTCTGCCCGGGCGACGCCGGTCGCGAGCGCCGCCCCGGCGCAGGCGAGCAGCAGCCGCCGCGCTGTGCCGATGGGGTCGATGATGGTCACGGCCCGCTTCTATCGATGGCCCCGCCCACTGCAAGCTGGCTCGTCATCCGCGGCGAGCGCCGCACAAACGACGACCCCCTCCGTTCCGGCAGGAACGAAGGGGGTCGTGTCGCTGTAACCAATGGTGCACCCGGAGCGATTCGAACGCCCGGCCCTCAGATTCGTAGTCTGATGCTCTATCCAGCTGAGCTACGGGTGCACATTGGAATGGCGCTGTTAGACGCGGCGATCGGATCGCGCAAGTGCGTTGCGCAACATTCTTCGGCCGCATAGAGCAAGGCCATCATGCGCACCCTCCCCCTCTTCGCGGCCTTGTCCCTCGCCCTTGCGTCGCTCGGCGGTTGCGCGGCGGAAAAGGGGCATTTTCCTTCGCTGGCACCGCGTCCGATCGAGAAGCTGGGCTTTGCCGAACCGACCGTCACGCCAGTTGTCGCCACCGCGGATCCCGCGCTCGATGCCCGGCTGGCGGAGACGGCGCAGCGGCTGGGTGCGATCGCGCATGGTTTCGCCGGTGACGCCGCAAAGGCGGAAACCGCGGCGGCGGCGGCCAAGGGTCAGGCGGCCGGCAGCGAACGCTGGATCGCCGCGCAAAGCGCGCTCGCCTCGCTCGACGACTGGCGCGCGCAGGCATCCGCGCTCCTCACCGATGTCGAGCAACTGGCGATCGACCGCGCCGCGACGCTCGCGCCCGATTATCCCGGCATCGCCGCACTGCGCGATCGCGCCAAGGCGGAGGCGGACAGCGAAGGCGCCACGATCGCGCGCCTGTCCGCCGCGCTGCCGCAAGGCTAGGCCGGACTACCCGTTCAGCAGCCGCGCGGCGTGCGCGGCGTGATAGGTCAGCACGCCCGATACCCCGGCGCGCTTGAACGCGACCAGCGTCTCCAGCACCAGTCCATCGCGGTCCCCCGCCCCGGCGGCGGCCGATGCCTCGATCATCGCATATTCGCCCGATACCGCATAGGCGAACACCGGCACCTGGAACGCGGATCGCACCTTGGCGATGATGTCGAGATAGGGCAGCCCGGGCTTCACCATCACCGTATCCGCGCCCTCGGCCAGATCGAGCGCCACTTCGCGCAGTGCCTCCTGGGCATTGGCATGGTCCATCTGATACGTCTTCTTGTCGCCCTTCAGCAGCCCGCGGGTGCCGACCGCGTCGCGGAACGGGCCGTAGAAGGCGCTCGCATATTTGGCGGCATAGGACATGATCTGGACGTTCTGGTGCGCCGCCCCTTCCAGCGCCGCGCGGATCATGGCGATGCGGCCGTCCATCATGTCGGACGGCGCGATGATGTCGGCGCCCGCCTCGGCCTGGTTCAGCGCCTGCGCCACCAGACGCTCCGCGGTGCTGTCGTTGACGACATAGCCTGCCGCATCGACCAGCCCGTCATGGCCGTGGCTGGTATAGGGATCGAGCGCCACGTCGGTCAGCACCCCCACTTCGGGCACCGCATCCTTCAGCGCCCGCACCGCGCGGCACATCAGATTGTCGGGATTGAGCGCCTCGGACCCCTCCTCGTCGCGCAGATGCGGCGGGGTGTAGGGAAACAGCGCGACGCACGGGATGCCCAGATCGCGCGCCTCGCGGCCGCGCGCCACGATGCCGTCGACCGACCAGCGCGAAACGCCGGGCAGCGCGCCGATCGGGTCCTCGACGCCCTGCCCCTCGCACACGAAGAGCGGCCAGATCAGGTCGGCGGGGGTGAGCACCGTCTCGGCATGAAGGCGGCGGCTCCACGCGCTGGAACGGGTCCGGCGCAGGCGGATGGCGGGATAGCTGGCGGTCATGCGGCGCGGTCTGCGCCTGCAAGCCGGCCCGTGCAAGCGTTACGGGGGCGAAACCGCCGCGCGTGCGTTGGGGTGTTCATGAACGACCGACAGCCTCGCATCCGCTCCGCCGCCATGATCGTGAACGCCAAATCCCGCAAGGGACGCGCGCTGTTCAAACAGGCGTGCCGGGCGACGCGCGCGCTGCCCTTTCCGGTGGACGCACATGCCGTGAAGGATCCCGACGATCTGGAGGACGTGCTGACGGCCGCGCTCGCCAAGAAGCCCGATCTGGTGATCCTGGGCGGCGGCGACGGCACGATCAGCGGGCTGGTCGACCTGCTGGTCGGCAAGGGCGTGCTGCTCGGCGTGCTGCCGTTCGGCACCGCCAACAGCTTCGCGCGCACGCTCGGCCTGCCGCTCGACATCGCCGAAGCGGTGGGCGTGTTCGCGAGCGGCAAGCCGCGGCGCATCGATCTCGGCATGATCGGCGACGATTATTTCGCCAATTGCGCAGCGATGGGGATGAGCCCGCAGATTGCCGAGACGGTGCCGCACGGGCTCAAGAAGATCCTGGGGCGGGTCGGCTATCTGAGCTGGGCGGCGTACCAATATGCGAAGTTCAAGCCGTTCACGCTGATCGTCGGCGAAGGCGATACGGCCGAGCGGCTGCGCGTCGTGGAGGTGCGGATCTCCAATGGCCCCTATCATGGCGGCACCCAGCTGGTGGATGGCGCCACGGTCGATTCGGGCGAGATCGTGGTGCAGGCGGTGGTCGGCCGGACCAAGACGCGGCTGGTGCGCAACTGGGCGGCAAGCGTCCTCAGGCTCGACGCCCGTCACGACGACACGCGCGATTTCCGTGGCAAGAGCATCCGCATCGCCACCGAACCGCCGCTGCCGATCTCGATCGACGGCGAGGTGCTGGCCAAGACGCCGGTCACCGCCAAGATCGCGGCGGGGGTGATCGAGGTGATGGTGCCGGCTTAGATCGTCAGCCGGCTTGCACACGATGCCAGGAGACGTTCACGCGGAGGCGCGGAGGCAGTAGGACATGGCCTGAAGCCTGGTGATCTCGGCTGATCCCACTCTTCACCGTTCGCTCTGAGCTTGTCGAAGGGCCTGTATCACAGGCGAAGGGCCGGATCGCCGAAAGCGTGCTTCGACAAGCTCAGCACGAACGGATTATGGGATCCAACGGGCATAGGCATTCTCCAGCGTCGTAGAGGTCGAAACGCTGCCGCGCCCCACACCGCTCCGCGCCTCCACGCGAAACCCCTTTCCCGCCACCGCAGATCAGCCCACCGGCATAGGCTTGCCCGTCGGCTGCGCGTCCGCCAGCGCCGTTTCCTGCGCATGGGCGGGCGCCGCCACGAGCCCGCCCTTACGCCACCCGCCAAACCGGTAATAGCCGATCGTCATCAGCATCGAGGCAAGCGATCCGGCCGGAAAACTCCACCAGATCGCATCCGCGCCCAGCCGCGACGCGAAGGCCATGGCCAGCCCGAAGCGCACCGGAAACATCGCGATCGCCAGGATCACGAGCGGCCCGACCACCGCGCCGTTCGCGCGCACCGTGGCGGCGAGCACCATCGAGATGCCGAACAGCACGAAGCTCCAGCCCGCGATCAGGTTGATCCGCGCGGCGATGGCGATCGCGGTGCCGTCCTGCCCGAGGAACAGCCAGAGCACGTGCCGGTCGAGCAGCGTCAGCAGCACCAGCAGCCCGCCGGTGAGCGCGAGGTTCATCAGCAGCCCGGCGCGCGTGATCCGGTCGACCCGGTCCCATGCGCCCGCGCCGATATTCTGCGCCGCCATCGCGCTGACCGCCGCGCCCACCGCCATCGCGGGCATCTGGATATAGGTCCAGAGCTGGTTCGCCGCGCCATAGGCGGCGGTCGTCACCGTGCCGTGCCGGTTGACCAGCCCGATCATCGCCAGCGCCGAGGTGGAGACGACGAGCATCTGCAGCCCCATCGGAATCCCCTTCACGACGATCGTGCGCAACAGCGCGCGCTCGGGCCGCAGATAGCGCAGCTCGGCGCCCCGCAGCCGGATCACCAGATCCTTGGCATAGATATAGCCGAGCATCGCCGCCAGCGAGACCATGTTGGCGGTGAGCGTCGCCAGCGCCGATCCCTCGATGCCGAGCGCGGGGATCGGGCCGATGCCACGGATCAGCAGCGGGTTCAGCCCGACGTCGATCACCGAACCCAGCGCCATGAACTTCAGCGGCGTCAGCGAATCGCCCGTGCCGCGCAGCGCCATGGTGAGCAGCACCGCCAGGAAGCCCGGCGGCATCGCGACGAAGATCACGCGCAGATAGGCGAGCGCGAGCGGATAGACGTCCGCCGGCGTGGCCAGCAGCCGCAGGATCGATGGCGCGACGAGCCAGCCGAGCACCACGGTCAGCACCGAGATGATCGTGAACAGCCCGATCGACGTGCCGAGGACCCGCCGCACCGCGTCGATGTCGCGCCGCCCCATATTCTGGCCGATCAGGATCGTCGCCGCCATGCCGAAGCCGAACACCGCGGCCACCAGCAGGAACATGATGATATTGGCGTTGGTGGTCGCCGCCAGCGCACGTTCGCCGAGGAACTGGCCGATCCACACCGCATTGATCGAACCGTTCAGCGATTGCAGGATCGACGAGCCGAGCGTCGGCAGCGCGAAGGCGAGCAGCGTCTTGCCGATCGGCCCCTGAGTCAGATCATGTGCGCCCCGCCTGGGCGCCATCGCCGGTTTCTCGTCAGCCACTCCGCACCCCCACTCACCCCACCAACGCCGTCACCCCGCCAACGCGCCTACCCCAGCCGCCCCAGCGCCGCGTGCAACCGCGCCGCCTCGGCGGATTTCTCCGCATGATCGGCGCGCGCCTTCTCGACCGCATCGGGCTTCGCGCGCTCGACGAAGCTCGCATTGCCGAGCCGCCCGGCCAGTGCGTCGCGCTCCTTCTCCGCCGCCGCGATCGCCTTGGCCAGGCGCGTGCGCTCGGCCTCGAGGTCGATCACGCCTTCGAGCGGCAGGACGAAGGTCGCCTCGTCCACCACCACCTGCGCCGCGCCGCCGGTGGCCGCGCCCTCCACCCGCTCGACGCGGGCCAGCCGCGCCAGCACCGATGCCTGCCGCTCCAGCCGCGCCAGCGTCTCGCCATTCGCATCGCGGACGTGGAGCGGCAGCCGCGCGCCGGGCGGCACGTTCAGCTCGGTGCGCGCGGTGCGGATCTCGCCGACCAGCCGGATCGTCCAGTCGATCTCCGCGCTCGCCGCCGGATCGATGCTGCGCGCATCGGCCATCGGCCAGCGCGCGACGATCAGGTCGTGCGCGCGGGGGCGATCGGCCGGCGCCATCGCGTGCCACAATTCCTCGGTGATGAAGGGCATGAACGGGTGCAGCAGCACGAGGATCTGGTCGATCACCCAGCCCGCCACCGCCTTCGATTCCGGATCGATGCTCCCGCGCTCGCCGTCGATCATCGCCGGCTTGATGAGTTCGAGATACCAGTCGCAGAAGCGGCTCCACACGAACTGGTAGATCGCGTTCGCCGCGCCGTCGAAGCGATAGTCGGCGAGTGCCAGGTCTACCGCCTGCACGCACGCGATCGTCTCCGCCACGATCCACTGGTTCACCGCGAGCATGGCTGCCGGCGCCTCCAGCGCGGTGCTCGATTCGATGCCATAACCCTGGGCAAATCGGGCGGCGTTCCACAGCTTGGTCGCGAAGTTGCGGTAACCCTCGACCCGCTTCTCATCCATCTTGATGTCGCGGCCCTGGCTTTCCATCGCCGCCATGAAGAAGCGCAGCGCATCGGCGCCGTAGCGATCGATCAGCCCGAGCGGATCGACCGTGTTGCCCTTCGACTTCGACATCTTGGAACCGTCGGCGGCGCGCACCAGACCATGGAGGTACAGCGTGCGGAACGGCACGTCCTTCATGAAATGCAGCCCCTGCATCATCATCCGCGCGTTCCAGAAGAACAGGATGTCGAAGCCCGAGACGAGCACGTCGTTCGGGTAGCGGCCGGCGAGCGTCGGATCGGCATTCTCCGGCCATCCGAGCGTGGCGAACGGCCACAGCGCCGAGGAGAACCAGGTGTCGAGCACGTCGGGATCGCGAACTAAGCGAGGAGTGTCTGGTGGAAGCTTGCTTGATACTTCGAGTTCACTATTTGCTCGAAGCTCTTCTTCGCTAACGCCGTAGTAGTTCGCGGCTTCAGCGAACGCGTCGTCCTCGGTTTCAGCGACGAATACTTTGTCTAGTTTGACGGACACGATGATCCTGTTCGGCACAGAAGTCGTGGCCGCCTCGATACGAGCGATCGGTTCTCCATCTGGACTGAGGGCAGGCCCGAACCATGCCGGGATCCGGTGCCCCCACCACAATTGGCGGCTCACGCACCAGGGCTGGATATTCTCCATCCAGTTGAAGAAGGTCTTCTCCCAGGTCTTCGGCACCAGCCGGATCGCGCCCGATCGCACCGCCTCGATCGCGGGAGCTGCGAGCGTCTTGGCGTCGACATACCATTGGTCGGTCAGCCAAGGCTCGATCACCACGCCCGAACGGTCGCCATAGGGCGTCTGGATCGTGCGCGGCTCGGCGTCGTGCGCCTCGCCATCCTTGTCGATATGCGCGATCAGCACGTCATCGGCCTTCAGCCGCGCGACGATGACCTTGCGCGCCTCGGCGGTGGTCAGGCCGATCAGTTCGGCGGGGATCAGCCCGTCGGCGGTCTGGACGACCTGCGCCTTCGCATCGAGCATGTTGAGCATGTCGCGCGCCTCGATCCCGGCGCGGCGGCCCACCTCGAAATCGTTGAAGTCGTGCCCCGGCGTGATCTTCACCGCGCCCGAGCCCAGTTCGGGATCGGCATGTTCGTCGGCGACGATCGGAACCAGGCGCCCGGTGATCGGCAGTCGCACCTGTTTGCCGACCAGCGCGGTGTAGCGCGCATCGTCCGGATGCACGGCGACCGCCATGTCGGCGAGCATCGTCTCGGGCCGCGTCGTCGCGACCTCGATGAAGCCCGACCCATCGGCGAGCGGATAGCGCAGCCGCCAGAAGCTCCCTTTGATCTCCCGCGTTTCCACCTCGAGATCGCTGATCGCGGTGCCGAGGCCGGGATCCCAGTTCACGAGCCGCTTGTCGCGGTAGAGCAGCCGCTCGCGGTGAAGCGCCACGAACACCTTGAGCACAGCCTGCGAAAAGCCCTCGTCCATCGTGAACCGCTCGTTCGCCCAGTCCATCGAACAGCCGAGCCGGCGGAGCTGGCGCGTGATCTCGCCGCCGCTCTCCGCCTTCCACGCCCACACCTTCTCGACGAACTGCTCACGCGTCAGATCGGTGCGTTTCTGCTGGAGAAGCGCCATCTGGCGTTCGACCACCATCTGCGTGGCGATGCCGGCGTGATCGGTGCCGACCACCCACAGCGCGTCCTTGCCCTTCAGCCGCGCGTGGCGCGTCAGGATGTCCTGCAGGCTGTTGTCGAGCGCGTGGCCGATATGCAGCGCGCCGGTGACGTTGGGCGGCGGGTTGACGATCGTCCACGGCTCGGCGCCCGGACGATCGGGATGGAACAGGCCCTGCTCTTCCCAATGCGCGTACCAGCGCTGCTCGATGGTGGCGGGATCGAAGGTCTTGGGAAGTTCGCTCATGCGCCGAGCCTTAGCGAGGCGGCACGCACGAGGCCAGCGGGGTTCAACCCTGCGGGCTGGTGATCCGTTCGATCTCGCGCGCGACCATCGTCTCGACCAGCGCGGGCAGGTTCGCGTCGAGCCATTCGCTCAGCATCGGCCGCAGCATCTCGCGCACCAGCCCCTCGAGCGTCCCGTCGGAATCGCTCTCGGGTTTCACCATCATGCGCGACAGCATGTCGAGCGCGCCGCGGCTCGCCGCGGCGGTCTGCTGCGACACGATGGGGGCGGTCGCGGGCGCCGCAGCAGCAGGAGCCGCGGGCGTGGTCGTGGCTACGGGGGCGGCGGCAGCGGGCGCGGGATCGCGCACGGCGCGGGCCGCGGGAACAGGCTTGGGCATCGGCGCAGGCTCCGGCAGGCGGTCGATTTCCGGCATCGGATCGCTCAGTTCGAGGACATGGTCGTCGTCATCCTCGTCGTCGCCCAGCAGGTCGACGGGCGAGGGCAACGGCGCGGTGCGCTGCGGACGGCGCCGGGGCGGAACGCCCTCGCCCTCTTCGGCGATGATCCGTTTGATCGACGAGAGGATCTCCTCCATCGAAGGTTCGACGCTGACTTCGCCCATCCTGAGCTTCCCGATCCCGGCCACCACCCTTATTGACGGCGGCTCGGCGCTTGCGCACCTGTGGTTAACGGCGCGCGTCTGTCAACCGGGCTTTCGAGCATCGGGTCGACGGGCGCCGCGACGGTGGCGTCCTGCGCCGGGGTCTGGGCGGTCGATGTCGCCTGTGCATTGGGCTCGCCATCGCCGCCGAAATCGCCGAACCGGTTGCGGACGCGCTCGTAATTGGTCACCGGATTGTAGAGCACGCCGCCCTCCAGCCCCAGGTCGCGCGCCTCGGCATCGCCCATCGCGGCCAGCAGCGCGAAGCCCGCGACATAGGCGTCGCGCCGCGCCGTCACCAGCGTCACCTGGCTGTTGAGCAGCTCCTGCTCGGCGTTCAGGATGTCGAGGATGGTGCGCGTACCCACGCTGTTCTCGGCGCGCACGCCTTCGAGGCTCAGCTTGTTCGCGTTCACCGCCGTCTCGGACGAGGCGATCACCTGTTCGGACGATTTCCAGCTCGCATAGGCCGACCGCGTTTGCGCGATCACCGCGCGTTCGGCCGAGGTCGCATTCTCGATCGACTGGCTGCGCAGCGCCTCCGCCTGGCGCACCAGCGATGCCGGGCGCCCGCCCTGGAACAGCGGCACCGTCAAGGCGACCCCTGCGGTGCCCGACGTGCCCGTCTGGCCCACCGGCACCGCGGTGCCCGCGCCCAGCGAACCCAGATAATTGTAATAATTGCCGCCCACCACGACGCTCAGCTTGGGCAGCCGGCTCGCCCGCGCCACGTTCACGTCGTAGCGCGTCGCGTCGCGCGCCTTGGCGGCGGCCAGCAGCGTCGGATTGTTGTTCAGCGCCTCGCCCACCGCCGCGTTGGGCGACGGCGGCAGCTTCGGCAGCGTGGGCGGCACTTCGAGCTTCGTGGGCGGCGTCCCCACGACGCGGATATAGGTTTCGCGGCTGCCGATCAGCTGCGCCTGCGCGGTTTCGAGCTGCGCACGGGCGAGCGCGAGCCGCGCCTGCGACTGGGCCACGTCGGTGCGCGTCAGGTCGCCGACCTGGAACCGGTCCTGGCTCGCCTGCAGGTTCACCTCCAGCACGCGGACATTCTGCATGTTGAGCCCGACGATCGCCTCGTCGCGGATCACGTCCATATAGCTGGCGACCACCGCGGTGAAGAGATCCGATTCGGTGCCGCGCAGCGTGGCCCGTCCCGCCTCCACGCGAGTCTCGGCCGCGCGCACCGAACTGCGCACCGCGCCGCCCTGATAGACGGGGACGGTCAATTGCGTGTTCCCCGTCGCCTGGCGCGCGGGCGAGGCGAGCGAATTGCTGGTGCCGAGCACATTCTCGACATAGCCCGTGTTCAGCGCCACCGAGGGCAGCCCCGCCGAGCGCGCCTGCGGCACGCCCTCGTCGGTCGCGCGCAGCGCCGCGCGCTGGCCCGTGATCGTGGGATTGCTCGCATAGGCCTTGACGAGGGCCTCGCGCAGAGTCTCCGCCGATGCGGGGCTCGCGATGAGGCTCGCCCCGGCGAGGAGCAGCCAGCCGGAACGGAGCCGCGCCATCAGAAGCGGAACGGCGTGGGCTGGTCGAAGCCCGGCAGCACGGCGCAGTCGCAATCGAGAAACGGCATCACCGCGAACCCGCCGGGCGTGCGCGCACCCGCGGCGAGCCGCGTCAGGCCGCGATCGACCAGGCCCAGCACCGCCCGGCCGCCCGGCCGGATCTGATCCGCCAGCGCCTGGGGCACCGCGGGCACCGCGCCGTCGATCACCAGCACGTCATAGGGCGCACCCGCGGCATGACCCTCGGCCAGCGGCCCCTCGACCAGCACGATGCGCTTGGCGTGCTCCAGCCGCTCGCGCGCGATCGCGACGCAGGCCGGGTCGCTCTCGACTGCGGTCACCTCGGCGACGATCTCGGCGAGTACCGCCGCGGTATAGCCCCCGGCCGACCCGATCAGCAGCACGCGCTCGTCCGCGTGCAGATCCGCGGCATCGAGCAGCCGCGCGGTGGCCAGCGGCAGATTGGCGTAACGCCCGCCGCCCAGCGCGATCGCGGTGTCGCGATACGCCAGGTCGCGCGCGCTGCGGGGAAGATAATCCTCGCGCGGCAGGCGTGCCATCGCGGCGACCACGCGCTGGTCCTCGACCGCAGTGGTCCGCAACTGGCTCGCCACCATCGCGTGGCGCATCGTGGCGAACCGGTCGCCGCTGATCTGATCCATGTCCGTCGTCATCATGCCCACCCTGTCGCACAGCCGTGTTAGTTATACAATACACTTCGTTTCGCGCCATGTTCTATCCCGCGCGCCGGCCACCGCCAAGCCGTCTGCACACGGATTTGCACGGCGAAATGGTTGACACCCTCGCCCCGCCCCGGCATTGGCCCCGCCTCCAGCGATCGAGGCCCGATGGCGGAGTGGTGACGTAGAGGACTGCAAATCCTCGCACCCGGGTTCGATTCCCGGTCGGGCCTCCAGCGGTCTGTCGATTAGCAATAAGAGCTACTCGATGTGAGCAAATGAGTGGTTTGCACATAAGCGGCAAACCAACACTGAATCCAGTTTTGCTGGTTTCAAAGTCGTAGTGTTAAGGAATAGCAGGTTCACTACACGAACACCGCGTAGTTACGCATTAGCCCGAACGGCGGTCTCATATCCGTGCGGCTGATTTCCGAGGGCCGAGCTCCCGTCCTATGATTTGGCGGCGGTGGGTGCAGCCAATGACGCGGTAGTCGACGGTACCGCAAGAGAGCGTCGCCTCTCCCCTTTCTTCAGCGCCGATAGTCGCCAGGATGGTCAGCACGGATTGCATAAGGCGGCCGAACAACGTCAGATGGCTGTTTCAGACTGATGTCGGAATTGACTCTATCGTGCATGCCTCGCCTATCTGGCGGCTGAGCGAGACGCGATTTTCAGTGCGGACCGTCAACTTGATCGTCAGCTTCCTACGGCTAGAACCCTAGAGCGAACCATAGCTATGGACGACGAGCGCGAGGATTTGGCGGGTGAGCGCCTCGCCGCCAGTACGATATGCAATGTGACCCCAATCGTCCCACCGGTGAACTCGGGCCGCCAACCATGTGAACAGGTCGTCGCGTACAGTGGCGTCAGTGAACGGTTGCGACCAGATCACCCGCCGAGTGGGCATGCGGGCGTCCGTGGCGATCCCGGTAAGCGTGATGAGGAACGACCTGCCGACCTGTTCGCGGGCAAAGACGAACCGCCGAAGACCGACGCCCCGTTCGAACGCCGTCAACGCCTCTTCGCGAGCATGGCCCTCCCTACCCCGCTCGGCGCGTGCGATCGCCTCGATCACTTCGGACATCGGCAGTGGCTCCCAAGCAGGGTCGCGAGTCGCCTGGAGCATCATCATGACCGATCTGCCCTTTGTGGAGAGCGGCGCGTCCAACGCGCCCAGATGACCCAAGGCATAGGTCAGACCGACGGAGGCGAGCCAGCACATGTAGAAGCGCCAAGCCGGCGTGTTTCCCAGGAACAGATCCTGCCGGTCCTCGGACGGCGAGGACCATCCGGCATAAATCCCGGTCAGCACGCGGAGGAGGAGTTCATGCTGCTCGTTGGCGACGTTCGACGTCGGAAAGCCGAGTTCGCCATGCCAGAACGCATCGCGAACCGTATGCCACTTGCGCCCCTCGTCGTCCTCCAAGCTGCTACCTGATGCGCGCAACCACCAACCCCAAGGCAGTTCGCCATAATGGCGATCACGTTCCGACATGAGTCAGCCTCCCGTCGACGGGTCGAGCCCAACCGGCGGCAACGGCGGTCCTTCCCGAGCTGGTACCGCCTCGCCGTCGCCGACCGCGCGCAACTGGCCGGCCAAGTTGAGGATCTCGCGCACCACGTAGGCATCGTCACGGTATTCGGCCTTCGTCTCCGCACCCATGAAGTGCTTGCTGCGCGGTCCGTCGACGGGAATGAGATCGTAGAGGTGGTTGCAGGCGAAGCCGAACCACCAGACGTGGGCGTCGGGACTGTGATCCGTCGCCTGCGTAAGGGGCTCAAACTTCGGCGGCACCGGCGGAACGTGGCAGATACGAGTCGCTTCCGTACGGATGCGGCGCCGGACCGGCTCCGGGCCGTCTTTGCAGATGCGGGAATAGGTCAGGCCACCATGCACCTCGATGCCCAGATCGGCAGGAACCGCCTCATGGTCCCAGCCCCACAGCGGGTGGTCACGGGGAACGCCGACATAGCCGCTGAGATGACCCCGACGCGGGTCGCGGAGCATGATGCACTCGAACCCAGTGCGCTCGTCGATCCAGGCGAGCTTGTCGGCCTCGCCGCGCCAAGGCCCGTCGGCAGTGGGCTTGGATCCATCGACGTAGAAGATCTCTCGAGCTGGGATCGTGCGGTCGCGCGTGGAATATTCTTGGTCGGTGATGAGCGTGACGCCAAGGTCGCGGACGGCGGTACCGCCCGTGCCAGGCAGCTTCGACAGCGCGACCTCGGATCCGATGATCGGGATGAGCGAGGCACGCGCGACAGAATTGAGCGCAATGGCGGTCGTGATGGCGGGAATGGATTTCTTGCGTGGCATGTCAGTTCCTTTCTTGCTGTAGCCGAGCGGGAGACTTGAAGGGTGTCAGCGGAAGCGCGTCTGCGGGGTGATCCCGATGACCTCCGGACCGAGCGCCTTCGCGCGGGCGGTGGCGGAATAGACGTGGCCGGCCAGCCAGAACTGGGTCGGGACCAGTTCCTCGTCCGCGACTTCCTTCGCCCAGACCTTCCGTTCGCCATCCCAGCGGAAGCCGCGGGCTCGAAGCATGTCCTTGACGTCGAAGTGGGCGCCGGTGGCACGAACGAGCCATGTCGGCTGCGATCCACGCTCGATCATCTCCGCGAGAGCGGTACGCCCGTTCGCATCGCGGTGGCGCAGCATCTGGATGAGCGCATCCACGTCGGCTGACGCGCGGTGGCCGCAATGGTAATAGCCGTGCTGGAGCAGCAGGTAGCCCAGGACGCGACCGTCGAACTCGCGCGCGCGCCAATCGACTTGGCGCATCGAACAGCACCAGGCCAAACCGGCCGCGTCGGGTAGGCGCTGCTCCACCCACGTCCTGTCGAAGCCGCTGTTGTGCGCGACCACGAACGATGCCGACCGCAGCAATCGCGTCGCGGCACCCTCATCGATCTCGCGACCCGCCAAGTCGGCGTCCGTGAGGCCGGTCAGAATGCCGATCTCCTCGCTCAGCGGCTCGCCCGGATCTTCACGCCATTCATAAGCCCGGTCGATGTCGGTGACGAAGCCGTCGGCGTCATAGCGGAACCGCCGTAGTGCGAGTTCGATGACCTTGCCTGTCGACGGATCGAGACCGGTGGTCTCCACATCGACCGCGATGCCGACGTGGGGGCCACGCCCGACACCGTCCCCGGTCGGGCCGTCAGGCAGGTTCAATGGATGGAGGACGCGAACGAGCCCCTTGCCGGCCGCAGAGCGACCGACGTCAACTTGAAGATTCATGTCGTCTTCCCCTGTTCAGGAGGTGGTCGACCACGCCGTCCGGTGGACGCTGAGCCGCACGCCTTGCGATCCGCGCTGCCCGCTCGTTCCGAGAAGGGCGGAGGTCAGGGCCTCATAGCGAGGCGGTCAGGCCTGGATCCCCATCTCGATATCGACGGCGAAGGTGCGCGCGTGCGGCTTCGCGCAGTCGCGCTCCATACGGCGGATGAGCTCGAGGACGGGCTCGGGGACCAGCGCCACCACGGGCGGCGAAGCGATGTGGACACCGAGCCGGATGTCGGCGAGATCCGCGATGTCGGGACCGAACCGTCCTGCCAGGCGCGAACGCACCTCGGCGGCGTCGCGCGCCAGGCTGGCGTGAAAGACCTGGCGCATCAGGTTGTCGCGCGTATCCACGATCGTAGCGGTAAAGAGGCGCACACGGGTCACGCGCCCGTACTTCCCGCGCTCGCCCTTGCCGCGGCGACCCGTACGGTCGCCATGGAGATGCTGGAACTCGTGCTCGTCGAAGTCATCGTCATCGTCATCGGAGGCGAGCAGCACGTCGACCGCGGACCGCTCGACATCGAGGCCGAGGCCCAGCCCGTGGACGAGGATGCCGCGCATGCAGGCGTCCCGGTTGAGGCAGGCGTCGATCGCGGCCGCGCCGTCGAACACCGCACGCGAAGCCAGCATCCATGCCATCGGATCGTGATCCACCGACTCGCGCTGGAAGCGGGCAGCGGTCTCCGTCGCCACAAGTGCAACCCGGCTGATAGCGCGGCGGGTCGTCACGACGAGCTCGTCGGCCCCGTCATCCTCGTCGAGCGGATCGGGGAACAGCGCACCCACACGCTTCGCAGACACCGGGGCGCTGCCGGTCGAGACGGTCTTCGGCTTCGAGCCAGCGTCGGAGCGCTCGGCGACAGTCATATCCATGGGTTCACTCCATCGTCGCCGATGACGTTCCTGTCGGAGGTGGCGAAAGCCGCCGACCCCCGAGATATAGGAGATCAAGAAAACACTTCAACACTTCCGGAGATAATGTATAGTTAGCGTTCTGTAACGATTCGGGCAGCCCATGTTGAAGCTCGGGATGGCTTCGCGTAGCGTATCAGGAGTGGAAAACGTGGAAGCAATGCAGGTGATGAGCGCGCTGGCGCAGGCGACCCGCCTCAAGGTCTATCAGAGGCTGGTCGACGAACTGCCAAACGGACTGGCCGCGGGCGAGATCGCAAAGGCCATGGACATGTCGCCCAACGGCATGACCTCCCACTTCACGATCCTGGCGGCAGCCGGGCTCGTGTCATCGGAAAAGATCGGCCGTACCGTAATCTACAAAGCGGAAACGCAGCCGGTCGAGGATCTAAGCGCGTTTCTTGCAACCGCGGTGGAGCGCGGAAGAAGCGCCCGCGACATCGCCGCGATGAAGTGAAGCGGCATGTCCGCCGCATCGTACGAGCGATGAAAGTAGATGTCAGAGGCCAACGGCCATGAATTCCAACGTTTCCGCCGCGGATCACAATCGTGATCGGAACCAGCTTGTCAGGCGCTCCTCGGTCTTGGCCATAGGTACTCGGGATCGACGATAACATCGAGCTTGCCCGGATCACGCGGAAGTTGCGCGACGGGCCCGCGGCCTCCGGCGTTCGCGAGGCGGAAGCCGCGTCCATCGGGGGTCCAATCTGTTTCGTTCTCCAGTTCGCGGAGGTACTGGTGAAGACGTTCCCAATGGCGGTTGGCCCCCACGTGCGGCCGTCGTACGCTATCGCTTTCGAAGAGTGCGTCCAGGGCTGCGCGCAGAAGTGGCCGAAGCGGATGCCTCGCCCTTCCGTGCTCGCGTAGAGCTTCGACCTTGTCGCGGATTGCCTGCTTGATCACATTCGGTGCGAGATCGTCCAGATCGACTGCAAGCAGAGCCTTGCCGATGTCGTCATCGGGCGCAACATCAAGAGCTGCGCGGAAGGCGCGGTCGCCGGTCTTGTCCTGCTGCAGCTTGCTCTTGATGAACACCAGGGCGTTCTCGTACGCCTCCATGCCGCGAGTACCCGTCTTCGCGAGTTCATCGTCGAACACCTCGCGCCAAGCCTCTCGTAGTTTGCTGAAGGCATTCCAGTAGGCCTGTGAAGCCCCCTTGCCGCCATCGTCACCGAACATCCCGTTCATGCGATTCTCCACTGAAGTTTACACCATAACCGAGGCAACGTGACGTAGCGCGCAACCTTCGCCAGCCATGCCGCTTCGTAGCGCCTGCCGACGAAGGGAGCTGCGTCCACATCCGGCGCGACGATCCCACGACAAGTCCGATAACTCTGGGAAGTCCGACGGCAACCTAAGCCTGTCTTCCCGACCCCAGATATGATGTCCATGACGGGGCTGTCCGTTTCTCCAATCTATACCGAGGCTCGGCTGAGCGGTACCGACGAACTCATACACTTGGTGCGCGTCGCAGATGTTCGAGGCGATGCGCGATCTCGATAAAACGCCGGACGCCGCGTTCGTCGCCCGCCAGCGCCAGCGCCCCGACGCGCTCGGCCACCCAGCGCAGGGCATCCTCGCCATGCATCCATTCGATCGCCAACGCCTCGGCGTAGCGCTCCTGATCAGGGGTCATCACCGCGGCGGTGGCTCGAGTTGAAGGGTGATCTCGAGAACGGCCAGCACCGCGAACACCTTGTCCATCTGCACGGTCGGCTTGCCCGCCTCCAGTTCCACGATGAACCGCGGCCCGACCCCGGACGCCGCCGCAAGCGTGTCCTGAGTGAGGCCAAGCGTCTTCCGTGCCGTCCGCACGGCTATGCCCACCTTGGCCACGTCGGTGATCATTTCCGCCATTCCCGAACGGGAAGATACACGACCGCGATCGGGGACGACAAGATCATCTTGGTGGACGTCGGGGCGCCGGACGGGGCGCTGCGTCTTGCCATCCGGCAAGCGCGATTCCATCGTGCGGCATGACCGGACACCTGCAGTGGAATTTGATCGTCGACACCGTCACCGACGCCATGGTCCGCTCGCACCTGGCGAGGACGCCTCACGTCAGCATCGATGCGTTCGTGGTTCAGGCCATCGAACGGGAACTGGATCGGATCTCCCTACCGGCGCAGCAGCGCTCGACCGTCGATCCGGCCGCTTCGGACGACATGTGGGAGATCGTCATTCCACGTCCGCGATGACGACGTATGATGGCGTCGATTGTGCCGGGTAGGCTAAATCTCCGACCGGATCGAACCGTCGACCGCGGCGATCGAAGCCGACCCTTATCCACCGCCGGAGCAAACGCGATGCCCATGGGTTCACATCACGAAGCCGTCGGCCTGCTTCTGCGGAATCGACGCGACCTGATCCTCGAGGTCGATGACGGGGGCACATGGCGGCTCGAAGCGAGCTCGCATGCACATCGTCTGCTCGGCCTGCGAGTCCGTGTGACCGGCGTGCGCGACAGTTTCGACCTGCTCGCCGTGGATACGATCGAGCAGGTGCGGTAGCATCACGGACGCGGTAAGGTCATCGCATGTGCAACCGCGCCCGTCTGAGCAGCGAACCTGAGACACTCCGCGCCCACTTCGGTGCCGAATGGCTGGCGGAGCGGCCGATGGACAACCGCTTCAATCCCCGCGAGCTGATGCCCAGGAGCCGGGCATGGGTGATACGGCGCGATGAGCGCGGGCTCGGCGTCGACGTCATGTCATGGGACGTGCTCGGCGGCCAGGCGAAATGGCCGATGACGAACGTGAGAAACCTGACACTTCCGCAATGGCGCCGCCTGGCGGAGCGACCGGAGAACCGATGCCTCGTGCCCTTGAGCGCATTCTGCGAGTGGACGCCCGACGTCCACGACGTCGGTGGCGGAAAGCCGATCAAGGGTGAGATCTGGTTCGAGGTGACCGACCAGCCGCTTTTCGCGGTAGCTGGGTTCTGGCAGCCGACCAAGAACGGGAGCGGCTTCACCATGGTCACGTGCGATCCAAACCTGTTGGTCGAGCCGATTCACCCGAAGGCCATGATCACCATCCTGGAGCCGCGCGACCACGAGCGCTGGTTGGCGGGTAGCTACGACGACGTGGTCGCCTTGCAGCGGCCATACGATCCTGAGCGGATGACGGCGAGTGGCCCTGTCTTTCCCACGCGGGGCATCGTGCAGCAGAGCCCAACAATTTAGCCATCGCTAGGCCCCGGGCCATCAATCGCGACATCGGGACTGCGTCTTTCGCAGCACTGTTCCTCAACCGACCCTGTTAGCTAATGAACCCCTCATCGAGCTCAAGACGGGCGACCGGCGGACATCACGATGAGAACTACCGCGACCAGCATGAGCACCGCGATCACGCCGCTGCCGATCGCGGCGTTCCTGAACCCAATCTCGGCCCGCCCGATCGGGGTGGTCACCATCTTCTCGTATTCGGGCTCCGGCAGGAATCGGTAGAGTCGCTCCTTCCAATCGGCACGAAGATCCCTTTGGATCGACAGAAAGTGCCATCCGCTTGCGATCACTACGGTAACGTAGGCCGCCAGCGCCACCCCAATGATCACTGCGGCCGGTCCGACGAAGCCGGCCCCCTTGGGAAGGGTCAAACGGGCGATGATCAGACCCGCATTGCCAATGGCGGACGTCGTCATCGCCGCCGCGAGCGATCTCGTAGCATCAGCGAGCTTGACCGTCTCTTCGGTCACCGCCTTGCGAAGATCGCTGAGCGTCTTCAGCGCGTCCCGGCTCTGCTGCGTCACGCCGAAACCGTAGGCGATCCTCGCGCCTTCGAACGCGCCCGACATGACGGACGTAAGGTCGGCCAGGTCGCCATCCCTGAGCGCGGTGCGCGCCACTTCGGCGGCCAGAAGGCCGTGCCGGTTCTCGAGTTCGCGCGGGTTCTCGTACGTCCACGCTGCGGCCCGCTGCAGGTCTGCCAGAGCGGCAACCTCCACGCGGTCGCCGCCACTCGCTCGAAAGCGGGTCGGCGGCGGCCCACGAAACAGCAGCCGGCCATCCCGCTCCAACTCCTGCGCCAGTGCCGCCGCCAGCGCACCCGCCGCTCGCGCTCGCCACGGCGAGAGGAATGGGCCCGACAAGTCCAAGTCGGGGTCACGCAGGAGCCATCGACCGATCGGCTCGACCATTCCACCATTGCCAAGCGCGCGAACGACGCGAGCCGGATCGACGGGATCGGCGTTAAGAGTGAACGGTTCCTCGTCGCCCCAGGGCGTCAAACGCGAGCGGACCGTGTCTACTCGGCGATCCAGCTCCTGGATCCAGATGACGTGCTGATCCGGCTCGCGGTCCAACAGCGCTCGGAACGCGGTCCTTGTCAGGATGGGCAGTATGCCATCGGGTACCGCGGGCTTGTCCGCGACCAGTTCGATGCCGTTCGACTCGTCCGCGAGCAGATCGACGGGAAGAGCCCCGCCTTCGTCTGCGAGGCGCGAAAGCGTGAAGCCCGCCGGACCGAGAAGTGAAAGGATCCCGCGCGCGCCGACCCCATCCAGCTGGTAGACGGCGATCTCCGTCCTGGACTCCGTCACGGTCGCACCGGCTCGCGCCAGCGCGTCAACCGCGTGCGCGAGAGCGGTCCGCGACCGTTCCATCTTCGACTATCCTCCTGGTCGTGATGGTGAACACGATGTTGCCGTCGTGCTCCACCCTAGTGATGGCTTGGCCCAGCTGCTCGGCCGGATATTCAAGCCTGACTTCCTCGGCGGTTCGAACGTATTCGCGCGGGCGTAGATCGAAGATGCGACGCTCGGGCGTGAACGCCACGTCATCGAGCCTCTGCCGTCTGAGGCACCGGCGGGTTTTCGCCTCGATCGTCGCTCGGATCGTTTCGTCCTCCGGTCGGCCGGCGGCATGCAAGGCGGCGTTGACGACGTCGTCATTCGTAACTGGATCACGCCCCTGCAACGCCTCCTTCATACGCCGAAGCGCGGCGGGGACGCCGTTCGGCAGGTGCTGGCGCACTTCGTTGAGGGACTCCCTCATCGCCTCGTTCAGGCGATCGCTCAGTTCGGTGTCGGATCGGTTGCGCGCAACCCCGAGGTACTTGGCGAAATAGTCGGTCAGGTCCGGGGCCTGCTGCATCCTATCGGCTGCCGACACCATTACATCGGCCACCCCATCGACCACCCGTACCAAGCAAATCTTCTGGACGGCCTTGCGCTCCTTGACGAACGCCTGGACGATGGCACGCAGCACACTGCGACCTTCGGCCTGGGAAAACTCGACGGCCTCGCGATAATCGTACTTGATCAACGCATAGACGCGCGCGTCGCCTCCCACATTCAATTCGAAGACGAAGAAGGCCCCGCTGATCGCGGTACGGACGTGATCGCGGGCGAACAGTCTGGCGAGATCCTGACCGCCATCTTGGAACGTGCTCTCGCCAAGTGCCATTCGCTCGATGACCGGCCTGACGAACGAGTCGGCTTTGAACTCGTGGACGGCATCGCCCGCCTCCGCAATGATCCGCGCACGGAAGAAGCCTTCCTCCTGAACCTCGATCTCCGGCTCCGGCGTGAACTCCTCGTCGGGTCTTCCGACGACATGGATGATCATGCGCGCGACCCGGAGATGTTCCTGTTCGGCGTCCGTGAAGAAACTCACACTACCCCCGTTCTCATTTGCGTGACGTAGTATCCGGAGCGGCTCGGACCGGCAACGCCGCGGTCAATCCCAATCAGCACCTTCGTCACGCCCTCACCACCGGCACCTCGTCGATGCGCGTGGTCCACGCGGGTGACCTGCTGTCCGCCCTCGCCTGCCAACCGCGATTGAAACCTTGGGCCGCCGGAACGGCCGTGAACCGGCCGAACCGCCCGTTCACCTCGTCGAGCGCCGTCATGAGCCGGACGCGGCGCTCGGCGTCACACTCGAACAACGTCCTCGGTCGCAACTCCACCGCAACGAGATCGTCGAGCATGATCCCGGCTTTGGTGTAAGCGAAACCGTCCCTCCACGCCGCCTCGACGCCTCGCCGGGCGGCGGCGAGAAGCTCGAGCGAGTCGGCCGACATGGGATGGAGCGTGACGCGGCGACTTGCGTGATGCTGTGGTCGATCGCGCTTGTGAGGATTGGTGTGGAAGAAGACGGTGAGCTGTCCCGCGACCAGTCCATGGGAGCGCAGCTTCTCCCCCGCGCGCATGGCGTACTGAGCGACTGCGCCCATCAGCTGTTCCAGGTCGCGAATCGGTAACCCGAATGACCGCGTCACCGCCATGCCGCGACGCTGCGGTTCGACCACCTCGACGGCGCTGGCTGCTACACCCTGCAGCTCAGCGACGAGACGCTCCAGCACGACCGTCCCGACGCCGCGCGCCTGCTTCATCTGCATGTCGCGCAGCTGGCCCGCGGTGGTGACGCCCAGCGTCATCAACTTCGCCGCGGTCGCCCGGCCGACGCCCCAGACGTCGCAGACTGGGAAGCGGTCGAGGACGAAGCCGCGGATCACGGCGTCGCGCAGGTCCGCGACGCCGTCGAACAAGGGATTCTTCTTGGCCGCGGCGTTCGCCACCTTCGCCAATGTCTTGGTGGGCCCGATCCCGACGCAGGTCGGAATGGTCGTCCAGCGTCTGACCTGATCGCGCATGCCGTTGACGTGCGCGACGAGGTCCCTGTCGGCGAAGGGCGTCAGGTCGACGAAGCTCTCGTCGATGCTGTAGATCTCGATCTCGCTCGCGAACTCCTCGACGGCGGCGACGACCCGCCGCTGCATGTCGCCATAGAGCGTGTAGTTGGAACTCAGCACCCGCACGCCGTGCTTGTCGAGCCGGTCCCGGATCAGGTGGATGGGGTCGCCCATCTTGACGCCGAGCGCCTTCGCCTCCTGCGAACGGGCTATCGCGCACCCGTCGTTGTTGCTCGCGACGATGACCGGCACGCCGACGAGGCTGGAGTCGAACGCCCGCTCGCAGCTGACGTAGTAGTTGTTGCAGTCGATCAGCGCGATCGCCGTCACGCGCGATACCGTCGGGCCAGCGCGACCACGACCCCCCAGATCTCGACATGCTCGTCGATGCGGATGGGGTCGTATCCTTCCGCTTCCGGAACGAGCCACAGCTTCTCGCCGCGACGGCGGAGCCGCTTCATCGTCCTGTCACCGTGAACCAGAGCGACCACGATATCGCCGGCTCTCGGCTCGGATGCCCGGCTGACGACGACCAGGTCACCGTCGTTGATGCCGGCGCCCGTCATGGAATGCCCTGATACCCGCATGATGTAGCTCGCCGCCGGCTGATCGATCAGCCATGCCCCGAGGTCGATCGGCTCCTCCATGTCGTCCTGAGCGGGTGACGGGAAGCCGGCCGGGGTGGTGCAGACGAACAAGGGAGCCTCATGGGCGACAAGCTCGAAGGGCACGTCATGCAGGGTCGGGCTGGCCATCATCACACATCCACACGCTGGTTCGAGAGCGTTGTAGGACGGAGTGAACATAATGAGAACAGGATTGACGTTTGCGATACCGACAGGCCCGCATCACGTCATGCGCACGGACCGTAGTTCCGCGCCACGGCCTCGACGATCTGGGTCTTACTCATTCCGTTCAGCTTTGCCTTGTATTCAGTTTTGGAGAGCCCGGATCTGCATCGCCGACCCAATCGACGTCCTTGCCGAATTCAGAACATTTTCCTACAATCCGGAAATGGAGAACGATCGGGACATTCTACGGGAGGTTGGCGAGACGCTTTACGGCGCTCGATGGCAGGCGCCACTCGCCCGCGATCTGGGGGTGACCGACCGAACGGTGCGCAACTGGGTGGGTCGGCACGGATGCCCGACCGACGTCAGGACGAGGCTTCTCCCGATCCTTCGCCGCCGAGGCGAGAGTGTGACACATTTGATCTTCACCATCGAGAACAGCTTGGACGGTACCGCCTGATGCTACAGACCATCATCGACGCCTGCGAATTCAAGCAGGATGCCCTCGACTACGCTCTTTCCAAGCAGATCGAGGATCTCGCCGATCTCGTCGACCATGACGATGCAAAGGCGCGCGACTTCTTCGATCGCACCTACGTCACCGACGGCATGGCTCAGCTGCTGCGGCAGGGGCTGCAGCGCCTAGCCGGCCTGAACGAACAGGCTGCGTTCGAGCTGCGGCAAGCAATGGGCGGCGGCAAGACCCATTCGATGCTCGCACTTGGATACCTCGCTGCACACCCCGAGATCGCGGGGGCGACGTCAGCCCGTATCACTGAAGGCTTTACACCGCAGGTGGCGAAGGTCGTTGTGATCAGCGGCCGCAACATCGACCACGACCGCTTTCTTTGGGGGTCGATCGCCGATCAGCTTGGCAAGGGTGAGCAGTTCGCCCGCTTCTGGCGCAACGGCGCGCGGGCACCGAACGAGGACGACTGGATCGCCCTGATCGGTGATCAGCCGGTGCTGATGCTCTTTGACGAATTACCGCCATACCTGGAAAACGCGGTCACCATCCCCGTTGGCGCGGGAACGCTGGGCGACGTGACGTCTGCGGCGATCTCAAACCTTCTGGCTGCCGCCATCAAGCTGCCGCGGCTCTGCATCGTGCTGTCCACTCTCGTCGGTCAGTATAAGGCCAGCGGCGACCTCTCGCGTATCATGTCGCAGATCACGAATGAAGCACGGCGTCAGGCGAAGCCGATCACCCCGGTAGAGCTGGGCTCCGACGAAATCTACCACATCCTGCGAAAGCGACTGCTGGCTCGGGAACCGGCTCCCGTGGTCGTGGAGAGCGTGGCCGAGGCCTATGGGCAGGTGCTGTCCGATGCAGTCAAATCCAAGACGCTCGAACGTGCCGCCGAGAAGATTGCGGACGAGGTAGCAGCCACCTACCCGTTCCATCCAAGCCTCAAGACCGTGGTCGCCACCTTTAAGGACAACGAGGGTTTCCGCCAGACCCGCGGGCTGATGACCATCGCCGCGCTGATGATCAAATCGGTCCAGAAGCGAAAGACGAACGATGTCTACCTAATCGGTCCGCAGCATCTCGATCTGTCCGATCGCGGCATTCGCGACATGGTAAACAACATATACGATCTCGACGCCGCCATTACAGTCGACATCGTCGACACCGGCGCCAGCGATGCTCACGCCGAACTGATAGACGCCGACATGGGGAACGATGCTGCCAGCCAGACCGCCCGGCTGGTTCTGATGGCATCGCTCGCCGAGTCGTCGGACGCCGTCAAGGGGCTGCAACCGGCGGACATCCTGTCCTTCCTCATCGCACCGCTCCGATCGGAAAGCGACTTCGTGGCGGCCCTCGAGGCGCTGGTGGCTCGCTGCTGGTACCTGCACAAGCGCGACAACGGCGCGTGGCACTTTTCCAAAAACGAGAACCTGACCAAGAAGATCGAGAATCTCGCGCGCAACGCCCCGGCGCACAAGGTCGAGCAGGATCTGGCTCGGCGGCTCGACGAAATCTTCACGACCCGGCGACGAGCGGCGTATTCGCGAGTCCATGCTCTCCCTCGGGTTGAGGACATCAACACCCGCGGCGACCGGGCTCTCATCGTCCTCTCGCCCGATGCGAAGATCCCGCCTGAGAAGGCGCAGCAGCTGTTCGCCGCCACGTCGGAGCGCAACAACTTCGCCATCGTCAGCGGTGAAGGGCTCGACTTGGCATCAGTCGAGGAGAAGCTGCGGACCGCTTATGCGATCGCCAAGGTGCTGGATCAGGAAGGTCAGGGCAGCCCCAACCGACCTGATCTCGAGAGTCGCCAGGCCGACGCTGAGCTCGACGTCTACCAGACGATCGCGTCAACGCTGAACAAGATCTGGTATCCCGGCCGCGATTCGGGTGGCGAGCGCCTCCTCGGCGCCACGCTCAAGCTCGACAGCTTTCGTCGCGAGGGAGCCGCCGGGTATGATGGCGAGACCGCCGTCGAGAACGCCCTGACCTCAACCGGCAGCCGCAAGCTGATCGTCGATGTTGAGACCAACTTCGACATGCTCGCGGACCGCGCCGAAGACATCCTCTGGCCCGCGAACACCAGATCGACGACCTGGGGTGACATCCAGGACCGCGCCATGAGCAATGTGCGCTGGCTCTGGCTGCCACGCGGTGGGCTGGACGAGCTGCGGCGCCTGGCCGTGTCACGGCAGCGCTGGCGGGAGACCGGGACCGGTGGGATCGAGAAGGGGCCGTTCGAGAAAGAAAAGACAAGCGTCGGCTTCACCGAGGCGGCCTATGACGATCTGACAGGCACCGCCACGATCAACGTGGTCGCCCGCAACGCAGGTCGTCGTGGCCGCATTCACTGGTCGAACACGCCTGACGTCTCCTCCGCCTCGCCTCGTCTCGATGCTCCCCGGCACGAGACCTCGGAAATGCGGCTGTATTTCATAGCGGTCGATCCGATGGGCGAGCACGAGACCGGCGATGTCCTAGTCTGGACTAACCGCCTGAACCTCACCCACGATCCCAAGGCCGTCGGCACTGGCTATGAGGTCAAGCTGGCCGTGGTCCCCAGCGGTGAGATCCGGTGGAACACGGATGCCACCGCCGCCCGCGACGGGCAGGCATATGGCGGTCCGATCCGCCTGGAGGGCGACAAGGATGTGGTCATCTATGCCTGGGCGAGTTCAGGCGGGGTCGAGACCACGCGCGAGTTCAGGATCGCCAGGCGCGAGGGAGAGGGCACGAAGGTCGATCTCGAACGGCCCGGACGCGCACGCAAGCAGGTCCAGCTGACGACGACCGACAAGGTCTTCGCCGCCGTCGCCAAGGGCAAGGAGACGCGTGCTCGTTTTCGGAACGTCCTCGTGACGGTCGGATCGGGCAGCCGCAACGTCAGCACCCACTTCGGATCGGACCTCGACGTCACGGCCGAGGCCATCGAGCGACTTGCCAAGTACGCGAGGACGGAACTCGGTGACGAGAACGCCGACGTCACGGTCACCTGGCGATCCGTCGAGGCCGATCGTGCCGGCGACCTCGACCAGCTTATGGCGGCCGTGGGTGAGACGCTCGCCTCGGGCGAGATCGAACAGAACTGATTGGAGCCGGGCGGAATGGTCCGAGCGAGGAAAAAAGATGGCAAGCAGACCCAGAGCCGGCTTCGGCGTGCCGGAGGATGAGGTAGACCCGCAGCACTTCGTCGTGCAGATCAGCCCTACCGGTCGCGAACTGGTGACGATCATCGAGGACTACGGAATATCCGGTCCGCGGATCGACAGCGACGACAACACCTATGTCGACCGTGTCGTTCGATGCACCATTCACCCTCGCCGCTGGCGGATGGTGGCGACACCGCTGAAGAACGCCTTCAACGAGCGCCTGAAGAGCCGCCGCTACCGCACCGGGCGCTGGGATGTCGGCGAGAACCGCGTGCATCGACTTCTTGGCCGCGAGATGTGTGTCCTGCTGTGGGCAGTGGAGCAGTGCGAGGAGGACCTCGTTCCCGCTGCCATCAACGCATGGCTCGGGCTCCGACCCGAGGAACGCTGGTGGCTCTACGCCATGGCCGCGCACACGTCCGGCAAGGCCGGAGACCACGATCGCGGTTGGCGCAAGGCGATCCGCTTCGGCCTCACCGAAGGCGCAACCTTGCCCGACAACCATCGCTCTACCCTGCTGGATCGACTATGACCGACGATGATCTGAAATCGAGCGTGAGGCCGCTCAGCTTGGCCGGGGCACCGAGCCTGATCGAGGCCGTCTGGCCCGCCCAGAAAATCTCGAAAGAGTCGGAAGTCGAACGAAAGTCCGTGTCAGGACAGACGCTGACCGGGTTGGGCGGCTACTGGAAGGGCCGCAAGCCCCTGATCTTGAATCGCGCGTGCATTCTGGGGGCCCTGCTGCCTGCCACGGACCAGCCCGAGGAGGATCTAGCCGTCTTCGAGCGGATCATGATGCTTGATGATGCCGGGTTCGTTGAGCGGGCCCGCGGGTGGTCGGCCGGCGACTTCGCGCGCCTGGCGCTCGCCCATCGCTATCGCGCGAAAGATGAACTCGTTCGACACTTCGTCGTCCGCGATGCCGACGGTGGCGAGACCGCATTGGAGTCGCTCGATCCAGAGACAGTCAGCAGCGCAGGGCGCCGCCTGGCTTGGAGCAAGGACCTGAGGACCGGCGGCTGGCGCGACGTTGCAGCGAAAATCCTATCGTGTGTTCCCTACGGTGCCAAGGTGGATGGAACACTTCGCCCCGAATACCTCGGTGCCACCGCGGGTCCCGACGAGTCCAGTTGGACGAGGATCAACGAGCATCTCGGGACGGACGCGGCCGACCTGACGGACCTGGTCGAGCAGCTCGGGGTCATGCGCTACGGTCACGTGCCACGTGTCGGCGACTCATTCTCCGGATCCGGCCAGATCCCCTTCGAGGCGCTGCGCATCGGATGCGACAGCTACGCGTCCGATCAGAACCCCATCGCCGCGCTGCTCACCTGGTCTTCGTTCGAGCTTGCGGGATCGTCACCGGATACGCTCGAGGCGGCGATCGACGAACTCGGTCGCATCGAGCGATCGGTTGAACGGGACATGGCCGCATACGAGACGAACGCCGCGGGCGATCGGGCGAAAGCATATCTCTACTGCCTCGAGGTCCGTTGCCCAGAGACCGGCTACATGATCCCGCTAGCGCCAAACTGGATCATCAGCCCGAAGATGGGGACAATCGGGAAGCTGGTCGCCGATCATACGGCACGTCGGCTCGACGTGGAGATCATCAGCGACGCCACCCCCGAGGAGATGACGCAGGCCGAGGTCGGCACCGTCGCGGGTGACTACGTCAGCTACGAACTGGAAGGCCAGAAATACCGCTTTTCCTTGGCCAGGCTTCGAGGGGAACGGGGTGGAATTAGCCACCTGCGTCGATGGGATAGGGATCAGATCGTCCCCCGCACCGAGGATATCCTTGGTGAGCGACTCTACTGCATCCAGTGGGCCCGTGCGGAATCCGTCGGCGAGCCGAGGCACTCGGTATTCTACGCCGCCCCGACCGTGGAGGACGCAGTGCGGGAACGGGCCGTGCGCGACGTTGTCGAGCGCGACCTCGAGGATCTGCGGATGGAAGGTCTTGTGCCCGACATGCCGATCGAAGGCGGGTTGAAGACCGACGATCCGATCCGCACCCGTGGGTGGAGCGATTGGCTGCATCTGTTTCACCCGCGGCAGATCCTTATGCTCTCTAACCTTCACCGTCGCATTAAGGCCAGCGATCGGGCGGCACATCTCTACTATTTCATGCCGCGAGCGCTGGACAACGGGTCGCGACTGAACCGCTGGAAAGCGAGCCAAGGCGGTGGACTTGGTGGTGTGGTCGGCACTTTCGACAACCAAGCCTTGAACACCCTGCTGAACTTTGCCGTCCGTGGAAGCATCGGGCTGCGCTCACTTGTTGCGGGCCCTGCTCGATCGACTGAACTTCACGGCAAGCGACGCATCGACACGGTGCCGGGGAACGAGGTCGTCGAACCGCGTGACATCTGGATCACCGATCCGCCCTATGCGGACGCAGTGGTGTATCACGAACTGACGGAGTTCTTCATATCCTGGCTGCGGCGCAACCCGCCCGCGCCGTTCGACAAGTGGACCTGGGACTCGCGCCGCCCCCTCGCGATCCAGGGCGAAGGCGACGAGTTCCGGCGCAAGATGGTCGAGACCTATGCGAACCTCACCAGGCTCATGCCGGATGACGGCATGCAGATCGTGATGTTCACCCACCAGTCCGGAAGCGTCTGGGCGGACCTTGCGCTCATATTCTGGGGCGCGGGTCTGCGAGTCAGCGCTGCATGGTACATCGCAACCGAGACTGGCAGCAACGCCCCAGGCAAGCGTGGCGTCGGACTGGTCCAGGGAACCGTCATCCTCGTCCTACGCAAGCGTCAGGGATCCGAGTCGGGTTACGAGGACGAGATCGTTCAGGACGTTCGTGCGGAGGTCGCAAGGCAGATCGACACCATGGTCGGGCTCAACCAGTCGCTGAAGGGTGCCGGCCGCATCGAGAACCTGTTCGAGGATGCGGACTTGCAGATGGCTGGCTATGCCGCCGCACTCCGCGTCCTCACCGGCTATACGAAGATCGACGGTCGGGACATGACGGTCGAGGCGCTTCGCACCCGACGGAAGGGAGAGCTGGGCTTCGTCGACCGGATGATCGACTTCGCAGTTGGTGTCGCCAACGAGCACATGGTGCCCGATGGGTTGCACGCCCGCCTCTGGCAGACGCTCAAGGGCCCGGAGCGGTTCTACCTGAAGATGGTAGGCCTCGAAGCTGAGGGCATCACCAAGCTCGACAACTACCAGAACTTCTCGCGGGCGTTCCGCGTGGGCGACTACAACCCCCTCATGGCGAGTGTCAGACCCAATGCGGCGAGGTTGCGCGGCGCGGAGGATTTCGGAACCCGGACGGGGTTCGACATCCCGGACTTCGGCTCCGGCATTATCAGAACGACGCTCTACGGGATCGACGGCCTCATCCGCGAAACGGACCCCGACGTCGTGCTGCAGCAGATGCGAGAACTGTTGCCCGACTACTTCAAGAGGCGGAGCGATCTCGTCGAGGTCGCGGACTATCTGGCTCGCCGGCGGGGTGCCCAAACCGTAGAAGGGCGACATGCCGCCATCCTCGTCAACCTCATGCGAAACGAGAGACTCTGACGTGACATCTCCTCCGCCGTCGAACAGCACCGGCTTCATCGACGGCGGCAGGCTGTCGAGGTTCTCGTCCCGCCAGGGTCGGCTATCGCATGCCTACCTCGCCGATCGATTGAAGGGCGCCAAAACCTACGACCGCATCGCGGGCTACTTCCGCTCGTCTATCTTCGAACTCGTCGGTGAGGAGATCAGCACGCTCGCCAAGGTGCGGATCGTCGCCAACGCCGACCTGGATATCGAAGACATCGAGGCCGCACAGCGTGTCCGTGACGCTCTGCTGTTCCAACGGTTCGTCGAGTCCGACATGATCGTCGATGCCGCGGTTCACCGGGACAGGTACGAACGGCTTTACGAGTTCCTGCTATCAGGACGCGTAGAGATCCGGGTGGTCGCAAGGAACGTCGCGCCATTCCTGCATGGAAAAGCCGGCGTGATCACCAATGCCGACGGCGCAGTGGCTTTCATGGGATCCATTAATGAGACCCAGGCCGCCTGGGCCCATAACTACGAGCTCGTATGGGAAGATACCTCCATCGAAGGCGTGTCTTGGGTGCAAGCCGAGTTCGATGAACTCTGGGCGCTTGGCAAACCATTGCCGGATGCGATCGTTCGGGAAGTCGGCCGGCTTGCCAAGCGACAGGAAGTCGAGATCGTCGACTTTCACGATAACCCTAACGCCATCGCACCTGCGGCGCTGGCGGAAACGCCCATCTATCGCGAGGGTGAATCGCTACAGCCTTGGCAGCGATCATTTGTGTCGCAATTCCTGCATCATCGCGAGACGTATCAGAAGGTCCGCGTGCTGCTGGCCGACGAGGTTGGAGTCGGGAAGACCCTGTCACTTGGGGCGTCCGCCCTGGTGTCCGTGCTTCTCGGTGACGGGCCTGTGCTGATCCTCGTGCCATCGACGCTCCTGGAGCAATGGCAGATCGAACTGCTCGACAGGTTGGCGATGCCGGTGGCGCGATGGCACAGCACCCGAAAATGCTGGATCGACCCCTCGGGTCGTGCCGTGAAGGGCGCCGGAGTGGCCGATGTGGCACGCTGCCCGTATGCGATCGGCCTCGTGTCGACCGGCCTGATAGTGCACGGCGTCAATCGACATGGGGAGCCCAAACCTGGGACCGAGGCCGAGCACCTCCTAAGCCGGAAGTTCGGGATGGTGGTGCTTGACGAGGCGCACAAGGCGCGAGGATCCGAGCCAATCGGATCGGACGATCGGACCCCGAACAACCTGTTGAAGTTCATCACGCGCATGGCCACGCGGACGCGGCATATGCTGCTGTCGACCGCAACACCGATACAGACCAGCGAGCATGATCTATGGGATCTGCTTCAGGCGCTAAACCAGGATGCCGAGTTCGTTCTGGGGAATGCCTTTTCCCAGTGGCAGCGGCCAGACCGGGTTCTTCCCTACCTCAAGGGTGAACGCCAAGTGATGGATCTGCGGGAAGGATGGCAGCTCATAACCAACCCCCTTCCGCCAACTGGTGACGACGATCTGCTTGCAGACATCCGCGCTTCGCTTGATCTGCGGACCGACGCATGGACGACGACGAGGTTCGCCTCAGACATGGGCAACCCGGTAGTCACCATGAAGGCTGAGATGGAGCTGACGGGGCTGCGCGACGGTCTCGGCTATTTCCAACGTGAAAACCCGCTCGTGCGGCATGTAGTGCTTAGAAAGCGGCGCGACCTGGAGAGGCTCGGTCTCATTCCAGCGCTGCCGGTCGACATCCATCCTAGCACCGAGCATCCCGGACCGACCCATCTCTTCGATGCGCTGAGCCTGTACACGTCCGATGCGTTCGCGACCGCCCTTGATGCCGTCGCGGATTTCACGAAGGCGTATGGGCGACGCGACAAGCCGGCGGGATTTATGCGGACGCTGCTGCTGCAGCGGCTCTGCTCCAGCCAAGCGGCGGCAGTCGCGACCGCAAGGGCATTGATCGGCGACGGGGAACTCGACGACGAGGTCCAGGAGGAACTCGACAGCGCCAGCTTCGACGCCCGTTCAGAGGAGCGGAAACACCTTCGGACGATCATCGAGGCGCTTGCTGGCGGCAACGACCCCAAGCTCCGCGCCGTCGAGTATTTCCTTGATGACCACCGCACCGACCGGCGCACCTGGCGCGAGATGGGTTCGATCGTCTTCAGCCAGTATTACGATACGGCCGCATGGATGGCGGAGGCACTCAGTCGCAACAGGCCGGATCAGGTCGTCGCGCTCTATGCCGGCACAGGCAAGTCACGCCTGATCATAGGTGGCGCCGCCACGAGCGTCGAACGCGCCCAGATCAAACGGCTCGTCGCGGATCGCGAGGTCCGGCTCGTGGTTGCGACCGACGCCGCATGCGAGGGGCTGAACCTTCAGACACTGGGCACCCTGATCAACGTAGACCTTCCCTGGAATCCATCCCGGCTGGAGCAGCGGATAGGAAGGATCAAACGATTCGGGCAGACCCGAACGAGGGTCGACATGGCGAACCTAACCTACGCCGGCACCATCGATGAGAAGGTCTACCGCGTCTTATCCGAGCGTTTGAAGACGACAAGCGACATCCTCGGGACGCTCCCGGAGACGATAGAGGCAGACTGGATCGAGGACATCGAGAGTCTGGAAGAAAAGCTGCGGGCGTTCACCGTCCCTCGTAGACGATTCGATCCGTTCGAGGCCCGATCCAGCGGTGATCTACTGGACGAGGACGCTTGGGCGACGGCTAGCAAGGTGTTTGCCCGGAACGACGTCGAGAGCGTCTTGTCAGCCGGATGGCAGACAAATCGTAGCAGGGGTTGAAACGTCCCTGAAGGTTAGACCCCCCGCTCCTACCGCGGGAAGCGACCGCGACGATGATCCGGATGCTCACTCGGCGTCGCCGAGCACGTCGACCTTCCAGCCATGATAGGAATAGAGGAACTCTCCGCCGCCCTCGCGATCGGTCAGCTTCACCCGCATGCGGAACCTCGTTCCCACCGGATGGGCGTTGGGCAGCGTCTTCGAACACTCGATCATCATATCTTGGCCGAACTGCTGCCCGGAAGCCGGACGCATATGGACCTTTCCATGAAGGCGCGCCGTGCTGACGGGACGGAAGCTCTCGGCGACGATCGTGACGTACGGGTTGCTGTTCTTGGCCAACTATTGATCCACCCGTTCGAGGACGAACGTACCCTCGTCCTCGTCGAGCTCAATGATGCGCATCTTGAGCTTCGGCTGAGGAAAGCAACGCGCGATCGAGCGCGGAACCGCCTCCTTGTCTCGGGCCTGTGCTAGAATCACGTGAACGATGCCGTCGGCGGCATCGCGCGCCACCGCAAGATTCTCGATCAGCTCGGTGAAGCCCGGCCGGGACTTCCAATCTCCGGGTTGATCGGTCTTCCATGACCGATAGATCCGTCCCTGTTCCTCGAAGCGGTCCTGCCAAAGCGTGACGGACACGTTCCGCCCATCATTGCTTCGTCCCGACCAGCTCCACCGCGTGTTGCGCGGCACCGTCCCGAAGAACTCGAAGCATTCGGTGTGGCTGTAAACCTTCGGCATTGCCGCTCTCCCCGAGCGAGCATAGCCGACGCCGGGCGCTCGGCAATCCGATCCGCCCATCGATGCCGCTTTGAACCCTAATTAGACCGAGCCTCCAAACGTGGCGTGTCGGTGCGCCATGTGTGCACGGACCCCCTTCCGAGTCCGGATGCATGCCGTTGAGTGCGGCCAAGGGAGAAATCCTCCCGGAGCCTAGCAGGCCGACCATTCCAGAAATTACGTGAGGAAAATGCATGCTTGAGATTGATCTCAGCGGCGTAGCGCCGTTGCGTCGCGCGGAGACGCGTCGGCGTATCCAGACCATCCGCGACTATCTGAACATCACAAATCCAAGCAGTGCCGACCGAGACCTGGCAGCGAACAACCTTGGCATCGGTTCACAGCAGTTCATGAATCTGGTCAGGGCGTGGCGCCAAGGCTCGGCGGCCGCGATCGCCAAGGCTGGGTCGCAGGCGGGAGTTGCCCGCGCTCCAAGGCGTAAAGGATTGCCACCGTCGACACGTCAGGCCGCAGAAGACGCACTACGCGCCTTGCCAGCATCGGCGAGTCACAAGGAGGCGATCGCCGCCGTACGTGCCATGTGTGACGAGCGAGGGACGCGCCCACCTTCCGACAGCATGATCTCCTATCTTCGCCTTGCCATTCGACGGTCCGGGGCGGCAGGACGTGGCGATCCCGGACTTGTGATAGGCCGCGCGATCGTAAATTTTCCTGTGTTCGAGAACGACGGCATGATTATTCCGGAAATCGTCATCTCGGCGAGCTCCGAAGACGGCCGCATCATCTCCGCAGCGCTTCTCCGCCCAGGCGAACCCGCCCCCGGCGATTTCGAGAAGGCGACGATTGAGACGTCGTCGATGATGGACGGCCCGGTGACGGTCGGAGCCGACGACACCGCGTTTTCCACGTCGTTGCCACGGGTGAAGATCGTCTCGCGATTTCTGGCGAGCCGCCAACTGGCCAAAACGCTCGGGCGCGGCATCGACGGAATTAGACTGTCCTACGGTCCGCTGGCTTCGACGGACCCAACCCGAACCTTACGGGCTGATGTCGACCAACCACTCAGCTGGCGTGAAGCGACAAATGCGCTGGTCGCAGCGTCTACCGTCCACAATGCGGTACGTGGAGCGCCCCCGCCCCACATCGTCGACGCGGGATCGGCGCTCTAATCCGACAGGAGTTTGAAGAACCGCGCCAGCTCCGGCGGGGGCGGGCGATCGGGAACGGAGTCCTTTGCGGCGAACAGCTGCGCGTTGTAATCATCAACCGCCAACAGGATTCTCGCACCCGCTTGCTCGAGATCGAGCCGCGGCGACCGTTCTGCGGCCCAGTCGGGTAGGCTCGTCGACGAAACTCGACCGGGCCATATCGGCAGTACGCCGATTGAGCGGCCAACCAGCCGCTCAAGATATCGCCCTGCCTTGGCGTCGGCGGTCACGTTGAACCCGATTCCGATCGCCCGAGCCTCTTCCGCCACCCGGGAGAACTCGGACGCGTCACCCTTGCCCGGCACGAGCTGCACACTGGTGAGCCGATCGGCCCAGGGAATCCCGCCTAACGCACGGTCATTGACACGACGCAGCCCGTCGCGGGCGGCGTGACGATACGCGATCCCGGCAGCCTCGATCTCGCCCGGTGATGCGCCGAGGATGAGTTGTGACGCGGCGTCCACGATGACGAACATGGTCCAAGGCGCTCCGTCGGAACGCTGGAGTCCACAGGCCGCATGATCCAACAGCAAGGCGCTTCCGACCTCGTCCTTCCGGACCAGATCCCTGCGAGCACGTTCGATCAGTGAACGAAGGGTGTTGTGTCCGGGTACATCCCCAATCGGCACACCCCGTTCCCGCGCGGAATCCGCAAGCTGCAGGGCCAGGGAGCGGACCGACGCCTTCATGAACTTCTCGGGTTCTGCCTTCACGAGCTCCGCCACGATCACCTGCAGTACTTGGTTCGCCACGGACTTGAACTGGCTGGCACGGTTCCGTTCGGGCTCGGCTCCCACCCCGACAGCCGCGAACGAGTTCTGCTTCCGCCAGCTTGAATTCATCTGATAGAATCGGACTAGCGGCACGCCGGCATCTGCGGCGGCAACCTTGGCCGGAACGCCGCTCTCGCCGTCCTTCCAAGCCTTGAGCGCGCGCGCTCTCTGCAACGCTCGCTGCCTTTGCGACGTGTCCATCAACGACCACATCGCGACCTCTCGTTGTGGAACCGGGGTGCCGAACAGGTCGCCCAGTATAGTCTCAATCGATTTTGGGGGTCGCGGCCTGCCCCCTGGCCGCAGAGTGGGCCCCTCGCCTCCTACGTCGGTCTTCCTGCCCATGAAATTTGATTAACCACAGTCTGGACACATAACAACCTTGTCGGAGAATCTCCAAACAGTGGCTATTGACGACCTGTATTCGGTCGCCTACCTCGTATAGCCACTGTTTGGAGATATGATGATGAAGCTGGATGACACCGACACGGCAGCGGCACGGCGAGAATCCTGGCGCCGTAGCGGCCTCCGACACCCCGGCAGCACCCTGCGGATCGACCGCTCGCCCACCACGCCGCCGCTGAGCTTTTCCGAACTGTTTGTCCGGCTGACGAAAGGGCGCCTGAGTGCGGAAACTGCGCACGCCTTGCTGCACGCGGGATCGGGAGACGTCTCGCTCAACATCCGGATCGACAGCGTGACCGGTCTCGTCAGCCACTGGAGCGTGCGCACCAAGCGCTTGAACTCGTCCGTCCGGACGGTCGCCGCTGGAAACGCTGCACCGGCCGCCTGAGTCAGTGCCTACCGGGCGCGATCACGCGTCCGGTAGAGGAGAAACTAAGCCATGCCGCCGATCCGCTCCGACATCCTGCATCCCGACCGCCGCGATGCCGGAGAGATCGTTGATCCTCGCCGTCTCCGCCGCGAACACACGCGCTGGCCCGGCCTCGACCAGGCGACGCGGTTCGCCCGCATCGTCGTATTGGACCACGGGGGCCGCCGTCGCCCCGTCATCCATCGTGGAAGCCGGCACCTGCGCAGCAGGGTCGTCTCGCGCAAGACCGACCTCCTCCAGATCAGCGAGGGCAAGGGACTGCGGTTCCTGATTCAGCGTTGCGAGATCGACGGCAACAAGGTCGACTATCAGGCCCACCCCTTCCGCATCGATGTCGTCGCCGATGGCGAGGTGCTCACCTGGTATCCCGACATCGTGTGGGTGGAGCGGGGCGGTCGACCGCATCTCGTTGAGGTTAAGACCGACATCTCGGCCCTCGACGATCCCGACTACCTGCGCAAGATCCAGATCATGCTCGAGGTGGCGCGCCTCATCGGGTGGACCCTGCAGGTTGTCTATGACGAAGACATCTTCGGCCGCCGCGAGATACGCGACGCCCGCTGGGCGAACGTGAACGCAATCTATTCGCGGCGATACCTGTTGGCCTCCGATTACGAGAAGCACGCCTTGTCGACACTCGTCGCGCATGGCGGAGAGATCGAGTGGAAAACCGCTCGCGAAGCCGTGGCACCCGGCGACGCCGCCCGCGGCGATGCCGTGGTCGAATGGGCCATCGCTCGGGGCCGATTCACGGCGGACCTCGACAGCCGCATCACGCCTCGCACCGTGCTTACCCCTCTGCACGCGGCAGCCGCCACCGCGACCATCAGGATCTGAGCATGAACACCGAGCTCCCCTTCCCCGTCAGCCCAGGTCAGCGCTTCGACATCGACGACCTTGCGCACGTGCTCGACCGGGTCGATCCGGATGGCGAGATGGTCTTCCGCAGGCTGGGCAGCCAGAAGACCTTCAAGGTGGCGAACGTCACGACCGGTCTCCCCCAGTATCCCGACGCGTCCAAGGTTCTCGAGCTCATGGCCGACGCACGGGTCGTCGTGGTTCCCAACGATCTGGAGAGTGAGGCGGCGGCTGCCCGGCGCACGACTGAACTTCAGGTCGCAGATGCCCGTCGGATGGATCCGGTCAGCGACCTGCGCGTCTTGTTCTGTCGTCGATACGACGAGAAGAAGTGCAGCCTCTCGGACGCCGCCTTGCGGTCCTTTTACAACGAGCTGCTGCTGACCGATCCGGAATTCCATCGTCTCGCGTGCGCCGCACCGAAGGCGAAGCGCAGGGGAAGGAAGATCGCTCCTTGGGTGCCTTGCGGACGCACGTTGCGGACTTGGATCCAAGAGCGTGGCGAGGATGGCGATCGTCAGCAACGTGACGGCGTGAGCCGCTCCGGTCGTGTGCCGCGCAAGAAGAAGTTGCGCCACCCCAAAGCGATTCTCGAACATTGGCTTGGCAGAGCCCGCGTCAACAACCGCGACGTGTTCAAGAACCACCAGAGCTACATCGCCGAGCTGGGCCGCGTGAGTCGTGGTCAACCGACGGGCAGGTTCGACGACAATGGCGAACCGATTGCGTTCCCGAAGCCGAAGACTCCCTATACCGGGCTGAGCTATTGGACATTCCTTCGGCTGAACCGAGAACTGCGCGGACGGGACGCGACCGAAGGACGCCACGGCAAGCACGCCGCGGAGGCCGATTTCGGCGGCGGCGGGCGAATGGACCGGGCCACCCACGTCGGCGCGATCTGCAAGATCGACGACACTCCCGTCCCTGTGCTGTGCAAGGTGATGGCGGCGGGGCTTATTTGGGTAGGCACCCCGACGCTGACGGTACTCCGGGATCAGGCTTCCGCGGGAATCTTCGGCACGGACCTATCATGGGATCCGGCGTCGTCCGCGACGGTCCTGCGGACGGTTGCCGATGCGAGCACGCCGAAGCGAGTGCCAATCGACATGGTCAAGCATGGTCAGCTGTCAATGATGGTGGTGAAACCAGACCGCCTCGTCATGGACAATCTGAGCGGACATCACAGCCGGCACGTCGAAGACTCCCTGCGTGAGACCAACATCGACGCCGACTTCACGGGGGCCGAGCGACCGCGGGACAAGGCCGACATCGAGCGGTTGGTCGGTACGATGCTAGACTTGGGATTCAAGGGAACGGCGGCAGCCGTCGAGCCGATCGCGCTGCGAAGGCATACGAAGAACGATCCTCCCGCCGACCAGCTGCCGACGCTTGGGGAGCTTCGCCCGATCCTGGCGCGGGCGCCCGCGGTCCTGAACGTCTCGCCGACCGACGCGCTGATGCGCCGGTCACCTCTCTCCTACTATGTGCAGAAGCTGAACGAGCGAAAGGTCAACATCATAAAGGATCTCGTGAAGTTCCGGCGCGCGATCGGATGCGTCGCATACGACGTCGAACTCAGGAACTCCGGGATCGAGGCCTTCAACGGTCTGCGCTTCATACAACCTCCGCGCGCTCCCAGCCTGTTCGACAAGCTGCGCCACCGCGAGAGACCCTCGAAGAGGACCAAGGTCGCCGGCGTTCCGGTGAAGATCAAGTACGATCCGGGCGACCTCGGGCAGGTCCACGTCTGGGATCCGGTGCACAAAGGCTACGTCACCTTCGAGTGCGATGCGCCCGAATATGCCGATGGGCTACCAAAGTGGGTCCACGAACTCATCATAGCCGACATCGGCGAGATCGAGTCGGCGACCTGTTCGCCGGAGATGTTGATCGAATACCGCGCACGGCTGTTCGAACGGCAGTCGGATATCACGCAGGCTGCAGGCGAGGACGAGCGCCGCCGGGCCGCACGGCTCGCGGACACCTCGATCTTCCGCCGCGTGATGGGCGACATCGCGGAAGTACTCGACGAGGAGGACTACTTCGTTGCCGACCTGATCGACGCCGATCACCAGTTCGCCGACGTCGAACTTTCATCCGCGACCTCCCTCGACGCGGAAGTCTCAACACCACGCAACGCTCCTGGTGGGAAAGGCGCGTCAGCGACCGTTCCGTCACGCCGCATCGCCCGAGCCACAACCGAACAAAAGCGCGACCGTCGAGACGCGCCTCGGGGCGACGGCACCGCTCGCCCGCCCCGCCCCAAGTCCTCAGCAAACAGAAATCTAAATCGGAGTATCAAATGAAGAACTCGAAGAATGCGTCGAACGTCGTCGCCAGCAGCCCCGAAGCCGAAGTCCTCCCAGGTCGGCATCCCGCCGGCTCGACGGCACGTCCGCGCGCCGACCGCCGAGGCGTGCCGTTCGTGGACAAGTCGCCGGACGGTGTCCCAACGCTCGCCGGTGCCTTCAACCTCCAGTCCCGCTCGCGCACCGCGGCGAAGGCGGTGGCAGAAGTCCGCGAGATGAAGCTGCCGTTCGAACCTCAGCTGGCCGCCATGGGGGACCTGTGGGAGACGCTGGAGACGGGGCAGTTGCTGAGGGGGCGCAAGCAGATCGGCTGCCTAATGCTAGATCCCACGGGATGCGGCAAGACCACGAGTGCCGAGGCCGTCGCCGAGCTGGCATGTGCCGAAGACGAGGAGGGCATCGTCTCGGTGGTGCACTGCCGGCTGCCCGCAAGCGGGACGGCGATCGGCCTCTTCTCCAACGCCCTCGCGAAGCTGGGAGACACGCACATGAACCAGGCGCGTGAGAGCCGGCTCCTGACGCACCTCTGCGAGCGCCTCGAGGAGAGCGGCACCAAGCTCCTCGTCATCGACGAGACGCAGCAGGGCGCCGCGACGTCTGGGATCGGCGGGCAGATCGCGGCCGCGGTCAAGCTCCTGCTCGACACGGGCGTCGTACCGGTGGCTCTGCTCGGGACGGAGAAGGCGGTGGAGGTGCTTGCAAAGGATCGGGAGCTCGCAGGTCGGCTCTCCGCTCCCTCCTCGCTCGCTCCGCTCGACTGGTACGACGATGACGACAAGGAGATGTGGATCCGGCTGCTCACCTCGCTCGACACGCAGCTCATGGCACAGGGAACGTGCTCGAGCCTCTTCGGCTTCGCCGACGAGAAAGTCGCCCAGGACCTGATCGAGGCATGCAACGGCACCATTGGGCAGCTCATGGGCATGATCCGCACGGCAGTCCGAGAGATGGCGCGCGATGGTCGCCTGAGCCTCAGCGAAGGCGACATCGTCTTCGCTATCGATGCCTGGTGCGTCGGCTATGGGTTCATCAAGCACAATCCGTTCGGGACGAAGCGCTGAAGATGGCGCACGTCCGGCCGCTCCGAAAGGCGACGACGCCGATCGACGGCGAGTCGGCACGCGGCCTCTTTTGCAGGGCGCTGGGCGATCACGGCGTCCCGTTGAGCTTCACCGTGCTGCGCCGACTGGGCGCCCAGCACCGCAACGTCGTCACGATCGCCGAAGATCCGGAGATCGACCTCGAGGAGATGGGGCGGATCATCCGCGTCGACGTCGGCGAGCTCGAGCAGCGTCGCTACAAGCCGCTCGGGATGAAGCGCTACCTGTTCTTCGGTCTCGTCGTGCGCAGCACGGCCATCGAGAAGAAGGTTCGCCGGTTTTCACCGAAGTCCCTTGCGATGTTCCCTCATATGCGGGCGCTCTGGGAGCTGCGCGACCTACCGTTCTGCGCGGAAAGTTGGGATCTCCTCGTAGACAGCTGCGTCTGCAAGGCGAAACAGGGCTGGATCCGCCTGAACGGCGTACATCGGTGCGACGATTGCGGGCGACCACTCGCGAACGTAAAAACGGAGCAGGTCCCCAAGCAGCTTCAAAGCGGACTGTCGCTTGTCGCTGGGCTGGCGAACCCACTGCCCGAGATGCAGAAGATCGCCATCGAAAGTCTGCCGGAGCGCCTGCGGGGGATCGACAGATCGAGGATATACGACTGCATACTCCAGCTGCGGCGAGCACTTATCGACGAGAATCCGGACTGGAGTACGGATCTGCTAGCCCTCCATGCCGCCTGCGTGGCCGTGCTGGCGTGGCCGACCGGCATCGCCGACCTCCGGCCGGCGGCATCCACCGCTCCTTCGACCTGGAACAGAGCCCTCTCGGGCTACGCCAATCTCGTCCCCGCCCAGGTCCAGCCAGTATTCAGCGTTCGACCGCGATCAGGTGCCGGCGCGAAACGAACGGTCAGCCCGAAACGCGGTGTCCGCGGGCCGGCCGCATCCGTCCAGCCGAGGCGACCGGCCGTCGCCCTGCCACATTCGCAGGACCTCCCGCCCGCCAGCGCTGGGGTGACGCCGGCGCCGAGCAGCCATAAGTCCGCGCTCATCGGCATCCGTCCCGCATACGAACTCGCGAAACTGTCTCCGGAAACGCTGGTCGCGGCGCGATCGAACAATCTCCTCGCCAGACACGAACGTCTCCGCGGAGGCCGCATCGTACCCGCGTTCGATCCACAGGAGCTAGTCCGCTTCGCCGACCTCTTCCGATCGCGGTTATCGGCCGAGAGCGTAGGCTACCGTCTCGGAATGGGCCGGCGCGCCGTGCAGGACATCACCGCTTGCGGCCACATCTCCGCGAACGGGATCTCGCTGGTCAATGACGAAGCCTGGTTCACGGAGCCCAACGTCGCCATTTTCGAAGCCCGGGTCGTGAACGGAGCGCGACCGAGCCTCCGCGATCCAATCAATCTGCGTTCGGCATTAATGGCAGTCCACGGTAGACCGAAGCCTTGGGGCGAGGTGGTCGGCGCCATGCTCGCCGGCGATCTCCCGTACGCGTTTGAGGACGTGGACGGGAAGCTGTTCGAGAACGCGCTGGTTGAGGGCAGCTCCGCAGCGGCGATCGGGAGGATGGCCTCCACGACTCTTTCCGGAGCGCATATCGAGCGCGTGACAAAGTCCGAGGCGCTTGAGATACTGAACGCCACGAACAAAAGCAGTGCGGTGGCCGCGCTCGACTCATCCGGGACGAATCCCGTGACGTTCAAGCTCGGGGACGTGACGAGTCTCGCCCAGCGGGGCGTTTCGGTTCTCGAAATCGCGACCGCCACGGGCCGGTCGGCTGCCTCAACCTACCACGTGGTCGCGAGGGCCGGCATCATGACCGTGGCCCATGGCCTCTGGGACCGGCTGCAGGCCGAGCGGATTTTTCCGGAACTCAGCCGCTGACATCCTGACGTCCGATTTCAAGGGCCGACCATCTCGCCAACACCTCCGACATCCCCCGATCGGCGCGGCGTGAGGACGCGCCCCCCGCACGTTGAGCACCCGTAGTTGCCCAAAGGGCCGCTTTGAGCCCCTCTTCCTGCCAACCACTCGATTGTTGTTTTTGCACAATCCAAGGCTATTGAGGCAGTTAGATCGACGGGCGTTGTTGCTCATCGACACGGTCAAGCCGTTGTTTTCAGCACCCTTATCGACATGACCCCGGCAGCAGTGGGGCTGCTTTCGATCACTGGCGTGTGTAGATCGCGTGTAACTGTGTAGCGATTGTCCGATCGGGTGCGCTGATGGCGGCATCAATATGCTGCCCGTACAGCCATCGGACAGACGTAGCGGGCCGATTAGCCGAATTCCATTTTCATCATCCCGACGGGACGGTCTTAGCCGCCCCCCTGCCCCGCGTCGTCGCCGACGAACGGTCCAGCGACTGACGGGCAGTTCATTCTTGCGTTCGACCGGATGAACACACCGCTCGGCCTTGTCCCATGGAGCCTCTGCCGACGGCGGCTAATCGCTTTCCGTCACAGGTGACCTGCATGTCTCCCAAGTCCTTCAAAAGCCTCCATGATTAAGAACACAACAGCCCTTGTTCCCGGCGCTCTTTCGCCCGATCGCCTTGATCTCGACCTGAAGAGATCTGTTCATTTCGGTTCGTCTATTACGATCGGCGGCTCCGCCCACAGACAACGAACAATAACGCCCGCCTTTCGGCGCCGATGAATAGAAACCGTTTTGGGGTTATTAACTAGTCCCCGCTATCTCCGGACCTCGGCACGGACGGGGGTTACATGGCAACAGAGATCAGGACCGCAGAGACGGTCACCATACAGTCGGTCGCGGACCTGCACGCGGAGCTGTCCGACGGTTTGGCCGCGGGTGCGGACATCGTCATCGATGCATCGCCGATAAGGGCCGCCGATCTGAGTTTCGTCCAATTGGTCACGGCCGCGCGTATCGAAGCCGAACGGCGCGGCACGGCGCTGACGCTCGCGCAGCCCGCCAATGCCGTCCTCACCGCTTTGCTCGATCGGGCCGGCTTCACCGCACAGCCCGATCCCGCATCTGCCCATTTCTGGTTCCACGGAGAATGTCCGCGATGAGCGCCTCTATCCTTACCGTCGACGACAGCGCCAGCCTGCGCATGGCGATCCGCATCGCGCTCACCGGCGCGGGCTATGCCGTGACCGAGGCGTGCGACGGCGTCGAGGGTCTCGCCAAGGCGGCCGACGCCAAGTTCGACCTGATCGTCACCGATCTCAACATGCCGAACATGGACGGCCTGACGATGATCCGCGAGCTTCGCAAGCAGCCCGCCCAGGCCGGCGTGCCGATCATCTTCCTGACCACCGAAAGCGACGCCGACATGAAGGCGCAGGCCAAGGCGGCCGGCGCGACCGGCTGGCTGGTCAAACCCTTCGTCGCCGACCAGCTCGTCAAGGTCGCGCGCAAGGTGCTCGGACGGTGAGCGCCGAGGATCCGGTCGCCGCCTTTCGGGTCGAGGCCGCCGAACTGCTCGATCAGGTCGAGCAGGGGTTGCTGGATCTCGGCCACCGGCTGGACGATCACGATCTCGTCAATGCGGTGTTTCGCGGGCTGCATACGCTCAAGGGTTCGGGCGCGATGTTCGGCTTCGACGCGCTGGCGGGTTTTACCCATCATTGCGAAAGCGCGTTCGACCGCGTGCGCAAGGGCCAGGTGCCAGCGACCGCCGAACTGGTCGCGGTGATCCTGTCCGCGCAGGATCATATGCGGGCGCTGGTGGATGGCGATGCGCCTACCGCGGATGGCGACGCGATCCTCGCGCGGCTCCAGGCGGCGATCGACGGTGCCGCCGATACCGCGCCCGAACCCTGCATGGCGGCCGGATCCGAGGTGCGGCGCGGGTGGAAGATCCGCTTCCGCCTGCCGCCCGATGCCATGGCGAACGGCACCAATCCGCTCGTCCTGCTCGATGAACTGCGCACGCTGGGCGACTGCACGATCGTTGCGGACACCGGCGGCATCCCCGCGCTCGCCGATCTCGATCCCACCCACTGCCATGTCGGCTGGAACGCGACGCTGTTCGGCGACGTGACGCGGGACGATATCGAGGACGTCTTCATCTTCGTCATGGACGACATGGTGCTGGCGATCGAACCCCTGACGCCCGAACCCGCCGCGATCGTGGCGCCGCTCGAGGCCGCGATCCCCGCCGCCCCCGCGCCGGTGGCGCCGGATCAGCCCACCCCCACCGCGAAGGCCGCAGCCGCGCGAACGGAGGAAACCGTCCGCGTTCCGGCGGAGCGGCTGGACGCGCTGATGGACCGCGTCGGCGAACTGGTGATCGCGCAGAGCCGCCTTTCGCAGCTCGCGCATGATTGCCACGATCTGGTGCTGCGCTCGGTATCGGAGGAGATCGAGCGGCTGGCCGGCGAATTGCGCGACACGATGATGGTGCTGCGCATGGTGCCTGTCGCCTCGCTGTTCGGGCGCTTCCGCCGGCTGATCCACGATCTTGCGCGAGACACCGGCAAGACGATCGAACTCGCGACCGACGGCGAAGCGACCGAGGTCGACAAGACGGTGATCGAGCGGCTGTTCGATCCGATGGTCCACCTGATCCGCAACAGCTGCGATCATGGGCTGGAGGAGCCGGGCCAACGCACCGCCGCGGGCAAGGCGCCCGCCGGTACGGTGCGGCTGTCGGCGCATCAGGCAGGCGGCGAGGTGGTCATCACGATCCGCGACGACGGGCGCGGCATCGATCGCGGGCGTGTCCGCGCGAAGGCCGAGGCCAACGGGCTGATCCAGCCCGGTCAGGCGCTCACGGACCAGGAACTGCTCCAGCTCATCTTCGCGCCCGGCTTTTCCACCGCCGCGCAGGTCACCAGCCTGTCGGGCCGGGGCGTCGGCATGGACGTCGTCAAACGCACCATCGAGGGGTTGCGGGGGTCGATCGACGTCCAGTCGGTCGACGGCGCGGGATCGACGATCTCGCTGCGCATCCCGCTGACGCTCGCGATCATCGACGGGCTGCTCGTGCGGGTGGGTGCGGCGCGCTACGTGATCCCGCTGACCGCGGTCGAGGAATGCCTGGAGCTGAGCCTCGAAGACGATATGCGCCACCGCGGGCGCAGCCTCATCACCCTGCGCGAGCGGCTCGTGCCGTTCGTGCGGCTGCGCGAGCTGTTCGCGACCGATACCCGCCCCGATCCCTATCAGAAGATCGTGGTGGTCACGACCGCGCAAGGCCGCGTCGGGCTGGTCGTCGACCAGATCGTCGGCAACCACCAGACGGTCATCAAGCCGATGTCGTCGCTCCACCGCGATGCCGCCACCTTTGCCGGCGCCACGATCCTGGGCGACGGCGAGGTCGCGCTGATCCTCGACATCGCCCAGCTCGTGACGCTCGCCCAACCCGACGAGGAGAGCCGCCGTGCAGCCGGATGAGATCCAAACGGGCGTCGTCGCCCATCAGGACTGGACGAACGGCGAACTCGAGGTGCTCGTCTTCGATCTGGGCGGCCAGAGCTTCGCGGTCGAGGCGGTGCTGGTGCGCGAGATCCTGGACATGATGCCGGAAACGCGGGTGCCGGGCGCGCCCGCGCTGTTCGCCAGCGTCGTGAACTTCCGCGGCAAGATCATCCCGCTGGCCGATCTGCGGCTCGCCTTCGGCATTCCGGCCTCCGACGCCACGGTCGACAGCCGGATCGTCGTGATCGAGATCATGCTGGACGGCGAGGCGGTCACCGCCGGGCTCAAGACCGACAAGGTCCATGAGGTCGCGACCTTCGCGGCGAAATCGAGCGAGGACGTGCCGGTGGTGGGCCTGCGCTGGCGCCGCGATTTCGTCCGCGCGCTGGTGCGCCACGGCGCAGGCGACATCGTCGTGCTGCCCGATCTCCACGCGATCTTCGACGCGATCACACGGGGCGAGCCCGTCGCACCGCGATCCATTCACTGATCTGTCCTTTGGGGGGAACTACAATGCGTGCAACCATCAAAATGAAACTGGGGGCCACGTTCGGCATCCTGATCCTGATGATGCTGGCCGTCGTCGGCGTCGGCATCACCCGGATGAGCAGCCTCAACTCGGCTATCACCGAAGTCATCGGGGGGCCTGCGCACCGCCTGAACGTGGCGCAACAATTCGAGATCGAACTGGGCCTCGTCCTGCGGCTCGAAAAGAACATGGCGCTGACGACCGACGAGGCGCTGACGCGCGACTTCGACCGTCAGAGCGCCGAGCATCGCAAGAAGGCGGAGACGCTTCTCGGCGAAGGCATCGCCTCCGCGACCGTCAGCAAGCCTTTGTGGCTCAAGATGCAACAGGAATGGGATGTCTATAAGGCGATCAACGATCGGATCCGTGCGCTCGGAATGAAAAACGAGAACGCCGAAGCGGGCCGGCTCTCGATCACCGACGCGCGAAAGGCCGCGCTCGAACTCACCGCGTCCGCCGACGAAGTCGTCGCTCTGCTCCAGCAGCAGATGCACCAGGCCGACCTGGACACCGACGCCCTCTATGCCCAGGCCCGCGCGACGCTGCTGGCCGCCGCGGCGCTCGCGATTCTCGTCGCTGTCGCCGGAGCGCTGTGGATCTCCATGCTGGTGTCGCGGGGCCTGAAGCGGATCGGGGCCGCGATCGATGCCGTGGCCATCGGCGATCTCGATCAGGACGTCACGGTGACGAGCAACGACGAGATCAAGGACCTCGTCGCCACCGTCAACCGCATGACCACCAACCTGCGCATGAGCGCCTCGCTGGCGGACGCGATCGCGGGCGGCGACCTGACGGTCGATCACACGCCGCTGTCGGACAAGGACAAGCTGGGCCATGCGCTGATCGCGATGGTGGAGCGTCTGCGTCGCGTGGTGGGTGACGCATCCGCCGCCGCCGCCAATGTGGCCGCGGGGTCGCAGCAGCTCTCGGCCTCGTCCGAGCAGGTCTCGCAGGGCGCGACCGAACAGGCCGCCGCCGCCGAGGAAGCGTCAGCATCGATGGAGCAGATGGCCGCCAACATCAAACAGAACGCCGACAACGCCGCGCAGACGGAAAAGATCGCGCGCCAGTCGTCCAAGGATGCCGAGGCGAGCGGCGTGGCGGTCGACAAGGCGGTGGGCGCGATGCGCACCATCGCCGAGAAGATCGGCATCGTCCAGGAGATCGCCCGCCAGACCGACCTGCTGGCGCTGAACGCGGCGGTCGAGGCGGCGCGCGCCGGCGAGCACGGCAAAGGCTTCGCGGTCGTCGCCTCGGAGGTGCGCAAGCTGGCCGAGCGCAGTCAGACCGCGGCGGCCGAGATCGGTTCGGTGTCGACGGAGACGGTGAAGGCCGCGGCCGAAGCGGGCGACATGCTCACGCGCCTCGTGCCCGACATCCGCCGGACCGCCGAACTCGTCGCGGAGATCAGCGCGGCGTGCCGCGAGCAGGATATCGGGGCGAGTCAGATCAACCAGGCCATCCAGCAGCTCGACACCGTCACCCAGCAGAATGCGGGCGCCTCGGAACAGATCTCGTCCACCTCGGAAGAGCTGGCGGGTCAGGCCGAGGAATTGCAGACCAGCATCGCCTATTTCCGGGTCGACGATGGCGACGCCCGGGTGCAGCCGGTGACCGCCGCACGCAAGGCGCCGGCGTCGGCCCGCAAGGCGCCTGCCAAGGTGAAGGCGGCCGCCAAGGCCAAGCCCGCACCCGCCGGCAAGGCGCGGGCAGGTTCGGTCGGCGACCAGCAGGCGCGAGTCCGCGGCTTCGCGCTCGATCTGGCGCAGGGTGGCCCGGACGACGAAGACGCCGAATTCGGCCAGGCCGCATGAGCGCCGCCGCCCAGGTCCAGGCCGTCACCTTCGGCCTGGGCGACGAGGTCTTCGCCCTGTCGGTGACGATGGTGCGGGAAATCCTCGACTACACGCCCGCCTTCCGCGTCCCCCATGGGCCGGATTGGATGCTCGGCCTCACCGACGTTCGCGGCCAGGGCGTGCCGATGGTCGATCTGCGCACACGGCTGGGTCTGGCGCGCGCCGAACCCACGCTGGCCACGCGCGTGCTGATCGTGGATGTCCCGCTCGCCGATCGGCAGGTGGCGCTCGGGCTGGTGGTCGATCGCGTGCTGGCGGTCGCGACCTTCAGCGCCGACCGGATCGAGGCCGCGCCCGATATCGGGCTGCGGTGGCGTTCCGATTATATCCAGGGCGTCGTCCGCGACGCGGGCGCCTTCGTCGTCCTGGTGGACATCGCGCGGATCTTCGCTGCCGATGTCGCCGCGCTCGGCGTCGCCGCCTGATCCGGCCCCGGTCGGAGCATGGCCCCGCGCCGCGCCGGCCGGGGCGTTCCGGAACCATCCCTTTGGCCGATCGACCGGAAACCGCTCCCATGTCCGCTGCCTCGACCCTCATGATCGCCCGCACCGGTGTCGATCGGCTCAGCCCGCAGAATCTGGCGCGCCTGTCCGCCTTCGTCTTCGACCGGACCGGAATCAAGATGCCGCTGACCAAGGCGGTGATGCTGGAAGGCCGCCTGCGTCGGCGGTTGCGCGACACCGCGTGCGCGACGCTCGACGCCTATTGCGACCATTTCTTCAGCGGCCAAGCCGACGATGCCGAGACCGGCCATCTCATCAACGCCGTAACCACCAACAAGACCGACTTCTTTCGCGAGCCGGGCCATTTCGACTTTCTCGTCGATACGGTGCTGCCGGCGTTCGCCGCGACCGGCCGGCGTCGGCTGCGGGCGTGGAGCGCGGCGTGCTCGACGGGTGCGGAACCCTATACCATGGCGATGCTGCTCGACCGGTTCGCGCAGGCGAACGGCATCGACTATGGCATCCTGGCGACCGACATCGACACCGAGGTGCTGGAGACCGCACGCCGCGGCATCTATCCCGCCGCGCTGGTGGAGCCCGTGCCCCCTGCCCTGCGCAACCGCTATCTCACCCGCGCGCTGGCACCCCGCGACGATCGCGTCCGGATCGTGCCCGCGCTCCGATCGGCGGTCGGCTTCGCCCCGCTCAACCTGATGGACGACCATTATCCGGTCGGCGCGCCGATGGACGTGATCTTCTGCCGCAACGTGCTGATCTATTTCGACCGCGCCACGCAGGAAGCCGTCGTCCGGCGGCTGTGCGCGTGCCTGCGCCCCGGCGGCCATCTGTTTCTCGGCCATTCGGAATCGATCGCCGGGCTCGATCTGCCGGTCAGACCGGTCTCCTACACCGTATTCGAACGGAACTGACATGAAGAAGGTCCGGGTTCTCGTCATCGACGACAGCGCCAGCGTCCGCCAAGTGATGACCGCGATCCTCCAGGAGGATCCCGAGATTGAGGTGATCGCGACCGCCGCCGACCCGTTCGCGGCGGCGCGCTACATCCAGGAGGAGGTGCCCGACGTCATCACGCTCGACGTCGAGATGCCGCGGATGGACGGCGTCACCTTTCTGCGCAAGCTGATGAGCCAATGCCCCACGCCCGTGGTGATGTGTTCGTCGCTGGTCGAGGAGGGATCGGAGACCTTGCTCCAGGCGCTGGAGGCGGGCGCGGTCGACGTGATCCTGAAGCCGCGCATCGGCGTGGCCGATCATCTCGCCGAGGCGCGGATGATGATCCGCGAGACGGTGAAGGGGGCCGCACGGGCGCGGGTGCAGGCAAAACGAAGCGGCGATCGCGCCCAGGCCCAGGCCCCGCAACGCAGGCTCACCGCCGACGCGGTGCTGCCGCCACCCAGCGGCAAGGCGATGAGCCGCACGACGGAAATGGTCGTCTGCATCGGCGCCTCCACCGGGGGCACCGAGGCGCTGCGCGAGGTGCTGGAGGCGCTGCCCGCCAACGCGCCGGGGATCGTCATCGTCCAGCACATGCCCGAAAGCTTCACCAAGGCCTTTGCCAAGCGGCTCAACGGGCTGTGCGAGGTCGACGTGAAGGAGGCCGAGGACGGCGACACCGTGATGCGCGGCCATGTGCTGATCGCGCCGGGCGGGCTGCGCCACACGATGCTCGAACGCCAGGGCGCGCGCTATGTGGTGGCGGTGCGCGAGGGACCGCTGGTTTCGCGCCATCGCCCGTCGGTCGACGTGCTGTTCCGGTCCGCGGCGCGCAACGCCGGCGCCAACGCGGTCGGCATCATCATGACCGGCATGGGCGACGACGGCGCGCGCGGTCTGCTGGAGATGAAACAGGCCGGTGCCCGCACGATCGCACAGGACGAGGCCAGCTCCATCGTGTTCGGCATGCCCAAGGAGGCGATCGCGCGCGGTGCCGCCGACCGGATCGCCCCGCTGAACCACATCGCGCGCGAGCTGCTGCAGGCTGCGGCACGATGACGTGGCAGCATCGCCACCGCCCCGCGGCGCCCGCCCGACAAGGAGAGACGACATGTATCTGACCCATATCGATGGCGAAGGCGCCGCCGATCTGCTGACCGGCGTCCAGAAGGATCTGACCGATCTCGCCGCCGGGCTCGATGCCCGCTTCCTGCATGCGGGCACGACGCTCGCCACCGCCGTGACGGCGATCGGCCGGGTGATCGACGCGCTCGACGATGTGACCAAGGCGCTCGACGAGCGGGCGGCGGGGGCCGCCGTGCGCGATCTGGGCGACGTGGCGGAACGGCTCGCCGCGCTGCCCATCGCCCAAGCGGAGCGCACGGCCGATCTGGCGACCGTGTCGGCGATGACCAAGTCGCTGCGCGAACAGGTGGTGGACATGCACCATGCGCTCCAGGTGCTGCGGATCTACGGCGTCAACATCAAGATCGCGGCATCGGGCGCGGATCAGTTCGTCGTCTTCGTCGACGGCATGACGCGGACGTTGGGCGTGGGGGAACAGGAGCTCGACGCCTTCCAGCTCGTCCTGAAGGGGCTGACCGCCGCGGTCGCGGCCGCGCATCAGGCCGAACGGCTGCTCGCTGCGGAGTGCGGCAAGGTGGCGCCCGACGTGCCGCGCAAGCTGGCCGGCGATGCGGCGGAACTGCACGCGCATCTCGAAACCGTCGCCGAAGCCGCACGGCGCGTCAGCGTGATCGCCCGCGACATTCAGGCCCGGGTGGCGACGATCCTGGGTGCGCTCCAGGTCGGCGACAGCACGCGCCAGCGGCTCGAACATGTCGTGGCCGCGCTCCAGATGCTGGGTGCCCGGCCGGCAACTGGGGACGGCGCGGCCGAGCATGCGGTCGTCGCGCATGTCTATCGCATGCTCGACGCGCAACTCGCGGCGATCGCGACGGACTTCGATCGCGAGGCGAGCCTGCTGGTGGGCTCGCTCGGCGAGCTGGCGCCGGATACCGCGCGCCTGTTGTCGCTGATCGAAAACGGCAACGCCGACGAGGGGCGCAACTTCCTCCAGCGGCTGGAACACGGGATCGGCGATGTCGAGCGGCTGACGTCGCAGCTCCACGAGGCGGACCGGCGCTCGCACGTGATGGTGGGCGCGATCACCGAAGCCGTGGACGCGCTGGCTGCCCGGTCCGACCGGATCCGGCGCATCCGGCTCGACGTGCAGGACATCGCCATCAACACGCGCCTGATGTGTCGCCGGTTCGGCGATGTCGGCAAGGCCGTCGCCGTGATCGCGAGCGAGGTCGACGTCTATGCGAACCGGCTCGGCACCGCGCTGGACGGCGTGATGGGGCCGATCCACGAGCTGACCCAGGTGGGCGTGTCGATGAAAGCCGCCCAGGGCGGGCCGGAACGGATAGACGGCTCGCAAGCGCTGTCGGAGGCGTTGAACACGATCGGGGATGGCTGCCGGCGCACCGAACGCGGGGTAAGCCGGGGCAGCGACGATGCGAACGAAGTGATCGCGATCATCGATCAGACGAGCGCCGAGCTTGCCGACGAACTGGCGCTGAGCGACGCCATCCGGCAGGCGGGTTCGTCGCTCGCCCTTGCGGCGGGCGACGACACGGCCCTGCCCGATCGCGCGGATGCGGTGCTGCGCGACCTGCTGCCGCGGATCGCCGACCTGTACACCATGGCGCAGGAGCGTGGCGTGCATGACGAGTTTCTGCTTACGGGCATGTCGCCGGTCGGAAGCGTTTCGAGCGACGACGGCCTGTTCGACGAGGATGACGACGGCCTGTTCTGACGCCATGCCGGGGCCGCTCCTCCATCCTCGCGGATGAGACGATACGCCCCGCGAACGATCCCCTTTCCTCGCGAACCCGATCCTCGTAAGCGGCGCAGGCGCGTGAGAGGGCGACACCATGAATACGATCGCTCGAAACAATGTCACCATCGGCGGCGCGGGCGAGCGTGCCATGGTCTTCGCGCATGGCTTTGGTTGCGATCAGAACATGTGGCGGTTCGTCGAACCGGCGTTTCGCGGCAGCCATCGTACCGTCCTGTTCGACCATGTCGGTGCGGGTTCGTCGGATCTGTCGGCCTATGATGCCGCCAAATATGCCAGGCTCGACGGCTATGCTGAGGATGTCATCGAACTCGGGCAGACACTGGACTTGCGCGATGCCGTCTTCGTCGGCCACTCGGTCAGCGCGATGATCGGCGTGTTGGCGTCGGCCGCCCAGCCCAGGCTCTTCTCCGACCTCGTGCTCGTCAGTCCGTCGCCACGCTACATAGACGATGACGACTATGTCGGTGGCTTCGCGGCGGATGAGATCGACGAACTGCTCGACTATCTGGCCAACAATCACATGGGCTGGGCCGCCACGATGGCGCCGACGATCATGGGCAATGCCGATCGGCCCGAGTTGGCGCACGAGCTGGAAGCGAGCTTCTGCCGTACCGATCCGGCGCTGGCCGCGGCGTTCGCCCGCGTGACCTTCACGTCGGACAATCGATCCGATCTGGCCGGCGTCCGCGCGAGGACGCTGGTGCTGCAATGCCGGGATGACGCCATCGCGCCGGTTGCGGTCGGAGAGTTCGTTCAGCGGGCGATCCCGAACAGCAGGATGCAGTTGCTCGATGCCTCGGGCCACTGCCCGAACCTCAGCGCACCCGATCAGGTGATCGCCGCGATCCGCGCCTTTGTCTGAGACGGGCGATCCGCCGGTCCCGGCCCTGCCGGTCGAGCATTTTGCCGACCTCTACGACGATGCACCCTGCGGCTATCTGTCGATGCTGGACGATGGGCGCATCTTCAAGGTCAACGCGACGCTCGCGACCTGGACGGGGTTCAGCCACGCCGAGCTGACCGGCAAGCGGCTGGCCGATCTGCTCACGGTCGGGACGCGCATCTTCTTCGAGACGCATGGCGCGCCGATGCTGCGCCTGCAGGGACGCATCGAGGAACTGGCGCTTGAGCTGAAGGCGAGAACCGGCGAACGCATCCCGGTCTTCGCACACGGCGTCGAGCATGTGGGATCGAGCGGGCGTCCCCACTACCGGCTCGTGCTGGTCAAGGCCGGGCAGCGGCGTCGCTGGGAACACGAGCTTGTCGAGGCGCGCAGGGCGAGCGAGACCCTGCTCGCTGCCGCGGTCGATACCGCCGAACTGCGCGAGCAGTTCATCGCCGTTCTCGGACATGATTTGCGCAATCCCGTCGCGTCCATCGAGGCCGGCATGCGGCTGCTGAGGCGCCGGGAACGGCTTGGCCCGGACGGGTTTCGCGTGGTCGAGCTGGTGGAGGGCAGCGTCGCGCGCATGTCGGCGCTGATCGACGACGTACTCGACTTCGCGCGCGGCCGGCTGGGCGGCGGCGCCCCGCTCGACGTCAGACGGCAGGTCGCCATCGCCCCCTTGCTGGCGCAGGTGGCGGAGGAGCTGCGGCTCTCCTCGCCTCACCGCGTCATCGACGTGCGTTTCGGCACGATGCTGCCGGTGGACTGCGATCCGTCCCGGCTCGGACAGCTCGCATCCAACCTGCTCGGAAACGCGCTGACCCACGGCGCGAAGGACGCACCCGTCAGCCTGAGCGCGACCACCGCCGACGACGTGCTGACGATATCGGTGGCGAACGCCGGCACGGCCATTCCGCCGGACGCCATGGCGCGACTGTTCCAGCCGTTCGTGCGTGGCGAGGTGCGTGCCAGCCAGGAGGGGCTTGGACTGGGTCTCTACATCGCATCCGAGATCGCCAAGGCCCATGGCGGCGCGCTCGGCGTGACCTCGTCGGACGAAGAGACGCGGTTCACCTTCTCGATGCCGCTCGCCTCGACCGCGAACGAAGACACCATGCCGCCGGCATAGATCGGCTCGTCATCGCTCGACGGCCGGCAAGACGGTGCGCGCCTTCAGCCCTTTGCCCTCAGTCCGGTGCTGCAACGTCGTGCGGAGACGGGCAGCGACCGCCTTCGACGGAGATCCCGCTCAATCCCGCCCCGGCAGCGATCGGTCAGGGATCGAGAAACGCGAGCGTCACGCCGTTCGTCCAGCCGAAGCCGATTTCCGCCACATACTCCCCGCCGCTGCCGGGGCGTCCGCGTTCGACGTCGTATTTTTCCAGCAGGACGCCGCTTGCACGGTAGTTGCGCTCGACCATCGACGACCAGCGCTCGGCGATGGTCGCGGCGAGCGCGATATGGCCGTGACGGCGCAATCCCTGCGCCACGATCCATTGCAGCGGCGCCCAGCCGTTCGGCGCGTCCCATTGCTCGCCGGTCTCGTCGAGCGTCGTCACGATGCCGCCGTCGCGCAAAAGCTGCTCGATCGCGCGCACCGAGATCGCGCCCCGCTCCGCGTCGCTGACGGCCGTGAACAGGGGAAAGCCGCACGCGGCTGTGAGCTGGTTGGAGACCCGCGCCGCATCGATGTCGTAATCGGCGTAGAAACCGCCCGCGGCGTTCCAGAGATGAGCGTTGATCGCCGCCGCGCGCTTGGCCGCCCGGTCGGCGAACGCTGCGGCGTCGGCGGCATGGCCCAGCGCTTCGGCCTCGTCGGCGATCGCCTGCTCCAGCCCGTGCAGCAGGCAGTTCAGATCGATCGGGATCAGGCGCGTGGTTCGGATCGTCGCCAGCGTGCGACCATCGCCCAGCCAGCGCGAGCTGAAGTCCCAGCCGCTCTCCGCCGCGGCGCGAACGTCGCGCCATAGCGTCGCGCTGTCCCGGTCGGGGGCCTCCGCCGCCAGCGCCACGTCCTCACGCCAGGATTCGTCCCGCGGGGAAGGCTGATCGTCCCAATAGCGATTGAGGACCGCGCCGTCCGCCAGCCGCACGACGCGGCGATGCTCCTCGCCCGGCTGCAACCTCTCGGCCCCCGCCATCCAGAAGCGGTGCTCGGTCTGCATCCACTGGAGACGCTGGCGCCGTGCCGCCTCGCCTCGCGCGTTCGACAGGCCCGCAACCAGATAGAAGACCGGCGGGTGCGAACGGCCGAGATAATAGGTGCGCGTGCCGTTGGGGATGTGGCCGAACCGGTCGAGCAGGCTACCGAAATTCGCGATCGCGTCCTCGACCGGCTGTGGGTTGCCGAGCCGTCGATGCGCGAGAAGCGTGAAATAGCTGTCCCAGTAATAGAGCTCGCGGAAGCGACCGCCGGGAACCACGAACGGCCGCGGCATCGCGATCTCGGAGGATTGCGGCGCGGCGTGGGTCTGCTCGCGGGTGAGCACCGGCCAGAGGTTGCGGATATGATCGACCAGCGGCGCTTCGCCGCGCACGGCTTCGCGATCGTCGGCGGGCAGTTCGAAATGGTGCGCGACGAAGATGCGCAGCGCATCGTCGCCGACGGGCGGTGCCGCGTCCCAAGCGCGGAGGATGTCCGCCAGCGGGCGCCGCGGCACGGCATCGGCGAACGACTTCGAATCGGTGAACAGCGCGCGTTCCTGAACGGCCGTGAAGATCGGACCGAACAGCGCCGCCGGGCCCGGCGGCGTCATGCGCCCACCGCCGCCGCGTCGCGCTGGCGTCGGCGCATGACCGGCAGGGTCGCGGCGATCACGCCGATCGGGACGAGCAGGAAATAGAAGGCGAGTGCGCCGGACAGGTGCTGGAAGAGCAGCCCGGTCAGAAACGATCCGATCGTGCCGCCGAGTGCGGAGAAGATCACGATCAGCCCGATCATCGCCGGGTGGTGCGCCTGTGGCAAGGCGCTGAGCGCGACCGAACACACGGTCGGATAGATCGGCGCCATGAACAGCCCCAGAAGCGGAAACAGGAACGCCGCGACCGGGGCGTCGGACCAGCCGATATCGGCGCGCGGCACGACGCCGCGCGCGAGCGGCAGCGAGACGAGGATCAGCACCGCGATCGCGCCGAGACAGGCGAGCAGCACGAACAGCCACGACCGGCGCCGCAGCAGCCAGCCCGAAGCCAGCCGGCCGAGCGCGAGCGAGGCGAGGAAGATCGTCGACATCTGCACGCTCATCGCGGTCGGCAAATGCAGGACTTCGCGGTTGAAGGTCGGCAGCCAGCTTCCCACGCCCTGTTCGATCAGCACGTAGAAGAACAGCGCCACGAGCATGATCGTCGTGGCCGGCAGCATCGCCAGCGTCGCCATCTCGCGCCAGCCGGCCTGCGACGATGCGGCGCGGGCCGCCGGTTCGCCCAGCGACACCGTCGCCCACAGCAGTGCGCTGACGCCGCACAGCCCCGCGAGCAGCCAATAGACATGCAGCCACGCGCCACCACCGACGAACCAGGAGAAGATCCAGATGCCCGCCAGCACACCGACCATGAACGCGCCCTCCACGGTGTTGGTGATGCCGGCATGTTCCGCCGGATCGCGCGCCAATTGCCCGATCGTGGCATAGGTGGCGACCTTGACGATGCCGAAGCCCAGGCCGGTCATGACGAACAGGCCCTGCATGGCGGTGAAGCTGCCCAGCGTGGACACGATCAGGCACGTCGCCGCCATGAGCATCAGGACGCCGATGATGGCGCGCCGGAACCCGAACGCGGCGACGCGGGTCGCGAGGAAGAAGGAGGCCGCCACCACCGACAGATCCTTGCACGCCTCCAGACCCGAACCCATCACCTTGGTCGCGCCCAGATGCTCGATCGATTGCAGGATGACGACGCCGACGCTGTTCATGAGGATGCCGAGCGTCGCATAGCTCAGCGCGAGCGCGACGATCGTCCGCACGCGCATCGATGGATTCCGCCCGGACGGCTTGGGCTTCGCGCCGACGTAACTCATGGGGTCCCCGCCTGTTCGGATCGATCGTCCGTTCACCGCCTGTCTAACAGTTCTGAAACGCTTTTCAACGGCGTTGCGTCCGGCCCTGTGCATGATGCTGCGGGTGCGCTTGGCGCAAGTGACCATCCGTACAAAGGTATGAAAAGAATATTGAAATGCGTTTCAAACGCATCTAACCCAAATCCGGCGAGGCAAGTGTGCCCGTTCGACAGGGAGAGGGTGGATGAAGGCCATGAATTTCACGCATGTGATCGCGGGGCTGCTTTGCGGCTCGGCGATGCTGTCCGTCCCGGCGGTCGCGCAGACCGCGCCTGCCGACGCTTCGCCTCAGGCGCCATCGGGCCAGGCCGCACAGCCGGATGCGACCCCCGACGACATCGTCGTGACCGGCACCCCCAATCGCGAGGGCCTGCGCAAGCTCGATGCGAGCTATTCGATCTCGACCGCCACCGCCGAGCAGATCCGCGAGGTCCAGCCCACGTCGACGGCGGATCTGCTCAAGATCGTGCCCGGCCTGTGGGTTGAGAGTTCGGGCGGCCAGGCCGGCGCGAACGTCTTCATCCGCGGCTTCCCGTCTACCGGCGACGCGCCCTTTCTGACGGTCGAGATGAACGGCTCTCCGATCATCCAGCCCTCGTCGCTGTCGTTCCTGGAGGACAGCTCGGTCTTTCGCCTGGACGACACGGTCGAGCGCGTGGAGGTGCTGCGCGGCGGCCCCAGCCCGATCTTCGCCAACGGCCAGCCCGGCGCCACCACCAACTTCATCCTGAAGACGGGCACGCAGGATCCGCAGCTCTCGTTGCGCACGACCTATGGCACCGAGGGGACGTACCGGCTGGATGCGGTCGCGCAAGGGCCGATCGACGCCAACACCACGTACATGCTCGGCGGTTTCTACCGCTATTCGGACGGTTTCCGTCACACCGGCTTCACGGGCGATCTCGGCGGCCAGGTGACGGGCAGCATCACGCATGATTTCGGCGCAGGCAAGCTCACGGTCTATGGCCGCTATCTCGGCGACAAGGACGCCTTCTACACGCCGATGCCGCTCGTCCAGAACGGCAGCGGCTTCCAGACCTTCGCCGGCTTCGACGCCCGCACCGACACGCTGGTCGGCCGCGAGATCGAGACCACGATGATCGAAACCGGGCCAGCCATCAATGGCGGCGCGACCCAGAAGAAGCAGGTCGATCTGTCGAACGGACGCGGCGCGCATCTCTACACCTTCGGCAGCACGTTCAACTATGATCTGGGCTTCGTACAGGTCCAGAACAACGTGAACTACACCAGGGGCACGGCCGATACGTCCGCGCTGTTCACCGGCAGCAACCCGCAGACCGTCGCGGCCTATCTCGCGGCCTCGGGCGGCGCGGGCACCGTGACCTATGCCGACAGCGGCGTGGCGCTGACGCCCGGCCAGCAGACCATCCAAGCGGGCATCTGGTCCGTCCAGAAGCATATCGAGAGCTTCACCGACGAACTGAAGATCTCCAAGCAGCTGTTCGCGGGCAACACGCTGACGCTCGGCGGCTATTATGCGCATGTGAACGATCATGACGTGTGGAATCTCGGCAACAACATCCTGCTGGCGCTCGAGCCGCAGGCGCGGGTGCTGAACGCGACGCTCGTCAACGGCACCCAGTTGACCCGCAACGGCTTCACCAGCGCGAACAGCTATGACGTCAACGCCTATTACCGCAGCGACAACGTCGCGGGCTATGTCAGCGACGAGTGGAAGATCGGGCAGTTGCGACTCGACGGCGGCGTCCGCGTCGAGCACACCATTCTGACCGACCATTACGAGAACAGCTCCACCGGCGATCTCGATAACAATCCGCTGACCGCGTACAACAACGGCGCCACCTATCTGAACGGCACCTTCTCCGACGCGCGCTACACGAAGACGCAAGTGAGCTGGACGGCCGGCGCGGATTATGCGTTCGGAGACCATCTGAACGGTTTCGTGCGCGCCAACCATGGTGCGTTGCTTCCGCAGTTCGACGATCTTCGCGGCAATGCGACCGCGATCCAGAACATCAAGCCGCAGGTCGCGGACCAGTACGAAGCCGGCCTGAAGACGGCGACGCACCTGTACGATCTTTATCTTACCGGCTTCTACAATCGCTTCCACAATCTCGTGTTCCAGGACATCCGGATCATCAACGGCGTGGAGCAGAACGTCGTCCAGTTCGGCGGATCGCGCGCCTATGGCCTCGAATTCGAAGGCGCGGTGCGGCCGGTCGCGGGGGCCCAGCTCGCCGTGCGGGGCGTGGTGCAGAACGGCAAGTTCGTCGATTTCGGGACCAATTCGGGCAACGACGTCAACCGCCAACCCCGGTTCCAGATCGCGGCCATCCCGTCCTACACCTTCCGCACGGGCTGGGGTCAGGCGCGGTTGTTCGGCACCTTCACCCATATCGGCGACCGCTTCGCCGATCTGGAGAACCAGCAGCGGCTAGGCAGCTACAACACGGTCGATCTTGGCGGCTCGCTCGACATCAACGATCGCTTCTCGATCCAGGCCACCGGCGAGAACGTGACCAACACGCTCGCGCTGACCGAAGGCAATGTGCGGACCGTCGGGGCGGCCAATCAGAACGGCTATTTCCTGGGACGGCCGATCTTCGGCCGGCATGCCACGATCACCGCGGCCTACAAGTTCTGAGGCCGCCGACGGGAGATCGGCCAGCAACGGCGCGATGCCGTCGGCCGGTCTCCCGCCCGGATCATTCCACCACCCTCAGCCGCCGCCCATTGGCCGGACGCTGGCGAAGGAGCTCGTCCACCTTGTCGGCGAGGTCCACCTGGCGGAACGGCTTGCCGAGCCGGACGACGTCGTCGGGCACGTCCTCCCCGGTCGCGGCATAGCCCGTCACGAGCAAGGTGGGGATGCGCATGCCGATGGAGCGCAGCTCGCCGATCAGTTCGCCGCCCGTCATGCCCGGCATCAGATAATCGCTGACCAGCACGTCCGCCTCGATTCCGGATCGAAGCGCCGACAGCGCCTGGCTCGCCGAGCCCACCTCCACCACGACATAGCCGAGATCGCGCAACATATCCGCGGTGGCGGACCGGACGAGCTCCTCGTCGTCCACCAGCAGGATCCGGGCCGCGCGCCGCGCGGGTGCGGGGTCGCTCGCCTTGCGCGCGGCGTCGTTGGCCACCTCGTCGGTGGCGGGTAGCCAGAGTTCGACCGCGGTGCCCGCCCCGGGCTCGCTGCGCAGGTGGAGAATGCCGCCGGATTGCGCGGCGAGGCCATGGACCATCGACAGGCCGAGACCCGTCCCCTTGCCGACACCCTTGGTCGAGAAGAACGGCTCGGTCGCACGCGCCAGCGTCGCGCGGTCCATGCCGGTGCCGTTGTCCTCGGCGATCAGCCGGACATAGCGGCCGCCCTTCAGGTTCAGCGGATTGCGCTCGTCGACCGCGACCTCCGCCACCGACAGGAGAAGCCGTCCGCCGCCCGGCATGGCATCGCGGGCGTTGATCGCCAGGTTCAGCAGCGCCAGCTCGAGCTGGTTCGGATCGACCCGCGCCGACGGCAGGTGGCGCGGCACTTCGAGCACGACGGCGATCGTGGGGCCGAGAGAGCGCCGGACGAGATCGACGATCCCGTCGATCAGCGCACCGACATCCACCGCCCGCGGCTGGAGCGCCTGTTTGCGGGCGAAGGCGAGCAGCCGCTGCGTCAGCGTCGCGGCGCGTTCGGCCGCCTGCAGCGCGCCGCCCACCATCCGCTGCGTCTTCTCGTCGTCCTTGTGACGACGGCGGAGCAGATCGAGGCTGCCCACGATGGGGGTCAGCAGATTGTTGAAATCATGCGCCACGCCGCCCGTGAGCTGGCCGATGGCGTCCATCTTCTGCGCCTGGGCGAGCTGGGCGTCGGCCTCTTTCTGGTCCGTCACGTCGGACACCACCCCCGCCATCCGCAGCGGCTCGCCGTCCGGATCGTACCGGACGCGGCCCTTCGCCGCGATCCAGCGGCTGGTGCCGTCCGCCGCCAGGATCGCGCATTCCACGTCGAGCGCGCCAGACAGGAGCGCCTTGCCGAACGCCTCCTCGATACCCGGACGCTGCGCTGGATCGACATGGGCGAGGAACGTCTCGACGCTCCACTGCGCCACCGGCTTGGCATAGCCGAAGATCTCGTCGTGCCGCGGCGTCCGGCGTGCGTCCCCGGTGCGGAAGTCGATGTCCCAGCTGCCCATCCCGGCCGCGTCGAGCGCGATCTCGAGGCTTTCGCGCGCGGCGGCCAGTTCGGCGGTGCGATCGAGCACCGCGCGCTCGAGCGTCTCGGCGGCATCGCGCACCTCATATTGCCGACGCCGTGCCTTCAGCGACGACAGGACCGCACCCAGCATCGCCTCGGCATGAAGGGGACGCTGCAACAGGACGACGTTGCCCAACTCCGCGAGGCGCTTCGTGGCGGCCTCGGTACGCGGCGCTGCGGCGCCGTTGGCGAGCACGATGAAGGGAATGTCCGACCAGGTGGGTTGAGCCGCCACCCAGGCGGTGAGCGCGGCCGGATCGCCGATCGCGAGTGCCTCTTCGGTCAGCAGGATCATCCCCGCCCCCGCCTCAGCGGCCGCGATCAACTCCGCCTGATCCTTGCAGACCATCGCGGCCATACCGTGCCGCCCGAGCAGCTTGGCGGCGATGGCGGCGTCCCGCCCGCGCGGCGCCAGGATGAGGACGCGGTCTTCCATCTCAGCCATTCCCGGCGGACGATCCCGGCCGATGGCGCATCAGCGTCGTGCCCTCTCCCGAAAAGGTCGGAACGCCGGTGAGGATGCCTTGAAAATCCCGCAGCGCTTCCCCGACCTGCAGCCCTTCTTTGCCGATCTGAAACTCGCGGATCGTGCGCTCGTGCGGCGCGGTGCGCGTCTTGATGACCGAGATCGCCTGGCGCACCTCGCCCAACGCCTCGAAGAAGCGGAGCTGCACCACGGTGTCGGAGAGATAGCTGAGATCCACGTCCTGCCGGACATCGCCGGTGACGCCGTGAAGCCCGAGGATCAGCATGCTGACCACGCCCTGCTGCCCCAGATAGGTGAGCATCTCGTGCATCTGGAGCACCAGGAACTGTTCGCTCGGCATCGATTGCAGATAGGCGTTGAGACTGTCGATCACGACCATCCGTACGCCGTCCTTCTCGACCGCGCTGCACACCGCGCCGGCGAATTCGCCGGGCGACATCTCGGCCGGATCGATCGCGCGGATCGTCAACTGGCCGCTGTCGATATGCGGCTGGAGATCGAGGCCGAGCGCCGCGCTTCGCTTCAACAGCGTCGGCAGGCGTTCGTCGAACAGGAAATACGCCGCCTTCGTGCCGCGTTTCAGCGCCGCCAGCATGCACTGGACCGCAGCGGTGGTCTTGCCGATGCCCGCGGGCCCGGTCAGCAGCGTGGCGGTTCCCGGAACCAGCCCGCCGCCCATCAGCAGGTCGAGCTGATCCGATCCCGTGGACACCGGATCGGCAAGCGAGCTGCCGTCATGGCGCGCCGCGACCAGCCGCGGATAGACCCGCAATCCGCCGCGCTCGATCTCGAAATCATGATAGCCGCCACGATAGCGCAGGCCGCGCATCTTCATGACATGCAGCCGTCGTCGCTGCGCCCCGAAGCCGGACAGCGTCTGTTCGAGCGACACCACCCCGTGTGCAATGCTGTGGAGCTGCAGGTCCCCGCCCGACGCGCTCTTGTCGTCGAGGATCAGCACGGTCACTTCACGTGTCGAGAAGAAATGCTTTAACGCCAGGATCTGCCGCCGGTAGCGGATCGCACTTTGCGCGAGCAGCCGCAGTTCGGACAGGCTGTCGATCACGATGCGCTTGGGCTTGGCGGCGTCCACCTTGTCCATGATGTCGCGTACCGTCTCGCCGAGTTCGACCTCGCTCGGGTGAAGCAGCGTTTGTTCCTGATCCTCGCCCAGCCCGTCGGCCGGCACCATCTCGAACAGTTCGATCGAATCCAGCGTCCACCCGTGCGTCGCGGCAACGGCGCGCAGCTCGATCTCGGTTTCGGCGAGCGTGATATAGAGGCCGGACTCGCCCGCGGCGGCACCGGCCAAGAGAAAGCCCAGGCCCAAAGTCGTCTTGCCCGTGCCCGGCGTGCCTTCCACCAGATACATGCGGTGGGGCGTGATGCCGCCGCCCAGGATCCGGTCCAGCCCCTCGATGCCGGTGGATGCCACCGGCGGGATATGTTCGTCAGCTCGCATGGGCATCTTCCGCATCGCGTGCCCGACACCAGGATGTGCCGGGCCACCGATCATAGGGGCCCCTCCACGGTTCGCAAAGTGCCGCGTTGTCAAAGCTGTGCGTCGAGCAGCCCGATCAGCGGGCGGTCGGCGGGGGGCATCGGCAGCGCGTGCATCTCAGCCGGGCGCACCCAGCGCAGCGCCGCCGCTTCCAGCGCGCGCGGGACGCCGGTCCATTTGCGCGTGACGAACAGCAGCAGCAGCAGGTGACGATCGCCGAGCGGCGCGCTGGCGAACGCCGCCGGCGCCAGGCACGCGCAGGGCACGGTGATCGCCAGTTCCTCCTCCAGCTCGCGGATCAGCGCCTGCTCGGGCGTCTCCCCGACCTCGATCTTGCCGCCCGGGAATTCCCATAGACCGGCCAGCGACTTGCCCGCGGGGCGTTGCTGCAACAGCACGCGGCCGTCCGCATCCACCAGCGCCGCGGCGCAAACGGGCAGGATCAGCGGCGTGGCGACGGCGATGGAAGACATTCGTTAACCCCGTGCCACTAACCCGGCTTTCATGAAACCGACGCGTCCATCCGTAAAGGCCGTGATTTGCACGGTGTCGCGCCTGGTACGCGATTCCCGCGCCGCGACGGCCATCGAATATGGCCTCATCGCCGCGCTGATCGTCGTCGGCGTGATCGCCGCGATCGGCGGCGTGGGCACCGTCACCAGCGGCATGTGGAACAACACCAGCGCGCGGGTGAGCGCCGTGACGCCGCGGTAAAAATACCCGCTGGATTTAAGCCTTTATCAACCGTCGAGGCCTAATTCTTTCGGTGCTGCTCCGGTTCACCGGTTCAGCCGGGTGACTGAAGCTTTCAAGACATGGAGACCGGTATGCAGATGATCCGCAAGGTTTTTGGTAACAAGAAGGGCGCGACCGCCATCGAATACGGCCTGATCGCCGCACTCATCGCGGTTGCCGCGATTGCCGCGATGCAGGGCCTGGGCAACAAGCTCCAGACGACCTTCAACAACGTTTCGTCGAACATGAAGGCCACGTAAGCCTTACCCGACGATCGGAAACGCGAGGGGGCGGCGGAACCTGGTTCCGCCGCCCCTTTTCGTCGTGCGTGCGCCTCTTCGTCGCGCGCGAAAGCGTTACAGCCGGCCCATCGCCAGAAACTTCTCGCGCCGGCCCTGCCGCAATTGCTGTGCGCTCTGACCGCTCAGTTCGCCGAGCGTCGCGCTCAGTGCCGCGCCGAGCGAGGCGATCGCCGCCGCCGGTGCGCGGTGCGCGCCGCCCAAGGGTTCGGGCACGATCGTGTCGATCACGCCGAACGCCTTCAGATCCTGGGCGGTGACGCGCATCGCCTCCGCCGCCTCGGGCGCCTTGTCCGCGGTACGCCACAGGATCGACGCACAACCCTCCGGGCTGATGACCGAATAGACCGCGTGTTCGAACATCAGCACGCGGTTGCCCGCGGCGAGCGCCACCGCGCCACCCGATCCACCCTCGCCCACGATCGCCGCGACCACGGGAACGCCCGCGTTGAGGCACGCTTCGGTCGAGCGCGCGATCGCCTCGGCCTGGCCGCGCTCCTCGGCCTGGATGCCGGGAAACGCGCCCGAGGTATCGACGAGCGTCACGATCGGCAGCCCGAACCGGTCCGCCAGCGCCACCAGCCGGATCGCCTTGCGATAGCCCTCGGGCTTGCCCATGCCGAAATTGTGGCGAAGCCGGCTGGCGGTGTCGTCGCCCTTTTCATGGCCGATCACCATCAGCTTGCGCCCATCGAGCGTAGCGAAGCCGCCGAGGATCGCCTGATCGTCGCCAAAGGCGCGGTCGCCCGCCAGCGGCACGAACTCGTCGAACAGCCCGGCGACATAATCCTTGAAATGCGGGCGCTCGGGATGCCGCGCCACCTGCGTCTTCTGCCACGGCGTCAGCCTGGCGAAGGTGTCCTTCAGCAGCTTGTCGGATTTCGCCTGGAGCCGCGCGATGTCGGCGGCGATATCCACGCTGCCGTCCGCCGCGGTATCGCGCAGTTCGTCGATCCGGCCCTGAAGCTCGGCGATCGGTTTCTCGAAGTCGAGGAAGCTTGCCATGACGGTTCGGTTAGGTCGGGCCGCGCGCGGCGTCAACGCGGGGGCCCATCTCGGCGAGTGGGTGCCGGGTGTTGACCAGCTCGACCAGCCGGCTCGCATCGACATGCGTGTAGATCTCGGTGGTCGCGATATCGGCATGGCCGAGCATCGTCTGCAGCGCGCGCAGATCCGCGCCGCCCGCCAGCAGATGCGTGGCAAAGGCATGGCGCAGCACGTGCGGGCTGATCCGATCGGGCGGGATCCCGGCGTCCGCGCCCAACGCCTTGACGATCTGGTGAAGCCGCACGCGCGACAGATGGCCCTTGCCGGAGGGGAACAGCCACGGATTGGCCGCGTCGCTCGCCTCGCGCCAGGCCGCCACCGCGGCGCGGGCGCGGTCCGAGATCGGCACCAGCCGTTCGCGCCCGCCCTTGCCGCGCACGATCAGGAAAGGCTTGTCGGGATGCACCGCGCCGCGCGGCAGGCCGACGAGTTCGCTCGCGCGCAGGCCCGATCCGTAGAGCAGCTCGATCAGTGCGGCGAGCCGCAGGTCGTTCGGATCCGGAATCGCACGCGCCAGCCGAGCATCGATCGCGGTGAACAGCGAATCGACGTCGGCGCGGCTCAGCACCTTGGGCAAGGAACGCCCCGCACCCGGCCGCGGCAACGCGGCGCCGGGATCGTCCGCGCGCAACCCCTCGTCGGCCAGAAAGGCGTAGAAGCGCCGCAGCGCCGCCGATTTGCGCGCGACGGTGGCGGTGGCTAGCGCGCGCCATTCCTCCGCCACCCGCCCGAGCATCGCGGCATCCGCCTCGCCCAGCCGGCCGCCCAGCACCTCGGACGCCAGCATCAGGTCGCTGCGATAAGCGGCGATCGTGTTCGCCGCGGCGCCGGCCTCCGCCGCGAGCATCTCGAGAAAGCGGTCGACGAGCGCGCGGTCGCCGCCGCCTGCGCTCATCCGGCCATCAGACCCGTGCAATCGCCTCGGCCGCGATCATCCGCGCCTCGCCCTCCAGCCCGACGGCGCGCAGCGCGCCGACGATGCGATACAGCGCCTGGGGCGGCACGCCGCGCCAGTCGCCCGTCTGCATCCCGATCGCCGCCAGCAGCGCGACGGTGCCCGGCTGGCCGGCACGCGCGGCGCGATCGAGCGCCGCAGTCCAGGCGTTTTCCGCACCGATCTTCACGTCGAGCGATTCGGCGGCGCGTTCCACATCCGCCGGCGCGACGCGCCCGAGCCCCGCCATGCCCGCGAAGAACATCCGCCGCTTCAGCACGGCATCGCCCTTGCCGGCATAGCCGTTCAAGTCGCGATAGCTCACCGTCCGCCCCTCGGGATCGGCCAGCGCGAGCATCGCCCAGGCATCGCTCCCTTGCGGCACATAGCCCTGCCAGCGCAGCGCGGTGCGATCGAGCCCGGCCGACAGCATCGCCGCGATCAGCGTCGCGGCATCCGCATCGTTGGCGGCGGGCATCACCAGCCCGGCCGCACGCGCGGTCAGCACCATCCGGGCATAAGGGATGCGGGCGTCCGCATTGCCCCATAATTGCCGGAGCGCGGCGGCGCGCGCGTCCGGGCTCGCGCCCGCATAGGCGGTCTGAAGATCCTGCGCGGTCGCATCCGCGGCGCTCGGCGAATCATTCGCTGCGTCCACCGCGCCATAAAGGTCGATCAGCGCCGCGCTCGACAGCACGCCCTGCGCCGCCGCCGCCTCCGCGGCCGCGATCCGGTCGTTCAGCGGCACGCCGGGTGACAGCGCGCGCCAATAGGTCACTTGCCGCCCCACCCCGGCATAGAGCGAATCGGGGATGGCGACGCCCGTGGCGGTGGCGAGGCCGAAGCGCCACGCGGTCAGCCGGTCGACGCCGTCCCATTCGATCGTCACCGCCTGGCGACCCTGGCCGCCGATGCCGAGCACCTTCTGCGCGAGCAACAGGTCCACGCCGCCCGCGACATGGTGGCGCCGGGCCGCGGCGAACAGCGCGGTGCCGCGCGCCGACTGACCGGCGAGCCCGGCGCACATCGCCTGCGCCAGCGTCCAGCCGCCCTCATGGCCGATCCGCACGCCGGCATCGGCGAGCGGGCACAGGCCCGCCGGATCGCCGTTCGCCAGCTCGGCGTTCATCGCCACCTGCAGCAATTTGGGCGTATAATTTGCGTCGTCGACGCCCTGAACCACCGCGCGCGCCGCGACCGATTCGCCCATCCGCAGCAACAGCCATGCGCGTTCGGCGGCGAAATCGGCGCCGTTCACATGCGGCGGCGTGGCCACGCTGGAGACGAGCGCGCGCCGCAACAGGATCGACATCCAGCGCGACGGCAGCGGCGCGGACAGCCGCCGCATCAGCATCTCGACCATGCGCCCGTCGGCCTCGCCGAACGCATCCGCGGCGAGCCCGCCCTCGGCCGGCCCCGCAGCCCCCACCAGCGCGAGCGAGCGCCGCGCGGAGGCGGGCAGCTCATATTCGGCAAGCGCGCGGGCATCCGGCGGGGTCGGCGTGGGTGTTGGCGTCGGCGTCGCGCCGGGCGTCTCCACCGGCAGCGGCTGCACCGTCGCCGGCGCGGGCGATGCACCCGCTACAGGCGCAGCACCGCTCGGCCGCGGCGCGGGGCCTGCGGAACCGGGTGCGCGCGGCGCGGCCGCGGTCGCACGCGGGGCGGGCGCGGGCTCGCCGAAACCGGGCGGCAGGATCGATTCGGGGCGCTGCTGCCCGATCGCGGGATAGGCGGCGGCCGCGGCGAGCGCGAGGCCCAGGCCGCCGATCAGCGCCTTATTGGAGGTTCGCAAGCGCGACGGCCTTTTCCACATGCGTTTGCGGCCGCTCGGTCGTGCGCCCGGCCAGGAGGACCATCCCTCCGATCACGATGACGGCGAGGACGGCGATGGTCAGGACGAGGCGGGACATGGACGAACCTTACATGTTGCACGGACGCGCAAGCTTTTGGCGAACCCGCATGGTCGCTGTATAGCGCGAGGCTCGATGTTGCAAAGCCACGATCCCCAAGCGGCCAGCCCCGCCCCGCCCCCAGACGCTCCGCCGCCCGAAAAGGGCAAGCCGATCGTGCTCGTCGGCCTGATGGGCGTCGGCAAGACGACCGTCGGCCGCCGGCTCGCGGTGCGCCTGGGCCTCGCCTTCGTCGATGCCGATCACGAGATCGAGCGCGCCGCGGGCATGAGCGTGACCGAGATCTTCGAACGCTTCGGCGAAGCCTATTTCCGCGACGGCGAGCGGCGGGTGATCGCGCGGCTGATCGACGGCCGGCCCAAGGTGATCGCCACCGGCGGCGGCGCGTTTCTCCACCCCGAAACGCGCGCGCTGATCCTCGAACAGGCGACCGCGGTGTGGCTGAGCGCGCATCCCGATGTGCTGGCCGACCGCGTCGCGCGGCGCGACACGCGGCCGCTGCTGCGCGGGCGCGATCCGCGCGTGGTGCTGCGCGAACTCGCCCGCGTCCGCGATCCGGTCTATGCGCTGGCCCCCATCCATGTCGCCAGCCAGCGCACGCCGCACGAGGCGACCGTCGCCGCCATCATGAAAGCCATCGGCCGATGAAGACCGTTACCGTTTCGCTCGGCGAGCGCAGCTATCCGATCCATATCGAAACGGGGCTGCTGACCATCGCGGGCGACCTGCTCGCGCCGCTGCTCCAGGGCCGGCGCGTGGCGATCGTGACCGATTCGAACGTCCTGCCGCATCTCGCCACGCTTCAGGCGGCGCTCGCCGAAGAGGATATCGCCAGCGAGGCGATCGTGCTGGCGCCGGGCGAGGCCACCAAGAGCTGGGGCGTGCTGGAAACGCTGTGCGACCGGCTGCTCGAACTCGGGATCGAGCGCGGCGATCACGTGATCGCGCTGGGCGGCGGGGTCATCGGCGATCTGGTCGGCTTCGCCTGCGCGATCCTGAAGCGCGGCTGCCGCTTCGTGCAGATACCCACCACCCTGCTGGCCCAGGTCGATTCGTCGGTCGGCGGCAAGACCGCGATCAACACGCGCGCGGGCAAGAACCTGATCGGTGCCTTCCACCAGCCGGTGATGGTGCTGATCGATCCCGCCGTGCTAGACACGCTGCCGCCCCGCGAACTGCGCGCGGGCTATGCCGAGATCGTCAAATACGGCCTGATCGACGATGCGCCCTTTTTCGCCTGGTGCGAGGCGAACGGCGCGGCGCTGCTGGCGGGCGACGAGGATCTGCGCGAACGGGCGATCGCGCACAGCGTCGCGGCCAAGGCGCGGATCGTCGCCGCGGACGAGCATGAAACCAACGGCACGCGCGCGCTGCTGAACCTCGGCCACACCTTCGGCCATGCGCTGGAGGCGGAGGCCGGCTTCGACGGCACGCTGATCCATGGCGAGGGCGTCGCGGCGGGCTGCGCGCTCGCCTTCGCCTTTTCCGCCGCGCAGGGGCTTTGCACGGACGCCGACGCGGCGCGGGTGGCGGCGCATATGCGCGAGGTGGGGCTGCCCGACGGCCTCGCCGCCACCGGCATCGCCGCGAGCGGCGCGCGGCTCGTCGATCACATGCGCCACGACAAGAAGATGGACGCCGGCACGCTGCCCTTCCTCCTCGCGCGCGGGATCGGCGGCACCGTCCTCGATCGCGGCGTCGATCTGACCGATGTCGCGACCTTTCTCGACGCCCAGCCACGCTGATGCCGAACGGTGTCGCCAAGGCCAACCTCCCGACCAAGACCTGCCCCGCCTGCGAACGCCCGTTCGCCTGGCGCAAGAAATGGGCGCGCGACTGGGAAAGCGTGATCTATTGTTCGGATGCGTGCCGCCGGAAACGCTGAGTTGGGGAGCGGCGGGGTTTATGGTGCGGGTGTGGGACCAAGGCGACGGAAGGACCGCTTACGCCCACTTTTGGTCATTTAACCACGAGAACGCAAATCCTGAAAGCCGCCACCCGTTTCACGATAACATCTATGATCTCGACCGCCAGGCGAAGGGCGCTGTGATCAAGACGAAAACCATAAACACGATTTGGTCAATAACCAGCGGTGCGCCCGCGAGACCATGACGTAGCGGTGGAAAGTAATGTGCCGTTATCCATACATTACAGATCACATCAGTAACGATGATCGTAGTAGTTGCGGCAACACCATAATTTTGTCGTATAAATAGAAGCACCACAGTGGCCGGATCAAGAAAAGCTAGAATCGTCCAAAACACGGCGGCGGATTTGGGGAATAGGCCGTGATCGTAAAAGAAGCCATGATGAAAAATATCGGTCCAATGGTTGTAAGTCGCACCGAGGAGGCATGCTCCATAGATTATTCGCAAAACGAGGCTGCGTCTGCGCGCCCCACGGTCGTCTATCTTTTCCATCGTGTGGCAATATCGTCGTATCTAACCGGCGGTCAACGGCAGCTAACGCCGAACGTATATCCTGAACCGGCCTTTCCGGAATCCACCACCTCCAGCCATCGCCATATCGTCGCCGGCCCCTACCCCCGCGCGCGCCACGCCAGCCACAGCCAGCCGCCGATCAGTAAGGCGCCCCCGATCGGCGTCACCGCGCCAAGCCAGCGCGGCGCGCCGATCGCCATCAGGTACAAAGTCGTCGCAAAGACGAAGCCGCCGCCGACGAACAGCCACGCGGCCACGCGCGCCTCCATCCGGATCGCGACCAGTGCGGCGACGGCGTGGATCAGTTGGTAATGGCCGCCGGTCTTCAGCCAGTCGGCCGCCGCCCCGCTCGCGCCATGCGCGCCGAACGCCCCCGCCGCGACCGCCATCGCGCCCGACAGCGCGGCTAGGATCATCAGCAGGTTCATGCGCGCGCATCCTTCATCTCGGCGGTCAGCGTCTCGATGCCCGCGCGCAGGTCGCCGCTGTCGCTCTGCAACCGCAACCGTTCGGCATCGGCCTTGCGATACTCCGCCTCGGTGCGGTCGATGTCGTCGCCGTCCACCTCCAGCGCGTCGAGCGCCAGCCGCCCCATGCACACCGCCGATTCGAACACCTCGCGCACCGCGCCGGCGATCGGCGCACCCGCCATCCGCATCATGCTGCGCCGATCATAGGCGCGCACGAACACTGCGGCATCGGGAAACGCCGCCTTCACCCCGGCCAGCATCTCGGCGTCGATCACGTCGCCGTCGATGCAGAACAGCAGCAGCGCCGCATCCGCCGCGCCGGCCTGGCGGAGCAGATCCATCCGCGTGCCGTCGCCATAATAGACCTTCGCGCCGAACGTGCCCGCCGTCTCGATCATGTCGGTATCGGTGTCGATCAGCGTCACCGAAATGCGCTGAAGCTGGAGCATGCGCGATACCGTCTGCCCGAAGCGGCCATAGCCGATCACGATCGCGCTCGCGCCGTCGTTGCTCGGCGTGGCCAGCCCCGCGCCGTCCTTCACGGGCTCGGCACGGAAGCGGCGCGTCACGCCCATCAGGAACGGCGTCGTCGCCATCGACAGCGTGACCACCGCGCCGAACAGGCTGGCGGCCTGCGGTTCGATCAGCATCGCCGCCTGCGCCTGGGCGAACAGGACGAAGCCGAATTCGCCCCCCTGGCTCAGCAACAGCCCGAGCGCCAGCGCGCCGCGCCACGGCATCCGGAACGCCTTGCCGATCGCGAAGATGATGAGCGTCTTGGTGGCGATCAGCGCGACCGCCATGCCGACGACGAAAAACGGCCGCTCGGCGATGGCGTGAAGATCGAGCATCATGCCGACCGCCAGGAAGAACAGCCCGAGCAGGATCGAGCGGAACGGGTCGACATCGGCCTCGAGCTCGTGGCGATAGGGGCTGTCGGCCAGCATCACGCCCGCGACGAACGCGCCGAGCGCGGTGGAAAGCCCCAGCGCCTCCATCACCGCCGCGCTTGCGATCACCGTGAACAGTCCGGCGAAGATGAACATCTCGCGCTCGCCGAGCACGCCGATCAGCGTGAACAGGGGCCGCAGCAGGAACCGCCCGGCCAGCACCAGCCCGGCGATCGCGCCCACCGTGTACAGGGCGAGCAGCCATCCCGGCGGCGCGCTGGCATCCGCTGGCGCGCGGCTGAGCGCGGCGACGATCGTGATGAGCGGCACGATCGAGAGATCCTGGAACAGCAGGATCGAAAACGCCCGCTCGCCGAACGGGGTGCGCAGCCGGCCCGCCGATTGCAGCATCGGCAGCACCTGCGCGGTGGACGACAGCGCCAGCGGCAGGCCGAGCGCGAGCGCGGCGGAGGGCGAGACATGCGCCAGGCCGAACACCACGCCCGCCACCGCCAGCCCGCATGCCACCACCTGAAGCAGTCCGACGCCCAGGATATCCTGCTTCATCGCCCATAAGCGAGAGGGCGAGAGTTCGAGCCCGACGAGGAACAGCAGCAGCGTGATGCCGAGTTCGGCGATCCCCATCTTCTGTTCGGCATCGCCGACCAGGCCCAGCACATGCGGCCCGACGATCGCGCCGGCGACCAGGAAGCCCAGCACCTGCCCGAGCCCCAGCCGGCGGAACAGCAGCACCGATCCGAGCGCGAAGCCCAGCAGGACCACACCGTCGCGCAACGTCGAGACGGTGTGCCCCATCAGCGCGGCCCCCGCGCGGCGTCGGCGGCGTCTGCGGCGGCTTCGAAGGCCAGCCGGATCGAGGGGTGGCGCGCGGTATAGTCGAGCGCGGGTTCGAACACGCCGAGCCCCGGCCAAGCGGGCGGCTCGCCTTTGCGCGCCAGCCATGCGGTCAGCGCGTCGCGCGCCGCGGCGAGTTCCTCGGGCGTGCGGCCCAGGATGTTCGCGGCCAGCAGCGACGACGCGGCCTGGCCCAGCGCACAGGCGCGCACCAGCAGCCCCACCGCGCTCACGCGCCCCTCCGCATCCAGCGCCACGTCCACCGTCACCCGGCTGCCGCAGATCGGCGATCGCCGCTCCGCGGTGGCCATCGGTGCCGCCAGCCGTTCGTGATACGGGATCGTGGCGGCGAGCCGCAGGATCTCGGCATTGTAGAGCGGCGTGCTCATCGCGTCGGCTCGCTCATATTGTCAGGGTTGGCAGGCAATGGGCGCGCGCCGAAGACGGGGAGCCCATGGCGGCGGCGATCGACGAAATCGGCGATACCCGCGCTCGTCGCGTTAAGCAGCGGATAGGTGCGCGACGCGGTCATCCAGAGTGGCCGCCGCGCCGCGCCGCCGCCGACCGTGTCGATCACCAGCGTGGCCAGCAGGAAGACGAGGCTGGCGAGGATCAGCCCCTTCAGCGCACCGAAGCCGAAGCCGAGCGCGCGATCGACCGGCCCCAGAATCGAGGTGCGCGTCCGCCGGCCGATCGCGCTCGCCACCAGACGGCCGCCGATATAGCAGCCGCCGGCGATGATCGCGAAGGCGAGCACCGCCGCGCCCGACGCCGTGCCGACGACGTGCGTCAAGGCCAGAGCGAGGCTGATGTGGAACAGCTTCAGCGCGGCGACGATCGCGATCCACGCGAAGAGCGACAGCACCTCCGTCACGAACCCGCGCACCAGCCCCATGATCGCTGCCCCTGCGACCGCGATGAGCACGATGATGTCGAGGGCGGTGAGGTTCATGCCCGCTGGAATAGGGATGCGGACGGACAATCGCTAGTGCGTGCGTGGAAGGGGGCGGTCGGGGCGTCGGGGCGATCTCCCTGTTCGTGTCGTTGGGCGGGATCGTGCACGACGAATGGTGGGTCTCTATAAGTACCCTCGCCCAACTGGGCCCCGGCCTTCGCCGGGGAACAGGTTTGAAATGGGAAGCTGACGTGCGCCGGAGCGATCCTCACCCCGTTTCTCCCTTGTTCCCCGGCGAAGGCCGGGGCCCAGTTGGGAGACGATCATGATGGCCGCTAACTTTTCCGATCAGGCCGCCATTGAACACCACCACGAAGAATGGGCTCACGCGGAGCGTGAACCCGTTCCCTTCTTGCCGCCATGCGGACCGGGCGGATGGCACAGTCGCCGTACGGCCCCACTCACCCCCGCCCGAGCATATGATCGACGAAGCTCGCCAGCGTGCGAAACCCCGTCAGCGTCAGGTCCGCCTTGCCGCTGGCCACCGCCGCGGGCACCAGCGCGCGTTCGAAGCCGAGCTTGGCCGCCTCCTTCATCCGCAACGGCCCATGCGCCACGGGGCGGATCTCGCCCGACAGCGCGACTTCGCCGAACGCGACCGAGTCGATCGGCACCGGCCGCTCGCTCAGCGCCGAGATCAACGCGGCCGCCACCGCCAGATCGGCGGCGGGATCCTGCACGCGGTAGCCGCCTGCGATATTCAGATACACTTCGCAGGCCGAGAAGCTCAGCCCGCACCGTGCCTCCAGCACCGCGAGGATCATCGCGAGGCGCCCCGAATCCCAGCCCACCACCGCGCGCCGGGGCGTCGCCCCGCTTGCGAGGCGCACCGTCAGCGCCTGGATCTCGACCAGCACCGGGCGCGTGCCCTCCAGCGCGGGAAACACCGTCATCCCCGTCACGCTCTCGTCGCGGTGCGTGAGGAACAGCGACGAGGGGTTGGCGACCTCGGTCAGCCCCTCGGTCGCCATCGCGAAGACGCCGATCTCGTCCGTCCCGCCGAACCGGTTCTTGATCGCGCGCAGGATGCGATATTGGTGGCTGCGCTCGCCCTCGAAGCTGAGAACGGTGTCGACCATATGCTCGAGCACGCGCGGCCCCGCGATGCTGCCGTCCTTGGTCACATGCCCCACCAGCACGACGGCGGTGCCACGCTCCTTGGCGAAGCGGATCAGCTCCTGCGCCGAGGCGCGCACCTGGCTGACCGTGCCGGGCGCGCCCTCGATCAGGTCCGAATGCATCGTCTGGATCGAATCGATCACCAGCAATGCGGGCGGCTGGCCCTGCGACAGCGTCGTCAGGATGTCGCGCGTCGATGTGGCGGCCGCGAGCTGCACCGGGGCGCTGCCGAGCCCCAGCCGCCGCGCGCGCAACCGCACCTGATCCGCCGCCTCCTCGCCCGAGACATAGGCCACGCGCAGGCCCGACAGCGCCATTTTCGCCGCCGCCTGCAACAACAGGGTCGATTTGCCGATGCCGGGATCGCCGCCGATCAGCGTGGCGGACGCCTCGACGAAGCCGCCGCCCAGCGCCCGATCGAGTTCGGCGATCCCGGTCGCCATCCGATCGGGCAGCGCGATGTCCGCATCCAGCCCGACGAGCTGGATCGCCCGGCCCCCGGTCTGAAGATTGTGCTTGGCGTGGAAGGGCGTGGCGGCGGTGTTCGCCTCCTCCACCATCGTGTTCCATTCGGCGCAATCGCCGCATTGCCCCGCCCAGCGCGACGCGACCGAACCGCACGCCTGGCACACATACCGTTTCTGGGGCTTCGCCATGACACCATTGTAGGAGAACGATTGGGGAACATCAATCCCGGTCGGGCGGGGGGATGGCGTTTGCCAGCCCTCCCCGCTAACGCGCCGCGATGCAGCCGACCGATCTCCGCGTGGCCCTGTTCAGCGGCAACTACAATTACGTGCGGGACGGCGCGAACCAGGCGCAGAACCTGCTCGTCGGCTATCTGCTGTCGCGCGGGGTGAACGTCCGCGTCTATTCGCCGACCACGAACAAGCCCGCCTTCGCACCGACGGGCGATCTGGTGAAGGTGCCGGGCTTCTCCTTCCCCGGCCGCGGCGAATACAAGCTCGGCCGCTATTTCCCCAAGGAGACCCGCGCCGATCTGGAGGCGTTCGCGCCCAACATCATCCATGTCTCGGCGCCCGAATTCCTGGGGCACGGCGCGCTCACCTACGCGCGCGCGCACGGCATCGCCTCGATCGCCTCGGTCCACACCCGCTTCGAGACGTATTTTCGCTATTATCATATCGGGCCGCTCAACATCGGCTTCGTCGAGCCGGCGATCCTGTGGATCCTGAAACGATTCTACGGCCGTGCGGATCGCCTGCTGGTGCCGACCCCTTCGGTCACCGCGCTGATCCGCGAATGGGGCGTAACGACGCCCGCCGATCTGTGGCCGCGCGGTGTCGATCACGATCGCTTCAATCCGCAGGCGCGCAGCCTCGAATGGCGGCGCTCGCTGGGCATCGCCGATCACGAGATCGCGATCGGCTTTCTCGGGCGGCTGGTGCTGGAAAAGGGGCTCGACGTCTTCGCCGACGTGACGACCGCGCTGCGCGCGCGCGGCATCGCGCACCGCGTGCTGGTGATCGGCGAAGGGCCGGCGCGCGACTGGTTCGCCGAGCGTGTGCCCGACGCCGCCTTCGCCGGCTTCCAGCGCGGCGACGATCTGGGCCGTGCGGTCGCCTCGATGGACATCCTGTTCAACCCCAGCATCACCGAGACCTGGGGCCAGGTGACGTCCGAGGCGATGGCGGCGGGCGTGCCGGTGGTGGCCGCGCGCGCGACGGGCGCGGTCGATCTGGTCGAGCACGGCGTCACCGGCTTCCTCGTGCCGCCGCGCGACACCGAAGCCTATGCCGAAGCGATCGGCCGGATCATTGCCGAACCCGCGCTGCGCCGGACGATGGGCGAAGCCGGCCATGCCCGCGCCGCCGGCTTTCGGTGGGACAGCGCCAACCAGAAGGTGCTCGACGCGTACATGACGCTGCTCGGCGGGTAGAGTTGAACTTGACCTTGCTCCGTTCGCCCTGAGCTTGTCGAAGGGCTTGTACCGACTGCGAAGGCAGGCCTGCGGAGAGCGTGCTTCGACGAGCTCAGCACGAACGGATTTGATAATCCAATCAAGCCGCTGACATCCCGATCCAGGCCCGCGACCTTCCCATCGGATGGGACGACAGCCCACACGAAAACGGGCGCCGATCGCTCGACGCCCGCTTCATCGCTGCCGGAAGGCGCGCCGCCGTCAGGCGGCGTCGCCCGCCTTCTTCTTTTCGGCATAGACGCGGATCGGTTCCTTGCGGCCCTCGATCACGTCCTTGTCGATCATCACCTCGTCCACGCCGTCCATGCCGGGCAGCTCGAACATCGTGTCGAGCAGGATGCTTTCGAGGATCGAACGAAGGCCACGCGCACCGGTCTTGCGCTCGATCGCCTTGCGCGCGACCTGCACCAGCGCGTCGTCGGTGAAGCCCAGCTCCACGTCCTCCATCTCGAACAGCTTCTGGTATTGCTTCACCAGCGCGTTCTTGGGCTCGCTCAGGATCTTCACCAGCGCGTCGATGTCGAGATCCTCGAGCGTGGCGATCACCGGCAGACGGCCGACGAATTCGGGGATCAGACCAAACTTCAGCAGATCCTCGGGCTCGGTCTGGCGCAGCAGCTCGCCGGTGCGCCGCTCCTCGGGCGCCGCGACATAGGCGCCAAAGCCGATCGACTTGCCCTGCAGGCGATCGCCGATGATCTTCTCGAGGCCGCTGAACGCGCCACCGCAGATGAACAGGATGTTCGTCGTGTCGACCTGCAGGAATTCCTGTTGCGGATGCTTGCGCCCGCCCTGCGGCGGAACGCTCGCGGTCGTGCCCTCCATCAGCTTCAGCAACGCCTGCTGCACGCCCTCGCCCGACACGTCGCGCGTGATCGAGGGGTTCTCGGCCTTGCGGCTGATCTTGTCGATCTCGTCGATATAGACGATGCCGCGCTGCGCCCGCTCGACGTTATAGTCGGAGGCCTGGAGCAGCTTGAGGATGATGTTCTCGACATCCTCGCCGACATAGCCCGCCTCGGTCAGCGTCGTCGCATCCGCCATCGTGAACGGCACGTCGAGGATGCGCGCCAGAGTCTGCGCGAGCAAAGTCTTGCCGCAACCCGTCGGGCCGACGAGCAGGATATTCGACTTGGCAAGCTCGACATCGGCACCCTTGGCGCCGTGGTTCAGCCGCTTGTAATGGTTGTGCACCGCCACCGACAGCACGCGCTTGGCCTGCTTCTGCCCGATGACATAGTCGTCGAGCACGTTGCAGATCTCCTGCGGCGTCGGCACCCCGCCGTCCTTCTTGGACACCAGGGCGGACTTGGTCTCCTCGCGGATGATGTCGTTGCACAGTTCCACGCACTCATCGCAGATGAACACCGTGGGGCCGGCGATCAGCTTGCGCACCTCGTGCTGCGACTTGCCGCAGAACGAGCAATAGAGGGTGCTCTTGGAGTCGCCACCGCTCAACTTCGTCATTCAAACCATCCTTCGGGCGGAGACCGGCCCCGCCGATTGTGGGACAGGCATGGTAACCCGCCCCTTACGCAAACCACAATGGCATAAAGTGCCTAACGATTTCGTCCCGTCTCAGGCGGCTTTCGCCATATCGTCGGCGGGCGCCGGGCGCTTGTCGAACACCTCGTCGACCAGACCGAATTCCTTGGCCTCATGCGCCTCGAGGAACGTGTCGCGATCCATCCGGCGCTCGATCTCCTCGATCGGCTGGCCGGTATACTGCGAATAGAGCTGGTTCATCCGGGCGCGGATGCGCAAAATTTCCTTGGCCTGGATCTCGATGTCGCTGGCCATGCCCTGCGCGCCGCCCGAAGGCTGGTGGATCATGATGCGCGCGTTGGTGAGCGCGACGCGCATGCCCTTCTCGCCGCTCGCGAGCAGGAAGCTGCCCATCGACGCCGCCTGCCCGATGCACACCGTACCCACGCGCGGCCGGATATAATTCATGGTGTCGTGGATCGCCATGCCCGCCGTGACGACGCCGCCCGGCGAGTTGATGTACATGAAGATGTCCTTCTTCGGATTCTCGGATTCGAGGAAGAGCAGCTGCGCGGTGATGAGGCTGGCCATGCCATCCTCGACGCCGCCCGTCACGAAGATGATCCGCTCGCGCAGCAGGCGCGAGAAGATGTCGAAGGAACGTTCGCCCCGGTTCGACTGTTCGATGACGATGGGAACCAGACCCGCCTGGGTCTGCTGGAGACCGAGGCCGGCATGCGCCAGCGGGCTCGCGAAATCGCCGGTCTCGAACGGATTGTGCATGGAAGAACTCGCTTGTGTGGGATGACCGCAACATCGGCGCTTGTCGCGGCGAGTTCAAGCCCCGCGCGACGGCGCGCGGTGCGCCAGATAGGCAAGCCGCCGCACCTCGTGCCGGCCGTGCACCACGGTGTCGAGGATCAGCCCCGTGAACACGTTGAGCGCGGCGAACAGCCCGAGACCCGTGATGAGGATCGCGGTCGGGAAGCGCGGGACCAGATGCGTGTCCAGATAGGTGAGGATCAGCGGCACGCCCAACGCCAGCGCCAGCGCCGCGAACACGCCGCCGATCGCGCCGAAGAACAGCAGCGGCCGCTCGATGCGATAGAGCGTCACGATCGTGCGCAGGATGCGCCAGCCGTCCGAATAGGTGCTGAGCTTCGATTCGGAGCCCTCGGGCCGCGCATAATAGGGCGTCTCGATCTCGGCGACCGGCATCCGCAGTTCGAGCGCATGGACGCTGATCTCGGTCTCGATCTCGAACCCGGCCGACAGGGACGGAAAGCTCTTCACGAACCGTCGCGAGAACACGCGGTAACCCGATAGAATGTCGGTGAAACTGCGCCCGAACAGCCGCGTCAGCATGCCCGTCAGCAGCGCGTTGCCAAATTGGTGGCCGCGGCGATACGCCTCCGCCGCTTCGTGCACCCGGCTGCCGACGATCATGTCGAGCTGTTCGTCGAGCAGCCGATCGACCAGCGCGGGGGCGGACGCTGCGTCATAGGTCGCGTCGCCATCGGCCATCACATAGATGTCGGCATCGATATCGGCGAACATCCGCCGCACCACCGCGCCCTTGCCCTGGATCCGCTCGCTGCGCACCACCGCGCCCGCGGCTGCGGCGACGGCGCAGGTCCGGTCGCGGCTGTTGTTGTCATAGACGTAGATGGTCGCGCCCGGCAGCGCGGCGCGGAACCCCGCCACCGTCTGGGCGATCGCCGCCTCTTCGTTGTAGCAGGGCAGCAGGACGGCGATTCTGGGTTCGGTCATGTGTCGCTCCCTGCCTTCACGGTGTTCCCCGGCGAAGGCCGGAGCCCAGTGGGGGAAGGTCTATAACGAAGCTGAGCGATCCGCCACGTTGGTCCTCCCTACTGGGCCCCGGCCTCCGCCGGGGAACAGGAGATCAGCCCTCGGTCGTCGTCGCGGCCTTCTTCGCGCGCGGCTTCTTCGCCGGTGCGGCGTCTGGGGCTTGCGTGCCCTCCGCATTCTCGGCTGCCACCGGCGACGATTCGAGCACCTGGGTTTCCGCGCTCACCGGCGCCGCCTTCTTGGCGCGCGGCTTCTTCACGGGCGCGGGTGCGGGCTCGACCTCGGCACCGGCATTGGCGCCCTTGGCGACGGGCTTGGTCGCTTCGGCAGGCTCGGCCGCTTCCGCGGGCGCGGCGTGATCCGCATGGTCGTGATCGGCGTGATCGTGCCCCGCGTGATCGTGGCCCGCATGATCGTGCCCGGCGTGATCGTGATCGTGATCGTCGTGGTTGTGGACGTGCGTGCCGGTCGCGAAGCCGTCTTCGCTCTCGATCGCGGCTTCCAGCTCCTCGCGGGTCGTCTCGCGATCGGTGATCTCGGCCTTGCCGAACAGGAAGTCGACGACCTTGTCCTCATAGAGCGGCGCGCGGAGCTGGGCGGCCGCCATCGGCTCCTGCTGGATATACTGGATGAAGCGCTGGCGATCCTCGGCGCCATATTGCTGCGCGGCCTGCGCGATCAGGCGGTTCATCTCCTGCTGGCTCACCTCGACGCCGTTCGCCTGGCCGATCTCGGACAGCAGCAACCCCAGGCGCACACGACGCTCGGCGATCTTGCTGTAATCCTCGCGCTCATTCTCCATCTCGGCCTTGGCGGCTTCGGGATCGGCCTCGTGGCCGGCCTCATGCTCCAGCTGCGACCAGATCTGCGCGAACTCCGCCTCGACCATCGAGGGCGGCACTTCGAAGTCATGACCCTCGGCCAGCTGGTCGAGCAGCTTGCGCTTCATGTGCGTGCGCGTCAGGCCGTTATGCTCCTGCTCGATCTGCCCCTTCAGCAGGCCGGTAAGCTGCTCCAGGCTTTCGAGGCCAAGCCCCTTCGCCAGATCGTCGTCGATCGTGCTTTCGCCCGCCACCTTGACCGACTTGATCGTCAGGTCGAACGTCGCCGCCTTGCCGGCCAACGACTTCTCCTGGTAATCCGCCGGGAAGGTCACGTCGATGCGGCGCTCCTCGCCCGTCTTGGCGCCGATCACCTGCTCCTCGAAGCCCGGGATCAGCCGGCCACTGCCGATCTCGACCGCCATGTCGGTGCCGGTGCCGCCGTCGAAGGCGACCTCGTCCACCTTGCCGACGAAATCCATCGTGACGAGGTCGCCGGTCTCGGCGGCCTTGTCGCCCGCATCGTCCCACTTCTTCTGCTGATCGGCGAACTTCTTCAACTGCTCGGTCACCGCTTCGTCCGAGACGGGCACCGTCAGCCGCTCCAGCGTCAGCGAATCGATCGCCGGCGTCGGCACCTGGGGCAGAACCTCCATCTCGACGGTCAGTTCGGCATCCTTGCCAGGCTCGTACCCCTCGCCGAGCGACACCGAGGGCTGCATCGCGGGGCGCAGGCCCTTTTCGGCGACGAGGCCCTGAACGCCTTCCTGGATCGCCGCATTCAGCGCGTCCTGATGAAGCGCGGGGCCGTGCATCTTGCGCACGAGGTTCGCGGGCACCTTGCCGGGGCGGAAGCCGGGCATCTTCATCTGCGGCGCGAGGCGCTTCAGCTCGGCATCGACCTTCGAATCGATGTCCTTGGCGGTGATGGTCAGCGTGAAGGCGCGCTTCAGCCCCTCGCTCAACGTCTCGACAGTCTGCATGAACGGGCCTTCCGGTAAGGATAATCGGTTGAGGCGTGCGTCCCGCCGCGGGGCGGCGGGACTGGTGCGGGCGAAGGGACTCGAACCCCCACATCTTGCGATACTTGGACCTAAACCAAGCGCGTCTACCAGTTCCGCCACGCCCGCAAGGACACCGCCGGTCGGCGGGCGTCTATACCAGCCGGGCGCTCCGGGGCAAGCGCCGAGGCAACCGCTGCGCGAACAAGGCGTTGATGGCCTGCAAGGAGAAACCCGATGGCCAGCATACCCCCCGCCGAATTCCCGACGCCGACACCCGATTTCGACCAGCCCGACGCGCCCGGCCACGAGATCGACACGCCCGCGCCCGATACCGACATCCCCTCGCCCCAGCCGACCGAGACGCCCAACATGGACGCGCCGAACCCGGTGGGCTTCGCGATGCCGACCAGCAGCGACGTCGGCACGCGCGAGGCCGGCGACACCGGCGATATCGGCAGCACCGACGCCATGACCGCAAGCACCGGCGGCCTTGCCGGCACCAGCCGCTAAAGAAGGACGATCATGACCGATCCCGAGACCATGCCCGACAGCCCGCCCCCCGCGGACGACCATCCCGACAGCCCGCCCGACCGCGCCGATCCGCGCAGCGACATCGAACAGGCGGTGGAAGCGCGCAGCGACGCGGTGGCGCGCGGCGAAGGCGGCCCCGAACCCGAAACGATGACCGCGCCCGGCCTGGCCGACGGCGTGGGCGGCACCGGCGGCGTGGTGCGCAATCAGGACGACGATGCGCAGTAGTTTTTAGGGGATGCCCAATCTGTTCCCCGGCGAAAGCCGGGGCCCAGGTGGGAGAACCCTTATTGGAGAACGCCGCGCCTCGTCACGATGGCCTTTCCAACTGGGCCCCGGCCTTCGCCGGGGAACAGTTCAGCCATTACCCTGATCGCGGCATGAAGCGCCCAAAGCTCACCGCGAAACCGGCACCCGCCGCGCCGAAACGATCCGCACCGCCTCCACCGGCACCTCGCCCTTGAACGCCCCGCGCAACGTCGCCGTCGGCGACACCGGTGCGTCCATCACGCCCACCACCACGTCCATACCCTCGACCACATGGCCGAAGGCGGCATAGCCCAGATTGTCGCCCGGCTTCGTCGGATCCGCATCCATCCCCGGCTGATCGCCCGCCAGAATCGTGAACTCGCCGCGCGCGGTGCCCGGGGCGAGCCGCGCGGTGGAGATCGTGCCGTTCAGATGCTTGATGCCGGTCACCGTGGTCGGCTCGTGACGGACGGGCGGCAGCGACCGCTTGGGGTCGCCGTTCGCGCCGAACTGCACGAAGCCGAAATGGTCCGCCACCTTCACGTCGCGGTAGAAGGTGACGCCGTCCAGCCGGTGCTGGTCGACATAGCGCAGGAAATTGCCCGCGCTGATGGGCGCATGCACCGTATCCGCCTCGATCACGATCCGCCCCGCGCTCGTCTCCAGCGCCACGCGCGGCAGTGGCGCGGACGCGACGGGCACGGGCGACGTCGCCACCGGCGCCGCGTTCGTCTGCGCAAGCGCGGGCATCGCCCACAGGCCGAGCACGGCAAGCAGCGACGGCGCGGCCATGCTCATGCCACCGACGGCCCGAGCAGCGTCTTCAGCCGCGCGTTGACCACGCCGGGATTGGCCTTGCCGCCCATCGCCTTCATCGTCTGGCCGACGAAGAAGCCGAACAGCTTGTCCTTGCCGCCGCGGTAATCGGCCACCTTGTCCGCGTTCGCCGCCATGATCGCGTCGATCGCGGCGTCGATCGCGCCGGTGTCGCTGGTCTGTTTCAGCCCGCGATCCTCGACGATCCGGGCCGGCGCCTCGCCGGTTTCGAGCATCACCTCGAACACCTGTTTGGCAAGGCTGCCCGACAGCGTTCCGTCGGCCACCAGCGCCAGCAGTTCCGCCGCCTGCACCGGCGTCACCGGCGAATTCGCGATGTCGCGCCCGGTGCGGTTGAGCGCGCCGAACAGTTCGGACGTCGTCCAGTTCGCCGCCGCCACTGGCGGCGCGCCCGCCTCCAGCAGCGCGTCGAACCAGCGCGCCGCTTCCACCTCGGCGGTCAGCACGGCGGACTGATAGGCGCCGATCCCCGCCGCCTCGTAACGCCGGCGCTTGGCGTCGGGCAGCTCGGGCAGGCTCGCGCGACATTCGTCGAGAAACGCCTCGTCCAGTTCGAGCGGCAACAGATCGGGATCGGGGAAGTAGCGGTAATCATGCGCATCCTCCTTCGACCGCATCGACCGCGTCTCGTTGCGGTCGGGGTCATAGAGGCGGGTTTCCTGCGCGATCGTGCCACCATCCTCCAGCACGTCGATCTGGCGCCGCGCCTCCTGCTCGACGACCGCCATCACGAAGCGGACCGAGTTGACGTTCTTCGTCTCGGTGCGCGTGCCGAGCCCCGCGCCGGGCTTGCGCACGCTGACGTTCACGTCGGCGCGCATCGAGCCTTCCTCCATATTGCCGTCGCAACTGCCGACATAGCGCAGGATCGCCCGCAGCTTGCGGAGGTAAGCGCCGGCTTCGGCCGGAGACGCCATGTCGGGCCGGCTGACGATCTCCATCAGCGCGACGCCCGACCGGTTGAGGTCGACATAGCTGCGCGTCGGGTGCTGATCGTGCATCAGCTTGCCCGCATCCTGCTCGACATGGATGCGCTCCACGCCGATCCGCTTCGTCGCGCCGTCGGGGTTCTTCTCGTCCAGCGCGATGTCGATCGCGCCCTCCCCCACCAGCGGATGGTAGAGCTGGCTGATCTGATAACCCTGCGGCAGATCGGCGTAGAAATAATTCTTGCGGTCGAAACGCGACCAGCGGTTGATCTGCGCGTCGATCGCCATGCCGGTGCGCACCGCCTGGCGGATGCATTCGCGGTTCGGCACCGGCAGCATGCCCGGCATGGCCGCGTCGACCAGGCTGACCTGCGTGTTCGGCTCCGCGCCGAACGTCGTCGCCGCGCCTGAGAAGAGCTTGGCGTTCGACGTCACCTGCGCATGGACCTCTAGGCCGACGACGACCTCCCATTCCCCGGTAGCGCCCTGGATGCGGTATGCGGTGTCGGTCATGGATGCGTCTCGGGTGTGATGAGGGAAAGATCGGGGAAGTAGCGATGATAGAGCCTGGCATCGCGGGTCAGCAAGGTGGCGCCGAGCGACAGCGCGTGAGCCCCGATGAAGAAATCGGGCAGCGGCCGCTTCGCCTCTCCTTCCCCACGCTCGGCGCGCGCTTGCAGGAAGCGGTGCCCGGCCAGGAACGCCGTCGCGTCGTCCAGCACGGACGACGTCAGTTCCAGCGGCGCCACCGCCACCTGAAGCGCGCGGAGCGTCGGGTAATCGCGGCTGAGTTCGGCGATCACGATCGCGTCGATTGCCAGGTCGCCATCGGCACGGGCCTCGGCCAATTGCCTTAGCGACCATGGCCGCCAATGCGGATCGTCCTGCAACACGTCGATGAGGACGTTGGTGTCGACGAAGATCACCAATCCTCGTGCCGATGCGGCCGGACATGGTCCATGTAATCGTCGGTCGTCGCAAAGCCGGTGTCGAGCGTGCCAACCACCGATCCGATCTGTGCGAGATACCGCGCCTTGCGCTCTTCGCGCGTTTCGGTCGGCTGGCGGGGCACGACCACCACCTGTCCGTCGGCATTCAGGCCGACGGTCACCTCGCCGCCCGGCACCAGACCGGCGCGCTCGCGCAAGCCCTTGGGAATGAGCACTTGACCCTTGCTGGTCATGTTGCCGTCGCTCGCTTCGGTGACGGGGCTATAGGCGTTCATCGCTCATCTCCAGTGTTACCGTGGTAACACTTTGTGGTTCAAGCGTCTACCACCAGGCCTCCGGCCGCGCGACGAAGCCGGCGCGCTGCTCGATCGCGAGGCCGGCGTTCAGCACGCCCTGTTCGTCGAGCGGCTTGCCGATGATCTGCAGGCCGAGCGGCAGCCCGTTCGCATCGAGGCCGCCCGGCACGCTCATCGCCGGCAATCCCGCGAGGCTCGACGGCACGGTGAAGACGTCGTTCAGATACATCGCGATCGGATCGGCCGATTTCTCGCCCAGCGCGAACGCCGCCGACGGCGCGGTCGGTGCAAGCAGCACGTCGCATCGCTCCCAAGCACGCTCGAAATCGCGCGCGATCAGCGTGCGGACGCGCTGCGCCTGCGTGTAATAGGCGTCGTAGAAGCCGGCCGACAGCACATAGGTGCCGATCAGGATGCGCCGCTTCACCTCGGGGCCGAAGCCGTCGGCGCGCGTCGCGGCATACATGTCCTGCAGCCCCGCCCCTTCGGGCAGATCGCGGATGCCGTAGCGCACGCCGTCATAGCGCGCGAGGTTGGACGAGGCCTCGGCCGGCGCGATGATGTAATAGGCGGGCAGCGCGTATCTGGTGTGCGGCAGCGAGACCTCGACGATCTCGGCACCGGCGTCGCTCAGCCAGGCGATGCCCTGCTGCCACAAGGCCTCGATCTCCGCGGGCATCCCGTCGACGCGATACTCCTTGGGAATGCCGACGCGCAAACCTTTCAGATCGCCCGACAATCCCGCTTCCCACCGGGGCACGTCGAGCTTCAGCGAGGTCGAGTCGCGCGGGTCGAACCCGGCCATCGCCTCCAGCAGGATCGCGCAGTCGCGCACGTCGCGCGCCATCGGCCCCGCCTGATCGAGGCTGGAGGCGAACGCGATCGTGCCCCAGCGCGAGCAGCGGCCATAGGTCGGCTTGATCCCCGCGATCCCGGTGAAGGCGGCGGGCTGGCGGATCGATCCGCCGGTGTCGGTGCCGGTCGCGCCCGGGCACAGCCGCGCCGCGATCGCGGCCGACGAGCCACCCGAGGAGCCGCCGGGTGCCAGCGCCGCATTGCCGCCGTCACGTCGTCGCCACGGCGAGATCACGTTGCCGAACGCCGACGTCTCGTTGGACGAGCCCATCGCGAACTGGTCCATGTTCAGCTTGCCGAGCATCCCCGCGCCCGCATCCCACAGATTCTGCGACACGCGCGATTCATAGGTCGGCACGAAGCCTTCGAGGATGTGGCTCGCCGCCGTCGTCGCCACGCCCCTGGTGCAGAACAGGTCCTTCATCCCGATCGGCACGCCGGCCAGCGGCTTGGGCGTCTCGCCCGCCGCGCGCGCCGCGTCGGCGGCGTCGGCGGCGGCGATCGCATGTTCGGGCGTTTCGACAAGGAACGCGTTCAACGCCTTGGCGCGGCTCACCTTCGTCACGAAGGCGTCGGCGATTTCGCGTGCGGAAAAGGCGCCCTCGCGCACGCCGTCGCGGATCGCGGCCACGCCCAGATCGGTCAGCTCGGTCATTATTCGATCACCTTGGGCACGGTGAAGAAGCCGTGTTCGGCCTGGGGCGCGTTGGCCAGAACCTGTTCGCGGATGCCGCCATCGGTGACGACGTCGTCGCGCAACCGCAGATGGTTGGGGATCACCGCCGTCATCGGCTCGACACCTTGGGTGTCGACCTCCTCCAGCATTTCGATCCAGCCCAGGATGTTGCCGAGCTCGGGCGCGATCCGGGTCGCGTCCTCCTCGGTGATCGCGATGCGGGCCAGGCTCGCGATCTTCTTCACGGTTGCGGGTGTGACGGACATGGCGCCCGGCTAGCATCCGGCCCGCGCCCCGTGCAAGGGTGCAACGATGGCCCGCAAGTTCCTCTATGCCTTCGCCGTGCTGATCGTGCTCGTGATCGCGGGCGCCTTCGCCTATCGGCTCTACGGCACGCAGCTCCTGCGGATGGCACTCGTGCCGCGAACGGCGTTCGCCGTGCAGCGCCGCGTCTCGCCCAATGCCTATGCGCCCGCCGCGATGTGGATCGCGCGGCCCGACATCGCCGGCAACCCCTCGCTCTGGACGCCCGCGGGGGCTGCGCCCACCCAAGCGCCGGGCGCGGCGGTCTTCTTCGTCCACCCCACATCCTATCTCGCGCGCGATCACTGGAACGCGCCGCTGAACGATGCCGAGGCCAATGGCCGCGCCGTATTGTTCCTGCGCGGGCAGGCGAGCGCGTTCAATGGCGTCGGCCAGGTCTGGGCGCCGCGCTACCGCCAGGCGACGTTCGGCGCGTTCCTGACGACCGCCGCCGACGCCGGTCGCGCGCTCGATCTCGCCTATGGCGACGTGGCCGCGGCGTTCGACGCATTCCTGACGCAGATCGGCCCCGATCGGCCGATCGTGCTGGCCGGCCACAGCCAGGGCGCGCTCCATCTCGAGCGGCTGCTGCGCGAACGGATCGCGCCCGACCCCGCCTTGTCGCACCGGATCGTCGCGGCCTATGTCGTCGGCTGGCCGATCTCGCGCAGCACCGATCTGCCGCGGCTCGGGCTGCCCGAATGCACGCGCGGCGATCAGGCCGGCTGCATCCTGTCCTGGCAGAGCTATGCCGAGCCCGCCGATCCTTCTCTGGTGGTCGAGGGGTATGACGCGACTACGGGATTCACCGGCGCGCCGCGCAAGGGCACGGCGATGGTCTGCACCAACCCGCTGACGGGCACCGCCGATGCCGCCGCGGCGGCCAGCGCGAATCTCGGCACGCTCTATCCGAACAAGGACCTGTCGGACGCGGTCATCATGACGCAGGCGGTGCCCGCGCGCTGCGCCCCGCCGGGGCTGTTGCTGATCGGGCCGCCCCCGAACGTCGGCAGCTATGTGCTGCCGGGCAACAACTATCATGTCTATGATTACAGCCTGTTCTGGGCGAATGTTCGCGCGGATGCGGCGCGGCGGCTGGCGGCGTTCGGGCGATGAGCGTGCTGACCGTCGATCGCGCCGTCTTTCGCGAAGCGCTGCCGCTGGGCGGCCGGATGATCGGCCTCGACGTCGGCACCAAGACGATCGGCACCGCGCTGTGCGACGCGGGGTGGAGCTTCGCGAGCCCGGCGCTGCTCGTGCGCCGCACCAAGTTCATGAAGGACAAGGCCGCGCTCGCCGGGCTGATCGCCGCGCAGGCGGTGCGCGGGATCGTGATCGGACTGCCGCTCAATCTCGACGGCAGCGAAAGCCCGCGCAGCCAGTCGACTCGGGCGTTCGCGCGCAACTGCGTCGACATGGGTCTGCCGATCCTGCTGTGGGACGAGCGCTGGTCGACGCAAGCCGTCACGCGCACCCTGATCGAGGCCGATATGAGCCGCGCCAAACGTGCCGAGCGGGTCGACAACATGGCCGCCGCCTATATCCTGCAGGGTGCGATCGATGCGCTGGTGGCGGGTGATCCGGCATTCTGAAACAGGCACTTACCAGCGATAGTTGAAGCTCACGCTGATCCGCTCGCCCTTGCCCGTGCCCGCGGGCACCTCGTGGCGCAGCCAGCTTTCCCACAAGAACACGCTGCCCGCCACCGGCACCGCCTCCACGAAGGTGCGCAGGGCGTCGGGCGCGTCGGCGAGCCGTGGCGGCGCGGCCATCATCATCGGCAGCCGGGGATCCTCCAGCTTCAGCCCGCGCGCACCCTCGGGCAGCGCGATATAGACGGTGCCCGACACGACGCTGTGCGGATGGAGATGCGCGGTGTGGGCGCCCCCGGGTTTCAGGACGTTCGCCCAGAGGCTGTCGAGCTTCAGCTTGCGCCCGCCCAGATCGAACGCGCATTCCTTCGCGAACGCCGCGACATGCCGGTCGAGCGCGCGCTTCAGATCGGCGAAGGCCGGATCGCGCTGCGGCAGGTCGTTCAGCGACGCATAGGAGGTATAGCCGCGATAGCCATGCGCCTTGGACCAGCGCCGCCCCGCCCCGTCGTCCTCGGCCAGCGCACGGCACGACGCCTCCAGATCGGCGACGAGCGCGGGATCGTCGAGCGACCCTTCGTACAGGAGCGAGGCGAAGAGCGTGCGGACCGTCATCGCCGCGCCATAGCGCAGCGACCACGCCGCGTCAGCCGCTGTCCTACAAGGCGGCATCCGTGCGATCTCGGCGGCATGCCGAACGCCGTCCGCCACGCCGCCCGCCTGCCGGAGCGACAGCCACACTGTCCTTCCACTTCGATGCTTCACACACCTCCACTTCCTCCACTTCGGCCCTCCGCTTCGGCGCCGCACGGCTTGCACGGCCGTGTTCCGGCCGCTACCCGACACCCTCGATGACCAGATCGGACCACCGCCCCGCCACGCTGATCGACGGGGGCGCCGTGTTCCCGCACCGGCACCTGACCGGGATCGACGGCCTCGAGCCGCACGAGATCGCCTTCCTGCTCGACGAGGCCGAAACCTGGGTGGACGCGAACCGCGCACATGCCACGCCCGACAAGAGGCTGGCCGGCCTGACGCAGATCAACGCCTTTTTCGAGAATTCGACGCGCACTTTGCTGTCGTTCGAGATCGCGGGCAAGCGTCTGGGCGCCGACGTCGTCAACATGCACGCCGCGCAATCCAGCGTGAAGAAAGGCGAGACGCTGATCGACACCGCCAAGACGCTGAACGCGATGCGCGCGGACGTGATCGTCATCCGCCACATGGCGTCGGGCGCGGTGCGGCTGATCGCGGGCAAGGTGGATTGCCCCGTGCTCAACGCGGGCGACGGGCGGCACGAGCATCCGACCCAGGCGCTGCTCGATGCGCTGACGATCCGGCGGCGGCGCGGCGCCATCGCCGGCCAGCGCGTGGTGATCTGCGGCGACGTGCTCCACAGCCGCGTCGCGCGGTCGAACATCCTGGCGCTCACCGCACTGGCGGCGGAGGTGCGGGTATGCGCGCCCTCCACGCTGATGCCGCCCGCCATCGAGCGGATGGGCGTCACCGCCTTCACCGATTTCGACGCCGCGCTGGTGGGGGCGGACGTGGTGATGATGCTGCGCGTGCAGAACGAGCGGATGGCGGGCGGCTATATCCCATCGGCGCGCGAATATCGGATGCGCTACGGGCTGACCGAGGCGCGGTTCGCGCGCGTGCCCGACGCGCTGGTGATGCATCCGGGGCCGATGAACCGGGGCGTCGAGATCGACTCGGTGGTGGCGGACCATGCGCGCTCGGCGATCACCGAGCAGGTGGAGATGGGCGTGGCGGTGCGGATGGCGTGTCTCGACGTGCTGACGAGGCGTGCGCGCGGCGTGGAGGGCTGGGCATGAAGCGCGCATTCCTCAACGCATCGCTCGTCTGCCCGGTGGGTGGCGAGCGGCCGGGCGGCCTGCTGGTCGAGGACGGCACGATCCGCGCCGTCGGCAATTTCGACCTGCCTTCCGACGCAGAAACGGTGGATTGCGGGGGCAAGATGCTGGCGCCCGCGCTGGTCGATCTGGGCGTGTTCAAGGTCGATCGCGCCGCCTGCCGCGCGGGCGGGATCGTCCGCGTCGGGCTAATGCCCGATCAGTCGCCGGTGCTGGACGATCCCGGCATCGTCCAGCGTGCCGCGCTGATCGGCAAGCCCGATCTGTGGATCCACCCGATCGCCGCCGCCACGCGCGGGCTGGCGGGGGCGGATCTGGCCGAGATGGCGATCTGCGCTTCGGCTGGCGCGCGTGCGGTCGGCACCGGGCGGGGATGGATCGCGGATGCCGGCGTGATGCACCGCGCGCTCGCCTATGCGCGCGATCTCGACGTGGCGATGGTCGTCCATGCCGAGGATGGCGGGCTGATCGGCGATGCGGTGGCGACCGCGGGCGAGACCGCGACTCGGCTGGGCCTGCCCGCCGCCCCCGCCGCCGCCGAGGCGCTGGCGATCGCGCGCGACCTGATGCTGGCGGAGGAAACGGGCGCGCGGCTCCACATCCGCCAGGTGACGACCGCGGGCGGATTCGATCTGGTCCGCGCGGCCAAGCGCCGGGGGGTGCCGGTGACGTGCGGGATCACCCCCGCGCATCTCCATCTCTCCGACATCGCGATGAGCGATTTCCGGACCTTCGCGCATCTTTCGCCGCCGCTGCGCGCGGAAAGCGATCGGCGCGCGGCGCTGGCCGCGGTGGCGGACGGCACGATCGACGTGATCGCCTCCGGCCATGATCCGCAGGGCCCCGAGGCCAAGCGCCTGCCCTTCGCCGATTCGGCGGCCGGGATGGCGGGGGCGGAAACGCTGCTGCCGCTCGCGCTGATGCTGGTGCGCGACGGCCTGGTGACGCTGCCCGCGCTGTTCGCGCTGCTCGCGCGCAACCCGGCGGCGGTGCTGGGACTCGACACCGGCACGCTGGAGCCGGGCAAGCCGGCCGACCTGCTGCTGTTCGATGGCGCCACGCCGTGGCGGATCAGCGGCGACTCGTTCGTGGCGTCGGCCGGCAACACGCCCTTCGACGGTCTGCCGGTCCAGGGCCGCGTGCTGCGACTGTGGAAGGGCGGCCGGGAGATCGCACCCCCGCCGGCGTGAGCTCAGCGCGCGGCGAGCTGCACCGAGTGGCGCGCCCAGGCCGCGACCTGATCGCCCGCGCCATGACGGACGAAACAGGCGCCGCCGGCCTGGCGATAACGGCGGCACACCGCATCCGCCTCGCCGCGCGCATAGCCGCCCACCGACAGGCGATACAGCGCCGCACCGCGCGCGCGGATCGTCATGGCCGAGGGCACATGGCCGGCAAAGCCGACGAAGCGGCGGTTGGCGCGGCCCCAGGCGTCACGCGCCACGCCCGCGTTGCCGAACGCGCCGAGCTGGACATAGAAGGGCCCCTCGGCCGCCGGGGCAACCGACGGTGCGCCGAGCGCCACCTTCGTGGCGCCGGGCTCCGCGCGTAGCAGCGGCGCTGGCAGCGGCTGGACGACCGCGTGGGGCGCAGCGAACGCGATCCTGCCAGCGGGTGCTGCCGCGACCGCCGTCGCCGGAGCCGGGCTCGTCGCCCGCTCCACGGGCATCGCCTGCGCGACCGAGACCGGGCCGTTCAGCGCGAGCGCGATCGGCTGGCCCTGATCGGCCACGGCGTGCACGCCGAGCAATTGCGCCACCTGGTCGGAGGCTGTGGCGGGCTGCGCGAAGGCCGCCCATTCCTGCATCCGCCGATCGACATCGGCGGGCGACATATCGGCCGCCGCGACGACCCGCGCGCCCTGCCACTGGCCGCCGAGCGCCAGCGCCAGCGCCAGATTCTGCCGCGCCTTGGCATCGCTCTGCGGCGAGCGCGCAAGCTGGGTCAGCACTGCCACCGCGCCTGCGGGATCGCCCGCAAGCGCCATGGCAAGGCCGCGATCGGCCACCGGAATGGTCGCGCTGTTCGCATCAAGGACGCGTCGCGCCGCCGGATAATCGCCGGTCGCGATGGTGGACAATGCGAGGTTCAGCGCGGCGCGGCCGTTCTGCGGCGAAAGCGCGAGCGCCTCGCCGAACGCAGCCTTGGCGGAGACGAACCGGCCGGACTGGAGATAGGCCTGGCCGAGCAGCATCCGGTACGCGGCGTTGCGCGGTGCAAGGCCAGCGGCTCCCTCGGCGAAGCCGACCGCCGCCACCGATTCGTGCCGTGCGAGCGCGCGCGTCGCCTGGCCCGCCTCGGTTGCCGCGCCCCTGGCCGCAACCGCCGCGCTGCGATCGCTCGCCGAGGCGACGCCGCCGCCACCGCCGGTGGCCGAACACCCGACCATCGTGCCGCCCATCACCACGGCGGAAAGGCCGCCCACCAACATCATGCGCGTCTTCATGGCTGTGAACCCCATCACCGTGTCTTCGGCTTCGGAAGCTGGGCGACGAGCGCCTCCACTTCCGGCAACGTCTTCAGGAAAGCATCGAGCGCCTGCGCGACCAGCGCCTGCGAGGATTGGTTGGCGACGGCGCTCGCGAGCCGAAGCCGCAGGTGCCGATCTGCATCGAGGCGCAGCGTGAACGCGGCCTTGCTGCCCTTCGCCGTCTTGGCCGCCGCCTCGCGACCGATCCGCGCCGCGGTGGCGAGCGAGACCGGCTTCACCGCGACGGGCGCATCGGATGCGATCGTCGGCGGCGCCTGGGGCGCGGCTGCAGGGGCGGGAGCGGGTTCCGCGAATTCTTCCTGGAGCGCCTCGCGGGCGACGAGCACGGGCGGGATCGGCACGGGCGGGATCGGCACAGGCGCGCCCATGTCGTTCCAGCCGAGATCGTCGGCGGTGGCGGCGAAGCTGCCGCCCTGCGGCCGCATCGCGGGGCGTGCCTGCCCCTTGCGCGCCAACAGGCCCGACGACAGCGATGCGAGCGGTTTTGGTCCTCCGAACATCGCTCAGCCCACCACGCGGCGGCCGAAACCCCCACCCTGCGGCCGCTGGCCCGCGCCAGCGCCCGCCTGCGGTACGCTGAACACGGTGCGGCGAAAATTCTTTTCCAGACGGTCCGAGACATAGGTCCACAGCGCCTCGATCTCGCCGGCGGACTTGCCGCCGGGATCGACCTCCATGACCGTGCGTCCGTCGATCATCGAGGCCGCGAAATCGACGCGATGATGGACCGTGATCGGCGCGACCGTGCCGTGCTGCGACAGTGCGACCGCGGCCTCCGACGTGATCCGCGCCTTGGGCGTGGCGGCGTTGACGACGAAGATCAGCGGCTTGCCCGCACGGTCGCACAGATCGACCGTCGCGCCCACGGCGCGCAGATCGTGCGGCGACGGGCGCGTCGGCACCACGACCAGCTCGGCGACGTTGATGACGCTCTGGATCGCCATCGTGATGGCGGGCGGGGTGTCGATCATCGCCAGCTTGAAGCCCTGCTGGCGCAGCACTTCGAGATCGGCGGCGAGCCGCGCAACGGTGGTGGAGGCGAAGGCGGGATATTCGGCCTCGCGCTCGTTCCACCAATCCGCCAGGCTGCCCTGCGGATCGATGTCGATCAGCACGACCGGGCCCGATCCGGCACGCTGCGCCTGCACGGCCAGATGCCCCGACAGGGTCGTCTTGCCCGAACCGCCCTTTTGTGATGCCATCGCGAGAACGCGCATAGGTCCCCAGAACTCCCGCCAATTGCAAGATCGATCGCATGGGGTGGACTAAGAAGCGGTTAACGGCTTTGCCAACGCTCGCGAACGGCGCCATGGTGGGCGCGGATTTTTCAAGTGGCGCGTTTTCAGGTGGTGGCGATGGACAAGCGGATCTTGGGTGCGATCGGGATGGCGGCGCTGGCTGTCGCCGCACCGGCAGCAGCCGATGTAAAGACGGGCGTCGATGCGTGGAAGGCGGGCGATTACCGTGCCGCCGTCGAGCAATGGCGCGGCCCCGCGATCGCCGGCGACGCCGATGCGGAATTCAATCTAGGCCAGGCCTACAAGCTCGGCCGCGGCGTGCCCGTCGATCCGGCGCTTGCCGAAAGCTGGTTCCGCAAGGCCGCACTTCAGGGCCATCTTCAGGCGGAGGACAATTACGGGCTCGCGCTGTTCCAGGCGGACCGGAAGAGCGAGGCCGTGCCATGGCTCGAAAAGTCGGTCGCCCGCGGCGAGCCGCGCGCGCAGCTCGTGCTGGGCACGATGCTGTTCAACGGTGACGGCGTCGCCAAGGATTGGCCGCGCGCCTATGCGCTGATGACGCGCGCCTCGCAGTCGGGGCTCCAGTCCGCCTCACAGACGCTGTCGCAAATGGATCAGTATATCAGCCCGGCCGATCGCGAGCGCGGCACCGCGATGGCCGCGCAATATGCCGCCCAGGCCAAGGCGCAGCCCGCACCCGCGCCGCGCCGCGCGGGCAGCATCGCCAATGTCGACGTGCCGCCGTCGCGCATCGCCGATGCCGCACCGCGCCCGATGCCCCGCCCCGCCGCGCCGATGACCCACGCCGCGCCGTCGCCCGCCCCCCGGCCGCCCGTGATCGCGCACGCATCGCCCGAGCCCCGCCCGGCCCCCGTGCATGCCGCACCTGCTGGCGGCCATTGGCGCGTCCAGCTCGGCGCGTTCCACGATGCGGGCAATGCGCAGGTGCAATGGGCCAAGGTGCGCGGCCGGATGACGGGCAGCACGCCCAGCTACGAAAAGGCCGGTGCGGTGACGCGTCTCGTCGCCGGCCCGTTCGGCTCGCGCGCGGACGCGACGCGGGCCTGTGCGGCGGCGAAGAGCGCAGGTTCGGCCTGTGTGGTGCTGGCGCCCTGATCCGGGCAAGCGAGGTCCTGCGATCCCAGTGGTCGCCGGCACGGGCTTATTCGGCCGTGATCCAGTCGCGCCGCGCGATCCCCTGCGCGTAGAGCAACGCGGTCAGGTCGCCATGGTCGATCCGCGCGGCGGCGGCATCGGCCACAATTGGCTTGGCATGATAGGCCACGCCCAGCCCAGCGGCGCGGATCATCGCCAGATCGTTCGCGCCGTCGCCCACCGCAAGGCTCGCGGCGGGCGCGATCCCACGCGCGGCGATCTCGCGGTCGAGCGTCGCGCGCTTGGTGTCCGAACCGACGATCGGCTTGGCCACCCGTCCGGTCAGCCGGCCGTCCGCCACCTCCAGCACATTGGCGATCGCGAGATCGAACCCGATCTGCGCCGCAACTGGTTCGGCGAAGCGCGTGAACCCGCCCGACACCAGCACGCACCGTACCCCGCGCGCGCGCATCGTACGCACCAGCGCCACCGCGCCGGGCATGATGGCGACCCGCTCGGCGAGACACCGGTCGATCGCCCCCTCGTCCAGCCCCGCGAGCAGCGCCACGCGCGCATCGAGCGCCGCGGCGAAATCGAGCTCTCCCCGCATCGCGGCATCGGTTACCGCGGCGATCTGCGGCTTGATCCCCGCATAATCGGCGAGTTCGTCGATGCATTCGACCGTAATCATGGTCGAATCCATGTCCGCTACGAGCAACGCCTTGGCGCGCGCGACACGCGGCTGCACGATCACGTCGGTCCGTGCAAACGCGCCCTCCAGCACGCGACGCGCCGCATCCGGATCGCGTGCGAATATCAGGTCGACGGCCACCGCCTCGTCGATCCAGCGTGACGGGCCTGGCGCGCAACCCGCCTGCGCCAGGCGATCGGTCGCGGCGGAAATATCGCCTGCGGCCAGGCCGCCGGCTGCTATCAGCGTCGCTGTGAACATATCGTCTCCCAAGCCGCGGATCGTGCTCATCGCAGGGCCCACCGCCAGCGGCAAGTCCGCGCTGGCCATCACGGTGGCCGCTGCCGAGAACGGCGTCGTCGTCAACGCGGACTCGGCGCAGGTCTATCGCGACCTGCGCGTCCTGAGCGCGCGGCCCTCGATCGCGGACGAGGCGGCGGTGCCGCACCGGCTCTTCGGCCATGTCGATGGCGCGGTGTCCTATTCGGCAGCGGCATGGGCGACGGATGCGCGCGCGACGATCGCCGCGGTGCTGGCGGAGGGGCGATTGCCCGTGCTGGTGGGCGGCACCGGCCTCTACCTCCGCACGCTGATCGACGGGATCGCGCCCGTGCCGCCGATCGACGCCGCGGTGCGCGCCGCGGTCCGCGCGCTCCCCGTGGCCGATGCACATGCCGCGTTGGCTGACGAGGACCCCGCCGCCGCCGCGCGTCTCGCCCCCGCCGACACGACGCGGGTCGCCCGCGCGCTGGAGGTGGTGCGCTCGACCGGCCGCCCGCTCGCCGACTGGCAGCGCGCGAAAAGCGGCGGGATCGGCGACGCCGTAACGCTCGATCCCCGCATCCTGCTGCCCGATCGCGACTGGCTGTTCGCGCGGATCGATCGCCGGCTCGATATGATGTTCGAGGAAGGCGCGATCGCCGAAGTCGCCGCGCTCGTGGCGCGGTCCGATCTGCCCGAAGACGCGCCCGTCCGCCGCGCGATCGGGGTCGCGCCCATCGCCGCCATGCTGGCGGGCACCCTGTCGCGTGCCGCGGCGCTGGAAACCGCAAAACTGGCGAGCCGGCAATATGCCAAGCGGCAATATACGTGGTTTCGCAACCAATTGCCCGCCGAATGGCCAATCGCGACCACGCCGCCGGCCGATCCTCCAAGCAATTTAGTTATGTGAAAGATGGTTGACGCGCATCTTTCAATCCCCTAGCCGCTGCCGCCTTGGCACGCTAAGGGAGCGTGTCACCCGAATGGAGCACGATCATGGCCGAGAAAAGCGGAGCCGATATCCTCGTCGAGGCGCTGTGCGATCTCGGCGTCGAGATCGTCTTCGGCTATCCGGGCGGTGCCGTCCTGCCGATCTACGACGCGCTGTTCCGCAGCGGCCGGATCAAGCATATCCTCGTGCGCCACGAACAGGCCGCGACGCACGCCGCCGAGGGCTATGCCCGCTCCACCGGCAAGCCCGGCGTCGTGCTCGTCACCTCGGGCCCCGGCGCCACCAATGCGGTGACCGGGATCACCGACGCGCTGATGGATTCGATCCCCATGGTGGTCATCACCGGGCAGGTGCCGACCGCGCTGATCGGATCGGACGCCTTTCAGGAGGCCGATACCGTCGGCATCACGCGCCATTGCTCGAAGCACAATTATCTCGTGAAGGATCCCGCCCGCCTGGGCGCGGTGATTCACGAGGCGTTCCACATCGCCACCTCGGGCCGCCCGGGTCCTGTGGTGGTCGACATTCCCAAGGACGTCCAGGTCGCGACCGCGCGCTATGCGAAGCCCGGGCCGATCCGCCACAAGACCTATCGCCCGCAGGTGAAGGCGGATCCGGCGCAGATCGAGCAGCTCGTCGACATGCTCGCCGCCGCCGAGCGGCCGGTACTCTACACGGGCGGCGGGATCATCAATTCGGGGCCGATGGCCAGCCAGTTGCTGCGCGAGCTGGTGCGGATCACCGGTGCGCCGGTCACTTCGACGCTGATGGGCCTGGGCGCCTATCCGGCGAGCGGCCCGCAATGGCTCGGCATGCTCGGCATGCACGGCACCTACGAAGCCAATATGGCGATGAACCAGGCCGATCTGGTGGTCGCACTGGGCAGCCGGTTCGATGACCGCGTGACCGGGCGGCTCGATGCGTTCAGCCCCAACAGCCGCAAGGTCCATGTCGACATCGATCGCTCGTCGATCAACAAGACGGTGCGCGTCGATCTCGGCATCGTCGCCGATGTCGGCCATGCGCTGGAGGACATGGTCCGCATCTGGAAGGCGCGCCAGCATCCCCGGCCCGACACCGCCGAGTGGCAGCGCCGCATCGCCGGCTGGCGCGCGCGCAAGAGCCTCGACTTTCCCGAGGACGGCGCCGCCATCATGCCGCAACGCGCGATCCGCGCCTTGTGGGAGGCGACGCATGCCCGCGATCCGATCATCACCACCGAGGTGGGGCAGCACCAGATGTGGGCCGCGCAGCATTTCGGGTTCGAAAAGCCCAACACGTGGCTGACGAGTGGCGGTTTGGGCACGATGGGCTACGGCCTGCCCGCCGCGATCGGCGCGCAGCTCGGCAATCCCAACGCGCTGGTGATCGACATTGCCGGCGAGGCGTCGATCCAGATGAACATCCAGGAACTCGCCACCGCCAAGCAATACCGGCTGCCCGTCAAGATATTCATCCTCAACAACGAATATATGGGGATGGTGCGCCAGTGGCAGGAACTGACCTATGAGAGCCGCTATTCCGAAAGCTATTCGGACAGCCTGCCCGATTTCGTGAAGCTCGGCGAAGCCTATGGCTGGAAGGGCATCCGGATCGAGCGGCCGGACGCGCTGGAAAGCGGCATCGCCGCGATGCTGGCGCATGACGGGCCGGTGATCGTGGACTGCATGGTGTCGAAGCTCGTCAACTGTTTCCCTATGATCCCCAGCGGCGCGGCGCATACCGACATGATCCTTCAGGCCAACGAGGTGTCCGGCACGATGGACGACGAAGCCAGGGCGCTGGTGTAGGCCCATGCACATCACGCAGGACAAGGCCGAGCGGCATACGCTCGCCGTCATCGTCGACAACGAACCGGGGATCCTCGCGCGGATCGCCGGGCTGTTCACCGCGCGCGGCTACAATATCGAGAGCCTGACCGTCAGCGAGGTGACCGCGGACAAGGCGGTCAGCCGGATCACGATCGTGACGTCGGCCTCGCCCTCGGTGCTCGAACAGATCGTGGCGCAGCTGGACCGGCTGATCCCGGTCCACAAGGTGACCGATCTCACCGCCGCGGGCCCGCATGTCGAGCGCGAACTGGCGCTGGTGAAGGTGGCCGGCACGGGCGATCACCGGATCGAGGCGCTGCGCCTCGCCGAAGTCTATCGCGCCCGCGTGCTCGATGCGACCACCACCAGCTTCGTGTTCGAAGTGACGGGCGGAATCGAGAAGATCGACACGTTCGTCAGCCTGATGGCAGAGGTGGGCCTGGTCGAGGTGGCCCGCACCGGCATCGTCGCCATCGCACGGGGTCGGGACGCCGCTTGATTCATCCCCTCTCCCCTCGCGGGAGAGGGAGGGGCCCGTCGGCAAAGCCGATGGGAGGGTGAGGGGGTCCCCCACCCGCTCCCCTTCACCAACTCCGACCGGCCAGCAAGCTGGCAAGTCTTCGTAGCCTCTCCCGCAAGGGGAGGGGGGAAAAGGGAAAAGAAATGCGTGTCTATTATGATCGCGACGCCGATCTGAACCTCATCACCGACAAGAAGATCGCCATCGTCGGCTATGGCAGCCAGGGCCATGCGCATGCGCAGAACCTGCGCGACAGCGGCGTGAAGGACGTCGCCATCGCACTGCGCGAAGGCTCGGCCACCGCGAAGAAGGCGATCGAGGCGGGTTTCGCGGTCAAGTCGAACCGCGAAGCCGCCGAATGGGCCGATATCGTGATGTTCCTCGCCCCCGACGAGCATCAGGCCGCGATCTATGCCGCCGATTATCACGAGCATATGAAGCAGGGCGCCGCCCTCGCCTTCGCGCATGGCCTCAACGTGCATTTCGGCCTGATCGAGCCGCGCGCCGATCTCGACGTCATCATGATCGCGCCCAAGGGCCCGGGCCACACGGTGCGCAGCGAATATGTCCGCGGCGGCGGCGTGCCCTGCCTGATCGCGATCGAACGCGACGCCAGCGGCAACGCGCATGACCTGGCGCTCGCTTATGCCAGCGGCGTGGGCGGCGGCCGGTCGGGCGTGATCGAGACGAACTTCCGCGAGGAATGCGAAACCGATCTGTTCGGCGAACAGGCCGTGCTTTGCGGCGGCCTGACCCACCTGATCCAGGCCGGCTTCGAGACGCTGACCGAGGCCGGCTATGCGCCCGAGATGGCGTATTTCGAATGCCTGCACGAGGTGAAGCTGATCGTCGACCTGATGTACGAAGGCGGCATCGCCAACATGCGCTATTCGATCAGCAACACCGCCGAATATGGCGACATCACCACCGGCCCGCGGATCATCACCAACGAGACGAAGGCCGAGATGAAGCGCGTGCTCGCCGACATCCAGGGCGGCCGGTTCGTGAAGGATTTCGTGCTCGACAACCGCGCAGGCCAGCCGGAGCTGAAGGCCGCCCGCAAGGCCGCCGCCGCGCATCCGATCGAGAAGGTCGGCGCGGAGCTTCGCGCGATGATGCCGTGGATCGGCAAGAACGCGCTGGTCGACAAGGCCCGGAACTGATCGGACATGCCTCCCCTCCCCATACGGGAGGGAGGCATGCGGAAACATATCGTTGCGAGGACGGCGTTTGACCTCGGCGTGCCAGCCCGTCACTCTCCCCATCATCAAAAGGGAGTTCACCATGCGCCGTTTCATCCTTCCGCTCGCGCTCGCCGCGCTCGTTGCCAGTCCCACCCTTGCACAGATGGCGATCCCCGATCCGCTTCACGGCGCGGGCGCACCCGCCGACGTGGCCGCGGGCACTTACGCGCTGGAACCCACTCACACGCAGGTGACGTTCAGCGTCAGCCACATGGGCATTTCGCCGTTCGCCGGCACCTTCTCGGGCGGTAGCGGCAAGCTGACGATCGACCCGGCCAAACCGACGGCCGCCACCGTTTCCGTCACGATCCCGACGACCAGCATCCAGACCACCAGCACCAAGCTGACCGAGGAGCTGAACAGCGCCGACTGGCTCGACACTGCCAGGTTCCCGACCGCGACCTTCAAGTCGACCGCGGTGCGCGCGATGGGTGGCGGCGCGGAGATCGACGGCATGCTGACGCTACACGGCGTCACCAAACCCGTCGTCCTGCGTGCCCGTTTCTTCGGCGCGGCAACCAACCCGATGAGCAAGAAGGCCTCGGTCGGCTTTCTCGGTCGCATCGCGATCAAGCGCGCCGATTTCGGCGTGACCAAATATGTCCCGCTCGTTTCGGACGAAACCGTGCTCGTCATCAACGCGGCGTTCGAGAAGCAGTGAGCGACGACGATGCCGTCGGCGAGGGTGTTCCCGGCATCGGCCGGGTCGAGGCCTTTTCCGACGGCGTCATCGCGATCATCATCACCATCATGGTGCTCGAGTTCCATCCGCCCGAGGCGGCAGGGCTCGGGCATCTCTGGTCGCTCTGGCCGACGCTCCTCGCCTATGCGCTGAGCTTTCCCTATGTCGGTCTCTATTGGGCGAACCATCACCGCTTGTTCAGCCATGCCCGCCGGGTGACGAACGCGCTGATCTGGTGGAACCTCGCCTTGCTCTTCACGCTGTCGCTCGTGCCGTTCGCCACGGCCTATCTGGGGGGCCAGCATTTCAGCCGCGGTGCGACCGGGGTGTATCTCGTCATCCTGCTGCTGCCGACGCTCGCCTATGTGCCGTTGCAGCGCGTGATCCGGCGGACGGGCGTCCAGGGCCCGCGCGCGGAGCGTTACCACCGGCGCACGATCCGCAAGGGCGTGGCCGCCACGCTGATCTATGCGCTGGGGCTCGTGCTGGCGCTCTGGGAGCCCTGGCTCGGCATCGCCGCCGCCGCGCTGGTGGCGATGCTGTGGTTCCTGCCCGCCAGCCCCCTCGATCGGCTGTTCGACGGTTCTGCTGGACAATTGCGCCCCTGACGCGCTACCCAGCACGGCGATGACGCATCGGCTGCCCACGCTCCTTCGACTTACGCGCCCTTAGGCGCGTCACCCGATGGTGTGCCCGCTGCGGCGCACCCCGCGCCTGAGGGCTGACCCGAACGCTCCCGAACCACCGAGAGACCGAGCCATGCTGCGCGACCCATCGACCAAATACCGCCCCTTTCCCACCATCGCCCTGCCCGACCGCCAATGGCCGTCGCGCACCATCACCCAGGCGCCCCGCTGGCTCTCGACCGACCTGCGCGACGGCAACCAGGCGCTGATCGACCCGATGGACGCCGAGAAGAAGACGCGCTTCTTCGATCTGCTGGTGAAGATCGGCCTGAAGGAGATCGAAGTCGGCTTTCCCAGCGCCGGCGCGACCGAATTCGACTTCATCTCCGGCCTCGTCCGGCAGGATCGCATTCCCGACGACGTGACGATCCAGGTGCTGACCCAGTCGCGCCGCGACCTGATCGAGACGAGTTTCGCCAGCCTCAAGGGCGCGAAATCGGCGATCGTCCATCTCTACAACGCGGTGAGCCCGGCATGGCGCAAGATCGTCTTCGGCATGGACCGCGCGCAGGTGAAGCAAATCGCGATCGCCGGCGCCAAGGTGCTGCGCGACGAAGCCGCGAAGCAGCCGGATGTCGCCTGGCAGTTCGAATACAGCCCGGAAACCTTCTCGACCGCCGAACTCGATTTCAGCCTGGAGGTCTGCGAGGCGGTGATGGAGGTGCTGGCACCGACGCCCGAACGGCCGATCATCTTCAACCTGCCCGCCACCGTCGAATGCGCGACGCCCAACGTCTATGCCGATCAAATCGAATGGTTCGGCCGGCACATCCGCAACCGCGACAGCGTCGTGGTCAGCCTGCACACGCACAATGATCGCGGCACCGGCGTGGCGGCCGCGGAGCTGGGAATGATGGCGGGCGCCGACCGGGTCGAAGGCTGCCTGCTCGGCAATGGCGAGCGCACCGGCAATTGCGATCTCGTCACCGTCGCGCTCAATCTCTACACCCAGGGCGTCGACCCGAAGCTCGACCTGTCGGACATCGATGCGGTGGTGAACACGGTGAATTATTGCACCAACATCCCCATCCACCCGCGCACCCCCTATGCGGGCGATCTGGTGTTCACCGCTTTTTCGGGCAGCCATCAGGATGCGATCAAGAAGGGCTTCGCCGCGCAGGCCGCGAAGAACGACACGCTGTGGGAGGTGCCCTATCTGCCGATCGACCCCGCCGATCTGGGGCGCAGCTACGAGGCGGTGATCCGCGTCAACTCGCAGTCAGGCAAGGGCGGTGTCGCCTGGGTGATCGAGCAGGACAAGGGGCTGAAACTGCCCAAGCGCCTCCAGGCCGATTTCAGCGCGCACGTCCAGCGGCTGGCGGACGAGACCAGCCGCGAGCTGAACGCCGCCGACATCTGGGGCCGGTTCGAGCAGGTCTATCTGCCGCGCGACGCGGACCGGTTCGTGCTGCGCGATTATGAGGAGAGCGGCGCGGCGGGCGAGCGGATCTTCATCGGCCGCGTCGCGGTGGACGGCGAGGAGCGCTCGATCACCGGACGCGGCAACGGCCTGATCTCGGGCGTGATCGCCGCCTTGGAGACGAGCACCGGCCCGGCGCTCGACGTGGTGGATTATAGCGAGCACGCGATTGGCCACGGCGCCGATGCGCAAGCCGCTGCCTATGTCGAATGCCGGACCGCGGACGGGCGTACCGTGTTCGGCGTGGGCCTCGACACCGACATCGCCACCGCCAGCGTCCGCGCAGTGCTGAGCGCGGCGAACCGGGTGTGAGTGAGCGCCGCCGCGGGGGGCGCCGTAGTTACTCTGCTTAATCGGCAACGGGATTGCGGCTCGCCACCCAACTATCCTCTCCATGCTTTCGAAGTTGAAAGACGCATAGTTAGGCATCCATCACGCCCGCCACGGTCACCCCGGCGACGCGACCGAGCCGGCGAGCAGCCCGCCATCGATGTTCACTTCCGTGCCGGTGACATAGGTGGCTTCGTCGGAGGCGAGCGTGACCGCAATAGCCGCTACCTTTTCGGGCAATCCAAACCGCTTGAGCGGCGTATCGGCTACCAACGCCTGCATTTTGGAATCCCGGTCTGCGCCGTTGCCGAGCATCGCTTCCCACATCGGCGTGAGGATGGCGGCCGGGTGGATGGAGTTGCACCGGATGCGCCAGCCTTGTTGGGCGCAGTAGAGCGCGACGGTCTTGCTGTGGTTGCGGATCGCGGCCTTGGACGAGGCGTAGGCGGCCGCACCGGGGATACCAACCAGTCCCGATCGCGAGGATATGTTGATGATCGATCCCATGCCGGCTTCTTTCATCACGCCGATGGCGTAACGGCAGCCGAGAAACGTTCCATCCAGGTTGACGCGGTGCACCTCCCGCCAATCCGCAAGGCTGGCATGTTCCGGATCATGGGGCACCATCCCCGCCTCGAACCCTGTGACACCGGCATTGTTGACCACCACATCGGCCGCGGGAATGATGGCCGCCAGACGTGACCAATCGGCTTCTTCACGCACGTCGAGCGGTTCGAACCGGCAGCCGATCTCGGCAGCCGCCGCCGATCCCATCTTTTCGTCGATGTCGGTGAGGATGACGAGCGCCCCTTCCTCATGGAATCGGACGGATATTGCGCGGCCGATACCGCGCGCCGCACCGGTTATGACGCACCTTTTTCCCGTCAATCGCAACATGATGGCCTTTCAACAGAGTTTAACGGCTCGGCGTATCTGTCGACGCGCCTTTGCTCGCCAGGCCACCCGACCAGCCCCCCTCACCGCCCGCGCATCACCTCGCAGCCGACGCGCGCGTCGGGATATATGTCCGCCTTCATCGTGCGGACGGTGACGCGCGTCACGCGGGCGTCGGCGAGACACAAAGCGGCGATCGTCTCGCACAGCGTTTCCTGGAGCGCGAAGCGGCGCGTGGCCGCCAGCGACAGGATGGCCTCGCGGACGAAATCATAGTCGAGCACCCGGTCGATCGAATCCTCGTCGAGCGGTGCGGGATAGTCGACGGTCATTGCGAGCGAGACGATCACGCGCTGCGGCTCGGCCTCGTGCGGGTGGATGCCGAGGCGGATCATCACCGACAGCGCGTCGAGGATGGTGGTGAATTCAGCCATGTGCGCCTTCCGCCGTCGCGTCCTCGAACATCACGTCGCGCGCCGAGGCGACGAAGCGCTGGCCGCAGTCGACGAAGAGATTCTGCCCGGTGACGCCATGCGAACCGATCAGGTACACCACGGCATCTGCCACCGCATCGGCGCCCACCGGCCGACGCAACAGGTTCCGGCTCGCGACGCTGGCGAACTGCTCGGACGTCTGGTCGCCGCTCGGCAGCGTGAGACCCGGCGAGACGGCGTTCACGCGGATCCGGGGGCCGAGCGCCTGCGCGAGCATCCGCGTCGCACCGTCCAGCGCCAGCTTGCCGCAGGTATAGGAGAAATAGTCGGGATTGAGGTTCGCGACCTTCTGGTCGAGGATGTTCACCACCGATCCGTCCGCCACATCGTCCTGCGCCGCCAGCGCGCTCGCGAGCAGCGAGGGCGCGCCCGCGTTGATCGCGCCCAGCGTCGCGAACAACGCCGGGTCGATCGCCTCGGGCCGGTCGAACAGGAACGCCGACGCGCTGTTCACCAGCCCGTCGATCGGGGCACCCGCCGCCGCGCGTGCACGGCCGATCAGCGCGGAGGCCTGCGCCAGATCGGACAGGTCCGCCTCGGCAGTCACCGCTCCGATCCGCGCCGCCACCGCGTTCGCATCGGACGCCGAACCATGGTGATGTATCACCACACGGTGACCGGCCGCGGCGAGCGCCTGCGCGATCGCACCCCCCAGCCGCCGCGCACCGCCGGTAACCAGAACGGTTCGCATCACGAGCGATGCCCCATCAACGCCAGCACCTCCTTGCGGCTGCGATCGTCATCGCGGAACACGCCCATCATCCGGCTCGTCACCATCGTCACGCCGGGGGTGCGTACGCCGCGCGCGGTCATGCAGGCATGGCTCGCCTCGATCACCACCGCCACGCCCTGCGGCTGCAGCTTGTTCCAGATACAATCCGCCACCTGGGCCGTGAGCCGCTCCTGCACCTGCAAGCGCCGTGCGAAGCCGTGAAGCACGCGCGCCAGCTTGGAAATGCCGACGACATGGTCCTTGGGAAGATAGGCGATATGCGCGCGGCCGATGATCGGCGCCATGTGATGCTCGCAATGCGACTGGAACGGGATGTCCTTCAGCAGCACGATCTCGTCATAGCCGCCCACCTCCTCGAACACGCGCTCCAGATGATGCGCCGGGTCGTCGGCATAGCCCGCGCAATATTCCTTCCACGCCTTGGCGACTCGGCGGGGCGTGTCGACCAGCCCCTCGCGCCCGGGGTCGTCGCCGGCCCAGGCGATCAGCGTGCGGATGGCGGCGGCGACATCGGCGGGCACGTCGCTCTGGCCGGGCGCGGCGATCAGATCGCCATCGTCGGGCGACGCGTGAAGATCATCCATGCGACGCCTCCGCCGATCCCGAGATGCCGCTACGGCCGTCGCCGGCCAGCAGGACATAAGTTCTAAAGAGCAACTGTTTCATTCCGGCAACATCTCCGTTGACCCGCGGCAAAGCGGGATAAAATTCGATTGACGGCCATTTTTTTTCGTCGCTAATCTCCGTACCGAACAATCGAACACCGCCGACGCAAGATCGGAGGGGGCTCGAATGGGGGGATGCTAGCATGAAAAAGACCGAACTGCTCGCCGCGTCGGCGCTCGCGTTGCTGATCGCTACGCCCGCCGTGGCGCAGACCGCCTCGACCACCTCCGCGCAGGATGGCGCGCCCACCAACGGGCCTGGGCAGGAGGCGACCTCCACGCCCACCGATGACGCCCGCACCGCGCCTGCGACGATGCCGGGCGACATCGTCGTCACCGCACAGCGCCAGTCGCAGCGGCTGCAAGACGTGCCGATCGCGGTCAGCGCCTTCACCGCCGAGAATCTGGAGCGGCAGCAGATCGTCAACCCGCTGGCGCTTCAGCAGACCTTGCCCAACGTCACCTTCACCAAGACCAATTTCACGACGTCCAGCTTCACGATCCGCGGCATCGGCGACCTGTGCACCGGCGCGACCTGCGACACCGCGACCGCGATCCACGTCAACGACATGCCGCTGGTGACGACGCGCCTGTTCGAAAGCGAGTTCTTCGATCTGGAGCGCGTCGAGGTGCTGCGCGGGCCGCAGGGCACGCTGTTCGGCCGCAACGCCACCTCGGGTGTCGTCAACTTCATCACCGCCAAACCCGATCTGTCGGGCATCCATTCGGCGGGCGAGTTCGAATATGGCAATTACGATTCGAAGCGCGTGAAGGCGATGCTCAACCTGCCCTTTACCGACACGCTGGGAATCCGGCTGGCGGGCACATATCTCAACCGTGGCGGCTATACCCACAACACCTACGACAACCGCGACATCGACGGGCGCGACCTGTATTCGCTGCGCGGCACGCTGTCCTGGGCACCGACGAGCGACACCCGGATCGACCTGATCGGCTATTATTTCCACGAGCGCGACGATCGCAGCCGCATCCAGAAACAGCTCTGCCACCGCGACCCGACCGGCATTCTGGGCTGCCTGCCCGATCGGCTCGCCTATGAAGAGCCGAACGGCAATTCGACGCTCGCCGCGGTGCTGAGCTCCAGCCAGTTGTTCGCCACGCAGGGCGGCGCCGGGCTGCGCCCGTTCGGATTGCAGGATCTGAACGGGACCGACACCTATGCCGGCGTCACCAACCCGGCCGACGTGCGCACCGTGAACATCGATCACGACCCGACCTATTATGCCGAAGAAGAACAATATACTGCCAAGGTCTTCCATGATTTCGGCACGGTGAACTTCACCTTCACCGGTGGCTATACGCGCAACGTCGTCGACAGCACGACCGACTACAACCTCGCGGTAGAGGGCCCGCTGGCCAACAATGCGGGGCTGGCCGCGCTCAACGCCTATGGCCGCACCGGCAGCCTGGCCCCGTTCCTCAACGGCGTGCGCCAGACGCTGATCCCGAACGGCACGGGCAGCGTGTGCCAATCGGCCGCCGATCCGAACGGCGTCGGCGTCTTCGGCGGCAACGGCATCGGCTGCTATCCGCAAAGCATCGATTTCGATCGTTCGCGCCAGGTGAACCGCCAATATTCGGCCGAAGCGCATATCGACAGCCATTTCACCGGTCCGTTCAACTTCCTGCTCGGCGGCATCTATGTCGACAGCAAATCGACCAACACCGATTATTTCGTCAACGCCTTCGGGCTGGATTACGCGTCCGGCATCTTGGGATCGGCCAAGGCGTTCGCCGCCGGCCTGCCCAATGGCAACGGCTATTTCCTCAGCACGCCCTTCTACCGCAACGCCGACGAGCAGTTCCGGCTGAAATCCTACGGCATCTTCGGCGAGACCTATTTCGCGTTCAACGACAAGCTGAAGCTGACGCTCGGCCTGCGCTACAATCACGACCAGAAGAGCGATCAGGCGCGCAACACCGCGCTCAACGTGCTCTCCGCGATCGGCTCGACGAACATCAACCAGGGGCTGAATTATGCCGCGACCGATTTCGACCCGAATATCGCCGGCACGCAGGAATATGCCTTCGCGCAGGTGAGCTTCTCGCGGCTGACGGGACGCGCGGTGCTTGATTACAAGATCACCGACAATAATCTGCTCTACGCCTCCTATTCGCGCGGGTATAAATCGGGCGGGATCAATCCGCCGCTGCTGCCGCAGTTCAACGTGCCGAGCACGTTTGGCCCGGAACAGGTGAACGCCTATGAGATCGGATCGAAGAACACCTTCGGCCATGGCCAGTTGCGGCTGAACCTGACAGGCTTCTATTACCAGTACAAGAATCTCCAGCTCAGCCGCATCGTCGCGCGCACGTCGGTGAACGACAATGTCGATGCCGACATCTATGGCGTAGAGGCCGAGGCGATCATCGCACCCATCCCCGCCTTCGTCGTCAACATGAACGCGAGCTACCTCCATTCGAAGGTGACGAGCGACAAGTTCCTCGTGAACCCGCGCGACGTGTCGGGCGGCCGGTCCGATGCGGTCATCATCAAGGACATCACCAACGCGTCGAACTGCGTCGTGCTGCCGACGGGCGCGGGCGGCGCCGCGCTCACCAACGGCTTCGTCAACGCCACGAACGCGGCGATCAACGCGGGCGCCTTCGCCGCGGCCGGCGTTCAGGGCGGCGCGGGGCTTCAAGGCACGACCGCGATCCCCAGCGTGGCGGCCCGGGGCGCGTTCGGCATCTGCTCGCTGCTGTCGGCGGTGGCGCCCGCCAGCGGCGTCCAGGTGCTCGACGGCGTCACCACCAACCTGCGCGGCAACCGCCTGCCCCAGGCACCGACCTATAAATTCTCGGTGGGTGCGCAATACACGATCGACTTCGCCAACGGCATGAGCCTCGTGCCACGCGCGGACCTCAACTATACCGGCGGCCTGTATGCCAGCATCTTCAACCAGAATATCGACCGCGTTCCGGGCTACGAGGTCATCAACATGCAGGTGCAGCTCAACGCCCGCGCCGACCGCTATTATATCCGCGGCTTCGTGCAGAACCTGACGAACAACAACGCGATCACCGGCCAATATGTGACCGATCAATCGTCGGGGCTGTTCACCAACATCTTCACGATCGATCCGCGGCGTTACGGCGTAGCGGTCGGGTTCAAATTCTGATTATTCGCCAAGCGTAGCAAGCATCCCCGGCGTCAGCACCTGCGGCAGCACCCGCGGTTCCGCGGCGCCGGGCGCGTAATAGAGATAGAGCGGCACGCCCGCGCGGTTGTGCGCCTGGATGAAGCGGCCGAGCACCGGGTCGCCATCGGTCCAGTCGCCCAGTAGCACCGCGACCTTATGCCGGCGGAACGCGGCCTGGACGCCGGCCGTCTCGATCGCGGCCTTTTCGTTCACCTTGCACGTCAGGCACCAGTCGGCGGTGAAATAGGCAAAGACCGGGCGGTTCGCCTTGCGCAGTTCCGCCAGCTTCGCCTCGCTGAACGGCGTGGTGCCCGCCACGGCTTCCGCACCGTGTGGCTGCGCCTTGGGTAGTGCCTCCACGCCGATCGCGAGCACCGCGATCAGCCCCAGCGCTAGCACGATCCCCGCGGCCTCGCCCCGGCGCTGACGCGTGCCAGCCCACCACAGCACGAAGCCGAGCAGCAGCGCGACGAGCAGCGCGAAGCTCTGCGCGTCGACGCCCGATTGCCGCCCGAGCACCCAGGCGAGCGCGATCGCGGTCAGCCACATCGGCACGCTGAGGATGCGGCGAAACGTCTCCATCCAGGCGCCGGGCTTGGGCAGCCGCCGCCGCAGCGCGGGCACGAACCCGATCGCGAGGAACGGCAGGGACAGCCCGAGCCCCAGGCCGCCGAACACCGCGAGCGCGGCGGGCCATGGCAGCACCAAAGCCGCGCCCAGCGCCGCGCCCATGAACGGCCCGGTGCACGGCGTCGCGACAAAGGCGGCCAGCGCGCCGGTCGCGAACGAGCCGCTCACGCCGCTATTGCCCGCGAACCGCGGCATCGGCACCTCGAACAGCCCGGATAGGTTGAGCGAAATCGCCACCGACAGCAGCAGCAACACGACGATCGCGCGCGGATCCTGCAACTGGAACGCCCAGCCGATCGCGCTGCCCCCCGCGCGCAGCGCCAGGATCGCGCCGCCCAACGCCAGCAGCACGAGCACCACGCCCGCAGTATAGGCCAGCGCGTCGTGGCGCGCGGTGCGCGCATCCGTGTTGCCGCGCGCGAGACTGAGCGCCTTGAGGCTGAGGATCGGAAACACGCACGGCATGATGTTGAGGATCAGCCCCCCCAGCACCGCGCCCGCAAAGGCGACGAGCGTGGCGAGCAGCACGCCCTGCGCGGGCGCCGCAGCCCCCGTGTCCGCGCCGATCGCGCCCGGCACCGCATGGACCGCGAGCCCCTGCCCCGCGCCGATCCGCAGCACGCCGTCGATCGGGCCGGTTGCGGCCTTGCCCCTGGTGGCGATCGTCAGCGTGTCGCCGTCGCGCGATACCGTCTGCGGCGCGGCATAGTCGATCGCGCCGGCGGTGAGCGGGAAGAAATAGGCGTTCGTCACCGCTGCCGCCGCGGGATAGGGCACCGCGATCCGCACCGCGCCATCCTTGCCAACGGCATAATGCGCCACGGCATCGAGCGGATGCGGGATCGCGCGGCGCCAGCCGTCGAACGCGCCGCGCGCCGCCGGGTCCACCGCGCCGTCGCCGACGGTCAGGTCGAGCGCGAGCGTCTGTTCCTCGGGAACGCAGATCGTGTCGGTGCAGACGAGATAATCGAGCTTCAGCCGGATCGGCAGCGGCGTGCCCGTCGCGAGCCCCGCCGGCACTTGGAGCGGGACGAGCGGCGCATAGGGCGCCTCGTAGACATAGTTCATCAGCCCCGCGACGAGCAGCGTTCCCGGCACCGGGTAGCGCGCCTCGCCCGCCGTCATGCCCTTCGGCAACGTCCAGCCGAAGCGCGCAGGGAAGCCCGCATCGCCCGGATTCTGCCAATAGCCGTGCCAGCCCCGCTCGGGCCGGGTGTCGATCGCGATCGTCAGCGGCGCGCCGGCGCGCGGGTGCGCGCTTTCCGCGACCAGCCGCATCGCGAGATGCTGCGTCGGCGGCCCCAGCGTATCGGCCAGCGCGGGCCAGGCGATCAGCGCGAGAACGAGCGCGAGCGCGCGGGCGACGAGGCGGAAACGGGTCATAGGCGCGGCATAGCGGGGTATCTCGGATTTTGCATCAGCCGCGCGGTACCGTGCCGAATGACGCTGCACCGCGCCGATTTTGCGCTAAGCGTCCCACCCCTGCGCTTCGAACAACCGGCGGAACACCTATTGTCGCAACACCCCGACGACCGCCCCATCTTGCTCATGCGCCTGCCGATCATGGCGTTGCTCGCGATCCTGGCCGCGCTGCCGCTGCTTTTCACCGCGATCCCGCCGCTCACCGACGTTCCCGGTCATATCGGCCAGTTCTCGGTACAGACCGCGGCGGCGGGCGACGCGGTGCTGCGCTATTTCAGCTTCAACTGGGCGCTGACGCTCAATCTCGCGAGCGATCTGATCGTCCAGGCGGTCCATCCCTGGCTGGGCGTGGTGCCGACGGTTCGCCTGCTCTGCGCGGCCACCCCGGCACTGACGGTGATCGGGATCGCCGCGATCGCGCGCACGACCAATCGCGCGGGCGCATACGCCCTGCCCTGGGCGCTGCTGTTCGTCTTCAACCTGCCGTTCCTCTGGGGCTTTCTCAACTTCGCCTTGAGCGAGGCGCTCGCGCTGATCGTCTTCGCGGCATGGGTGGCGCTGGAGCACGCGCCGCGCCGGCGGGCGGTCCTCGCTATCGTCGCGGTGCCGGTGCTGACCATCGGCCACGGCGTCGCCGGCGTCGCGCTGATCGCGATGATGGTCGGTCACGCGACATGGGCCGGTTCGCTCCATCGCCCGCGGGCGTGGAACCGGGCGGCCATCCGCGCCGCCGCGATGACGCTGTGGCCGCCGGTACTGGCGGCGATCGCCACGCTCGTCCTGTGGAAGGCGGTGGGGTCGTCGGATCGCGGCGCCACGCTCTGGCTGTTCCCGCGAAAGCTGGGGGCGATCCCAGCAACGCTGCGCGACCAGAACAAGCTGTTCGACATCGGCTCGGTCGCCGCCTGCCTTCTCGTCTGGCTGCTGGGCTGGCGGTGGGGCGCACGGCTGAACGGCGGCGCGGCGGGTGCGGTGATCCTCGTGATCGCGCTGTTCCTGGCCACGCCCAGCATGATCAGCGGCAGCGACGAGATCGATACGCGTCTGGCGCCGCTGATCCCGATGCTGGCGCTGGCGATGCAGGACTGGTCGCGGGTCGATCCGCGCCGGCGCCGATGGATCCTGCTGGCGGGGCTGGCGCTGCTGACGGTCCGCTTCGCGGTGACAACCGTCAGTTTTGCCCGCTACGACCAGCGTTATCGGCGCGAGCTCACTGCCCTGGATCATGTCCGCTACGGCGCCCGCGTCTTCAATCTGGCCGAGGTGAGCTGCGACCGCTGGCGGTCGGAGCGGCTGGAGCATCTCGGCAATCTGGCCACGACGTTTCGCGGCGCCTGGGTCAACGCGCATTGGAGCGTGCCCGGCCTTCATCTCCTCCAGGTGACCTACCGGCCCGCCCCGGCCTATTATGACGACCCGTCGCAAATGGTGTTTCCGGCGCGCTGCGTCGATCGGGATTTCAAGCCCTATGCCAATTACCGCCCCGCGCAGACCGCGCTCATGGCGCTGCGCACCCTTCCCCTGAACAAAGCGGATTATCTCTGGCTGACGGGCGTGCAGCTACCGCCCGGCCATCATGATCGCCGCCTCCGCCGGATCTGGCGCGACGACATCAGCGAACTCTATGCGATCGTTCCCGGCTGAGCGCCGGCGCGGTCAGCGTGTCTCGAACGGGCGGATGCCCGCGCCCAGCCGGTTCGCGCCCACCGCCAGCCGATCGTGGCTGAGATCGGCGACGAAGGCGGGGCTGGTGGTGTCGCCCGGCGACAGGCGCGCATCGTTGTTCTCGATCCGCAGCCCGGTCGAGCGATAGGTCTTCGCCTCGGCCGACACGACGATCAGGCCGGAATGGTTTTCCTTGTTCCGCCCCTGCACGAAGACGTTGCCCGCGATCAGCCCGGTCGCCCCTTCGGGCAGGTCGATCATATAGTTGGTCTTGCGCCCTCCGGTATCGTCGAAGCTGTTGTCGGTGATCGATACGTTGGGCACGCGCAGCTTCACATAGTGGCCGCCGCGCCCGCGCTCGAAGCGCGAATGCGTGATCGACACGCTGCCGCGGTTCGCCAGATAGATGGAATGCGCGCAATCGGGCGTCTCGTCGCACTGGCCGAGGCCCGAGAAGGTGGACCGGTCGATCGCAATGTGCTGTGCGGTCGGCTCGCCGCCCAGCACGCCCTCCTGGCTGTCGAGGAACATGGCGTTGGTGATGGTCAGGTCGCCCATCTCGGTGCGCACGCCCGCGCCATTGCCGTCCGCCACGCGGATGCCGCGAAAGACGAGGCCGTCGACCGTGGAGCCCTGCCCGCGCAGCACCAGCACCGCCTTGCCCTCGCATGGCGCGCCGTCGAAGATCGCGGTGCCGGGCTGCTGCGCCTTGAAGGTGATCCGCCCGCCCGCCTGCACCGCGCATTGGTGATAGACGCCGGGCGCGATCAGGATCGTGGCCGTTCCCAGCCGCACCGAATCCACCGCATCCTGCAACGTCGCGAAGCCGTGCCCGTCGATGGTGAAGGGTGCGGTGCCCTGCGCGGCGGCGGGAGCGGCAAGGAGCAGGGCGAACGGGAGGAACTGGCGCATGATGGGTCCTTTTCGCGGGGCAGCGTGGACGCGGAGCCGGTGGTTCGGCAAGCCACAAAGGACGTTAACGGCACCTACGATCGCGGGCAGCGTTGCGAACCTGTTCCCAGGGGAAAGGCCGGGGAACAGGAGGGATGCGCTCAATCCAAATTGGGCCGCAGCCAGCGCTCCGCCGTCTGCACCTCCACGCTGCGGCGGACGGCATAATCCTCCAGCTGGTCCCGGCCGACACGGGCGACGCCGAAATACTCCGCCTGCGGATGGCCGAAATAGAAGCCCGACACCGCCGCCGTAGGAAACATCGCGAAACTTTCGGTCAGTTCCAGCCCGGTCGCCTCCTGCGCGCCCAGCAGTTCGAAGAGGATCGGCTTCAGGCTGTGATCGGGGCAGGCCGGATAGCCGGGTGCAGGGCGGATGCCGCGATATTGTTCCTTGATGAGCGCGTCGTTGGTCAGTTGCTCGTCGGGTGCATAGCCCCAGAGCTCCTGGCGGACATGGCGGTGCAGCCGCTCGGCAAACGCCTCGGCGAAGCGATCCGCCAGCGCCTTCAGCAGGATGTCGTTATAATCGTCGTGCCCCGCCTTGAAGCGCGCGATATGGTCGTCGATGCCGTGGATGCCGACCGCGAAGCCGCCGAACCAGTCGCCCGCGGGATCGATGAAATCGGCGAGGCACATATTGGCGCGCCCCTCGCGCTTGGCGATCTGCTGGCGGAGCATGGGCAGGCGCACGTCGCCATGATGGCTCACCACCACGTCGTCGCCCTCGCGCCGTGCCGGCCACAGCCCGACCACGCCGCGCGGCGTCAGCCACTTCTCCGCCACGATCGTTTCGAGCATCGCCTGCGCATCGGCATAGAGCGCGCGAGCGCTTTCGCCCACCACCGCATCGTCGAGGATGGCGGGGAAATTGCCCGCGAGTTCCCAGGCGCGGAAGAACGGCGTCCAGTCGATATAGTCGCGCAGATCGGCCAGATCCCACGCGGCGAAGACATGCAGGCCAGGCCTGGCGGGCGCGGCGGGCTTCAGCGCGAAATCGGCGGCGAAGCCGCGTTCGCGCGCCGTCTCCAGCGGCAGCAATTCGCTTTGCCCCTTGCCCGCGCGCGCCATCCGCACCGCCTCATACTCGTCCGCGGTCTTCGTCACGAACTCGTCGCGGATCGTGTCGGAGACGAGCGTCGAGGCGACCCCAACCGCGCGGCTGGCGTCGAGCACATGCACCACCGGACCATCATAGGCGGGCGAGATGCGCAGCGCGGTGTGCACCTTGGACGTGGTGGCGCCGCCGATCAGCAGCGGCATCGTCATGCCCGCGCGCTTCATCTCCTCGGCGACCGTCACCATCTCGTCGAGCGAGGGCGTGATGAGGCCGGACAGCCCGATCATATCGGCGTCATTCTCGTTCGCGGCCTCCAGGATCTTCGACCAGGGCACCATGACGCCCAGATCGACCACGTCGAAGCCGTTGCACTGGAGCACGACGCCGACGATGTTTTTCCCGATATCGTGCACGTCGCCCTTCACGGTCGCCATGATGATCTTGCCCTTGCCGCGCGCGCCGGGCTCCTTGGACGCCTCGATGAAGGGCAGCAGATGCGCCACCGCCTTCTTCATCACCCGCGCCGACTTCACCACCTGCGGCAGGAACATCTTGCCCGATCCGAACAGGTCGCCGACGACGTTCATGCCGTCCATCAGCGGCCCCTCGATCACCTCGATAGGCCGGCCGCCGGCATCGTCGATCGCCTGGCGGGCCTCTTCGGTATCCTCGACGACGTGGAGGTCGATGCCCTTCACCAGCGCATATTCCAGCCGCTTGGTCACCGGCAGGCCGCGCCATTCCGCCGCCGCCTTTTCCGCCACCGCGTCGGTGCCGCGATATTTCTCCGCGAGCGCCACGAGCCGGTCGCCCGATTCCGGATCGCGGTTGAGCACCACGTCCTCGACCGCCGCGCGCAGCTCGGGATCGATATCGTCATAGATGTCGAGCTGGCCGGCGTTGACGATCGCCATGTCCATGCCAGCGGGGATGGCGTGATAGAGGAACACGCTGTGCATCGCGCGCCGCACCGGCTCGTTGCCGCGGAACGAGAAACTGAAGTTCGAAAGGCCGCCCGAAATGTGGCAATGCGGGCACCGCGCCTTGATCTCGCGGCAGGCCTCGATGAAGTCGACGCCGTAGTTATTGTGCTCCTCGATCCCTGTCGCCACCGCGAACACGTTGGGATCGAAGATGATGTCTTCGGGCGGAAAGCCGATCCCGGTGAGCAGGCGATAGGCGCGCTCGCAAATCTCGACCTTGCGTTCCTTGGTGTCGGCCTGCCCCACCTCGTCGAACGCCATGACGACGACCGCGGCGCCATAGGCCATGCACTTCTTCGCCTGGGCGAGGAACGGCGCCTCGCCCTCCTTCATGCTGATCGAATTGACGATCGGCTTGCCGGAGACGCATTTCAGCCCCGCCTCGATCACGCTCCATTTCGAACTGTCGACCATGAAGGGGATGCGCGCGATGTCGGGCTCGGCGGCGATCAGCTTCAGGAACGTCGTCATCGCGTGGTGCGCGTCGAGCAGCCCCTCGTCCATGTTGACGTCGAGCACCTGCGCGCCCGATTCCACCTGCTGGCGCGCGACCTCCACGGCGGCGGGATAGTCGCCCGCCATGATGAGCTTCTTGAAGCGTGCCGAGCCGGTAACGTTGGTGCGCTCGCCGATATTGACGAAATTGGTGGAGGAAATTGTGCTAGTCATTTTCAACATCCGTTCGCCCCGAGCGTGTCGAAGGGCATGGTCCGGGCAGGTGCTTCGACAGGCTCAGCACGAACGGTGACAGGATTGCGGCAGGTCCGTTCACGCCGCCATCGTGAACGGTTCGAGCCCGGCGAGTTTGGTCCGCACCTCGGGGCGGGCCGGCACCCTGGGCTCCAGCCCGCGCACCGCGTCCGCCATCGCCTTGATATGCGCGGGCGTCGAGCCGCAGCAGCCGCCCAGTACGTTCACCTGCCTGGCCGCCGCCCATTCGCCCACCAGCCCCGCCGTGGTCGCCGGCATCTCGTCATATTCGCCGAGTTCGTTGGGCAGGCCCGCATTGGGGTAGATCATGATGAGCGTGTCGGCGATGCCGCTCAGCGTCTTCACATGCGGGCGGAGCTGTTCGGCGCCGAACGAGCAGTTCAGCCCGATCGTCACCGGCCGGGCATGCCGCACCGCGTGCCAGAACGCCTCGACGGTGTGGCCCGACAGATTGCGCCCCGACAGGTCGGTCAACGTCATCGACAGCATGATCGGCACGTCGCGCCCCAGATCGTCCGCGGCGTCGAGCGCGGCCATGATCCCGGCCTTGGCGTTCAGCGTGTCGAACACCGTCTCGATCAGGATGAAATCCACGCCGCCTTCCAGCAATGCGTCGATCTGGTCGCGATAGACTCCCTTCAGATAATCGAAATCGATCTCCCGGTAGCCGGGATCGTTGACGTCGGGCGAGAGCGACAGCGTCTTGTTGGTCGGCCCGATCGCGCCCGCCACGAAGCGCGGCCGGCCGTCCTTCGCGGCATATTCGTCGGCGAGGCGGCGGGCGATCTTCGCGCTTTGCAGGTTGATCTCGCGCACCAGATGCTCGGCGCCGTAATCCGCCTGCGAGATCAGGTTCGCGCTGAACGTGTTGGTGGAGACGATGTCCGATCCGGCATCAAGATATTCGCGCGTGATCGTCTCGGGCACCTCCGGCTTGGTGATCGCGAGGATGTCGTTGTTGCCCTTCTGGTCGTGCGGCAAGCCCAGATCGCCCGCATAGGCGGCCTCGTCCAGCTTCCAGTTCTGGATCTCGGTGCCGAACGCGCCGTCGGTGATGAGAATGCGCTTGGCGGCTTCGGCGTTCAGGCGTTCGCGGGCGGTCATCGGTGTTTCCTTCGTCCTGGCCGCGTTCATGCGGCCACGGCCTTTTCGGTCGGCTTCGCGCGAACCCCCAGCATGTGGCAGATCGCGAAGGCCAGCTCGGCGCGGTTGAGCGTGTAGAAATGGAAGTTCTTCACGCCGCCCGCATAGAGCCGCCGGCACATCTCGGCGGCCACCGTCGCCGCGACGAGCTGGCGCGCGGCGGGATGGTCGTCCAGCCCCTCGAACAGCCGGTCCATCCAGGCGGGGATCGCCGCCCCGCACTGGCCGGCGAATTTGCGGAACTGCGCGACATTCGAAACGGGAAGGATGCCGGGCAGGATCTCCGCCGTGATCCCCGCCGCCGCCACCCGGTCGCGAAACCGGAAATAGGCCTCGGGCGAGAAGAAGAATTGCGTGATCCCGCGATTGGCGCCGGCATCGAACTTCGCACGCAGATTGTCGAGATCGGCCTGGTCGCCGCCGCTTTCAGGGTGGCATTCGGGATAGGCCGCGACCGAAATGTCGAACGGGTGCAGCCGGGCCAATCCCGTGACCAGCTCGGCGGCGTTGGCATAGCCGCCCGGGTGCGGGCGATAGGGCTCGCCCGGCGTCGGCATGTCGCCGCGCAGCGCGACGATGTGGCGGACGCCCGCCGCCCAATATTCCTCGGCCACCTGATCGATCTCGGCGCGGGTCGCCTCGACGCAGGTCAGGTGCGCGGCGGCGCTAAGCGAGGTCTCGCGCTGAATCCGCGCGACCGTGGCATGCGTGCGCTCGCGCGTGGAGCCACCCGCGCCATAGGTGACCGACACGAAATCGGGGCCGAGCGGCTCCAGCGCGCGGATCGCCTCCCACAATTGCGTCTCCATCTTCTCGCTCTTGGGCGGGAAGAATTCAAAGCTGATGCCGATATCGCCTGCCAGATCGGCGAACAGCGGCTCCTCCAATGCGCGGCGCGCTTCCGCCAGCTGGGGGATCGAGATCGTCGTCATGCCGCCTTCACCTCACGCAATTCCACAGTCTTGTCCCGTTTCTGGCCGAGCCACAGCTTCACCGTCAGCTCGCCGCCGCCCAGCGTCTCGATGCGGGCGGGCACCAGACTGGCATTGGCGAACCACTGCGCCATCTGCGCATCCGAAAAGCCGAGCCGGGTGTGCGCGTCGCGCGTTCGCAGATCCTCGCGGTCGTGCGGCGCGAAATCGGCGATCAGCAACCGCCCGCCCGGCCCCAGCACACGCACCGCCTCGGCGATCGCGGCGCCGGGCTGCTGCGCGAAATGGAGCACATGGTGCAGGATCGCGACGTCCGCCGCGCCGTCCGCCATCGGCAGCGCATAGAGGTCCGCCTGGCGCAGCTCGGTATTGGAAAGCCCGCGTTCGGACAGCTTCACGCGCGCGAGCCGCAGCATCTCCGAACTGCGATCGATCCCGAGCGCGGATCGCGCGCGGCCGGCGAATAGCTCGAGCATCCGGCCGGTGCCGGTGCCGATGTCGATCAGCGTGCCGAGCGATCCGGTCTCTCCGCCTTCCAGGCCCAGCACCGCCGCCATCGCCGCCTCGACCTCGCTTTCGGCGATGTGGAGCGAGCGGATCGCGTCCCATTCGCCGGCATGGTCCTCGAACCAGCCCGCCGCCGAAGCGGCGCGATCGGCACGCACAGCGGCAAGGCGCGCGACGTCGGCCAGCGCCCAGTGATCGGGCTCGGCCGCGCCCCAGCGATCGAGCGCGGCGGCCACGGGCGCGACCGCATCGGGCTTGCCGAGCGCCACGAACACCCAGCTCCCCTCCTTGCGCCGTTCGGCGAGGCCTGCGTCACAGAGAATCTTGACGTGCCGCGACACGCGCGGCTGGCTCTGGCCCAGCACCTGCGCGAGCTCACCCACCGACAGCTCCATCGAGCGCAGCAGCGTCAAGATGCGCAGCCGCGTGGCGTCGGCCAAGGCACGGAAGATGTCGAGCGCGAGGGTCATCGGGAACAACATATAAAGATATCTTTATATGCGGTCAATCGATCCGGCACGGACCCGATGCCGTGACAACGCGTTCGGGCCTGAATACCATTGCCGCAACAACATGGGGAGTGACGATCATGAAGACGCCTTTGCTGGCCCTGCTGGCCTCCACCTCGTTGGCACTCGCCGCCTGCAGCCAGAACGCGCAGGATGCGAGCGCCAACGCCGCCGATGCGGTCGCCGCGGACGCCAACGCCACGACGCGCAACGCAGTGGACGACGTGAACGCCGCCACCGACCGCGCGCTGGGTGCCGCGCAGAACTCGATCGACCGTGCCGGGCCGGCCGCCGATCGCGCCGGCAATTCGATCGACAACGGCATCGATCGCGCCTCCAACGCCACCGGTAACGCGCTGGAGCGCGCCGGCCGTTCGCTGAAGAACTGATGCGCGGCCGCGCGAGCATGGCGGCCGCGGCGGCGTTCGCGCTCGCCGCCTGCTCGTCGCATAACGATCAGCCGGGCGCCGTCACCGCGGACGAGGCCCGGCAATTGAACGACGCCGCCGCGATGCTCGATGCCAACAGCGTCGACGCCAATGCCGTCGGTAGCGACAACGAAAGCGATCCATCATGACCGAACTTCGCCGCCTGGGCTCCACCGACCTGAAGATCGCGCCGCTGGTATTGGGCGGCAACGTGTTCGGTTGGACCGCGGACAGGGCCGCGAGCTTCGCCGTGCTTGACGCCTTCGTCGCCGGCGGCGGCACGATGATCGACACCGCCGACGTCTATTCCGCCTGGGCGGACGGCCACCGCGGCGGCGAATCGGAGACGATGATCGGTGAATGGCTCGCGCAGGGCGGCAAGCGCGACCGGGTGCTGATCGCGACCAAGGTGGGGATGCTGCCGGGCGAAGGCGGCGAGAAGCTGGCCCCCGCGCGCATCGCCGCCGCGGCGGAGGCCTCGCTGAAGCGGCTCGGCACCGACCGCATCGACCTGTATTTCGCGCATCAGGACGACGATTCCGTTCCGCAGGACGCGGTGCTCGAGGCGTTTGGCCGGCTGGTCGACGCCGGCAAGGTCCGGGTGATCGGCGCTTCCAACTTCCACGCCGGGCGCCTGAAATCGGCGAACGACGCCGCTCTCGCTGCGCATCTGCCGCGCTATCACGTGCTCCAGCCCGAATATAATCTGTTGAGCCGCGAGAAGTTCGAGGGCGAACTGCAGGATTATTGCGTGGCCGAGAATATCGGCGTGACGCCCTATTACGGCCTCGCCTCGGGCTTCCTCACCGGCAAATACCGGAGCACCGCCGATCTGGGGCAAAGCGTGCGCGGCGGTCGGATGGGCGATCTGCTGGAGGGCAAGGGCAAGGTCGTGCTGGCGGCGATGGACTCGGTGGCGGCGGAGACCCGCGCCAGCCTCGCGCAGATCGCGCTCGCCTGGCTGATGGCGCAACCCGGCGTGACCGCGCCGATCGCCAGTGCGACCAGCGCCGCGCAGATCGAGGATCTGCTGCCGGCGATGGACCTGACGCTCACCCCCGATCAGCGCGAACGGCTGACCGACGCGGGGGTGTGACCGGGGCGCGGTGTCAGGCGCGAACGATGTGCTCGCGAAATAAAGCGGCGAAATCGTCCTCTGCCAGAATACCGGAGACGAGTGCCAACATGGTGCGAATGGCGTCCGCCTTGTCGAACTCGATCTCTACGGCGTTCAGGCGCAGGAACAAGCGCGCCATGGCCCATGCGGTGCGCTTGTTGCCATCCGCGAACGGGTGATTTCGGGCGATGCCGAACGCATTAGCGACCGCTGAGGCGCAGAGATCGTCTTCTCTACAGCCATGTTTGTTGACCGGCCGTGCGATGGCTGACTCGAGCAGGCCTATGTCCTTGACGCCCGCTGGTCCGCCATGTTCGGCCAGTTGCCGATCATGCACCGCACGCGCAATGTCTGCACTGGGAAAACGCGGCGTGCCCGACGACGTCAATTGGCGAGACCGGCGAGTATGTCGCGGTCTTCGCGCATGATCGCCTCGGCAGCCGTCATCGCTTCGACGAAGGCCGGATCATGCGGTCGGATTGCGAAGCCGTCCGATTGTTCGGTCAAAACGATCTGATCCCCCCAGATCGACGCGCAGCTTGGAGAGCATTTCCTTGGGGATGATGACGCCCACGGAGTTGCCGAAGCGGATGATTTTCAGGGCGATGTTCATACTGACGTAACAACATGCTTGCCGCGTCACGCAAAGCTCGCATCTCGCGCCCGCCCCCCGCATAGAGTGACCATGGCCGAACCCGTCGAACGCGAATCCAATCTCGTCATCCTGGCGGCACTCGCCGCCAATCTCGGCATCGCCGTGGCCAAATTCGTGGCCGCCACGATCACCGGATCCTCCTCCATGCTGACCGAAGGCGTCCATTCGGTGGTCGACAGCGGCAACCAATTGCTGCTGCTCTACGGCCAGCATCGTGCGAAGCGGCCGGCGGACGAGATCCACCCGTTCGGCTATGCGCGCGAACTCTATTTCTGGAGCTTCGTCGTCGCGATCCTGATCTTTGCGGTGGGCGCGGGCGTGTCGGTCTATGAGGGCTATCTCCACATCATCGATCCCGAGCCGCTGCGCTCGCCGCTGGTCAATTACATCGTGCTGGGCGTCTCCACCGCACTCGAAGGCAGCAGCTGGTTCCTGGCGATGCGCGCGTTCGGCCGCGCCAAGGGACCGCTCGGCTGGTGGGCCTCGATCCGGCGCTCCAAGGATCCGGCGGGGTTCATCGTCCTGTTCGAAGACAGCGCGGCGCTGGCCGGACTGGTGATCGCCGCGGCGGGCGTGTGGCTCAGCCATGCGCTCGCCGAGCCGCGGATCGACGGCATCGCCTCGATCCTGATCGGGCTGGTGCTCGGGCTGGTCGCGATGCTGCTGGCGCGCGAGGCCAAGGGGCTGCTGATCGGCGAGCGCGCCGACCCCGCGATCGTCGAGACGGTGCGCGCCATCGTCGCCGCCGAACCGCGCGTCACCGCGGTCAACCATGTCCGCACGATCCACACCGGACCGACGAGCATCTTCGTGGCGATCAGCGCCGATTTCGACGATTCGCTGACGATGGGCGAAGGCGAAACGCTGGTGGAGCGGATCGAGGCGAAGCTGAAGGCCGCCGAGCCGATGCTCGCCTCCATCTATATCCGGCCGGAGAAGCGCGAGGACGCCATCGCCGCTTTCCCGGGACAAACCAGTGCGATAGGCTAGCGTCATGCCTCGCCTCTCCCATCTCGTCGCGTTCGTGCTGCTCTCGATCGGGGCCGCGCTGCCCGCGCACGCCGCGGTGACGATCGCCTTCTGGAGCCACGAACTGGGGGACAGTTTCCCCCACGCCTTCGTCACGCTCCGCGGCGTGCCCGATGCCGGCGGGGCGGCGGTCGATCGCAACTTCGGCTTCACCGCGCGCACGCTGAGTCCGGCGCTGCTGTTCCGCTCCGTGCGCGGCAAGCTCGATATCGCCACGCCCTATTATGTCCGCAGCAGCACCGCCCAATTCTCGACGACCATGACCGACGCGCAATATGCCGCCGTGCTGGCGCTGGCAGCGGCGTGGGACGACAAGGGCGCAGACAGCACCTATAACCTGAAGACGCACAATTGCGTCCATTTCGTCATGGCCGCGGCGCGGATCATGGGGCTGACCGGGCTCGACCATCCCGATCTGATGAAGCGCCCGCGCTCCTATCTCCAGGCGGTCGCCGCCGCGAACGCGTCGCGCATCACCAGGATCGACGAGAGCGGGACGGTCTATCTGGCCGCACCGCCGCCGATCGGCGCGGCCGCCGCGGCAGCGCCGGCGCTCAGTGCGGCGGCGCCGCTTCCGGTTCGACCGGCGCCGGCACCAGTTCGATGACGTCGAGCGTCGACTGGAAGCTCGGATAGGGTAGCACGATCCGCCAGCGCGCCGGCCCGATCCGCTCGACCACCCCCACCATGTTGCGGCGCGCATCGCGGCCATAGGCCATGCGCCGCGTCTCGTCGCCGAGCATCAGCGCACCGAGATACACGCTGCGCGCCCCGGTATCCTCGAAGATCGTGCCCGTCGTGCGCTGCGGCCCGCTGAGCGCGGCGAAGCCTCGGTTCGTGCCCTCTCCCGCGATCAGGCACGGCGCCCACACCCCCGGCGCAAAGCCGTCACCGCCGCCATAACCGCCGAGCCGGATCGTCCGGCAGCGATAGGCGCCGGGCGGTGGCGACGCGCCGGCCAGCGCGTGATCGGGATCGAGCAGCGCACCCTGTGCCGCGATCTGCGCACCGCCGCCGCTGCGCTGCGCCTTGCCCAGCGCCTCGATCCACGCGTCGCGCCACCGCCGCAGCCGGTCGCGATCCGCCGGGCTGGCGGCGCGGCGCCAGTCGGTCGGCACGTCGCGCGCCATCACCGGGCCGGCGACCAGCAGCAGGGCGGCGGCAGCCTGAGCGATCCGCGCGCTCATGCCGCCGTCCACCCGCCATCGACCGACAGGTTCGCGCCCGTGATCGACGCCGCTTCGTCGCGACAGAGAAACAGCGCGAGCGCCGCCACCTGTTCGGGGGTGACGAATTCGCGCGTCGGCTGCGCTGCGAGCAGCACGTCGTTCATCACCTGATCGCGCGTCATCCCGCGCGCCGCCATCGTGTCGGGGATCTGGCGTTCGACCAAAGGCGTCCAGACATAGCCCGGCGAGATCGCGTTGACGGTGATGCCGTGCCGCGCCGTCTCCAGCGCCACCGTCTTGGTGAGCCCGACGAGACCATGTTTGGCGGCGACATAAGCCGATTTGCCAGGGCTCGCGACGAGCGAATGCGCCGAGGCGGTCGAGATAATCCGGCCCCAGCCCTGCCGCTTCATGTGCGGCACCACAGCGCGCATCACGTGCCAGGCGGAGGACAGGTTGATCGCCAGGACCCGGTCGAACGCGTCGATCGGAAAATCCTCGATCGACGCGACATGCTGGATGCCGGCATTGTTGATCGCGATGTCGATCCGCCCCGTCTCGGCGACGGCGCGCTCGACCAGCGCAGCGATCGCGGCGGGATCGGTCATGTCCGCCGCATCGTACAGCGCCGCCGCGCCGCTCGTCGCCGTCAGCTCGTCTCGCACCGCCGCGATCACGTCCCCCTCGCCGAAGCCGTTGAGCACCACCGTCGCGCCTTCGGCCGCCAGCGCGCGCGCATAGGCCAGGCCGATTCCCGAGGTGGAGCCGGTGACGACCGCAGTCTTGCCCTTCAGAAACATGCACCGATCCTCCACTCGTCCCCCCCCCTGCGCCCGCGCGCCGTCGCGATCAACCTTGCAACCACGCGGGAGGCCGAGCATTGCGCAGGGGAGACGACAAGGGAGGCCCATGATGCGGCTCGACGATTTCGACCCGAACATCAACGTCGGCGACCAGCGCGGTGAAAGCGGCGGCGATGGCTTTGGGGGTGGTGGCGGTGGCGGCCTGCTGTTCGGCCTGCTCCCGCTGATCGGCAGCCGGTTCGGTTGCGGTGGGATCGTCGTGGTGCTGATCGTGCTCGCCGTCTTCGGCGGTCTGGGCAATATCGGTTCGATGCTCGGCAGTGGCGGCGGCAGCCAGACCTCGGTCCCCACGCAGCAATCGGCGCGCAAGAGCGAGGCAACGACCGCCTGCAGGGTCGATGCGTCGAGCACTGCCGCCTGCAACGCGTTCAGTTCGGCCGACAAGACCTGGGCGGCGATCTTCCAGCGCGAGGGCAAGACGTTCGAGGCGCCCTCGCTGCAATTCTACAGTCGCAGCGGCCGTTCGGGCTGCGGTGCGGCGCAGAGTGCGATGGGCCCGTTCTATTGCCCGACCGATCGCGGCATCTATCTCGACACCAGCTTCTTCCAGGAATTGCAGAATCGCTTCCACGCCGGCGGCGATTTTGCGCAGGATTATGTGATCGCGCACGAGTTCGGCCACCACATCCAGAATCTGCTGGGCGTGTCGGATCAGGTGTCCAACGCGCAGCGCCAGGCGAGCGAGACGCAGGGCAACGCGCTGTCGGTGCGCCTCGAGCTTCAGGCGGATTGCTATGCGGGCGTGTGGGCCGCCAACAACCGCGACCGGCTCGATCCGGGCGACATCCAGGAAGGGCTCACCGCCGCGCACGCGATCGGCGACGACACGCTGCAGCAGGAAAGCCAGGGCCGCGTCGTGCCCGACAGCTTCACCCATGGCACCTCGGCCGAACGCATGAAGTGGCTGAAGCGCGGGCTGGACAGCGGCGATCCCGCGCAATGCGACACCTTCTCGGGCGCGATCTGAGCGCCCGAGACGGTGCGCGGGCGGGTCAGTCCACCGCGACGATCTGCTGCGGATGCTGAATCTGGACGACGTGCTGATAGCGGTTCACGCTGTGCGCGCGCCCCGACACCGTGTTGACGATCAGGTTGCGGCGCACGACACCATCCACCACGATATGGCGCCCCTTGAAGTAGATTTCGGGCGGCGCGCCATAGCGTTTGGCGAGTTCATTCGCCGCGACGCGCGACAGGTCGAACGTCAGATCGTCGGGGCGGCGATAATCGTCCGTCGAATTGAGGAACGTGCCACGCGCGGTCTTGGCTGTAGAAACGACGGTCATCACGAACCGCCCGGTGCGCCCGTTCGACGATGCCGCGTCCGCCGCGGCGATCGCGGCGGGCGGCTCCATCGCCGTCCCACTTGACGCGGCCGAACCCGATGCCAGAGCCGCGCCGATCAGAACCACGAGCATCGCCGATCTCCCTTAGAGTCGGACGAGCATCTTACCTTTGTTGCCGCCGGTGAACAGCCCGAGAAACGCGTCGGGCATCGCCTCCAGTCCGTCATGCACCGTCTCCTCGCGCTTCAGCGTTCCCGCCTTCAGCATCGCGCCCATGTCGTCGTAGAATTCGGCGGCGCGCGCCATATGGTCGCTGACGATGAAGCCCTGCATCCGCACCCGGTTGCCGATCAGCCGGGCGAGATAGCGCAGCTTCGTCGGCTCGCCCGAATTGTACACGTCGATCATGCCGCAGATCGCGAAGCGCGCATTCGGCCGCGCATGCGCCAGCGCGGCGTCGAGATGATCGCCGCCGACATTGTCGAAATACACGTCGATGCCCTTGGGCGCGGCGGCGGCGAGTGCCTTCACCAGCGGCTCCCCGGCCTTGTAGTCGATCACCGCATCGGCACCGAGCGAGCGCACCCAGTCGCATTTGTCCGCGCCGCCGGCCGAGCCGATCACCGTCATGTCCTTGGCCTTGGCGATCTGGACGACGGTGGATCCCACCGCGCCCGCCGCCGCCGACACGAACACCGTGTCACCCGCCTTCGCTTCCGCGACCGCGAGCAGGCCGAAATAGGCGGTCATTCCGGGCATCCCCAACTGGCCGAGAAACGCCTGCGGATCGACGCCCAGATCCGGCAGCCGCTGCACCTGCGCGGCGGGCATCACCGCCTCGTCGCGCCAGCCGCCCATATGCTGCACCCAGGTGCCGACCGGCACCGCATCGGCGCGGCTTTCGATCACCTCGCCCACCGCGCCGCCCTGCATCGGCTCGCCCAGCGCGAAGGGCGGGACATAGCTTTTCACGTCGTTCATCCGGCCACGCATATAGGGATCGACCGACAGCCACCGGTTCGCGATCCGCACCTCACCGTCGCCCAGCGCCGCCGGGGCCACGTCAATCATCGCAAAGTCGGTATGCTTGGGCATGCCCTCGGGACGGGAATGCAGGCTCCATGCGCGCGCCATTGGTCGATCCTCCTCGTGTGAATTCCGGCCTGCGGTATGGCCGCGCGGCGGCGGATGCAAGCCTGTACGCGGCACCGCGTCGACGGCAAAAGGGCCCGGACGCTTCCGCCCGAGCCCCTTCTCGCCTGTGGCTTTCCGAAGCCGCGGGTCAGGCGTTCGTGCCGCTCCGGCCGAGCACGCGGCCCTGGCTGTCGCGCGCGTTCGTCGTGCCGCGATCCTCACCCGACGGATCGCGCTGGTTGTCGCCATAGCCGAACATCGCTTGATTGCGCTCTTCGTCGCGCCAATGCGCCTTGGCCTCGTCGGCGGTCTTCGCCAGCGTCACCTTGGTGTCGACGGTGGCGATCCAGCGCGACGGGATCGAGTGGTGCTGGCCGCCCGCGTCCGGATCGTTCTTGGTCAGCAGGATGCGATCGCCGCGCACCTTGTCGACGGTGCCGACATGCGCGCCATCCGAGCCGACCACGTCCATATGCTCGCTCACCTTGGACAGCGACGAACGCTGGCCCTCGCGCTGGGTGCGCCAGCTTCCGAACTCGGCATGGAACTTGGTGCGGTTCTCCTGGCGATATTCATCGTAATCGCGGTCGAGCGCGTCGATCTGCGACTTGCGCCAGCTATGATAATCATCGTCGCGGTCGTTCTGCGAGCGATGCGCGTAATTCTGCTCGTCGTGGCGCGCGTCCCGGTCGCGACGGCGCTCCGCCTCGTCGTCGCCGAACCACGAACGGACCTCGTCGCCCGCTCGCGCGAAGAAGCCGCGATCCTCATAGTCATAGCCCTGCGGCTGACGGCCATAGCCGCGCTGCGCCTCCGGTCCGCGGGGCGCCGGACGGCCGCGGGACCGATCGGGATCGTGGCGGTTGTCGTCATCGGCATGCCGCGCACGACCGACATCCTCGAACCGGTGACCGTCATGCGCATAACTGCCGTGATAGGGCTGCTCGTCACGACCATAACCGCGATCATCGCTGCGACCTTGGGCATAGCGGCCCTGGTCGCCGCGCGGGCCGTAACGGTCGTTGCCGTCGTTGCGCGCACCATAGGCGCCGCGGTCGCGGTTGCCGCGATCATATTCGCCGGCGGCGGCATATTCGCGCGCGCTCGAACGGTAATAGTCGCGGCTCGACCGGTCGGGCGCATAATCGGCGGGGTTCTCGCCGCCGTAATAATCGGGGTTCGGCTCGTTGTTGGTTCCGGGATAACGGATCACCATGACAGACCTCCTGACGGTTTCACTCGGTGGCAGGCCCGCGGTTTGCGCGTCGTCCCGCACCGGATTCCATAAGGGCCGACGCCCGTCTTTGTTCCGATCGCAAAGCCGGCCCTGCGCCACGACGAGCCGCTGCGGCGATGGCAGGAAAGCCGCCAGCGCTGTTGCATCGCCCTGATCGAGCCGCTAAACGCATCCGACCCGGTCTTCTGGCCGCGGAAAAAGGCGCGGGGCCGTAGCTCAGATGGGAGAGCGCTGCAATCGCACTGCAGAGGTCAGGGGTTCGATTCCCCTCGGCTCCACCACCGCGCCAAGCTTTCGATATCGCATGACCACCCAACGATGACCCTCGATGCGCCGCCTGTGGCGATCCCGGCGGCGACGCTGGTGATCCTGCGCGCGCGTGCGGGCGCGCCGCCCGACTTGCTGATGGTCGAGCGGGCCCGGGCGATGGCATTCGCGGGTGGCGCGCTGGTCTTTCCCGGTGGCCGCGTCGATTCAGGCGACCATGCGCTCGCGCAGCGGCTCGGCAGCGACGATGCCGAGGGCGAAACCGCCGCACGGATCGCAGCGATCCGCGAGACGATCGAAGAGGCAGGCGTGCCGATGGGGCTGTCGCCGATGCCTGCGGCGGCAACGCTCGACCGGTTGCGCGCGGATCTGGCCGATGGGATGGCGTTCGCCGAGGCGCTCGACCGCGCGGGCTGTGCGATTGATCCGGCGGTATTGGTGGCATTCGCCCGCTGGCGGCCGGCGCACCGCGCGTCGCGCATTTTCGATACCCGTTTCTATCTGGTCGCCTGGCCCGACGGCCTCGGCGAGCCGCAGGTCGATCGCACCGAGAATGTGAGGCTGCTCTGGGCCAGCGCCGCGACGGTGCTGGCCGATGCCGATGCGGGGCGGGTAGCGATCATCTATCCCACCCGGCGCAATCTCGAGCGGCTGGCGCGCTTCGCCGGGTTCGCCGCCGCCGCCGCGGACGCCGCCGCGCACCCGGTGCGCACCATCACGCCGTTCGAGGACGAGCGCGACGGGGTTCGGCATCTCTGCATCCCCGAGGGGCTGGGCTATCCGGTCACGTCCGAGCCCTTCGACCAGGCGGTACGAGGATAGCCCCCCGGCTCAGCCCGCCATCGGCGCACCGGCATCCACCTTTTCCACCCAATAGGGAAAAAAGGCGGGCTGGCGGTTGGACCAGCCCGACGCCGTCGCCGCCGCCTCGCTGATTGATTGGAGCAGCTTGCGCCGCAGCTCGGGATGAAGATGCGGCAGCGCTGCCGCCGCGCAAAAGGCGGAGGGCAGCCACGGCCGCACCTCGGCGCCGATCAGCCGTTCGTAGAGAAAACGGAAGGCGGAAAAGCTGGTCAGCCGCCCCTGCCCCAGATCGAACGCTACCACCGATACGAGCGGCCCGAGGAACGCCTCCACCGCATCGAGGCCGCTGTCGTCGGGCACCATCTCGCGCAGTTCGGGGAGCATCGCATAGATGCGCGCCTGCGCCCGGATGCTGGCGGCCTCGACGACATCGCGCGACCAGCGCGCCATCGCGTCCTCGCGGTCGAGCCCGATATCGAGCGAGCGCCGGATATATCGCTGCGTCGCGGCCGGAAACCCGGCGAATTCCTTCATCTCGGCCAGCGTCATCGCGCCGTCGGCCGGCTTCATTCTCGAACCCATCGCCCTCACCCCGCCCGCTATCGTCCAACACTCCAACGATAGGATCAGGATGGTTAACATCCATCTTACCGCCGCACCGCCACCGGTATTCCCAAGTCATCACGAAAGCTTGCGCGGCGCAACATCGGTTGCGATGAACTGAATTGGAGATCTGCCATCAAACGCCGATTGGCGCTTTTGAGCAACAATCGGTCTGAGGAAGCGGTTAAGGGCTTGCGAGAGGGCGCTAAGACACCAAGAAAAATGGGTCCATGCGCAGGCGCGCAGGCGCCGAAGTAAATCGTCCGGCGTAGCGGGCAGAATCCATTGGCCGGGATTAGTATCTGGGCGCCTGCGCGCCCTCATTGTTATCCGCGCCCTCGCGTGAGCCAAAGCCCGCGCGAAGGCGCCTCGGTGTAGCTCAGCGCCCAGCCTCGGCATCGGCGTCATAGCCCGACGACGGCGCGGGTTCGCCGCTGCCGGACGGCTGCGTGATCGAGGGCGGATCGCTGGCGTCCATCGATTCATCGAGACCGTTGTCGAGCTTGGCGTCCTCGCTGCCCGGATTCTTCTCCAGGCGCTTGGCGATCGATTTATCCTGGCCGGCATCTTGGCGCGGGTCGCGGGCGCCGTCGCCATCATCCTCGGCGGGTGCCACGGACAGGCTGTCGAGTGCGCGATCATCGATATCGGTCATGGCGTATCTCCGTCAGGTTACGGGAAGAGAACGGTTCAATCGGCCGCGCGTTCCTGCACGGCGCGCACACGCACCTCCTGCCGTTGCAGCCACGCGCTGCCGAAGATCGTCATGAACGCGATGTCCGTCGCGTCGCGCCCGACGCCCACGCGCGCGATGTCCTGGCAGCGCGCCATGCCCGTCGCGTCGACCAGCCGCCATGCGCCCTCCAGCCACAGCTCGGCGACCGCGTGAAAATCGGGCGGATCGACGCCGGGCGCATAGGCCGAGACACAGCGCGCGGGGATGCCGCCGCCGCGCGCCAGCGCCACGAGCAGATGCGCATAGTCGCGGCAGACGCCAGCCCGGGTCGCGAACGTGTCGAGCGCAGTGGTCTCGCCCATGCTCGATCCGCTGCGATAATCGATCGCGCCTTCCACCCACGCCGCCAGCGCGGCCGCGAGCGGACCGCCGTCCAGCCCGGCGAATTCGCGCAGGACGAAGCCTTCGAGCCGGTCCGACTGGCAATAGCGGCTCGGCAACAGATAGGCCGTCACCGGGCCGGGCAGCATTCGGATCGGCGTGGCGGCATAGGCCTCCAGCGCGACGACCGGGCGGTCGACATCGATCAGCGCGCGATAGTCCACCACCAGCCGTCCGTCGCCGCGCGCCCAGCAGCGCTGGCCGATTCCCTCCTCCCCCGGCACCGCGCGGATCGGATGATCCGAAAACACGTCCATCACCGCCTCGACGATCCGTTGATCGGGCAGCAGCGCGGCCTCGATCTGGAGCAGCACGTCGGCGGGTGCGGGGAAGCCGTAATCGAGATGGACGTCGATCGCGAGGCGCATGACGCTCCTGGAACACGGAGGGGACGAGACACAGGGAAGGCCCGGCAGGTTTCCCCGCCGGGCCTTCCCGAACCGTCGCTTCGAACGTCCTAGTTGCGGCCGTTGCCGAACAGACGAAGCACGAACAGGAACATGTTGATGAAGTCGAGATACAGATTCAGCGCCGACATGATGACGACCTTGCCGACCATGTCAGTGCCGGCCACCTGCATGTACAGGCTCTTCGTGCGCTGCGTGTCATAGGCGGTGAGCCCGGCAAACAGCAGCACGCCGACGAGGCTGATGAGCAGGCCGAGCGGGCCCGAATGCACGAACATGTTGATGACGCTCGCCACGAGCAGGCCGACCACGCCGATGATGAGGAACGTGCCGAACGCCGACAGGTCCTTCTTGGTGGTGTAGCCGTAGAGACTCAGCGCGGCGAAGCCCGCTGCCGTCGCGAAGAACGCCTGCGCGATCGCGGTCGGGCTGTAGACGAGGAAGATGGTGGAGAGCGAAAGCCCCATCACCACCGCAAAGCCCCAGAACAGCAATTGCAGCGTCGACGTCTTCATGCGCGCCTGGCCCATGCTCATACCGAACACGAAGGCGAGCGGCGCGAACATGATGACGTATTTCAGCAGGCCACCGCCGATGAACACCTGCGCCGCGGGCGACGTCTCGCCCCCCCAGGCGAACAGCAAAGCGACGATGCCGGTGAGCAGCACGCCCGAGGCCATGTAGTTGTAGACGGACAGCATGTAGGATCGCAGACCCGAGTCATACGCATCCGAGCGCATGCCCGCTGCCGGACGCCCGAACGGTGCTACCCGCGGCTGGGGGTCGGACCAGTTTGCCATGTCGACGAATACTCCTTTGCCGGAATAAGCCCGGTTGCGAGGGATATCGGCCCTGCCCGGCCCCATTTCAAGCGAAACCGGTTGCGCGATGCGCCAGTCGGATGGTTGATGCCGGGATGCACCGCCTGTTCGTCGCGCTTCGTCCGCCGCTCGCGATCCGCGAGGCACTCGCCGACCTGATGGACGGGGTGCCCGATGCGCGCTGGCAGGACGACGACCAGCTTCACCTCACGCTGCGCTTCGTCGGCGAGGTGGAGCGCGTCACGGCCGAGGACCTTGCCGCCGCGCTCGCCCGCATCCGCGCGCCGGTGCCGCACGTGGCGCTGGCGGGCGTCGGCGCGTTCGAGAAGCGCGGGCGGGCGGACAGCCTGTGGGCGCGGGTGACGCCGCACGATGCGCTCGCGCACCTGCACCGCAAGGTCGATCAGGCCTGCGTCGCCGCCGGGATCGCACCCGACGGCCGGGCCTATCTGCCGCACATCACGCTCGCGCGGCTGGCGCGCAGCGCGGATGGCCGTCCCGCGATCGGCGCCTGGATCGCGCGGCATGACGGCACGTCCAGCGCGCCGTTCGCCATGCCGCACCTGGTGCTCTACGAAAGCCGCCTGAGCCGCAGCGGCGCGACCTATGATGCGGTCGCGCGCTGGCCCTTGGGAACCGGCGATCCGCTCGCGGGTTCGCCTGCGTAACGAACCTTGCACGACCGGACCGGGGAGCGACGACGATGCGCATGATGACCACCACCGCCTTGCTGGCGATCGCCGCGTTCGGCCTTGCCGGATGCCAGCGCGATTCGATGAGGACCGGCATGCCCGCGCAAGGTGGCGCCACCGCCACCGCGATGCTGATGACCGCCACCGGCGTCCCCGCCGGGCGCGCGACCGCGACCGAGGTGGCAGGCGGCCTGCGCTTCACGATCGACGCGACCGGCCTGCCGCCCGGCACGCACGGCGCGCATATCCACACCACGGGCCTGTGCGACGCGCCTGCCTTCGCGACTGCGGGTGGTCATTGGAACCCGACGGGCATGAAGCATGGCAGCATGAACCCGCAGGGGCCGCATGAGGGCGACCTGCCCAATCTGATCGTCGGTACCGACGGCCGCGGTACGGTGGGCGCGGTGGTGCCCGGCGCGACGATGGCGGGTCTGCTCGACGCGGACGGCGCCGCGATCGTGGTGCATGCCGGGCCCGACGATCTGATGACCGATCCCTCGGGCAACAGCGGGGGGCGGATCGCCTGCGGCGTCTTCCGGGCGAGCTAGATCGCTTCCCCCGCCGCCCGCGCGCGCCCCTCGCGCGTGGTCTCGGCGGCGGGGACGAAGCGGTAGGCGAAGACGCCCGCCAGGATCGTGATCGGCGCGACCGCCAGCAGCGACAGCACGCCGACCGACAGGCTACCCGTCAGCGTGGACATGCGCCCCGCCAGATAGGGCCCGAGCGCAAGACCCAGCAGCGTCGTCCCGATGAAGAACGTGGCGGTCGCGGTGCCGCGCATCCGTGGCAGGACGAGATCCTGCGTGGTGGCCGCCGCGGCGCCGAGCGCGGTGCTGGCGCAGATCGAGGCGCAGAACAGCATCGGGTAGAAGAGCGCGGTGGTGCCCGCGGTGAAGGCGATGCCGACGAAGGGCAACGGCGCGATCGCCCCGAACAGCACGACGAGCAGCCGCCCCGCCGGATTGGTGCGCCGCAGCCGGTCCGCCACCACGCCGCCGATCGTCACGCCGAGAAATCCCGACAGCGCGCCCGATCCGCCGATGAACAGACCTGCGGTGAGCGGCGACGCGCCCAGCTCGCGCAGCGCGAACGGCGCCGCCCAGAAGCTCATGGCATAGGACAGGAACGCGTTGAGGCCATAGGCGACGACGGTGAGCACGAAGGCGGGCGTCGCCACGATCAGCGCGAAGGTCGGCGGATCGCGCCGGCGCAGCGCGCTGCCCCAGGAGAACACCGCATAGACGCCGATCGCGATCGCGATCCATTGCGGATAGGGCTCGCCCGCCGCGTGCAGCCCGAGCACACCGGCGACCACGATCCCCAACGCCAGCAGGTTGATCGCCAGCGCCCTCCCGCCGTCGCGCGCCGCGGCGATCAGCGTCAGCGGCGGCAGGATGGTCGCCAGCTCGGCGAAGAAGGCGCGGAACGGCGCGTCGTGGCGTGCGGGCTCGGGCAGCCCCTCGACCGCGCCGCGGATCGGCTCGCGCAACGTCGAGATCCACAGCGCCAGCAACAGCCCGGGAATGCCGACCGCCAGGAACGCCGCCTGCCAGCCATGGAGACCGAGCGGCCCGCCATGCGGATAGCTGCGATCCCAGCGCTGGACGATGAAGCCGCCGATCCCGAGCGACAGCCCGCCGCCGACATAGAGCCCCGAGGAATAGATCGCGAGCGCCGTGGCGCGCAGGCGTTTGGGAAACCAGTCGGAGATCAGCGAATAGGCCGCCGGGCTGGCGGTCGCCTCGCCGATGCCGACGCCCACACGCGCAAGCGCCAGATGGCCGCCGGTGCGCGACAGGCCCGACAGCGCGGTCATCAGCGACCAGAGCCCGAGCCCGAACGTCATCAGCCGTCCGCGATGCCAATTGTCCGCCAGCCGCCCGAGCGGGATGCCGAACAGCGAATAGAACACGCCGAAGGCGGTGCCGTAGAGAAAGCCGAGATCCTCGTCCTTCAGGTGAAGGTCGCGCTTGATGTCTTCGGCGAGGATCGAGATGATCTGCCGGTCGACGAAGTTCAGCACATAGACGAGGAACAGGATCGCCAGCACGTACCAGGCGTAGCGCGACGCCCGCTGGGGTTGCCCGAAACCGCTCTCCATCACCGACCTCTCCCGTGTCTGTTCGACGGGGGTATCAGAGCATCGGGCGGGTGCGAAGTGGTTTCAGTGTGTCCGGGCGCGGCGGCTGGCGCCCTGTTCGAGCCGGCGGAGCAGCGATTCGATCGTCTGCGGCGGCGCGGGCGCGGGCTTGGATGCGGAGGCGGGCGCGGGGTTCAGCGCGAAGGTTTCGATCCGGGCGATCGGCTTGGCGGCGGGCTTCGGCGCGGCGGGGCGGCCGGTGAGCGGCGCCACCGGGCGCACGGGCGCGCGCGGCTCGGGCGGGATCGCCGCCGGATCGAATGCGGCGAGCGGCTGTTCCAGATCGCGCGGCAAGGACCGTTCGACCGGGGCCACGTCCATCAGCGGCGTGCCGAGTTCGGCGGCCGACACCGGCCGGCGCGGCGGCGCGTCGGGATGCGCGTCGGCGCGGCGCACCGCGGGAACGGCGCGTTGCTTGCTCTCGCTCCGCTGCGCCCGAACGTCCCGCTCGCCCATACGCGTCTGGTCCAACACGCCGCCGGGACCGAAAAGCAGGTAGAGGGCCGACCACAGGATCGCCGCCGTCAGCCCGCCGGCCACCAACGCCAGCACGCCGCGCGCGGTGACGCCCAGCGGCGGCGCGGCGGCGGGCACCAGCGCGGCCACGCCGCTCGCCCACACCGCCCGTTCGAGCAGCGCCGTGGGCATGAACACGCAGGCGAGAACGACGATGGCGCCGCCCACCGCCCCGCCGATGGTGGGGGCATGGGGGCCGAGGCTGTGCAGACGAGGAAACGCGATCATGGTTTTTCCGATGCTGCGGCGTCGATAAGCCACTGGTAAACCGGGGCATAACGAGAAATATTTGACGACCAGTTACGTTCGGCCGCGACGAACGCACACGCCCGGGCGCGACGCGCGTCCCAGCCCGACCGGTCCGCGAACAAGCCGGCGAGCGCCGCGGCGATGGCAGGCGGCGAATCGGGGGCGAACAGGGTGCCCGTCTCGCCATCGCGAATGAGTTCGCGGTGGCCGCCGACGTCCGATGCCGCCACCAGCCGGCCCTGCGCCATCGCCTCCAGCGGTTTCAGCGGCGTGACGAGATCAGTCAGCCGCATCCGCTTGCGCGGATAGGCGAGGATGTCGACCAAGCCGTAATAGCGCTCGACCATCTGGTGCGGCACGCGCCCGACGAAGCGGATTGCGTGAGCCCCCGGCGACGCCGCGGCCTGCGCGCGCAGCGCCACCTCCATGGGGCCGCCGCCGACGAGCAGCAGTCGCGCGGCAGGCCGTGCAGCGATCAATGCGGGCATCGCCGCGATCAGGTCGTCCAGCCCCTCGTAATCGTAGAAGCTGCCGATGAAGCCGACGACATCGGCGCCGTCGAGCCCCAGTTCGGCGGCCAGCGCCGCGTCCCGGGGTGGTGGCGTGCCGAAAAGATCCATGTCGACGCCGTTGGGCGACACCAGGATCTTTTCGACCGGAATGCCCCGCGCGACGAGATCGCCGCGAAGCCCCTCGCAGATCACCGCCACCGCATCCGCCCGCGCCACCGCCCAGCTTTCGAGCGCGCGCGTCGTGCGATAGCGCAGCGAACCCTCCCGCCCCGTCCCGTTGCCGACCGCGGCATCCTCCCAGAAGGCGCGGATCTCGTACATCAGGGGCAGGCACCGACGCCGCGCCACCCACAAAGCCGCCAATGCGTCGAGCACGGGCGAGTGCGCGTGGAGGATGTCGGGCCGGAACGACTCGACCGCCGCATCGATCCGCCGCGCAAAGGCCGCAAGCCCCGCCGCCTCGCCCAACAGCCCGGCAGGCGCCGCGCCGCGGGTGCGATGAAAGGTCAACCCGTCGATCGTCTCGACCAGCGCCCCCCCACCCGCCTCTGCAGCGCCCGGCTGCGCCTGGCGCGGGCCGGTGACGGCGGCGACCTGCCAGCCGCGGGCGATCTGCGCCTTCAGGATCGCGCGCGTGCGAAAGGTGTAACCGCTTTGCAGCGGCAATCCGTGATCGAGGATATGGAGGATGCGCATCGTGGTTTCCGGTTTAGGTCACAAGCGCTTAACGGGCCGTCAACCGAAACCGCGCTAGGGCCCGGCGACACCAGCGGAGCAGCATGCGCCATGATCGACAATCTCGCGCTCGGGCTCAGCCACGGCCTGCTGATGCTGGTCGCCATCCTGCTGCTGCGCCGTCCCGATCTCGATCAGGAAGGCGAACGCCCCTCCGGGATCCGCCGGCGGAGGCCGCCGGGTGCGTGATCTCGCCTTTATCGGCTTTCTGGTCGCGCTGCTCGGCATGGGATTTCGTCGGCCGTTCCTGTTCGTGCTCGCCTATGTCTATATCGACATCGTCTCGCCGCAGCGTCTGACCTATTATCTGCTCAACACGGTGCCGATCTCGCTGATCGCGGTAGGGCTGGCGGTCGGTGGCTGGGCACTGGCGGACGACAAGCGCGACATGCGCGTGGCGCCGCGCCAGGCGCTGATCCTGCTGCTGCTCGTCTATTGCTGGGTGACGACGATCGGCGCGGACTTTCCGATCGAGGCGCTCGATAAATGGGATTGGGTGTGGAAGGCGTTGCTGTTCGCCGCCTTCCTGCCGCTCACGCTGCGTACGCGGCTGCGGATCGAGGCGCTGCTGCTGTTCATGATCCTCGCCGCCTCGTCGATCATCATCGTCGGCGGCATCAAGACGCTGGCGAGCGGCGGTGGCGGATATGGCCAGCTCAACCTGATGGTCGACAACAACAGCGGCCTCTACGAGGGCAGCACGATCTCCACCGTCGCGATCGCGATCATCCCGATCATCGCGTGGCTGATGACGCACGGCACCGTATTCCGCCCGGACTGGCGGGTGAAGGCCTATGGCCTCGCGCTGATCTTCGCGTGCCTGCTGATCCCGATCGGCACCTCGACCCGCACCGGGCTGCTCTGCATCGTGCTGGTGGCGGTGCTGTCGATCCGTGCGGTGAAGAAGAAGGCGCGCTACGTCGCGATGCTCGTCCTGTTGGCGCTCTGCGCGGTGCCGTTCCTGCCATCGGCCTTCACCGAGCGGATGAACACGATCAAGTCGTATCAGGCCGACGAATCCGCCTCCACCCGGCTGGCGGTGTGGCAATGGACCTGGGATTACGCGAAGACTCACCCGTTCGGCGGCGGATTCGAGGCCTATCGCCAGAACCATATCCGCTACGACCTGATCGACACCGGCGGCAAGGCGAGCGGACCGGTCGACAAGACCGAGATGGACAAGGCGCGCGCCTATCACAGCGCCTATTTCGAGATGCTGGGGGAACAGGGCTATCCCGGCCTCCTGCTGTGGCTGGTCATCAATCTCGTCGGCATCGTCCGGATGGAGGTGCTGCGGCGGCGCTATCGATCGGGCGAGGATGATTGGGCGGGGCCCCTCGCCGGCGCGCTGCAGAGCGCGCAGATCGTCTATCTGCTGGGCGCGGGGTTCATCGCGATCGCCTTCCAGCCGTTCATCTACATGCTGATCGGCGCGCAGATCGGGCTCGACACCTATCTCGCGCGCAAGCGCAGCGCGATGCGCTTCCAGCCGATGCAGCGCGCGACCGGCGACCCCATGCCCTCATGAGCCGGGTGCCCGAACTGCGGATGCTCACCGGCGCCCGTGGCATCGCGGCGTGGGGCGTGGTGCTTTTCCACATCCGCCTGTCGGTCGCCGGGCTGCCCGAATCCGTCCGCGCCGTGCTCGGCAAGGGCTATCTGGCGGTCGATTTCTTCTTCCTGCTTTCGGGCTTCGTCATGGCGCTCAGCTGGGGGCCGCGGCTGCATGCCGAGCGCTGGCGCGCCGTGCTGCCGTTCCTGCGCAAGCGGTTCGCGCGCGTCTGGCCGCTGCATGCGGTGATGCTCGGCTATGCGGCCGTGCTGGCGGCGGTGCTGGCGCTGGCGGGGCATGCCGATCCCGCCTTTCCGTTCGCCGCGCTGCCGCGCCACCTGCTGCTCGTCCAGGCATGGGGATGGTCCGATCCGCTGGCGTGGAACGACCCGGCCTGGTCGATCAGCGCGGAGTTCGCCGCCTATCTGCTGTTCCCGCTCTCCGCGATGCTGGTGGACTGGCGCCGCGTGCCGAGCTGGTTGCTCCTCGCCGTCACGGGTGCCGTGCTGATGGCGCTGCATCTGGCCATGGCCGCCATGCCGACGCTCGGCAGCGATATCGCGCGGTTCGGCGTGGTGCGCTGCCTCGCCGAATTCGGCGCGGGCACGCTGCTGTGCGCGCTGTGGCTGCGGCGTCCGATGCGGATCGCGGGCCCGGCCATCGTCGCCGCGTTGGCGCTGGCCGCCTGGGCGATGGGCGCGCCCGAGACGCTCGCCGCCCCCGTGGCGCTCGCCGCTGCGCTCCTCGTGCTGGCGGCGGTGCCCGCGCCGCGGTGGCGGGCGGTCCATTATCTGGGTACGATCAGCTATGCGACCTATCTGTCGCACTTCCTGCTGTGGAAATCGTTCAAGCTGGTGGCGGTGAGCGACGCCGCGCGGGTGAGCGCGCCGCTGATCGCGCTGTACCTGCTGCTGGTGCTGGCGGCATCCGTCGTGCTCCACCATGGGGTGGAGCGCCCCGCGCAGGCCTGGCTCGGCCGGCGCGGGGCGACGCGGATCAATCCACCTCTTCGTCCGCCAGCTCTTCCTCCAGCGCCTCGATGATCGCCTGGTTGAAGGCGGGGATGTCGTCTGGCTTGCGGCTGGTGATGAAATTGCCGTCGACGACCACCTGCTCGTCCACGACCTCGGCGCCGGCATTCTCCAGGTCGGTGCGCACCGACGGCCAGCTCGTCATCCGGCGCCCGTCGACCACATCGGCCTCGATCAGCAGCCACGGCGCATGGCAGATCGCGGCGACGATCTTCTCGTCCTCGGCGAATTCCTGGATGATCTCGACCGCGCGATCCTCCATCCGCATCGTGTCGGGGTTGGAGACGCCGCCCGGCAGCAGCAGCATGTCGTAATCGTCGGTATCGACCGAATCGAGCGTCATGTCCGGCGTGATGCTGTCGGCCTTCTCGCCGGCCTTCTCGCCCTGGATCGGATCGGTCTTGATCGAGGCGAGCGTCACCTTGGCGCCGGCATCGAGCAGCGCCTGACGCGGCTTGAACAGTTCGTCATTCTCGAAACCGTCGGTGGCGAGGATCAGCACGCGGGCTTCGGACAGGTCGGCCATGATATGCTCCTTGGGGTCAGCTCGAAGCGCTCAACCCCGCGCCCCGCCGCCGCGTTCCGGAACGAAGCGCGCGCGCGCGCATTTCTTCAGGCAACCCGAAGGAGCACCGCGTGGCCGCGAGCATCGTATATTGCGACGATTCCAAACCCGGCATCACCCGCCGCAAGCTGCGCGGCCACTGGGCCTATTTCAACCGGCATGGCGAGCGGATCACCGACCGCGAGGAGATCGACCGGCTGAACGCGATCGGCCTGCCCCCCGCCTATGTCGACGCGTGGTTCTGCCCCAAGGCGAACGGCCATATCCAGGCGGTCGGCTGGGATGACAAGGGTCGCAAGCAATATCGCTACCACAATGATTTCCGCGAGGCGCAGGAAGCGGCGAAATACGAGCGCTGCGCCGAATTCGGCCATGCGCTGCCGGCGTTGCGCAAGCACGTGGAGACCGATCTCGCCGGACGCGCGCTGACCAAGGACCGCGCCGTCGCCGCCGTCGTTCGCCTGCTCGACGAAAGCCATATCCGCGTCGGCAACGAGACCTATGCCGACGCGAACGCCAGTTTCGGCGCGACGACGCTGCGCAAGCGTCACGCCGATCTGAAGGGATCGCGGCTGAAGCTCGAATTCAAGGCCAAATCGGGCAAAACCTGCCAATTGACCATGACCGACAAGGCGCTCGTGCGCTTCGTGAAGAAATGCCAGGATCTGCCCGAACAGCATCTGTTCGCCTGGCTGGACGATGCCGGCGTCGCGCACCCCGTCACGTCCTGCGACGTCAACGCCTATATCCGCAAGGCCACCGGCGAGGATTTCACCGCCAAGCATTTCCGCACCTGGGCGGCCAGCGTCACGGCGTTCGAGGCGCTCGCTTCGGCCGAACACGACCTGAGCCTGAAGACCTTGCTCGAACCCGTCACGATGAAGCTCGGCAACACCGCCGCGATCGCGCGAAAAAGCTATGTTCACCCCACGCTCATCGGGCTCGTGAAAGAGGGGCAGGCGAAATTCCGTGACGCCCTGCGCCTGCCGCGTGCCGGGCGCTATCTGAGCCGCAGCGAACGCGGCCTCATCGCCTTTCTCGAACGCGGCAGCGCCGTACTCGAAAAGGCCGCCTGACGAAGGTTACCATGCCCAATTCCTCCGCGGCCGCCGCCCGGCATACGCCGCTGATCCAGCCCGTCGACGTGAAGGGCCAGATCGAGTCGCTGTTCGCCGCCAGCGCCGCATGGCTGCACACCAACTGGCTGCAGATCCTGATCGCCATCGGTGCGGGCACGGCGATCGTCTTCGCGCTGCACGTCCTGCGCCGGCTGGGCAACCGGCTGTGCGCGCAGGATCGCCGCCTCGCCGGCTGGGGTAGCGTGTTCGGTCGCGCGGTCGTGCGCACCAACAATTTCTTCATCGTCATGCTCGCGGCCAAGCTCGTCGCGGGATACGCCGCCACGCCGGGCGAGGTGAACACCACGATCAACTTCCTGTGGACCGTCGCCTCGGTGTTCCAGGCGGCGATCTGGGCGCGCGAGATCATCCTCGGCGCGATCGAGCATCGCACCAAATCGGAACATTATTCGGGCGAGGCGCTGCTGAGCGCGATGGGGCTGATTCGCTTGCTCGTCACCTTCGCGCTGTTTGCCATCGCGTTCATCGTGGTGCTCGACAATCTGGGCGTGAACGTCACCGGGCTCGTCGCGGGCCTGGGCGTCGGCGGCATCGCGATCGGCCTCGCCGCGCAGGGCATCTTCGCCGATCTGTTCGCGGCGCTGGCGATCATCTTCGACCGGCCGTTCCGCCGCGGCGATGCGATCACCTACGACAAGTCGTCGGGCACGGTGGAGGCGATCGGGCTGAAATCCACCCGCATCCGCGCGCCCACCGGCGAGGAGCGGATCATCTCGAACAAGCATCTGCTCGACAAGGAGATCCTCAACAACACCAAGCGCGAATATCGCCGCATCACTTTCACGCTCGGCCTCGTCCAGTGGAGCAGCATCGACACGATGGAGCGGCTGCCGGCGCTGGTGAAGGAGGTGGTCGAGGCGTGCGGCGCCAAGTTCGTCCGCGCCGGCTTCGCCGCGTTCGGCGATTCCAGCTATGATTTCGGCGTCGAGTTCGATTCGCCGAGTGCCGCCTATCAGGATTATTACGACATGCGCCACAAGGTGGGCGTGGCGCTGGTCCGCCGGCTGAACGACGACGGCATCGAACTGGCCTACCCCACGCAGACGGGCTTCACCGCGCGGCCCGAGGGCGGGCTCATCATGCCCTATGCCTCGCTCGAGCCGCTCAGCCGCGCAGTCGCGCAAACCCCCGCCCCGACCGCGCCGCTGCCCCCCTCCACCGATCGGTCGGCGGTGGATCAGGACGGCGGCGAGGGCACCAGCAACCTGGAGTGACGGGGGTCAGATCCCCCCTTCGTCCAGGCTGAGCAAGGTCGCGTTGCCGCCCGCGCTGGTCGTATCGACCGACACCGCGCGTTCGGAGACGAAGCGGAACAGGTAATGCGGGCCGCCCGCCTTGGGCCCGGTGCCCGACAGCCCCTCGCCGCCGAAGGGCTGCGATCCGACCACCGCGCCGATCATCGAGCGGTTGATGTACAGATTGCCCACCGCCGCCTCGGCCTCGGCCAGTTCGGCGGCGCGCGCGATGCGGCTGTGCAGGCCCATGGTGAGGCCGTATCCCTTGGCGTTCACGCGCGCGATCGTCTCGGACAACGCGCCCGCCTTCCACGTCGCGACATGGAGCAGCGGTCCGAACCATTCCTGGTCGAGCGCCTCCACGGCGTCGAGCCGGATCAGCGTCGGCGGCACGAACAGCCCGTCGGCGGGCGCGTCGAGCGTCTTGATCCAGCGGTCGCGCACCGATTCGCGATAGGCCATCAGCCGGTCATAGGCGGCGCGGTCGATCACCGGGCCGACATCGGTCGCGGGATCGCCGGGGGCGCCCAGCCGCAGCGTGTCCATCGCGCCGCCCAGCATCCGGATCACGCCGTCCGCCACATCCTCCTGCACCAGCAGCAGCCGCAGCGCCGAACAACGCTGCCCCGCCGAGCGGAACGACGACGCGATCACGTCCGCCACCACCTGTTCGGGCAGCGCGGTGGAATCGACGATCATCGCGTTGATCCCGCCCGTCTCCGCGATCAGCGGCACGATCGGCCGGGCATCGTCCTCCAGCAGCGTGCGTGCGATCCGGCGCGCGGTCGCGGTGGAGCCGGTGAACGCCACACCCATGATCCGCGGATCGCGGGTGAGCGCAGCGCCCGTCTCGGGGCCTCCGGTCACCAGCACCAGCACGTCGCGCGGGATGCCCGCTTCGTGCGCCAGCCGCACCGCGGCGGCCGCGATTTCCGGGGTTTGCGGCGCGGGCTTGGCCACCACGCTGTTGCCCGTCACCAGCGCGGCCACGGTCTGCCCCAGGAAGATCGCGAGCGGAAAATTCCACGGCGCGATCGTCGCCCAGACGCCGCGACCGTCCAGATGCAGCGTGTTGCGCTCGCCCGTCGGCCCGGGCAGCTCGACCGCGTGCAGCTTCGTGCGCGCCTCGTTCGCATAATAGCGGCAGAAATCGGCGGCCTCGCGCACCTCGCCGATCGCATCGGGGAGGGTCTTGAACGCCTCCGCCACGCAGATCGCCATGAGTTCGTCGCGATTCGCCTCCAGCAGGTCGGCGAGCCGGTCGAGACATGCCGCGCGCTGGTCGACGGGCGTGGCGGACCATGCGGGGAACGCCGCGTGCGCGCGGGCGATGGCGTTGGTTACGTCTCCTTCCGTTCCCAGCCCCTCTTCTGTTCCCCGGCGAAGGCCGGGGTCCAGTTGGGAAGGCTCCCGCGACGACGCGCCGTCCTCCGCCAACGCCCCGCCCCCGACCGGGCCCCGGCCTTCGCCGGGGAACAGCGCCACCGCGCGCACCGTGCGCGCCAGCGTGTCCACGTCGCTCAGGTCGAGCCCCGCCGAATTGCGGTGCCCCGCGCCGAACAGATCCACCGGCAGCGGGATGCTCGGATGGCGCTGGCCGCCTACTGCGGCGATCCGCGCGACGGGGTCGGCGAGGATCTCCGCCTCGGTCAGCCGCGCGTCGGCCAATTGGTGGACGAAGCTGGAATTGGCGCCATTCTCCAGCAGCCGGCGGACGAGATAGGCGAGCAGATCGCGGTGCCCGCCGACCGGGGCATAGACGCGGCAATGATAGCCATTCTCGCGCACCAGCCGCTCGTACAGCCCGTCACCCATGCCGTGCAGCCGCTGGAACTCGAAATCGCGCGAATTGCCCGCCCATTCCATGATCGTGGCGACGGTCAGCGCGTTGTGGCTGGCAAAGGCGGGGCGGATATTCTCCGCATCCAGCATGTCCTTGGCCACCGCCAGATACGACACGTCGGTCGCCGCCTTGCGCGTGAACAGCGGATAATCGGCCAGGCCCTCCACCTGGGTACGCTTGATCTCGCTGTCCCAATAGGCGCCCTTCACCAGCCGCACGTTCATCACCCGGTCGAGCCCGTTGGCCCAGGCGACCACCGGCCGCGCGCGCTTGCCATAGGCCTGCACCGCCATGCCGAAGCCGTCCCAGCCCTTCAGCGCCGGCAGCGCGGCGACCGCGCCGATGATGTCGAGGCTCATCTCCAGCCGCTCGGATTCCTCCGCATCGACGGTGAGCGCGATCCCCTTGGCGGCGGCCTGCACCGCCAGCGCCTCCAGCATGCCGGTCAGCGCGGGCACGCATTCGCTCCACCGCGCCACCTCGTAGCGCGGGTGGAGCGCCGACAGTTTCACCGACACCGAATGGCCTGCCGCCGGATCGCTGCCCACCGCATCGATCGCGCCGACATAGGCGCGGAAATAGCGATCGGCATCGTCATAGGTCCGCGCAGCTTCGCCCAGCATGTCGAAGCTGGCGGTGAAGCCCTTGTTTTCCGGGCGTTTCATTCGGCGCATCGCCTCGTCGATGGTGCGGCCCATCACGAAGATCTCGCCCATCATCTTCATCGCCGCGCCCACTGCCTGACGCACGAACGGCTCGCCCGCGCGCGAGATCAGCCGGGGCAAGGGGCCCTGCGCGCCCTCTCCCACCAGCACGCGCCCGACGACGAGGCCCCAGGTCGCCGAATTGACGAGCTTCGAATTGGAACGCCCCGCATGCGCGCGCCAGTCCGCGTCGCCCAGCTTGTCGGCGATCAACAGGTCCGCGGTCTCGGGATCGGGCACGCGCAGGAACGCCTCGGCGAGGCTGAGCAGCGCGACGCCCTCGGACGAATTCAGCCGATATTCCTGGAGGAACTGGTTGACCCATCCCCTGGACTGCGCGGCACGCAGATCGGCCAGCAGCCCCAGCGCATGGCCCATCACGCGCTCGCGCGAATCAGGGTCGAGCGCGGCCCGCTCGAGCAGCGGTTTTAGAACATCGGGTTCGGCTGCACGATACAGCGACGCCATGGTCTTGCGAGGGTCTGACACAAGGGAGGTGGCCATTTTGGAGGATCCGGTCGGTTGAGGCTTGCGATAGAGGCGGCAAGGTGCCTAGAGCGATCCGAGCGCTTTGCCGCAAAGCGCCGTCGAGGGGAATGCCGTGGCCGATCTGAGCCCAGAGGAAATGCAGAACCGTATCGGACAGGAAACCGTGTCCGACTGGGTCGAGGTGACTCAGGCGATGATCGACACCTTCGCCGAGGCGACGGGCGATCACCAGTTCATCCATGTCGATCCCGAACGCGCCGCGCAGACCCCCTTCGGCGGCACGATCGCGCATGGGTTCCTCACGCTGTCGTTGATGCCGCTGCTGTCGTCGAAAGTGGCCGACGCACCGATGCTCGCGGGCGTGAAGATGGGGGTGAATTATGGCGGCAACAGCGTCCGCTTCCTTCACCCCGTACGCTCCGGCTCGCAGGTGCGCGGCCGCTTCAAGCTCTTGTCTTTCGACGAGAAAAGGCCGGGCCAGTGGCAACAGACGGTGGAATTCACCGTCGAGATCGCCGGCCTGCCCAAGCCCGCGCTGATCGCCGAATGGATCAGCCTGATCTTCGTCTGACCCGATCCCCGCACGCGCGTTTGCGTGCCAACTTCGTCAACTTCGCCCGAGAGGACCCGCCATGCGTTCCGCCGTCATCGTCTCCACCGCACGCACGCCCATCGGCCGCGCCTATCGCGGCGCGTTCAACAACCTGCCCTCGCCCACGCTCGCCAGCCATGCGATCAAGGCCGCGGTGGAGCGCGCCGGGATCGACGGCGCCGAGGTGCAGGACGTGGTGTTCGGCGCCGCGCTCCAGCAGGGCCACCAGGCGAACAACATCGCCCGCACCGCGCTGCTGCGCGCCGGCCTGCCGACGACGGTGTCGGGCATGTCGCTCGATCGCCAATGCGCCTCGGGGCTGATGGCGATCGCCACCGCCGCCAAGGAGATCGTGATCGACCGGATGGACGTCGCGATCGGCGGCGGCGTCGACAGCATCAGCCTCGTCCAGACGCCCCGGATGAACGTCGCGCCCGATCCCGAGCTGGTCGCGATGCACAAGGACATCTACATGCCGATGCTCCAGACCGCCGAGATCGTGGCCGATCGCTACGGCATCACGCGCGAGCAGATGGACGCCTATGGTCTCCAGTCGCAGCAGCGCACCGCGGCGGCGCAGGCGGCGGGCAGGTTCGACGACGAGATCGTCCCCGTCACCGCGACGATGGCCATCGTGAACAAGGAGACCAAGGAGGTCACCCACAAGGAAGTGACGCTCACCAAGGACGAGGGCAATCGCGCCGACACCACGATCGAGGGTCTGAGCGGCCTGAAGACCGTGATCGAGGGCGGCACGATCACCGCGGGCAACGCCTCGCAGCTTTCCGACGGCGCGTCCGCCTCGGTGCTGATGGAGGAAAAGGTCGCCGCCGCACGCGGCCTCACCCCGCTCGGCCGCTATGTCGGCATGGCGGTCGCCGGTACCGCTCCCGACGAGATGGGCATCGGCCCGGTCTTCGCGATCCCCAAGCTGCTCGAGCGCTTCGACCTCAAGATGGACGATATCGGCCTGTGGGAGCTGAACGAAGCCTTTGCTGTCCAGGTGCTCTATTGCCGTGACAAGCTCGGCATTCCCGACGAGCTGCTGAACGTCAATGGCGGCGCGATCTCGATCGGCCATCCCTACGGGATGAGCGGCGCGCGGATGACCGGCCATGCGCTGATCGAGGGCAAGCGCCGTGGCGCCAAATATGTCGTCGTCACGATGTGCGTCGGCGGCGGCATGGGCGCTGCCGGCCTGTTCGAGGTGCTGTGAACTGAGGCTTGCGTGGGCCCGGGCGTTTCGGCGTCCGGGGCTTCGTCGTTCGTCGTCTTGATTTCGGCGGCGCAACCAACCCCGCCTCCGCCCGTTCTCCCGGCAACCAACCAGGAGACCGACGATGGCCGACAAGGATACCCCGCAGGAAGTCGCTGCGAAGTTCATCGCCAAGCTGAAGGACAGCCCGTTCGTGATGATCGGCCTGATGGACGGCGAGCATTCCGAGCCGATGACGGCGCAGATCGACGACGATCGTCCCAACACGCTGTTCTTCTTTTCGGGCAAGGACAACCGCATCGCGGGCGGCGGTCAGGCGATGGCGCAGTTCGTCGGCAAGGGTCACGACTTCTTCGCGTGCATGGCCGGCAATGTCGCGGTCGACAATGATCGCGCGCAGATCGACCGGCTCTGGAACAAGCAGGTCGAGGCCTGGTTTCCGGGCGGCAAGGAGGATCCCAACCTCACGCTGCTCCGCTTCGACATCGACAGCGCGGAACTGTGGGAAACCGACATCTCGCTCGGCGGGCGCGTCAAGATGCTGTTCGGCGGCACGATCCGTTCCGACGAAAGCAGCAGCCACGCCGTGGTCGACAGCCTGGCATAAGCCATCGGTTCGCCGCCCGGCCAGATCGGCCGGGCGGCAAATTCACGCGTTCGCGGCGATCCATTCCTCCACGATCGGCGCGATCGTGTTGCGCCATTTCGAGCCGTTGAAGATGCCGTAATGCCCCGCGCCCGGCGCCATGAAGTAGCGCTTCTTGCCGTCGGGCAACGCAGTCGCCAGCGTCAGCGCCGAACGGGTCTGCCCCAGTCCCGAGATATCGTCGCGCTCACCTTCAATCGCCAGCAGCCCGACGTCGGTGATCGCCGCGGGATCCACCGGGCGACCACGATGCGTCATCGTGCCGTTCGGCAGCGCGTGGCGCTGAAACACCAGATCGATCGTCTGGAGGTAGAATTCCGCGGTCATGTCGCAGACCGAGCGATATTCCTCGTAGAAATCCTTGGTCGTATCCGCGCCCTCGCCATCGCCCTGGACGAGATGTTTGAACATCTCCCAATGCGAGTTCATGTGATTGCCGAGGTTCATCGACATGAAGCCGGCGAGTTGCAGGAAGCCGGGATAGACCTTGCGACCAGCGCCCGCATAACTGGACGGCACGGTGGCGATGACATTCTGTTCGAACCAGGCATAGGGCCGTTCGGTCGCCAGCGTGTTGACCGCGGTGGGGGCCTCGCGCGTGTCGATCGGGCCGCCCATCATCGTCAGCGTGCGGGGCAGACAGGGATGCCCGTCCGCGCTCATCAGCGCCACCGCCGCATAGCAGGGCACCGACGGCTGGCACACCGCGAGCATGTTCGCGCCCGGCCCGATCGCCTCCAGATAGGCGATCAGATAGTCGATGTAGTCGTCGAGATCGAAACGGCCATCGGCAAGCGGCACGCGCTTCGCATCGCGCCAATCGGTGATGTAGACGTCGGCGACGGGCAGCATCCGCTCCACCGTGCCGCGCAGCAGCGTCGCGTAATGGCCCGACATCGGCGCGACGATCAGCAGCTTCGGGCCGCTTTCGACGCCCTCGCGCACGAAGCGCTTGAGCTGGCCGAACGGGCGGCGCAGCACGATCTCCTCACGCACCGGAATGGTACGGCCATCGATCACGGTGCTGTCAAGCCCGAAGGCCGGCTTGCCGCGCGGCGCCGAAGCATGCGCGAACACCTCGAGTGCGGAACCGACCACCGCGCCGCCGCCGAGATAGGCGAACGGGTTGGCCGGGTTCTGGAGCAGGCCCGCAGTATAATCCGCCATCGCGCTGGCGCCGGCCAGCATCGACCGCTGCATTTCATAGATGTCGTAGAGCAAGGATTCTCTCCGCTGCGGCCGGTGCTCAAGCCGCTTGCCTCCACCTATAGGCGCATCATGGTGCAGCGCAACATCGCGGCTCGGCAGCGGAGTTGAGCGCGCCTGCCGCCCCTGCTAGGCACGGCGTCATGGCCGATCGCACACCGCTCGTCGAACCGAAGGGCCGCCGCCGCATCGGCGATCTCGCGATGGTGTGGCGCACCGCGCGCGCCTATCCGCGGCAGATCGCGTTTGCCGGCGCGGCGCTCGCCACCACCTCGGCGGCCACCATCGGCATCCCCTACGGCTTCAAGCGCGTGATCGATCGCGGCTTCGGGCCGGGCGCCTCCGGCTCGGTCGCGACCTCCTTCCATTATCTGCTGATGATCGTGGCCGTGCTCGCCATCGCGACCGCGATCCGCTTCTATTACGTGTCGTGGCTCGGCGAGCGGGTCGTGGCGGATATCCGCACGCGGGTTCAGGCGCATCTCCTCACGCTCACGCCGCGCTTCTTCGAGGAGAACCGCCCGTCCGAGATCGCCTCGCGCCTCACTTCGGACACCGCGCTGATCGAGGGCGTGGTCGGCAGCACCGTGTCGATCGCGCTGCGCAACAGCTTCACCGGGATCGGCGGGGTGATCTATCTGTTCGCGATCTCGCCTAAGCTGGCGGGCATGCTGATGCTGGGCATCCCCCTCATCATCGCGCCGATCACATTGCTCGGCCGCCGCGTACGCAACCATTCGCGCACCTCGCAGGACCGGATCGCCGATGTCGGCGCGATCGCCACCGAGACGCTGGGCGCGATGCGGATCGTGCAGGCGTTCGGCCAGGAACCGCGCGAGGCGCGCCGCTTCGCCGACGCGGTGAGCGCCACCTTCGCGGCGGCGCGCAGCCGCATCGCGTTGCGGGCGGTGATGACCGCCATCGTCATCGGCCTCGTGTTTGGATCGATCACGATGGTGTTGTGGGAAGGCGCGATCGACGTCGCCGCGGGGCGGATCACCGGCGGCTCGATCGCAGCGTTCGTGCTGACCGGGGGCATCGTCGCCGGCGCGTTCGGCGCGCTGACCGAAGTCTATGGCGATCTGTTGCGCGGCGCTGGCGCGGCGGGGCGGCTGGCCGAACTGCTGGAGGAGCGGCCCGAGATCGCCGCCCCGGCGCAGTGCGTGGCGTTGCCCGTGCCGGCGATCGGCGCGCTCGCATTCGAGGAGGTGCGCTTCCACTATCCGACCCGGCCGGAGGTCGCGGCGCTGGAGGGCTTCAGCCTTGCGGTGCGGCCGGGCGAGACGGTCGCGGTGGTCGGCCCCTCCGGCGCAGGCAAGACGACCCTGTTCCAATTGGCCGAGCGTTTCTACGATCCGGATGCGGGCCGCGTAACGCTCGACGGCGTCGATCTGCGCGACGCCGATCCCGCCGCCGTCCGTGCGCGGATCGCGATGGTGCCACAGGAAACCGTGATCTTCGGCGCCAGCGCACGCGACAATCTCCGCTACGGCCGGTGGGATGCGCAAGACGACGAACTCTGGGCAGCGGCCGAGGCCGCCAACGCCGCCGAGTTCCTGCACCGCCTGCCCGACGGGCTCGACACGTTCCTCGGCGAAGGCGGCGCGCGGCTTTCCGGCGGGCAGCGTCAGCGCATCACCATCGCCCGTGCGCTGCTGCGCGACGCGCCGATCCTGTTGCTCGACGAGGCCACCAGCGCGCTCGATGCCGAAAGCGAACGGCTGGTGCAGGAGGCGCTGGAGCGGCTGATGCGCACGCGAACCACGCTCGTCATCGCGCACCGGCTCGCCACCGTGCGCGCCGCCGAGCGGATCGTGGTGATGGACCATGGCCGCATCATCGAAGAGGGCAACCACGGCGCGCTGATGGCACGCAGCGGCTTGTACGCGCGGCTCGCGAGCCTACAATTCAGCGAGGCCGCCTGATCCGCCGGACGGCCGCGAGGAGACGGACATGGCCCGCGAGTTCGACATCATCGTCTATGGCGCCACCGGCTTCACCGGCCGGCTCGTCGCGGAATATATCGCCACCACCTATCCGGACGGCGTGCGCTGGGCGATGGCGGGCCGCTCGCGCGCCAAGCTGGAGGAAGTGCGCGAGTTGATCGGTGCGCCCGCCGACACCCCGCTGGTGACGGCCGATGCCGACGACGCCGCCGCGCTGAGACGGCTTTGCGAAAGCACGAGCGTCGTGCTCACCACCGTCGGCCCCTATCAGCTCTACGGCGCCGCGCTGGTGGCTGCGTGTGCCGCGAACGGGACGGCCTATGTCGATCTGTGCGGCGAGCCCGCCTGGATGCGCCAGATGATCGATACGCATCACGACACGGCGCGGGCGAGTGGCGCGCGAATCGTGTTTTCCTGCGGCTTCGATTCGATCCCGTTCGATCTGGGTGTGCTGAGCGTGCAGGAGGCGGCGAAGGCGCGGTTCGGCCGGCCCGCCCCGCGCGTGAAGGGCCGGGTGCGGCAAATGCAGGGCGGCTTTTCGGGCGGCACCGCGGCCAGCCTGAAGGCGACGCTGGCGGCGGCGGCGCACGACCCGCGCATCGTCGCGCTGCTGGCGAGCCCGTTCGCGCTGACGCCGGGCTTTGCCGGCCCGCACCAGCCGATGGGAATGCTGCCCGAATATGATACGACGCTCTGCGCCTGGGTCGCGCCGTTCATCATGGCGCCGATCAACACCAAAAACGTCCACCGGACCAATTTTCTGCTCGGCCAGGCGTATGGCGCCGATTTCGTCTATGACGAGATGATGATCGCGCCGGGGCTGGGCGACATGGGCCGCGCCGCGGCGGAGGCGATCGCGCGGATCAACCCGCTCGCGGGCGACAAGGGGCCCAAGCCCGGCGAAGGCCCGTCCAAGGCCGAACGCGACGCCGGCCATTACGACCTGTTGTTCGCCGCGCTGATGCCGGACGGCGAGCGGATCGACGCGGTCGTCACGGGGAATCGCGATCCGGGCTATGGCTCCACCAGCCGGATGATCGCGGAGGCCGCCTTGTGCCTGGTGCAGGACGTGGCCGGCGAAGGCGGGATCTGGACGCCGGGGGCGCTGATGGGCACGGCGCTGCGCAACCGGCTGGCGGCGAAGGCGGGGCTGACGTTCACCGCGGGGTGAAGATCTAGCGACCGGGAGTGGGTGTTCTATATGTTCCCCGGCGAAGGCCGGGGCCCAGTTGGAACGTCCCGGGTGATGCGGGACAGCGCGTCATTACCAACCTCGCCCGACTGGGCTCCGGCCTTCGCCGGGGAACAGGAGCGCTCGGGGAGCCGAACGCACCCCGCACGCCACCATCTTGCCGTGCAGGACAGCGGCTCAGCGCTTCCGGCCCTGGTGACGGATGTTCGCGGGGCGACCGCGCCGCTTGATCTCACGCGGCGGCTTGCGGCCGGCGGCGGGGGCAGCGCCCTTCCCTTCCGGCATCTCGAAGCGCAGCGCGCCCGATACCGGGTTCGCCTCCGCCAACCGCAACTGCAACCGCTGGCCGAGCGCGAACTGCTCGCCGCCATGTTCGCCGGTCAGGGTGCGTGCGGCCTCGTCGAAGCGGAAATAATCGCCGCCTAGATCGCGCACCGGCATCAGCCCGTCGCCGCCGATCCCCTCGACCGTCGCGAAGAAGCCGAAATTGGTAACGCCGGTGATCCGCACGTCCATCACCTGCCCGACGCGTTCGGCCAGGAAGGCGGCGACATAGCGGTCGATCGTGTCGCGCTCGGCCTCCATCGCGCGGCGCTCGAACTGGCTGATCGACTGGCCGATCGCCTCCATCCGCTCGGCCTCGGCGGGGGACAGGCCGCCAGGGCCAAGGCCATAGGCCGCGACGAGCGAACGGTGGACGAGCAGATCGGCATAACGCCGGATCGGCGAGGTGAAATGCGCATAGCTGCCGAGCGCGAGGCCGAAATGGCCGTGATTGGCGGGCGCATAATAGGCCTGGGTCTGGGTGCGCAGCACCTGCTCCATCACCTGCGGCCGGAAATCGGCATCGCCCACGCGCTCGAGGATGTGGTTGAACGTCTTCGGCCGCACCACCTGGCCGAGCGCGAAGTTCACGCCGAACGTCTCGAGATAATCCTTCAGCGCGACCAGCTTTTCGCGGCTGGGCGGCTCGTGGTCGCGGTACATCACCGGCGCCTTCTTGCGCTCCAGCGCCTTGGCGGCGGCGACGTTGGCGGCGATCATGTAATCCTCGATCAGCCGGTGTGCGTCGAGCCGCTCGCGCGGCGCCACCGACATGATCCGGCCGGTCTCGTCGAGCACCACGCGGCGTTCGGGCAGATCGAGCTCGAGCGGCTCGCGTGCGTCGCGGGCCTTGGCCAGCGCATGCCAGCAGTCCCAGAGATGCGACAGGGGTGCGTTCAGATCCGTGCGCTCGCCGCCCAAGAACCCGGTGTCGGCGATCGCCTGCGCCTCTTCATAGGCCAGGTTCGCCGCCAGCCGCACCACCGCGCGGGTGAAGCGGTGATCCTTCAGGCTGCCGTCGGCCGCGATCGTCAGGTGGCAGGCGAGCGCCGCGCGATCGACGCCGTGCTTCAGCGAACACATGTCCGCCGACAGGATCTCGGGCAGCATCGGCACGACGCGATCGGGGAAATACACCGAATTGCCGCGGCGCCGCGCCTCCTTGTCGATCGCCGAGCCCGGCCGGACGTAGAAGCTGACATCGGCGATGGCGACGATCGCCTTCCACCCGCCGGCATTGGCGGGGTCGTCGTCGGGCGCGGCCCACACCGCATCGTCGTGATCGCGCGCATCGACCGGATCGATCGCGACGATCGGGAGGTCGCGCAGATCCTCGCGGTCGTCGCCCAACGGCGTCGCGGACACCGCCCGCGCCTCGTCCAGCGCCTCAGGCGGAAACACGTCCGGAATGCCCAGCTTGTGAATCGCGATCAGCGAAAAGCTGCGCGGCGCAAAGGGATCGCCTAGCACCTGCACGACGCGCACCGTGATCCGCGGCGGCCGCCCGGTCTTCTCGGCGAGCACCAGATCGCCCGCGCGCGCATTTCCGGCATCGGACACGCCGAACTCGCGCCGCTCCTTCTTGTCCACGCCCGTCAGCCACATCCGCCCGGCCTCTTCGCGCAGCACGCCCAGCACCTGTTCGGACGCGGGCGCCAGCACCTTCATCGGGTGCGCGATCCAGCCTTGGCCCGCCTCTTCGGTGCGCGCCAGCACGCGCTCGCCGATGCCGAGCGCGCCTTTGCGCCGTTCGCGCACGCGCAGGCGCGGCACCGGCACGCCGTCCGCCTGCCAATTCTCGGGCACCGCCCAGACATTGCCGCCATCGTCCACATCGGCGATGCGCAGCACCGTCACCTTGGGCAGCCCGCCCATCTTGTGAAAGGCACGGCCGGGGGCGCTGTCGATCAGCCCCTCGTCCGCCATGTCCTTCAACAGCGCCTTGAGGCCGATCTTGTCCTGCGCGCTGAGCCCGAAGCCCTTGGCGATCTCGCGCTTGCCCGCGGGAGTGTCGGATTGCGCGATGAAGTCGAGGATCTGTTCGCGCGAGGGCAGGCCGGCATTTCTGATTTTGGGCATCGCCCGGAGATAGGCGCACGGGGGGCCCGCGTCACCCTCCCATGCGATCGCTCCCCTGCCGTTCCCCCGCGAAGGCCGGGGTACGGCAGGGGAAGATGCCCGCAATTACCCCCGATCAGTAGGAACGCCCGACCAGCACGCGTTCCACGGCAGGCTCGCCGGTGAAGACGCAAACGCCGTCGATCGCGCCTTGCGCCATCGGGGCGTTGCGGATCGTGAGCTTGAGGGCCTTCAGCCGCTCGACCACCGCGTCGAGCGCGGCGCCGGTCGGCTTCGACCACGCCACGTCGACCCAGCCCGGATTGGCGACGCCGTCCGCGAAATGCGCCGCGATGCCGGCGAAATCGGCGACCGGCACGATCCCCGCACGAAGCCGCGCGGTGGCCTCGGCATGGAGCGCCTGCTGGATTGCCGCGAGCATCGCCGATGCGCCGTCGACGAAGCCGTCACGCGGCACCACCGCGCTGTCGAGCTTGCCGTCCGCACGGTACAGCCGGTCGCGGCGGATCACCGAGACGTTGCCGCCGGCCACGTCGCGCCCGCCCACTTCGATCACGATCGGCGCGCCCTTCTTCACCCAGCCCCAACGCTTGGTCGCGGCCTTGGCGGGCTTGAGGTCGAGCAGCGCACGCACCGGTTCGCCGAGCGCGGACTGCTTCGCCAGTTCCACCTGCAAGGCGCGGCAATAGGCGACGATCGCCTCGTCCTCCGGCTGATCGCGCAGCATCGGCACGATCACCACCTGCCACGGCGCGATGGCGGGCGGCACGCGCATGCCGTCGTCGTCACCGTGCACCATGATCGCCGCGCCAATCATCCGCGTCGTCATGCCCCAACTGGTGGTGTTGGCACATTCGAGTTCGCCATCCTTGTTCTGGAAGCGGATGCCTTGCGCGTGCGCGAAATTGGTGCCGAGGAAATGCGAGGTGCCGGCTTGCAGCGCCTTGCCGTCCTGCATCATCGCCTCGATACTGTAGGTCGCGACCGCGCCGGGGAAGCGCTCGTTCTCCGGCTTCTCGCCCGCGATCACGGGGAGCGCGAGGCAATCCTCGGCGAAGCTGCGATAGAGTTCGAGGATGTTCATCGTCTCCGCGCGCGCCTCGTCGGCGCTGGCGTGCGCGGTGTGGCCCTCCTGCCAGAGGAATTCGGTGGTACGCAGGAACATCCGCGTGCGCATCTCCCAGCGCACGACGTTGGCCCATTGGTTGATGAGCACGGGCAAATCGCGCCAGGATTGCACCCAGCGCGCGAAGGCCGTGCCGATCACCGTCTCCGATGTCGGCCGCACGACCAGCGGCTCCTCCAGCTTCGCGGTCGGATCGGGGACGAGCCCGCCCTTGCCGTCGCTCACCAGCCGGTGATGCGTGACGACCGCCATCTCCTTGGCGAAGCCCTCGACATGCTCGGCCTCCTTCTCGAAATAGGAGAGCGGGATGAAGAGCGGGAAATAGCAATTCTCGTGGCCGGTCGCCTTGATCCGATCGTCGAGCAGCCGCTGGATTCGCTCCCAGATGCCATAGCCCCACGGGCGGATCACCATGCAACCGCGCACGCCCGATTCCTCGGCCAGATCGGCCTCGGCGATGACGGATTGATACCAGGCGGAAAAATCCGCTTCGCGGGTGACGGGAAGTGCGCGCTTTATCATGGCCGCGGGCTGTAACCGCAATCCGGCAGCCCGTCACCCTCGGCCGCGCAGGGGATGACGGGGTGCGGCGGCGTGGCTAGGAGAGCGCATGGCCACCGACCGCCTGCTCCCCGCGATCGTGCTCCGGCTCGTGTCGGTGGTGTTCTTCGCCGCGATGAACGCGGTCATCAAGCTGGCGCAGATCCACGGCGCCAGCGTGGCGGAGATCCTGTTCTATCGCCAGTTCGGCGCGGCGCTGCTGGTGGGCAGCGTGATCGCGTGCGGGCCCGGGCTGCGCTCGGTCGCCACGCAGCGGATCCCGGCGCATATCGGCCGCGCCATCGTCGGGCTGAGCGCGATGGCGTTCACCTTTTCGGGCATCGTGGCGCTGCCGCTGGCGGAGGCGACCACGATCGGGTTCAGCGTGCCGATCTTCGCGACCATCCTCGGCGCGCTGATCCTGCGCGAGCCGACCGGCTGGCACCGCTGGGTGGCGGTGGCGACGGGCTTTGTCGGCGTGCTGGTGGTGGCGCAGCCCGGCGGCGCGCACGTGCCCGTCGCCGGCGCGGCCTGCGCGGTGGCGGGGGCGCTGGGCACCGCGGCGGTCTCGATCCTGCTGCGGCGGATCGGGCGGACGGAGGCGCCGCTGACGACGGTGTTCTGGTTCTCCACGCTGTCGCTGGTGCCGATGGGGCTGATCTATGCGCAGGTCGCGCAGGCGCACGACCGGGCGGCCTGGGCGTGCCTGGCGGGCGTGGGGTTGCTCGGCGGATGCGCGCAGATCGCCATGACGTGGTCGCTGAAGCTCGGCCCCGTCACGCTCGTCGTGCCGATGGATTATTCCAGCCTGCTCTGGGCGACGCTGTTCGGCTGGCTGATCTTCGGCGCGCTGCCCCCCGCCGCCACCTGGGCGGGGGCGCCGATCATCATCGGCAGCGGGCTCTACATCGTGTGGCGCGAACATGTCCGCCGCCGCGAGGAAACCCGGCAGGCGGCTTCGCAGGGCCTCAGCTGACGCGCCGCGCCGCCTCCAGCATCCGCCGCCCGCGCAGATACATTTCCACCCGCGTGGCGGTGAACAGGCCGAGTGCCAGCGCCACCAGCATATCGGTGACGGCCAGCGTATTGAGGTGGAGCATCGTGCCCGCGCCGCTGTCGATCGCCGCGCGTGCGCCCGAGCGCAGCAGCACGATCGCAACGAGGAACAGCATCGCCGCGGGCGAGCCCACCTGGTTCAGCGCGTGGGTCTCGGGATCGATCGCGATCCGCATCATCCGCCCGCGCTGCCAGCCGAGCGCCGCGCCCAGCACCAGCGCGACGAGGCAGAAGAGCCAGCCCGGCCCCACCGGCGGCGCCACCACGAACATCGCGATGGCGATGACGAGATAGAGCGCCGGCACGATCCACAGCCGTTCGAGCTTCAACGGCATCACCCGCCGCATCCGCCGCCAGCGCAGCGCCATGACGACCGCGATCACGACGGCGGTGATCGCATAAGTGACGAGCGGATTGCCCGCCTGATGGACGGTAACCGCGTGCGTGTTCATCGAAGAGCCCCCTCGTCGTCTGTGCCGCGTGTATTAGCGTGACGATACAGTTATGGGAAGGGTGTGGGTGGGAGCGCTGGAATGGGGGCGTCGAGGCCGGCTTTTGGGAGCGGCGCAAATAGCCGGAGTTGGTGGAGAGCGGACATTCACTGCCAGTTTTAAATGCAGCCATCGGGCGAAACCTGTAGGCTGTGTGGCCTGCGGATTAGTGAAATACGGCCGCCTGTCTTGCAGCGGTTCAACAAATCCTGCGTAGTCCTTATTTGCTCGACGTGTCCGTCGGCGAGCTTGACATCGACGATTGGTTGATCACCTATAACGTCTGCTCGACTTTCAAATCTGACGATTACTCCCGCTTCGATTTGGGTCGGTCCGGATTGGCAGAGAATAACGACCGAAATAATGACCGCGATCAATATGCCGATCCCAAAGATTGCGTTCCGTTCACGCTTTAGAGAGAGCCATGCTTCATACATAGATGCTTTATAAGCGTGACATGAATCTCCGCAACTGGGCGATTGCCGGTCGACTGCTTCGGGCTCACGCATCGCTGACCGCTAACGGCTCGACGTGGTGGTGAGCAGACATTCCGAGTCCGGGCGAGCGCGTGCAACCGATCACCTTCAGCTGGTTAGCATGTCGAAACTACATCGCGATCGGTAAATAGCCGACGGTCGGCGATTCGCTCCGCTCCGCCGATTGCCTTCTGAACGGTGACACTGATCTTGCAATCAGGAAGGAACTCTTTGTTGGCTATTCCAGAATTGGCGGCAGCCCGATTCCACCTATCAAATAACCCCTTGCTGATCTCTAACATCGCATCCCGCCCATCGGGACTGATTTTCGCGTAATAGCCTGGCCCTCCACGGCCCACTACACGCGCGACTTGTACTATCACAATTGAACGAACATAGACCGTAGTACGATTATCAAATATTTTGTTTTGACAATATGTTCTATATATAAATCCACTTCCGTAAAGACTAGCCGATATCGATATGATCCACAGGGCACCCGCGATTTTTATCGCTGGTATTTCCCTCCGGCATATAACACCAAAGACCACAAAATAGATTATGATCGCAATCGTAAGCGCAACTGGCGGATGCGGAACAGACTTAGTAAGGGTGACGAACTCTGGCTGATGAACAGCCCAAATAGCTGCCAATAGTGGTAAGGCAGGGGCTGCAAAGGTAGCAGCAGTTCGTTGTATATTTTGAGCGCCCATGTTCGCCTCGTTATTACCGCGCGTATGCATGGCACCGGAGGGTTAAAGATTCACGCGGTCGGTCTACATACGCGGCTGATTGTCCGAAATTGGGCGGGAGCCGCCAGCGTGGAATTTCGCATCCTGGTGGAAAGCGGACGGTCATCTTTCCGAAAGCAAGGCGCTCACATTAGCTACGATCTTCCGCAGCAAACCATCGGCACCAGCTAAAATGAGTGGATTTTAGTTGTTCAGTATATTGAAGGAAATGACGGCCGGCTACCGAGAACGTCCATTGCTTTGGTTCGCGCCGACGCGTTGGCCCAATTTCCCCAGCAAAGAACTGGAATAAAAAAAACTGCATCTATTATAATGAGTGCGATCACGACTCTTTGAGGCAAAAGGCCCATCAATCGGGAAAAACCATATGCAACGAAGATCGGCGCTACCATTAGCAATCCGTTCCGGTTGGTTAGACGAGAATATATTGCAATCATCTGATCCCTTTCGGAAAAAGTGATGCGGTATGCGCGGCCTGTTCCGCTGTCGCGGAAAACAACGCCGTCATTGTCTTCGCTGAATTGCGAGGTAAAAAAACGAGCTTGTCCCATCGCGTTGCGATACGAGATGCCTGTAAATGTTTCCCTAATTGCGGTAAGCATTAGGTCCGCTATTGGGCGTAAGCCGCCAACTACCCCGCCGTCTCTCCCGCTTCCCCCTTCCACACCAGCACCGGCTTGCGCGCCGCCAGAGTCTCGTCGAGCCGCGCGCGCGGCGCGAAATGCGGCGCCGATTTCAGCGACGGGTCGCCCGCCTTCGCGCGCTCCGCCACGCTGCGCAGCGCGCCGATGAACTGGTCGAGCGCCGCCTTGGACTCGGTTTCGGTCGGCTCGACCAGCATCGCGCCGTGCACCACCAGCGGGAAATAGACCGTCATCGGGTGGAAGCCCTCGTCGATCAGCCCCTTCGCGACGTCCAGCGTCGAGAAGCCCTCGGCGAGGTTCGCATCGCTGAAGATCGCCTCGTGCATGCACGGCCCCGCCCCGGCGAAAGGCGCGTCGAGCGTTTCCTCCAGCGAGCGCAGGATGTAATTGGCGTTGAGCACCGCATCCTCGGCGACCTGGCGCAGCCCATCGGCGCCGTGGCTGAGGATATAGGTGAGCGCGCGCGTGAACATGCCCATCTGGCCGTGAAACGCGGTCATCCGCCCGAACGTGTCGGGGTGATCGTCGCCCGCGGTCTCTTCCTCGATCAGCGCGATGTGGCCGTCGGCCATGCGCGCGGTGAAGGGCAGCGGGCCGAACGGCGCGAGCGCTTCGGACAGCACCACCGGCCCCGACCCCGGGCCGCCGCCGCCATGCGGGGTGGAGAAGGTCTTGTGCAGGTTGATGTGCATCGCATCGATGCCCAGGTCGCCGGGGCGTACCCGGCCGACGATCGCGTTGAAGTTCGCGCCGTCGCAATAGACATAGCCGCCCGCGTCATGAACCGCGTCGCTGATCGCCTTCAGATCGCGTTCGAACAGGCCACAGGTGTTGGGGTTGGTAATCATCACCGCGGCGACGTCCGGCCCCAGCCGCGCCTTCAGCGCCGCGGTGTCCACGCGGCCGTCGGCGGTGGCGGGAATGTCCTCCACGGTGAAGCCGGCGAAGGCGGCGGTCGCGGGGTTGGTGCCGTGTGCGGATTCGGGCACAAGAACGACCTTGCGGTGCCCCTCGCCGCGCTTTTCCAGCGCCGCCTTGATGCACAGCATGCCGCACAGCTCGCCATGCGCGCCCGCCTTGGGGCTCATCGCGACGCCGTACATGCCGGTCAGCCGGATCAGCCACACCGCCAGTTCGTTGATGACCGCCAGCGCGCCCTGCACCGTATCGACCGGCTGCAGCGGATGCACGTCGGCAAAGCCCGGCAGCCGCGCCATCTTCTCGTTCAGCCGCGGATTGTGCTTCATCGTGCACGATCCGAGCGGGAAGAGCCCCAGGTCGATCGCGTAATTCTGGCGGCTGAGCCGCGTATAATGGCGCACCGTCTCGGGCTCGGAAAGGCCCGGCAGGCCGATCGGCGCCTTGCGCGTCAGGTCGCCCAGCCGATCGTGCGCGACATCGCCTTCGGCGAAATCGACGCCCGTCGTCTTCGTGTCGCCGATCTCGAAGATCAGCGGCTCCTCCAGCATCAGCGCCTTGTTGCCGGTGAAGCTCTGCACGGGCGCGCGCCGCTCGGGCGTCATCTCGGGGCGCCAGCCGCTCGGATTGATGCTCATGCCAGGGTCTCCTCCAATGCGGTCGCCAGTGCCTCGACATCCTCCGCGGTGGTCGTCTCCGTCACCGCGACCACCAGCCCGCCCGCGAGCGAGTCGATGCCGGGATAGAGCCGGCCGAGCGACACGCCGGCCAGGATGCCGCGGTCGGCCAGCGTGCGCACCACCGGGCGCGCCTCGCGCGGCAGCACCAGCGTGAATTCGTTGAAGAAGGTATCGTTCATCACGCTCACCCCCGGCACCTGCGCAAGACGCCGCGCGGCGTGGACGGCGCCGGCATGGTTGAGCCCCGCCATCCGTCGCAGCCCCGCCTCGCCCAGCAGCGTCATGTGGATCGAGAAGGCGAGCGCGCAGAGCCCGCTGTTGGTGCAGATGTTGCTCGTCGCCTTTTCGCGGCGGATATGCTGCTCGCGCGTCGACAGCGTCAACACGAAGCCGCGCCGGCCATCGGCGTCCACCGTCTCGCCGCATAGCCGCCCCGGCATCTGGCGGACATATTTCTCCTTGCAGCCGAACAGCCCGACATAGGGGCCGCCGAACTGGAGCCCGACGCCGAGCGACTGGCCCTCGCCGACGACGATGTCAGCATCCATCTCGCCGGGCGCACGGATCGCACCCATCGCGACCGGCTCCGTCACCACCGCGATCAGCAGCGCCTTGTGCGCATGGCAGGCCTCGGCCAGCGGCGTCAGGTCGGCGATGCGGCCCAGGATGTCGGGATATTGCACCACCACGCAGCTCGTCTCGCCGTCGACCGCGGCGATCAGCGCGTCGATATCGGTGTCGGCGGACAGCGTCGGCGTGGACGTTTCCAGCACGTCGCCGGTGTACTTCGCCATCGTTTTGGCGACCGAGACATAATGCGGGTGCAGCCCCGACGACAGGATCGCCTTGCCGCGCTTCGTGATCCGCCGCGCCATGCCGACCGCTTCCCAGCAGGCGGTCGATCCGTCGTACATCGACGCGTTGGCCACGTCGGTGCCGAGCAGCCGCGCCACCTGCGTCTGGAATTCGAAGAGCATCTGCAGCGTGCCCTGCGCGATCTCCGGCTGATAGGGCGTATAGGCGGTCAGGAATTCGCCGCGCTGGATCAGGTGGTCGACGCTGGCAGGCACATGATGCCGATACGCGCCGCAGCCGAGGAAGAACGGCACCTCGCCCGCCACCATGTTGCGCCGCGCGAGCGCGGTCATGTGCCGCTCGACGCTCAGTTCGGAGGCGTGGGCCGGCAGGCCCTCGATCGGCCCGGCGAGCCGTGCGGCTTCGGGCACGTCGGCGAACAGCGCGTCGATCGTGGCGGCGCCGATGACGCCGAGCATCTCCTGGCGGTCGGACGGGGTAAGCGGCAGGTAGCGCAATTCATTTCTCCATCGCCCTCACCCTTCCCACCGCCTGCGGCGGCGTGCCCCTTCCCTCTCGCATCCAGAGAGGAAGGGAGGCGCCAAGCGCCGGAAGGGCAAGGGTGATCCGGTAGGGATTACAGCTTGGCGACGAACGCCTCGTAGGCGGCCTCGTCCATCAGCTCTTCCAGCTCGGACGGATCGCTGAGCGTGATCTTGAAGAACCAGCCCTCGGCCTCGGCATCGCTGTTCACCAGCGCAGGCTCGTCGGCGAGCGCGGGATTGCCCTCGATCACGTTGCCCGACACCGGCGAATAGACGTCGGATGCGGCCTTGACCGATTCGACCACCGCGGCCTCGTCGCCCTTGGTCAGCCGCTTGCCGTCCTCGGGCACGTCGACGAACACGATGTCGCCCAGCTGGCTCTGCGCATAGTCGCTGATCCCTACGGTGCCGACATCGCCGTCGACATCGACCCATTCATGATCTTCGGTGAAATAACGGCTCATGTCATTTTCCTCCTGCACGGACATAGCGGTGGGGAACGAAGGGCATCGCGGCCACGGTCGCGTGATGGACCTTGCCGCGCTGATAGAGGCGCACGGCGGTGCCGGGCACCGCATCGGCGAGCGGGACATAGGCCATCGCGATCGCCGCACCGACCATGGGGGCGAAGCCGCCGCTGGTGACCCGGCCTACGGGCGTGTTCGAATCGTCGATCACGCTCGCACCCTCGCGCACCGGCTGGCGCCCCTCGACCATCAGGCCGACGCGCTTGACCGCGGGCCCCGCGGTGCGTTCGGCCAGGATGCGCGCGGCACCGGGGAAATTCGCCTCCTCGCGGCGGCGCTTCGACAGCGCAAAGCCCAGATCGGCCATCACCGGCGTCGTTTCGGCATCGAGGTCATGGCCATAGAGCGGCAAACCCGCCTCGAGCCGGAGCGAATCGCGCGCGCCGAGGCCGATCGGCTTCACCTCCGCCTGGGCGAGCAGCGCGTCGGCCAGCCGCTCGACCATCGCGGCGGGCACCGAAATCTCGCACCCGTCGTCGCCGGTATAGCCCGAACGGCTGATCCAGAGATCGGCGCCTTCCCAGGTGAATGCCTGCCCCTGCATGAACACCATCGCCGCGACGCCCGGCACCAGCCGGTCGAGCGCCGCAACCGCCTTCGGCCCCTGCACCGCGAGCAGCGCGTGATCCTCCATCAGGTTCAGCGTCACGTCGTCGGGCAGCGCGGCGAGGATATGCGCGATGTCATCATATTTGGTGGCGCCGTTCACGACCATATACACGTCGTCGGGCGCGATCCGCGTCAGCATCAGGTCGTCGAGGATGCCGCCGTCGTCGGCCAGCAACAGCGAATAGCGCGCGCGGTGCATCGGCAGGCCGGCGATATCGGCGGGCAGCAACGTCTCGAGCGCGGCGTCGGTGCCGGCACCCGTGAAGCGGAGCTGGCCCATGTGGCTGACGTCGAACAGGCCGGCCTGCTCACGCGTCCACAGATGCTCGGCCATGATGCCGTCATACTGGATCGGCATCTGATAGCCGGCGAATTCCACCATCCGCGCGCCATGCGCCCGGTGCCAGGCGTCGAGCGGCAGTGGCTCAGCGGCGGGGGCGACATAGTCGTCCGCATGGTCGATGATGGTCGAGCTGCTCATGCACGGTCTCCGTCGAAGGCGCGGCCTCGGCGGGGTGCTGCCCCACGTCGGTTCGAACCCCCTCTGTCACGGGAACCTGAGAGCTTTGACCGGCATGTCCGCGCGGGCGGCGGCCGGCTTACCCCTTCGGTGGCGGACCCTCGGCCCGCGCTTTCCAGAGTGTCATGGCCCCGCGCGGTCCCTGCTGCCTGAGAGATTCCGGGGTGGTTGCTCCTTCGGCGATCCCTGGCCTTCGAAGCCTTGGGCCCTGAAAGGACCCGGGATGCTCTCCCGCGCGTGACATGCCGGTCGCCCGGCATCGACACCCCGATCTCTGCCGCGTGCGCGCGGGGGTGTCAACGCGGCTTGGCGTGCGAATCTATCGTGTGGCGTTGTACTTCAACTGGTCGTCGGTGAGCTGGAAGCCGACAAGCGCCTCGAACGTGGCACTGGCCACCGCCTTGCGGATGTCGGGCTGGGTCAGCGGGTCGATCGCGGCATCGGCGTCGCCCGCCTTGCGCTTGCGCGTCAGCTTCTCGCGCACCGCCTCGGGCAAGGTGGCGGCGGCGCGCGACACCGCGCTCGAGGCGGTGCCGGTCGTATGCGCGCGCGGCCGGCCGGCGTCGAAATGCAGCGCCACCGCGCCGACGCGCTTGGCGACCACGACGTTGCCGCCGCGCACCACGGTGATGAAATAGGGCAAGGTCACGTCGCGCGCGCCCTCGGCATGCGTGCGGCGAGCGTCGACGTCGAAGGTGACGGTGGTGCCGATCTGGTCGGTCGTATCGTCGCAGGTCGAGCGCAGGTTGGTCATCGTCGCAACCAGGTCGATGGCGGTCGAATCGCGGCTGGTGGCCGGATCGAACAGCGTCACGTCGCCCGTGTTGGCGGGCAGGCCGACGATCGGGCAGGCCGAGCGCACCGCGGTGATGCCGCCGGTTTCGTCGATATCGCCATGATGGCGGGCACAGCCGCCAAGCAGCAGGGCCGCGGTAGCGACGGCGATCGGGACGGATTTGGAGGCTTTCACGGGTACGCGCACCTTCTCGAAACGGCGGCCGGCATGAATCTGCGCGTGCCTCACTGGTGGCGGAGCATAGAAACCGGCTCCGCCGCGTGCAAGCGAACCCGTGATCCCATGGCCATGATCGCTGCGGCGATCGCACGCCCGTCCTCTTCCGCGCGGCCCGGCAATCGCGTAGATGGCGAAATTGTCATGATAATCGCCAAGCCTCCGCTCGCGTTGACCATCGCCGCCCCGCGCGGCTTCTGTGCCGGCGTCGATCGGGCGATCCAGATCGTGGAGCTGGCGATCGCAAAACATGGCGCGCCGGTCTATGTGCGGCACGAGATCGTCCACAATCGCTTCGTGGTCGATGCGCTGAAGGCGAAGGGCGCGGTGTTCGTCGAGGATCTGTCGGAGGTGCCCGACGGCGCGCCAGTCGTCTTCTCGGCGCACGGGGTGCCCAAGACGGTGCCGGCGGAGGCGGACGGGCGCGGGCTGGACTGGCTCGACGCCACCTGCCCGCTGGTGTCGAAGGTGCACCGCCAGGCCGAACGGCTGGTCGCGGCGGGGCGGCACATCCTCTTCATCGGCCATGCCGGCCATCCCGAGGTGATCGGCACGCTCGGCCAGGTGCCGCCGGGCACGATGACCTTGGTGGAAAGCGAGGCCGATGTCGCGGCACTCGCGCCCGCCGACCCGGCGATGCTCGCCTTTCTCACCCAGACCACGCTGTCGGTGGACGACACCGCGGCGATCGTCGCGGCGATCCGCGCGCGCTTTCCCGACGTCGCAAGCCCGCGCGGCGAGGATATCTGCTACGCCACGTCGAACCGCCAGGCGGCGGTGAAGGCGATGGCGGAGGAATGCGACGCGATGCTCGTGATCGGGGCACCCAATTCGTCCAACTCGGTGCGCCTCGTCGAAGTGGCGGCGCGTGCAGGGGTGCGCGCGGCGCTGATCGAGCGCGCGGACGATCTGGACTGGGACTTTCTCGAGGGTGTGGCGACGCTCGGCATCACTGCGGGTGCGTCGGCGCCCGAGCTGCTCGTCCGCGAACTGGTCGACCGGCTCGCGACGCGGTTCCAGATCACGGAGCACGAGCTGGAAACGGCGCGCGAGACGATCGCGTTCAAGCTGCCGCGCAGCCTCGAAGCGATCGGCTGAACAACGATGGCGGTGTACACGCAGGTGTCGGCGGAAGCGCTGACGCGTTTTCTCGAACGCTACGATCATGGCGCGCTCGTCTCGGCCAAGGGCATCGCCGAGGGCGTCCAGAACAGCAACTATCTGGTCGACACCGATGCCGGCCGCTTCATCCTGACGCTCTACGAGGAGCGCACCGAGACGGCCGACCTGCCCTTCTTCCTCGCGCTGCTCGATCACCTCGCGGCCGACGGCAATCCGGTGCCGCGCGCGCTGCCCGATCGGGGCGGCGCCGCGATCCAGGCGCTGGAAGGGCGGCCCGCCTGCCTGATCGAATTCCTGAACGGCGTCTCCGTATCGCACCCCACGCCCGCGCAGGCGCATGCCGCGGGCGCGGCGCTCGGGCAGCTCCATGCGAGCCTGGCGGGCTTCGCGCAGACCCGCGCCAACCCGCTGGGCGCGGATCGGTGGCGCACGATGCTCGCGCAATGTGGCCGCGCCATCGACGTGATCGAGGCCGGTTTCCACGACCGCGTGGCCGAGGCGCTCGACGCGGTGCTGGCGGCGTGGCCGCGCGACCTGCCCGTTGCCGCGATCCATTCGGACCTCTTTCCCGACAATGTGCTGATGCTCGGCGACCGGGTGACCGGGCTGATCGATTTCTATTTCGCCTGCACCGACATCCGCGCCTATGATCTGGCGGTGATGCACACCGCCTGGGCGTTCGATGCGCGGGGCGACGGCTATGACGCGGCCGTCGGCAACGCGCTGGTCGCGGGGTACGAGACGCGCTTTCCCCTGTCCTATGCCGAGCGCGCGGCGTTGCCCGTGCTGGCGCAGGGCGCGTGCCTGCGTTTCCTGCTGACGCGCGCCTGGGACTGGCTCAACACGCCGGCCGATGCGCTGGTGACACGCAAGGACCCGCTGGCCTATTGGCGGCGGCTTCGATCCTACCAAAGCCGGAATTTGTTCGCATGACTCCCGTCCAGATCGCCACCGATGGCGCGTGCAAGGGCAATCCCGGCCCCGGTGGCTGGGGCGCGCTGATCCGCGCGGGCGAGACCGAGAAGGAATTGTCAGGTGGCGAGGCGCTGACCACCAACAACCGCATGGAGCTGACCGCCGCGATCGAGGCGCTGAAGGCCCTGAAACGCCCCTGCGCGGTGACGCTGTCGACCGACAGCCGCTATGTGATGGATGGCCTGACCAAGTGGATCAAGGGCTGGCAGAAGAACGGCTGGAAGACCGCCGATCGCAAGCCGGTGAAGAACGCCGAACTATGGCAGGCGCTGCTCGCCGCCGCCGCGCCGCACCGGATCGATTGGCAATGGGTGAAGGGCCATGCCGGCCACCCCGACAACGAACGCTGCGACAAACTCGCGAGCGACGCCGCGGTGATGGCGGGCCGGCGCGGCTAGACTTGGGCGGCGATCCCTCGACCCGTTCGCCCTGAGCTTGTCGAAGGGCCTGTCCGGAATGCGAAGGCACGCCCGCGGAGGAAGGCACGCCTGCGAGGAGCGTGCTTCGACAGGCTCGGCACGAACGGATGAGGGGTTCGATCAACCTGACGTCATCCCGTTCTAACGCCCGAACCGGCCGGGCGCATAGCGCGCCGGATCGACGGGAACCGCCACATCCTCGCCCAGCAACAGGCTGGCCGCAAGCGACGCCGCGGCGGGTGCGGTCTGGATGCCGAAGCCGCCCTGCCCCGCACACCAGAAGAAGCCGGGCACCCGCGCATCGAAGCCATAGACGGGCCGCCGATCGGGCGCGAAGCTGCGCAAGCCCGCCCAGCGCCGCTCGACCGCCGCTGCCCGCCAGTCGACCACATGCTCGAAACGGTCGATCGCGGTGGCCACGTCGATCTCCTCGGGCGCGGCGTCGCACGGGTCGGTGGGCGCCTCGTCGTGCGGGCTGAGCCATAGCCGGCCGCCGGGCTCGGGCTTGAAATAAAAGCGGCCGGCGATATGGGCGACGTGCGGCAGCCCGGCAGGCGCGGGCGGATCGGTGCGCAACTGCACGACGGTGCGGCGATAGGCGCGGATGCCGATCGGGTCGACGCCCGCGGCGCGTGCCACCACGTCCCCCCAGGCACCCCCCGCATCGACCAGAACGCGCGCCTGGAAAATACCTGCGCCGGTTTCGATCGTCCACCGGTCCGCCGCGCGCGTGGCGGCGTGGAACGGTGCGCGCGTCGCCAGCACGGCGCCGGCGCGGCGCGCAGTCGCCAGGTGGGCGGCATGAAGGGTGGCGACGTCGATATAGGCGCAGCTCGGCTCGCTCACCCCGAGCGTCCATTCGGGTCGCAGTCCCGGCACGATCGCGGCCGGATCGACTCGCTCCAGCCTGACCGGCGTGTCCGCGAACTCGGCGAGGAAGGCGTCGATCGCAGCCGCGTCCCGCGGCCGCCCGATATGGAGCGAACCGAGCGGCTGGAGGAAACCGCCCGCCTGCAACGCGGCCCGCGACGCGGTGGTGAGCGGCTGGATATCGGGGCCGCCATAGGTTTCGGACCAGAAGGCCGCGGACCGGCCGGTGGCGTGATAGCCCGGCGCATCCTCGCCCTCGATCAGCAGCACGCGGGCGCGTGCGCCGATCGCGGCGGCGAGGCTGGCGCCCGCGATCCCCGCGCCGACGATGGCGATGTCATAGGTCATGCGGGGGCGCGGTCATCGAGAAAGGCGTCGATCGCGGCTATGGCGCGGTCGCGCACCGGATCGGCCTCGCGCAGGATCTCGTGCGCGGATTCAGAACCGAAGCGGAGCGTCTCGGCATCGCGCATCCGCGCCGCGATCCGCAGCGCCGCGGCCGAATCCACCAAACCGTCGCGATCGGCAAGCAGCATCAGCACCGGCGTGTCGACCGCGCCCAGCCGCGGATCGGCCGCGACGCGCGCGGTGGAGGCGAACGCCGCCGCCAGCCAGCCCCAGCTCGGCGGCCCGAGCCGCAGCGACGGCTGTGCATCGTGCCAATGAAGTTCGTCGGCATAGCGTGCGGCGTCGTGAGTAAGCAGCGCCTGACGCGAGAGCCGCGCGCCCGGTCGCTCGTTCGCCTTCCACGCCGGGCGCGCGGGATCGCCGATCGCCGCGATGCCGCGCGCGAGCCACCCGCCGAGGCGCGCGCCCAGCGGCGATTTCAGTCCGAGCATCGGCGCGACGAGCACCGCGGCCTGCGGATCGATCGCGCCTTCGACCAGCGCGCGGTGGACGAGATGGCCGCCCATCGAATGGCCGATCGCCACGCGCGGGCCCGCCCCTGTCGCCGACCATTCGCGCCAGAACGCCGCAACATCGGCGACATAGGCCGCGAAATCGCCGGCATGGCCGACGTTCGGGTCTGCGGCCAAGCGCCCCGATCCGCCCTGCCCGCGCCAGTCGAACGCGGTCACCGCCCAGCCCCGCGCCTGCAGATGCGCCAGATATTCGAGATATTTCTCGAACATGTCGCCCCGCCCCGCCTGGAACAGCACGCGGCCGCGACGGCCGTCGCCCGGCCAGTCGATCCGCCGCAATGGCCAGCCGTCCGCCGCCGCCCAGTGCGAGACGGTCGCACCCGGCGGGATCGCGCGGTTGGAACGGGGCGGGATGAGCATCGGCACATGGTTACGATTTGGAAAGCCCTGAAGTCTATGACGAAACCCGATGACTTTGGAATCGCTACAGGTTTGGCTGCTGCTCGTGCTCGGCGCGCTGCTCGTCTGGGTGGGCATCGAGGATGCGCGCACCCGCGAGATCGCGAACTGGAAGAACGCCGCCATCGCGCTGCTCGCGCCGGTCTGGTGGTGGGCGCTGGGCGTGACGCCGTGGCCGGGCATCGCCGAGCAATTGCTGCTCGCCGCCGTGGTCTTCGCGGTGTTCTGCGCCTGTTTCCACATGGGCTGGATGGGCGGAGGCGACGTGAAGCTGCTCGCCGCGCTCGCGCTGTGGCTGCCGGCGGGCGTGTTCCTGACGATGCTGATCGTCATGTCGCTGGCAGGCGGCGTGCTGACGCTGGCGATGCTGATCGAGCAGCGCTGGCGCCGGTGCGAGGGTCCGCTGGAGATCCCCTATGGCGTCGCGATCGCCTTTGCCGCGCTGATGTCCCTGCGCGAACCGATCCTTAATCAATTCGCGTGATGCTTAACACCGGATCAACCGGCAACGGCCCGAAAGGCACGACTCACCATGGATAGCCGCAAAGTCCTTCTGCTGGCAGGCTCCCTGTTCGTCGCGGGGACGACCGCGTTCCTGGCCCGCTCGCTGATGACGGGCAGCGCCGCGCCGCAGGCGGGTGCGGTGGTCGCCGCGCCGGTGATCGACGGTCCGATGGTGCTGGTCGCCACCCGCGCGCTGCCCGTCGGCACCATCCTCGATGCGACCGCGCTGAAGTTCCAGCCCTGGCCCAAGGAGCTGGTCGACAACGCCTATTTCCTGCGCGACAAGACCGACCTGAAATCGCTTCAGGGCACCGTGGTGCGCAACGCGATCACCGCGGGGCAGCCGGTGACCCAGGGCGCGCTGGTGAAGCCCGGCGATCGCGGCTTCCTGGCGGCGGCGCTGGGGCCGGGCATGCGCGCCGTCACCTTCCCCGTTTCCGCGCAGACTTCGGTCGCGGGCTTCGTCTTTCCCGGCGATCGGATCGATCTGGTGCTGACGCAGACCGTTCCCGGCGGCGGCGACGGCCAGCCGCTGAAGGTGTCCGAAACGATCATGCGCAACATCCGCGTGCTCGCGACCGACCAGCGCACCGACAACGCCGTGGGCGAGGACGGCAAGACCGTCGTGCACACCTTCGGCACGGTCACCGTCGAGGCGACGCCCAAGATCGCCGAGCAGCTCGCGGTGGCGCAGACGGTCGGCTCGCTCTCGCTGTCGCTGCGCTCGATCGCGGACAATTCCAGCCAGCTCGAAGAGGCGATCGCCTCGGGCTCGGTGAAGATGCCGAGCGGCAACGATCCACGCGCGGAAAAGGCGATGATGCTCCAGCTCGCGAGCCAGCCGCAGACCGGAAACCCGACCTTTGCGACGGGCGCCGACGTGTCGCGCTTCCAGCGCAGCAGCGTGCCGGCGAAATCGGCCGGCGGCAGCTTCGGCGGCGGCCCCACCGGGATCACCAACGCGGCGCCTGGCCTAGCCGTCGGCGGCGCGGCGCCGGTCTACACCGGCCCCGTCGTCCATGTCGCGCGCGGCAATTCCGTGACCGATGTTGCGGTCGGTGCGGGTGCGCCGCCGTCGGTGCCGCGCCGCGCCGCGCTGCCCGCGGGCACGACGATGACCATCACCACGGCGACCGCACCGATGCCGGTCGCTCCGACGCAGGCCGTTTCGGCCATGGGGAAGAACTGAGATGCGCAACCGCCTGATCCCCCTTGCCCTGCCGATCGCGGCCGCGCTGGTGGTGAGCCCCTTGGCCGCCGCCCCCGGCCGCCCTGCGACGGCCGCTATGGCCGCCACCGCGCTGCCCGCCGTCGTGCAGGTGGCCACCGGGCGCGGCCGGCTCATCACGCTCGCGCAGCCGATGAGCGACCTGTTCGTGGCGGACGACAATATCGCCGACGTCCAGGTCCGCTCGCCGACGCAGCTCTACGTCTTCGGCAAGAAGGGCGGCGAGACGACGATCTCGGCGACCGCAAAGGGCGGCGGCGTGGTGTTCTCGGCGACCGTGCGCGTCGGCAACAATTTCGATTCGATCGGCCAGATGCTGGGGCTCGCGATGCCCGAGGCGCATGTGGTGGCGACGCCGATGAACGGCCTCGTCCTGCTGACCGGCACCGTCGCCGCCCCCGAGGACGCCGCGGAGGCGGAGCGCCTCGTCCAGGCGTTCGTCGGCGATACCGTGAAGGTGGTCACCCGGCTGAAGACCGCGACGCCGCTTCAGGTGAACCTCCAGGTGCGCATCGCCGAGGTCAGCCGGTCGTTCATCAAGAATGTCGGCGTCAACCTCGCCTCGGCCGACAGCACGGGCGGCTTCAAGTTCGGCATCGCGCAGGGTCGCGCCGCCGGCAGCCAATTCTCGCCTGGCGGCCCACTCGGCACGGGAGTCACCAACGGCAGCGTGGGCACAAGCGTCATCACCGCCGCCGCAACGGGATCGACGTTCGGTTTTGCGGGTCATCTGCTTGGGCTCGACCTGCTCGGCGCGATCGATCTAGGCGAAACGACGGGTCAGGTGACGACGCTCGCCAATCCCAATCTTACCGCCCTGTCGGGCGAAACCGGCACGTTCCTCGCCGGTGGCGAGGTGCCGATCCCGATCGCACAGGGGCTGGGTGCGGTGTCGGTCGAATACAAGCAATATGGCGTCGGCCTCTCCTATACGCCGACGGTGCTGTCCGACGGCCGCATCTCGCTCCGCGTGAAGCCCGAGGTGTCGCAGCTCGACTATTCGAACGCCGTCACGCTCAACGGCACGCGGGTTCCGGGCCTGACGACTCGCCGCACCGAAACCACGGTGGAGCTGGGCTCGGGCCAGAGCATGATGATCTCGGGCCTGCTCTCCAACTCGCACAACAATTCGATCGACAAGGCGCCGGGCCTCGGCGACCTGCCGATCATCGGCGCGCTGTTCCGGTCGAACAGCTGGCAGCGCAACGAGACCGAGCTGGTCGTCATCATCACCCCCTATCTCGTCAAGCCGGTGAACAATCAGCGCGACATCGCGCTGCCCAGCGACGGCTACAAGGCGCCGACCGATCTCGGCCGCGTGCTGATGGGCGATCTGGCGAAGGGCACCAGCGGCGGTCAGCGTCCGGTGCCGACTGCGGCGCCGATGGAGACGAACCCGACGATCGGTGCGGCGGCGAGCGTTCCGGTGGTGCCTGCCCCACCCGCCCGCAGCGCCGCTGCGGACGCGCGCCGCGACCAGCCCGAGGCCAAACCCCAGGCGAAATCGGCCAAGCCGCTGCCGGCGCCGGGATTTTCCGAATGACCGCCGCCCGCATCCTTCCTTCCGTCTCGCCCCAAGGATTTCGCCCGATGACGACGCGATCGCTTCTCCTCGCCGCGCTGGCGCCCGCGCTGCTGCTCGGCGGCTGCATGGGCACGCAGAATCGCGGGATCGAATCGGTCCACCAGCCCGTGGTGACGCGCAACGACTATGCGCTGGACATCGGCACCGCCGGCGACGCGCTCGCCTCGGGCGAGCAGCAGCGGCTGCGCGGATGGATGGACACGATGCATCTGGGCTTTGGCGACCATGTGGCGATCGACGATCCGGCGGGCGAGGGTCGGCGCGCACGCGCGCAGGTCGCGGCAGTGGTCGCAGGCTACGGCCTGATCCTCTCGGACGACGCGCCGGTGAGCCCCGCGCCCGTCACGCCCGGCACCGTGCGCGTGATCGTCAGCCGGATGGCCGCGGGCGTGCCCGGCTGCGCCGACTGGAGCCGCGACGCGAGCCATGAATTCGATAGCAACACCTCGTCCAATTACGGCTGCGCGACGAACAAGAACCTGGCCGCGATGGTCGCCCGTCCGGAAGACCTCGTCCACGGCCGCGACAGCGATGCGGTGACCGATCCCGCCGTCGCCGGACGCGCGATCGACGCCTACCGCAAGAGCATCGCCGCCGGCGCCAAGGGAACCAAGTGAGATGAACGCACCCTGGAAACCCGCCAGCGCCTCCACCCGCGAGCCGTTCGCCGCCTATGTCTGCGACGAGACCACGGCCGAGGCGATCCGCCCGATCGCCATCGAACTCGGCTGGTCGGCGGACAAGGTCCACAAGGGCGGCCTGCGCAACGCCGTCCAGTCGCTGTCGGTCTCCGCCAGCCCGATGATCCTCTTCGTCGATCTGGCCGAATCCGGCGATCCGCTGAACGACATCAACGCGCTCGCCGAGGTGTGCGAGCCCGGCACTGTCGTGATCGCCAGCGGCCAGGTGAACGACGTTCGGCTCTACCGCGATCTCGTGGCGAGCGGCATCCAGGATTATCTGCTCAAGCCGCTACATCCCGATATGCTGCGCGACGCCTTCGCCCACGCGCATGCGATGCTGAACGCGCCCAAACATGCCGAAGCGGCGGTCGACCGGCCGCATTGCTCGGTCGTGGTGATCGGCACGCGCGGCGGTGTGGGCGCATCGACCGTCGCCACGTCGCTGGCCTGGCTCCTCGCCGAAAAACAGGGGCGCGCGACCGCGTTGCTCGATCTCGACGTGCATTTCGGCACCGGCGCGCTGGCGCTCGATCTCGAGCCCGGCCGGGGCCTGACCGACGCGATCGAGAATCCGAGCCGCATCGACGGGCTGTTCATCGAACGCGCGATGGTGAAGGCGTCCGAAAAGCTCGCCGTGCTGTCGGCGGAGGCGCCGATCAATTCGCCGCTGATGACCGATGGCGCCGCCTTCTACCAGTTGCAGGAGGAGATGCGCGCGGCGTTCGAATGCACCGTCGTCGATCTGCCGCGCGGCATGCTCGTCCAGCACCCGCACCTGACCGCCGATGCCGGCGTCGCGGTCGTGGTGACCGAGTTCACGCTGGCAGCGGCGCGCGACACGATCCGCCTGTTGTCGTGGATGAAATCGAACGCACCGCAGACGCGCGTGCTGGTGCTCGCCAACCGCGTCCATCCCGGTGCGCAGCTCGAAATCTCGCGCAAGGATTTCGAAGGCTCGATCGAGCGCAAGATCGATTTCGTCGTGCCGTTCGACCAGAAGCTGGCGGCGCAGGCGGCCAAGCTCGGCAAGCCGCTGGTGGAAGCGGGCAAGAACTCCAAGACCGTCGCCGCGCTCGTCGATCTCGGAACGCAGATCGGCCTCGTGTCGGGCGACGACGATGCCGTGGCACCCCAGCCCGGCGGCAGGCCCGGCAAGGTGGCCAAGGGCGGCAAGGATGCGTCCGCGAACACGTCGCTGATGGCCAAATTCAGCTTCAAGCTGCCGGCCAAGCGGGCGAAGGCCTGATCGTGCCCCGCCCGGTGCAGGAGGATTCGCGATGCCGATGATGCCGCTGCTGCTCGTGGCGATGGGCGGGCTGATGATGATCGGCCTGCTGTTCATGGCGTTTTCCGGTCCGTCGGCCTCGCGCGCGCAGACGCGGCGCCTGGTCGCGGTGCGCGGCCGCCATGTCGAGGGCGCGCTCGCGGTCGATTCGCAGATGCGCCGCATCACCAATGCGCAGAACACGCGGATGGACCTGGCGTTCGGCCGGATCCTGCCCAACCCCGCGCAACTCGCCAAGCGGCTGGCCATGACCGGCAAGACCTGGACCGTCGGCCAATATGGCATCGCGACCGCGGTGCTGGCCGTCGTCATGCTGATCGTGCTGAAGGTCGTCGGCCTGCCGCTGCTGCTGGCGCTGTTCCTCGGGCTGATGGTGGGCGTCGGGCTGCCGCATTTCGTCGTCGGCTTCTTCATCAAGCGGCGCATCGCGCAGTTCACCGCCAAATTCCCCGACGCCATCGAACTGCTCGTGCGCGGTCTGCGCTCGGGTTTGCCGATCAGCGAGACGATCGGCGTGGTCGGGCACGAGATCAACGGCCCGGTGGGGGTCGAATTCCGACTGGTATCCGATCGCATGAAGATCGGGCGGACGATGGACGCCGCCCTTCAGGATACCGCGGACCGGCTCGGCACGCCCGAATTCCAGTTCTTCGTCATCACGATCGCGATCCAGCGCGAGACCGGCGGCAATCTGGCCGAAACGCTCGCGAACCTGGCCAATGTGTTGCGCATGCGCGGCCAGATGAAGCTGAAGATCAAGGCGATGTCGTCCGAATCCAAGGCCTCGGCCTATATCATCGGATCGCTGCCGTTCATCGTGTTCGTGATGATCTGGATGATTAACGGCACCTATATGCAGACCTTCTTCACCGACCAGCGGCTGATGGTCGCAGGCGGCGGCGGGCTGCTGTGGATGGGGATCGGCGCCTTCATCATGGCCAAAATGATCAGCTTCGAGATTTGAGGATCGGATGATGGGAACCACCGCCGGTCCGACGATCCTGGGCTTCGACGTGATCTGGATCGCAACCATTCTCGCAGGCGTGGGCGCGTTCGCGGTGATGATGGCGATCTATGCCGTCACCACCGTGCACGACCCGATGACCAAGCGCGTCAAGGCGCTGAACGACCGGCGCGAGCAGCTGAAGGCGGGCATCACCGCCTCCACCAAACGCCGCGCCAAGCTCGTCCAGCGCAACGACACCGCCGACAAGATGCGCGGCATGCTGACGTCGATGAAGGTGCTGCAGGACAGCCAGTTGAAGGCGGCGCAGACCAAGTTGATGCAGGCCGGCATCCGGTCGAAGGAATGGGCGGTCGCGGTGATCTTCGGCCGGCTGGTGCTGCCGATCGTCTTCGGCGGGCTGATGCTCTACATCGTCTACGGCACCGACACCTTCGCGACGTACAGCCCGCTCAAACGCTATGGCATCGCCGCGGTCAGCTTCATTCTCGCCTACAAGGCGCCCGATCTCTTCCTCAACAACAAGATCCAGAAGCGCACCGCCGCGATCCGCAAGGGCCTGCCCGATGCGCTCGACCTGCTGGTGATCTGCGCCGAGGCGGGCCTGACGGTGGATGCCGCCTTCGCCCGCGTCTCGCGCGAACTGGGCCGCGCCTATCCCGAACTGGGCGACGAATTTACGCTCACCGCGATCGAGCTGGGCTTCCTGACCGAGCGGCGCCAGGCATTCGAGAATCTCGCCGCGCGCGTGAAGCTCGATGCGATCAAGGGCGTGGTGACGACGATGGTGCAGACCGAGAAATACGGTACGCCACTTGCATCGGCGCTGCGCGTGCTGTCCGCCGAATTCCGCAACGAGCGGATGATGCGCGCCGAGGAAAAGGCCGCGCGCCTGCCCGCGATCATGACGGTGCCGCTGATCCTGTTCATCCTGCCCGTGCTGTTCGTCGTCATCCTCGGGCCGGCGGCCTGCTCGATCTCGGATGCGTTCAAGGCGCATTGAGGCGGCAACCGTCGCGGCGGTCGGTCGTTATCCTCCCGTAACAGGAGGATTTCGATGCCGTTGTTTTCCACGCCCACGCAGTTCGCCGTGCTCGCGCTGATGCTTGTCGCCGGCTGGTTCCTCGGACTCGCGAGCCATCCCGGCGGCAAGAAGTGGCGCGCGCGCTATGCTGCCGAGCGCGATGCGCACGCCGCGGAACGCGAGGCGCATGCGGCCACGCGCAAGGATGCGGACGCGCGCGTCTCGGCGGCCACCGCGCACCATGCCGAACTGGAGCGCGAGAATGCGCGTCTGGCGCAGCAGCCGGCGCCCGTCGCCGCAACGGCGGCCCGGCCGGCGCGCGTGACGATGGCCACCCGCCCCGCCTATCCCTCGGGCGAACGCCGCGGCTGGTTCGATTGGGGCACCACCCCGCGCGCCTGACCTAACCTGTCGCGCAGGTCGCACTGCGGCGCGCCGCATCGATCGGCGCGAAGCGGGTGCGGTCCTGGATCAGGATGCGCAGCAACGCGACCCCGCGACGGCCGCCGACGCGAACCACCGGTACACCGGCGGGCACGCGCTGCCCGCCTAGCGCCACCGCGATCCGGATCGGGCCGCCATGCGCCTGAACGCCGTTGCGCACATAGGCGACGTCGGTATGCGCATCGAACACCGACAGCGACCAATAGGGCGACGGCATCGGCGGCACCGCGACGACCAGCGGCCCTTTCAGCAGATCGAACGCGCAGGACGAATAGGCGAGATCGGGGCTCGGGCGGACGATCGTGCGCGCCGCGGCGGTGGCAAGCGGCGCGTGGACGAAGCGGTTGAACCCGCCCTCGCCCAGCCGGCTCACCGCCCGCGCCATCACCACGCGCGGCGTTTCGACCAAGGTCACCCGCCACGCGACGAGCGCGAACGCCGCGCCGAGCAGCAACGGATCGATCCAGCGCCTCATGCGCAACCCTGGCGGACGATGCTCGGCAATTGCGCGCGCGTGAGCGGGCCCGCCGGCAGATAGGTGCGCAGCGTCAGCCCGACATGGGCGAGGCCGCCGCTCGGCAGCCAATGGCCGGCGACCCGGCCGGGCGCGAGCGTCGCGTCCCAGCGCGCGCCCGGCGCCACCGCCGCGCTTTCGAGCGAGTGGATGCCGCTCGGATCGGCGATCAGATAGCCCTGCGCATCATAGACGGTGAGGCTCCACCACCGCGCGGGCAGCGGGCCGCCTTCGATCCGATACCGGCAATGGCCGTCGAGCGGGCGACCGGCATCGTCGGTTTCGGCCTCATAATAGCGCGCCTCGCCGGCGGGAAGCGCGAGCAGCCCGTGCACCGCCACCGCCGCGCGGGTGCGTGCGCTCGCCTGCGCGGTGCCGATTGACGCGTCGGTGGTCCATGGCCCGATCGCCAGGCCGGGCGGGCCGACGCGCACCTGCCACAGTGCGACGCCCACCCCCGTCCCGATGCCGACGACCGCGCACAGCAGATAGCGCGCGCCGCGCCTCACTTGGCCGCGTTCGCCTTCGCCAACGCCGCCTGCGCCGCGGCCAGCCGGGCGATCGGCACGCGGTACGGCGAAGCCGAGACGTAATCGAGCCCCACCGTCTCGCAAAAGGCGATGCTCGCCGGATCGCCGCCATGTTCGCCGCAGATACCGAGCTTGATGTCGGGGCGCGTGGCCCGCCCGCGTTCGGCGGCGATCTCGATCAGCTCGCCCACGCCCTCCACGTCGATGCTGACGAACGGGTCCTTGGCGTAGATGCCCTGCTCGACATAGACGCCCAGGAACCGGGCCGCATCGTCGCGGCTGACGCCCAGCGTCGTCTGCGTCAGATCGTTGGTGCCGAACGAGAAGAACTCGCCCACCTCGGCGATCTCGCCCGCACGCAGTGCCGCGCGGGGCAGCTCGATCATCGTGCCGACCAGATACTGGATCGTCGTGCCGCGCTCGGCGAACACCGCCTGCGCGGCCTTGTCGACCACCGCCTTCATCAATTCGAGCTCGCGCCGCGTCGCGACCAGCGGGATCATCACCTCGGGAATCGGCGCGGAGCCCGATTTCTCGGCCACGTCGATCGCCGCCTCGAAGATCGCCCGCGCCTGCATCTCGTAGATTTCGGGATAGGTGACGCCCAGCCGACAGCCGCGATGGCCGAGCATCGGGTTGAATTCGTGCAGCTCCATCGCACGGCGCTTCAGCACGTCCACCGAAACGCCCGCGGCGGTCGCCACCTCGGCGAACTCGGCCTCCTCGTGCGGCAGGAACTCATGCAGCGGCGGATCGAGCAGGCGGATGGTGACGGGCAGGCCCGCCATCACCTCCAGGATCGCGGTGAAGTCGGCGCGCTGTTCGGGCAGCAGCTTGTCGAGCGCGGCGCGGCGGCCGGCCTCGTCGCTGGCCAGGATCATCTGGCGTACCGCGGTGATGCGGCTCGCGTCGAAGAACATATGCTCGGTGCGGCACAGGCCGACGCCCTCGGCGCCGAACTCGCGCGCCACGCGGCAATCCTCGGGCGTCTCGGCATTGGCGCGCACCTTCAGCCGGCGCACCCCATCGGCCCATTCCATCAGCGTCGCGAAATCGCCCGACAGCTCGGGCTGAACGGTCGCCACGCTGCCGATCATCACCTCGCCGGTGGTGCCGTCGATCGTCAGCGTCTCGCCCTCGCGCACCTCGCGGTCTCCGACGCGCATCACCCGCGCCTTCACGTCGATCGACAGCGTACCCGCGCCCGAGACACAGGGGCGCCCCATGCCACGCGCCACCACCGCGGCATGGCTCGTCATGCCGCCGCGGGCGGTCAAGATGCCCTTGGCCGCGTGCATGCCGTGGATGTCCTCGGGGCTGGTTTCGGTGCGCACCAGGATCACCGCATCGCCCGCCGCCGCGCGTTTCTCCGCGGTGTCGGCATCGAACACCACCGCGCCCGATGCGGCACCGGGGCTCGCTGGCAGCCCCTTGGTCAGCACGTCGCGCACCGCCTTGGGATCGAGCGTCGGGTGCAGCAACTGGTCGAGCGCCATCGGCTCCACGCGCGCGATCGCCTCCTCGCGCGTGATGAGCCCTTCGCTCGCCATGTCGACCGCGATGCGCAGCGCCGCCTTGGCGGTGCGCTTGCCCGAGCGCGTCTGGAGCATCCACAGCTTGGTCTTCTCGACCGTGAACTCGATGTCCTGCATGTCGCGGTAATGCGTTTCCAGCGTGTCGAACACGGTGGCCAGCTCGGCATAGACCTCGGGCATCGCCTCTTCCATCGAGGCGGGCTTCGCGCCGGCCTCCTCGCGCGCCGCCTTGGTCAGATATTGCGGGGTGCGGATCCCCGCGACCACGTCCTCGCCCTGCGCGTTGATGAGGAATTCGCCATAATAGGCGTTGGTGCCCTTGGCCGGATCGCGCGTGAACGCGACGCCCGTGGCCGAGGTGTCGCCCATGTTGCCGAACACCATCGCCTGCACGTTCACCGCCGTGCCCCAGCTTGCGGGAATGTCGTTGAGGCGGCGATAGACCTTCGCCCGCTCCGACTGCCACGATCCGAACACCGCGCCGACGGCACCCCACAGCTGGTCGTGCACGTCCTGCGGAAAGGGCTTGCCCCATTGCTGCGCGACGAGCGTCTTATATTCGTCGACCAGCGCCTTCAGATCGTCGGCGCTGAGTTCGGTGTCGAGATAGAAGCCGCGATCTTCCTTGGCGATTTCCAGTGCTTCCTCGAAGCTGCCATGATCGAGCTCGAGCACGACATCGGCATACATCTGGATGAAGCGGCGATAGCTGTCCCACGCGAAACGCGCATCGCCGCTCGCGGTGGCGAGGCCCTCGACGGTTTCGTCGTTGAGCCCGAGGTTCAGCACCGTGTCCATCATTCCCGGCATCGACACGCGCGCGCCGCTGCGCACTGACACGAGCAACGGGTCCGACGAATCGCCGAACCGCTTGCCGGTCACCCCCTCGATATGCGTCAGCCCGGCGGCCACCTCCGCGCGGACATCGTCGGGAAACTGCTCGCCTTCGTCGTAATAGCGCGTGCACATCGGCGTGGAGATGGTGAACCCCGGCGGCACCGGCAGGCCGATCGAGGCCATCTCGGCGAGGTTCGCGCCCTTGCCGCCGAGCAACGTCTTGTCGCCCGCGCCGCCATCCGAAACGCCGCCGCCGAAGCGGTACACATATTGGGTCATGGTCGATCCTCTTCGTGTTTTCTGTTTTCGCTGGGGAGGCGCTGGAAAATCGTACGGGCCGTGCGGTCCTCAGCCCTCGATGCGCGAGAAATCGGCAACGTCGTGCACCGCGCGCCGCACGCGGTCGAGCAGGGCCAGACGGCCCAGGCGCTTCGCCGGATCGGCATCGTTCACCGTCACCGCCTCGAAGAACGCGTCGATCGGATGGCGAAGCGTGGCCAGCGCCGCCATCGCGCCGGCGAAATCCTCCGCCGCGATCGCCCGCGCGGCGCGCGGTGCGGCGGCGTCGAGCGCGACGACGAGCGCCTCCTCGGCGGGCTCGCGGGCATAGGACGGTGCCTGCCCCGCATCGTTCTCTGCCGCAGCGAAACCTTCTTTTTTCAGGATATTGGCCGCGCGCTTATAGCCGGCGAGCAGGTTGGCGCCGTCCGTCATGCCGACGAACGCCTGGAGCGCACGGACGCGCGCGAGCAGGCGGACGAGATCGTCCTCGCCACCCAGCGCAAACACCGCATCGATCAGGTCGTGGCGCACGCCAGCCTCGCGCTGCTGCACCTTCAGCCGTTCGAGCAGAAAGGGCTCGAACTTGGGCAGCCCGTCCTCCATCAGCTTCACCGCCGCGCCGCCCTCGCCCTCGAACGCAATCCGGTGCTCGTAATCGGGACCGAGCAGCGATTCGCGCGCGACGCCGATCCGGTTCGCCGCCGCCATGTCTTCCGACACCGCCTTGCCCGCCACGCGCTGGCCGAGCTGACGGATGACGCTGCCGCCAGCCTGTTCGATCATCAGCCCCATCGGCAGCCGCAGATCGTGCTTCAGGATCAGGGCCAGCAATCCGAGCGCCGCGCGGCGCAGCGCGAACGGATCCTTCGATCCCGTCGGCGCCTCGTTGATCGCGAAGAAGGCGAGCAGCGTGTCGAGCTTGTCGGCCAGGCTGACCGCCACCGTCACTGGCGCGTCGGGCACGTCGTCGCCCTGCCCCACCGGCTTGTAATGGTCGCGCACCGCTGCGGCGACCTGCGGATCTTCGCCCTGCGCGGCGGCATAATAGCCGCCCATCAGCCCCTGGAGCTCGGGGAATTCGCCGACCATCCCGGTGACGAGATCCGCCTTCGCCAACCGCGCCGCGCGTTCGGCGAGATCCGCCAATCCCTTCGTTCCCCGGCCTTCGCCGGGGAGCGCAGAAGAGAAAGTCTCGCGAACGATCCCCGCCTCGACCAGCCAGCGCGCGAGCTTCGCCACACGGTCCACCTTATCGGCCACGGTGCCGAGCTTTTCGTGAAAGACGATCTTGCCGAGCTTGGCCGCCTGCGCATCGAGCGGCACCTTCAAGTCGGTGTCGTAGAAGAACTTCGCATCCGCCAGCCGCGCGGCGAGTACCTTGCGGTTGCCCTCGACGATGCGTGCGCCGCCGTCCGCCGCGGCGATGTTGGCGGTGCAGACGAAGGCGTTCGCCAGCACGCCATCCGGGGTGCGGCAGACGAAATATTTCTGGTTCACGCGCGCGGTGAGCTGGATCACCTCGGGCGGCACGTCGAGAAACGCGGGATCGAAGCGGCCGAGCAGCGGCACCGGATATTCGGTCAGCCCCGCATTCTCGGCGACGAGCCCCTCGTCCTCCACCAGCACCAGCCCCGCCGCGCTCGCCGCCGCGCGCGAGCCGTCGCGGATCACACGGGCGCGTTCGTCCTGATCGACGATCACATGGCAGGCGCGCAGCTTCTCGACATAGTCGTGCGCACCGCCGATCGTGATCTGGTAGGGATGGTGGAAGCGGTGGCCGAGTGTCGCGGCCCGCGCCGCGATCCCGGCGATCCCGACGGGCACCAATTCCTCGCCGAGCAGCGCGACGATGCCCTGCAACGGCCGCACCCAGCGCAGCGACTCGGTCGACCGCGAGGCATCGCCCCAGCGCATCGACTTGGGCCAGGGAAAGCCGCGGACGATGGCGGGGATCGCCTCGGCGAGCACGTCGGCGGTCGCGCGGCCGGGCTTGTGAGTCACGGCGAAGAAAACGCCGTCACGCTCGACCAGTTGCTCGCGCGCCAGGCCGGTCTTGCGCAGGAAACCCTCGAGCGCCTGCGGCGGCGCGGACGTCTTGGGCCCCTTCACCTCTTCCGAGGTGGCGGCGGTCTCCAGCGGCAGATCGCGCGCGATGAGCGCGAGGCGCCGCGGCGTGGCATAGGTGACGATCGCGCCGGTCGCGACGCCCGCGCGCGCCATCTCCGCCGCGAACAGCCGCGCGAGATCCTCGCGCGCCTTGGCCTGCATGCGCGCGGGGATTTCCTCGGAGCGGAGTTCGAGAAGGAAGTCGCTCACGCCGCCCATCCGTTCTTGTCCATCCAGGCGCCGCACGCGCCCTTCGCCAGATCGCGGACGCGGCCCATATAGGCCTGGCGCTCGGCGACCGATATCACCCCGCGCGCCTGCAACAGGTTGAACACGTGGCTCGCCTTGATCGCCTGTTCATAGGCGGGGATCGGCAGCTTCGCGTTCAGCGAATTCTCGCATTCGGCGACATGCTTGCGGAAGCTGTCGAACAGCGAATCGGTGTCGGCCACCTCGAAATTCCAGGTCGACATCTCGCGCTCATTCTCGAGAAACACATCGCCGTAGGTGACGCCCGCATCGTTGAACGCCAGGTCGTACACGTTGTCGACGTCCTGCACGTACATGGCGAGACGTTCGAGCCCATAGGTCAGCTCGCCCGCGACGGGCTTCATGTCGTAGCCGCCCATCTGCTGGAAATAGGTGAACTGGGTCACCTCCATCCCGTCGCACCAGACCTCCCAGCCGAGCCCCCATGCGCCGAGCGTCGGGCTTTCCCAATCATCCTCCACGAAGCGGATGTCGTGGACGAGCGGATCGATCCCGATCGCGGCGAGACTGCCGAGATACAGGTCCTGAAGGTCGGCCGGGCTCGGCTTCAGGATCACCTGATATTGGTAATAATGCTGCAGCCGGTTGGGGTTCTCGCCGTAGCGGCCATCGGTCGGGCGGCGGCACGGCTGGACGAAGGCGGCGTTCCAGGGCCTGGGCCCCAGCGCGCGCAGCGTCGTCGCGGTGTGGAAGGTGCCGGCGCCCATCTCCATGTCATAGGGCTGGAGGATGAGGCAGCCGCGATCGCTCCAGTAATCATGGAGCGTGAGGATCATGCGCTGGAAGGAAAGTGCGGTCACGGGCCGGCTTTGGCGAAGTGCCGCCGATCAGGCAAGTGGTGCCCGGCGCTGCGAGCGGTTAGGACCGCATGGCTGACGCCCCATTCGCGAGGATCCTACGCTTGAACCATGCCCCGTTCCGCACCGCGCTCGCGCTGCTGGCGCTCGCCGCCGCGCTTCCCGCCTGCGCGCAGAAGACGCCCGCGCGCGCGGCGAACGATGCCGATCCCGCCCTGTGGGTGGTGCATGGGCCGGCCAGCGCGCACCGGGGCACGGTGTATCTGTTCGGGACGATCCATGTGCTGAAACCGGGCCTCTCCTGGTTCGACGAGGCGGTGAAGACGGCGTTCGACCGCTCGGACCAGGTGGTGCTCGAACTGGTGATGCCCGATGCCACGACGATGCAGGGCATCGTCAAGGCAACCGGCCTGACGAGCAGCGGCCCGACCCTCACCGAACAATTGCCGCCCGACAAGCGCGCCGCCTTCACCAAGGCGGTGGTCGATCTGGGCCTGCCCGCGAACGCGCTGGACCGCTACAAGCCCTGGCTCGCGGCGACCACGCTGTCGATCACCCCGCTCGAGAAGCTCGGCTATGATCCGGCGAACGGGCCCGAACACGTCATCACCGCCGCGGCCGAGGCCGCGCACAAGCCGGTGATCGGGCTGGAGACCGCGCAGCAGCAGCTCGGCTATTTCGGCGGCCTGTCGCAAAAGGCGCAGGTGCAGTTCCTCGTCTCGACGCTGGACGAACTGCCGAGCGTCGGCACGCAGATGCGCAAGATGGTCGACGAATGGGCGCAGGGCCGCCCCGAGGCGCTGGCCGAGGACATGAACGACGACCTGAAGGAATCGCCTGAGGTCGCACAGACGCTGCTCGTCGACCGCAACCGCCGCTGGGCGCAGTGGATCAAGGCGCGGCTGGCGAAGCCCGGCACGGTCTTCATGGCGGTGGGCGCCGGCCATCTGGCGGGCGCGGACAGCGTCCAGGCGCAGCTGGCCAAGCTGGGGCTGAAGGCGAAGCGCGTGAAGTATTGACCGCGGGCGCCCGGTTGCACCGATCCGTCATATGGGCTATGCGCGCCCGCTTCCGGCCATGGTCATCCCTGGAGGCGTGGGCGGAAATGACCTTACGTATTTCGGAGTGATACCATGAGCGATATGCTGACGCTCGCAGCCGAGACGCGTGACCGGGTTGGCAAGGGAGCCTCCCGTGCACTCCGTCGCGATGGCCGCGTGCCCGCCGTGATCTACGGCCAGAACCAGGAACCGACATCGGTCCATCTCGAGGCCAAGGCGCTCGTGAAGGCGCTGTCGACGGGCCATTTCATGACCTCGGTCGTGATGGTGAACGGCGTGCGCACGCTGCCCAAGGACGTGGCGTTCCATCCCGTGACGGATCGTCCGCTCCATGTCGATTTCCTGCGGATCGGCGAACACACCGAGGTCACCGTGTCGGTGCCCGTCGTGTTCACCGACGAGGAGCTGTCGCCGGGCATCGCCAAGGGTAATGGCGTGCTGAACATCGTCGCGCACGAGGTCGAGCTGGTCTGCGATGCGGCCGAGATCCCCGAGGCGGTCACCATCTCGCTCAAGGGCCGCGAGATCGGCGATTCGATCCACATGGGCGACGTGACTTTGCCCGCCGGCGCCAAGGCCTCGGCCGACGAGACGTTCACGATCGCCACGATCGTGCCGCCGACCGTGCCGACCGCCGCCGACGACGCTGCGGATGCCGAAGCCGGCATCGGCGTGAGCGAAACGCCGCAGGGCTGATCCCTTAGCCGTCTCAGGGCGGAGCGGGATTGATAGGGGCAGGGTAGCGGCATCGCTCCCCTGCCCTTTTCGTATCGAAGGAGTGCGACGTGCAGGTCTGGGTGGGGCTCGGCAATCCGGGTGCGCAATATGCGATGCACCGGCACAATGTCGGGTTCATGGCGGTGGACACGATCGCCGACGTCCATGGCTTCTCGGCGCCCCGCAAACAGTTCCAGGGATGGGTGCAGGAGGGGCGGATCGGCACCGCGAAGATCCTGCTGCTGAAGCCCGCGACCTTCATGAACGAAAGCGGCCGCAGCGTCGGCGACGCGCTGCGCTTCTACAAGCTGGGTGTGGACGCGCTCACCGTCTTTCACGACGAGCTGGATCTCGCGCCGATGAAGCTGAAGGTGCGCACCGGCGGCGGGCTGGCCGGGCATAACGGGCTGCGCTCGATCGACCAGCATCTGGGGCCGGATTTCCGCCGCGTGCGGATCGGGATCGGGCATCCGGGGCACAAGGACCGGGTGACCGGCCATGTGCTCGGCAATTATGCCAAGGCGGAGATCGATCCGCTGACCGACCTGCTGGGTGCGATCGCGGCCGAGGCGCCATGGCTGGCGGCCGGCGACGACGTACGCTTCATGAACGACGTGGCGCAGCGGCTGGCCTGACCACCGCGCCGCGCCGCGAACCTCGCCTCAGAACCGCGCGCCGACCACCAGGTTCATGATCGGGTTCATCGCCGCGCCCGATCCGCCGAGCGACGCGCCGTTATGGATCCGCCCCGGGATCCCCGAATAGGCATGGCCGAGCAGCGAGCCCGCCTCGAGGCCGAGGCTCAGATCGCGCTGGATCATGCGCGTATAGCCGACCGTCATCGCGGGCGTGTAGCGCTTGAACCCGGTGCGCACCGCCGAATTGCCCATGCCGTGCGGCGCGAAGAGCAGGCCGCCGGTGAACTTCTCCGCCTCGGCCATGAAATTGGTGCGCGAGAACATCCGCATCCCCGCGGAAAGGTGAAAACCCGTGCCGGTGACCGGGTAGAATTCCATCATCGCGCTGGCGATGCGGTGGCGCAGGCGGCTGTCCGCATCGACGATGGGCGCCTGGTCCGTGACGGCGATCGTGGCGTGCAGGCGGAAATCGCCCGCGATCGGCAGAGCCGTCATGGCGGACAGTGTCGCGATGGCCGGAAAGAACGTCACGGGCGGAAGCGCCCCGGCGGCCGGGATCGCCGCGCCCGGTTGATAGGCCGTGCCGATCGGAAAGAGGTTGCCGCCCTGAAAGGCAGCGACGGGAGCCGGTACTTCCCCCGAAAATACCGGCTCCTCGCGCGCTGTGGCTGGCTGCGCGGCGATGCACGTCACCAACGCTGCCATCCCGAATGCCATCCGCATGATCGTTTCCCCTGCGATCGTCCGGCCGTCACGCCCCCGTGCCCGGCCGTCATGATCGAGACGGGGCCGTCGCGGACTTTCCGCACCCGTAAAACGTCGCGTTGCGACGAACCGTTCTCCGTGAGAGGTAAGGCGTGGATTAACCACGAAACCCGCAGCGATGCTGGCGTTTGTGACGCGCGCGCTCTATCCGGCGGCGGCGCGCCTTTCGCGCAGGGATAAGGGTTCGAAGAATGGGTTTCCGCTGCGGCATCGTCGGTCTGCCTAATGTCGGCAAGTCGACGCTTTTCAACGCGCTGACCGAGACGGCGGCGGCACAGGCGGCGAATTATCCGTTCTGCACGATCGAGCCCAATGTCGGCAATGTCGGCGTGCCCGACAAGCGGCTGGATGCGCTCGCCAAGATCGCCGGTTCGGCCAAGATCATCGAGACCCAGTTGGGCTTCGTCGACATCGCCGGCCTGGTGCGCGGCGCGTCCAAGGGCGAGGGCCTCGGCAACCAGTTCCTCGGCAATATCCGCGAGGTGGACGCGATCGTCCATGTGCTGCGCTGCTTCACCGAGACCGATGTCACGCATGTCGAGGGCAAGGTCGATCCGATCGCCGATGCCGAGACGGTCGAGACCGAACTGATGCTCAGCGATCTCGAAAGCCTGGAGAAGCGCGTGCCCGCCGCGCAGAAAAAGGCGATGCAGGGCGACAAGGAGGCCAAGATCGCGGCATCGGTGCTGGGCCAGGCGCTCGACCTGCTGCGCGAGGGCAAGCCGGCGCGGCTCACCAAGCCGAAGGACGAGGACGAGGCGCGGGTCTTCGCGCAGGCGCAGTTGCTGACCGCCAAGCCCGTGCTCTACGTCTGCAACGTGGACGAGGGCGATGCGGCGAACGGCAATGCGCTCTCGGCGCGCGTGTTCGAGAAGGCCGCGGCCGAGGGTGCCGAGGCGGTCGTGGTGTCGGCGGCGATCGAGGCCGAGATCGCGACCATGCCGCCCGAGGATCGCGGCGACTTCCTCGCCGAGCTGGGGCTGGAGGAAACCGGCCTCGCCCGCGTCATCACCGCAGGCTACAAGCTGCTCCACCTGCTTACCTTCTTCACCGTCGGCCCCAAGGAAGCGCGCGCCTGGACCGTCCATGCCGGTGCCAAGGCCCCGCAGGCGGCGGGCGAGATCCATACCGATTTCGAGCGCGGCTTCATCCGTGCCGAGACGATCGCCTTTGCCGATTACGTGGCGCTGGGCGGCGAAAGCGGCGCGCGCGATGCGGGCAAGCTGCGCCAGGAAGGCAAGGACTATGTCGTCCATGACGGCGACGTGATGCTGTTCCGCTTCAACGTCTGACGCGGCGTTCCCGGCGGATGCCCGGGTCTTCCGACCAACCCGCGACGCCGGAGAAGCGATCATGCTGAAACCCCTTCTGGCGGCGTCGCTCCTCGCGCTCGCCGCCGCGTGCACCACGATCCCGCCGGCGCCGACGACGATCGCGGGCGAGACCCCTGCCCCGTTCGGCGCGGCGAGTCCCCGCATGGCCGCGCCCTTGGCCACCGCGGAAACGCCCGATGCGCGGCGCGCGCCCGTCACCATCCTGATCTCGATCGACGGCTTCCGGCCCGATTATCTGACCCGCGGCGTGACGCCCCATCTGAACGCGCTGGCCGCGACCGGCGTCAGTGCGTCGATGCGGCCGTCCTTCCCGACCAAGACCTTCCCCAATCACTGGACCCTGGTCACCGGGCTGGTGCCCGATCATCACGGCATCGTCGGCAACCGGATGGAGGATGTGCGGCGCCCCGGCACCGTCTTCACCATGGCCACGGACGATCCCTTCTGGTGGAACGCCGCCGAGCCGATCTGGGTGACCGCAAAGCGCGCGGGGATCCGCACCGCGACGATGCTGTGGCCGGGCGCGAACGTCGCCTGGGGCTCCACCGTGACGGCGAACGAGCATGGCGTCATCACCGGCGGCGTCCGACCCGACGATTGGGCGCAATACAACGCCAATCTGTCGGGCGACCAGCGCGTCGATACGGTGATCGACTGGCTGCGGCGGCCCGCGGCCACGCGACCAGGGTTCGTCACGCTCTATTTCGATACGGTGGACGCCGCAGGCCATGACAACGGCCCCGATTCACCCGCCGTCACCGCGGCGGTCGCCGATGTGGACCGCGAGATCGGCCGGCTCGTGGCGGGATTGGCCGCACTGCACCAGCCGGCCGATCTGGTGATCGTGGCGGATCACGGCATGGCGGCTACGTCGAGCACGCGCGTCGTGGCGCTGGATGATGTCGCCGACCCCGCCGACTACCGCACGGTGGAGACCGGCCCCTATGCAACGCTGGTGCCCGTGCCCGGTCACGCGGCGGCGCTGGAGCGCGCGATCCTGCGCCCGATCCCGCACATGACCTGTTGGCGCAAGGACGCGATTCCCGCGCGTCTGCGCTTCGGCACGAACCCGCGCGTGCCGCCCTATCTGTGCCTCGCGCAAAGCGGCTGGCTGGTCGAGAACAGCAGCCCCACCAAAGCTTTCGCGCGCGGCAATCACGGCTATGACAATGCCGATCCGGCGATGGCAGCACTGTTCGTGGCGAATGGCCCCCGCTTCGCGGCCGGGCGGCGGCTGGCGCCGTTCGACAATGTCGATGTGGCGCCGCTGCTCCGCGACCTGATGCACCTTCCCGCCGGGCAGGGACTGGACGGCGACGACCGTCCGTTCGACAAGGTCCTGCAACGGTAGGAGACGGGCGCATGCAATATTTCGAGGATCTGGTCGTCGGCTCGGTCGCGCGGTTCGGCGCCTATGCGGTCACACGCGAAGAGGTGACCGCCTTTGCCGAAGCCTATGATCCGCAGCCCTTCCATCTGTCCGACGAAGCGGCGGCGGAGACCTATTTCGCGCGCCTGTCGGCCAGCGGTTGGCACACCTGCGCAATGACGATGCGGATGATCGTCGAGAACATGAAGACCAACCAGCAGGCCGGGCTGGGCTCGCCAGGGATCGATGCGCTGCAATGGCTGACGCCGGTCTATCCCGGCGACACGCTGCGGTGCGAATCCGAGATCCTGGAAAAGCGCGTCTCTGCCAGCCGCCCCGAAATGGGGATCTTCAAGAGCCGGATGCGCGTGTTCAACCAGGACGACGTGGTGGTGATGACCTTCGTGTCGAATGGGCTGATCTCGACACGACCGGCCTAGACCTGGATAAAGCCGCGTGATCCGATCACGCGATGCTTCTGTGCTAAGCTTGGCGAAACACGCTCTCCGCAGGCGTGCCTTCCTATTCTCAACAGGCTCTTCGACAAGCTCAGGGCGATCGGATGAGAGTGGCGTCATCAAACTCTATGAACGCCACTCTTCGCATCCTGGCGTCTTAGCGCGAAACCCAAGACGCCGTGGGCGCCGCCGGCTCAGCGATGCCCGTGCCCACCATTGCCGTGCCCTCCGCCATGGAAGCCACCGCCATGGAAGCCGCCGCCATGGAACCCACCCGGATTGCCGCCACGCTGCCCGCCACCTGGCGCGCCGTTCGCTCCCGGGACACCTGCACCCTGCCCGGCGAACCCGCCACGGCCCTGGAACCCGGCGCCGTTTCCGCGATAGCCACCGCCGTTGAAGTTCGCCCCGTGATCGCCGTGGCCGAAGCCGCCCCAATTGCCGCCACCGCGATAGCCGCCGCTGCGACCCTGCCAGTAGCGCTGCTGATTACCATTCCAGCGATAGGGCCGGCGATAGCGATCATAGACGTACACGCCGCTGCCGGGATAATAATAGTCGCCGTACCAGCCGAAATACGAGCCACCATAGCCACCATAGCCGAACCCGTCATAGCCATAGCCGCCATAGCCGCCATAGCCGCCGCCGTAATAGCCGGGGCCATAGCCCGCCGCGTCATAGCCGACACCGACGCCGCCATAGCCGTAACCATCGTTGCAGCCGGCCGTACCAAGCGCCATCAGACCGGCCATACCGGCGAGAGCGATGCTCTTGAGGTTCATGGATATAATCCCATACTTGGGACGGCAAGACGCGCCGTCGAACACCATCAACGGACCGTAGTGATACCGGTTCCGTTCCGGCCGGAACGGACGCGGAACGCCGCTTTGGTGCTTCAAACCGCGCCAGGCAATCCGGCCCTCAATGCTTCAGGTCGCGCCAGACATTCTGATAGGCGCCCCAAGCCAGGAAGCAGAAGATCATCAGGAAGATCACCGCCGCGAGCCCGGCGGCGTGGCGCGCCTCCAGATTGGGCTCGGCCGTCCAGCTCAGGAACGCCGCCACGTCCTTCGCCATCTGGTCCACCGTCGGGCGGGTGCCGTCGGCATATTGCACTTGACCGTCGGACTTCAGCGGCGGCGGCATCGCGATGTTGAGGTTCGCGAAATACTGGTTGTAGTACAGCCCCTTGGGGGTTGCGATGTCGGGGAATTCCTTCACCAGATCGGTCGGCTGCTTCACATAGCCATGGGCGACGAGCGAGTAGACATAGTTCGCCCCACCGTGCCGCGCCTTCGTCATGTCTGACAGGTCGGGCGGCACCGCATTGTTGTTGGCGGCGCGCGCGGCGATGTCGTTGGCGAAGACGAGCGGGAAGTGATCGGACGGAATGTTCTTGCGCGTCGAGGCCTCGCCCGTGTCGGGATTGGGCGCGGGCTGCTCGATCTGCCACTGGTTGGCGATCGCCTTCACCTCGGGTGCGGTATAGCCGATCTGCGCGAGGTCGCGGAACGCGACGAGGCGGATCGAGTGGCAGGCCGAGCAGACCTCCTTGTACACCTGGAACCCGCGCTGAAGCTGGCGCCGGTCATATTTGCCGAGCACGCCGTCCGAGGACAGCCCGGCGTTCAGCAGGTGCGATCCGGTCGTGGCCTCGATCCGCCCCTGCACGAACTCCGCGGCGGTTTCCGCCGGCGGATTCTTGATCCGGTCCGACACCGTGCCGAACAGCGCGAGCGCCAGCACGAAGACGAACGCCGCGCCGACCAGAGCTGCAATTGCTCGAACCATGTCCCGTTCTACCCCTAAGTCTTCGTTCGTCTTACGCCAGCGCCGTCTTGGCAGGGCTGGTGCCGCCATGCTTTTCCAGCACGGCTTCGGTGATCGAATTGGGCAGCAGCCGGGGCCGCTCCGAACGCGAGATGATCGGCAGCACGATCAGAAAATGCGCGAAATAATAGGCCGCGCTGATCTGCCCGAGCATGATGTAGCCGGGCGATGCCTCCGCGCCGCCGACCCAGCCGAGGCACAACACGTCGACCACCAGCACCCAGAAGGCGATCCGTGCCTTGGGCCGATAGTTGTTCGAGCGCACCGGCGACGAGTCGAGCCAGGGCAGGAAGAACAGCAGCAGGATCGAACCGAACATCGCCAGCACGCCCCAGAGCTTCGCCGGCAGGATGAAATCCGCGGTGAACGAGCGCAGGATCGCGTAGAAGGGCCAGAAATACCATTCGGGCACGATATGCGCGGGCGTCGAAAGCGGATTGGCCGGGATGTAATTGTCCGGATGGCCGAGCAGGTTCGGGAAGAAGAACACCAGCGCGGCGAACACCAGGAAGAACACGCCGACACCGACGCCGTCCTTGGCGGTGTAATAGGGGTGAAAGGGCACGGTATCCTGCGGCCCCTTCACGTCGACGCCAGTCGGGTTGTTCGACCCCGGGATGTGCAGCGCCCAAATGTGCAGCACGATCACCGCCGCGATCACGAACGGCAGCAGATAGTGGAGCGAGAAGAAGCGGTTGAGCGCGGCATTGTCGGGCGCATAGCCGCCCAGCAGCCACACCCGGATCGTCTCGCCCACCAGCGGTATCGCCGAGAAGAAGCCGGTGATGACCTGCGCCCCCCAGAAGCTCATCTGCCCCCAGGGCAGCACATAGCCCATGAAGGCGGTGGCCATCATCAGCAGGAAGATCGTGACGCCCAGCAGCCACACCATCTCGCGCGGCGCCTTGTACGACCCGTAATACAGCCCGCGGAAGATGTGCGTATAGACCACGATGAAGAACATCGACGCGCCGTTCGCGTGCGCATAGCGCAGGAACCAGCCGGCGTTCACGTCGCGCATGATGCCCTCGACGCTGTCGAAGGCGACACCGGCATTGGCGGCATAATGCATGGCGAGCACGATGCCCGTGACGATCTGCACCGCGAGCGCGGCACCGGCCAGCACGCCGAAATTCCAGAAATAGTTGAGGTTGCGCGGCACCGGATAGCCCGCGCCCACGGCGTTATAGGCAAGCCGCGGGATCGGCAGCTTCTCGTCGAGCCACCGCATCAGCGGCTGCTTCGGCTCGTAATGCTTGGCCCAGGAAAAGCTCATATTCTCGTTCCTCAGCCGACCGTGACGCTGGTCGGCGTCGTGAAATTATACTCGGGCACGAACAGATTCTTGGGCGCAGGCCCCTGTCGGATGCGTGCTGCGGTGTCATATTGCGAGCCGTGGCAGGGGCAGAAATAGCCGCCATATTTGCCGCGGTTCTCGCCCTCGTGGATGCCGAGCGGAATGCAGCCGAGATGCGTGCAGACGCCGAGCGTGATGAGCCAGTTCTTGTGCCCCGCCTTGGTCCGCTGCTCCAGCGTCTGCGGATCGCGCAGTTCGTTCAGCGCGACGGCATCGGCCTCGGCAATCTCCTTGGCGGTCAGGTTGCGCACGAACAGCGGCTGCTTGCGGAACGAGGTGATGACGCCCTGCCCCGCCTCCACCTTGCTCAGGTCGACCACCGTGGTCGATTGCGCGAGCACGTCGGCGGACGGGTTCATCTGGTTGATGAGCGGCAGCACGATGGCAAGCGCCCCGACGCCGGCGAAGGACACCGCGGCGACGTTGATGAAATCGCGGCGGCGCGGATCGTCGATCGGTTCGTGGAACGGCGCGGGATCTTCGCCGGGAGGAACCATGGTGTCGACGTTCGCCATTCAACTCGCCCTATAACCCCGGATACCGAAGCCACGTACGGAAGACAGCGCCCCCGCCGTGCCGCGCCTTTCGTCCCCAAAGGCTGCCATGATGTGATAGACGGCGGACGGGCGCTTTGCCAACAGGCATTTTGCGCGGCCGCGGGGGGCGGCGCGTCGGCGGAGAACATCCATCATGCGCATCGCGCTCTACGAGCCGGATATCGCCGGCAATGTCGGCACGATCCTGCGCACCGCGGCGTGCCTGGGCGCCTGCGTCGACCTGATCGAGCCGATGGGCTTCCCCTGGGGCGACCGTTCGCTGGCGCGCGCGGGCATGGATTATGCGCGCCGCGTCGATGTGGTGCGCCATGTCGATTGGGCGGCGTTCGAGGCGCAGGTGGGGGGGCGGATCGTGCTGTTGACGACCACCGGTGCGATCGACCTGCCCGCCGCCAGCTTTCGCGCCGACGACGTGCTGCTGCTGGGATCGGAGGGCGCGGGCGTTCCCGAGCCGGTCCATGCCCGCGCCGACCTCCGGGTGCGGGTGCCGATGCGCGACGGGTTCCGCTCGCTGAACGTGGCCGCCACCACCGCGATCGTGCTCGGCGAGGCGATGCGGCAGATGGGTTGGCCGGTTTAGACCGGGACGCCGGGCCTTCGGAGATCGAAGCGGGTCGCACGGAGGCGCGGAGCGAACATCGTTTCTTCGGAACTTGGCGCCGACCCGATCGCCATGGCTGAAAACCGATCCCGCCTAAAATCCTCCCCGTGCGAAACAGGATTTGATAGGGGCACCGCCATGCCACCGCCCGACCCCCAGCAAACCGCCGCCCGCGCCTGGTTCGAAACCCTGCGCGACCGCATCTGCGCCGAATTCGAGGCGATCGAGCGCGAGGCGGGATCGGACGCCGCCTTCGCCTACACGCCCTGGGACCGCGCGGACCCGAGCGGTGCGCCGGGCGGCGGCGGCGTGCGCGGGGTGATGAAGGGCCGGGTGTTCGAGAAGGTGGGCGTCAACGTCTCGACCGTCGGCGGCACGTTCGAGGGCGACTTCGCCAAGTCGATCCACGGCGCCGGCGAGCATCCGCAATTCGCCGCCACCGGGATCAGCCTCGTCGCGCACATGGCCAATCCGCACGTTCCCGCGGTGCACATGAACTGCCGCTTCCTCGCCACCACCAAACGCTGGTTCGGCGGCGGCGCGGACCTCAATCCGCCGCTGCCGATCGCCGACGACACGGTCGCCTTCCACGCGGCAATGCGCGAGGCGTGCGACGCGCATGATCCGGCCTATTATCCGCGCTTCAAAGCCTGGGCCGACGAGTATTTCTACATCCCACACCGGCAGGTACACCGCGGCGTCGGCGGAATCTTCTTCGATCATCTGGAGAGCGACTTCGACGCCGATTTCGCGTTCGTGCGCGACGTCGGGCTGGCCTTCCTGTCGGCCTATCCTGCGATCGTGCGGGCGCGGATGGACGCGCCGTTCGACGCTGCCGATGTGGCGGCGATGCGCGCATGGCGGGGGCGTTATGCCGAATTCAACCTCGTCTATGATCGCGGCACGCTCTTCGGGCTGAAGACCGGCGGCAATATCGATGCGATCCTGATGAGCTTGCCGCCGGTGGCGACATGGGACTGATCGCGGTACCGAACGGCGATCTCGCCACGATCGTCACCACGCTGGAGATGACGCGGCGGCCGCCGCTGCGCCCCGTCCCACCCTCGCCGTTGCGGCTGGTGCGCTGGGCCGAGCCGACGCTCGCCCGCTATCGCATGCTGTTCGCGCAGGTGGGCTCGCCCTGGCTCTGGTATTCGCGGCTGGTGATGGCGGATGCCGATCTCGCCGCCATTCTCGCGGACCCCGGCGTGCAGGTCTTCGCGGCGGTCGATCCGCGCGGGATCGAGGTGGGGATGGTCGAACTCGATCACCGCCAGCCGGGCGAGGTCAGGCTCGCCTATTTCGGGCTCGTGCCCGAACTGGCGGGCCAGGGCCATGGCCGTTGGATGATGGCGGAGACGCTCGCCCGCGCCTGGGCGCCGGGCGTGACGCGGTTGTCGGTGTGCACCTGCACGCTCGACCATCCGTCGGCACTCGGCTTCTACCGCGCACAGGGCTTCACCGCGACGTCACGCACCATGGAGACGTTCCCCGATCCTCGCCTGTCGGGCACGCTGCCGCGCGACGCCGCACCGCAGATCCCGTGCCTCGCCGACCGGCCCGCATAACGGGAACGACTCAGGCTTCCAGAAAGATCGTCAAGCCCGGCGGCATACGCTTGGCCGGCCGGCCGTCGATCGCCGCCTCGATTGCGGCGATCGCGGCGATCAGGTCGCGCTGCGCATAGGGTTTGGCGAGGCAGCCCGCGGCCAAAGGCTGCGCCTCGGGCGGGAAATTGCCGGTCACGAACAACACCGGGATCTCCTGCGCGAGCGCTGCGCGGGCCACGTCGAGCCCCGATCCGTCGGCAAGGCGGACGTCCACCAGCACCAGATCGATGGGCTCGCCCCGCCCGATCACCGCGACCGCATCGGCCACGCGGTCGACCGTACCGACGATCGTATAATTCGCATCCGACAGGAAATGTTCGGTATCGAACGCCACCAGCGGCTCGTCCTCCACGACGAGCAGGCGCACGATCTGCCGCTTCTTCCGTCCGAAGATCATGCCTTGCTCATCCTCGTCCGCCCAGCGGGCTCGTTACGCGTCCGTCTCCTAACGCGCCGCTGCGCGCGGGGATGCAAATATTTTCGCATGGGGGTGCGCATTCGGCTATCAGCGCGGCGATGACCGATACCCCTCGAGATCCCGGCGCCGGCGAACGCCCCGCGCCACGCGCCGGAGAGCGCATCGCCAAGCTGCTCGCCCGCGCCGGCATCGCCTCGCGCCGCGAGGTGGAACGGATGATCGAGGACGGGCGGATCGCGATCCACGGCACCGTGCTGACCACGCCCGCTACCGTCCTGACGACGCTCGACGGCGTCACGGTGGACGGCCAGCCCGTCCAGGCGCCCGAGCCGACGCGGCTGTTCCTCTACCACAAGCCGCCCGGCCTGCTGGTGACGGAGCGCGATCCGCGTGAGCGGCCGACGATCTACGATCATCTGCCCGACGATCTGCCACGCGTCGTGCCGGTGGGGCGGCTCGATCTGGCTACCGAGGGGCTGTTGCTGCTCACCACCGATGGCGGGCTGAAGCGGCAACTGGAACTGCCCGCCACCGGCGTCGAACGCGCCTACCGTGCGCGCGCTTATGGCCCGATCACGCAGCAGCAGCTCGAGGATCTGTCCCAGGGGATCGAGATCGAGGGCATCCGCTACGGATCGATCGACGCCAATATCGAGCGGCGCACCGGCGCGAACGTGTGGATCGAGATGACGCTGACCGAGGGCAAGAACCGCGAGGTGCGCCGCGTGCTGGAGCATCTCGGGCTTCAGGTGTCGCGGCTGATCCGCATCCGCTACGGCCCGTTCGTGCTGGGCGAACTGGAGCCGGGGCAGCTCGGCGAGGTCAAGCAGCACGATCTGGTCGATTTCCGCAAGTCGCTCGGGCGCGCGCCGGCGCTGTCGGCGAGCCTCGACGTGCCCAATGCGCCGGTCGCGCCGGCCGTCGTGACGGTGGAGGCACGCCGCGCCGCGCCGGCCGCGCGGGCGCCCCGCCCCGCCCCGGCACGCGACCTGCGCCCCGCGCGCGAACCCGAACGGCCGTTCCGCATCCGCCCGGCGAGCGAGGGCGGGCCCGTCCGCCCACAGACGCCCCGCGCCGCCACCACCGAGCGGCCCTTCCGCATCCGCGAAGTCGCCACCGACGAACGGTTCCGCACGAGCCGGCCCTATGCCAAGCCCGGCGTGGACCGCGACACCCGCACCGACCGCCCCGCTCGGACGGATGCGACCAACCCGCGCTTCGGCGACCGCAATGCCCGCGGTGATGCGCCGCGCACCGAGCGCACCGGCCGCGACGCCCCGCGCACGGGCTTCGCCAAGCCCGAGGGGGGTGGCCGCTCGGGTCGCCAGGGTGAGCGCGGAGCCTTTGCAAGCCGCGACCGCGCACCGGCGGACGAAACCGCGAACGGCCGCACCGCGCGCACCGCGGCGCGCACGCCCTATGCCGGCACCGAGCGCGTGCGCACGGATCGCACCCGCTCGGACGATCGCGGCGCCCCCCGCCCCACGGCCGGCAAGCCCGCCGGCGGAAAGCCGGCCAAGGGTCCGGCAGGCGGCCGCGGCCATCCGCCGCGCACCCCGCGCGGGGGCAAGCGCTGATGCGCGTCATCGCCGGCCAGTGGCGGGGCCGCCCGCTCGTCGCGCCCAAGGGCGAGGCCACGCGCCCCACCGCCGATCGCACGCGCGAGGCGCTGTTCTCGATGCTGACGAGCCGCGTCGGCAGTTTCGAGGGGCTGACCGTCGCCGATCTCTTCGCCGGATCGGGTGCGCTCGGGATCGAGGCGCTGTCGCGCGGTGCCGCGGCGTGCCTGTTCGTCGAACAGGATCGCCCCGCGCTCGACGCGCTGAAGGCCAATCTGGCGAAGCTGGGCACGCGGCAGGACGTGCGCGCCACGTCGGTTATGGCGCTGCCGCCCGCCGCCGCGCCGCTCGACCTGATCCTTATGGATCCGCCTTATGGCACCGGCGCGGGGGTCGTCGCGCTCGATCGCCTCGCGCGGCTCGGCTGGACGAGCCCGGCGACGTGGATCAGCATCGAGACCGCCAAGGCCGAGGAGCCCGTGATCGCCGGCTTCACGGTCGATGCCAGCCGCGTTCACGGCAAGGCGCGGATCACCTTGCTGCGCGCCGACTGACACGGGCGCCGGCGGATCCGGGGGCGATGCCGGCGGCTCCGCCCCCGGCCCGGCCACCGCCTCAACGCTGGATGGCGGCCACTTCGACGCCCGAACGCGCCGCGATCGCCGCGATCTGCGTGGCGCCGTCGCGGAGCATTTCGGCGTGGCACTGCTGCTCGTCGCGCTCGCGAACGAGGCCGATCGCCATCGAGACGCAGGCCTGGTCGGCCGCGATGCGGATCCGGTCGCTCAGGATCGTACGGTCGCGCGGATTGGCGAGGTCGAGCCCGGCGCTCGACACATGGACCTTCACCGGCTCGCGAGTCTGGGCGACGGCGGGCGCGATGCAAAGCATGGCGAAAACGGCCGCGGCGGCGCCGCGACAGACGAAATGGATCACGATGTTTCTCCTGATGGACGATCTGCCAACCGCCGCGCCGGGCCCGCATCGCGCCTCTGACGGACCGAAATCACGGGCCGGCATCACCGGCACGCCTCCCCTAGTCGGCTCCCGTGACGGGCTCGCGACCGCTTCGCGACGGTATGAAGACGGCGCGAAAGTCCATGCCCCGCCGCCGCAAGGTTGCCCTGAAGCCCAGCGTTCCCTACCTGTTCACCGGTGAACCAGCTCGCCCAGAACCCCGCCGACGCGCCCTATCTCCGCGGCCTGAACCCCGAACAGCGTGAGGCGGTGCTGACGACCGACGGCCCCGTGCTCGTGCTGGCGGGCGCCGGCACGGGCAAGACCGCGGCTTTGACCGCACGGCTTGCGCATCTGCTCTTCACCCGCAAGGCGTATCCCAGCGAGATCCTGAGCGTCACCTTCACCAACAAGGCCGCACGCGAGATGCGCGAGCGCGTCGGCCGGCTGGTGGGTGACGCGGTCGAGGGCATGCCCTGGCTCGGCACCTTCCACGCGATCGCCGCCAAGATGCTGCGTCGCCATGCCGAACTCGTGGGGCTGCAATCCAATTTCAGCATCCTCGACACCGACGACCAGTTGCGGCTGCTCAAACAGCTCATCCTCGCCGCCGACATCGACGAGAAACGCTTTCCCGCGCGCAGCTTGGCGGGGCTGATCGACCAGTGGAAGAACAAGGGGCTCGTCCCCGCCGATATCGATGCCGGCGAGAGCGAACGCTACGCCAACGGCCGCGGCGGCGAACTCTATGCGCAATATCAGGCGCGGCTGATCGCGCTCAACGCCTGCGACTTCGGCGACCTGCTGCTCCACATGCTCGTCATCCTGAAGACGCACCGCGACGTGCTGGAACTCTATCAGAAACGCTTCCGCTACATCATGGTGGACGAATATCAGGACACAAATTCGAGCCAGTATCTGTGGCTCCGCCTGCTAGCGCAGGAGCGCCGGAACATCGCCTGTGTCGGCGACGACGATCAGTCGATCTATTCCTGGCGCGGCGCGCAGGTCGAGAACATCCTGAAGTTCGAACGCGACTTTCCCGGCGCCAAGGTGATCCGGCTCGAACAGAATTATCGCAGTACGCCGCACATCCTGGGCGCCGCATCGGGCGTGATCGCCAACAATGGCGGCCGGCTCGGAAAGCAGCTCTGGACCGAACTCGACGCCGGCGAAAAGGTGAAGGTGATCGGCGTCTGGGACGGCCCCGAGGAAGCGCGCCGCGTCGGCGAGGAGATCGACAGCGCGCGGCGGTCGGGCAAGAGCCTCGACTCCGTCGCAATCCTGGTGCGCGCGCAGCACCAGACGCGCGAGTTCGAGGATCGCTTCATCGCGACCGGCATGCCGTACAAGATCGTCGGCGGCTTCCGCTTCTACGAGCGTGCCGAGATCCGCGACGCGCTCGCCTATCTGCGCGTCGTCAACCAGCCCGCGGACGATCTCGCCTTCGAACGCATCGTCAACGTGCCCAAGCGCGGTTTGGGCGACAAGGCGGTGGCGCGTATCCACCAACTGGCGCGCGCCACGCATGTGCCGCTCACCACCGCCGCCGCGCGCATCCTCGATACCGACGAGCTGGCCGGCCCCGCACGCAAGTCGCTCGGCCGCCTCGTCGGCGATATCGCGCGCTGGCGTGAGATGGCGACGACGCTGCCCCATGCCGAACTCGCGCGGCAGTTGCTCGACGAGAGCGGCTATACCGCGATGTACCAGAACGAGAAATCGGCCGAGGCCGCCGGACGGCTGGAGAATCTTTCCGAACTCGTGCGTGCGATGGAGGAATATGACAGCCTCGGCGCGTTCCTCGAACATGTCTCGCTGGTGATGGACACCGAAGGTCGTGTCGCCGAGCCGCAAGTGACGATCATGACGATCCACGCCGCCAAGGGGCTGGAATATGACACCGTCTTCCTGGTCGGCTGGGAGGAAGGGCTGTTCCCGTCGCAACGTTCGCTCGACGAAGGCGGCACCTCCGCGCTGGAGGAGGAACGCCGCCTTGCCTATGTCGCGATCACCCGCGCCCGGCGCCTGGCAGTGATCTTCCACGCCGCCAACCGGCGCATCTACGGCCAGTGGAATTCCAGCATTCCCAGTCGCTTCGTCGGCGAACTTCCCCCCGAACATATCGAGAGCGAGACCACGCTGTCGGGCGGCGCGAGCCTGTGGCAGGCGAACTGGTCGGACCGGGCCGACCCGTTCGCCGACGTGGCGCGGGGCACCGGACGCGGCCCGGGCTGGCAGCGCGCGGCCTCGGCCGGCGGCTATGCCACCACCCCCGCCCGCGTGGTCGAGGCGCGCGCGAGCGCGGTCAGCCTGGGCAACAAGGGGCGCGACGACGTGTCGCCGGGGCTGCGCGTGTTCCATCAGAAATTCGGCTATGGCACGATCGCCGAGATCGAGGGCAACAAGCTGGAAATCGATTTTGAAACGGCGGGGCGGAAACGGGTGATGGACAGTTTCGTGACGCTGGCGCCGTGACGCGCTGCGTCACGAAAGCGTCACGCCCGGATAAACTCCCGTTTACTGCTTCAGGTTAATAGGGGGCATGGCCGTCACGTCCCAAATCATGTTCGCGGATGAGGATCGTGAGGCCTTTTCCTATGGCCCGCCGATCGCGCGCGGCTCCCGGCTCGTGACGGCGTTCGAGCGGTTTCGCGACGATCCGTATCTGCCCTTCCTGGTGGTCGTCGGGGAGGACGACCGGCCGGTCGGGATGATCCTGGAGCGCGAGATGCGCGACATCCTGTTCAATCCTTACGGCCATGCCCTCACGATGAATCCGGCGTTCGGCGGATCTCTCGAGCCCATGATCCGGCCCTGCCCGATCGCCGAGATGCAGGGATCGACCGCCGATCTGCTCGAACTCTACGCCGCGGCAGGCGCGATCGCGGGCATCATCCTGACCCGTGGAGGCTTCTATGCGGGCGTGCTGGGCCATCGCGATTTCGTCCGCCTGTCGGTCGAACGCGATCGTCGGGCGAGCCGCGACGAGGCGGAACGCGTCGCGCGGCTCGATGCGGCGGGGCGCGAGTTCAATGCGGAGATCCTCGCTATGGCGCAGGAGCTGCGAACGATCGCTCTGGGCGTGAACGGGTTCGCCCGCCAGGTGGCCGGAAAGGCTCACGAAACCTGCAGCAACGCCTTGTCGATCGCGACGGCGACGCGCCAGTCGTCGAGCGCGCTGGAGGCGATCGGGACGCAGGGCCGGATGCTGGACGACGCGCTGGACTGCGTGACGCGGCGAACGACCGACGCGCAGACGATCCGTGTCGACGCCCGCTCCACCGTCAGCGCGGCGGGCGAACGCGTCGATCTGCTGGCCACCACCACCCGCACGATCGACACCATGTTGGCGACGATCGGCGAGATCGCCGCACGCACCAACCTGTTGGCGCTCAACGCGAGCATCGAGGCGGCGCATGCCGGCGATGCGGGCCGCGGCTTCAGCGTCGTCGCCGCCGAAGTGCGCAGCCTTGCGGAGCAGACGCGGACGGCGGCACGCGACGTCGGTTCGCATGTCCGCTCGCTTCATCACGTGCTCGACCAGGTTTTGGTGGGCCATCGCGACATCGATCAGGCGATCGCCGCCATTGCCGACATCTCGCGCGCGATCGACACCGCGATCGGTGAGCAGCAGGGTGCCACGCGGACGATCGCGAACAATGTCGATCAGGCCGTGGACGCCGGGCTGGACATCGCGGACCGCGCGCGGGGCATGAACGAAAAGGCCGCCGGGCTCGGCAAGGACGCCGTCGTGCTCCGCGAACTGTCCGAAACGCTCGATCATTCCGCCAGCCGCCTCCACGATCGCGCCACCCGGTTCGTCGAGGCCGCCGGCGCACGCTGACGCGGCGGGTCGCCCAATCCTCCCTGCGAGCGGAGGAGCGAGCACATGGCCGATCCGCGTCCGAACCGCCGCTCGCGCCAGCCGACTGAACGCCAGCCGACGATCCCGTTCAGGAACCGTCTCGCCTGCGCAACGTATTCCCCGCACGCCCGAACCGTCGGGTCGCCCTTTTCCGAGAGGAACCTTGCCATGTTCACCCGCCTCCTCGCCGCCGGTCTCGCCATCGCGACGCTCGGCACCGCCATGCCCGCCCTCGCGCAGAGCCCGCAGGACGATGCCCGCTTCAACGCCGCACAGGCGCGGTTCGACCGGGAATACCAGATCTATCGCCAGGAAGCCGAACGCTACCAGGCCTCGCGGCGCGGCGGCTATAATGGCGGGTACGACAATGGCGGCTATCGCCAGGCCCCGCCCGCCGGCTACGACAATGGCGGCTATCCGGACGACCGCGTCGAGCAGGGCTATGATCCCGCGCGCTATTACCGTTCGGGCTCCACCTATCAGGAGCGCACGCTCTCGACCGACGACCGCGTCTATGCCGGCACCGACGGCCGCTATTATTGCAAGCGCAGCGACGGCACGACGGGCCTCATCATCGGTGCCGCGGGTGGCGGCATTCTCGGCAACGTGATCGACGGCGGCCATTCGCGAACCGTCGGTACGCTGCTCGGCGCGGCGGTCGGCGGGCTCGCGGGCCGCGCTATCGACCAGAACAACAGCCAGGTCCGCTGCCGCTGAACGATCGCCTGCGTCGCGCCTCCGGCGGGCGCAGGCACCTGCGGATCGGGGGGATCGTCATAAGACTGTTATATTACGTTCAGGTGTCGTAGATTATCGCGCATCCTCCGGGGGGAGCCGGCGACGCGTCGTCGCCGGATGCAAAGGTCGCGAATGATTCATCCATTGTCCTCCATCGCCGCGTCGCTGATCGACCGCGGCTCGGTGGTGCGTCCGGCCACGCCGCCGGTGCGGATGATCCCCGGCACATGGCTGGTGACGATGCTGCTCGTCAGCTTCGCGGTGCTGGCGGTGATGATGGCGGCCACGGGGCTGAAGATCGATCCCTTCGCCGCGGACGACGCGCCCTTCTACGTTTGCGGCCTGATCGCCGCCGCGCTTCGCCTCGGCTATCGCCATCCCCGCACGCGGCTGCAGCGCGCGCTGCGCGACGGCGCCGAATATTATGCGCTCATCACGCTGGTGACGCTGATCGGCGCGGTGGCGAGCTATCCTTGCGCGGCGGCGACGCATGGCTTCGTCGATGCGCGGCTTCAGCGGATGGACGTGATGCTCCATTTCGACTGGCTCGCCTGGTATCGCACGGTCGCCGCGCATCACAGCCTGCAGCTTCTCGGACGCGCCGCCTATCAGAGCATCTATGTCACGCCCGCGATCTTCCTCGCCTATCTGGCCTGGACCAACCGCCGGGCCGAGGCGCGCGCGTTCATCGCGACTTTCTGGCTGGCGGCGATCATCGCGCTCGCGATGTTCCACTTCATGCCCGCGGTCGGCCCGCTCGCCTATCTCTGGCACGGCTCGGTGCCCTATATGCCCGAAAGCGCGCTGTGGCAGCCCGAGCTGATCCCCGCGCTTCGGCTCCACGCGATGCACTATGTCGATATCGGCGCGCTGCGCGGGCTGGTGTCGGCGCCCAGCTTCCACACCACGGCGGCGATGCTCTACATCTTCGGCGCGTGGCGCTATCCGGTGCTGCGCTGGCCGGTGCTGGCGATCAACGTGGCCATGCTGCTGTCCACGCCGGTGGAGGGCACGCATTATCTGATCGACATGGTGATCGGCGCGTTCGTGGCGTTCGCGGCGATGGCGCTCGCCGCCGAGGTCAACCTCCTGCTGTGGCGCCACCGCCCCGCGGCCGTGGTGAACGGCGCCGTGCTCGATCGGCAGAGCGGCGGGGTTGCGAGCGGCGCATCGGGCTTATAGGACCGCGCGGCGTGGGCCTGTAGCTCAACTGGTTAGAGCTGGCCGCTCATAACGGCTAGGTTGCGGGTTCAAGTCCTGCCGGGCCCACCACCGCATCGCATGCCTGCGCTGGGCGATCACAACCCGCAACGCTCCGGGCTAAGGCCGCTTAGCCCCAGAGGCTCCATCCCGGGCTTGCCCCGACCCGGCTGCGCCGCGATCGGATGCGCCATTCTTCGAACCATCGAGCCAGCCGCCGTCCGCGAGCCAGTCGGCCAGCCGGTCGGGCCAGTGCAGGACGGCGATGCGATCGGTTTCGTCGAGATTGAAGGCATGGTCCGCGCCGGCGTACATGTGGAGCTCGGCGGAGATCCGTGCCTTGCGCAACTGCTCGTACAGCGCGACCGAGGGCGCGGCACAGCATTGGTCCACCGAACCCGCGGCGATGAACGCCGGCGGCGCCTGGGTGATGGCGTCGGCGGGCTGGCCCGCCGGTCCCGGAAAGATCAGCACCTGGAAATCGGGGCGCGCGCCGATCCGATCGATGGCGTCGCGCACCGGGCGCCCGGCCGGCTCGGCATTGTCGGCGACCAGCGTCACCAGCTCGCCGCCGGCCGAAAAGCCCATCACGCCGACCCGCGCGGGATCGATGTGATAGGCGGTCGCATGCGCGCGGACCCAGCGTATCGCGCGCCGCAGATCGTCCGCCGCATCGCCCGCGACCGAGTAGCGCGAGCCCTCCTCACGGGCGAGCCGGTATTTCAGCACGAAGGCGGAGACCCCCATCCGGTTCATCGCGGTCGCCACCCGGGTGCCCTCGTTGGTCCACACCAGCAGCTTGTGGCCGCCGCCCGGCACGACGATCACCGCCGCCCCCGTATTGTGCCGGACGGGCGCCGCGAACGGGATCAGCGAGGGATCGTGGATGTTGCGCACCCAATAATCGCGGCCGATTTCGGCCTCGTGTCGGCGCCCCTCGGATCCTGGCGCCCCGTTCGGCCAGAGCGGGATCGCCGCCGGGACGGTGGTGACCACCGGGAGCGGATCGGCGGCGGGCGCGGCCACGGGCTGGAGCAGGGCCGCCAGCCCGGTCAGATACCATGAGGTCGTCACCATTCTCATCAACCCTGTTCCTCATCCTCTGCCGGCGTGCGCCGGCGCCATCGTCGCTTGTCAAACGTCGTCCGTCCGGCTGAGCTTGGGCGGATCGACGCACGGTCGGCCGCGTCAGGGCTGCTGGAAGCTCCAGCGACCCGCATCGCTCATCGGATCGAAGCGGACAAGCGCCGGGGTGCTGGCACCGATCGCCACCAGCGCGAGCGGCACCTTCGCGCCGGTCATCGTGCGTGGCATGATCCGGTAGGTGCCATCGGTCAGTTGATCGATCCGCCACGATTGCTCGGGCGCGCCGGTGAAATCGGGGACGGCCACGACATCGATGCCGGCCACTGCCAGCGAACGCGCGGTGCCAGCGATCGCGATCCGGTAATAGGGCGCGCCGAACCAGCCGCCCGCCGCATAGGCGACATAATGGCGATCGCCAATCTTGACGATATCGGGCGCCACGCCGCCGCCGGGCCGCACGCCGCCGCTATTCCATGTCCAGCCATCGTCCGACACCAGGCCGCCGCTGCGCGTGCCGAAGGTGTAATAGCGGCCGTCCGACAGCGCGATGGTGGACGGATCGTGAATGAACGGTTCGCCGGCCAACTGGGCGGTGGCGGCGCCCGGCATCGCCAGCAGAAGGCCAAGGCACGTCGTGGCGAAAGCTGCGTACTTCATGGCGTCTCCGGATCAATCGGGCGGTCGGTCCGGTCGGTCCGGTCGGTCCGGTCGGGCGCAGCCACGCTATTTCACCGCGATGGCAAGGTCGCGGACCGGCCGGCCGTCCGCGTCGAGGAAACGCACGCAGAAATCGCTGAGGCCCGGACCGTTGATGACCGCGCGGCGCAGCACGTTGCGCCCCTTGCAGCGTCAGCGGCGCCGACACGACATCGCCCTGCCGCATGCGGCGATCGCCGAACAGGCCGGCGACCTCCTTGCCGTGGAGCCACCACAAGGACGCGGAATTGGAGCGGACCGCTAGCCGGACGTCGCGCATCTCGTGCGGGCTGTTCACCACGGTGCTCGCCCAGAAGATCACGCCATAGGTCGGCTTGCCCAGCCCCTGTGCCAGGTTGAACAGCTTGACGTCGAACAGCGTGGAATCGAGCGCATGCCAGCGCATGCCCCCCCCGGCGCCACATCGCCATCACGCGGCAAATCGCCCGGCCGGCCGGGATAATGGCTGAGTGCGAGCGCGTCGCGCGCATAGCTGGGGGTGAAGCCGGCATTGGTGCGGTTGGGCTTGACGACCGGTTCCAGCAGCATCCAGCGGCGCAGGAAGCCATCCTCGTCCGGTGCGACGGCGCCGGGCATCGCCGGTGTGAAATAGGACGCGAGCCCGGTCGGCGGCGGTAGCGCTTCCTCGACCATCCCCGCGGCGGGTTTGTCTAAGTGGAGACGGACCTCTGCTGCGGCATCGCGCGGCCCGGAGAACGGCTTTGCTACCGTCACCGGGTCAGCGCCGCCTCTCCCCAATCGGCCGAGATGCGTGAGCCACCGGCGCCGGGGCTTTGCGCGACGAGTTCGATGATCCGCACCCCCGCGACGTTCGCCGTCAGCACCTGGGCCGGATCGCCGCCGCGCGCCAGACGCGAGCGGGCGAGCAGCCGGCCGTCGCCGAACACAAGGAACGTGACTCCCCGCTGCCGCTCCGTCGTCGCATCGTCGACGCCCACGCGCGCGCTGAACCGCGTGAACCCGGCGTTGCGCACTTCGAGCCGGGAATTCGCCAGCACGCCGATGCTATGGTCCACCGCCTGGTCGGCGATCCGGATCGGTTGATCGTAGGGCGTGCGATCGACTTGCGCACCGCCCCAGCCGCCATAACGTGGGAAATCGCCCGATCCGTGCGTGCCGCGCCAGGCGAGCGGCGCACGGTGGATGAGCGGATCGGGCGTCGGCACCTCGACGCCGTCCACCGCGGGGTTCACGCTGCCCGGCTGTTCGGACAGGAACAGCCCGTTGGCGAGCAGGCGCGTGCCGCGTGCGGTGAAGATCAAGGTCTGCCGCGGCGCCAGATGAAATCCATGCTCCCCCACGAAGCGGGACCGCGCGCCCGACCATAGATCGGTCAGCTCGACATCGGCGGTATCGACCATGGCCAGGTGGCTCGCGGTCAGCGTCACGTCGGCGGCACCGCTGCCGCGGTTGAACAGCGCGACCGCCTTTTGCCCGTCGGCCAGCGTCTTGACGAGGATCTGCACCTCGTCCGAGTCGAACGCCAGCGTGGCCTGGTTGCCCGCCCGATCCTGGTTCACCGCAATGATGCGCGCATTGCCCAGCAGATCCAGCAGCGCCGGCGACGCGCGGCGCAGATCGTAGCCGATGAACAGCGGCGAATTTTCCATCGCCCATAGCGCGAAATGAGTGCGCGCCTCGGTCGGGTGCCGGTCGTCGAAATCGCCGCTGCCGACATACAGCATGTCGGCATCGTTCCACGAACCGGGATGCGCGTAGAGCGCACGGTGCGTCACCGAATCGAAATTGTGGAGCATCCGCCCCCATTGCGGCGACAGATCCTCGCTGGTGCGCGACAGACCGCCGAGATCCTTGCCCCAGGCGCGCACGTCGGCCGATCCCCACAGGCAGATCGAGAACAGATAGTCGTTGTCGGGCCTGTAGCGCGCCAGCGTCCTTGCGACGTCGGCATAGAGCGCGCGCACCGCCGGGACGTTCGTGCGGGCGAGCGAGTCCGCGTCGTCGAGCGGTGTGAAGAGCCGGTATTTGCCGGATCGAACATCGGGATTGCTCGCCGTCAGGGCGCGGATGCCGCAGCCATCGACCTTGATGAAGTCGAACCCCCAATCGGCGAAATACAGCCGGAGATCCTGATCGACATGGCCGTACAGGCCGATCTCGCGTTCCGCCACGCTGCCCTCGGGCTGGTTGGGCATGGTGGAGCTGAACACCTGCCCGCACGAATTGCGCCCGATATCGCTGTAGATCCCCGCCTTGAGCCCCATCGCGTGCAGGCGATCGGTCAAGGGGCGAAAGCTCGGATCCTGCCCCGGCACATTTGCGGAGGGGAAATTGGCCGTGCGGATCAGGACCCGGCCGTCCGGCTGACGGCGCTTCAGCCACCAGCCATCGTCGATGTTGATGTAGCGATAGCCCTTCGCGGCCAGCCCCGAACGCGCGATGACCTCGGCCGAGGCGAGGATCTTCTCTTCCGTCACATCGGTGGCAAATGCGTTCCAGGAACTCCATCCCATCGGCGGCACCGGCGCCTGACCGCGCATGTTCGCGCTCCATCGGCCGGTGGGCGCCAGCGGGTCGGCAGCGCAGGCGCAGGCCGGCACCAGCGCGGCGGTGACGAGCAGGAGCAGGCGACGGCCCAGGCCTGACCGGATCGATCGCGTCATTCCATTTCCTCACCCTGCCATGGGTCCGTGGCTTGTCCGGCAAAACGCGTCGATGTCAATCGCGCAACCGGGCGAAACGGCGCCGTTGCAGCCGCTATCTACTGGATACAGGCTTAGAAAACGGCGTAGCCAATGCTGCCCGGGCCGCGCTAGATCGCTCCGACAACAATGGAGGGGATCGATCGTGCCCAAGCACCTGGCCATGCGCCGTGCCGCGCTGCTTGCGGGTATCCTGTTCGCATGGACGCCCGCGTCCGCACAGGTGCAAGCCTCGTCCGACACGGTACGCGCGCGCGCCGACGAAGGCGCGGCCGCGATCGTGGCGCGCATGACGCTGGCCGAAAAGCTGCCCCAGTTGCTGAACGTCGCGCCGGCGATTCCGCGGCTGGGGATTCCCGCCTATAACTGGTGGACGGAATCGCTGCACGGCGCGCTCGGTCCGTTGCCGACCACCAATTTTCCCGAGCCGATCGGCCTCGCCGCCAGCTTCGATGCGCCGCTCGTCCATGACGTGGCGGGCGCGATCAGCATGGAGGTGCGCGCGCTGCACACGCTGGGCCGGCAGACCGGGCATCTCGGGCGGATCGGCACCGGGCTCGACACCTGGTCGCCCAACATCAACATCTTCCGCGATCCGCGCTGGGGGCGCGGGCAGGAAACTTATGGCGAGGACCCCTATCTCGCCGCCCGCATGGGCGTGGCGTTCGTCACGGGCATGCAGGGCCCCGATCCCGACCTGCCCGACGTGATCTCGACCCCCAAGCATTTCGCCGTTCACAGCGGCCCCGAATCGACGCGCCACATGGCCAACGTCTATGTCTCGCCGCACGATCTGGAGGACACCTATCTGCCCGCCTTTCGCGCCGCGATCGTGGAGGGGCATGCCGGGTCGATCATGTGCGCCTATAACCGCATCGACGGCCAGCCCGCCTGCGCCAGCGATCTGCTGCTGAAGGACCATCTGCGCGGGGCGTGGGGCTTTCGCGGCTATGTCGTGTCCGACTGCGACGCGGTGAAGGATATCGCCGACAACCACAAATATGCACCCGATCAGGCCACCGCGGTCGCCGCGGCGATGAAGGCCGGCGTCGACAACGAGTGCAACACGCAGACGATCGGCGATGTCGGCGGCCTGCCCGACCGGTTCGGCGAAGCGTTCGCGCGCGGCCTGATCTCGCAGGCGGATATCGACCGGACGCTCACCCGGCTGTTCTCCGCGCGCCTGCGCAACGGCGACCTGCCGGGCGTCGCAAGTGCGCCCGGAATCGTGCCGGTCCGCATGATCGGCGCCCCCGATCACGGCGCCTTGGCGCTGGAAGCCGCGCGCAAGAGCCTGGTGCTGCTCAAGAACGACGGCGTGCTGCCGCTGCGCCCCGGCGTGCGCATCGCGGTCGTGGGGCCGCTCGGAGACGCCACGCGCGTGCTGCGCGGCAACTATTCCTCGGCGCTGTCCGCGCCGCCGGTGTCGGTCGTCGACGGCCTGCGCCGCGCGGTCGGTGGGGGCCAGGTGACGCTGGTGCCCTTCGGCGAGTCGATCACCGATGGCGACCGGATCCCGACGAGCGCGCTCCGGGCGCCCGACGGCAAGCCGGGGCTGCTCGCCCGCTATTACAACCCGGTCACGCCGCCGGTGCTGCCGTTCGCCCCCGGGACGGACGGCGCGCAGCTGGCGGCGCTCCGCTACGAGACGAACGCGGTCGTGACGCGGCGCGAAGCCGATGTGGCCAACCGCGCCTTCGATCTGCCCGCCGTCAACGACTATCACCGCGCCGAATGGACGGGCTTCATCGTGCCCCCGGAAACCGGCAGCTATCGCCTGGGTCTTGGCGGAAGCGGCCTGCTGGAACTGGACGGCAAGACGTTTCTCGACGTCGGCGCCGATCACCACAGCCCCTTGCCGACGCTGAAGACGATCACGCTGACGAAGGGCCATCGCTACGCCGTGCGGATCGTGTCGACCGCGCGCGGCTTCGGCAACACCGATCTGGTGTGGAAGCGGATCTCGGCGCAGCCCGACGCGGATCTGGACGATGCCGCCCGCCGCGCCGACGTGATCGTCGCGGTGGTGGGCCTCACCTCGGATCTGGAGGCGGAAGAGACGGGCGTCGACGTGCCCGGCTTCAAGGGCGGCGACAAGACCTCGCTCGACCTCGCCCCCGATCAGGTCCGGATGCTCGAGCGCGCCAAGGCGACGGGCAAGCCGCTGATCGTCGTCGCCATGAACGGCAGCCCGATCAACCTGTCCTGGGCCAAGGACAATGCCGCGGCCATCGTCGAGGCGTGGTATCCCGGCCAGTCGGGCGGCGCGGCGGTGGCCGACGTGCTGACCGGCCGTGCCGACCCGGGCGGGCGCCTGCCGCTGACCTTCTACCGCAGCGTCGCCGATCTGCCGCCGTTCAGCGACTATGCGATGACGGGGCGCACCTATCGCTATTTCACCGGCACGCCGGTCTATCCGTTCGGTTACGGGCTGAGCTACACCAGCTTCGCCTATGCGCCGCTGACCGTCACGCCGTCGGCATCCGGGGCGCAGGGCGGCATGCGCGTCGTGACGGAGGTGAGCAACACGGGCACCCGCGCGGGCGACGAGGTGGCGCAGCTCTACCTCAACTTCCCCGACGAACCCGGCGCGCCGCGCGTCGCGCTGCGTGGCTATCAGCGCGTGGCGTTGAAGGCGGGTGAGCACCGCACCCTCACCTTCGACCTGTCGCCGCGCGATCTGAGCGCAGTGGGGGCGGACGGCATCCGGCACGTCATGGTGGGGCGATACCGCGTGACGGTCGGATCGGGGCAACCGGACACCGGCGTTCCCGGTCAGTCGGCCCCGTTCACCACCACCCAGGCCGCCGCCATCCCGCTGTGACGCGGCGGGGCCGCGCCCCCCGGCCCGATCGGCGACTCGCCTCAACGCAGATCCAGCACCACTACCGACATAGGCGGCAGCGTCGCGGTCAGGGTGCTCCCGTTCGCCTGCGCACCGGTGAACGCCACCGGCCGCACCGCATCGGGCTGGTCGAAGCTGTTGTGCGAATCCATCGCGGGGCCGGTCACCATCCGCCCCGTCACGGCCGTCGCCTGAACCCCGGCGAGCGAGAGCGACGTCGCGATCGCACGGTGCGGATCGAGGTTGACGAGCGCGACGTGCACCTGCCCCGCCGCGTCGCGCACCGCCGACACGCTGACCGCCGGCACCGCCACCTCCTGATCGTGATACCAGGGCGATCGAAGGTCGACCGGCAAGGTGGTCGCATCCATCCACGGCTTGTAGAGATCGAACACCCAATAGGTGGGGGTCTTCACCATCCGTGCGCCGTCCGTGAGCAGCATCGCCTGCAGCACGTTCACCATCTGCGCGACCGCCGCCATCTTCACCCGATCGGCATGGTGCGCGAAGATGTTGAGGTTGAGCCCGGCGACCACCGCGTCGCGCACGCTGTTCTGCTGAACGAGGAAGCCGGGGTTGCTGCCCGGCGCGGGATCGTACCACGTTCCCCATTCGTCCACGACCAGCCACGTCTTCTTCCCGGGATCATATTTGTCCATGATCGCGGAATGTTTGGTGACGAACTCGTCCATTTGCAGCGCGTGCGCCATGGTCGTCGCCCACTCATGTTCCGGAAAGCCGAGCGCTGCGCCCTTGTCGCCCCATTCCTTGTCGCGCGGCCGGGTGTAGTAATGCAGCGACAGCCCATCGATATACTTGCCCGACAGGCGCATCAGCGTTTCGGTCCAGGCGTAATCCGCATCGCTTGGGCCGCTGGCGATCTTCAGCATCTTGCCGCTGCCCGATTTGGCGAACTGCGCGTAGCGGTTGGTCAGGTCGGCGGCATAATCCGCGCGCATGTTGCCGCCGCAGCCCCATAGTTCGTTGCCGAGGCCGATATACCGAACCGGAAACGGTGCCGGATGGCCGTTCGCCGCGCGTTCCTTCGCCAGCGTCGATCCGGTGGGCGAGGTCATATATTCCAACCATTGTTCGGTCTCGCTCGGCGGTGCGCTGCCGACATTGGCGGAAATATAGGCCTCCGCACCGAGCCGCTCGGCCAGCCCCATATATTCGTTGGTGCCGAACGCGTTGTCCTCGTCCACCCCGCCCCAGTTGGTGTTGATCTTCACCGGCCGCTTCGCGCGCGGGCCGACGCCGTCGCGCCAATGGTAATCGTCGGCGAAGCAGCCGCCGGGCCAGCGCACCACGGGCACCTTGATGGCGCGCAGCGCGTCGAGCACGTCGCGGCGATAGCCATGGTCGTTGGGGATGGCGGATTTCTCGCCGACCCAGATGCCGCCATAGATGCCGTGGCCGAGATGTTCGGCGAACTGGCCGAACACCTGCCGGTTCATCACCGGGCCGGGTCGATCGGCGTGGATCGTCGCGGTGGCGTCCTCGGTGGCCTGCGCGACCGCCGGAACCGGGCTCAGCGCAGCGATCGTCAAAGTCAGGACGGCCGCGGCGAAACGGGGTTGGCGGCGCATGTCATACCTCTCCATGTCTGTTTATGCCGCGTGTCTATGGACGAGGCCGGCGCCCGTCGAGATGTAAGCGTTATCGTCGGCGGGGTTTTCCTGATGTTCGCGCCGCGGGCTCAACGACCGCGTTTCGCCCTGAGCGTCCGTCCGCCTGCGTGCAATGGTTGCGCAACCACTTGTCCGGCCATAGACGGATGCAGGATGTTGCGCGCACGATGACGCGAACACGATGGAGGATGGCTTGGCTCACCGATTGATCGCCGCGAGCGCGCTGCTCGGCGTTGCGCTGCCCGGCAGCGCGCTTGCAGCCAAGGCCGACCGTGTCGCGTTCGGCACCACCCGCGACGGCCAGCCGGTCGAGGCGGTCACGCTGACGAACGCGCACGGCATGCGGGTGCGCGTCCTGAGCTGGGGCGCGATCCTGCAAGCGGTGGAGGTGCCGGACCGCGCGGGACGATCGGCGGACATCGTGCTCGGCTATCGCGACATGACCGGCTATCTTCGCGCACCCAATTATTTTGGCGCCACCGTCGGCCGCTCCATCCTGCCCTCTCCAATGGCTATGATTAGCCTCGGCTGTTAGCGCTACGTCTGACAAGAGCATGTCAAGCGGGCGTCACGGCGGACGGGCGGCGATGCCCGGAGCATCTTCACCGCCAACGCGTTCAACGCCGATGCGTCAGGCCACCACCATTCTCACCGTCGAAACCCGCCGTCCCGGGATGCTCGACGTTTCGCGGCCGATCCTGGATTGGGTCGCGGGCGAGCGGGTGGACGAAGGGCTGCTCACCGTCTTCTGCCGCCACACCTCTGCGTCGCTGCTGATCCAGGAAAATGCGTCGCCCGAGGTACTCAGCGACATGGAATCCTATTTCGCGCGGCTCGCGCCCGAGAGCCCCGCCTATGCGCATGACGACGAAGGGCCGGACGACATGCCGGCGCATCTGCGCACCGCATTGACGCAGACGCATCTGGCGATCCCGATCATCGCGGGGCGTCCGGCGCTCGGAACGTGGCAGGGCATCTATCTGTTCGAACATCGCCGCCGCCCGCATCGCCGTTCGCTGGCGCTCCATCTGATCGGAACATGAACAACGTTTCATCGCTGGATCGAACCTGTTCATCGCACGTTCCATCAGCAGCGGTTAATACGGGGCGTTTCGCCGTATGGATCGCGAACGGAGACGATACACATGCCAAACCCTTTCGGTCGCAAGCTCGTGCTTGCCGCGCTCGCGTCGAGCGTCCTTCTGGTCGCGGGCTGCGCGACCGAAACCACCTACCGCCCCGCCACCGGCCGCGGGTTCGATCGCACCGGCTACAGCGATCGCATGATCGAGCCGGGCCGCTTCCTCGTCAGCTTCGCGGGCAACAGCGTCACCTCGCGCGACACGGTGGAGCGTTATCTGTTCTTCCGGTCGGCCGAGCTGACGCTCCAGCAGGGCTATGACTATTTCCTGATGGCAGACCGCGACACCAAGCTGCGTTCGCGGACCTACAGCACGCCGGGCATCGGTGGTCCGGGCTGGGGCTATGGCGGGTTCGGCGGCTATTGGGGCCCGTCGTGGAACTTCTATGGTCGCGGCTATGGCTGGCGCCGCTTTGGCGGTGGCTTCGGCTATGGCGGGTTCGGCGGCTTTGGTGGCTTCGGCGACGATTTCGACATCCAAACCGTCGACAAGTTCGAGGCGACCGCGGAGATCGTGATGCGCCGCGGGCCCATTCCCACCGGCAACATCCGTGCCTTCGATGCGCACCGCGTCGTCGAAACGCTGGGGCCGACGATCGTGCTGCCCGGACAGGAGCGTGACAATCGCGGCAACCCGCCACCGCCGCGACCGGCAGCGGCGCCGCGTTCCTACTGAGGCGTATCGCTCGGAAAAGAAGGGGCCGGTGGTTTACGACCACCGGCCCTTTTCGTATCAGGCGGCGCTCGTCACCGCACCGTGGCAGTGCTTGTATTTCAGGCCGGACCCGCAGGGGCACGGCGCATTACGGCTCACCTGACCCATCCAATCGGCCGGATCCATTCCGAACTCGGCCGGCTGGGGCTGCGGGATCTGGAGCGGCGGCAATTGCGTCGAGACGAAGCCCAGCGAACCACCGTCGGTATCGTGCGAATTGTCCTCACCCGTGAACGGGTCGAAATGGGTCGTGATGAAGTCGGGGAGTTCGGGCAGGCCGACCGGCGCCTGCATCTGGAACTCGGCAAAGGCGATGGTGCGCGTCACGTCTTCGCGGATATTGTCCAGCATCCGCTCGAACAGCGAAAACGCCTCCTGCTTATATTCGTTGATCGGCGTCTTCTGCGCATAGGCGCGAAGATGCACCACTTGGCGAAGCGCATCGAGCGTCGACAGATGCTCCTTCCAGTGATGATCGAGATTCTGGAGCAGGATCGACTTCTCGACCGACGTCCAGGTCTCGGGCGACAGATCGGCCGACTTGGCCGCGACCGAAGCGTCCGCAGCCGCGCGCACGCGCTCCTCCACGATCTCGGGATCGATCGCCTCTTCCTTCAGCCACTCCTCGAGCGGCGGCTGCAGGTTCAACACCTCGGCGAGCCGCGTGCGCATGCCCTCCACGTCCCATTGCTCGGGATAGCTGTTGGGCGGGCAGGCGCTGCCGACGATCGTATTGACCGTCTCGGCGCGCATGTCGTCGACCATCTCGCTCACACCGTCCGCATCCATGATGTCGGCGCGCTGCTCGTAGATCACCTTGCGCTGGTCGTTCATCACGTCATCATATTCGACGACCTGCTTGCGGATGTCGTAGTTGCGCGCCTCGACCTTCTTCTGCGCGGTCTCGATCGCCTTGGACAGCCATTTGGAGCCGATCGCCTCGCCATCCTCGATGTTGTTGCGCATCATCTTGGCGAACAGCGTGTCGGGGCCGAAGATCCGCAGCAGGTCGTCATCGAGGCTGAGATAGAAGCGGCTGAGCCCCGGATCGCCCTGCCGACCCGAACGGCCGCGCAACTGGTTATCGATCCGGCGGCTCTCGTGGCGCTCGGTGCCGAGCACGAACAGGCCGCCGGCCGCGAGCACGGCGGCCTTCTCCTGCTTGATCTCGGCGAGGATCTCGGCGGCGCGGGCCTCATATTCGGGCGTGCCGGCCGTCAGGTCGGGATGCTCGTCGAGCATGCGGAATTCGAGATTGCCGCCGAGCTGGATGTCGGTGCCGCGCCCCGCCATGTTGGTCGCGATCGTTACCGCGGACGCGCGGCCCGCCTGTGCGACGATATGCGCCTCCATCTCGTGGTGGCGCGCATTCAGCACCTTGTGGGCGACGCCCTCGTGCTGGAGAAATTCGGAGAGGAGTTCGGATTTCTCGATCGAGACGGTGCCGACGAGCACCGGCTGCCCGCGCTCGGCATGGACGCGGATCTTCTTGGCGATGGCGCGGAACTTGTCCTGCGTGTCCTTATAGAATTCGTCCTGTTCGTCCTCGCGCTGGATGGGCACGTTCGTCGGGATCGTCACCACGTTCATTTTGTAGATGTCGTAGAATTCGGCCGCCTCGGTCGCCGCGGTGCCGGTCATGCCGCTGAGTTTCGGGTACATGCGGAAATAATTCTGAAAGGTGATCGAGGCCATCGTCTGGTTCTCGGGCTCGATCGTCACGCCCTCCTTCGCCTCCACCGCCTGGTGCAGCCCGTCGGACCAACGCCGGCCGTCCATCATGCGGCCGGTGAATTCGTCGATGATGATGACCTTGCCGTCCTTGACGATATAGTCGGTGTCGCGCTTGAACATCATGTTCGCGCGCAGCGCCTGGTTCAGGTGGTGGACCACCTGCGTATTCTCGAAATCATACAGGTTCTGCCCCTCGAGCAGCCCGGCGGTTTCGAGCATCCGCTCCACCTTTTCGGTGCCGTCCTCGGTCAGTATGATCGACTTCTGCTTCTCGTCCTTTTCGTAATCGATCGGATCGAGCAGCCGCACCACCGCATCCACCTGCATGTACAGCTCGGACTTGTCGTCGGTGGGGCCGGAGATGATGAGCGGGGTACGCGCCTCGTCGATCAGCACCGAATCCACCTCGTCGACGATCGCCATCGCGAACGGCCGCTGCACCATCGACGCGCGGTCGTACTTCATATTGTCGCGCAGATAGTCGAAGCCGAATTCGTTGTTGGTGCCGTAGGTGATGTCGGCGGCATAGGCGTCGCGGCGCTGCTCGTCGGTCAGGTTGGGCACGATCACACCCACCTTCAGGCCGAGGAAGCGATACACCTGCCCCATCCAGTCCGAATCGCGCGCGGCGAGATAGTCGTTGACGGTGATGACGTGAACGCCCTTGCCGGGCAGCGCGTTCAGATAGGTGGCAAGCGTGGCGACGAGCGTCTTGCCCTCGCCCGTGCGCATCTCCGCGATCTCGCCGCGGTGGAGCACGATGCCGCCGACCATCTGCACGTCGTAATGCCGCTGCCCCAGCGCCCGGCGCGCCGCTTCGCGCACCGTGGCGAAGGCCTCGGGCAGCAAATCGTCGAGCTTCGTGCCATTGGCGAGCCGCTCGCGGAACAGCACGGTCTGGTTTGCGAGCTGATCGTCGCCCATCGCCTGGAGCGCGGGCTCGAAGGCGGCGATCTTGGCGAGGATCGGGTTGAGCGATTTGACGTAACGGTCGTTGGACGAACCGAACAGCGATTTGGCGAAGCCACCGAACATGGGAATTCCTGGATAGCAAGAGACGCAGCGGCACCGATCGAAGCGGCTGCCAGCGATAATCGGGAAGAAGGCGCGCGGTGCCGCAACGGAAACCGCCGGCCGGCCGCTATTCGCGCCGGCGCTCTGTCCATGGCGCGATGGCTGCGAACAGCGGCACCGCGCGGCGCGTACCGGCCGCCGCGACCTGCGCCAGCGAGGGCATCGCCGCTCGCGGCCGCGACGACGCGGCGGCGGTCGTGTCGCAGACCCTGTCCGCGGCTGCGGCGATCTGCGCGACCGACTGCGCCAGTTCCTGCCGGCGGACCGCCACGCCCACGCCATTCAGCGCGGACAGGAGGGCAGACAGGAGCAGCAACAGGTTCATGGCGGGTCGGACATAGGGATCGGGGCCGGGATCGTCCAACGTAAAAAGGGAACGGCCCGTCGTACACCCCTGCCCCGCCGATCCCGGCATCGGTCGGATCGGCATCGCAAGGCGCTTGCTCTGCCCGGCGGCGACGCTAACGCCCGAGGCCTCATCCTCGAAGCCAGTCGCGGGAAATGCCGATGTCGTCCGATCGTTCGCCGCTTGCCACGCCCTTTCCGCCGCTGCCGCCGATCGCCGGCGTCATGCCCCGCGTCGCGCGGGCGCACTACAAGAGCTGGGACCGCTGCGATCTGACCTTCGTGACGCTGGAGCCCGGCACGACCGTGGCCGGCGTGCTGACGAACAGCCGCTGCCCGTCGCCCGAGGTGGAATGGTGCCGCGCCGCGCTGACGCTCGGACAGGCGCGCGCGCTGGTCGTGAATGCCGGCAATTCCAACGCCTTTACCGGTCATCGCGGGCGCAGCGCGGTCGAGGCGATCGCCGCGCGCACCGCGGCGCATCTGGGCTGCCACCCGTCGGACGTGTTCGTCGCCTCCACCGGGGTGATCGGCGTGCCGCTGCCGATCGACAAGGCCGAAGCGGGGCTCGACGCCGCCTTCGGTGCCACCCCCTGCGGCTGGGAGGAGGCCGCCGCCACGATCATGACGACCGACACCTTCACCAAGGGTGCCGTCACCACCGCGATCGTCGATGGCCGCACCGTGACGCTGGCCGGGATCATCAAGGGCTCGGGCATGATCGCGCCCGACATGGCGACGATGCTCAGCTTCGTCTTCACCGATGCCGCGGTGGAGCCCGCCTTCCTCCAGACCGCGCTGTCGGCGGCGAACGCGCGGAGCTTTTCGTGCATCACCGTGGATGGCGACACTTCGACCAGCGACACCGTGCTCGCCTTCGCGACGGGCCAAGCGGGCAACGCGCCGCTCACCGGCGACAGCGCCGGGGCCGATGCGTTTCGGGCGGCGCTGGCCGACCTGTGCCACCAGCTCGCGATGCTCGTGGTGCGCGATGGCGAGGGTGCGCAGAAGCTGATCGAGATCGTGGTATCCGGCGCGGAGAGCGATCGCAGCGCACACCGGATCGCGATGAGCATCGCCAACTCGCCGCTGGTGAAAACCGCGATCGCCGGCGAGGACGCCAATTGGGGCCGCGTGGTGATGGCGGTCGGCAAGGCCGGCGAAGCCGCCGAACGCGACCGGCTCGCCATCCGTTTCGGCGACACGCCGGTCGCGCGCGATGGGCTGGCGGTGACCGGCTATGACGAGGCGCCGGTCGCCGCCCATCTGAAAGGCCGCGAGATCGAGATCGGGGTGGATCTGGGATTGGGCGACGGCGCGGCGACGGTCTGGACGTGCGATCTGACGCACGGCTACATCGCCATCAATGCCGATTATCGGAGCTGAGCACCGCCGCGCCAAGTAAAAAGGCGGCATCGTGGTGTGACCAACGATGCCGCCCCACGATCAGGCCAGCTCGCCCTCGAGCCAGGCCTTGATCCGTCCCTTGGGCTCTGCGCCAACCTTGGTCGCCGCCGGTGCGCCGCCCTTGAAGAGGATCATCGTCGGGATGCCGCGCACGCCATATTTGCCAGGCGCGTCGGGATTGTCGTCGATGTTGAGCTTGGCGATCGTCACCTTTTCGCCGAGTTCGGTGGAAAGCTCCTCGAGGCTCGGCCCGATCATCTTGCACGGGCCGCACCATTCGGCCCAGAAATCGACGAGCACGGGGCCGTCCGCATTCAGCACATCGGCCTGGAAGCTCGCATCGGTGATCGTCTTGGTCGCCACAAAATTTCTCCTTCGGATCCCATTTAGGAAAGGCCACTCGCGCGCTCAACCATCGCCACGCTAGCTTTGCTCCATCGGCCCCAAGCGCGGCTTGTGCGCGGCGAGCAGGGCGGGCGGCAGATCGATCATCACGGGCCCCGCCGTGTACAACAACGCCGCCTCGATCCGCGCGCTCGGGAAGATCACCGCCAGCGCCGCGGCATAGGCGGCCATCTGGCGCAGATGATAATCGGGCACGTCGTTGGCCCGCGTGGGCGGGCGGCGCATCGTCTTGAAATCGACCACGCGCACGCGTCCCTCCTCCACCAGCAGCCGATCGACCGTGCCCGCCACGACGGTGCCGTCGGGCAACGTGGCGGTGATCGGCGCCTCCGCCAAGGCGTCCGCGGCGAACACCGCGGCGAAGGCCGGATCGACGAGGATCGCGAGCACGGGGGCGGCGATCGCGCGCCGCTCGTCCGGATCGGCGATGCCGCCCATTCGCGCCAGCCAGGCGTCCGCGGCCGAGGCCCGCGCCGCCGGCACCACCCCCGGCAACCGCTCGAACAGCGCATGTGCCAGCTTTCCGCGCTCGGCGGCCTGGCGCATCGCTGCGCCGGGCGGCGGATCGGAGACCTGGTCGTCACCGAGCGCGGACGGCGACAGCGGCCGTGGCGGGCGTGCCTCCTCCGGCGCATCGGCATGCGCCCAGGCGGGCAGCGCCACGGGCGCATCCGCGGCGACGCCGGCCTGCGCCAACCGCGCGACCGGCTTCTGCGCGGTGCGGCCGCCGAACAGGCGCGCGCCGGGGGCGGCGTCCACGCCCAACCCGTCCAGCGCACGCGCCGCCACCGCATACCAGCTCGACGGCGGCGGCACCCCCTTCGCTCGCGGACCGAGCGCGCCTGCGATCACCAACTGCTCCTCGGCGCGTGTCGCCGCGACGTAGAAAAGCCGCCAATGCTCCTGCAATTCGCGCGCCTCGGCCTCCGCCGCGACCGCGTCGAGCGGGCCGCCCCGTTCGCCACTGCGCGGACGAAACACCGGGATGGGTGCCGTCATGCCATCCGGCGTCCATTTGAGGATCGAGCGCGGCGCGGCGGCGGGATCGGCGGTCGCGTCCGCCAGGATTACGACGGGGGCCTGCAACCCCTTGGCGCCATGCGCGGTCATCACCCGCACCGCGTCGAGCGGCGCGGACGGATCGCGGACGATATCGACGTCGCCGCGATCGAACCAGTCGAGGAACCGCTGGAGCGACGGCGTCGTCACCATCTCGAAATCGAGTGCGGCACTGAGCAGTTCCTCGATCGGGTCGCGCGCCTCCGCGCCCAGCCGGCGGATCAGCTTGCGCCGCCCGTCGAGCGGCCCCGACAGCATCTCCTCCAGAAAGCGGTAAGGCGTGGCGATGTCGGCGCGCGCGAGGATCGTGCGCAACGGGGCCAGCCGCTCGGGCGGCTGGGTCGCGCCCAGATGCCGCCACAGGCTCCCCCGGTCGCGCGGTGCCGCCGCCATGAGGTCGTCCTGGCTCCAGCCGATCAGCGGCGAGACGAGCAGGCTGGCGAGACTCAGATCGTCGTCGGGCTGGAGCACGAAGCGGATCGCCGCGAGCAGATCCTGCACCGCGAGCGGCGCGTTCAGCCGCAGCCGGTCGACGCCCGCCACCGGTACCTTCTCGGCATAAAGCCGCGCGACGATCAGCGAGGCGAGGTCGCCGCGGCGCTTCACCAGGATCATGATGTCCTCGGGCGCGATCGGCCGCCCCTTGCTCTCCAGCATCCGGCCGCTCGCCAGCCAGTCGCGGATGGTGCGCGCGATGTGCGCGGCCTGTTCGCGGACCGAATCCTCGATCCAGCCCTCCTCGTCCTCGTCGCTGCCGCCCGCCGCGATCGGCGGCCACAGCGTCACCGATCCGGGGCCGGGCACCTCGCTCGCATGCCGGTCGAGCGCGCCCGCGACGCCCAGCCCCTCCTCGCCCACCTCGTCGAGCGTGGCATCGACGAATTCGAGGATGGCGCGGGTGGAGCGGAACGACTGGTTGAGCGAGAGCTGCTCGAACGGCAGCCCGCGTTCCTCGATCGGCCAATCCTCGTCGCCCGCCACCGCGCGCGCGGCGCCGCCGAAATGGCGCTCCGCGGCGGCGAAGTTGATCGGATCGGTGCCCTGGAAGCCGAAGATCGCCTGTTTGTAATCGCCGACCGTGAACAGCGTGCGCGTCGAGGGCGCATGAACGCCGCGGCCGACGAAGAACTCGTCCGCCAGCGCGCGCACGATCCGCCACTGGTTGACGTTGGTATCCTGCGCCTCGTCGATCAGGATATGCTCGGTGCCCTGATCGAGCTTGAAGCGCACCCATTCGCCGATCCCCGGCTGTTCGAGCAGCCCGACCGTCGTGGCGATCAGATCGTCGAAATCGACCGCGCCGGTGCGGCGTTTGGCCAGCGCATAGGCGCGCGCATAATCGCGACCCACCTCCAGCGCATCCGCCAGCAGATCGGCATAGGCGGCGCGCGTGGCGAGCGACAGCAGCCCGGTGCACGCCGTCCCCAGCTCGGCGGCGATCGCCTCGTAATCGGGCTCGAGATCGATCAGCTTCTTGCTCGCCTTGCGCGGATCGCCCTTGCCGGTGAGCACCACCGACGCCAGCAGGTCGAGCGACGCGGCGCGCGCATCGGGCGCGGCGGCGAGCCATGTCGCGATCGACTCTGCATGGCCTGCTCCGGTCGCGGTGCCCCAGGCGCGGTTGGCGGCGGCAAGCCGATCGATCGCGTCATGGTCGAGATCGTCGCAGCCTTGCGCGATCACCTCCGCGATATCGCCGGCGGGCAGATCAAGCACCCGGCGGAGCCAGGGCTGGATGCCGCTCGGCAGCGCCTCCAGCGCGGGAAGCGCGCGCGCGCATGCGATCAGAAAGCCCTCGGCACCGCCCTCGCCCAGCCGCATGCTGAGCGCGCCGATCGCGGCGATCGGCCGGGTGCGCCCGTCCCGCTCGGCATCGGTCAGCAGGCCCGCCAACGCCTCGCGCGCCAGCCCGGCCTCTTCGCGCGCCTCCAGCGGGCGGAAACCGGGGGTGAGCCCCGCCTCGACCGGAAAGGCGGCGAGCAGCCCCTGACAGAAGCCGTGGATCGTCTGGATGCGCACGCCGCCGCCGGGCGCATCGAGCACTTTGGCGAACAAGGTCCGCGCCCGTGCGCGCAGCGACGGGCTCGGCTGCTCGCCCAGCGCGATCAGATCCTTGCCCAGCAGCGTGTCGGACATGCGCACCCATGCGGCGAGCCGCGCACCGATCCGCCCCGCCATCTCGGCCGCGCCCGCCTTGGTGAAGGTGAGGCACAGGATTGCGCCGGGATCGACGCCCTTCAGCAACAGGCGAAAGACGCGCGCCGCCAGCACCTGAGTCTTGCCCGTACCCGCCGAGGCGGAGAGCCAGACATGCGCGTGCGGATCGCTGGCCGCTGCTTGCGCGCCCTTCAGATGCGGCAGCGTGCGCGTGGGGCCGCCGGGATCAGTCACGGCCATACCATTCGTCGCGGCGCATCAATTGATCATATTCGGCATAGGGCGCATATTCGGGCACCAGCTTGGCCGTGAACGCCTCGTTGCCCGTCAGCCACCGGCCCGCCGCGACGGTGAAGTTGTGCGCGGCGAGCGCGGCGAAATCGGCGGCGGGAATGCGGTCGCGCTTGCCTGTTGGATCGACTGGGGTGGCGATATAGCCGAACGCGTCGCGCGCCTTGCCCATGGACCAATATTCGAACAGCTCGGCGGTGCCCGTCACATCGGCGAAGCCGCCGCGCTCGGCGATCAGGCCGAGCAGCCCGAGCTGCAGGCTGAACCCCTCGCGCACCGCCTTGGTCGAGGGGGGCTTGCCCGTCTTGTAATCGACGATCGCCAGCGCGCCGCCCGCGGTGCGGTCGATCCGGTCGTAACGGCCCGACAGGCGCACCCCCGCGATCGCGATCTCGCCGCGCCCCTCCGCGCTCAGCACCATGCGGCCGTCGCCCGCCTGCTCCGCCACCTCGGCGGCGATCCAGTCGATCGCCTCCATCAGCCGCGGCTGCCACAGCGCGCGCATCATCGGATGGGTGCGCGCATCCGCCAGCATCGCGATCGCGCGCGGGCGCAGCGCATCGATCGCGCACCGGTCCTCCTTCCACCAGGCTTCGAGGATGTCGTGCACCGCGGTGCCGCGCCACGCGGCGCTCGGATCCGCATCGACCGGGTCGATCGGCCCGAGCCCCAGCACGCGCCGCGCATAAAAGGCATAGGGATCGGCCTTCAGGCGATCGACCTCGGTGACCGAGATCGCCTTGGGGCGCAGCTCGGCCGATGGCGAGGGCGCGGGGCGTTCGGCGGGCGCGTGCTCGCCCGGATCGTCGAGCGAGCGCGTCCAGCCCTCCAGCGTGCGCGCGCGTTCGAACCGATCGCCCGCCATCGCCTCCAGCCGCAGCCAGAAGCGCGAGGCGAGCGCGGGCGACTTCGCATCGCGCCGCGCGCGCGTGACGAGCGCATGCGGCGCGCCCAGGGCCTGGCCGAAATCATGCGCGGCGATGCCGATCCGCCGCTCCAGCCCCGGCAGACCGAGTTCGGCGCGGATGCGCGGCGCGAGCCACGGGTCGGGCGCGGGCGTGCCCGGCCATGTCCCCTCGTTCAGGCCGCCGAGGATCATCAGGTCCGCGGTCTGCAGCCGCGCCTCGATCAGGCCGTAGATGGCGAGCCGCGATCCACCCTGACGGCGCCGGACCGCCACCTCGTCGAGCAGCGTGCGCAGCAGCGCCGGCACGCTGCCGGGATCGACGCTGGCGGGGCCGGCATCGGCGGCCTCCTCGATGGCGGCGAGGAAGTCGGCGGCGGCGCGCCCCTCCTGCCGCGCCCAGAGTTCGCCGCCGCACAGCGCGTCCGCCGCCTCGTGCAGGCAGAGCGCGAGCGCGGACAGGCTTTTCGGCCCCTCGGCAAAGGTGTCGCCGAGCGGCGCGAGCATCGGCTGCACCTGCGCCCACCACGCCGCCAGCGTCTCGCGCCCGGCGACATGCGCGGCGATCGCGTCCAGTCCCGCCGCCGGGCGCGGACCCCGCAGCGCGCGATCGAGCGCGCGGACGCCGTCGAGCCATTCGAGCCGTGCGGCGCCGCTGCGCACCAGCGGATGCTTCAGCAGCGCCAGCAGCGCGAGCGGCGCGAAACGCTGCGCCGCCGCCTCCGCCAGCGCCAGCAGCAGCGTGCCCGGCGGCAGGATCGACAGCGGCCGCCCGGCGCTGTCGTCCACCTCGATGTTCCAGCGCCGGCAATGCGCCGCGACGCGCCGCGCGAGCGCGCGATCGGGGGTGACGAGCGCGGCGGTGCGCCCGGGCGTCTCCAGCGCCTCGCGCAGTGCCAGCGCGATCGCCTGCGCCTCCTCGGCCGGGCTCGCCAGTTCGGCGACCGCCACGCCCGCGAGCCGGCGGTCCTCGGGGCCGAGATCGGTCCATTTGGCGGTGAAGTCGGCGGGCGCCAGCGCGTTGGCGACGGCGCGGCCGCGCGCCGCATTGGCGTCATGACCGCCGCTCGCGCGCCAGACCGCCACCTCGTCGCGGCCTACCCCCATCCGGTCGAGCATCAGCTTCAGGTGAAATTGCGGATGAGTCTCGATCGCGCGCACGCGGCGGCCGGTCACCGGATCGGGATCGTGCGGCCCCAGCGCATCCCATTCCTCGCGCGGCATCAGCGTGTCGAGCCCGGCGAACACCACCTGCCCGTTCGGCATCGCACTCACGCAGCGCAGCAGCCGCGCGACCGCAGGGGCGCTGTCGGTGATCCCCGCCGCGCACACGAAGCCCCCCGGCGGTCGCCGGCGCCATTGCCGCTCGAGCCGATCGAGCAGCCGCGCCCGACGCACCGCCGCATCGGTGCAGCCCATCGCCGCGAGCTCGGCGGGCCAGCGGTCGAGCACCAGCCCGAACAGTTCGAGCGAGCGCCGCCAATGATCGGAGAGTTCGGGCGCCAGATCGATCGCGCGCAGCCGGGCGGGATCGACCTCCTCGACCAGCAAATGGTCGAGCGTCCGCGCGAGATCGCCGGCGAGCCGCACCGCCTCCGCGGCATCGACCGGCTGCCCGGCGCGCGTGCGCTCCTCGCTCACCATCCGCGCGAGGATCATCCGCCGCCGCATCGGCGCCACCGCGGGCGGGGGGATGTCGTCCTCCGTACCGGCGGGATCGAGCGCGGCGCCCACCGCCTCGCCGATTTCCGGATCGCCGAGCGCCACCAGCCGCGGCAGCAGCAGCGCGCCGCCGCTCGCCCGCACGAACGCCTCTGTCACCGCGCGCACGCCGCGATTGTTGGGCAGCAGCACCAGCCCGCGCGCGAGCGCCAGCCGATCGCTATCCGCGTCGCGCATCAACCCCGCGACCAGCGCATCGGCGAACGCCCGGTGCGCGGGGATGGTGAACAGGTGGAGCCCCCCCGGTTCAGCCATCGGCGCGCTCAACCATCGGCGAGCATCGCCTCGGTGCGCGGGATCGCGGCGGGCGTGCCGACGTCGAACCACAGGCCCTGGTGCACCTGACCATAGGCGCGACCTTCGGCGATCGCCCGGTCCCAGAAGATGTTGGTCGAGAACGGTCCTTCGGGCCAATCGGCGATCAGGCGGGGATGGACGATCTGCACGCCGGAATAGACGAACGGCGCGGTGCGCCCGGCGACCCGGCGGCCGGTGATCCGGCCATCGGGCGCGAGGTTGAAATCGCCCTGTCCCTTGTGGTTGTGCGCGCGGGCGTAGGGGACCAGCAGCAGCAGCGCGTCCATCGTCGCATCGTCCCAGCGCGACGCGAGCAAGCGGAGCGTGTCGACCGGCCCGTCGATCCACAGATTGTCGCTGTTGATGACCAGCACGGGCGCGTCGCCGAGCAGCGCGCGCGCCTTCACCAGCCCGCCGCCCGTCTCCATCAGCGCGGCGCGCTCGTCGGAAAAGGCGACCGCGATCCCGTCCGCCTGGCTGGCGACATGCGCCTCCAGCGCGTCGGCGAGATAATGGACGTTCACCACCGCGCGCTTCACCTGCGCGGCGCGGAGGCGATCGAACACATGGTCGATCAGCGGCTTGCCCGCCACCACGACGAGCGGTTTGGGCCGCGTCGCGGTCAGCGGGCGCATCCGCTTGCCCAGGCCCGCCGCCATCACCATCGCCGTTTCCGGCACCGTGCCGCCCGGATCGGGGCGGATCATCCGCTGGCGGGTCATGCGCCGATCATCGCCGGATCGCCGCGCAGCTCGGGCGGGACGTGATCGTCGAACCACCGCGCGACGGGCGCCATCACCGGCTCCGACAGATCGCGTTCGAGATACGCCCAGACGCGCGGGCACAGCGCGGCGTAGCGCGGCTTGCCGTCGCGCTTCCACAGCCGGGTGAAGATGCCGAGGATCTTGGCATTCCGCTGCGCGCCGAGCACATGATACGTGTCGAGAAAATCGTCGCCGGCGCCGGTTTCGGCCCGGTAGCGTTCGAGCATCGCCTGTTCGATGTTGGGATCGACGTCGCGCCGCGCATCCTGGAGCAGCGAAACGAGATCATAGGCCGGGTGCCCCGCCAGCGCGTCCTGGAAATCGAGCAGGCCGAGCCGCCCGCCCGCCAGCATCAGATTTTCCGAATGATAGTCGCGCAGCACCGTCACCGGCTCGGCTGTCAGCGCATGATCGAGCACCGCGTCCCACGCCGCGTGGTAACCCGCCGCATCGGCATCGCGGCCCACCGCGGGCATGTACCAATCGACGAACAATCCCGCCTCGCGCTGGAGCACCGCGCGGTCATAGGGTGCGAACGGGCCGGCCGGATGGCGGCGCAGTTCGACCAGCACGTCGACCGCCGCCGCATAGAGGCCGAAGGCGTCGTGCGGCGCGGCGTCGGCCGCCTCGCGCAGCCGGGCATCGCCGAAATCCTCGAGCAGCACGAGCCCCTGGGCTGCATCGGCGGCATGGATCGCGGGCGCTGCAAAGCCGCGCTCCGCCAGCCAGCCCGCCACCGTCAGGAACGGCCGCGGATCCTCGTGCGGGGGCGGCGCATCCATCAGCACCGCCGCGCGCGCGCCGTGCGTCACGCGGAAATAGCGGCGGAACGACGCGTCGCCCGCCAGCGGCGCGACGGTGCCCCCTCCCCAGCCATGCGCGGCGAGAAAGGCGGCGGCGCCGGGCGGCGGGGTCATGTCGATGGCCATCGCCGCTTCCAGCCCTCCGGCACCGTCACTGTCAAGCGGCGCGCGCCATCGGGCTCCGCCGCCAGCGTCAGGACGAGGGCGTCGGGCCAGCGCGCCACCCCGGCGCGCTCCGGCCATTCGACCAAGAGCACCGAATCGCCCAGCGCCTCGTCGAGCCCCAGCTCCTCCATCTCGTCGGGCGATTCGATCCGGTAGAGATCGACATGGAGCACGGGCAGCCGCGTCTCGGGCGGGGCATAGGGCTGGACGATCGCGAAACTGGGACTCGGCGCCTCGCCCGCCAGACCGAGCGCGGCGAGCAGCCCGCGCGCGAGGCTCGTCTTGCCCGCACCCAGATCGCCCACCAGCGCCACCACGTCGCCCACGCGCACCAGCGGCGCGAGCGTCGCGCCGAACGCCTCCGTCGCCGCCGGATCGGCCAGCCGGATGCCGCTCATCGCCGCGGCAGCCGGACGGTCACCAGCGTGCCCGAGCCGGGCTCGGACACCAGGTCGATCGTGCCGCCATGCGCCTCGACGAACTGCTTGGCGAGCGGCAGGCCGAGCCCCAGTGCGCGTTCGCCGATCGGCTTGATGCCGGGTTCCGCGAACCGATCGAACGCATGCGCGACGCTGGCGGCATCCATGCCCGGCCCGTCGTCGGACACCACGATCCGCGCGCCGGTGGCATTGCCGTCGACATGGAGCAGCACCCGCCCGGCCTCGGGCGTGGCGGCCAGCGCATGGCGCAGCAGATGCTCGATCACCTCGCGCAGCCGCGCCGCATCGCCCTGAAGCCGCCCCGCCGAGCGCGCGACCTCGACGGCGAAATCGAGCCGCCGCCGCTTGGCCGCGGGCAGCACCGTCTCGGCCGCCGCGCGCGCCACCGCGCCCAGATCGACGTCGCTCTTCTCGATCGCCGACCCCTCGGCCTCGGCGCGCGTGAGATCGAGCACGTCGTCGACCAGCAATCCCAGCCGCTCGACCGATTCGAGGATCGCCTCGACATAGCCATCGGCCTGTTTGGTCATCTTGCCCGCATAGCCACCGTGCAGCATCTCGGCGAAGCCGCCGATCGAGGTGAGCGGGGTGCGCAGTTCATAGCTCATATTGGCGACGAACGCGGTCTTCACCTTGTCGCTCGCCTCCAGCGCGGCGTTGCGGTCGCGCAGCGCCTGTTCCGCGCGGCGGCTGTCGGTGATGTCGAGCATGGTGAACAGCGCGTTGCCGTCGGGCAGCGGCACGGCCGCGAATTCGAAATGCCGCCCGTCGGCGAATGCCACGCGCCCGCCGCGCTGCTGCCGCTCGATCGTCGCCGATCGCACGAGTTCGGGGATCAACGCGGCGCGGTTGGGCGTCGCGAGCTTCCCCGCCACGGCCTCCGCAAAGGCATCGACGCGCGGATGGCCCGCCAGGAACTCCTCCTCGAACCCCCACACGGCGCGTAGCCGGTTGTTCCACAATTGCAGCCGCCCATCCGCGGCGAAGACGCCCAGCGCCTCGAACAGATTGTCGAAGATCGCGGTGCGCACGCGCAGCAGCGTATCGCGCGCGCTCGCCAGCTGCACCTCCTCGGTGCGATCCTCGAAGATCAGCAGCAGCCCGCCATCGGGCAGCGGCTGGGCGACGACTCGGACATGCGTGCCGCCGGGCAGATGCCAATGTTCCTCGGTCGCTTCGTCGGCCGGGACGAACCATTCGCGCCGCTCCGCCCGCCACGCCGGGAAGTCGCGCACCTCGGGCAGGCGGTTCGCCTCGCGCATCCGTTCCAGCACGCGCTCGAACTCGGGCCGGTCGGACAGCCATTCGCTGCGCATCGCGAACATGCGGCGAAAGGGCTGGTTGCAGAAGACGAGACCGCGGTCCGCGCCGAATTGCGCGACACCCGCCGACAGCCGGTCGAGCATCGCGCGCTGGGCGTCGGCGAAGCGCTTGGCGCCCGCGCGCGATTGCTCCAGATCCTCGATGTCGACCGCGAAGCCCGCGATCCCGCCGGTCGGCAGCGGCACGTCGAACACGCGAAGCGAGCGCCGCGCACCGCCGATCGTGGCGGGCAGAACCTGGTCGTAGGGCCGCCCGGCGTCGCGCGCCGCCGCCGCCCCGGTCAGCGGGCCGCCCCGGCCCGATCCCTCCACCAGTTCGATCCCGCGCGCGACCACGTCGGCGGCATCCTGGCCGTCCACCGCCTCGACATAGGCCGAATTGACCATCGCCAGCCGCAGGTCGGGCCCGCGATACCACATCGGCAGCGGCGCCGCCTCGATCAGCCCAGTGAGCGCGGCGAACGCGTCGCTCAGCCGCGTCGTCTCGGCGCCCAGCCGCGCGATCTCGCCTTCGCTGTCGGTGGCATCGAACGCCCAGACGAGCACGCCGCCCCCACCGCCGAGATCGGCCGGCGCCCGCTCGCCGCGCAGCGCGATGGTGCGCGACGATTGCAGCGGCCGCACCGACAGGACGAAGCCCCGCCCCGCCCGCGCCGCCGCGCCCACCGCCCGGTCGAGCGCGGCCACGTCCTCGGCCGACAGACCGGCATCACCATCGGCGAAATCGGCGAGCGTCCGCGGGGCGAGTGCGAGGCCCAGCCAGTCCGCCATCCGCTGCGGCATCTCGACCCGGCCATCGCCGCGCACCAGCATCGCCTGCGCGGGCGCGGCGCGCAGCATCGCCGCCAGCCGGACGCTCTCCGCCACCATCGCCGCCGCATCGGAGCGTGCGCGCAGGCCCACGAACAACGCAGCCGCCCCGGCCGCGACCAGCGCGAACAGCACGACGCCGCCGGCGACGATCGCACCGGTGCCGAGCACGATCATCGGACGAAGGAAGAGCAGCACGGCATCATACTGAACGTCTAGGGTCCAAAGCGGGCAAGGACAATGTTGACGGGGGTGGACGCCGCAGCGATGGCGCGGCAATCTCCATCGTATCGGATGTTCCGAAATCAAAGGAGATGGCATCATGAGGCTGGCGTTCGCCGTTATTCTGCCCCTCTGCCCGCTCGCGTCGGTCGCAGTTGCACAAGACACTGATCGGCCGGCAAAGGCAAAGCCATCCGTGTCTCGCCACCGCATCTGCATGACGCAGAACGTGACAGGGAGCCGCATGCCAGTTTCGGTCTGTCATACCCAGGCCGAGTGGGATGCCATCGAAAAGACGAAGGCGCTGCCGTCTGAGGAGTTGAGCCTTCCATCGGGACAGCATTGAGATCGCCTGACGGCGCATGGTGCTCCGCACCGGCATGGTCACCCGAGGAAAGAGCAGGATGACGTGAGTTAGGGCCGGCCTCAGAGCCGTTCGTGCTGAGCTTGTCGAAGCACGCTATCCGCAGTCGAGCCTTGGCATGCGACATAAGCCCATCGGCAGGATCGGGGCGAACGGATCAAGGTAGCGCCATCAAGCTTCAGCCCTCCACGCCCCGCCCGTATAAACCAGACTCGCAAGGAAAAAGGGCCCGGCCTTGCGACCGAGCCCCTTTTTGCCGACAGGCGTCGGGGCGATCAGTAGCGGTAATGATCGGGCTTGAACGGGCCCTCGACCGGCACGCCGATATAGCCCGCCTGCTTGGGCGTCAGCTTCGACAGGTGCACGCCGAGCTTTTCGAGGTGGAGCGCCGCGACCTTCTCGTCGAGATGCTTCGGCAGGACATAGACTTCGTTCTTGTAGTCCTCGCCCTTGGTCCACAATTCGATCTGCGCGAGCGTCTGGTTGGTGAAGCTGGCCGACATCACGAACGACGGATGACCGGTGGCGCAGCCGAGATTCACAAGGCGGCCCTTCGCCAGGATGATGATCTGCTTGCCGTCGGGAAACTTCACCAGATCGGTGCCGGGCTTCACCTCGGTCCAGTCATAGTTCGACAGCGCCGCGATCTGGATCTCCGAATCGAAATGGCCGATGTTGCAGACGATCGACATCGGCTTCATCGCCTTCATGTGATCGGCGGTGATGACGTCGGCATTGCCGGTCGCGGTACAGAAGATGTCGGCGCGCTTCACCGCCTCGTCCATCGTCACGACCTCGAAGCCCTCCATCGCCGCCTGCAGCGCGCAGATCGGATCGATCTCGGTGACCATCACGCGCGCGCCGCCGTTGCGCAGCGACTGCGCCGAACCCTTGCCGACATCGCCGAAACCGGCGACGCAGGCCACCTTGCCGGCGAGCATCACGTCGGTGGCGCGGCGGATCGCGTCGACCAGCGACTCCTTGCAGCCATAGAGATTGTCGAACTTCGACTTGGTCACCGAATCGTTCACGTTGATCGCGGGGAACGGCAACTCGCCCTTCTTGGCGATCTCGTACAAACGGTGGACGCCCGTGGTGGTCTCTTCCGAGACGCCTTTCAGGTTCTTCACCGTCTCGGTCAGGTAGCCGGGGTACTTCGCGACGAACGCCTTCAGCGCGCGCTGGAACTCGACCTCTTCGTCATTCTCGGGCTCGCCGAGCGTGTGGCCCGCCTCGAGCTTGGCACCCCACAGCGCGAACATGGTGGCATCGCCGCCATCGTCGAGGATGATGTTCGCGGTCTGGCCGCCCCCATTGCCGGACTCGTCGGCGCCCCAGTTGAAGATGTCGCCGACATAATCCCAATAGTCGGCCAGGCTCTCGCCCTTGATCGCGAACACCGGAACGCCGGTCGCGGCGATCGCGGCGGCGGCATGGTCCTGCGTCGAGAAGATGTTGCAGGTCGCCCAGCGGACGTCGGCGCCGAGCGCGGTGAGCGTCTCGATCAGCACCGCGGTCTGGATCGTCATATGCAGCGAACCGGTGATCCGCGCGCCCTTCAGCGGCTGCGACGCGCCGAATTCCTCGCGCAGCGCCATCAGGCCCGGCATTTCGGTTTCGGCGATGTTGATCTCCGCGCGGCCGAAATCGGCAAGGGCGATATCGGCGACGACGTAATCGGTCTTCGCGGGCGCGAGCGTGGTGGCCACGAGGAAGTCTCCTGAAACGGGCATGATCGGCGGGCCGCGTGCCCGTGCCGGATGGGCGACCCATAGGCCGAGAACGGCGCCGGATCAAATATAAAGATGTCTTTATATGTCATCGCCGCTGGCCGGTGGGGCTGGACGGTGCGGCAACCCCATGTGCAGAACGATGGCCATGAAAGCCGTCCTCCCCGCCTTCACGCGTACGCTGCTCGCCGACCGTCTGCCCGACGATATCGAAGTCGTTTGGGTCGCGACGCGCGAGCAAGCGGTCGCCGCCGTCGCCGATGCGGATATCGCATGGGTCGACCTGCTCCCCCATGGCCTGACCCAAGAGGCGGTCGCGGCGGGCGGAAAGCTGAAATGGCTCTTTACCGCAATCGCCGGGCTGGAGTCGCTCGATCTGGGGGCGCTCGCCCGACAAGGTACGGTCGTCACCAACGGCGCCGGCATCCTGGCGATCGCGGTCGCCGAATATGCGGTGATGGGCGTGCTCGTGGCCGCCAAGCGCTTCGACGAAGTCGTCCGCGCGCACGACCGCCACGAATGGCTGGGCGACGCGCCGGGCAAGATCGAACTGTCCGATACCCGTGCGCTCGTGATCGGCTATGGATCGATCGGGCGCGCGATCGGCGAACGGCTGGCCGCGTTCGGCGTCGCGGTGACAGGCGTCACCCGATCGGGCGGCGATGGCCTGCTGACGCCCGACGAATGGCGCGACAGGCTCGGCACGTTCGACTGGGTCATCCTCGCCGCCCCGTCGACGCAGACCACCAAGGCGCTGATCGGCGAGGCGGAGCTCGCGGCGATGAAACCCACCGCTTGGCTCATCAACATCGCGCGCGGCGACATGATCGACGAGGATGCCCTGATCGCGGCGCTGACGACGAAGACGATCGCGGGGGCCTTTCTCGATCCGACCGATCCCGAGCCCCTGCCGGCCGACCATCCGATCTGGGACACACCGAACACGATGGTGACCATGCATCTGTCGGGACGCAGCCAGACGACGATGTTTCGCCGCGCCGCCGTGCTGTTCCTCGAAAACCTGGCGGCATGGCGCGAGAACAGGCCGATGAAGAACGTCGTCGATCTCGCCGCCGGCTATTGACGAGGAAAGCTTCGTTGCGTCTGCGGCGCTTTTGGCGCATGGAAATGCCTCCCTTCATCATCGGACGACGTGACATGGCCGCGAACTGGGCCCCCGACAGCTGGACACGGGCCGAAGCCCGCCAGCTTCCCGACTATCCCGACGCCGCCGCGCTCGACGCCGCCACCGCGACGCTCGCCACCTATCCGCCGCTCGTCTTCGCGGGCGAGGCACGCAACCTGACCGCCGAGCTGGCGCGCGTGGCCGAGGGCAAGGCGTTCCTGCTCCAGGGCGGCGATTGCGCCGAGAGCTTCGCCGAGCACAGCGCGAACAACATCCGCGACACGTTCCGCGTAATCCTCCAGATGTCGGTCGTCCTCACCTATGCCTCCAAGCTGCCGGTGGTGAAGCTCGGCCGGATGGCGGGACAGTTCGCCAAGCCGCGCTCCACCGCCACCGAGACGATCGACGGCGTGGAGCTGCCGAGCTACCGCGGCGACAACGTCAACGATATCGGCTTCACGCCGGAATCGCGCGCGCCCGATCCGCAGCGTATGATCCGCGCCTATTCGCAAAGCGCCGCCACGCTCAACCTGCTGCGCGCCTTCGCCAGCGGCGGCTATGCCAATCTCCACCAGGTCCATCGCTGGACTCACGATTTCATGGGCCGCAGCCCGTGGAGCCGCAAATATGCCGAGACCGCGGACCGGATCGGCGAGGCGCTCGAATTCATGGCGGCGTGCGGGATCGATTACGAAACCGTGCCGCAGCTCGCGCAGACCAGCTTCTACACCAGCCACGAGGCGCTGCTGCTTCCCTATGAGCAGGCGTTGACGCGGCAGGATTCGCTGACCGGCGACTGGTACGACACCTCGGCGCATTTCCTGTGGATCGGCGATCGCACCCGGTTCGAGGGCAGCGCGCATGTCGAGTATCTGCGCGGCATCGGCAATCCGATCGGCATCAAATGCGGGCCGAGCCTCGAGCCCGACGCGCTGCTGCGGATGCTCGACACGCTCAATCCGGGCCGCGTGCCCGGGCGGATGACGCTCATCACGCGCTATGGCCATGACAAGATCGAGGCCGCCCTGCCCCGCCTCGTCCGTGCGGTCACGCGCGAGGGGCATCCGGTCGTCTGGTCGTGCGATCCGATGCACGGCAATACGGTGAAAGCGATGACCGGCTACAAGACGCGGCCGTTCGACCGCATCCTGACCGAGGTGCGCGGCTTCTTCGCGGTGCACCGCGCCGAGGGCACGCATGCCGGCGGCATCCATGCCGAGATGACGGGGCAGAACGTCACCGAATGCACCGGGGGCGCGGTGGACGTGACCGAGCAGAGCCTGGCGGACCGCTACCACACGCATTGCGATCCACGGCTGAATGCGGGGCAGAGCCTGGAACTGGCGTTCCTGCTCGCCGAGATGCTCAACGCCGAGATGGCGGAACGGCGTAAGGTCGCCGCCTGAGAGCGGGCCGCGCGGGCGGCGGGGCGGCACGATGCCGCTTGACGCCGCCCGCGCCGCCGCCTAGACGCGCCGCTCACCCGCATACGGCCCCTTCGTCTAGCGGTTAGGACGTCGCCCTCTCACGGCGAAAGCACGAGTTCGATTCTCGTAGGGGTCACCATCCCGGCGCGAGCGCCGGTGATGCCAGCGGTATTCGGCGAACGTCACTGCGGCGTCAGCGTCGGATATTTGATCCCCAGTTGATCGAGATAGGTCGGGTACTTCGCCGGATCATAGTAATATTTCTCCATCGCGGGCCGCAGTTCCTTCATCGTCTTGGTGTTCAGCCAGATGGCGGGCTTGTCCGCGGGGGTCAGCACCGGATCATAATGATCGGCCTTGAGCTGAACGTCGGTGAAATAGGCCTTGGCGTCGCTGAGGATCCTGGGCGTGGTCATCAGATCGAGCACGGTCATCGCCAGCGCCTTGGCGCCCACCACCACGCCCTTGTGCGCGATCGGCGTGGCCATCGCCATGGCCGAGGTCACGTTGTGGCCGATCGTGTTGGGGATGTTGGAGGGGTAGCGGATCGTAATCGTCGGCACCGTCCACATGATGTCGCCGATATCGTCCGAGCCCCCACCCAGCGACTGCGGCCGATTCTCGGGCGTGGACAGCGCGGTCACCTTGTCGTGCAGCGGCTCGATCTTGCGGGTGTTGACGGTCTGCACGGCCTTGGCGAAGGCCTGGTCGTCGGCGGACCATTTGGGCATGCCCACCGCCTGGATGTTGGCATAGGCGGCCTCGGCGAGCGGCTTGTTGCCCCAGTCAGGCGCGGCATAGCCGAGCACCTGGCGCGTCACGGTGGTGCCGGTCGCCTTGGCCGCGGCCTCGGCAATCTCGTTGCCGGTATCATAGAGGCTGCGGACGGCACCGAAGGTGCGATCGCGGAAATAATACCAGACCGAGGCCTTGCCCGGCACCACATTGGGCTGATCGCCGCCATCGGTGATGACATAGTGCGAGCGCTGCGTGACGGGCAGATGCTCGCGGCGGAAGTTCCAGGCGGTGTCCATGATCTCGACGCCGTCGAGCGCGCTGCGGCCGTCCCAGGGATCGCCCGCGGCATGCGCGGTCTTGCCGTGGAAGGTATATTCCACCGACACCATCCCGTTCATGCCGAGATCGCCATAGGCCGTGGTGAAGTCGCTTCCGACATGGTTGAAGATGCAGGCGTCGACGCCGTTGAACAGGCCGGCGCGGACATAATAGGCCTTGGTCGCGAGCAACTCCTCGGCGACGCCTGGCCAGATCATCAGGCGGCCGGGGATGTGGTTCTTCTCCATGACAGCCTTGGTCGCGATCGCGGCGGCGATGACGAGCGGCATGCCCGAATTATGGCCCTCGCCATGCCCCGGCGCGCCCGCCACCAGCGGCTTGATGTTGGGGATGCCCGGCACCTGCGAAACGCCGAGCAGATCGTCGATATCGCTGCCCAGCGCGATCAGCGGCCCGCCCGAACCCCAGGTCGCGGTGAAGGCGGTCGGGATCCCCGCCACGCCGCGCGTGACGGTGAAGCCGTTCTTTTCGAGAATGTCCTCGAGATAGGCCGAGGTGCGCACCTCCTGGAAGCCGGGCTCGGCATAGCTGAACACCTGGTCGACCATCACCTGGATCTGCTTGGTCTGGGCATCGACGCCGGCGGCGACTTCCGCCTTCAGCGCCTTTCCCGCGGCGGCCTGCGCGGCCGGAGCATAGAGCGTCGAGGCCATCAGCGCGGCCAGCAGGGTCTTTCGAAAATGGATCATGAGCAAAGCCTCTGGTTGTGCGGGAGCGATCAGAACCGGAATTTGGTGGAGACGCGGAAGACGCGGCCGACCACGTCGTAGAGCGAGCGGTTGGTCTGCGAATAGGCGGGCACGTTGTTGCCGTCCGGCCCGTTGCCGATCAGCACCGGCGCCCGGTTGAACATGTTGTTGACGACGAAGGTGAGCGCGCCGTCATGGCCGGCCGCCTTGATCCTGACGCTCACCGAGGCATCGAAATAGGTGATGCCGTCGATATGATTGTCGTTGATCGTGCGGTACCGCGTGGTCGAAGTGGGGCAGTTCGACGTGCACTGGACATAGTCGTTGCCGTAGACGCCCGAGCTGAACCCGCGCCCGACCAGATTGAAGGTCAGCGGATCGATTTCGTAGAACGCGCTGACGCGGTAGACCCAGCTCGGTTCGCTGTATGTGCCCGACAGGCTGCCGCCGTTCACCCCGGCATAGTCGACCGGGAAGATCCCGTTGTCGATCACGTTGGAGATATAGTGGGTGATCGCGCTGTGGATGCTGAACGCACCCGGCAGCTTGGGCGAGATGGCGGACAGTTCGGTGCGGTAGCTCGCCTCGATGTCGAAGCCCTTTTCGCGCTGGCTGGCGAAGTTGAAGGGCTGGATCGTGATCGCGCTCAGCGCGCCGTTGCCATAGGCGATGTTCGAGCAATAGGCCGTGACGCCGGTATAGCAGAAATCGACGGTGTTCTGCGACGTGATCGATCCGATCGCATCGGTGATCCTGATGTCGTAATAGTCGAACGACGCGGTGAAGCCGGGCAGGAAGCGCGGCGTCATGACCACACCGGCGGTCCAGGTATTGGCCTTTTCCGGCTTGAGGTTGCGATTGCCGACGGTGTTTTCGATGAACTGGTAGTTGCCGGCACCGAGCGGGGAATTGGCCGGCAGGATGACGGTGTTGGTCCGCGCGGTCCCGGCCGCGAACAGTTCCTGCAGATTGGGTGCGCGGATGTCGTGGCTGTACGTGCCGCGGAACTTGATGTCGGGCACGGGCGAATAGGTCGCACCTGCTTTCCAGGTCTGCACTGCGCCCGAGGTCGAGTAATCGGTGTAGCGCCCCGCCGCGTTGACGGTGAAGCCCTTGAACAGCGGCGCGTCGATCTCGACGAAGCCTTCCTTGACGTTGTATTCGCCCTTGTTGACCAGATAGTTGCCGTAGAGCCAGCCGCTGTTGAACTGCGGATCGACATAGCCGTCGATCTGCTCCTTGCGCCATTCGCCGCCCAGCGCGATCGCGATTGGGCCGCCGGGCAGGTTGAACAATTCGCCGTTCACGCTGGCGGAGCCGACGTCCTGCTTGATCGTCTCGTCGCGATAGGGCTGCTGGCCGCCATAGATATAGGCGAGCGCCGCCGCGGACGGGCCGCCGGTGCCGAGCCGGTCGATCGGCACGCAGCCATTCGCCGGATTGGTCAGCGTGGAGCGGCAGACGATCTGCCCGCCCGAGAAGACCGCATCCTGCGCCAACGCCATGCGTGCGTTGTTCCAGGTGTTGGTCAGCTCCTCATGCGCCTTGGTGACGCCGTGCTGGTAATAGGCGTCCCATTTCCAGTCGCGCCCGAACAGCGCGAACCGGCCCGTCGCGCCCGCGACATAGCGGAACACCTCGCGGCTGTTGTCGTTGCCGGGCACCGGAAAGCCGGCATTGCTGGTGCCGATGGTGATCGTGCCGAGATTGTTGGCGCGCATCAGCGCGGCGACCTGCGGGTACAGGCTGGTCAGATAGGCATTGTCGCTGCGGATGGAGACGCCCGTGCTGGGCGTCTGCTGGTAGAAGCTCTGCCCCTGATAGCGGTTCCAGGAGAATTGCCCGTAGATCTGGATAGCGTCGGTCAGGTCGAACGCCGTGCGGTCGAACACGCTGATCCGCTCTTCGGTCGGCAACAGCGAGTTGGTGCCGACATGGCCCGCCAGCGTCGTCGCACCGTCGCCGCCGATCATCCACGGGCTGGAGACGGTGTTGGTGGTGCCGTAGTTGAGCTGACCCGTGACGCCGGGGCCGAGGAAATAGGTCCCGCGCAGCGGCCCCGAGGCGATCAGGCCGCCGGCGGTATAGGTCGCTGGCGCGAAGCCTGCGCCGACGAGCCGCTGCGGCTGGCCGTTCGTGGCGGTATAAGCCGGGTTGTTGATCTGAAAATAGCCGCTGCCGTTCCAGGCGCGATCGATGGTCGGAACGCCGTCCTGATGGAAATATTCGCCGTTGAGCAGGACGTGGAGCCGATCGTCCAGAAACGACAGCCCGGCGCTCGCGCTGAACGTGTAGTTGTGGCCGTCGCCATAGGTCGAGAGCCCCTCGTCCGCCGAGACCTTGAAGCCCTTGAACTTCTTGTCGAGGATGAAGTTGATGACACCGCCGACCGCGTCCGACCCATATTGCGCGGAAGCGCCCCCGGTCACCACTTCGACGCGCTCGATCAGGTCCTGCGGGAAGGTGTTGACGTCGACCACCCCGTTGACCGCGGAGGCGACCGAGCGCTGGCCGTCGAGCAACACCAGGGTGCGCCCCGCGCCCAGGCCGCGCAGATTGACCGAGTTGATTCCGGCGATGCCGTTGGAAAGGCTGCCCGAGCTGTTCGACGAGGTGCTGCCGCCCGCGGTGATCGCGGGAAGCTGGTTGACGAAGTCCGAGATGTTGGCCGGCGCCTGCGCGGCGATATCCGCCGCCCCCAGCACGGTGACCGGGGTGGGAGCGCTATAGCCGTCTCGGACGATGCGGCTGCCGGTCACGGTGATCTCGTTCCCGGGCATCATCGCCTCGTCGGCGGCGGGGGGCGGCGCGATCGGCGGATCCGCCGGCACGACTTGCGCCGGGGCCGCGCTCGACGCCACGGCCGACAAGGGTGGCGCTAAGGTCTGTGCGCCGGCTTGCCCAGCCAGGATCAGCGTCGCGGTGGCGCCGCCCGCAAGCAGAGCGGCCCGCAGGTATGATCGCGGCCGATATCCGCCGATCCAATTCGAGACTATTTCCACAACGAGGCCCCCTTTTGACGACATGCCGTGCCAAGGACGATCCTCTCCCCGATGCGTCGAAACGGACGGACCGAAGTCCGGCTCGAGCGCGACCGCGCATTCGTGCGTTATGTCGCGACTCGTACCGTTCCGCCCACGATCCCGGTTTGCCGGGCACCGATCGGGCTGTTCCCAGGAAAGCGCGCTATAATCTTGCGCGTTCTGCTTTCTTGGTGATGTAATATTGCCCTAACGGTTGCGCAGCTTCTCGTTAAATTCGTTGCTCATTGGCAAGCGTGGAGGTGGTTTCCTGCGTAAAAGGCTGGATCGTTGCCGAGATCCTGCGCCGGCACGTTCGAGGATCGGGAAAGCCACCGGGCCGGGCTCCCAGGCCCGAATCGCCTACAGGATGCCGGCGAACAGCACCGGCGGTACGATGCGTTTCGCGACATGCCGCATCACGAAACTGCTGCGGATCTTGGCGACATGGGGCAGCGTGGACAATTCGCTGCGATAGACCCGGTCATAATCCTCGAACGACCGGACATGGACGATCATCATGAAGTCGGTGTCGCCCGAGACGAAGCTGCAATAGGTCATCGAGGGGCATTTGACGACGGCGGCCTCGAACTCGTTGAGCACCTCCTCCGCCTGCGAGCGCAGTTCGATGGCGACGTGCACGACGATGCCGATTCCGAGCCGGTTGAGGTCCAGCGTCGCCGAATAGCGGGCGATCGCACCGCGCTCCTCCAGGATCCGCCGCCGCCGGGCGGCCGCCGTGCTCGACAGGTGAACGCGCTCGCCGAGCGCCACGTCGGACAGGCGGCCATCTTCGCTGATCTCACGAAGTAGGCGAAAGTCGGTCCGATCCAGGTCGGTCAGGATCATTTCGTTCATAGCCGGCAGCCTCCATGATGGAATTCATCGCTCACCCTGCCGATTTGTTCTGAAAATGTCGGAACACGCAATCCTGGTCGTGATAGGCTCCTCGGCGGGCGAGAGCGAAGAGGGATGGCCATGGCGAGATTGCACACCATGCTGCGGGGCGGATCGACGATCGGCGTCGCGCTCGGTCTGGCGCTGACCGCAGCACAGCCGTCCTGGGCGGCGCCGGCAGCGCCCGCCGACGGCGCGCTGCTGCCGGTGAAGGTCGAACCCGAGGCCGGGCGGATCTTGCTCACCCTGCCCGCGCCCGCGGCCGATGGCATGTCGGGGCGCTTCCTTTATTCCACCGCGATCAAGACCGGGCTCGGCTCGGCACCGATCCGGATCGATCACGGCATGCTGGGCGACACGCATCTCCTCGCCTTCCGGCGCATGGGCAGGAAGGTGGCGGTGATCTACGAGAACCCGCGTTACAAGGGCACGGGCAATGCCGATACCGAACGGGGCGTGCGCGACAGCTTCCCGTTCAGCACGATCGCGATGCTGGACGCGGTGTCCTCCACGCCCGATGGCGGCGTGACCGTCGATCTGGCGCCGTTCCTCACCAAGGATGTGATGCGGCTCGCCGAGGCGCTGAACACCGAGGGCAAGGGGTTCAAGCTGGTCGACGCGCTCAGCGCCGCCGATCCGGCTTCGGTCAAGATCTTCCCCGACAATATCGAGATGGAGTCGGTGCAGACCTTCGCCTCCGATACGCCGGGCAGCGAGGTCGACACGATCGCGCCCGACGGGCGGCAGGTCAGCTTCACCGTCCATCACTCGCTGGTCCGGCTTCCCGCACCCGGCTTCGTGCCGCGCAGGTTCGACATCCGCTCGGGCACCCACGCGACCCAGGTCTATGATTTCGGCACGCCGCTCGGCGAGGATGTGGTGCAGCAATATGCCAACCATTTCCGCCTGGACAAGATCGACCCCGGCGCGGCGCGCTCGGCGGTCAAGAAGCCGATCGTCTTCTATATCGACAATGCCGCGCCCGAGCCGATCCGCTCCGCGCTGGCCGAAGGGGTCGCGTGGTGGAACCAGGCATTCGAGGCCGCGGGGTTCATCGATGCCTTCCAGGTAAAGATCCTGCCGCCCGGCGCCGATCCGCAGGACGTCCGCTACAATATCGTCAACTGGGACGAGCGGCAGACGCGGAGCTGGTCCTATGGCGGCGGCGTGATCGATCCGCGCACCGGCGAGATCATCAAGGGCAATGTCGTTCTCGAAGGATTACGGTTGCGGCAGGACATCAACATCTTCGAAGGGCTGCTGGGCACCGCGCAGGACAACGGCGGCGGCCCCAACGATCCAATCCGCATCTCGCTCGCGCGCATCCGCCAGCTCGGCGCACACGAGGTCGGCCACGCGATCGGCTTCGTCCACAATTTCGCCGGGAGCACGCAGGATCGCAGCTCCGTGATGGATTACCCGTTCGCGCGGATCAAACTCGTCGATGGCAAGCTCGATCTCGGCGACGCCTATGCGGTCGGCATCGGACGGTGGGACAAGTTCACCGTCGACTGGCTGTACGGTCAGCCGAAGCCCGGCGTCGATCCCGACGCCGATGCCGCGCGCAAGGCGGACGCGGCGCAGGCGGCAGGCCTCAGATACATGACCGATATCGACGGTCGCGCGCCCGATCTCGCGGTGCCCGGCGACAATATGTGGACCGATGGCGACGACAAGGCGCCCGATCTGACGCGGATGATGGCGGTGCGCCGGGTGGCGCTCGCCCATTTCGGCCCCGGCGTGCTGCACCGGGGCGAGCCGCTGGCCGATCTGCGGCGCAAATTCGCACCGATCTGGCTGTTCCACCGCTACGAGGTGATCGCGGTCGGCAAAAACATCGGCGGGATCGACTACCGCTATGCGGTCGCAGGCGACGGCAGCCCGCCGCCCGCCCCGGCATCCGCCGCCGACCAGAACGCGGCGCTCGACGCGTTGCTGGAGACCCTGTCCGCCAGAGAGCTGACCGTGCCGGGGCCGCTCGCTCTGGCACTGTCCTCGGGCGTCAACGGCCGGTCGGACCCCCAGTTCGATACCGAGGTTTTCGACACTGCCGGCGCCTCGGCGTTCGATCCGCTCGTCGCCGCCGACGTCGCGGCGCAGGTGACGCTGGACACGCTGCTCGCGCCGTCCCGCCTGACGCGCGTGTACCTCCAGCACGGGCGCGATCCCTCCCTTCCCGGCTTGGGCACGTTGCTCGACAAGCTGACCGCAGCGGCGATCGACCAGCGCCGCGACGCGGTCGAGCGGCGAGTGGCGCACCGCACGATCCTGACGATGGCCAAGACCCGGCGCGATCCCACCGTTTCGACCGACGTCGCCGCGGTGCTCGATGGCCGGCTGCAAGCGATCGCTGCGCGCTTCGCCGCGGTGAAGGGAAACGGGGAAGACGCCGAATGGTGTCGCGGCATGGCGACCCTGCTCCGCGACGACTCCCGGCTCGCCCGCGAAATCGCCAAGGGCGCGCGGCCCGAGCCGGTCATTCCGCCGGGCATGCCCATCGGCGGCGAAAGCGGGTGGTTCGGCGACTGAGCGCCCGGCATTCTCTAAACGGGTGAGGGATGCGCCATGGAGCATGGCTCGCGCGGACGGACACTGGCGAACGGGCCATGGCATCGGATCGGGGTATCGCCCTTGATTCCCGTGGCGGGAAACGGCCTCGCTATCATTCCCACTCCATTGTTTCCTGACCCGTTAACGTGTTGATTTCCCATCGCTTATCCGGCCTGAAAAAACGGAAATACCGTCGAGGATACCGTCAGAATCCTTCGCTGTTGATTTTATTGGATTTATGGAGTGCGAGTCGCGGAATGCACGCGATCTAACGCTTGGTCAACGACCGTACTCAAATCGAGCCACTGAGCAAGCCCTCCGCTCGGGTTTCTCACCCAACTGCAGCCCCCCTGAATCGGCCGTCTGCTCCGAAGCAGGCCGCTTGAGTGAGATCTAAGCGGTTAGCGCTTCATGCGTGGCATTCCCGCGAAGTCGCGCTTGCCAATCGGCAATCCCTTCCAGCGCAGGATGTCGTACGCGGTGGTGGCATGAAAGTAGAAGTTGGCTGCGAGAAAGAGAGCAGGAACTCCTCCGCCACGAACTCCATGCGACGCTCACCGAACTCGAAGCGCATGTCGCGGCCGAGAAAGCTGTCGACCTCCGCTGGATCGATCGCCTCGAGGTCGGCCAGAGTCTCAGTGAGACGCATCTTCAGCCCCGCAAAGTCGGATGGCGGCGGCGTCATGTCGGGCTCGAACACGCCTTTGCGCACGCCCTCGATCGCGCCGAGCGAATGCACCGCCATCGACTTCACCTGATAGGCGAAAGGCAGCATGTCCTCTGCAAGCCGCGCCTGGATCAGGGAATCCGGCGAAAGGGTGCGTTCGGCGCAGAACGCTTCGGCCTTGTCGATCAGAGCAGCACAGGCACGCAGGATTTGCGCCTGGGATGGAATGATCGCAGCATGTAGGGAAAAGGTCATGCCCGTCTGTGGAGTGCTCGGTTCAGCTCCGTCAAGCCGCCTCGACCATGAGCACGCCTTCGTCACTTAGTTCGTGGGCAGGACGACCCACTTGCGGCCATTCACGCTGCCGACTGTCCTTTCCAATTTCGGCCATCGTTCATCTGTATTTTCACCAAGGTCGACAGCAAGTGAAAGCGCTCCTGAATTTTCCGACAGAGCCCGGCCGACTGCTGGTAGACCGGCCCAGTTCCCCGCTGCGGCTGATCAGCCATGGCACGAAGCCGATCGGCTGCGGCGCAGCCGACTACAACCCATAACGGCGCTGGTCCTTCCGCGGGACCGCTCCAAGTTGACGATGGGGCTTGACGGCCTAGCGAATGCCGAGGAAGAAGGTGCCGGTCGCTCCGATGCACGTCGGCGACTGAATTGGTTTTAAGGTTCGTTAAGCCGATCCGGTTATACGCTCGAGCGAGCGGAACCGACATCGGACCGAGAGCATTCTCACCAACGGACGCTCCAAGGCGTCCCACAGGCCGCAAGGCAACAACGACCCCCGGCGGCAACGTCGGGGGTCCTTCATTTCAGCTTGGTTTGAACGAGGCGCCGATCCTTGTGGGTCACGCCGCTTGCTAGCCACCGAAGCCCGAGAGCCCGCATGTCGAGCGAGGACGTCCCGTCGCGGCTTCGCATGTCCCAGATCGAGCGCCAGACATACGGCCACCCCGGCATCGTGAACGCCACCTCTTCCAGCCAGCGCTCACCCAGGCGACGCAGGCAAATCGTGTCCCTGCCCGCCCTGGCACGGCTCGCCGAACGCCAGATCAGGCTCCAGTTCCGATCCGAGAAGTCCGTCTGCGACAGCCACCGCTGCGCCCGGGCGACGATCGCCGCATCGGTCCACGGAGAAGGATCGACGGGTTCGCGCCACTTCAGGACGCGCAGCCAGCCCTTTCCTCCGCCTGCGTCGGAGCCGAGCCAGCGGTCCACAGAAGCGATCACGTCTCCGGTTCCGAGTCTCTCGGGCGCCGCCCGCAGGAGCGCCGAGAAAACCGGATACCACCTCCTGGGCTCGATCAGCGGCAAGGCCTCGATGCCCACATCGATTAGACGGGCGAGCCGCTTGTGGTCCGTCTCGACGTCGAACGCCGAGCGCCAAAGCAGGCCGTATCCATATCGATCGGCGGGCCCCTCCAGCCAGGGGCGCGCGCGGCCCAGCGCCTGATCGCGCGCGCCGCCGTCCAGCCTCGGAAGCAGCGCCGCGCAGAGATGCACCCACGCTCCATTGTCCTGCGGCTTCAGCACGGCGGCGAAGGCCGGGTCACGCAGCGTGCGATCGTCGAGAAGAGCCTCGCCGTCGGGATGGACGCTCCAGACCTTGATCCACCGCTCGGCGCCGGCGTTCGCGCGCAGCCAGATCGTCATGCCCTCCGCGATGTCCGGGCGTCTCGCGAAGCGCTTGTCGATTGCTCGAGCCCTCAGCAGGACCCGATCCCATCTGTCGTGTGATGGCCCTACCGCAAGGAGCCATGCCGACGCGGCGTCCAGCAGTTCCGCCCAGCCGGATGGCGGCTCGCGCTTGGCGAGGCCCTCCCACAACGATGGCCAGGACCTGCCGAGGGCATCCGACCGGATCAGCGATATGCCCTGGTCGACCAGCGCGGCAGCGACAGCCGCCTCCGCGCGGAGGCTCAGCGCATAGGAGCATACGGTCGCACGACGGCGCTCCACCCCACGTCCGGACGTCAGGAAGTCGAGCGCCGAGCGGGTGAGGATCCTCGCCGAGAACCGCGCCCGGCGAGCGCCCTGCCAGACGCGGAACCACGCATCGTCGTCGAGATCGGAACGAGACAGCCGGTCCGCACAGTGACGGTGAAACGCCTCCAGCTCGCCCGTGTCGGGATCCGCCGCAATCCAGGACGGGATCACCGGCAGCCATCCGGGATGGCCGTCATGGCGGAGCAGCCACGTGGAAGTGAGGGCACGCACGGCTCCGACCGCATTGGGGGAGCCGTCCTCGAGCAGGAAGCCGGCCACGCGGGACCAACCGACATGCTCACCCGGCGTCCTGCGCAACCACGCCAGTCCCTGCGCCTCGATGGCGTCCCGTGTGTCTTCCGGACCCGCCTTGGCCAGCGCGAGCCAGACGTGCGCCCAACTCCGATGCCCGCCCGACGAGCGCTCCAGCCATTCGGCCCCGAACCGCAGCGCACGTCGCTGCTCGTCAGGCTCGGTCGCGAGCAGCAGACCCTCGAAGACGAACGCCCAGCCGAGATGCTCCGGGTCCGCCGTGGCGAGCCACTCCCGGCCGACCCCTTCCAGATTCGCGATCGCGTCATGGTCGGCGGCCCGACGAGCTTCCTGAATCGCCGGTCCCCAGACGTGGGACCACCCCTTGAGCTCGGCTGGCGCTGACCGCAGGCGACGGACGGCCAGGGTCAGCAGTTCACCACGCGTGCGGGAATCCGCGTGCTCGAAGACGATGGGCCAGACCCGCGTCCAGCGCTCGTCCCCCACGTCAGACGCCTCGACCCAGTCGCGCCCGACCCGAAGCAGTCGACCGACCTCCGGCTCCCCGCCATGGATCGCCTGCTCCAGCAGACGACGCCAGATCATGTCCCAGCCGGGCGTCTCCGGACCCGCCACGAGGCTGCTCCCCTCGGCGAGACCGAGCCAGCGCATGCCCTGTATCCGCAGGACGGCCGCCTGTCCCCTCCCCGCATCGATCAGCGCCGCCCAGACCCGCGGCCACGCCACTCGATCGCGGCCTGCAGCGAGCAGACGCTGCGACAGCACGTCCGTCTCCGCGCAGTGCCCGTGCCCATCGATCAGGTTCGAGAGGATCGAGCCCCAGCCGAACTCGTCGTCGGGCGTCCGCTGCAGCCAGTCGACGACGATGCCTCTTACCCGGTCGGACCTATCGCCCTGGGCAAGGCCGTTCATCAGGCGCGACATTCCCCTCAGCTGCGGAGCGTCGCGCGACAGGGCGGAGATCTCGTCGAGCAGGGTCTCGCCGCCCTCCCTCGCCACGTAGTCCATCGCGAGCGGCGCCCAGTCGTGCCACGGCAGCGGATCGCCCCAGGACGCGAGCCGCCGCAGGCAGTCGCAGACCGAAGCGACCGCGCGGTCGCGGAACGGACCCTCCTCCGCAAGCAGCCAGTGGCAGGACAGCCGAAGTCCTCTGACCGGTTCGCGCACCTCGTCGATGGCGGCCACCAGAAGGTTCGCGGGCGATGAATTCAGACGAAGGTCGAGGAGGCGGTCGAGAGCCAGCCAGACCGGAAGGTCCGCGATGGGGTGCAGTCCGTCTCCAACCCCGTTCGCGTAGATCGAGGCGAGCACCTCCCGCAGCTCCGGTCGGATGAGGTCGATGCGCGCGCGCAGCGCCGGGTCGGTCTCGCGACCTCCCCGATCGCGCTCCCGAGCGAGCCGGCTGATGGCCCAGAAGGGAGCGTATCGCACTTCGGGAGGTCGTTCGTCGTTCGCGAGGTCGGCCGCTAGTGACGCGGCGAGATGCCGCTTGCGCCAGGGCCGGTCCGTGACCCGACCGAACCACTCCCGGTAGATCGCGTCGGCGAGGTGGGGATGGGTCAACCTGATGCCACCCGACGACTGCGCCGTGAACTCGAAGTGCGATTCGAGCTCCTGCAGCCGGATCAGCGCGCTCTCCAGCGTCGGATGCTCATGCTGCCGACGGAGCAGTTCCGACATGGGATAGTCGACGTAGAGGCGGTTGAGGGCCAGGATGCTGGCGATCGCCTCGAGGACCGGTCCGCCCTGGCTGCTGTCGTCGAAGGCGCTGATCCGTTCCCGGAAGCGCCTGCCAAATTCGGCGATGCTGCCCTTCGTCCACTCGAACAGCTGCTGGACGAGTAGGACGTTGCCCTCCATCGGCTCGACGGACCTTCCGGTCCGAAGGCGATACCACTCGGCGAGTTCGACGAAGTCAGCGTCCGTCTCGTTCGGCATGTCGAAGCCGTCGAAGTCGAGCTGGCCCCCGCAGGTCTCCTCGGCCGACGCCCGCTGCTCGTTCGGCCCGCAGCAGAGGAGGAGCGGCGACCGGGCCGCCTCCCCGGCACCCACGCATATGCCCTCCCACTCGGCCTGGGCATCGATGACCGACCTGATGAACTCGGACTGGCGCTCGGCGGTGAACGGGTCGTCGAGCACCAGCACGACCGCGCGCCCCTCCGCCGCCATCCGGCCCGCCCACCGTACGGCCGGCCCGATGAGCTCGGGGCGGTGGCCGAGCCAGAGCACCAGCCGGTCGGGGTTCTGCGCATGAAGTCTCGCCGCCACATGCAGCAGCGCGGCGCTCTTGCCGCATCCCGACCTTCCGGAGATCCAGAACACGGGCAGCTTGTATAGCGGGCGCTCGCCGGCGAGGCGCTCCTCGCAGGCGCGCTCTATCCGATCGTAGACGGAGCGCCTCGCCAGCCTGCCTTCTCGGAAGTCGGACACGGACAGGCGTTCCCCGATCCGCACCGCGCGTCTGTCGTCGTCCTCTCGGACGACCACATCCGGCGCCCTGTCCTCGCTGCTCCACAGCCCGAAGCGCCGCGCCACGGTTGCCGCCGCCAGTCGAAGCGCCCGCAGTTCGCCGCGGAACTCGTCCACGACCTGATCGAGAACGCCCCCCGAACCGGCGAGGAAGCGCGACATCGCCCTGTCGAGTCTGTCGAAAGGATCGGCATCCCTAAAGTCCTCGATGAGGATCTTTGCCGCCTCGATCCGCGGAGAGGGAGTGACCGCGATGTCGACGCGCTCGCGGAACACGGCCAGTTCATCGCCGTCGGCGCCTTCCGGACTCCAGCGCTCGAGACTTCCGGACCAGTCGCCAAGCGTCCGCGTAGCCGCCTGGACCCTGTAGCGAAGGAGGGGAAGCAGTTCCGGCGTCCGCTCCTTGGCCAGCAGATGCACACCCCAGAGCTCGTCGAGCGCCGATCTGAACGCCGAGCTGGAGAGCGTGCGCTTGGCCTGCGTGATCAGAAAGCCGTCGGAGCTCTCCACGATGTCGGAGAGCACCTCGACGAACGCCGAGCCGCCCTGCCCCGCTGCCTCCTGTCGCACGATGACGTGCAATGCGCTCGCCAACTGGAAGTCGAAGCCGGCCATGGCCGCGAGCCCGCCGAGGGCGTGCCGCTTCTCGGACCAGAAGCGGCGCAGCGTGAGGAAGGAGTCGAGAGCGCCGGCGGCACCATCAGTTAGCACTGCCATGACCCGGACCGACCCGCTCCTAACCGGGCAAGCAGAGCAACCCGTTCACTCACTGTTCTAGGTCGCAGGTCGTTGTCGTCAATGTGGATAGAGACACTTCGCTGGCGTTGAGGGTCCCCGATTGCCATCCAGTTTAGGTGATTACCGGGTCCATCCGGGGCTGCCCTTGGCCGTGACAGCAGCTAGGCGCCCTGTCCTCAAGCGACTAAAGCGAAGCGGCACGCGATATGAGTGCCGCTCCCAAGGCTTCTGAGCTCGCATACTCAAGACCCACTTTCCGCCGCTCGCGGCCTGTTTTCGGCTCGCCAACTTCGGACATTCGTTCACGTCAGCTTGACAGCCGTTTTCGCAGGCCAGCTTAGCGGTCATCTGCTCAGCACGTCGAGCATCGGCGGGGTTACCGCCTTCCCAACCGTTGGTCTGCACCATGCTTCGAAATGGAGGCTGGAAGCGATCAACCAGTCGCTGGCGCAGGAGGTCGCGAGCTTCGGCATCAGGGTGACGTTGATCGAGCCGGCCGGCTACACGACCGATTGGAGCGGACCCTCGTCGCAGCATGCGACTGAGATCGCTGCCTACGATCCGGTCCGCGAGCAGCGGGCGGAGAGCGGCAAATCACGCATGAAGGGTGATCCCGAAGCGATTGGAGACGCGATCCTTCAGATCGTTGATGCCGAGAAGCCGCCGCTGCGTTTTCTGCTCGGCAGCGATGGTCTGCCGATCATCAGCAAGCACTATGAGAGCCGGCTCGCCGAATGGGACGAGTGGGACACTCTATCGTCGAAGGCAAAGTAATGCTTGAATAGCTTCGTCTGGAAGGAACGCCACGTTTGGGGCCGGTGTACGCACCGGCCCTTTGCCTGCTGAACGTCAGGTCTACCTTTTTACTTCCCCGAATCCCAACCAACGTTGACGGTCTATGGGAGCGCGGCGGGCAGCATCGGTCCGCCACGTGCCTGTGCCCGCTGAAATCCGGGCTGGGCTTCCAGTCGATCGAGGTAGGCAGTGAGAGTAGGATAGGTGTGCAACGCCTTGGCCATGCGCGCCATGGCCAGGAAATAGCTCATCTGCATATCAGCGAGCATAGGCCGCTCGCCCATCAGGAACGGCTTATCGCCAAGGCCGTTAGCAATATAAGACAGGACGTTGCCGACCATGGGACGTGCACGATCGCCTGCTCCCTGTTCGCCGGTACGCTCGGAAAGCAGCACCGTCAGCAGGGGGCCAGCTGCTGTGCTTTCGACAAAGTCGAGCCACTCCTCATGAATGGCATGCTCGGTAGTGTCGGGTGCGGGCGAGAACCGATTTGCGCCATAGCAGCCGTCCAGATAGCGCAAGATCGTGGCGGACTCTGCCAACGTCAGATCACCGTCCTGGATCACGGGCGACTTGCCGAGCGGATGGACCTTCTTGAGCTCGGGAGGTGAACGAAACTCCGGCGTGCGATCATAGCGGACGAGCTCGACCGATAGGCCGAGTTCCTCAATCAGCCACAGGACGCGCTGCGAGCGAGAGAAGGCGAGGTGGTGAAGGGTCAGCATCGGTCGGACTCCTGATTGGTCGAGAATTCGATTACGCGCCTGGCGGTGTGCCCTGGTCGCGTGGAGGGAGCGGCGCATGCACCTCGTGACAGATCGCGCGAAGGCCGGGCTTCAATCCTTCCTCGAGCGTGGGATGATAGAAGGGTAACTCCAACAAACTAGTCGCGGTTTCGCCGCGCATGATGGCGAGTGCGAGCAGGTGGGCAATGTGGTCCATGCCGGGGCCGATCATGACGGCGCCGGTCAGCTGCCCATCGGGCTTGCTGGCGTAGAGCCGCACCATGCCTTCGGCTTGCGCCATAACCTTGGCGCGACCCTGATCGTCATAGGGCGCACAGCCGATCACGCTGTCCTCGCGCGCTGGCTCGCCCACCATGGCAACCGGCGGATCGGTGAAGGTAATGGTGAAGGGCAGATCGCGCGCCGCAGGCTCGACCTTCGGGAACCGGGCGGCGTTGCGCCCCGCGATCGTCCCTTCGTCCGATGCTTCGTGCAGCACCGGTCGGTCGGCGTCGGCATCGCCAGCGATGAATACCGCCGCATCACCGCATTGCATGGTGCGCTTGTCATAGACTGGCACGCCGTGGTCGTTCAGCGCAAAGCCCGTCTGGTTGAGCCCTAGGCCCTCGAGCTTGGGTTCGCGTCCCGTCGACACCAGCACCCGATCGAAGCGCTTGCTTCCACCATCCCAGCTGATGACCACGCCGCCATTACCGGGTGATGGAGATGCGTCGACGCCGAGATGAAGCGTCATGCACTGGCGGAGGATGCGGACCAGCTCGTCGTGCACCACAGGATCGTGAACGCCACCAACCCGCTCGCCACGTTCAAATACGACGACCTCGACGCCGAGGCTGGCAAAGGCCTGCGCCAGTTCGAGCCCAAGCGCGCCCGCGCCGATGACGGCTAGCGCGCGGGGCAGTTCGTCCCGATCGAAGATGGTCTCGTTCGTGTCGACGAGATCGCCGAGTGCGCGATAAGGCTCCGGTACGATCGGTTTCGACCCCGTGGCGATTACGACGGCGCGTGCCGACACCGTTCTGCCGTCGTCGAGTGTGAGCGCGGTCGGACCAGTGAAGCGGGCACAGCCCTTAATCGCCACGCCTTCAGGCAAATCATCGAAGCCCTTCTTGGTAGCGGCTACGAACCGATCGCGCTCCTGGCGGACTCGCTGCATGACGCGGGTGCCATCGACATGGGGCGTGGCGTCGATCCCGAAAAGATGCGCGCGACGTACCGCTTGGGCGGCCATGCCCGCGGTGACGAGTAGCTTGGACGGCATGCAGCCGACGGTTGCGCAGGTGGTGCCGGCAAAGCGATCGTCGATGAGCAGGGTCCGGGCACCGTCGGATCGGGCAACCCGCTCGGCTGCCAGGCCTGCGGTGCCAGCGCCAATGATGGCCACGTCGCAGGTGAAATGGGGCGGTGTGTTATCTGCCATCAACGTTCCTTATACCTCGTACTTGCATCACAACGCGGTATTGGCCCGATCCGAGCCAAGCCGGTGTCGGCGCTACTGGCAGGAGGTTTGCCCTCGCTCAGTCGAGAAGGCGTTTGGCAGCAGCGTATTCGCAATGTGTCAGGGTGGCGGTGTCACAACCGCTCGAGGCTGTAGAAAAAGGCGCGGTGCCGCGAGCAGCCAATCGGCTAGGGCTATTCAAGCGGCCACCCTGTCCAGATCGCCTGTTTTCCGTACACTCCGCCGTGGAGCGTGGCATCAGCCTCATTTGCTGAATGGCCGAAGGTGGGCGACTGCTGAACGGCAGCTTCCAGCGGCGGAAACGAGAAAGCTGCCGTTCGTCCTAAAGCGCGCGAAGACCCATCTTCGGCCATTCACGGGCTTATCAGCGGTTCCCAACTCCGGTCACTCGTTCATCTCTCGGTAGACCGGGGGTGGCTAAGACGGCGAGGGCAAATACCTTGCGACGCTGTTCTCGCTTAAGGCGGCGCAGATCTTTCTGATATTATGTGCAAGCGTCCAACAAGTGGGCGTAAAGCGTTGGAGACGCCCGATGCATCGCCTAAACAGACCAGATGAAGATTTTCATCAGCTCGCTCATTGCCGGCTTCGCCCCTCAACGGCAGGCCGCCAAGGCAGGTGTAACTACGCTGCGCCATGAGGCAGTGATGGCCGAGGACTTCGGTGCGCTCCCCACGTCGCCCCAAGTTGCCTGCCTTCAAGGTCTGCGGCTCTCCGACATGGTCGTCCTCGTCCTCGGCGACAGCTACGGCGCCGTCCAGCCGGGGTCGGGCCTGTCGGCCACGCACGAGGAGTACCGCGAAGGCGCGCCAGACCAAGCCCGTGCTCGCCTTCGTGCAGCAGGGCGTCACCCCCGACCCTCAGCAGGCGGCGTTTATTGCCGAGGTGCAGGGATGGGAGGGCGGCCTTTTCCGCGGCGGCTTCGACGACTCTGCGGACCTGCAGGCAGGCGTGATCCGCGCCCTGCACGACAACGCCGTTGCGACCGTGGTCGGCGCGGTCGATCCGGAGGATCTCGCCAAACGGGCGACGGGTCTCATTCCGCCCGAGAGCCGCAATATGGTGTCGGCCGCCTCGCTTGACGTGGCGATCGCAGCCGGACCAACGCAGCCGATCCTGAGGCCGGTGGAAATCGAGGCCGCCACGCTAGGCGACTTCATGCTGCAGACCGCGCTGTTCGGCCAAAACCAGATCTTCGACCGGGCTCTGGGCAACGAGGTTGGACTCGCCGGAGGTGCACTGACCATCACGCAGGAGCGTGGCGGCTCGCTCCGGCTGGACGAGCAGGGATCGCTGCTCGTCCAGCTGCCCCTCGACGGCACCGAACGCCGACGGGGCGGGATGGACATGGGCGGGATGATGGTCCTCCTTGAGGAGGTCATTCAGGCAAAGCTATCCACCGCCATCGGCTACGCCGCGGCAGCCATCGAGCACATTGACCCGACGCAGCGCATCACCGACGTTGCCATCGCCGCGCGCATTTCGGGCGCGGAGTACCGCGCTTGGCGCACCCAGGCGCAGCATGCAGCCAGCCCTAGCTCCGTTATGATCGGCCGCGCCGGCAACCGCGAGCGCTTGCCCGTCGTCACGGTGCAGCGGCGAGCGGCGCTCCGGCTCGATCGGACCCGCTTGGTCGAGGACCTGCTGGTACCGCTGCGCCGGCAGTTCCCTTCCGGCTAAGCAACCCTGCGCGACTCCTTGCCTGCGGCTAGGCCCGAATGGATGGGCCGGGCAGAGCGCGTGGCGCTGACCCTCCGGGCCGTTACCACCCGCGAGCGCGGGGCTACGCACTCGGTGTACGGGTGCTGTCAGTCTAAAGCGAACCGGTCTCTACACGATGCACGTCGCGCTTTGTACGCATCTGCCTAGCTTGCGAGGACCTGCCACTCCGCCAGCGCGGCGGAGCGTCGTTCCTTGTAGGTCTGGCGGTCGACGAGATGGCGTTCGAGGCTAAAGTGGTTGTGGACGTTGGCATGGACCGAGGCGAACTTCTGTAGCGTCTTCATCCGCCTGAAGCGCACCATCGCCCGCTCTCGTCGTCGGAACGGCAGGTGACTGTTCTCCACCCGGTTGTTGGCCCAGCGACCCACCTCCTGCTTGTCGGCGTTACCAAGCTCCTTCATCGCCGCACCATAGGGGCGAAGCCCGTCGGTAGTGACCTTCTCAGGGCTGCCGTGGCGTTTCAGCGCCTTCTTCATGAAGGTCAGCGCTGCGTCCTTGTCCCTCGTCTTCGTGACGTAGCTCTCAAGGATCTCGCCCTCGTGATCGACTGCCCGCCAGAGGTACACCATCTCGCCGTTCAGCTTCACGTACGTCTCATCCAGGTGCCACCGCCAATGGCGAAAGCCGCGTATGTGGTTTACCCGCTGACGGCGGATGTCGCCGGCGAAGAGCGGCCCGAAGCGGTTCCACCACATCCGCACCGTCTCGTGGCAGACATCAATGCCGCGTTCGAACAGCAGGTCTTCAACGTTCCGCAAACTCAGCGGGAAACGCACGTACATCATGACCACCAGGCGGATCACCTCAGGCGACGAGTTGAAGCGGCGAAACGGCGATGGCGGCAGGGCACGTTAACGGCGGGGCATCAGCCGCCGTTATCAGCCTCCTGCCCGGCCTGCCACGTTGGTCTGACAGAACCCCATACGAGGTTAATCGATCCCCGACATCAACCGCGCTGGTACGGCACGCAGGTAAAACCTTGGCCTAATCACAATGCAGGAATGGCTAAATTCCGCCATTTCAACCTTGCAGACATCCCTCTCATGGGGGTCAACCGACAACTTGATGCCCCGCCCGCCCTTTCCGTCGCGAGGCCGGCGCGCGTGACGGGCTCCGCCTGACCGCCAGCGCCAGACCTTCAGCGATAAGGCGTCATCGACGCCGGACGCGCGGCCACCGACTCCGCCCAGCGCGTGTCGGGCATAGCCTGCATCCGGAACCGCAGTTCGCCGCCCGCCATGATCTCGGCATGGCGGAGATACACCCGGTCGAGCGGCCGGCCGTTCAGCGTCACCGCGCCGACATAGCGGTTCGCCTCCGACAAGCCGTCCGCGACGATCGTGAAGCGCCGCCCGCCCCGCAGCGCGATCACGGCGCGATCCACGAACGGCCGGCCGATCGCATATTCGCCGCTGCCCGGCGTGACCGGATAGAAGCCAAGCCCGGTGAAGACGAGCCATGCCGACATCTGGCCCAGATCGTCGTTCCCCGCCAGGCCGTCAGGCGTGGGCTTGTACTGGCTGTCGACGATCTGCTTCAGCCGCGCCTGAGTCCGCCACGGTGCGCCGGCGTAATCGTAGAGATAGGCGACATGGTGGCTCGGCTCGTTGCCATGGATATATTGGCCGATCAGCCCGGCGATATCCTCGGCATGGCTATAATCGAGCTTCGAATTGTCATAGTCGAACATCGCGTCGAGCTTTGCGACGGTCTTCGCATCGCCACCCAGTATCGTGACGAGGCCGCCCAGATCCTGCGGCACGAACCAGCTATATTGCCAGGCATTGCCCTCGGTATAATCCGATCCATAGTTGATCGCGGTGGGATCGAACGGCGTGCGGAATGCGCCCGTGGACAGGCGCGCGCGGACGAAGCCGGTGGCGGGATCGAAGCTGTTGCGCCAGTTGCCGGCGCGCTTCTCGAACTGGTCGGCTATGTCGGTGCGGCCGAGCTTTCGCGCCATCCGCGCGATCGTCCAGTCGTCATAGGCATATTCAACCGTCTTGGACGCCGCCTCGGGCTCCTGTTCGATCGGCACATAGCCGCGCGCCATATACGCGCCGAGCCCGCCATAAGGCGCATAGGTGGCGCTGGCGACCATCGCATCCAGCGCGGCGTTCGCGTCGAAGCCACCGATACCCTTCAGATAGGCGTCCGCGATCACCGGCACCGCGTGATAGCCGATCATCGTCCATGTCTCGGCACCCGCGAACTGCCACACCGGCAGGATGCCGAACGCGCTTTCCTGCTGGCTCGCGATCAGCGAACGCACGACATCGGTGGTCGTGCTGGCGGGTTGCACGATCGTGAGCAGCGGATGCTCGGCGCGGAACGTGTCCCACAGCGAAAAGGTCGAGCGGAAGGTGAAGCCGTCCGCGACATGCACCTGCCCGTCGGGCCCGCGATAGCGGCCGTCCGCGTCGCTCCACACCGACGGCGCGAGCAGCGCGTGGTAGAGCGCGGTGTAGAGGCTGGTGCGGATCGGCCTGGGCGCATCGATCGCGACCGCGCCCAACGCCGTCTCCCACGCCGCGCGCGTCCTCGCGCGGATCGCGTCGAAATTGCCCGGTTCGGAATCGAGGTTCGCGATCGCGCCCGCCTCGTCCACCCCCGATAGGCCGACACGCACTTCCAGCGGCCGGGCGAGCGTCCCGAAATCGAGCCGCGCGACCAGCGCCCGCCCGAGCCGTTCGGGCACCGCATCGCTGCCGCGCCCCGGCCCCTGGAATCCCCTATAGGCGACGCCCGTCTCGGTATCGACGAAGCCATGGCCGGTGATCGGCGCGGAAAAGCGCATGGCGAAGAACAGCTTGCGCCCCGGCGCCCAGCCCCGCGTCTCGCGCGATCCGGTGAGCGTGCCGTCGGGGCGCAACCGCAACGTCGACCATAGGATCTTGCCCGGATAGGCATAGAGCGACGTGCGCAGATCGATCACCAGATGCGCATCAGCGTTGTCGGCGAAGGTATAGCGATGCACGCCGATGCGCGTGCCCGCGGTCATCTCCGCGCGCACCCTAGCATCGTCGAGCGTTACCGCATAATAGCCGGGCTGCGCCGTCTCGTTTGCATGCGCGAAGCGCGATCGATAGCCCGAGCCCGGCAGCTTGGAATCGTCCGGCTCCAGCGGCACGCGGGCGCCCGATACCGGCATCACCAGAATGTCGCCGAGATCGCTATGCCCCGCGCCCGAGAAATGCGTGTGGCTGAAGCCCTGGATCGTCGGATCCTCGTAGCGATAGCCCGCCGCATGGCCATAGCAGCTGCGGATCACGCAGGACGTATCGGTGTCGGGCGACAATTGCACCATGCCGAACGGCGCGGTGGCGCCGGGAAAGGTATGCCCCTCCCCACCCGTTCCGATCATCGGATCGACGGCGGCATAGGGTGTGGGCGGCGCCGGCGCGGTCTGCGCGGCGGCGATCGACGGGAGGAGCAGGGTCAGGGCGAAAGCGATGCGCATAAACGCAGTAAAGCAGTTCGTTGCGGCACCGTCATCCCCGGATGAACCTTGCCCCCGGCGCTCCGTTTGGCACAGGATGAGGCATGGAGGAGACGCGGGTGGATAGCAGGATCGGACGGCGCGGATTGCTGGGCGGCGGGCTCACTCTCGCGGCTGCGCCCGCCTTCGCGCAAGAGGGTGCGAGCGCGGTCGACTGGCATGCGCTCGCCGCCGACGTCCGGGCCGAGATGCGCTGGGCCTGGGCGAACTACCGCGCGCATGCCTGGGGCCGCGACCAGATCCTGCCGATCAGCGGCGGCTATGAGAGCTTTCCGCTCAAGACCCATCATCTGGGCCTCAGCCTGATCGAGGCGATGGACACGCTGTGGGTGATGGGCCTCGACGCCGAATTCGCCGAGGCGCAGCGCTGGGTGCGGGCGCATCTGAGCTTCGACGTCGACGGCGAGGTCTCGGTCTTCGAAACCGCGATCCGCCTGCTCGGCGGACTGTTGTCGGCGCATCACGCGAGCGGCGATCCGATGCTGCTGGCGCACGCCCGCGATCTCGGCAACCGGCTGCTTCCGGCCTTCGCCACGCCGACCGGCATGCCGCATCGCTTCGTCAATCTGCGCACCGGCGCGACGCGCGGCACGCAGACCAATCCCGCCGAGATCGGCACCTATCTCCCCGAATTCGGCACGCTGAGCCGGCTGACCGGCGATCCGCGCTACCACCACGCCGCCAAGCGCGCGCAGGTCGCACTGTTCGCGCGCCGCTCGACGATCGGGCTGCTGGCGGACGGGATCGATTCCGATACCGGCATCTGGCTCACCCGCCGCGCGACCGTGGGGCCGCCGTCGGACAGCTACTACGAATATCTGTGGGACGGCTGGCAGCTCTTCGGCGACCGGGACTGCAAGGCGATGTACGATGTCTGCACCGCGGCGATTGTCAAATACCAGGCGGTGCGCGCGGGCCCGCACACTTGGTTCGGCGATGTGGATTTTGAGACCGGCGGCCCGCTGAGCGCACAGCAGGACGAACTCGCCGCCTTCTATGGCGGCCTGCTCGCCCAGGGCGGCGCGCCCGCGCTGGCCGCCGCCTATACCCGCGCCTGGGCGGCGGTGCAGGACCGGTTCGGCATCCTGCCCGAGGGCTATGACTATCTGACCGGCGAGGCGTTCGCGCCCACCAACGCGCTGCGCCCCGAACTCGCCGATGCCGCGTTCAACCATTGGCTGCTCGACCGCGCACCGGAATGGCGGATGATCGGGCGCACCCATTACCTAAACATGAAACGCTTCAACCGCGCGCGCTTCGGCTACGCCCAGATCGAGGACATGCGCGTGCAGCCGATGGTGCAATCGGATCATTGCCCAGGCTATTGGTGGTCCGAGCAGATGAAATATTATTATCTGCTGTTCTCGGACACGCCGCGCTTCGATTATGCGCGCAACTATCTTTCGACGGAGGGCAATGTGTTGCTAGGCTTACGCCGCGCATGACGCCGCGCGTGATCGTAATGATGGGCGTATCGGGATCGGGCAAGTCGACCGTGGGCGCGATGCTGGCAAAACGGCTGGGATGCCCGTTCGAGGAGGGCGACGATCTCCACCCGCTCGCCAACATCGCCAAGATGAGCGCTGGGATCGCGCTCGACGACACCGATCGCGCGCCATGGCTGGCCGCGGTCGGGCACTGGATCGCGGAGCGCGGCGACGGCTGGGGCGTGGTCAGTTGCTCGGCGCTGAAGCGGGATTATCGCGACGCCTTGCGCGCCGCCGGCCGCCCCACGCTCGGCTTCGTCCTGCTCGACACCGACGAGGCGACGCTGCGCGACCGGCTGGTCCACCGGACGCACTTCATGCCGGTGTCGCTGCTCGACAGCCAATTGGCCACGCTGGAGCGGCCCGGCACCGACGAACGCGCACTGACCCTCCAAGAACAGGGCGGCACGGCGGCGGCGTGCGATGCGATCGACGGGTGGCTCGCCGGGCTCGGCTAAGCGGGATGGCATCAGCGTGACCGGATCACGCGATCCGTTCGTGCTGAGCTTGTCGAAGCACGCTCTCCGCAGGCGTGCTTCCGCAGGCGGTACAGGCCCTTCGACAAGCTCAGGGCGAACGGTTCAAAGTAACGTCATCGAACTCTAAGCGGGCCGGCGGTTATTCCCACTCCAATGTTTCCTGGCCCATCAAAGCATTGTTCTCTCACAGTTAACGCGTTCACCATGCTTCACCCGCGCATGTGA